>JANYHT010000062.1 GCA_025358925.1 Gemmatimonadaceae bacterium | reverse complement strand
TGCTTCGTGAGCGATTCCGCCAGCCGGTCAATCATCTTGGTCGCAGACTTCGTATCACCGACCATCTCCGGTCCGGCGGTCACAATGGCCGTGGCGACGTCGACAAGTCGCGTGCTGACCATCATCTCGCCATTTGGCTGCACGATGAACGCGCCCAAGAACAGCACGTCGACGCCCAAAAGTTTGCCAACACGCGCAGCCGTTGCATCGTCAATGCGGCCGGTGCGCGCCAGGTCCTGCTCGGCCAGCAGTGCGCTGAGTCGATTGCGTTCGATGACCCGCACTCGTCCTGATCGTGCAATTGCCCCGGCGAGCGTCGCCCCCAGTGCGCGTCGCAATGGTTCGACGCGCTCCGGATAATCAGGCGTCCCGTTGCTGAAATCGAGCACGGCAATCCGTTTAAGTGGCGCAGGCGATGATTGCGCGGCAACCGTGGTGCATACACCGGCACCAACAGTGGCGATCAGCACGAGCAATCCTGCCTTCAAGGTCTGACGCATCGCGCTCCTCGTTAAATCGAAAAATCTTCGCTGAACGTTGCGTCGACGACGGATGCCGAAGCAAGGCGTGGTTACCCGGTTTTCCATCGCACGCCCAAAGACTTTTGCGGCGAACCGCGACGGGCAAGTAGTTTGCTGCCATGCTAAGTGATCGCGACCTACTGGCCACCGTACAGGAGGCCGCTGAAGATTTTACGGTTTACGGGGAGCTGGGACGGCACGGCGATTCACTCGCCGCGTTACTCGCCCGACAGCGTGCCGATCGGCGTCTCGTGATTTTGATGGTGCAGGCGAGTACAAGCGATGTGGGCGACGTGGAGCTCTCCATCGAGGTGAAACACGAGCTCGATGCGCGCATTCCCGATGGTGGTACCAAATGTCCCGCGTGCAGTGCCACATTGCGGCCGTGGGTTCGATTCTGCACACGTTGTGGACACGACGTCACCGGGAAAGGGGCATCCACGCCGAGCGAACGCGACGAACTTCGCGAGGCGGTCAAAGCGGCCGTTGAAGACGAGTACGAATTCCTCGGCGAAATTCGTCGCAGTGAGGGTGGCGGCGATGTATTCTTTGCGCGCGAACGGGCGAGTGGTCGCATCGCTGCGCTTCGATTGAACAGCAGTCGCACCGACGGCGAATTCGAGTTAAACGAAACGAATATCTTGCGAAAGGCTCCTGTCGCAAAAGCGTCGGCTCCGGCATTAGTGTCAGTCACACAACTGCTGCGGAAGCTCGAGCCTGAGAGTGCATCGTCAACACCAGTACAGCGCGCGCCCGTTCGTCAAGTTGCTGAAGTTGCAGCACCAATTTCTGCGCCGAGCGGGTTACCTCTTTCGCCGCGTATGCTGATGGGTATCGGCGTTGGGGTTGTTGCGGTCATCGCAATTCTCGTAATACTTGTCTTGCGCTAAACGCAGCTTCTCGCTGGACGCATCCGTCACCGCATAGCCACCTGCCATGCCATCGTACGTCATCGAGTTTGATTCGAACCATGGCCCCGAACGGCGATTGTTCACGCTTGACGACGATCGGACGCTGGACGTGCAGCTCTATCAAGTGCTCGAGGAATTGCGCCAGAATGGGCGCACGCTGCAAGGCGCGCCGGGTGACGAACTCGCTGTCTCGTGGAACGGGAGCGAACTGAGTCAACGCGTGCCGCTGCACACGCTTAACGTCAACGCGACGCGCCCGCTTATTTTGTTCATGCGCCCGCGCATCGTCGCGCCGATCACGCGTGTCGCATCGAAGTACAATTTGCGACACATCGTACTCCCTCCCGTAGAGGGTGCGCTCGGCGCACTCGCGGCGTGGGCAATTGTTGGTGTCCTCACCGATTTGCACGCACCAGTGACCAGCGTGGCGAGGGCCGATCTGGTGGCAGCGGTCCTTCTTTCGGGGCTCATCGGTTTCGCGTTAAGTGCAGGCAGCGTGTTTCGTGGACTCGTCCGCGTACCGATGGCGGTGGTGTGCACCGCGCTGGCGGTCGCCGCTGGCTTGCTCCTCCTCGCCGCTGTGTCGAGCGTCGGTGACGCGCCAACGGTGCCGCGATTCTTACTTGGTCGTCTGGCTGGCTGGGTGCTTATCGTCGTCCCCTTGGCCGTCGTCGTCACGTCGCCACTGCGCGATCTTGGCGGACAGCGCTATGTGGAGGCAGCGCTCGTCGCGCTGTGTGCCGGCGTGTTGAGTGCGCTGATCGCATCGCTGCCCGGCGTGTCGTATTTGTGGCAAGCGATCGCGTTTGTGACGAGCGGCGCGTTGGTTGGCGGCGCGGCGGTGTCCATTCCAATTTGGCGCACGATGCGGCTGGCGTCGACACGATGATTGCATTACGACGTTTCGCCGCGGTCCTGTTCGTTTCGCTGTGCGGCAGTCGCGCACTTAGTTCGCAGGCCGGAACCACACCGCCAACGCTCGTGCGCTGCGCTTCGGAGCGCGCGATGTCGTGTTTCGCAGTCACGCTACAACGCCCTGTCGGGTCGACGTCACTGAAGGCCGTTGATACGGCGCGCTCGCATTGGGAAGGTTTCGCCGGTACGTCGCGACTGATCGGACCGGGCCTGATTCGCCTCGGCTTTGATTCCACGCGCAAAATTCGTCTGCTGTTGGCCGTCGACGTCAGCGGCAGTATGAAGGGTGAGGGCATCGCGTTCACGCGGTCGGCGTTGCGAAGTTTTCTTACGGCGCTTCCGTCGAGCGGCATCGAGGTGGCGTTAGTGCCGTTTGAAAGCCGTGCCGTTGTCGCGGGCTTCGCCGCCGTGAAATTTGTTCTGCCGACCGAGGCGGTTGCGCAATTGGAGAGGCTTCCAGCGCCGCTGAGCGGCAACACCGCGCTTTACTCAGCGATCGCCGAGGGGTTGCGTGTCCTCGATCGGCCCAGTGCGATAAACGGTGCGACGGTCTTGGTGGTGCTGACGGACGGCGTCAACGACGTTGGGCATGCGCGAGATGATTCTGGATTGCTCGGTGGACAATCCGGACGAGATCAGGCGCAACAATTGATTGTCTCGTCGAAACATCAAATTTGGTTGGTCGGCGCTGGTGCAGGTGTCGACGCTGTCGAACTCAAAACTCTGGCGGGCACGCGAGCCAACGCGACCGTTGTGGCTATGGATCCGGGTGCGCTGGTGGCGCTCCTGGCACAAATTCGGATGTCGTTGGCCTCGCAGTACACGTTGGTGTACGGCGTGCCGAGCGGCGTCGCGACGCATTTGGGACGTCGACCCCTGCGAATTACGATTCACGGCGACAGTACGCTCCTTTCCCGCTGGCGTCCACCGCTTCTCGCCCGAGCACCGTTCGAGGGGATTGCTGACTCAACCTTGTTGTCGTCGGATTTGCGCGTGCTCGTCCAAGATGGAACCTCGACCGGCAGCGACCGCCTGATTCTCGGTGGTGCTCTCTTATTGGTGCTCTTGTCGACGTATGCCGTGCTCTGGCGTTTGGCGCGTGATGCGGAACGGGGCGGTGTTCCCGTTAGCGCGACGCCGTCAGCCAAGGCTGTCGAAAAACATGCGGAGCGCGCGCAATCGGACGCGACGCTGCGTCGTGATGTGGTTGATGCCCCCCCCCGCACTCCGTTCGACATCACCAAAGACGAAGCGGCTTAAGAGAAACGGCCATGGCTCTGGCGTACCATGCGGTCAAGGCACAGAATAGACACAGACGCATCGTCGACTCGTTTTCCCACCGTACTTCGCCGAAATCCATCAATGCCGGTAACCAACATCAAGCGCACCGGGGTTCGCTCTGCACCACGCGAAATCCCCACGGAAACGACCTTGACGATTCTGCCGATGACGATGGATCGCATCGGGCAAGAAGCGCCGGAGGACGAAGGGCCGACGAAAGTGAGCTCCCTCGCCGAAGCCTTCGAGAAATTCGCGCCCAAACTCAACTTTCGCACAACGGTCGGCGAAGAAGGCACGGAGTTCGTGGCCGATCTCGAATTCCGCAGCCTGAAAGATTTCGATCCGAAGCAAATTCGATCACGCGAACCGGGTAAGCGTAACGATATCGCCGACCTGCAAGCGGAAATTGATTTACTGCAGCGGATGCGCGAGCGTTTCACGTTGTTGTCAGTGAAACGCGCGTGGGAGAATCCCGAGCAGCGGAAAGAAATGATCGCGGCTGTTGGTGACTTGCAGGATTCACTACGACAAATCGCGGAGGGTGAAGCGTGAGCGAGCCTTCGGTGTTAACGAGAACCGCGCAAGACATCATCGGCAAGCGCACCGCAGGCAAGGCCATCGAAGAAATCTTCAACGTCATTCATCCGGCACCAAGTCGGACGGCGTTGGGTGAAATCTTTACCGCAGAGTCGGCGCAGCAATTTTTCACGCGCGTTGGCAAACTGCAATTGCTGCTGTCGGACGCGGACAATCACGCAGAAGCGCTCGCGAAGTTGGATGCGCGCATTGCAGCGCATGAAGCCACGCGCGACAAGGTCCTCGCGGATTTGTTCGAACAGGTACGGCCGATGGAGCGTAGCTATCGTTCGCTGCAGCTGTTCTTCGAGAACGCCGACGTTCGTGATGCGGTGCAGCGTCCGCCGGTCGAGTTTTACATCTTTAATGCCGACACCACTGTCATTAAAAAAGATGTCGACAGTAGTACGATTGTGGCGGTTGATGAGTTTGTGCAGTCACGCAATGACTCGTTCAACTTTCGCCAGTTCATCTGCAACATGGTGGTGCCCGGTTACGTGCCGGACAACGTGCGTCGTCGCTTCGAGGACATCGCGAACAAGTGGGGCATGTTGCTGATCGGCGATCTGAAGGACGAACCGAATTTCCGCGTGCTGCAGGATCAGTTTCGCACGGATGGTGGTGCGTATGAATTCCTGAAGCGTCCGGAAGACAAAGCGGCGGCCGATGTCGTGATCGCAGGCTTTGTGAAGATGCGTGACAAGCATTGGTTCGAGCGTGCAGAGTCGCATACGGACGACGCTGATTTGTACGCGCCGGCGTCGATGTTGTTCGCCGGGTGCCTGGCGCGCACCGATCGCACCACGGGTGGCGGCATTGCGCAGGGTCCGGTGGGTATGATTTTCGGCAAAGTGCGAGGCATTGATCGAGCCCGCGTGGAACCCCGTATTTCGCAGATGGAGCATCTGACCATGCAACGTCAGGTGGTGACCATCATTCGCAACGAAGACAACGAGCTCTGTTTCGCCGGCAGTCGCACGCAGGCGGAAGATCCGAACGGCGTGTTGAAGTTTTTCACGTCGTATCGCGTGCTCCGTTATCTCGAGCGTCGAATCGCAGTGTACCTGCGTCGCGTCGCGGAGCAGCGATTGACGCGTGAGATGGTGAAGGAGCAAGTTCGCAACCCGATCGAAACCATGTTGGAAGATGAGAAGAAGAAGGGCACGATCTTCAACTTTTCACTCGATATTGACATGGACGAGGACAAGTTTGCTATGGGCGTGCTCGACATGAATCTCGAGGTGCTGCCCGTGGGGCCGGCTGAAACATTCAACCTCAAGATTGACGTGCCGGATTTCACGAAACCGAAAGCCGGCGCCTGAGATGGCAGAGGGTGAGACGGGCGACGTCGCAGAAAAGAAGCCGGTCGATCTTCGTTTCTCGAAGGTGGAGCAGAGTGGCGTTCGTATTGATCGTGATTTAAGCGGGCAGGGCCATCTCGCCCGCGGCAGCTTCACGAACATGTCGAACATGCGTTTCTCCGTTCGTGCGCAATCGCGAACGGAGCTCGATCCGGAGTTACAGGCGCTACGTGGAGTCGAGGTCGTTCAAGCGGTGGTGCCGGTGGCACCAGTACTACCCGTCGTCGGAGTGCCGGTCGTCGAACCGACGAGCGGTGCAGCGGTGAACAATGGTGTATTCGCAGCAATCAAGCGATTGTTTTCCTGAGCGGTTGTAGCAACCACCAGTACCGAGGAGACGAGCGATGGCGGGAACGTTCAAGCGGGTGATGATCGAAATCGACAGCGTGAAGTTTTATCCGCTGGAGGCGAAGTACGCGCTGACACGGAATTCAAATCAGGTCGGACGTCGTATTGGCGAGTCGCTGGTTGGGCGCGCTTACGTTTGGGTCGATGCGCACGCGATCGACAACATTTCGCAAGCGCATCAAATCGAACTGTGGAAGATGGCCACTGAAACGAAAGATCCATTGCACAAGGTGTCGATCACGTGGTATTCGGAAGACGGTGACAAGGTGCTCACGAACGCGGAGTTCATGGGTTGGGTCTCGGTGTTCCAGTACAACAATCCGAAGATCTCGGCCATTCCAGGTACGGCGGG
Organism: Gemmatimonadaceae bacterium; assembly: GCA_025358925.1. Classification (GTDB taxonomy): domain Bacteria; phylum Gemmatimonadota; class Gemmatimonadetes; order Gemmatimonadales; family Gemmatimonadaceae; genus Gemmatimonas. The sequence continues at coordinate 168,703 of JANYHT010000062.1, read as the reverse complement.
CTCCATGGGACAAGAAGCGGCCACTGGTACGTCGCAAGTGGGATACAACAATTTGTTGTATCTCGAGCTCGTGGTTGTGCTCGACGAAACGAACGTTACGAAGCACAAGTTCACGAAGTAAGCGGGGGTGCCACTCACGCTTGCCCTGCCGCTTGCCCTCGCGCCGGACGGACAACTCCAGCGCGTAGAGCAAGCGGATGCGGTGGCGCAATTAATCGGCGTGATGGCCACCACGAGTCAGTCGTTTTGGCCGCACGCGCCATGGTTCGGATTGCTGGAGCAATTCGAATCGGCGCGTCCGGATGTGCAAGAACATCCTCGGCTCGCGGATGCGATCAACACTGCGTTGCGCGAGCTCGGCACTGATGGGCTGTCGGTGGCAACAGTGCGCAACGCACCGGCGCTATTTGGAGAACGCCATTTCGACCTCATCATGACCGACGCGACCAACACGCCGGTATTCCGGCAGGTCAAGGCGTAACGACGTGCATGTTATCATCCGTGCGGATATTGGCGGCGTGGTCAAGCTGCGCAACAGTGAGATCGAACGTCTCGAGATCACGCAAGAGCTGTCGGCGCACACGCGCTGCCGATTGTTTTTCATGCGTGATCACGATACGGATCTGCATCTCGACATGCTGTTGGGGCAACCACTAACCGTCACGCTGCAAGACGAAGTCGGTGTGGTGACCGTGTTTACCGGATTCGTGCTGGACGGATCGCAGGGACATCAGCTCAATCACGGCTCCGCATTTACGCTCGACGGCATTTCGCAGAGCTGGAATCTGGAGCGTGAGGAAACGGCATACTACACCGCCAACAAGCTCGCAGATATTGTTGGGCGCTTCGGGGCGAAACTTTCGGGCAATGCACCGTCACGCGAGCCGCTCCAATACGTACAGTTTGGCGAGACCGACTTTGCGTTTCTGGTGCGCGTTGCCGACGATCACGGCATGTTCGTGCGCACGTCGGACCCACGGCCGGAAGTCCGCAGTGGGTTCGACCGTATTGGGCTACCACTGAAATGGGCGAAAGATTTGATGGCGCTCACGGCGTCGTCGCGTACCGTCGCGCACAGTGTGAATGGCGCGATGCATCGTCCGGAAGAAAAGCGCGATCATCGCTTTCGCAACGTCCGTAAAACGCCCGACTGGCTCGGCGGTGCCGCCCGTCTCACCACGATTGCGAGCAAGCTTGCCGACAAGGCGTCCAATCAGGGTGCGGGCGGAATCTTCGAGTTGCCATTCCGCAGTCCGCTGCTGGCCGATGGGCGTAAAGCGCTGGAGCATGAAAGCGAACGCGCGCTCGGTGCCTCGCTCACGGTCACGGGCACGTCAGACAACATTCGCGTGCGCGCTGGCGACACAATTTCGCTCGAAGAATCGGAACAGTTTGCGATGCCCACGCAAGGCACGCTTGGCGTCGTGAAAGCGGTGCATGTATTCGAGGAGCAACAGTACAGCAATCACTTCGTGGCGACACCGTGGGGTGGCTGGAGCAACGCGGTGCGTCCACCACGCAACATGGCGCACGGATGTGCGACTGGTGAAGTGGTCGAGAACGTGGATCCATCCAGTCTTGGTCGGCTACGCGTACGCTTTCGTTGGAATGATGTTGGTGAGTCCACACGATGGGTGCGCATTGCATCCACGTATGCGGGCAACGGCCGTGGCATGCACTTCCTGCCAGAAATCGGCGACGAAGTGGTCGTCGCGTTTGAACTCGGCGATCCTGAACGACCCATTGTACTGGGTTCCCTGTGGAACGGTGCCGACAAAGCGCCCACGATGGCCGACAACAATGCAAAACGGATTGTCACGCGCTCCGGGAACACGATTCAGCTGTATGATGAGAAGGACGATGAGCGCATCGAGATTTATTCCGCGACGGGACAATGTTGGGTGCAGCTGCACAATAACAAAGGCAAGCCCGTCATCACGATTCATTCCGAAGGCGATATTTCGTTCGAGGCAGAGAACGAAATTCGCCTGAAATGCAAAACTTTCACGCAAGATGTTTCGTCCGATGCATATCGGAAAATTGGCGGCAACGATACGAGTGACGTCTCGGGCAATGTCCTCTCAAAGGCCGGCGGCAAGCACGCCACTGAGGGCATGAATGTTGTGGTCAAAGCCAGTATGCTCCTTGACGCCGTCGCTGGCGGTATTCACTCGATTGTCGGCGCGATGGTGCATATTCAGCCGCCCGGCAAGGTGGTACCGCCCAATCTCGTGAGTGCTCCGGGCAAGAAAAAATCGGCGTGGAAAAAAGGCGAAGTGCCGAAGAAAGGCGACGGTCGAACCAGCGCCGATCCAAAGCAGACGCGTTAGTCACTCCGCATGGCAGAACAAAGCCCACTCGGCACTTCGATGCGCGGTGCAGCAAACATTGCCGCCGAAATGCGTCGCGATTTTCAACGCGCCTTTCAATCGCAGTTTGATCGTGCGCCCATGCAGGACCCCGTGCTCGTCACGCTCATGCACGCGTTGGCGGTGCAGGTGGGACGCGTGTACACGGAAGCCGAGGACAAATTTCCGTGGCAGGTGCTCGATGATTTGATGAATGGCCTCGGCATGCCCCGTCTCATGGCATTGCCCGCACAAACAGTGATCGCCTTCAGCAATCTTGATCGACGCGAACGGATTGGCCCCGACCTCTCGTTGCAGGGCATGACGCAGGCCGGTGAACGCATGATGTTCGCGCCCGATGTGTCGATCGAGCTCGCACCCACGACGCTCGTGTTCGCGGCTGTGTCGGAAAACCGTCAATTGCACATCGTGCCTGGCGCAGTGCTTCCCGGTGGCATCCCATGGCCGCCCAATAGCGTGCCCTGTGGGGCTGCTGGCGGCCCTCCAGCGCTGTTGCTGGCCTTCGATGCGGATACGGCAGGTCTTGGCGGCCTCGGGCTGCATGTGAACACTGGGGCAGTGGGGCATAAAGTTGCGAGTGCGTTGGAACGAAGCCCGTGGATCTTGCTTGGCGACGATGGCGTGTCGCGCGACGCGGGTACGTTGCGCACCACGCCGACGCGCGGCGGCGTGCAGATGCTGGATTGGTTTGACGCGCAAGCGCAGGATGACGCGGACGCCGTAGAAGGCAGCGTCGCGTCTGTTGATGTTGGCACCGGACCCTTTGGCGAAAGCGTGTGGGTGTTTCCGCCAATTCCGTCGGAAAAACGGTGGCGTTGTGCACCACCGCGTGCGTATGCACAAGCCATCATGGCGCTTTGTCCGGAGGATGAAACGGCATACATCGAGCGTCGACTGGTGTGGGTTTTCATACCGCTCCCAGCAGGCACAATCGATGTGGCGTCGGCCATTCAGGGCATCACGCTGAACGCAGTAACCGCGTCCAACATCGAAGTGTTTGTCGAGCAAGTCACGTTTGATCGCATTGGCAATGTGGTGGCCATGCGGCCCGAGGGCGACGAGCGTCGACACCTGATGGGGGTGTTGAGTGTTGTCGGTGAAAGCGGCACGCGTTACGCGCAGGATGCGGACCTCGACGCGCCGTCTACGGCGGGACGTTGGCGGGCGCGGGATGGTCGTATTGAACTGCGACCCGCGCGTCGCGCGAGTGGTCGCGTGGATGGGTTTGCGGTATTGCGACTCCTCCTGTGCGACGGCGCGCGCGGCAACGGCGTCGAACCGGGTGCGATCACGCGCATCACTGGATCACTTGAGAACGTTACGGCGCAGGTCGTGAATTTATCGGCGACGCGAGGTGGCGCATCGCCCCCGTCGTACTCCGCAGCGCGGCAACGCTTCGCTGAGCTGTTGCGCACGCGAGAACGGGTGGTGACGGTAGCCGACTACGACATCACGGCGCGCGCGTTTGATCCGCGGATCACGGCCGTGGTGGTTGATCCGCTGTCGGAGATCGCCGACGGTGCACTGCGCGCGGTGGACAACGTGATCGTGCGTGCACCGCGCGCGGAATTCTCCGATCCTGATGCCGACACGATACGGCTCCGCGATGGACTTGAGCGGCACCTCGCGCGTCGCGCGGTGCTGGGTCGCTCAGTGCGTGTGGTGGTTGAACTGGACGGACGATGAGCGACTTTGAAAGCGCCGCGCCGCCACGTCGAAGCACGATGCCGGACTTTTGTACGCCCATGCGCGGCGTGCGCCAGGATGTGGACTCTGCACTCGCCACACTGCGACATCTCGCATTACCGCTTGATCGCGTGCGAATCGAGCGCATTGGCGGGGGATGGAAGAAAGGCACCGTGGTACGGCAACAGCCCACGCCCGGTACGACCTTGGGAGCGACCACGCGCGTGGTGTTGTTCGTCTCGGCACCTGCGGCGGTCGATGCGTTGCCATATGCAATGCGTCACGAGCAGGACGGGCAATTCGGTGTGGTTGATCTCATGCCTGTACTCGATGCACCGCTCGCAAAATTAGATGTATTCGTGCGCGAAGCCGGTGGGTTTCTCGAATTGCGACCCGAAGATTCGCGCACAGCGTGGCGTTGGATTCGAGAAATTTTTGCGCTGAGCCCGAAATCGTGGCCTGCAGACCGATTGCACGCACTCGCGCGATTGCTCCCCGCGTTGCATAGCGTGGCGGGCACAGAAAACGGTGTACGTGTCGCGCTACGCACCGTTTTTGAACTACCGGTGATTGACGTGACCATTACGAAACGCTTGCTGCCGATGCGCGCGGCATTGCACACGCGCTTGGGTCTGCGCAACGGGCGCCTCGGCGTCGATGCGGTGATTGGCGACGGCATCACGGCGCTCGCGCACGCGCGTATTCACCTCGGCCCCGTGTCGATCGATCAGTATCTGCAACACGCCAGAGCGGAAATGCGCAGCTACCGCGACATCTTGTACGATCTGGTCTTGCCATCCGCAATGCTACGGCCCGTTGAGGAACGATGGACCGTGACGCCACCAGCGCGCGGTTGCGTGATTGGCGGGACTTCCGCCGCCGTTCGACTGGGTATCAATTCTCGATTGATGCCAACATCTACAGGACACACCGCGTGACGGACGACGTTGCACGACTGAAATCGATTAACTGGACAACGGGCATGCTCCTTTCACCGGAGCATTTCCGGCGACAGGATGCGTATTTCGACGAAACCATCGGCTGGCTGCTGCGCTATTGCCTGCCGGGCGTCGGCTTGGTTGGCGGCGGCATTCGCCTTCCCTCGGGTGAACGCGGACTCGGAAAGTTCGACCCGCGCGTCGACATTTACGACGATGGCACACTGCTGCGCGTCTCCGTGTTGGAAGCGCGCGGGCTGACCATGCTTGGTCAACTTGTGGATATCGCACAAGGCAGTGCCGTGCGACTTGAAGCGGAGAAGTCGAGCCTCGCTGGTCTGACGGAACTGATGGTATTCGTGGTGCACACCGGCGATCGTGAAGAAGATCCCGCCAGCATTGGCCGAGATGATGCAAATCCGACGCAGGCGGCGTATCGACGTGCAGGATATCGTGTGCAGCTTGGCATCAACGCTGACACATTGCCGCATGCGTTGTGTGTTGGACGCCTGCGACGCGTGAACGAATCGCTGGGGTTCGAACTCGACAGTCGATTCATTCCATCGTGCTCAACGCTGCTCGGGCATAGCACGCTGTTTGCGGCGTGGCAACGGACGCGAACAGAAATCGTAACCCTCTCGCAACACTACGCGGCACTGCATCGGCAAACAGCGCAATACGCAGAACAGATTGCGCGACGTGGCGTGGACCCCCGGCATGATCGCGATATTCTCGCCTTTGTCGAACGTGCGGTGCTCGCGCTCGATCATTGCGCGTACGAGTCGTCCGAGCCCACCATCACACCCGATCAATATTTTCGCGAAATCGAACGCGCCGGTCGACGTGTGGCTCTCGGACTCGACTTGAGCGAGAGCACGCGCTTGTACTTCGCCGAACTCGGTCAGGCCGATGCGAGTTACGGTACGTTGCTCGAAGAAGAACGAGAACTCTTGGTGCGTCCTCGGGAAACGGCGCAGGCCACTGATCTCGCGGTGGCGGTCGTGCGCGCGGAAACGACGTTGTCGCGTTTGCGTCGGTTGGTCGAGGCGCTTGAAGCGCGGTACATCGACTTCCGCGTCAATCGCTCGGTGGAGTCACTCCGATTTCTGCTCGACGGTGACGGTGAGCAGTTCTATCTGTCGGTTGCAACACCGGGACATCCACAGCGTGATCTCGAGACGCTCACCTTTGTGTTTGGACAACTCAGTCTTGCCTCGCGCCAACGGTATCGTTTGGTATTTCTCGGCGAGCCCGACGCGTCCGCGTGGCAGCCCGGTGACACGTTTCGCGCGGACATCCGCATCAATCCGGGGCACAATGACTCTCGTCCGATGTCGCGCGAGGTCGTGTGCGTGCTTCCGTCGCAGCGTAATTTTTCGACAGACTTTGAGCCGGGTGAAGACATCGCCTCAGTCACCGGACTTCAGGTGACGGTACAGCCAGGCACGCGCATTCGCGGTTGCATTTTGTATCAGCGTCGCCTGGGCGTGAGTGGCGACAAGGGTTCGTTCATGGCGGCTGCGCCTGCGGTACCCGCACTCATGCAGGCAATTGAAGCGCGTGGCCAACCTGTGTCGTCCAACTCGATCACTGATGAATCGTTGCAGGGTGGTGCGCAGGTGAAAAAGCCCATCAAGGTGACGATTAAACCAGGCCCCAACACCGGCTCGTAGCAACAGTCCTTGTTCTACCCCAACGCACTTGTACGCACTCGCACTCACGTCTCCAGCGGCCAGCACTCATGGATCTATCACGGCTCACCGTCGATCTCACAGCGGCTATCGAAGAGGCGCAGCGCATCGCGGCTCGCGCGGGTGCGGGGTACATCAAACCGAAGCACCTCTTAGGTGCGTTGCTCGCGCCCAACGGCACGCTTGGCAAAATCGCGCCCTCCTTGTCCCTCGATGCGGCGATGGCTCGGCGATTCGTTGAAGCGTTACCAGACCCGGGCAATGAAGGTGCTGTGGCTGGTCGACAGGCGATTGCGAGCGGTGCACTGCGCGACCTCATGGAACGTGCGTTTCAACTGACCGAACGTCGGGGCGCGCGCACAGTGGGTGCGATTGAAGTGGCTCTGGCCGCGGTATCGTCACCCGGTATTCCTGTCGGTACCGCGTTGCGCGACGCGGGATGGACGGTCGATGCGCTGGAGCGCGCGCTGGAAAGTCCTGAAGTGATGAAGCCTGCGCCGGTGTCAGAACAAGGTGGTGAAGCCCCACCGGAACCACAGGGAAGTCAGCTGGCCAAATTTACGAAAGATTTGACGCAGGCGGCGCGCGATGGGCAGCTGATGCCAGTGGTTGGTCGCGATGACGAATTGCGCGCGGTATTACAAACGTTATTGCGCAAACAAAAAAATAATCCTGTGCTCGTAGGCGATCCCGGCACGGGTAAGACGGCGATTGTCGAAGCGCTCGCTCAGCGTATCGTCGCTGGCGACGCACCGGAGTCGCTCAAAAACACTCGCGTGCTCGCGCTCGATCTGACAGGCCTTGTTGCCGGCGCGAAGTATCGCGGCGAATTCGAAGAGCGGCTGAAAGCTGTGATGGACGAGGTGCTCGCCGCGAAAGACGTGATTCTCTTTCTCGACGAGCTGCACACCCTCGTTGGTGCTGGGGGGGGTGCAGGTGGTATGGACGCGGCAAACATTCTCAAGCCAGCGCTCGCCCGCGGACAGCTGCGCTGCGTAGGTGCGACGACGCACGATGAATATCGCGAGTACATCGAGAAGGATGGCGCGTTGGCGCGACGCTTCGAGCGTGTGGTGGTTGACGAGCCCGACGACGACATGGTGCTCGCGTTGTTACGTGGCACGAAAAGTCGCTACGAGTCGCATCATCATGTGCGCGTTTCGGACGAAGCCTTGCAGTCCATCGTGAAACTGGCGCGCCGACATTTGCGGGATCGCTTCTTCCCCGACAAGGCGTTCGATGTACTCGACGAAGCGTCGTCGCGTTTGCGACTGCAGGTCGAATCGAAACCCGATATGCTTGATCAGCTGGAACGTCGTGTGGCGCGATTAGACGGACGACTTGAAGCACTGCGTGCTGCGAGCGCGCCTGACGCAGAAATTTCGGCTGCGGTCGCCGATGTCGAAACGAAACGTGCTGAACTCACAGCGTTGCAAGCGCGGTGGTTAGAAGAGACCACAGTCAATGCCGAGTTGCAGCGAACGCGTGACGCGCTGGAGGAGAAGCAGCGCGAGGCAGATGCCGCCGAAGCGGCGGGCGACGTTGCACGCGTCGCCGAGGTGCGCTACGGTGCGCTCAAGTTTCTCGGAATTCAACTTGCGGAACTCGAAGCACGCGCCGCGACGCTCGATGGAGCTGGTCGATTGGTGCCGAGTGAGGTTCGGCCGAGCGATATCGCGGAGGTCGTGGCTCGGCGTGCGCGTGTGCCGGTGTCGCGTATGATGGAATCGGAGCGCGAGCGCCTGTCGAAGCTGGAAGATCGTTTAGGTGAGCGTGTGGTTGGTCAACCTGAAGCCGTTGATGCGCTCGCCGACGCAGCACGTCGAATGCGTGCGGATTTGCGCGCGAAGCGCAAGCCGGCGTCGTTCCTGTTCGTGGGTCCAACGGGCGTCGGAAAAACGGAGCTCGCGAAGGCGTTGGCCGAAGCGTTGTTCGATGACGAACGCGCGCTCATTCGCATTGATATGGCGGAGTATAAAGATGCGGGTTCGGTGGCGGGGCTGATTGGTTCGCGTCCCGGCTTGGTAGGCTCGGAGCAGGGTGGCTTTCTCACGGAGCAGGTGCGACGAAACCCGTACTCGATCGTGTTGTTCGACGAAGTAGAGAAAGCGCATCCCGAAGTGATCGATATTTTGCTGGGCGTGCTTGATGAAGGACGACTTACCGATGCAAAAGGGCGGTTTTGCGATTTCTCTAACACCATTGTGATTCTCACGTCGAACCTCGGCGTGAAAGAAGCCATTACAGCCACAGAAGATCTGGCGTTACGCAAAGAAATTATTCTCAAAGTTGTGCAAGCCACGTTGCGTCCGGAGTTGTACAACCGATTAGGCGCGGTGGTGCCGTTCAACGCGCTGGATGTCGAAACATTACGCGCGATTGTGACGAAGAATTTGCGCGGCGTCGGTGCGCAATTGCAAGAGGCGCACAAGGCGTCGCTGTTGTACGATGATGATGTTGTGGCGCACTTGGCCACGCTTGCATACGACCCTGCGTACGGCGCGCGTCCGGTTGAACGTACCGTTGACCGGTTGCTGTTGGCCGATTTATCGCGGCTGATTATCAGTGGGTCGGTACCGGCTGGATCGGTGGTGCGGATGTACCTCGACGGTGACGAACTGGGACTTTTGGCGGGTAGTGCTGAAGAAGTTGACGTGGCGTTGGTCAAGGTGCGACAGGAGGCCGAGGTGGCGACGGCAATTACCGCCGAATCTCCTGCGGCGGCACCGGCGTGATGTGGCGTAACGTCACGCGTGCGCTGATGCTCGCGGTGAGCGCGACGACAGCGTCAGCGCAAAAGAACGCACCGGCGGCGCCGACGGGACCGACCCCTGCGCAAATCCAAATGCATGCCGACTCGATGCGTGCTGCGGAAGCGAGTCAGGTCATCACGCGCTGTCAGATTCGCGATGGCGCGGATCCGCCAAACATTCGCGTCCGTTGTTGGGAAGCCGCTCGCATGGGCGCGCCCACCGATCCGCGCGTGGTAGACGGTATGCTCGATGCGCAGCGCGCGCTCGACGCAGCGGAGAAGGTCACGGCGAGTCAAGCGATCACGAAGTCGTCGCGCGACTCTATCGAAACATTTCTGGCGCGCGCACGCACGGAGCTCAGTCGAGGCAGCCTCGATCAAGCCGATTCGTGGGTGACCAACGTGTTGGCCAAAGAAGCGACCAACGAACAAGCGTTAACGCTACGAAGTCAGATCAGTACCGCGCGCGTTTGGCAATCGCGAAAGGATCAGCTCAAGGTGCTCGCCGCCGTCGTCATGATGTTGGTAGTGGGCGTCGGATTTCTCAGCAAAAAACTTTTTGCGAATCGCGCGGCTGCGAAGGAAGCGCCAGCGGCGGTCGCCGCATCGCAGCGTAAGATTGCGCTCAAGATTGTGGACGGCGTGGGGCGTGGTCGCATGTACACGGTCGAATCGGACGTGTTTCGCATTGGGGCGGCGGAATCAGAAAAAAAAGAAGAAAAGAACGACTTGGTGCTCAGTGATTCGCTCGGACTCGTGTCGCGATTTCATTGTGCGCTGCTGCGAAAGGATAAGAAGTGGATCTTGGTCGATTCGAGTCTGAACGGCACACTGCTCAATGACAAACCGGTTGCGCGAGGAGAACCGCACGCGGTGCGCGATGGTGACGAAATTACCATCGCCGGTGTGTCGCGTTTGACGTTTCTTGCTCTCTGAAGGCAACGAGGCGTCCGCATTCTGGCAGCCGCCACCCAAGCAATTCACACTCGGCCCATGCATTGGTGGTCGACGTGGTGTGACGCGCGTCTTTGCCGCGCGTGATGCGACTGGCATACCATGCGCGCTCAAGACGCTACATCCGGATGCCGCAGCGCGGCCAATCAACGTCGTGCGATTTGCGAGCGAAGTGCGGGCGCATCTCGATGCTTCACGCATTGACGGGGTCGCAATAGCGGTGACGCCGACCGACACGTTCGCGTGGCTGCAGATCGCGTGGGCCCACGGCGGCGATGTCGCGATGGCGATTGAACGATCGGCGATCGTTCGGCAACGAGTTGCAGCGTCTGCTTCGCAACACGCGATGTCGTTGTTGCGCACAGTGGCTGAACTGCACCGTGTCGGGATTGTCCATCGTGATATCAAGCCTTCCAACCTATTGCTGGATGGCGGTGCCCTGTGGCTGACGGACTTTGGTATCGCCGGTCGTCGCCATTGGGATGCGGGTGTCGCATGCTGGCGCGCACTTCCAGAACCGTGGCGGGAGACGAGTGTTGGTACTGCGCCGTGGGCCGCGCCAGAACTTGCGCTCGCAATACCTATGGTGACGACGGCAAGCGACATTTACAGTATCGCCATGGTCTGGCAATGGATGCGCACGGTGAGTGCGGCGGCCGTACCGCTTCGCGCGTCCGAAGACGAGATCCTGCGTGCGATGCTGGATGCCGATGTGCGTCGCCGACCGACGGCAAACGAAGCGTTGTCGACGCTGACAGCGCGCGTGTGACCATTACGGTACCGTATACGCGTCGCGTCGGTTGGCGAAACGGTCAATATGCAAGTGCAGTCCGGTGCCCGCGCGATCGGTAAGTCCAGCCTTGATCGCCGCCGCGATTTGTGCGCGCAAAATGGCGTCCTGTGAGAAATCTTTGACGCGAATTCCCTTTGAGCGTGCCGCATCCACCACGAACTGCACTTGCTCCGGTCGCAGGGTCGTACTGCGCACATCGATCGCGCCTCCCGCGCCGTACAGCGATAGATGCTCCGGATGATCGCTACCGGTAACGAAAAGCGACGAGCCATATCGCGTGGCAAACGAGGCTTGCACCGCTGCAAAACCCGAAGCGAACTGCTCCACCGTAAGTGCTGCACGCAAGCCGGACGTGGCGAGCGACACGGTACGTCGTGCGCTCGCGTACGTGCCAGGCACCGACAAATTGCGCGACCGGTAGATGTCCGCGACGGATGCGCGCAATGCTTCGACACGGTCGCGCACGTACGGGACATTGCGGAGCGCGCTCGTGGTAATGGCGGCAATACCGCTCGCAAACTCCTCGAGCGCGACAGAGTTCGCGCCATACTCCACGAGCACTTGCCCACGCTCAATATGATCGTACGCAACCGTGAGCAACGAATCGAACTGAGTTGCCTGTGGAACGGTAAGCGGGGCGGCAACCGCAACATCAACGGGACGAGTACCCCACGTGTGCCACGCGAACCAGACAAACCCGCCCGCGAGTGCAAGCACGAACACCAACGCAATAAATGGTGCAACACCGCGCCAACTGAATGACGGCATCGCAAGTCGTGGCATGCGCCAGTGCCGCCGCTTTCGTGCGAGCACAGGTTTCGTCGCAGCGATTTTTTTTACCGGGGCATCACCAATGCCACTGTCATAGCGCAGCACTGCGCCAGCGCCCAACAGCAGTCGGTCACCGTGCCGCAATAGTTGTTCGCCTTGCAGCGGGGCTCCGTTGATGTGCACGCGATTGCCGCTCGCCGCGATCCACCATCCGTCTTCACGTTCGAGCAGCATCGCATGACGCAATTCGACGAGCGGATGATCGATACGTATGGGGGCATCGGCTGCACTACCGATGCGGAGTGTCGCGCCGCGCAGCGGGAATTGCGCGGGCGGGAGTGGCGGCTCGGTGACGAGCGTGGGCGTCGCGCTCATAGCACGTGGCCTACCCTACGCACCCTTCTCGAGACGTTGGATTTCTTTCTTCGCATCAGTACTGCCAAGTTCCGCAGCTTTCTTAAACCACACGAGCGCTTGAGCGGGCGATTTAGCAACACCACGGCCGTCACGGTACCACTTGCCCATGATCATTGCCGATTCGACGTCGCCCATCGTCGCGGCGCGTTCGTAAGCAATGGCCGCATCCGCATCACTGCGCGCACCGCCGTCACCATGTTCAAACATGTGTCCGAGTCGCCGCGCGGCCATGTAACTCCCTTTGTCCGCCGCCTTCTTGTACCATTCGCGCGCGTTCACTTCATCGCGATTAAGTCCGCTGCCTTTCTCCAGTGCAACCGCGTATTCCAACTGCGCGCTCGCGTCACCACTTTCGGCGGCCTGCTTAAACCACTTCACCGCTTGCGATGCATCGCGTTTGGTACCAGCACCGTCGCGGAACGCGTAGCCGAGTTGCGTTTGTGCCTCATGATCACCACCGGCAGCAGCCTTGGTGTACCAACCAAAGGCAGCGTTCGCATCAGTTCTCGTGCCGAGTCCGCGCGCGTACAATCGCGCCACACTTGCGGCGGCAACAATGTCACCCTCGTTGGCTTCGGTGGTGCAGGGGATCATCGCGGCGGCCCAGTCTTCTTTCTTGATAGCAGCGCGACAGGCGGAGGTTTTCACCTTGGGTTCATTCCGTGACGGCGTTGCTGTCGCAGGCGTAATCGCAGGCGTGGCGAGATTCGCAGCGACGGTCGGCAAAGGTGCCTTCAACGTCCACGGAACAGTCGCCCCAGCGCTCACGCGAATACGCTCGGTCACGGCCGTCGCACCAGCAACGCTCACGGACAAAACGTGCATGCCGGCTTTCACGCGAGCTGTTCGGCCCTGCAATATTGTTCCGTCTACCGTCACCCGTGTACCAGCCGGTAGCGATACGAGGCGGATCGTGCCAGAATCGACGACGGCGACAACGGGCGTAGGCGTCGGTGGCGCCGGAGTTTCCGGAATAGGTGGGGTAACGAGAGACGGTGTTGTTGGACCCGATGGAGTGGCCGCCGCTCCAGCGGTCGGCGTTGCGGCGTCTCCGCTATCACGAAGCGCGAAATAGCCAACGCTGCCGAGTAGGACGACGGCGACACCTGCGATGACCGGCGTGCGTAGCCACACCGGTCGTGAACGCGGCTCGCCATGCGCCTCGAACACCGCATCGTACGCGGAGCCGCGCGTGGAGGTACTCGCCACAGGTGTCGAACTTGCGTTCGCGGCGATTGTTGCGGACGCGGCGATGACTGCCGCCGCCATCGCCGATTTCCCTGGTGTTAGCGTTGGCGAACCTTGGGCACGAAATATTTGCGTTTGACGCACGACATATTCGGCCTCGACGCCATCGCTGGCGTTCGCTCTGCGCAGACGCAATGCGACAATGGTGTTGGCCGTTAGTTCGCGCGCGAAGTAAACAGTACCTGTCTTTCCGTCGCGATCCATTCGTCCAAGTATTTCGAACCGACCAGCCGTGGCGGCCGCGAGTGCCGCGAGCACGCGCGACGATTCTGGTGTCCCATCAGCCGCGACCACTCCAGATAGATCGGCGCCACATTGAAAGCAGAAGCGCTCGAGGTCGGGTAACGTCGTGTTGCACTCAGGGCAGACACTGCCCTCCACGGCGACCGACTCCCCAAGCGTGCGGCGTACTTCGACGGCGTATTCGGCGCCGTCCGTGTCGCTTTGCGTCACCGAAAGTCCGACGAGCAAGCCAGTCGTCGCCTCGCGTGCGAGGTACAACATGATGGCGTGTTCGTCGACTCCGAGTTCGCCGAGGAGATCGTACGTACCGGCCACCGACTCGCGTACCTGTTCGAGCAAGGGATTAGACCGTTCAGGCATGCATGCGTGGGAGGAGGCGGGCCGAGATGTCTATGCGCATGGTGGCACTTCGATAAACCAAAGGGAAGGGCGGTCGAAGGACGAGCTGCCCAACGAGGCTAGCGTCCTGCCCGACGGAGTGGTTTTACCCGCAGCGTACACAGATCTCCGTCACGTGGTTGCGATGACGTGACTTGCGACTCTCCCACGCTCGGTGTGAGTCTCGCGCTGACCTTAACGAGAAATTGCGCTGGCGGAGCTTGACCGAGGAGCATCTGAATAGCACCGACGCGAAAAAGCCGCGTGACTTTCGGATCATCTTGCGTGATTGGAATGACCTGCCCAAACGTGGGATCGTTCTGCGCATCGGGACTGAGTGGCGCGAATGTGATCGACCCGCCAAGCGTGGGATCACTCGGTGTCGCTGGAGTGAAGTTGATCACAACATGCGTGAGTTGCGCCGCGTCGCGTCGTTTGGCGATTTCTGCGCGCTTGAGACTTAACTGGAACGAGACTTCGATCTCGTCACCTTCCGTCACGTCGAACGTATCACCCTTGGCCATGACGACAGACTCCTGTGCGTGGTGAGTGGGACTGCAGGTGGCTCACGAGCCGCGCCGTCTTACAGTGACGGTGACACTCGCTGGCGCAATCACTGGGGACGCTGACGGTTTCACGGTAACGCTCGCAGGATTAATGGATGGTCCGGTCGCCTGTGTCACCGACACAGAGCTCGGATTGATGGACGGGCCGAGTGCCGATCGCACGGTCACCGATGCAGGAATGATTTGCGGATCGGTGGTGTTGTCTGGCGGCAACGGTGGCGGCGGAGGAGGCGCAGGCGGCGGCGCTGGCTTGACGCCGGGCGTTGCGGACAGCTCGATCTCCATGGAGTAATCGATGATCTGCTTTTCGCCGCGATACTCAGCGATTTGCATCCCGAGATTGTTGCCCGCGCCAAGTTGCCACATGCGGTTCGCGAAGACGTTCACGTGGGTGACGCGTTGACCAGTGCGTTGCTGTTCCGCAAGCAACTTTTCCACCGTACCGATTTGCGCGGGCGATGGTGACATCGTGCCCACCGTGGTAAGGCGTGTGTTCGTCGGATCAACAAACGTGGCCCAGCCTAACGGCTCGTCATTCTGATTGAACGTGGAGATGGGGTCGACGAACAGTGCTCGAGCCAACGCGGACACGCGTTCCTGTTCAATTGTTTGCTTTTGAAAATCCGTTAACGTCGATCCGTCGGTGGACTTCTGATCATCGGTGCGATCGTTATCGATATCGACCAGCCAATCCGCTGTCGTTTTCTTGCCGATGAAGTTATCAAGCACCTTCAGAATTTCTTCGAGCTCATCGAGTCGTTTGCGTTGATCGGCGGGCAGCGCAGGTCCGAGTTTTTTTGCTAACGCGCGCAAGTCTTGTAACTCGTCATCGATAAACGACGGCAGTTGCACAAGACCGCCGAACTCGAGTTCGCGACGCTTCTGCGTATTGCGTTCCATGAACTCACCGTAGCCGTGTCGCCACGAGCCGTGCGTCGTGACGGCAATGCGAGCGCCGGCCGGAAGGAACAGGGAAACTTTCTGAAAGTCGGGCGCAATATCCTGCGTTGTGGGGTCTCGCACATTTGGATCGCGCGGTTGACTCGGATCGGTCGGTACGTTGCTGATCTTCGAGACCGTTTGTATGGATCGCCACTGTCCATTCACGCACGCCTTGAAATGCACAGTTTTTGTACTGTGCGAGCCGTGCATCCGCAGATGCTTGATTTCAACGTCGACCTTGGTAAGCTTTGCCGCCTCGCTTCCATCGGGGTCATACCAACCGAGTGCGAGTTCTACCCCGTACACTTCCGGCCGATTGGCAAGCGCGGTCGGTGGGAGGGGAAGGGACTTCATCGGAATACGAATTCTGACTTGCCGCGGCGCCGCAAACGGATCAGCCTCAGGGATGATTTCGATTCGCGGCCGAATGTCCTGCTTCGGATCAATGGTGAGGTTGTCCGGAACATCGATTTTGTGGAAGAACATTCCATCGGCCCACGGCGGCACGTCGACTGGCCGATCCTGCGTGGAATTCTTGGTTTCAAACGGCGCGAAGCGAAATTGCGCGAGCAAGCGCGGGCGTAGCACCAACGTGTTTTCCATTACGCCGGTGGTGCGGCCAATTGGATAAATGCCGCGCGTTTCGTCTGTCGGCGGGAGGTCGAGGATAAACTCGTAGTCGCGATCACGCAGATTGATGCCGTTGAACTTCGGCGACTGGTCGGCGTTTGTACCGTTCTGCTCGTGATGCTTCTTCTTCAACCGATCATCGACGGGCCTGAAGTTGAAGTAGCCGCCTTCGGTTGTCGCGAGAAAAAAGAATTTCACGGCTGGCACGCCACCCGCGTTTTCCGGAAACTTGAATCCCTCAAAACGCGCTACCGCGAGCGCCTTGCATGGATTCAGCAACGACGGACTGAATTCGCCGCTGTCGGTGATCACGCGCGCGCAGTCGTACACGAAGCGACCGGCCACCCAAATGTGATCACCCATCTGTGGCCAGAAGGGAAAGTTGCCGTGAAACATCACGCCGTCTGTACCGCCGTCACCGCGTGGCTTAGACATACCACCAACATCCCAAAGGCATTCGATCGCGCCGACATCCGTGCCGTTGTCGACGTTCTGATCGATTTGCCCATAGATATGCAGCACCTCTCGCAGCTTGCGTTTCGATTGATCGGTGCCGATTTCATTCAGCTCGATGCCCACCCGTCGGTTGCCGCGTCCAATCAAGTGTCGATAACCGGGGAGCGGGCGTACGTGAAACGCCCAGTGCCAGTAGTGACTCCATTGCGTATTTGGAATACTGTTGCACTGCTGATAACTGGCGGTGACCAGCCCTTCGACTTCGCGCTCCTCCTCGACACTGGTCGCCCGTGGCGATGACCGGAGCTCTTTGTACAAAAACTTCGGACCGTACTTGAGACGATCAACCGGTACCCACGCCGGTATGACGCGCATGTAACGATCAAACAGCGCACCTTCAATACTTTGCGCGATGGCTTTCGCGATCGCCTTGCGTAGTTCTTCGATCTGCGCTTTGCCGGTCACCTTCTTCAGCAATTCGTCGATCGCCGCGAGAAATGGTGCGACGCCGAGCACTTTCTCGAGTGTCTTCTCCAACGTCCTAATAAAATCTTGAAAGATCTCGCTGGCGAGAAACATGGTGGGATTGCGCGCGCCTGCTTTCGCCGCGTCGCCATCCGGCGGATCTTTGGTTTCGAGGCCAGGCGCGTTGGGCGTATCAATCGTGACGTCATATGTGGGCGACTTGACGCGATGCAGCGGACGCGCGAGCACATCGAAGGGTTTCGATGTATTCGTGTACGCGTTCTCATCGGCGGGCGGCGCCACAGTAACCGCAGCGACGATGGCTGGCGTGGTCACCCGCCGTACTCCCGAAAGAGCTCAATGTCGAAGGCTTCGCTCCGTGTACCAGTCACGGTAAGTGGCGGACTATGATCACGCTGGAAGCGCTCGATAACGAACCGGCGTTGTCTCGCATCCCACTTGGAAAAATTCAGCCCCGTGTCGTCGGCGCCATATCCCAAGTTGTGCAGACGCTGAAACTCCGCGCGTTGCACTTCGTCTTGCGTCGGTGCGTCCTCTTGATCAAAGTCTTCGTCAAAATCGAAATCACCAGCCGCCTTATTGCGAAGTCGTGGGAAAACGCCGCCGCTTAAGGTGAGTGGAACAAAGATGCCTTCGTCCGCAAACGGCTGCGTGTCGAGGTCGGTCGGGTCTTTCGGTTCAAGCGACGGATCGGTGAAGGCATCAATACGCAAATCGATTGACACCGTATCTTCGAACACTGGCAAGCCAATGCGTCCTTTATCCGTTGTCCGACCGCGAATTGTCGGGGCGTCACGCGTGGTACCCATACGCGCGACAAAGCGACGATTGGCGAGGTCGATTTTTTTCGCGGACTTCGCCGGCTGTCCTGGTCGGTCGACGCTAATGCCATCGATCTGCAAACGCACGATCCACATCTTCAGATCGCGCTCGCACGGTGAGTGAATTGCGAGCCCGTGATAGAAGCGACAGGCGAATGTTGTTTCTTCACGTCCGAGCTCGTTCGAGAACGCGGGATTCGTTGGAGCGACCAGTTCGCGCTTCGCATCGGGCACGGCCCGGCCGAACCGTCGCGCATGCGCGCGCATCGCCCCTTCTCGGCGAGGCACTCCGTTTGACCACGAGCGTTTCACGCAAGCGTCGACGTTGCCTGTGGCGGCCGGACACGGCCATTCTTTTGCATCGAACACCGTACCCGGTTTGAACAAGTACAGGAGCACTCGACGATTCTCTCGATGGAAGTCGTCGCGCAACTGTTTCCCGAGTGTCTGACCGGCATCCTTCCACGTCTTGATCGTCTCCTGCGATGGCAGTCGGCGTGGATTAAACTCGCCACACCCTTGAAAGCCGCCAGGACTTTTCCCGTCGCGGAGAAATGCCGTCGTCGGCAATCTGAAATCCGCGCCTGTGGCATCCTGACAGATCGCATTCATGTACACCGTGAACAATCGGCGACGTGTGGGTCGATCGCTCGCGCCCGTGGCCGGAGTGATTGGCGCCGACACGCGCCCTTCTGGCAGTAAGATGGGCGCCGATTGAAACGCTTTGATCGCGGCGCGTGTCTCCTCGTCAAGCTTTCCGTTGTTCGTGAGATTCTTATCCCGAAACCCCAACTGCTGCAACATGATCTGAATCGACCGGGTGCCCCATTCGTCACCGACCGCCAATCCGCGCTGTGCGGGGTCAAACAATTCTTCCCACATGTCGACGTTGCGAGTAAGCAGGGCAAATACGGCCTTCGCACGTCGTCCGCTCAGCACTTGGTTGTAGTGCAGGTCACCAGAGGGGTCGGCGTGTCCAAAAATTGCGATGGGCGATTTTGGAAAGGCCTTCACCATCGAAGCGAAATTGATAAAGGCTTTTCCGGCCACCACGTTCGGACTGATGAACGACGAGTCGAACGCAAAGCTGTGGTCCTTCAACGAACTGCAGGCGACCGTGACAAAGGGGCGTCGGTGCGTGTTGAGCGCCGCCGCGCGCGACGAATCGGTCGGTGCCGCGAGAATCGGAAGCGATGCGCGCACCGGGTGACGGCCCGTGATCACACTGTCGGTTTCGTCGACGAGTTCCGGGAGTGGAAGTCCGTCACTCACGTTTCTGCCTCCGTAGCAACGAGCGGCAACGTGAGCGATTCCGACGCGAGGAGATCACCATGAATGTGACCGAGCTTGTTGAAAAATATCGCATTGTCTGATCGACCTTTCAGTGGCAAACCGTGCAAGTGTTCGAACTCTTCGATCGCCCAGTGCAATTGATCCGTATCCGACGCGGCAAAGCCAGCGTAGATGCCCAATTGATTCAGCCGCGCGCGCTGTCCAGCGAGCGAATTAACCGGCGGGAGAAATCCGATCCGCACCCGCACATCGAATTCAACCGTGGTGTCGTCATCGGCAAGGACTTCGATCTTCGCATCGGTGGCATCGCGCGCAATATCCACCTCGAACAGCCCCGTCGCGTCGGTTACGGGAGTTGGTGTCGCGGTGCGAAGCGATTTGAGATCGGTGGGCGGGCCAAAACGGCCGCTCAGGACGCGACAAGTTTTCTGAATCAACGGACGACCGTTCGCATCAAGCAGTTTGAGACGAAGGGCCGCGTCGCCGATGGCGATGGTAAACGTATTCACGACCTGCGTTGGCTTGGTTTCTCGTTTCGGCTGCACGTCGATGATCTGCACCACGTCCTTCGGCACGAGGCAAAAGGGATTGACGCGAAGTCGCTTGAGCGTCGCGTTCAATGGATCGTTCCAGATGCTGCGATAGTCGAGAAACGTCTCTCGTTCCGCAATCGACAGCATCGTGTCTCCCGGCCCCGCACTCAACGGTTTCGCCATGCGCTACTTTACGCGCGAACGCTGGACCTCGCCATGTGCGTGCCTCATATTCGCCGCATCCAACGCACACTGTGACCCTTCTCAGCGAACGCATGACGTCCGTGTCGCATATCCGCCAATGGGCGGATCGCGGTCGCCTGTTTGCCATTCTCGACGCCACCGACGTACCGGAGGTACCGCTCCGAGCTGTAGCGTTAGGAGACAGTCGCGCCACCTCGCTATATAAAGGCCGAGCCGAGGAGGATCTGTCCGCCATTGCGCCATTTTTGGTGCAGGTCGACAGTAACACCCTCGATTGGATTTCCGGCGACCTCTGGCCTGATCCGTGGGGCATATTTGTGCTCGCGGACGTCACTTTGGAGCAATTGCGTACTCACTTCCGGCAATTTCTCATTGTGCGAGGCCCTGCCGACGAATCGTGGTACTTTCGCTTTTACGATCCGCGTGTTTTCTCGAAGTACATCGACACGTGCACCGCAGATGAAGTGGCCGAGTTTTTTGGGCCTGTGCTCGCTTTTGCAATAACTGACCTTGCAACATACGGCGTTCGAGTGTTGACGCGTGCTGCGACGTCAACGCAGAAGCTACCGTCCACGCCACACGCTGAATTCCGCGCATGACGCAACAGATCCGCTCAGATCAGGCCACCGCACTCGGCCCCGCAGCACCCTGCCAGCCTGCCAAAAAACCACCGACGAATGCAAGCGGTAGCGGAGACGGACCAAAGCCAAAGTCCGTGCTCATCCTCGACCCTGAGAAAGACGGTTGGATCGGGATCGAACTGCTGGACACCAAAAAGCGTCCGGTCGCCCACGCCGAGTTTATTGTGACGCCGCCCAACCATGATCCTGTCAAAGGCAACCTCGACGCGTTCGGCAAGGCGCGCATTGAGGGCGTCGATCCTGGATCGTGTATCATAGAATTTCCGAAATTGCACAGTCAAGATTTCTTGTAGCGCCGACCCCTTACGGTTTCAGCAACACTGTCTCGATACGAATCCGCGTCAAGTACGGACTGTGCGTGTGTCCCATCACGAAGATGTGAAAATTCGGGTTGGATACGTACGTCATTCCAGCGAGCGCCGTGAAAAAATTACGTCGATTCGGATCGAGCGAACGAATGAACGCATTGTCGAAGACGCGGTTGGTGGTGGTGTGTCCGCCAATGGCGCCATCACAATTGTCGGGATCGCCGCGCTGCCCATGTTCCATTAACACGCCGCCGGTCAACAGTCGCCGAACGCGCTGTGGCACAGCCTCGCCCACGGACACCACCGGTGTATGCGCGGCGAAATAGTTGTCATGGTTTCCGAATAACCACGACGTTTTGATTTTCGGATTTTGCGCGAGTTTATTGAGTCGCGCGATGATGTTGCTCCCGCTGGCGGATTGCATCGCGAGATGGGAGCGATCCGACCAGAAGTCGATGAACTTACCTGCGAGAATACCGGAATTCTGTCCGGTACCGTTTCTGAGCACCACCGATTGTGTGGACTGCTGGCTAAAGAATCGTTCTAGGCCGATCCACAAATCATACATGTCGCCGATTTGCACAAAATGCAGTTGACGATCGCCGGTGAACGTCACACCACCAATAATTCCAACAAATCGATCCAGGTCTTGAGCCGCCGTTTCGTCCGGACCGCCAAAAATATCACCATTGAGATAATTGTCGAACCAGGCGTTCGCTCCGTCTCCAAACGCTGAGCCAGACGGCAGCTTCACGACGCCTTCATCATCTGGAATGACAAATGGACGAAGTGCACTCATGTCAAGATATTTGTGCCGTCCCGTGTGCTTGCCATCACTTGGCGCCGGTTTTTTCGTGCAGACGGGAAGGTGAAGATCCGGAATGATGACATATACGGCTTGAAAATCCTGCGTGAATCCTTTCAAGTAGTTCGGATTGCCGGAAAACATCGAACGCAGGAGACGGACCGACGATCCCGCAGCACGCACCTGGCGTATGAAGTCGTTGATTGGATGATCCACACGCGGCACACCTTTTTCGTCGCGCAACAGATGTTCATCTGTATCAAGCGCTGCGGTGCGCGGCTCAAAATCGCACAAGGCCACCCACGTGCCCCACACTAAACCGAAATTGCGTTGGCGCGGGCCAGATTTTTTGGGACCTCCCCATCGACCGACATCGAGAAACACCACTTCGTGCGGCGTACGTGTAACAGAAATTGCCGCGTCGAAATTCGCTGGCTGTTCGTCGATATTTGGTGAGATGTAGTTCAGGATCTGCGCGCCCGGCGTCACCACAAAATTGTTGGCCAGTCCCAACAACGTCACCGTTTCTAACTTCTGCGCAGAATTTGCGGCTTCGACACGTTTGATCGTGGCCGTACCACTGTTGGTCTCGACGAACACGCGCACGAGCGTTTCATCTGGCGACACTTCGCCGAACAGATTGGTAAATGGGGCCATGGTGGTTACGACCCGTGTTCTTTCAGCACCAGCGCTTGCAGCGCTGGGTTTGTCGCATCGCGCGTCACCGGAACAGCTTGTCCTTCGTCCTCAAGATCGGTCAGGAACGACTCAATGCCGTCTTCGAGCGCAAAGCTGGTCTTGTCGTCAATCGCACCCGCGAAAAAGCCGAGGTTGTGCAATCGAATCTGCACGCCAGCAATGCGGGTGATGCTCGGCAGTTTTGCAATCGTGATCGGTATTTGCTGTTCGTGCACTTCGAGGATCGCATTGCGCGCCGTACTCGGCACCTTCGTGCGCAACATTCCGTCCGCACCCGTCGTTCCTGTGAGCGTAAGCCCCTCCACCAGAATCCTGAAAGGGACTCTTGCGTCCGGCTTATCCTTTTCGTTCAACAGTCGCAGGACGAGCGGTCGCATCGCCGGGCGGCGGCGCACTGCGATGGCCAGGCGATCATAAAAGCGACACTGAAAGGTGCTGTTGTCCGCCGGGAATTCGCGACGTGACTCACTCGGCGTCGCACGAATAGTCGCATCCGACCAGAACCGCGCGCGACATCCGGAAATTCCTTCCTTCGTGCGCGGACATGGCCACTTCGTTGGCGGCACCACGGTTCCGCGTTCGAACAGCAATATTGTCACCCGACGATTGGGCGCATTCGCTGCGTCGCGCGCATCCTTCTCACTCGCCTGAGCAAAGCGTAGCGTATCAAGTGTTGACAGCATCAACGTTGGATTGCTCTCTCCACACCCTTGTACTGCAGCCTTGCCGTCTTTATCCGCACCCTGGCCGAGAAACTCGGACGCGGGAACGATGAACGGCGCGCCCTTACTATCGACCCCCAGCTTGGCGAGATACGCAGGAAGTAACTGTGCAATTGCTGGCGTCGGAACGCCGGGCGCTGGCGTTGAACCGGTAAGATGTCCCTGCATTATGCGCGCGGCGCGATCATCCTTCTTCCAGTCGTCGAGACCGACGGGATTCGAAAACAGCTGCTGCCAAAGCTCTACCCGACGCGTGATCAACCCGAACACCGCGAGTGCGCGACGTCCACTGAGAATCTTGTTGTAGCCAATCTCGCCCGTTGGGTCGGCGTGACCGAAGACGGACAACGGGCACCCTGGATTCGCACGCACAAGGACCGCGAGCTCCGACAATTCTTCGGTCATGCTCGGTAACAAAATCGATGAGTCAAAGTCAAAATGCGAGTCCAGCAACTCCCATTCTTTCACCGGCCGAAGCGCTTCCCGAATGGTGTTGAGTTCGTGCTCTTCGTCGGTGGGCGCGACAGACAAAAAAGGTTCGGGCATGTCAGCAGCCGTGCACTTTCACAAGGCGTGCACGCGTGTCAGGGCCGACCTTCCCATCAATGACGAGATGCTGATCACATTGAAATTCCTCGACTGCGGATCGAAACTGCAGATTCGTCGCGTCGTTCTTTTCGCCTGCCTCGTATCCCAAATTCGTAAGGCGTTCGCGACTGCCAGCAAGCGTGCTGACTGGCTGAAGAAATCCGACGCGCAGCAACGTTTCGCTCGGCTCAACCGTGAGGAGGAGTCGATCTGCTATGGGCCCGATTGGAATTTCAAAAATGCTACCCGCTTTTCCATTGGCGACCGCGCTCTTGCCGTCGGCGAGAACAGCGGTCGGCGCGGCGATCGGCGCGCCTGCCCACGTGAGATGTTTCACGCGAACAAGCAATTCCGGAATCGTTGCTTTAAAGCGATGCCGATGCTCCGTTGGTCGCTCGACTTCACGCGCCTCAAGTGGCGGAATGTCAACAGGGTCGCCGTCAGCCAAAACGTGCGGCGTCTTGCGCAACTTTTGCAGCGGCGCATTCGCGGGGTCGTCCCACAACGGCACGTAGCTTCGGAATCCGTTGGTAACGGCGACCCGACTGAGATGATCTCCGGGCGCAACGATGTGGTTGCGACGTTGACGAGGAGGTGCCATCGCTTAGCTCACGGACCCGTAAGTTTGACGGTGCCGAGCGTGAACAGTCGCTCGCCTTTTGGCGCTGGGCCGCTCGATCCCGACGCCACATACGACATCTGCAGACTCCATTCGCTGCCAACGCCAAAGAACCCTGGCCCTTCTTTCTCCGGCTGGTTCGTGAATTGCCAACGGACGACGATGCGTTGATCATCGTCTTTCACTTCAACCGACGATGGTCGAACGCGTGCGCTGTCGGTTTTTCTTTCCTTCGTGTTTTCCATTGAAAACGTGACAAAGCGAAAGTTGACCGCGTCCGGCAACTCGGCCACTTGTTTCTTTTTGAAGTCGAGCTGGAAGGTGGTCTCCACCACACCGCCAACCGGACAGTCGATACGATCTCCCAAAGCCATGGCTGCTCCTTATGCGTCTTTGTACAAATACACGTCGGCCCACGCGCATGCGTCGAGTTCAGCAGCCGACAAGTCGCCGAATCGTCCATGCGCCGGAATGAATGTGGTCGAACTGGCGAAACCCAACGCATTCTTTCTCCACAACGAGTCATCGATCGGCACAAGGGGCAACTTCTGAAGATCGAATTTCGCGCGATAGTCGACATCGTGCGTGGTGCAGTCGCCTTCATCCGCACCATTCGTCGGCGTTGCTTTGCCCGATTCGATCAGCGGAAACGAGGCGCGAAACTGCAGGCCGTGCGGATTGAGATCATTCGTAATGTGCAGCGTGGAATACCAATCGAGTCCGCGCGCGAAATACTTAATCCCAACCACGTCGTGAAAGAACCAGAGATATGCAAAGTTGCGATCATACAGATAAAACTTGTCAAAGCTCGTGCTCTCGCCGGTGGGCGGAAGCACGACATCGTAGCCAACGGGGATAAGCTCCGCCGTCCCAGGCACCTGCATCGCTGGGTGCATTCGTCCCTTGAACTTTGCTTTCCGAAGCACGAGCAATCGCGCGCGCAGTTTCATGTACACGCCTTCCAGCGCGGACGCTTTGTCGCGCGGCCAATTGAAGTTGCGGAAGAGCATCCAGCAGCCAATCGTGTTGATCATGCCGTGAATCGTGTTGCCGCGCATGACGTTCTTCCCGTTCGCCGCAAAGAGGCAACTCCAGATCACGCCGTCATTGTCGTGCCCCGGGCGCTGGCTGGCGATGCGAAATTGTATCGGTTTCGGATTGTTGACGCTTTGCCATTCCGCAGCCGGTTTGCTGTCTTGACGGCTCGCCCACAGCAAGTTGGTTGGGCCGTTTTTTGTGTTGACGAGGAAGTGTTCGGTAAAACAAACCAACGAAATGCCGGCACCCGTCAGCGATTGGCAGGCGAACACGGCGAACGACGCGTTCGGTTGTACCGATTGATTGGTGCCGGCACCAAAGTCGGCATGCATACGTCGATTCCCCGACGGAATGCGCGTGATGAACACCACGAGCCGTCCACCGGGCTTGGCGACCGCATGCGAGAGCAAGAGACGGCGCTGTTGCACTGACAGTGCGTCAACGACGGCGAGCAAACGATCTCGGTCAACGACAAACGTGTTGTTGCTCGCTTTCGGAAACTCGTGGAGCATAATGCGCAAACAAGCGACGTTGGTGGTTACGCCAATTGAAACCACCTGCAGTTCATTCTTGGAGACGGCGTGTAGCACGTTACCTGTCGTCCCGGCACCTTCGACGATAAACGACAACGTGGCAGTGCGACCACGAAAGCGATCATCTTTCGCGAGATTCACTGTCCATTGAATCAGTGACGCTTTGACCGTCGGCGGCGCATTCGCGGTGCGCACAGCCGTCACGGTAGCCGTGAGCGTTTCGTCGAAGAACACAATGTCTTCGGTTTTGTCGTCCGGATTTTCTATTGACGCGGCAAACGACACAACGACTGTTGACGCGAAATTGTCATCCGCTTCGACGTACAGCTCAACGATGTCGCCAACGATCGTGAAAATCGGGTCGGCCATCAGGTTCCACCAGTGACAAGATCGTCTGTATGGTGCGCTTGGTCACCGGGCGCCGTATCGGTTTGACTATCCCAACTCACCGTTGCAGGAGTTGGCACGAGCGGCTTCGCCACAAATGCACCACGACCACTCACCACGCGCAGTTGCACGCTGGCCGCATTTACTTTCGGCGCTCGTCCGACCACGGCAAGCGTCACGGTGCTGGCTTGCACGCTCGGCCGTTTGGTAATGACCGGTGGAATTATGATGGTCGCAAGTGTTACTGTCGCCGCTTTAATGCCCGGTGGACGTACGGCGACCTCGAGAATCACGGATGTCGCGCGTACGCCGGGCGGCTTCACGGGAACTACCGGTGGCTCGGGTTTCGTACGCTTGCCCGGGTCGCCGTGTACGGGCTTCCAACTTGATGCATCGAGGTCGGGAAACGTAATTTTGCAGATGCCTGGGTCGATACCCGCGATGCGCGCAAATCCTTTGTCGTCGAGAAAGCCATCGATTGGTTTCGCGGCTTCACCGGGTGGCACGACGCGAAATCGCTGATGCGCGACTGGTCTATTTTTCTGGTCGAAGAGTTCGATCTCCACCCAACTTTTCCTGGTGGGATCGCCAACGAAATTGAATGCGCTCGTTGTTGTTTGCGACGCGAGTCCCTCAGTCGCACAGTCCATGCGAGTGAAGGCGGCCGCTGAAGCGCGTGCCGCGGACATTGTCGCTGCCGCCGGCGATCCTGCACCACCGCCCGCATCCCCAATGAGCACGGTGGGACATCCGGGCGGGAGGATGGCGCCGCCGTGCCCCGTCATGTCGCCAACGCGCGCGGCGGGACTGCCTTCGATAAGCACGGTCAGCGAACCCATGAC
Source organism: Gemmatimonadaceae bacterium (assembly GCA_025358925.1). GTDB lineage: Bacteria > Gemmatimonadota > Gemmatimonadetes > Gemmatimonadales > Gemmatimonadaceae > Gemmatimonas. The sequence goes on along the minus strand of JANYHT010000062.1, from coordinate 141,350 downwards.
AATCGGCGCCGGCGGTCCGACACAGATGCAAATGTCACCAACGCGCGCGGCGGGCAATCCGGCGATGAATACCGTGGACGCGCCCTGCGAGACGATCGGTCCGCCCACGTGCGGAATGGGCACGACGGCCGGCGTTTGCATCGGACAGGCATGCATATCGGTGAGTCGTGCGGCAGGACTGAACATAGATGGAAGTTTGCGACGGGAGCGGACAGCTGTCCAGAGCGTGCGTTGCTGTAGAAATGAAAGCGCGTCGCTTTCTGTCACCAAATTCTTCATCGAATCACGGACGCCATGGAATTACACACCGTGCCGCATCTGCGGCGATATTCCCCACAAACCCCTCACCGGCATCCCGCGTGACCGCTGCTGCAAACGCCACAAACGACACTGCACCAATCCCCACGCCGCACGAACCATCCGACTTAGGATTTGGTCGCGTTGTCGCGCAAACCGCGCGCGGTCGCTTCCTCCAGCGTGACGGCACGCCAACGAGCCGCAAGTACGGACTCGGTGCACAGCGCGCGGAGCACTTCTATCTCAATGCGCTCAATGCGCGTTGGCCACAATTTGTCGCGTGGTTGGTCGGGTTGATGCTGTTGTTGAACGGCTGCTTCGCGCTGGCCTACGTCGCGATGGGGCCAAGCGCTTTGCACGGCACCGAGATCATGGGGCTCGACGACCCTTTCCTGCGCGCACTGAGCTACAGCGTGGCGATTTTCACAACCACCGGCACCGGCACCATGAATGCCGTTGGTGCAACGGCACAATGGTTGGTGATTTTCGAGTCGATCATCGGACCGCTCACGCTGCTCGCCGCAGGCGGCTTGCTCATCGCGCGCTTGACGCGTCCTCGGATGCGAATTCAGTTCAGCGAATCCGCAGTAATCGCGCCGTACGAAGGAGGACGCGGACTGATGTTTCGTATGGTCAACATTCAACCGGGCGACTTGAGTGACGTCAGAGTGCGAGTGAATCTTGTGTGGTTTGAGCAAATCAACGGCGTGCGCGAGCGCAATTTCCACGAACTTGCACTCGAACGCGACTCCGTGGAGTTGTTCACGCTGCACTGGACGGTCGTCCATCCAATCACCGCAACGAGTCCGTTGCACGGCGTAACGCCCAAGCGACTCGCCGATGCGGAAGCCGAAATTTTGGTCTTCGTCAGCGCGCATGAATCAACATTTTCGACTCGGGTGATCACTCGATCGTCGTACTTACATGAAGACGTGCGGTGGGACGCAAAGTTTGCCAGCATCTTCACCAGCGCGCCGGATGGAGTCATGGCGATTGACGTCGAACGGTTAAGTCGCACAGAACGCTTAGACGACGGTGTAACGAGCGCACCGGCGGCATTGGAAAGCGCCAGCGCGAGCTAACGTTCGTCACCAGCGCCAATACGAATCGCTTCGAGATCCAACTCTTGCTCCAACTCGCGCAGCACCTCGTCCGAAATCGCGCCCTCATTGCGCAATCGAATGAGCATACGACGCTCAGCGCGAATCATGCCGACGCGCAACGTGCGACGACCAGGTGTTCCACCGCCGTGATGTTCATGTAATCGCAAACGGTCTCGCAACTCGGAACGCAGCCACTCTACATCACGGGCATCGGCCCACGATTCGCGCGACATATCGTCCAACGCTTCTGCACCACGACGCGCTGCTTCGCGACGCGCTAATCGCTCTTCATCCTGATGCAGGTGCTCGGGCACAAATTTGAACGTGCGAATGATCGGCTCAAGCGTGAGCCCTTGTACCACGAGTGTCATCAGTATGACTACCATGGTGATGAGCACAATTTCTGTGCGTCGCGGAAAGGCGGAGCCGTCGGCTAACACGAGTGGGAGCGCCAGCGCCGTGGCCAGCGATACGATGCCGCGCATGCTCGTCCACGCCACTAAAAACATTCCCTTCGGATTCGGCGTCGTTTCTTTGCGCCGAATCTCAGCACTCATGATCCGCGGGAGATACGTCGCGACCGGCACCCACAGCATCCGTACAACAATCGCGACGACACCCAGAATCGCGCCTGCCGTAAGTACCACGCGCAGCATCTCGGGCGACGCGGCTTGCATCAACGCACTGAACTGCACGCCGAGTAGCAAGAAGATCATCGCGTTAAGCAGGAAAGTGAGTAACTCCCACACGGCGCGGGTTTGAAAGCGGGACATGGGTGAGACGGCGGTCGACATGTGTTGACGCAAATACAATCCACCGGCCACGCACGCGAGCACCGCCGACACGTGCACGGTTTCGGCGGCAAGCCACGCCACATACGGACCCGCTAAGGTGAGCAGAGCCTCGGCGAGCGAGTCTTTCGTCCAACGTGATGCGCGAATGATGAGCCAACCCACCAATAAACCAATCAGCGCACCGACGCCCGCGTCGATAAAAAAGCGAACCACCGATTCACCCCAACTAAACGCGCCCGTGACCGCTGCGGCGATCGCGGTGCGATAGAGTACGAGGGCCGATGCATCGTTGACGAGACTTTCGCCTTCCAGAATGACAATGACGCGGCGCGGGACAGGCAAGCGCGACACAATCGCAGCGGCAGCGACAGCATCTGGTGGCGAGACGATGGCGCCGAGTGCCACGGCAACGGGCCACGGGAGGCCCGGGAGCAGCATGCGCGCGACAACCGCGATCGCCACGGTCGTAACGATGACGAGTCCAATAGCAAGCAAACCAATCGGTCGAAGATTGGCCTTGAATTCGCGCAGCGATGTGAAAAATGCCGCCGAAAAAAGAATTGGCGGCAGAAAAACGAAGAACACAATGTCAGGCTCGAGCTGCGGAATCGGCACGCCGGGCACGAGCCCAATGAGTGCGCCAGCCAAGACCTGTAAAATGGGCGTCGGAATAGGTAAGCGACGCGCCAATGCCGTGAGCGCGACAACGAGCGACGCAAAGGCGATGGCGAAAACGACGGGCGAAAAATGCGGCATCGCGGAAAATTACGCGCGACACGTGATCAGAACAGCAGGCGCCCGAGGTTCGTGGTAATCCCAACGTACACAGCGCGCGGTTGTGGTCCGACAATTGGCGCGATCATGCCAACATCGAGCGAGAGTGCACGATGCACGAGCCACGTTGGACCCGTGAGAATGGCGACAATCGGCACGCTCCCTGCCGCACCACCGGTTCCGGGATAGCCAAAACACTCGAGCTCCCAACCAATGGGACCGCGAACGGGTGCGGAGGTAGCAGCGGTCCAGAAGGTCGAGGTGCCCGGCACAGTCGCACCATCGCCAGTGCGCCACGTCCTGCCAACGTTGAGGTCAACACTGACCGGGCCGAACGTGCGGCTATTGATCAGCAGTAAACTTGCGGCGGTCGAGCCCGAGCCGCGCGCGCCGCCAGTGGAGAACGTCACAGACGGTAAAAGTGCGATGTCACTCCAGAACGGATGATGCTCAAGCACGCGCCACTTCACGCCCACGTTTACATCACCAATGCCCGCCTTCACGCCTGTCGCGCGAGCGATCGGCACGAGCACCGCGAGTTGCACCCGCGAAGTCACCCCGAACTTAAGCAGCGTCGGCGCTTGCTCGGCGTAGATATGGTCAGCGTTGGCATCGCGTTCGATGCCGGACTCGATCTCCACGTAGCCTGGCGCAACCGTTCCCGCGTGCGTGGCAACGCTGGGTCGTTCAGGTTGTACCGCGCGAGGATCATCGGCGCCGACCGCTGGCGCTGGTGGGAGTTGATACACGCTCGCGCACCCGGAGATGGCCGCACCGACGAGGAAACACGGCACGATGATCCGTACAATATGCTGCACAATATGCTGCGACATAAAAAAATTAGTTCGACTATAGCGATCTGAACGCCCTCGACGTTGACGGCTCATGAGAGCAGGCGCGCCAAGATATCGGAGTGCACATGCCACCCCATCAGCCCGGCTAGTCCCATCAGCACGCCGAGCGCCGTTGGCACGAGTGCCGCGAGATATAACCAACGCTTTTGCGTGAGAGAGGTCATGGCGAGCATGGAAATGGCGAGTGCAGCCATTGCGTCGCTGAGATCGAACTGATCATCTCGATAGTTCAGCGCGTCGTAGGTTGCTTGGTCTTGCAGCGCTTGTTGACGCACCGTTTCCTTTTTGCCGTCCTCATTTCTCGCGATGGAGTCGTAGCGCACGATGGCGCTGCGCATCGCCTCGCTTTGCAGCGCGAGCTTCGCTGGTAACTGCGCGCGCAGTTGATCGGCCGTCGCATGCGCCACCTCTGCGCGAATATTTTTTGCTTGGTAGTAGCTCCAGTGATCGACGCGATCCGCCTGCGCCTGTTGCATTGCTTGGACGAGATTGTCGTCCTTCACTTTGCAGATGCCCATGAACGTGGCGAGCAGCGCGACCGTGATGGCCACGCGAGTGTTGAGCCGACTGCGGTTCGCTTCGTGATCAGAGGCGGGCGACGGGACCGCGTCGAGCGGATCTATTTCCATAGCGTGATCGTGGGTGATATTTCGTAGTTACGCCGTTCGTGTGGCGAACAGCCAGATCGCACTGCCAACGCCAATCAGCGTGACCGCATTGCGCACCCACGCTTGCGGGACTTTCTGCGCGAGACCAGACATGACGTATCCGCCCGCAATCGATCCTGTGGCCATCACCATCGCGATCGGCCAATTCACGAGTCCCATCAATGCAAACGAAATCGCGGCAACGCCGTTAAAGCAGATGCCGTTGAAATTCTTGAGACCATTCATCTGGTGAATGTTGGTCAAGCCCATCAGTCCAAAAACGGCGAGCATCACGATGCCCGCGCCAGCACCAAAGTACCCGCCATAAATACCGACGCACAGTTGCCCGATCAGCATGGGGATGCTCGGTTCGATGGGGCGGGTTGCCGCGCCAACTACCGTCTCCGCCTGTCGTCGTCGCAACCACTTCATGAGCGGGCCTTGAACCGCGAACAGCAGCGTCGCGCCAAGCACGAGCCACGGTACGAGCGCGCGAAATCGTGCTTCAGGGGTGATGAGCAGAAGCGCCGCGCCACCCAATCCACCAAGCAAACTTGGCACCGCCAATTTCGCCGCCCAGCGCTCGGCGCCTACGAGCTCTTTGCGATACCCCCACATGCTGGCAATCGAGCCTGGCCACAGCGCCACAGTGCTCGTCGCATTTGCGGCGATCGCCGGCACGCCGAGCCCCAAGAGTGCCGGGAACGTGAGCAACGTTCCACCGCCAGCAATGGAATTCACGGCACCGCCTAACGCAGAAATCGCTGCGATGGCGCCGAGTTGCGCGTACGACGGGTTATGAAGGATGAGTCAAGATCCGGAAAACGCGAGGTGGTTTAGTGCGCATCCATTGCGGCCCGATTGTCGGCACGCGCGGAGGGCTTGTGCAGCGCCATGATCGCGGGCGACGCGAAAAGGAAGACAATCAGAATCAAGAACCATGCATCGTTGTACGCTAGCATCGACGCCTGCTTCATCAATCCACCGTCAATGATTTTGTACGCGCCCAACTGCGCGGCCTGTGGCGACGCGCCATGCGTGATAAGCGTGCGATAGAGCCCTTCGTAGCGAGAGTCAAACGCTTGCGATCCGACCACTGTGTTGGCGACCAGATCGGCACGATGAATCTCGATGTGCCGCGTGAGATACGTACTCAATATTGCAATACCAAACGAGCCTCCGAGCTGGCGCGAGAGGCTAATCAATCCGGCGGCCTGCTGCGCGTCCTGCGAACGCAAGCTGCCAAACGCCGCGTTATTGATCGGGGCGAACAGTAAACCCATTGCCGCGCCGCGAATGATAAGCGCCCACCGTGCATCTGCTTCGCCCGCCTGCGATGTGAGATGACCCATCGTCCACATGCTTGCCACGAATAGCACGACGCCCATGAAAATTAGTGCTCGCGGGTCGACTTTCGGCCTGGTGCCGCTCAACAACTTTCCGCACGTGAGCGCGAGTGCGGCCGTGGCGAGACCACCAGGCAACATCGTCAGCCCAGTCTCTGTTGGTGTAAAGCCTAGAATGCTTTGCGTGAACAGGGGAAACAGAAAGGTGCCTCCAAACAACCCGAAACCGAGGGCAACGAACAAAAAGAGGGAAGCGGACAAGTCACGGTTTTTCAACACGTGGAAGTCGATGATTGGATGTTTATTGCGCGAAGATAATTGCCACCACACCAACGTCGCCAGCGAAACCGCCGAGAGCACTGCGAGACGCACCAAAGTCGCGTCGTCGAACCAGTCATGCTTATTGCCTTCCTCCAACACGTACTGCAACGATCCGACACCCGAAATCAACAAACTGATGCCCAACCAGTCGACGGAGCCACTGCGCCGTTGCTGTTGCGGTGGGTCGTGCAAAAACGTGGTCACTAAATACGCCGATGCGATCCCGATTGGTACGTTGATAAAGAAGCACCAATTCCATGTGTAATTGTCGGTAATCCATCCGCCGAGCGTGGGCCCAAGCGTTGGTGCTACGATGACGCCAAGCAGAAAGATGGATTGCACCATCGCTTGTTCTTCGCGCTTGAAAATCTGTCGCAGCGTGGCTTGTGCGGTGGAGAGCAACGCCGCGCCTCCCGCGCCTTGCAACAAACGCCACAAAATGATCTCGCCCAACGAATGCGACGTTCCGCACAGAAACGACGCGACGATGAAGAGGATGATCGAAAATGTTAGATAATTTTTGCGGCCAAACCGCTCGGTGAAGAACGCGGTCATCGGTAGGACGATGACGTTCGACAAGATGTACGATGTACTCACCCACGCGATTTCTTCTTGGGTGGCACCCAAATTGCCGGCCATCTGCGGCAGCGACACGTTGATGATGGTCGTGTCGAGTACCTCCATGATCGCGGCGGTGATGAGCCCGAGGAGGATGAACCAACGGACAGCGGAGACCTCGTCGGTCGCCGCTGGCATTGATTGAGTAACGGAGACGGCCACAGAAAGTTGGTGTGAGAAGCTGGAGTCTGGCGGACTCGCAGTGTTGGTTCAAGGCGCGTTTGGTGTTATCGGCTCTCGCACTACCTGTTATTACGCAGTGATTGAACCGAGGAGAAAGCGAATGTTGCGCACGAAACTCAAGTCCGAAGGCTGTCGACTCCGCACCATATGGGTGATGCAACGCACATACACCAATAGTCGACATTATCTAACGCGGATGCAAAATTCTTGAGCCTGCAGTATAGCTGTGTGGACTATAAACTGTTGACTAGCAGTCACTTATGTTTTGGCCATGGAAACTGAGCCGCGCTGCGAACGAGATGTATACACTGGTTTGGTTCGGGCACCGTATTTGCGGAACTAAAAGACTTAAGACGGTTTTAACGCCGATTTTCCCCCATCATTTCCCGAGGACGGGTTCGATGAAGCAGAGGATGTTGTATACCGGATTGGTGTTTTCACTCGTCTCGGTAGCGCTGGCCGCGTGCAGCGACCAGTCAGTAACGAGCGTGGTCGCCGCGCCGAACCGGCCGTCGTACGCCGTCGCTTCCATTGCCAGCGGCGCGCAAGTCTGCAGCGGGTCCGATGGCAATAACATGGTTATCACGCCGAAGAACGACTCGTGGGCCGCGCCCGTCGGTTCAGGTCTTTGGGTCGGCAAGACCGCAACATCGAGCACGGACCGTACGCGGCTTGCCGTTGACGCTTACACCACCACGTTCAGCGTTCCGGCCGGTGCGACGAACATCGCCGTTGCCGGTCACGTGTTGGCAGATAACGACGTGATCATCAATGGCGGAGGCGGAGCGTTTTTCGACAGTGGCGCTGGTGGATATCCACCAAACCAAGCCGATGGAAGCACATACGGCAACTTCAAGACTGTGGGCGGAGTGGCATTCAGTCGTAACACTGGTTTCGTTGCCGGCGCGGACAATCTGGTCACTTTTACCGTGTACAATGATGATTACCCAAATTTGGGCTCCAAAGACATTAATAACGTTCCCTCCACCGGCAACCCGTCAGGCCTGAGCTTTTGCTACACCGTGACGTACACGGTGGCTCCGCCAGTACGGCAGGTTGCCATGTTCGTCATCGGCGATGTTGAAGCGCATGCGGTCAACGACATCGTCAACTTTTGGGGCTCACAGTGGTGGAAGAACAACACGATGTCGGGTGTTGTAAGCAGCGGCGTCGCATCGTTCAAGGGGTATGCCGACACATCAACGAACGTGTGCGGTGGTACGTGGACCAGTCTGCCGGGCAATAGTTCAAACCCGCCAGAGACGATTCCGGACGACGTACTGATCATCGTCACGAGCAAAGTGATTAAGAACGGCAACGCGATTAGCGGCGACATCAAACAGATGGTCACCGTGCATCATGACGGCGTGTATCAGGACAATCCTGGCCATCATGGCGGCGGCAAAGTCATCAACGTGGTGTGCCCGTAACGAGTTTTTATCATTGAACCATGCGACAAGAAGAACCCCGCTCTCGCGCCGAGAGTGGGGTTCTTTGCTTACGATAAGTGGCGCGCTGGCATCATTTATCGACATCTGTCGTAATATTGAGCATACACCCTTGGTTCCTCCGCTCCGACCATGAAGAAATCCGCCAACATCCAACTGTTGTTCCTGAACAGCCTCATCCTCGGCGCTGCAGCCTGTAATGACGCTACGCCCGCGATTGATCCATGCAGCACGCGCACGTTCAACCAGCCCGCCTGCGAGCAGGCCGTGCAGGGCGGCGGATATCGTTATCACGGCGCCTGGATTCCGATGCTCTATCCCAGTCCATACCCGTTTTACTTCAGTCGATACAGCAGCTACGTAGCGCGCGGTGGAACCGTGTATTCGGCCCCGATGTCATCGTACGCGCAATCATATCGGTCGCTCGACTCACGGGCGAGCGCCTACGCCGGCGTGGTCACGCCGCGCGGTACGGTGCTGTCGCCATCGCGCATGTCAGCCATTACATCGCGACCGGCGTCGATCGCCGGCGCGCGTTCTGGGTCGACCGTGAGTCGTGGTGGATTTGGCGCGATCGGCGCCGGCCATTCGTCGCTCGGAGGCTGAATGATGCGAAAGCAACTGGTGGTCTTCGCATTGTTACTGGTTGGCGCGTGCACGAGTGCGGAAGAGCGCGCGCGACAGGCGGAAGAGGCGATGGTGGCACAAGCAAAGAGTGAGGCCGCCGCGGAGTCGCTGTTCGTGCAAGATTCACTCAAGTTGCAGGCGTCGATTACCATGGACACCATTGATGTGCTGGTCCACACATCCCAACTGTTCACGGATGGCGACGGCACGACGGAAGTTGATAACAAGTACGCGGTGCAAACGCGACTCCGTGCGTCGTGCGAAGTGGATTCAACGCGGTACGCTCGAATGGTGAAAGGCGACACGCTATCATGTCAGTGGGAGATGCCCAAGTGAAGCGCGTGGTCAACCCGGTGCGCGCCGATTGGCAGCGCAAGGTGGAGAGCGTTGGACTCGCGTGGCATTCGGCCAAAGGTGCGTACTGGAATGAAGCGGCGTATTACTCGTTTACGATGGACGAGATTCTCAAGCTCGAAGACGCCACCAATAAGGTGCATGCGATGTGCTTGGAAGCCGCGCAACACATCATCGATAACGATCTCTTCGATAAGTTGCACATCCCCGCGCGCGTCGTACCGCTGATTATTGCAGCATGGCAGCAAGAGCCACCGTCGCTCTACGGGCGTTTCGATTTTGCGTACGACGGCATGGGCCCGCCGAAAATGCTCGAGTACAATGCGGACACACCTACGTCGTTGGTCGAGGCATCGCTCGCGCAGTGGTTCTGGTTGCAGGATGTGTTTCCAGCAAAAGATCAGTTCAACTCACTCCACGAGCGACTGATTGAACAGTGGAAGATGCTGGCGCCGTATCTGCAAGGTGATCGATTGCATTTCGCGGGCATGGATGACATCGAGGACGGGGTGACGCTCGCGTATTTGCGCGACACGGCGGAGCAGGCGGGCATTACATGCGAGACGCTCACAATTCCGCAAATCGGTATGTCGTCGGACGGATTTTTTACCGATCTCAACGATCAGGTGATTGAATCCATCTTCAAGTTGTATCCGTGGGAATGGATCATGAACGAAGACGAGCGATTTGTGCGCGGGGTGTTGGAACGCGGCACGGACATGCAGTGGATCGAGCCCGTGTGGAAAATGTTGCTGTCGAACAAGGGATTACTGGCGGTACTGTGGGATTTATTTCCCGACAGTCCGTATCTGTTACCGGCGTCATTTGACGTGGCCGACACGTTGACGTGGGACGCGTACGTGAGGAAGCCGCTGTTGTCGCGCGAAGGCGCAAATGTCACGGTGACGATGTTCGATCAGACGCTGATGGAATCGCAGGGTGACTACGGCGATGAGGGCTACGTGTATCAGAGTCTGGCGACGATCCCCAACATGAATGGTCTGTATCCAGTCATTGGTTCGTGGATTATTGGGCAGGAGTCGGCGGGCATGGGCATTCGGGAATCGAAACGCATTATTACCGATAACATGTCGCAATTTGTGCCGCATGTGATTGAGGGGTGAGCGCCACGATATTGGAACTGCTAGCCGCGAATTACGCGAATGTGGACGGCGCGGCGCCATGCTGGCGGAGCACATCGGTTTTTTGGCGCAAGCGCGTTGGCCTAAGTTCGCACGCCATTCCTTTCGGGGTGATGTAACCGATCGCACGGTGTAAGCGCGCTTCGTTGTAGTGCGTGACAAAGGCAGTGCCGTGTCGCCGTGCGTCGTCGAGCGAGGTCCGCGCCTCCGGGCGCCACTCATTTTTTTCGCCGTGCATTCTCATTCCGTTGACGTTCGGGTCGCACAACTGCTAACCAGCCGCTCCAATCGATTCGCGAAATTCGCGCAATTCGCGGTCAGCAGTCGTTTTTCCGGACTGCAACCGTCTAAAAGAACTCCTGACCACGTGATCCACCAAAGCGCGGATTCACGATGTTGTTGAAGATTGAGCCGAACGTGTAGCTCAAACCGAAATTTCCAAAGTATCGATAGTTGGTGGCGAGCGCTTGTTGCCGCGCAATGATCTGCTGATCGGTCAGCCCCGATTGCGTGAGATACAACTGATCAGCCACGCGCGAGTAGCGGCCACCGAAGAAGATCGACAGTCCTTTTGCAATTCGCAGGTCAATGTTGCCGCCGACACCATAACTGTATCGCGCAAGGTCGTGCAAGTATTGCGAACCGAACACGTTGATGTTGAGCGATCCCCACGCTTGCTTCGCGTTCCACGACACCGTGCCGTTGTGTAGCGGACGCGTCTCTCGCAACTCACCGTACAACGTACGCTCTTTGTAGCGAAACGATGTTACTCCCACTTGGTAATAGAAGGTCAATTGACGTCGCGTAAATTCTTTGTATGGAAACAAATCGTACTCGACAGCTGGCGCGAGACGCACGCTCAACGCTTGGTTGAAGTAGTCCGAGTACGATGCGCCGCCGTTAAGACCCGCTGACCAATGTTCACCGAAGCTTTTGACCGCCAACGCACTGCCGCCGTAATTCCGCTGCAAGCTGAGAAACACGCCGTCACTACCAAGGTCGTAGCGACTTTCATCGTATCCGACGTTGGTGCCGAGATTTAACTTCCACGCCGCAGTGATCCGATTGGCGCTCGTGTTGAAATTCACACTGCGCGATTGCGCTTGTTTCTCACCGTTGGCATAACCGTTCGCCGAGAGACGATAGACCCAACTATTCCAGCGGTCCTTCACCGGTAGTGCTGACGCACCGCCGCCTGCGGGCTCCGTGTATGCCATCGATAGCCGCGCTGCCAATGGCGTCTTTGCCGCATACGGTGCCAGTAACAGCGAAAAGGTACGGGAGAGCTGACGCCGGACCACGTCGTCCGCATCGTTCGGATTCGTGAACACCTGCGCGGTGTCGGCGCGCCCTTTGAACCGATCAAGACCAATGGCTTCAATCGTGTACTCCGAGCCACCAGAGCCCGTACGCAGCGACGTGACGAGCAATTGCACATCAGCAAACAGGCGATCTCGTACCCACGTGGACCAACGAATCTGATCGCGCATGAAATCGAAGTCACATCCACGCGTTTGGCAGTCGAGATAGACACGGACCGCGCTGACACGCGCGGTGTCGCGGACGGCCGCTCCGGGCGTTGGGCCGGGGGTGGCTTGCGCGCTGACCGCGTGAGCCGCGACAACGCAGGAAAGTACGAGCACGAGCGAAGCGATTCGACGCATTTACAATGTCCGTGGGAGGGGGCGGACGGCAGGGAACTCTTGATAGACAGCCGAACTACGGAAATGGATGTAGGAAAGTTGTAGCGAATTGAGCGAAAGGAGCGCGTTTCATCAAACCGTAATGCAAGCGAAATCCGGCCCTCACGAACCACGGCGCGGAGATATTTTATGAACACAGCGCCAATCGCTTTGGTCCCGATCACCTTCGCATGCACCCACAATGCAACTCTCCCCGCCGCCGATTCGTCACCATTGCCGTGTTGTAAAACGCCTCGGGCAATGCGCAACACTGCTGGTGGTCACCGCCGCCATCGCGCGCGGGCAACCAATACGCCCGACGTTTGAAGTGACGGAGGCCTCGCTCAGCGACTTGGCAATGGCACTGACGTCTGGACGCGTCACATCGGTCGCGTTGGTCGACGCATATCTTGCACGGATCGCGGCATACGATCATCGCGGTCCGTCGCTCAACGCACTCATTCGCCTGAATCCTCGCGCACACGCGGACGCCGTGCGTCTCGACGCGGAACGTCGCGCAGGACACGTGCGAGGGCCGCTGCACGGCATTCCAATTGCGCTCAAGGACAACTACGACACGGGCGACATGCCCACGAGTGCTGGATCACTTGCGCTTGCCTCTAGTCAACCGTCGCAGGATGCATTCGTGGTGCGACGGTTGCGCGAGGCCGGCGCAATTGTTTTAGCAAAAGCCAACCTCCACGAATTTGCCGCCGGCATTACCACCATCAGCTCACTCGGCGGACAAACGCGCAATCCCTATGACCTCACTCGCTGTCCGGGTGGATCCAGTGGTGGCACCGCCGTTGCCGTTGCGGCGAGTTTTGCGGCCGTTGGTTGGGGATCGGACACGTGCGGGTCCATTCGCATACCGTCGTCGTTTAACGCCCTCGTGGGGTTGCGTCCGACCCAGGGCCTCGTGAGTCGCACGGGAATTGTGCCGTTGTCACATACGCAGGATATCGGCGGGCCACTCGCGCGTACGGTGACCGATTTGGCTATTGCACTAGACGCGACGGTTGGGTTGGACAGCACGGACGTGGCGTCGCGACAGGTGCAGGGACACGCACTTCCAAAATTTCTCGATGCGCTTGATAAAACAGCGTTGCGCAATGCGCGCATTGGCATGTTGCTGCCGTATTGGACGGACGTCGACGCAGAAATTGCGGACACCGTGCGCGCCGCACTCGCCACGATGAAGGCCAACGGAGCGACCGTGGTGGAAGTACGTATGGCGGACTTTGATAGCCTGATGGCTGGATCGAGTGTGCTGAATTACGAGACGCGCGCGGATTTGGCGACGTATCTGCAAGGCGTTCCCAATGCACCGGTGCATTCGATGCACGAAATTTTGGCGAGCGGTCTCTTTGATCGCGCGCTTGAAGCACGCTTTCGCACGATTGACACCATCGCGGATGTGACGAGCGAGGTCTATCGTCGCGCCGTGGCGAAACAGGTTGCGCTGCGGATGCGCATCACCGCAGTCATGGATAGCCTATCGCTCGATGCGCTCGCGTATCCCACGGTGCGACAGAAGCCCACACTGATTGGTGAAGTGCAAACGGGCAGCACCTGTCAGCTTGCGCCGCACACGGGCTTCCCCGCCATCAGCATTCCGGCGGGCTTTACAGCTGACGGTTTGCCGGTAGGTCTCGAACTGTTTGGACGTGCCTTTAGCGATGCTCGATTGCTCGCGCTCGCGTACGCATTTGAACAAACAGGCACGCATCGACATGCGCCGTCCACAACGCCAACGCTCGTTGCCGGACGTGCACCGCAGGTACGGACAATGTCGCTGACCACTCGTGCAGCCACAGCGACGATTCACACAACGTTCGCGTTCGACGCCACGCAAAACCTGCTGTCGTGGACGCTGCAGCAAACGATCACCACACCGCAGCACGTGCTCGCGGTCGTACTGCGCCGAGCCTCGGTCACGGGCAGTCGAGTGATTGCTCGCCTGGCCGGCCCGGGGATGACAAGTGCGCGTGGTTCGCTGACCCTGAACGCCGTCGAGCTCTCGGCGCTCCGCGAAGGCCGCCTTTCCGTGGCGCTTTACGACACCGCGCATGCCACGACACCAACGGAAACGCGCCTCAAGCTGCCTTAAGACGCGTTTCCGAATCCCCAATCCCTAATTTCTAGTCCCTAGTCGGCGCTTTCGCTCCCAACAGGTTCGTGACGAAATAATCCCAGCGCCGTCGCATCATGTACGCACTCGCGGAACCGTATCCATGCGGTTGATTGGGAATAAGTATGAGATCGAAATCTTTGTTGGCTTTGATGAGCGCATCAACCACTAACAGCGTGTTGTCCGGTGGTACGTTATCGTCGATTGTTCCGTGTGCCAGCAGCAGTTTGCCTTTAAGATTTTTGGCGAGTGACTGATTGGCTTCGGCCTCATAATTGTCGCTCGCACCGGGACCACGCGTGAGCAGCGCGTGATAGCGCTCGCCCCAGTCGTCTTCGTACACGCGGTTGTCGTGATTCCCTGATTCGGCGATGCCTACTTTGAAAAAATCAGGATAGCGGAACATGGCACCGGCCGTAGCAAAGCCTCCACCAGAGTGCCCCCAAATGCCCGCGCGCGTAATGTCGATGAATTGATAGCGTTGTGCGAGCTCCTTCATGCCGGCCACTTGATCGGGCAACGTATTGTCTCCCATGTGCGCGTAATACGCGTCATGAAAGGACTTGGATCGCATCGGCGTGCCCATGCCGTCTATTTGGACGACAACAAATCCGAGTTCGGCCAGCGCCTGATTGTCGCCGCGCGATGCACTAAACGTGCGACTGCCCACGCTGCCGACCTGAGGCCCCGGATAGATGTAGTTAATGATTGGATACGACTTCGTGGAATCGAGTGTGGTGGGCGTGTACAGCAGCCCGTACAGATCCGTTTTCCCATCGCGCGCTTTCACCATGATGCGCGTTGGCGGCTTCCATCCCGTCGCCACCAACTTCGTAATGTCCGCCGTTTCAAGTGCGACGATTTGCTTTCCCGTCATCGCGTCGCGCAGTACGGCGGTCGGTGGCACATCCGGTTGTGACCATGTGTCCACGAAATACTTGCCGGCGGGAGATAACTCGATCGTGTGATCGCCGTCAGTTGGGGTGAGCAGCGTGAGCGCTGAGCCGTCGAGGCCAACGCGATAGAGCGACTTGAAGTAGGGGTCACGCGCTGGCGCTTTCCCCGCGCCCATAAACCAAACGTGTCGAGTTTTTTCGTCGATGCGCGCAATGGAAACCACGTTGCCAATCCCCGTCGTGACCTGCTTCTTCATCGCGCCAGTCGTGAGGTCGTATAAGTACAACTGCCCCCAATCATCGCGCTCCGAAAACCACAACACCTCATTCGACGCAGTCAGCAAACGCCAGTTCGGCACGTTTTCGCCGGATTCAAATTGCGTTTTTACGACTTCGCGCAGGACATCGCGCACGTCGCCGGTCGCAACGTCTGCCACACGTAACGTCGCCACTTTGTGATTGCGTGAGGACGAGACAAACGCCAACTTCGAAGCATCGGGATACCATTGTACATCGGCAAACTCGCCATCCACGCAGCTGATGTGATCGCACACCGAGGAACGATGTTGGTCCGCCGGCATTTTCAACCGGACGACGATCGGCTGCGAGCCCGAGAGATCAATCACCACGCGATGAATCATCGTGACGATACTGTCGCCCGGCAGCGGATACTTCCACCGCTGCATCTCCGGATGTCCCGCCGTCGTGTTCACAAGATACATCTCGCCGACGTTACGTTGATCCTGCTGAAACGTCGCAATTTTCTTGGAGTCCGGTGACCAGAGTACAATGGCTCGATCAGAATGGATCCAACCCGCATTGTCCGTCGCATAGCCGAAATCTTTCACGCCATCAGCGGTGACTTTAACGTCCGTGCTGGACGCGACATCGCGTATCCATAAGTTATCGTCCCGAATGTACGCACCCTTTTTGCCATCGGGCGACATGGATAACGGCGCACGCGTACCACCGCCCGAAACACGTCGTCCGTTGCCATTGGGTGACTCAATGCCAGCGCACGCTGCGGCGTCCGTGACACAATTGGTTTTCGTTCCTCTGGCCGGATCGACGAGCATCATCGGTGACGTGCCATTGGGCAAGCGCACGCGATACCAAAAGCGATCGTCGGCCAGCCATGTGGGTTGGACGCCAGCGCGAAACACTAAGCGGTTCGTGTTGACGGCCAAAAAACGTTCGGCGCGCACATAGTCGTCAGCGGACAATACACGTTGTTGTGCACAGAGCGCGACCGGGGCAGACAGCAACCATGCCGCACGCGCGATGGAGCGACGTATCATCGAGAAATGGATTGAAGGACTTCAGGCATCTACTAACCAAACGAAGCGGTAAGGCGCTCAGCGAGTTTCGAGCAGTCGCTCCAACGCGGCCATCGGAACGGCGCCAACCTGTCGCGCTACTTCCTTGCCGTCGCGAAGCACAGTCAGCGTTGGAATACTGCGAATACTGAAGCGCTGGGCAATAACCTGACTGCGATCCGTATCGACCTTCGCCACGAGTGCTTTGCCGCGTTGACGCCGCGCGAGATCAGCGAACACCGGCGCCATCGCCTTGCATGGACCGCACCAATCGGCATAGAAATCCACGATGATTGGCACCGCGCTGTTCGACACCACCTTGTCAAAGGTCGCGTCCGTTAAGGCGATCGGACTGTCGAGCGCAATTGCAGATTTGCACGACCCGCACAGAGGCGCGGCATCGGTTCGCGCGAGGTCAACACGGTTGAGTGTTCCGCATGCGCCACACGGAACAATCGCTAAACGTTTGGATGTGTCGGTCACAGTGACGTCATACCTCGGGTTACGCCGTTGCTGCTTCTTGGACGATCGCCGACGCGGTGCGCAGGCCGACGGCGACAAACGTTAACGTACCGTTGCAACATGATGCACTGACCTGCGCCGGTGCGCCGGCCACCCACAAGTTTTCGTGTTCGTGCGCGCGTCCCCAACCGTTCACTACACTTGTCATTGGATCGTCGCCCATCCGGCAACCTCCAGTCGGATGCTCTTGACCGAGATCGTTGCCGCTGTTTTCCATTCGCAAAATGTCCCCTCCACCCGCTTTCGCCATCGTGCGGAATTGCTCCCGCAGTTGTTCCTCCTGCCACGCCTTAAGCGCCGCGCTCTCTGGCGCATCTTTGAACGTGACATTCGGCATCGGATCACCGAACCGATTGCTATGCGCTGCATCAAGCACAAGTTTGCTCTCGCGATCAGGAACGACATCGTAGTATGCACGAACGCGTGCGGTCGCGCCTTTCGCGCGCAGCTGCCAATCGGTCAACAGCGCATCGCCAAACAATGGCGACCCATCATCGGCGTGCAAGCGTGGCTCCCGACCAACGCTCGATTCCCAGAGACGCAAATCGTGGCGCAGATAACGCGCCGATCGAGGCACGCGCATGAACTGTTTGGAAACGAGCGAGTGCTGAGCATTGATGCCTGGATACAATTCCATCGGGAGCCGGAGATACGCGTTCACATTGCGATGTCCCGCCAGATAGCCGCCCACCAATCCGCTCCGGTTCGCAAGCCCGTTGGGATGCGCATTATCACGCGACAACAGCAGCAAATGCGGTGACCACACAAAACCTGCGGCCAGCACAAACGTCTTGGCCGTAATGGTGATCTCCTCGCCACCGATGTCCGTCCGGTTGCCCGTAGCGCGCACGATACGTCCAGTCCTTGGATCGGCGATCAATCGCCGCACGAGTGTTTCCGTCTGCAGCGTCACCTTGTTCGCCTTCGTCAACGCATCCCACGTAAAGTCCGGCGAATATTTCGCGCCAGTCGGACACACGGGATAGCACGTATCGCATCGTTGACACTGTGCACGGCCGTCACGAGCAACAGAGTTCTTGGCCGACGGCGTACTCCATGTCGCAATACCGGCTTTGGTCGCGAACGCTTGTAGCTGCTGCAGGTTGTAATTGATTGGCAGTGGCGGAAGCGGGTACGGTTTTCCGCGAGGATCGAGCCCAACGGGACCCTGTTCTCCAGCCACACCCATACGCTCTTCCGCCTCTTGATAGAACGGATCGAGGTCGTCGTACGTGAACGGCCAATCGTGTCCCACACCAAACAGCGATTGCAGTTTGAAATCTTCTGGTGAATACCGCGGCGACACGCCGCCCCAATGCATGGCCAGTCCACCAACCGTCATACTCGGCGAAAAACCCCATGTCGTTCCGAACGCGTTCTGATCGTCGAGATGATCTTGCTTCCATGGACTTTCGCCATAGGCCAGAAAGCGTTGACGTGCTTTGGTTCGATCCGCCAACGGCGTTGTCGGTCGTCCCGCCTCGACTACCGTAATGTTTCGCGTCGTATGCTCAGCAAGATGCGCCGCCATTAACGCGGCGGTGATGCCGCTTCCAACTATGAGAATATCCGTTTCGATCGTTTTCATGCGCTCGTTGCTCCGGCCGTTCCCGCTATGGGAAGCGGCTTCCGCAACGCATCGTTCAGCAGGCGACAACTGCTCGGCGTTACGTCAACGCCCAGTGCGAGATTCCAAGCAGATGGGCTCGATGCCCAGTGTGCGAGTAAGGCCAAGGCAATGTGCGACGCGGCGAGCGGCGACGGCAACCGATCACTGCGCGACGTACGCAATGCGGCCGCAACGATGCGTTCACGAGACGTCACGTCTAAGGCAACAAACGCCTTCCCCCGAGACTTACGCGCGAGGATATCAAGTCCGTCCAGTTGCGCGCGCCACGCTGGTGCCGGATCCGGCGGCAAGTATCGCACGTCCGCATAACCGTATCCGTGCATCTCTTCAGCCACAGGTTCGTATGCATCGATCCACGTGACAAAGGCTGTAACCGCCGCTGCGCGTACACTCATACCGAGTGACGAGGGCAACATCACCTCACCTAATGCGTCAAGCTGCGCGCGATTGAAACCAGTAACACGCGCGGACGCCGTGCGAGCAACGGATGTATCGCCGTTTGTTGTGGGAGCACAGGCACCGACGGTTGTTGCGACCAAGCCCGCCGTCGCGGACCCCGCCGCGATCGCAGTGGCTGTCTTTAGAAATGTACGACGCGAAGTTTCGCTCATTTGCGCGTCTGTCGCGTATGCGCTTGGGCCGCGGCATCGTTGCGATATACGATCCCGGAGCGCATCACAAACGACACACGTTGCGTTGCCTCAATCTCCACCGACGGATCGCCGTTCGTCGCGATGATATCGGCGGCGAATCCAACGGCGATGCGACCGATCTCGTTACCTAACGCCATCGATTCTGCTGCGCGCGACGTTGCGCTGACGATCGCATCCGTTGCGGACTGGCCACCCTTTCGTACGCGACACACGAGCTCTTCCGCGTTGCGACCGTGCGCACCCGCCACTGCGTCGGTGCCGAACACCAACTTCAAGTTCGCCGTGCGACTGGCCAGTCCAATGCCAGACTCGGCCAGCGGCAGCGCTTTTTCCATCGACGCGAACCCAACGGCATTGTAATTACCGATGCCGTCAAACCATGGTTTATTGTCGAGGTAATTGTGAAACACGAGGCCGCATTGGGGATCGAAATACGTGCCACGCGATACCATCAGTGCGCGCGTCGCATTATCGGCAAACACACCGTGTTCGACCTGCGTACACCCCGCGCGAGCCGCGCGTTGTACGGACTCCGCAGAATGCGCATGCACTAACGTTCGCAGTCCGACGGATTTTGCCTCACTGCACGCGGCGGCGAGTTGTTCATCCGTCATGGTCGCTTCGCCGCCGTCTCGAATGGACTTCGACGCAAAGATTTTGATCAGATCTGCGCCGCGTGATTTAAATTGTCGCACACTCGCGCGCAAGGAATCCGGAGATCCACCCTTCGTAGTTTCGTTCAGTGAGCCGAGCGAGGTGAGCACGCGGGGACCGGGTATGACCCCACGATTAATGGCATCGCGCAACGGTCCGTTTTCTGGTTCGCCAACACTTTGCACCGTGGTGAAACCTGCGCGCAATGTCGCCCACGCGTTGCCGGCTTGATTGAGCGAAGATACGGCCGGTGTGTCGCCGTCTCCAGTCGCGTGGAGCCGACCCTGGTCGTTGATATACCAACCGAGGTGCACGTGGGTATCGATGAGCCCTGGGAGGACCGTGCGCGTGCGCAAATCTATGGCGCCGGGCGGTAACGGACCCGTCGATGGCGTGAGTCGAGCGATGCGTCCGTTTTCAATGACAATGTCCACGTTTTGGAGCACGTGTCCGGAGCCGTCGAGGATTCGGGCGGCGCGCAGCGTGATCGGCGCGGCCTGCACACCTCGCGCAGCTACGGCACGAGGCATGGATTGCGCAACAGCTGTTGTCGCGACAAGGGCTGAAAGCACGAACGAGTGAAACAACGGGTGCACGGCGAATCGCATCACATGGGGGGTTAGAGGCTAGTTGGAAGAGAAAGCGAGCGCGCAAGAACGGCAAGTGCGCAACCGCGACGTAGTTTTCACAGCAACACATCACCAAGGAAGGAAGCGTGAGGATATTTCGCCTGCATCGGTCGGTTTGGTTCGCGCTGGTCGTCGCACCGCCAGTCTCCGCCCAACCAATCGAGGCGCTCTGGTATTCGACGCCCTCCGAGCAGAGTACGCAAGCGTTTCTGGTCCACGCGTCGCGCATCTCCATCGTGTCGCCTCAAGTGTTTGGGTTTGATACCGTGGGCGGAATTCACGGTTCGCTTGACGCGCGTGTCGTGACAACGGCGCGGGCCCGTGGTGTGAAACTGGTGCCGCTCGTGATGAATCCGGGATTTGACCAAGCACTAATGCATCGTGTGCTCACTGTGTCGTCAGCGCGTACAAACGCGATACACAGTTTGGCCGAACTTTGTCGGGATCAGCATCTCGACGGCATTCAATTCGACATTGAAAATGTGCATGTCTCCGATCGTGATGCGTTCACATCGTTCGTCCGCGAGTCGGTGGACAGCGTACATCATGCTGGGTGTACGTTGTCGGCGGCGGTCGTACCGCGGACGTCGGACGATCCTGGACCAACGTCGTACCATCGTTGGATTTACGACAACTGGCGCGGCGTTTACGACTACAAAGCGTTGGCCGATACGCTCGATTTCATGTCGTACATGACGTATGCGCAACACACCGGAGGATCTCCGGCGGGTCCAGTTGGCGGTTTCCCCTGGATCAAAGCGTGTTTGGATTTCGTATTGTCGCTGGGCGTACCGCCACAAAAAATCTCACTCGGCATCCCGAGCTATTCGGACTATTGGTATCCCACGTGGGAATGGCGCAACGGGCCACGCATGAGCGGTAGCGACATCAGTTTCTCAAAGGGCGAGAGTCTTCTTGTGCAACATGGACAAAAGGCGCGCTGGGACGACACGCAAAAGGCGCCATTCGCCATGTGGGAGAACGCTGGCGTATTTGAGCATTTGTGGTTGGAAGATGCGCGCGCATTTGCAGCAAAGCGAAAGTTGGTGAGCGACTATCACCTGCGTGGGTATTCGGTGTGGGTGCTAGGGTTGGAGGATGCGCGGGTTTGGCGGTAAGGCTACGACACTTGTTAGGTTTCGAATATGGACCGTCGCAACTTTCTTCTCAGCTTGGCAGCGGCAACGGTCGCCACGAAGCTACCCTCCTTCGAGTTTGCGTTCGCGCGGTTGCGCTACGACTCTGGCGACTGGGATTACAATCCGAAAGTGTGCGCGAACGTACTCGATGCAGTCGTGCAGTACACCGAAATCCCGGTACAACAGAAGGAAGTCGTCATCACTGCAGACTCGGCCGAACTGCAAGCGTTCCCATTTCTGTTCATGACGGGGCACAAGCTCGTGCGCTTTAGCGAGCGGGAACGCGCAGGCCTCGTGCGTTACGTCGAAAACGGCGGACTGCTTTTTTCCGACGATTGTAATCACGACGTGAACGGCTTGTACGCCAGATCGTTTGCGGTGGAGATGCAACGGGCGTTTGGCACTGGGACCGACGTGATGGCGAAAATTTCAAATCGACATCCGTTGTACTCTGCGTTCTTCAAATTTCCCGACGGACCGCCGCAAACGAGTCACGAGTTAAACGGATGGGGTGACAACATCGTACACGATGCATTACAGGGCATCGAACGCAACGGTCGACTCGGTGTTGTCTATTCAAGCAAGGACTACGGGTGCGAGTGGGACTACAGCTGGCGCAATAAACGCTTCAGGTCATCGGATAACACGAAGTTCGCGGTGAACCTCGTCGTGTATGCGATGACCTGAAGTGTGGTGAAGAGCTACAGCAAACACTTAGTCGAACGCGGCGCCCACCATCATTTTGCGAATGAGCATCCACGGTGAGCCGTGCGAAATGCTATTGGTCTGTGTCGGCTGACCCTTCGCATCGCCGCCGGTTCCGTGCATCTGCCACTCGTTCGGTCCAGTGATACCGTCGAGATTCTTCCAAAAATCGGTTGTGATCGCGTTGTACGTCACGTCGGTACACTGGCGCGTGATCTTTCCGTTCTTAATTTCCCAAAAAATGTGGCCGCCGAATTGACCGTTGTAGCGCTGCTGGTCAATGGAGTAGCTACCGCGTCCATCGATCATCACCCCGTTTTTCACATCGGCAATGAGAGCATCGCGCGTTGGTGAGTTGGCTGGCCCAGGCTCAAGGTGCACGTTGGGCATGCGCAGAAATGGATAGTCACGCCACGAGTTACCAAACGTGCAGCCACGGCTAAAATCTTCGCCAACGAGATGTGCCGTTTCGCGATTCGTCTGCAAGCCGACCAGCATCCCTTCGCGAATGAGTGGCCACTTCATGCCCTTCACGCCGTCGTCGTCATAGCCGGCGGTGCCCAAACCCGAACTTGTTTTGTCCGCCGTGATGTTCATGTGTTTCGAGCCGTACTTCAACTTTCCGACGTCCGACAATTTTACAAAACTCGTGCCGGCGTAGTTCGCTTCGTAACCAACAATGCGATCTACTTCGGTGGCGTGCGCCACAATCTCGTGGATCGTCAACATTGCGTGCGACGGCGAAAGAATCAGATCCTTTAATCCGCTGCCGCCCAGTGGCTTGGCCGTGCACATCTCCACCGCATCGGTCGCGACTTTTTCGGCCTGCGCGAGCAAATCCGACTCTTCGGCAAATTCCCAACCGCCGCAGCCTGCGACGCCGGGATAATTTCGCGTCTTCGTCACGTCGCCAACTTTCGCTGTCACGCTCAGCGTTGGCGTAGTGGTAAACAATTCCTGTTCGATGTACGAACCAACGCTCGATGCGAAATACCGCCACTCGTAGCCGTGATTCGCGGACACGTTCACACCAGTCACGCCCTTCACGGCGCTCGCTTTGTCGGCGATCGCTTGTGCCCAATTCTGTTTATCTGTCGCAGACACTGATGTTGGATGCTTCTTCATCGGTGTGACGTAGTTCGCCACGTACGGCGGAACGGGCGCGAGCCGCAGATCCTGTTTTTTCGCAATCGCGCTGGCCTTGGCCACTTCGATGGCGACACGCGACACGCGGCGTATCTCATCTTCCGTCACGATGGGGCTGCTCGCGAAACCCCATACTCCACTGTGTATCACGCGTACGCCAAATCCACCGGCCTGACGGTCCGCTTCGGTGGGAATGCCGACACCGCCGCGGCCTCCGCGTCCACCACCACGGCCCCCGGCTCCACCGCCTCCACCGCCACGCGCGCCTCCAGCGCCGGTACCGGCACCAGTGGCATCAATACGGAAGTTGGCCATACCACCGGGCACGCTCGACGTCATCGTGAAGCGCACATCGGCATAAGTACAGCCCGCCAACTTCGCTTCGCCGAGCACAATGTCGGCCATGCCTTTGAATTTTGAATCGCGCACGCGCCCTTGCGGCGACGTCGCAACAATTTCTGCGACGAGATCATGCGAGTAGAACGCCATAGCGGCCGTGGTGGCACCGACGCCCTTCAAAAAATCACGACGTGTTGGGCTCATGCGAGTGTCCTAGCAATATTTGTGCGAAATACACGCGGCATCAAACGGCCGGCGAGACGGAGGTCATATAAAACTCTTCGATACGCACCGGTGGTACGAGCGCCGCATTGCCGCCGTCATACGATTCGCCAAGATGCATCGGCACCGGCTTGCCGACGAGCGAAAGGTTGTTGTAGCCAACAAGTGGGCTCATGTTCCAGCGAAAATTCTGCACGGGTGACACAATTTCACCGTTCTCGATCAGAAACAATCCGTCGCGCGTCATGCCCGTGTTCAACAGCGGTTGTCCTTCGGCCGGCACGCCGCGAATGTACCAAAAGAAGGTGACCAGTAATCCACGACGCGTCTGTTTAATCATGTCTTCGACCGACAGATCAGAGCCCTCTTGCACGAGGCTCATGTTGACGTTCGCAGGCTGACCGGCGCCAAGATTACGTAGCAGTCCTTTCTCCACCCATTGGACCGCTTTTGCAGGTTTGTTGTCGCCGAGCATCGTTGATTGACGCAGCACGGCATTGCCAACGTCACTTTTGAGCGAAAAGAGATCGCTGAAAATTTTGTCGCCGACCTTCCTGTCTTTGAGAAAATTGCCAGCGCCGCCACCAAATGCGCCGCCGCCGCCACCGCCACCGCCGCCGGGAGGTCCACCAACGACTGTTGGATCAACACCGGGTGGCAGTCCACCACCACCACCACCGCCGCCGGGGAATCCACCGCGGCCACCTGGTGCATTGAAGATGTTTGTCATCAACGAAAGGAATCGCGCATTTGCACGCGGTTCTAGAATGACGGTGTACCGACCTGGTTCGAGCGCTTTCGCGTTACGACTTTTCAGCGCTTTCGCTGCCGCAACATCCGTCAACGCCTTTGCGTCGATCATGTGAATGTCTTTGATGCCGGTGGTGCCAGACCAACCCGAGCCACTACCGTCAGGCATGCGACACGTCAACACGAACCCCGTTTCGACATTGCGATAATACGCGAAAAGTCCCTTCGAATTTGCGGTGCAGTTGGTCTGATCAATTTTTGGTATATATCCGGCGCCAAGCACACCCTTTTTTTCGGCAATGTCGATGCTGTCGCGCACCATGCGCGCACGCTGCGCTGGCCCAAAGTTGACCATGTCTGGTAGTGCCGCATCCACGAGTACGTATTCTTGTGCGCCCAGTAACTCAGCAAACGTTGGCGTGTCTGGCGCCGCTTGCGCTGCAGTCACCGCGTCCTCCACCATCGTCTGCAGACCAGCGTCGCTAAAGTCACGCGTGTTGGCCGTGCCAGTTTTTTGCCCCACACGCACGGTCACGTTGAGCTGACGGTCGTACTGCACCAAGTTCGTCGTAATCGACGAATTGGCCCAGCGAGTGCCGGAGCGTTCACCGCCCGTGAGCACCACCTCGACGGAGTCGGCTTTCGCCATGTTGATGACCTTATCGGTAATGCGCTTCGCTTCTTCTCGAGTATACATAGGCGGCACAGGGTACAAGGACGACGATCGCTGCCAAAAATTGAACAGCACGGCGGTCACAGCGCTTACGCGAGCCCTTGGCGGCGACGTAACCACCACTCAGCGCTCAGTAACAGTGCAAAGGGGACGAGCCACCAAGCGGATCGCATGGGATGCCACGTTTCAGCACGCGTCGCTGGCACTGCGGCGCTAAGAATTGCGGACGACACACTATCCAACTGTGCTACGTCAACCGCGAAACCGCCACCAGCAATCGCCATCGATCGCAGCAATTCGCGTTGCTCAGCACTCGCCACTGCAGGCGCCCTCGCGACAACGATCGGCACTGAATCGAGCAGGTCACCAGCAGTAACGGCGATGTAATAGTGACCCACCACACCAGGTGCACGGAAAGATCCACGAAACCCGCCGATCGATCCGTCCGGCCAAAGTCGAACGGCAACGCGAGGAAACGCGTGCGATGTGATGTGGGCAGACACAGATGCTCGTGCAAACGCACGCGAAGACGGAAGTGCCGAATGCGACCAAACCGCAGCGTCAGACAACGCGGCCTCACGCAGCGTAACGGACAGATCGATCCATTCGTTGGGGGTCGTCGACCGAGTGACCGTGCGAATCTCGATCGCCGACGGAGACGCATCTGCCGCCTCTGCAACAACCGATTGCCAAAATCGATCAAATCCCGAAACCAACGGATCGCGGAAACGCCACGCGTCGAGCGCGCCACTGACAAGGATTCGTCCAGCACCAACGGCCGTTCGCCACACGAGCGCACGTAACACGCCGCTGTCGGCACCAGTTCGCACATCTGCTATTGAACGCGACCCTTCGGGCAATTGCATTGGTGACATAAATTCGGTGACGCGTAAACCACTGGTGTCGCCACCGACTGTACGACGTGATCGCACTACAGGAAGGGATGTCGCACTACTGCTTTTGCTCCACTCGATATTGCCGAGCAGTGTGGAGTATGCGCCGAGTGTGTTGTGATCAAACAGTAGGACGACACTGCCACCCCGTTGGCGGAGATATCGCTCCAGTCCTTGTATGTCACGCGCACTCAGGGATTCCGGAGCGCCAATGACAATGGCATCGAACCGCAGTAGTGCCGCAATGTCATCAAACGCGCGCGGTGGGTTACCTGCGTCGGTGCTGATGTTTCGCGACGTTACAACGCGGCTACTCACTGCAAATCTTCGATCACGCGCAATGGCGCGCCGAACAAATGTCGACGTCCACGACGGCCTCGCATCGAACGCTAAGACGGACCACCGCGTGTCGCGAATATCAACGACAACGCTCGTAGTCGCCATGTGTAACGTGTCACCAACATCAGCGACCACGGAGAGCACCGTCGTTCCAACGGCGGTTGGCATGTACGAGAGCACGACTTCGCGCGTCGAGTTCGTAGTCGTCAGCGTGTCGACCACACGATCCACTACCAGCGCGCCTTGGCGCAGAGTGACGGTGAGCACACGGCCACGCGCACGCGTATGCAACACTACCGCAATAGGTAAGCGCGATTCACTCGACGACGTGCGCGGTGCACGCACCGCCTCGATTCGAACAACTGCGTCCATTTGGTCAGGCAATACCGCGAAAAGCGGCAAGGCGAGCGTTCCCGTCCGCGATGGTAGGCGATCGCCCACGACCACGGTGGCCGCAGCGCGCGCGAACGGCGCACGCAGCACGGCAAAATTCTTTGCCAGGGCGCGCTCTGTGCGAATCATCAGCTCGTCATGTCCTCGCGCGTCACTGAATGATGACACGAGCGCAACGTCCGGCTTACCGGCGCGATCGGACGTAATCGCAGGGTCAAGGAATGCCAACAGGCCAATGAGTAGCGCTGTGAGCCGCAATACGCGTTCAATCATCGCTATTGTGGCACGCGCTTCCGCGCCTCGACCAGCTGGCCGTCCAACGCGTGCAGTTGAAGCGAACGTGGAGCGGACGGTGCACTGAAAATATCACGGCGTAACACCACCCCGAGACCGAGCGCGGCGCTATCGAGTAATGCGTTCGCCGAAGTTGCACGACCACGCGAAATTTCATTACTAGCCTCGGTCAGACGAGTCGCTACCTCTTGCAGTGGCTTGGACGACGCATCGATTTGCAACACACGCTGCGCGAGCGCAGACGCTCGTGCGGCTGCATCAAACGCAAGCGTCGCTGCATTGGCAATTCCTGCAATACCGGCCAGCGCCGAACGCAACGCCACTACTCGTGCACTCGGCTCCGGTGCGCGCTGTTGGCGCACGTCGCGCGTGACCGTTGTGAGCACGCCGGTGAGTCGACGCGTCATGTCAAGCCGCTCTCGCTCAGTCAACGCGCGCAGAATGATGCGTGTCCGTGAGAACGCGCGCTCAATTTGCATCAGCGCATCCTTCTCGTAACCGAGTGCGTTTGCAGCGTCTGCTGTGGTGAGCGCCGTCGACGCGCGGCTCATGCTCCGGATGGCACGTAACAGCGCAATGCGCCCTTGGTTGGCCATACGACCCGCCGCGAGGTCGCCTTCCGATTCCGCCTCCTGCGTTTCGTCGAGTTCGGCCATGCTCGCGTCCGACGCAATCTCTTCTGCCATCTCACCGCCCATCATGAACACAAACTCTGCGCGCACGCGACGCTGTTCCGTCGCGATGTCTGCGGCGTCTGCTGCAAATGCTTCTGCGCTGATTGTCGTGCGTCGTGCGAGGAGCCGCTGCGTTTTCAGGATCACCATCTGCTCACTGAGCGCGTAACGATCCTGATCATTGTCAATGGCAAAGCCCGAGGCAGCGACGGCGCCGGAAGCCGTGATTTCCGCGATGTAGGAGTCTGACTCTATCGGTGTTGCACCGGGACGCCTATCCGCAGCGATTGCGCGGTACACTACCATGTCTCCCGGCGACAATCCGAGGGCGTCAAGTGCTAGTGTTCCGCGTGCGGTCCACGTGCGATTGTCGCGACGTGCCACGTCGAGCGGAATCTCGCCATCGGTGAACGTAAAGCGTTCGCCCGACCCCGACACCTTCGTATATCGCATACGAAGCGATGCGAGACCCAGATCGTCGTCCGCGTTCGCCGACAGTGCAAGGGTGCGATTGGCGTCGGGGAATCGCATATCGTGCCCTGGCGCGCTGACGCGGACATGCGGCGCGCGGTCGGGCGCAACCGATACGCCAATAAGTCGCTTTACTCCGCGCGCGTCCCCCGCGAGAGTCGGCTCAATCGCAATGAATCCGTCCACGTCGACGACAAAATTACCCGTGAATTCTCGCAATCCGCCACGGACGAGCGTTTGCATACCGCGCACTGTTTCCACCGTGACGCGGTCGGCGTCAGCGCTCACCGTGAGTGCGATCGTGCTCCCAGCCAGTGCGCCGATGCGCATCGGGTCACGCGTCGAGACTGGTGGCAACGCGCTATATGCGGGCGGGGTGATGACCACGCGGACCGTGCGAACGGATGGCGTAACCACAGCATTCCTGCGGACAGCAGCGGGGAATTCCTGTACGGAAGATGGTAATAACAGAGCCGTAAGCCACAGCACGATCGCGGTACCGAAGGCGATCAGCGATGGACGCATCGGCAGCAACTCGGACAGCGTCAGCAAATTCACGATACGCGCGGCGTGCTGCTGCACGAGCGCGCTCACATTTGGTTTTACGCGGTCGGAAGAATCGAGCAACTCTTCGGCCGTGACGAGCACATTTCGGCAATGCGGTACCGCACGCTCGATCATGCGCGCGATTTCTTGCCGAGTTCGCACTACAAATGCGAGTCGAGCGAGGGCGCCGATCACGACGCACACCAGGGCGATTCCCACCCGCAGCGCGATGTTGATGACGTGCGAGCGAAATACCGTTAATTCCAGCACACCTACACATGCGAAACCGGCCGCCGCCCCCTGCATTGCACAACGCACGACGACGCGCGTTTGAACGCGCGCAAGAAACACGCGCAACGTGGTGGTGTCAGGCGATGACATCGCGGCTCGCGTTGGGGCGTGATCGGCGCAGCCAACTCTCGACGCCGAGCATCATCAGTACGGCGAGCCACACCCAGCGTCCATCGGATTCCGTCGGTGGTGCAACCCACGCATTTGTCACGCGAGGTCGCGTGATGTTTGCCGGAGCGCGCTCCCACTTCCGGAGCGAGTCGGCCGTCACGCGCGCTGGGTCGTACTCACGAAGCGGCGTCGCATTCGATACTGCGTGCTCAATCGCATGGAGCAGCGCAGGTGATGTGAGACTCGCGAGTTCAAACTGTGTGAAAAGCAGTAATCGATTGTGCCCATCAATAGAATCACCCGCAGCCAGCAACACCGCGCCTCCAGCGGCGTTCCGCATGACGACGGTGACGGCTGCGTGTGCCGTCGTGATGCTATCAGTCGCAACCGCGACATCTGTGACGGTGGCCAACAGCAATGAATCAGTGAGTAACTGCGCGATAACATGCGTCATCCACGGCGCGTGCAGCGGGTGCGCGCCCAGCAATAACGCGCGGCGCGCTGCGTGTGCCGGATACACTAATGCGATCACGTCACGCGACGCAGGCATCGTTGCCCCACCCAGCGTCACCGTGGCGCGCCGAACGACGTCTAGCGCGACGCTGTCCTTCGTTCCGACAAGTATCTCCACGTGCGCACGTGGACCACTATCAACCGTCGCCGTACGTCGCCAGTCAACACTTGTCTGATCCGACGTAATGGTTGTGCGTGTGATAAGTGCGTCGGCTCCGAACGGCGCAGTCGATGTGAATACGGAGTCACCAACGGCAACAGGAGTCGGTCGCAAGCGAATGCCGACGGACGTGGGGATGTCCGCAAGATCAGCCTTGTCGAGCGTTCCGATTTGAAAGTCGGACACCACCGCAAGCTCGGCGCGCGATGGCTGGGTGTTGAGCCACGCAATCGCCCCGCGCACTGCGAGCGCTGGCGAAGCGGTCTCGATAACGACGCTTGTCTGCGCTCCCTGCGCAAGCGCCCGCGCCTCGCGTCGCGCCAGCACAATGCCTCGCTCTCCGTTGGTGGAACCGCGCAACATACTAGCGCTGGTATCGAGTATAATCGCGCGTGCTAACGTACGACTCGCCGCACGCTCGCGATCATGTGTCAACAGCAGCGGTTGCGCGAGTGCCAGTACGGCCAGCAACAACGTGAGCGTGCGCGACGCGAGCACCAACCAATCGCTGATTCGCGTGCGCCGCGCTGGCAGGAGCCGAGTTGTTGTGAGAAATCGTAACGAGGGAAACTCCTGTACACGCGATCGATGGCGACCCAGCATATGCAGAAGAATCGGCACCGCGAGGAACAGGGACCCGAACCACGCCAACGGGTTTTGCCAGATCACGCGCGAGTGTCCGCGTTCGCGTTGGCGTGTGTTTGCACCGCGTGATGCTTGGTCGCGCGTCGCAAGAGATAGTCGCGTAACGCGCGTGCCGGAGGGGCATCGGTTGTAATGCGTGCATAATCGATGTTGTCGCGTTGGGCCTGACTGCGGCAGCGTTCCAGAAACTTCGCGACTGCTGTGCGATACCCGCGCTCGGCCACAGTTGCATCGACGAGTTGCCGCCCCCCCGATTCGAGATCGTGAAACTCGACGTTGCCCGTGTACGGAAACGTTACTTCATCGGGCGAGACCAACTGCAGCATGGCAACGTCGTGCCCTCGCTGCACCACACGTCGGAGTTCGCGTTGCGTTGTTTCTTCATCATCGTAGAAATCCGAGATGGTGACAACAACACCACGTCGCTGCAGTAGCTCAGCCGCACGTGCAATCACACGCGCCGGGCGCCATGCACCACCGGTGGTCAGCCGATCAATATGCGCAATAACTGAACGGAGGTGCGGGCGGCCTCCGCGCGCAGGGAGAAATCCAAACTTCTCCCCGGTCATTGTCATGAGCCCAACGGCGTTTCCCTGCTGTGACACGAGATACGCGAGCGATGCCGCAATGATACAGGCGTATCGAAACTTCGAAACGCCGTTGGCTGGGAATGCCATTGACGCGCTGGTGTCGAGCACGATCATCACCGACACATTGGTCGTTTCGCGAAACTGGCGCGTATACAACCGATCACTCCGCGCAAAAACTTTCCAGTCGAGATATTTCAGGTCATCGCCAACACGATACGGGCGATACTGTTGAAACTCCTCGCTATACCCGTGGAACGGACTGCGATGTCCGCCAACGCGCAGTCCCTCAACGACAAGGCGTGCCGCGAGTTCGAGATCATCAATGGCTGCGACAACGGTTGGCGAGAGGGCGGACATCACGACGGTCGCGGCGCGCACGGCTCCGTCACGGTTTCACCGCGTCGAGCAGGCGGGCAATGACGTGATCGGGCGTGATGCCGTCAGCTTCCGCCTGAAAATTCACGAGTAGACGATGTCGCAATACGGGAAGTGCAATACTCGTGACGTCGTCGAGGGATGGAACGGTGCGCCCGTCAAGTAACGCAGCCGCCTTGGCGCCTAGGATCAATGATTGTCCTGCGCGCGGCCCCACGCCCCAACGCACCCACTCGCGCACGGAGGCTGGCGAGGTCGCGTCGCCTGGACGGGTCGCGCGAATTAATCGCAATGCATAGTCCACAACATTGGCTGCAGCCGGCAGATCTCGCACAAGCATACGCACCGCATCGAGTTCGGCACCGGTTGACGTATGCTGTGCGGCGCGCTCGGCGCCAGTTGTGGTGTCGGTTAAAATGCGTCGTTCATCGTCGACGGTGGGATAGTCCATTACAATATTGAACATAAAACGGTCAAGCTGCGCTTCCGGGAGTGGATGCGTGCCCTCTTGTTCGATCGGGTTTTCTGTTGCCAAAACAAACAGCGGTCGCTCCAAGGGGTAGCGCACGCCACCCACGGTCACCTGATACTCCTGCATCGCCTCGAGCAGCGCCGCCTGAGTGCGTGGTGGCGTGCGATTAATTTCATCCGCGAGAATAATGTTGGCAAACACTGGACCCGGGATAAACCGCACATGCCGTTTGCCGGTGCTGACATCTTCCTCAATAACTTCGGTGCCGAGGATATCGGACGGCATCAGATCAGGCGTAAACTGGATACGACTAAACGTGAGCTGTACGGCGTCGGCAAGCGTTTTAATGAGCAATGTTTTGGCCAACCCGGGCACTCCACGCAACAAACAGTGGCCTCCGGCAAATAGGCAGATGAGCACTTCTCGCCGAACTTGTGCTTGGCCAATGATGACACGTCCCACTTCAGCGTCGAGGCGTTTGGCCAGGTCGGCAGCGGCTTCAAACGGCAATACGGACGCGGTGCCGACGTTCGGGGACGACGAGGTATGCATGTCCGGAAGTGCGAGGTGATGCTACGGTCGGGTCACGTCCAATACGTGGCGGGGGCTCATTGCGCTGGCCCACTCCGTACGCACGTCGATAAACTTCGCATGAAGTCACTCCGTCCTCCACTACATCATGCATCCATTCGCTGCCACACTGGCCACGGTCCTCGCGATCACGGCGCCGATGCACTCCGTGCGCAACCATGACGTTGACACGCAGGCGCGACGGATTGTGGTCGCCCGTGCAGAGACATTGGCCGTCACCATATTTGCACCGGACCGAACGAACGCGTCGCCCTCGAACGCCACGTCGCGACCGACGATTGTTCTGCTGCCGAGTCAAATTGGTTCAGTGTTCTCGATGCGACACATTACCGGTGGGTTGCTGGCGCGTGGCTATTCGGTTGCGGTCATCGATGCCTTGGGCATGGGTGTGTCCGCACGACCCGGCATGGCCGACTATTCGCTGACGGCTCAGGCGCGTCGCATCGTCATCGTGTTGGATTCGCTGGCGTTGCGTCATGTGGTGTTAGTGGGGCAGGGAACGAGTGCGAGCATCGCGTATCGGCTGGCATCTCACGATACCGCGCGGGTGCATGCGCTCCTGTCGATTGCGGGTGGACCGGTGGATCGACAAGCCACGAGCGGAGTCCGCCTCGCACTCGCATTTTCGATACTTATTGATACGCCGATTGGGCGCGCCTTTGCGCGGCGTAAGTTTTCGTCGGCGATGCGTGAGCACAGTGCGGATACGCAGTGGTGCACGGCCGATGTGATGGCTGCATATCTCGCGCCCTACGAGCATGATTTGCGTGGCTCACTCCGCGCGTTACGCGGCATGAACGATGCGAGCGAGTCCGAGCTGATCGTGGATCGGCTGCCGCACATTCGCGTCCCCGTTCGCTTGCTCATTGGCGACAAGCCTACATCAGATCGACCAACGACCCCGCAGATCGCGATGCTCACCGCACATGTGTCCAATTTTCGTGTGGACACCGTGCGCGCAGCGGGCGCGATGCTGAACGAAGAGCGCGCCGGTGTGGTCGTAGATCACATTGTCGCGCTTGCCATGGAGACAAGGCGCCCACGCGCACCATAAACCAGTCAGAGCTGGATAACGTAGCCGCAATCAGGTGTGGCGTTACCGTTCAACATCGAATGGTACAACGCGAGTGCGGCATCACCACCATGCAGGCGTGAAATGGTCATCCACGACTGCAACGGCACCAAAAACGCCCGCCACGCGTCGCCCGCCCTTTGTTCAATGCCGCCTGGCCCCCACTCCACCGCGCGCCGTTTGATCTGCGTCGGCGCGAAAAACAATGTTGGCTTAGCGCCCGGCAAATCGCCCGCAGGCGCCAACGTTTCCCAATGCGTCAACCCGACCGCCGCACTGTAGGCGACCTTTGTACCGAAGTGATGATGTATCGCCGCGCGCAACGCGGCGTTTCCCGAGAAATCGGCATACACAACGGGCCCGGTTACGGGCAACGACGTCACGTCGTCATACGCGATGACACGGTCATAGCACCCGAGGCCTTCGACGAACGCGAGATTCGCGCGTGATGTGAGCCCAACCATCTGCGGGCGTTGCTTCGCGTGCTGTGAGAGTAGAAATGCGAGCGCGTACGCCGTCTTACTCGACGCACTCGAAATAAGAATCTCTTCGGCACCAAACCACCGTGCGTCCGCCAAAAAATCATCCAGCATGAATGACGTCACGAACAGCGGTCGTAAAATCATGTACGCATCTTCAGTTGTGGCGTCGTACGAAAGATCACCGGCGGTGCGCTGATACTGATTGTACACCGCCGGTAACGACACCCGGTGTGGCGATGCATCCGTGAACCCATGCGACGACACATGGCCCGGTTGCACGATGGCGTGCGAGGCCATCGGCCAATAGCCAAAAAATCGCTCACCAATCGGCATGTCGTTCCGTCGCGACGCGACAACGTCGGCAAAGCCCCACACGGGAATGCATCCCCATCCATCGGTCGCGGGGAAAAAATTCCAGTAGTGCATCTGATCGCCGAGCGCGACGTACGTGATGTTGTTCGCGGAGAATCCGAAACGATCAACACGGAGCAGGACTTGGCCCTCCGCCAATGACGCCGCACTCGGCAATGGCGATGTCACAACGCTCGCGCGGTGGATGTCGTCGCGTCGCACCAGCAGTTGGCGCATGGTTTCCGGTGTCGTCACAGCGCTCATCGCGCGCGACGTTGCGGCGCACCTTTCTCGACAAGACGACGCAGCTCCTTGATCGGCTCCGGGTTGTCATCGACTTGCAAGCGCACGACCACATCGTTGTGCAGCCACACGCCCGCATCTTTTTTCACGATCAGCATCGCTGCCGATTGCATGCCGCGTTTATCGCCACCGGCCATCTGCCCAGCCTCCAATGCGGCGAGTAAGCGAACAGATAAATGGCCCGGTGTTTCCTCGAACGCCTTTACCATCGAGCTTACCACATCCGGACTCGCAAGAATATTGCCTTGCGCTGTGCAATACTTGCCTTGCTTATCGCCCGCCCATTCCGTGGCCTTCGGGCCAGTGTACGCCGCAACATTGCCCTGCGCATCAATCACGGCAAATTGCCGACCAAACTTTGTCCAGTCCACGGGTCGCGGATCGGGATCGCCTTCCCACACTTGCTTGATCACATCCACAGGCTTCACACCTTTGCGCAATAACGCGATGGCCTGCGGACCGTAGCTGACGTCAACAATGGCCTGCGTCGCGGCGGCGCCAACGCCAGCTTCAGCCCATAACACGCCGTTGCCGACAGAAAACACACGCGACTGCACAGCACCACCAACTTCACCAGTCGCCGGGTCGTAGCCAAGAATCGAAAAAGTGGCGACTGGTGGCCAAGGCAATGACGGCATCGTCGAGAAACTCCCGGACCGCTGCGCGCGCAGCGCTGCTGGAGCAAGAGTACACGCCCAAACCACAGCCATCACGCACATACGAATCCGTTTCATAACAACTCCCGCCGTATTACGGCAATGACGCGCGAACACGAACGCGCGTGCCCCATGGATCCTGCGTGAGTAACGATGTTTCCGCACGGGTTGCAGCGATGCCGCCAACGGTCAAGTTGTCCTGCAACGCCTGAACATCGGATGCATCGGGCACGAGGATCTCCCACTCGAGCAAGCGCGCTTCATTTGCGCGTGCTGACTCAGCGTTGCGCGCCCACGTGTTGGTTCCAACGTGATGGTGATATCCGCCCGCCGCGAGAAAGAGCGCGCCGGGATATTCCCAAACGGTCTTGTCAAATCCCAACCCGTCATGATAAAACGTCGCACCTTGCGCCAGATCGCCAACGTGCAAGTGTACGTGACCAATCGTGGTAGCAGCTGGTGCACCCGTCCACGGGACGCCGTGCGCAGACTCTACCACGGCGGTTACATCGAGCGGTTCTGTGGTCATTGCCAACTGTCGGTCGCGCGCCTGCCACATCGCACGCGGGCGATCAGCGTAAATCTCCAGACCAAGTCCATCAGGGTCCGTGAGGTAGAGCGCTTCACTCACCAAGTGATCAGACATGCCGGCCCGTTCGTTGATGCCCGCGAGGTGGGTGACAAACCGTCCGAGCGCCGCACGATCGGGTAGCAAAATTGCCACGTGATATAATCCGAGTCTTCCCCGCGGCGGCACCGGTGCGGCGCCCTTGAGTTCCACGAGATCGAGCAATGCATGCGCGTCGTCGTGCGCGGCCATCGTTGCTGACCCAGTGCGCTCCGACAACACCCGTAGTCCGATCACATCGCGATAGTAGGCAACGGATCGCGCGAGATCTGCGATTTGTAGCTGCACTTGTCCGAGGCGAGTCGCCTCAGGCAAACGATAGCGCGACGGACGAATGCCGTGCGCTGGGAAAGCAGTTGGTTCGTCGGGCATATCGGTGGCCAAGGGAGTCGGCGCTTACACCTCAACAATGTACAGCGGGAGAAACGGCGAGAGGAGCGACGCCAGATCTCTCGCTGGCAGTTGTGGCCGTGCCAATAACGCGAGCGAAGCGTCTATCAAAAGTTGTGTGGTCGTCGCACGCGATTCCGGAGACATCGTTGTCGGCAACATTTCTGCCACCGTTCGCGCCGCATCACGAACAAACCACGCGGAATACCTCAAGTTATGGACCGCGAGAATCGTATCGCGCAGCACGAGGGCGACCGCTCGTCGCGAGGCCACCGCGGGAACGTCCGAACGTGAAAAGACGCGCGGCCAACGTTCGGCCGGCCAACGCACGACTGTTTCGAGAAATTGTCGTACTGATTCGGGGACGGGATCGTCTGACACTGGGAGTCGCATATGCGGAGGCCGAAGAACGTAAAAGATGCGAGTACGCCCAGAGCTGCGGCACGTCGTACGGACCGGAAATGCACAAAAAAGCCGTGAAAATCGAGAGCTCGACTTTGATCGAGCGGCGCGAATGGGTGCCACCGCGAGCACCGTCCACGTAACGTTCCGACGTGTCCAATGCTTCGCCCGCCACCGACGGAACGCTCACGGTCCTCATCATTGATGATGAGCCGCAGATTCGTCGACTCGTGCACAATGCCCTTACAGCCGCTGCGCTACTCGGTGATGACGCGCCGGGCGTCACCGTGCGTGTCGTTGACGCAGCGACGGCGAGCGAAGGTATTGATCGCGCGGCGGCAGAGCATCCGGCGTTGATCATTCTCGATCTGGGGTTGCCTGATCGATCCGGACTTGAAGTGTGTCGCGAAATTCGGCGCTGGTCGACTGCTCCCATTCTCGTGCTCTCCGCGCGGCATCAAGATACCGAAAAGGCCGCGTTGCTCGATGCCGGCGCGGACGACTTTGTCACGAAACCATTCTCAACATTGGAGTTTGTTGCCCGAGCACGTGCGCAGCTCCGACGCGCACGCACCGCAAGTGCAACGTCGGCCACACCAGCGGTCGTGTCGTTTGGTGAGGTGCAACTCGACCTGCAACGCCGCCGAGTGGAGCGCGACGGCGTGCTTGTGCACTTGACCCCCACAGAATTCGCGCTCCTGCGAACGCTTGCCCTGCATCCACGACAAACGCTGACGCATCGACAACTCTTCGCGGCGGTGTGGGGCAATGTCGAAGGCGATGCGCAACAGTACTTGCGCGTGTACGTCGGACACTTGCGTCGAAAAATTGAACGTGATCCGGTGCGACCGCGATTTATTCAAACAGAACCGGGTGTCGGGTATCGTTTCGAACCCGACAGCGCGCGCGCTTCGTGATCCGCCCGCACTGGTCAAAGCGTGCGCAGACGATGTGGCTGAAATGGATCGCCGCACTCATTGTTGCGACATGCGCGCTATTGCTCTTTCGCGCGCGACTCGACAAGGCGCACGTGGCGCTGGTGTATCTCCTCGTCGTACTCGGCGCGAGTTCGGCTGGCGGCCGTACCTTAGGGCTGACGGTCGCCGGCGCTGCCTTCGTCGCGTTTAACTATTTATTTCTTCCCCCATACTACACGCTCGTCATCAACGATCCGTTGGATTGGTTGGTGCTCGCGGCATTTCTACTGACCAGTGTGATCGCCGCGCAGTTGCTGTATCGCGCCAAAGCCACAGCGGAAACCGCGATCCGCCGCGCTGAGGAGGTGGATCGTCTTGCAACGCTCGGGGCGGAAACGTTGAGTGCACCCGGTGCATCCGCTGCACTTGATGCCATGGCGGTAGTCATCCGCGACGCGCTCGATGCCGACGAATGTGAGTTGTTTCGACGTGAGCTCAATCACGTCGTTTTGCGTGCCGCGTATGTGCCCCGTACGCCACACCCAGCGATTGACGATGTTACCGCGACAAGTTTTGTAAATTGGTTTGTTGGACGTGCAGAGATCGCAGTCGAATTGTTGGATGGAACAACGCGCCTTGAACCCGACATCAAAGATGCCCTCACCGTTCGGACATTGTATCGCACGCTACGAGTGCGCGGTCATCCTGTCGGCGTGTTACGGGTGGCATCGCGCGATGGGTTGACGCTCTCGTCCGACCGCGCACGACTCCTCGACGCATTGTCCTACTATGCCGCGCTCGGCGTCGAACGCCTGCGGCTCGAACGCACGATCGAGCGCGCAGAAGCGGAGCGGGAGGTTGAAGCATTGCGCAATGCGTTGCTTATGGCGGTGTCGCATGATTTGCGCACGCCGCTCACCACGATCAAAGGCATCGCGCACGAGATAGCAAACGGAGGTGCGCCATTGCGCGCAACCATCATCGAAGCAGAGGCCGATCGCCTAGACGCATTGGTCGGCGACCTGCTCGAACTGTCGCGTATTCACGCGGGCGCTGTGCGACCGCAAGCGGCCGTGAATACAGTGGACGAATTGATCGGAGCAGCGCTGCTGCGCGCGCAAGGTCCGCTTCATGGGCACGCCGTCGCGGTCTCATTGTCTGATGACGTACTCATCGCGCGTTTCGATTTTTCGCAAACACTCCGCATCGTCGTGAACTTGCTCGAAAACGCCGCGAAATATGCACCGACTACCGCAGGTATCGAAGTCACGGCGACACGTGTTGCCGATCGGGTCAGTATCACCGTTGCTGACGACGGACCGGGAGTACCAGTTGGAGAAGAGCTACGCATCTTCGAAGCCTTTTATCGACCAGCGGGGATGCCACCCGATGTACGCGGCACCGGATTAGGGCTCTCCATTGCACGAGGCCTCGCTGAAGCGCAGGGCGGTTCTCTGACATACCGCGCCCGCAGAAGTGGCGGCGCGCTCTTTACGCTGCTTTTGCCCGCCGTGGATGCGGACCTAGGGAACGGAATCTCGGCGTAGCGCACGCCATCCGTCTTTACATCT
Organism: Gemmatimonadaceae bacterium; assembly: GCA_025358925.1. Classification (GTDB taxonomy): domain Bacteria; phylum Gemmatimonadota; class Gemmatimonadetes; order Gemmatimonadales; family Gemmatimonadaceae; genus Gemmatimonas. The sequence goes on along the minus strand of JANYHT010000062.1, from coordinate 101,625 downwards.
TCTTTATCTCCTGCTATCGCGCCCTTTGTGCGCGCTTCACGGCAACAGCGACATGCTCCACTCCGCAAGGTTGTCTCGATCCCTTTGGAGGAGTCTCTCGTGCTGGATATTGCCTACATCGTGGGCACGTTGCTGTTTTTCACGCTGATGCTGGCCTACGTGCGTGGTTGTGCCGCACTCGGCAAGCGGACTCCCGGTGATGTTGCCGCTGAGGACCGTGTGCCGTGAGTCTCGACTCGATGGTTGCGCTGCTGCTTGCGGTCGCCGTAGTCGGATACCTCGCGTATTCGTTGTTGCGTCCCGAACGGTTTTGAGGCGCGACACATGACAGCCAACGGTTGGACCCAGATCGCGATCTTCTGTTTGGCGATGTTGCTCGTCGCCAAACCGCTCGGCGTGTATCTCGTGCGCGTGTTTGACGGCAGTATGAGCTGGTTGCGCCCGATCGAGCGCGGCATTTATCGCGTGTGCGGCGTTCAAGACGACGAAGATCAGCATTGGACGCGTTATCTGGCGGCGTTGTTGCTGTTCAGTGTCGTGTCGCTGCTGCTCACGTACGTCGTGCTCCGCTTGCAAGACAAGTTGCCGCTCAACCCGCAGCACTTTGCGGCTTTGCCAGATCGGCAAGCGTTTGAAACCGCCGTAAGCTTCACGACGAATACCAATTGGCAGAGTTATAGCGGTGAGTCGACGATGTCGTACTTCACGCAGATGACGCAATTGGCATTTCACAATTTTGTCTCGGCGGCGGTTGGACTCGCGGTTGCCGTCGCGTTAGTCCGTGGTATTGCACGTCGCGGTGAAGAGGCGCGCGGTCGCCTCGGCAACTTCTGGGTCGACCTCACGCGCGGCACTTTGTACGTATTGCTACCACTCTCGCTCGTGCTCTCGCTCATTTTCGTGCAGCAGGGCGTAATCCAAAACTTTACGCCGTCGCTCAATATTACGACCCTCGAGGGCGCAAAGCAGACCATCGCGATGGGTCCGGTCGCGAGTCAGGAAATTATCAAGCAGCTTGGCACGAATGGTGGTGGATTTTTCAACGCGAACTCTGCGCATCCATTCGAAAATCCAACGCCGTGGTCCAATTTTTGGGCGATGATCACGATCTTCCTGATCCCATCGGCGCTCGTGTACATGTTAGGGCGCATGACCGGCAACCTGAAGCACGGCTGGTCGGTCTGGGCGGCGATGTTTCTGCTCTTTTTCGGTGGCGTGACGGCAACGTATTGGGCTGAAGCACGCGGCAATCCTATTCATGCGGCCCACGGTATCGACGTCACGACCACAGCGGTCAATCCAGGCGGCAACATGGAGGGCAAGGAGGTGCGGTTTGGCATCGTGAACTCCGCGCTTTTTAGCGTTGTCACCACCGATGCATCGTGCGGTGCCGTGAACGCGATGCACGATTCGTTCACACCAGTTGGTGGACTCGTGCCTGTCGTCAACATGCAGCTCGGTGAAGTCGTCTTCGGCGGTGTCGGTGCCGGACTGTATAGCATGCTGATCTTCGTGGTGCTCACAGTCTTCATCGCGGGGTTGATGGTCGGACGCACGCCGGAATACCTCGGGAAAAAAATTCAAGCGCGCGAAGTGCAAATGGTCATGCTGTATGTCCTCGCGGCAGCGGCGTCGATCCTGATCTTTACGGCGGTCAGTGTCGCAGCACCGACCGGGCTTGCGGGATTAAACAACAGCGGCCCGCACGGATTAACCGAAATTCTCTACGCGTTCTCGTCGACCACGGCCAACAATGGTTCGGCGTTCGCCGGCCTCACCGGGGGCACGTACTGGTACAACACACTGTTTGGTGTGGCGATGTTGATTGGCCGTTTTGCGCTCATCGTACCCGTGCTGGCGCTCGCTGGCTTTCTCGCTGAGAAGCGAGTGGTACCCGCTTCAAGTGGCACGTTCCCCGTCAGTGGCGCGCTGTTTTCAGCATTGCTCATTGGGGTCGTGCTCATTGTCGGTGCACTCACCTTCTTCCCCGCACTTGCGCTCGGCCCAATCGTCGAGCATTTCCTGATGGGCTCGGGAGCGCTGTACTAGCATGAACAATCCTTCTGGCAACGCTGCATCGCGCTCGGCGAGCAATCGTCGGCCCGTGTTTGCAGGTGATATCGTTCGACGCGCGATCGTTGACGCGTTTCGCAAGCTTCACCCGCGTTTGATGGTGCGAAACCCTGTAATGTTTGTGGTACTGCTTGGGTCGGTGTACACGACCATCGCCCTCGTGCGTGATGTGTACGCAGGGAAAAGCGGCATCGGGTTTCTCGCGCAACTCGCGATCTGGCTGTGGTTCACGGTCCTCTTTGCCAACTTCGCGGAAGCGATGGCGGAAGGTCGGGGCAAAGCGCAGGCCGATTCGCTGCGCAAAAGTCGTACGCAATCGTCCGCGCGAAAACTGCCCACTGGCACCGTGCTGCATGGGCGGCTGGACAGCGCGCCGGTCACGGAAGTGGGCGCGCCGTCGTTGCGTCGCGATGATTACGTGCTCTGTCTTCCCGGTGATGTCATTCCGGGAGACGGCGAAGTAGTCGAAGGAGTGGCATCCGTCGACGAAAGTGCGATCACTGGCGAAAGCGCACCCGTTGTGCGCGAAAGTGGAGGCGATCGCTCGGCCGTCACGGGCGGTACGCGCGTGCAGTCGGACTACCTCGTCATCCGCATCACCGCCAATCCGGGCGAGACGTTTATCGATCGCATGATTGCGTTGGTTGAGGGTGCGTCGCGACAGAAAACGCCAAACGAAGTCGCGCTGACGATCCTCCTTTCGGGGTTGACCATCGTCTTCGTGCTCGCCGTCGCGACGCTGCAACCATTTGCGATGTATGCGCAGTCGCCCGTCACGATCCCTGTGCTCATCGCGCTGCTCGTGTGTCTCATCCCCACCACGATTGGCGCGTTGCTCTCCGCGATTGGCATTGCGGGTATGGATCGCCTCATCCAGCAAAATGTGATCGCGATGAGTGGCCGTGCCGTTGAAGCAGCGGGTGATGTAAACACGTTGCTCCTCGACAAGACCGGCACCATCACGCTCGGCAATCGGCAAGCGTCGGAGTTCCTGGCCGTGCGCGGCGTCGACGACGCGACACTTGCCGACCGCGCGCAACTGTCATCCATTGCGGATGAAACGCCGGAAGGTCGCAGTATAGTTGTGTTAGCCAAATCCAAATTCGCGTTGCGTGGTCGCGATATGGCTGATAGTGAAGGCCACGCCGGTATGGAATTCGTGCCGTTCAGTGCGTCGACACGTATGAGCGGTGTGAATCTCACCGACGGGCGACAGGTGCGGAAAGGCGCTGGTGACTCGGTGCTGCGGTGGGTGCGTGAGCAAGGTGGCGCCGCACTGACAGATCTCGACTCGCTCGTGGAACGGGTTGCGCGGGAGGGTGGAACGCCGCTTGTCGTCGCCGAACGCGATGCAAACGGTGCACGCGTACTCGGCGTCATCTACCTGAAAGACATTGTGAAGGGCGGCATGCGCGAGCGCTTTGACCGCCTTCGCGCGATGGGCATTCGCACGGTCATGATCACGGGTGACAATCCGCTGACGGCAGCCGCCATCGCGCAAGAAGCTGGCGTCGACGATTTTCTGGCAGAAGCGAAGCCCGAAGACAAGATGGCACTGATCAGGCGCGAGCAGGCTGGTGGTCGCCTCGTAGCGATGACTGGTGATGGCACCAATGATGCGCCTGCACTGGCGCAGGCCGACGTTGGCGTGGCGATGAACACGGGCACGCAGGCCGCGAAGGAAGCGGGCAACATGATCGACCTCGACTCGAATCCGACGAAACTCATCGAGATTGTGGAGATCGGCAAACAGTTGCTGATGACGCGTGGCTCGCTCACCACGTTTTCGATCGCAAACGATGTTGCCAAGTATTTCGCCATCATCCCCGCGATCTTTATCAGCATTTATGGTGTGAAAGGTCCGCTCGAGCCTCTCAACATTATGCGGCTGCATTCACCCGAGAGCGCAATTCTCGCGTCGGTGATCTTCAACGCGTTGGTGATCGTTGCACTCATTCCGCTTGCATTGCGTGGCGTGCGCTATCGCCCAGCCGCTGCGTCACTGGTGCTCCGGCGCAACCTGCTCGTGTATGGCGTTGGTGGCCTCATCGTGCCGTTCGTTGGTATCAAAGCGCTCGATCTGCTGCTCGTTGCACTTCGGCTCGTCTAAGTCGGCACTTCGTCAACACGGACTTCTTATGCTTCGCGGACAAATTAAACCAGCACTGATGCTGACGCTCGTGCTGTGCATCCTTACCGGGGTCGTGTATCCGGGCATCGTCACTGGACTCGCACAGACCATCTTTCCGAGCCAAGCAAATGGCTCGCTCGTGACGGTGAACGGGAAAGTGGTGGGTAGTGCGCTCATCGGACAAACGTTTACGCGCGACGAGTATTTCCATTCGCGTCCATCGGCCGCCGGAACTGGGTACGACGCCACATCATCGGGCGGCACGAACAAAGGGCCGACCGACGCCAAGTTGGCCGACACGCTGATCAAAGTGCGGGCTGATAGCGCGGTGGCGCTCATGGGTGTCAAACGCGGTGCTATTCCATCAGACCTCGTTACTGCCAGCGCATCGGGACTCGACCCGCACATCTCGCCGGCAAACGCGCAAGTCCAAGTGTACCGCGTGTCCCATGCGCGCGGCGCAGACTCTGCGGCAGTTCGCCAACTCGTTGATGCGCACACCGAAGGTCGCCAGTTCGGCGTGTTCGGCGAGCCGCGCGTCAACGTTTTGCTCCTCAATATCGCGATTGACTCTGCGTTCCCGAAACGCTGATGGTCCTCGCATTGCACTCGAGTCTCCCGATCATGTCGCGTTCCGCATATCGCATCACTGCCGCATCAATTGTCGCGTTTGCATTCGCCGCTACGCTGCCAATGCACGCGCAAACGTCCACCCAAGCGCCTACAGACACCACGCCGAAAATTACATTCGGTGCCTTCGTTGATGGCTACTTCGCATGGGATTTCGGCCGACCGCCCTCGCTTGATCGTTCATTCGCAGGTGGGACGCCATTCACTACGCAACCGTCGCGGCACAACGAATTCAACGTCAATCTTGCGTACGTCGAAACAAGAATCGACGCGCCGCACTACCGCGGACGCTTAGCGCTCCAAGCTGGCACGTCGGTGCAGTCCAACTACGCCGGCGAGCCAACGAAAGGTACGATTAGCGGACCGAGTCTCGCCCGCATGCTGCAGGAAGCTGTGGTTGGTGTGAAGCTCGCGGACAACGTCTGGGTGGACGCGGGCATTTTCTATTCGCACGTCGGCACCGAATCTTGGGCGTCGCGTGACAACCCAACGTACTCGCGCTCGCTGATCGCCGACTACACGCCATACTACCAAAGCGGCGTAAAGTTTACGTGGACGGCAAACGCAAAACTCACAGCGCAACTCGACGTCGTAAACGGCTGGCAGATCATCTCAGAAAACAATAGCGGTAAGGGCGCAGGACTGCGGCTGGACTACGCGGCTGACGCGAACACTACCATCAGTTACTTCAATCTCGTGTCAAGCGAGGCCACGTCACGTCTCCGCGTTTTCAACGGGCTCGGCGTCAAACGGGCGATGAGCAAGCTGTCAGTGCTCGCCGAGGGCGATGTGGGTTCGCAGTCACGAGGTGCGGGTGCAAGCGGGCAATCAACGTGGTACGGTTGGACCGCGATCGCCCGCGTACAGGCCACACCAAAAATGGCACTGGTGGCGCGCGTCGAGCGCTATGACGACAAGGATCAGGTCATCATCGCCACTGGATCATATCTCGCGGGTACGAAGACAATCGCAAACCCTGCATTGCAGGCCGTCGGTGGTTCGTTTGGCGTTGATGTCACGCCGTATGCGCGCGTGGCATGGCGCACGGAAGTGCGCGGGTGGGGCAACAAAAACGCACTCTTCTCCAATGGCCGGACGGGTACGCCGCTAAAGCGCAGCACCGTCGCTGTGACGTCGCTCTCACTCACGTTTTAGCTGATATGACATGACGCAGCCGGTGGGAGGCGGTACTCCAAATGGAGTCGATCACGGCGCAAAATTTCTCGCGCTGGTGCGGCAGCGTGAGCGCGGCAAGCTCAAGCTGTATATCGGTTCCGCCGCTGGTGTCGGCAAAACGTATCGCATGTTGCAAGAGGCGCATGAATTGCGCCGTCGTGGTATCGACGCGGTGGTCGGTTTTGTAGAGACGCACAATCGCGTCGATACCGTCGGGCAAGTACTCGATCTCGAGCTCGTGCCGCGCGGCACGTTTGAGTATCGCGGCGTCGTTCTCGAAGAGATGGATGTCGACGCCATTATCGCGCGCCGTCCGCAAGTCGCGGTAGTGGACGAGCTCGCGCACAGCAATGTGCCGGGTTCCCGGCATGCAAAACGATGGGAGGACGTGCTGCAATTGCTGGACGAAGGCATCAATGTCATTTCTGCTGTCAACGTGCAGCATCTCGAATCGCTCAATGACGTTGTCGAACGCGAACTCGCCGTCACTGTACGCGAAACGGTACCCGATTGGCTTGTCGCGCAGGCTGATCAAGTTGTCAACGTTGACCTGTCGGCCGAAGATCTTCGTCAACGACTGAGAGACGGTAAGATCTATAAGGCTGAGAAAGTCGAGTCGGCGCTTGCGAACTTCTTCACCGACGAAAATCTGAGTTCATTACGCGAGCTGGCGCTCCGTGAAGTGGCCAACTCGGTCGATCGTGCGCGCGAGGGTGCGGTTCGACGCGTTGAGTCCACGTCGACGCCACGCACCGTTGATCGCCTCATGGTGTGCCTTTCCAGCGATCCACCTCTCTCGCGATTGTTGTTGCGCAAAGCCAGCCGCATCGCGGGGCGTCTCAACTCTGACTGGTATTGCGTGTACGTGCAAACATCGGCGGAGCGAGCGGACCGCATCGATGCGACCGTGCAGCGGAAACTTGTGGACAATATTCAACTCGCGCAGTCACTCGGTGCAGAGGTCGTGAAGCTTACAGGTGATGACGTCTCTGCCGCCCTCGCCAAATTCGCTGCGGAGCGCGCAGTGACACTCGCCGTGATGGGGCAGACTCGCCGTTCGCGATGGCATCGACTGACGCGCGGCTCTGTTGTCGAGCGACTCATCGAAATGCGCGCTGGCCTCGATGTGCTCGTCGTCTCGGCGAACGATGGCGCGGCCGATCGCTCCTTACCTGCAGAATTTCGTGTGCGAGACCGCGTCGGCACACGTTCATGACAACACCACGGCAAGGGCCAATCGTGGGACTGTCCGTTGGGCAACGCCTCGCGCTTGGCGTTGCGCCGGCGTTACTGGCCGTTGTGCTTGTTGTTGGATTAGCCTACTACGGCGAGCGGGGTCGTGCGATTCCGAGTATCGTGCTCGCTGGCGCTGCCGCGCTCGCCGTCGTGTCGCTGATCTTGACTTGGCTTAACACGCAATATCTGGCGCGGCGCATTCGTCGGCTTGCCGGTGGTGTAGATGTTGGCCACGACAGTGCTCAACCGGCGGAAGACGACGAACTTGGCCGTATCGAACAGGTTGTGGGCAAGCTCGGCATCGCGCTCGCGGCAGCGGAGGATGCACGGCGTGATGTCGTCGCGACGAGTGAAGCAAAATTCAGGCAGCAAGCAACGATCATTGCTGCAACCGTACGTGACGCACGCGCGCAATTAGACGAGCTTCGATTGCCACTCCATATCTTGATGGATGCACCATTCGGAGAGTTGAACGAAAATCAAGAAGAATTACTGGTTGATGCGCGCGCTGCCGGGGCGGTCATGGACGTCACCTTGCGCCGACTGACACTGATTGCGGATGCAGATCGCGACGCGCTTCCCGTATTGCTCGAACGCGTTGCCGTAAACGACGTACTGCGCGCCGTATTACCGATGTTACGGGCGGCGGTCGAACGTCACGGGGCGCGAATCGATATCGACTTCGAACCGGTGTTGCCGCGCGTGGCGGCAGATCGCGCTCGCTTGGCAGAGGCCATCGCCATTGTTGGAACCGAAGTGGCAGCAATGACGAGCGATGTGCGGGCGCTAACGCTAAAATCTTCGGCGGATAAAAGTCACGCGCGCATCACAATGTCACCGGCACCAGCCGCTGGTTCGGAAATGAACGCATCGCTCGTGCTGGCGCAGCGATTGATCGCTGCGCAGCACGGGCAACTCACTATAGAAGCACACGCGGTCGAAATTGTGCTACCCATCGACGGCATGCAGGCGTTCGTGCGATAACGACACCTACATTTGAATACGCACGCCAACGCTGAGCGGGACGATCTGGAGCGCCGCACGATTGCATCCGCTCTGACCGAAGCACGAAAACTTCGGTGTGCCGTTAATCACATGATGAAAGCGTGATTCGAGAAAAATGCCCGTGCCACCCATGCCAAACTCAATGCCGCCGCCGCCGTTGAATCCGAATTTGGTCGAACTCTCCTGTCCATAGTTCAGGAGAGCGCCACAGCTGACGGCGCACTTCGGGCTGTTCTTGACGTAGTACGCACCAATTCCACCCGTGAGATACGGCCGAACGGGAGAGCCTTGCAGCGGAATGCCCAACACCGCATTCAAAGTACCCGTGACCAAACTATACTTGTTCGAAATCGTAACCTGTGTTGAACTTGAGCCCGACGTGACGAGATTACGATCACCGAATCCGTGATACAACACGTCGGCACGTAGACCAAATGGTCCCACACGCCGACCGAAATCAACAAAGCCGCCCGCATGGAACCCCGTTTTTGCGACCTTATCGTAGTCGCCAACAGGAAATGTTCCGCCACCCATCAACCCAAATCCAATCGCTCCTGAGTCGCCGCTTTTCTGCGCCTGCGCGCTCAGCGGGGCGACCAACAGTGCGACACCGCAAAATGCTCGAAACAGCCTCATGTTTGTTCTCCTAGGGTAATTGTGACACATTCGAATGAGGCACATCACGTGCCAACAAACCGCACTCGTGCAGTTCTACAGTACATTTCATTTATGGTTTCTCTCAATCGTATATATGAGCTCGGCCGATACGCGGCGATGCTCCTCATGACAGCAACGGCTGTCGCTCCTGTGCTCCGTTCGCAAACGGCGGCGAGTACGTGGGCGAGCGCAGGCAAGCCTGGTGATTACGTCATCAAAAACTTTCGATTTACCACCGGAGAAGTGTTGCCAGAACTTCGGCTGCATTACACGACACTCGGCTCTCCACGCAAAGATGCGAAAGGCATTGTTCGCAATGCAGTGATGGTATTGCATGGCACTGGTGGCGCGGGTACGAGCTTCTTAAACAAAAATTACGCCGGTGAACTATTTGCGGCCGGAAAGCTGCTTGATAGCAGCAAGTATTTCATAATCTTGCCGGACGGTATTGGCCACGGTGCGTCGAGTAAACCCAGCGACGGCTTACGTGCAAAATTTCCGAAGTACACGTACGACGACATGGTGGAGTCGCAATACCAATTGCTCACCAAGCACCTCGGCGTCAATCACGTGCGCCTGATTATGGGCACGTCGATGGGATGCATGCAGGGGTGGTTGTGGGGATATCAGCACGCAGATTTCATGGACGGTCTAGCGCCCTTCGCGTGTGTGCCATCACAAATAGCAGGCCGTAATCGTATGATGCGCACGATGGCCATGGATGCAATTCGTTCAGATCCAGCGTGGAACAGCGGCAACTATACCTCGCAACCTTCTGGTTTACGCACCGCTTCCATGATGCTGTACATGATGGGGAGCGCACCGCTGGTGCAGCAACGGATTGCGGCAACGCGTGATGCGGCCGACAGCGTCATTCGCGCCTACCTCGACGATCGGATGCGTACGAGCGACGCCAACGATTTTCTCTATCAGTTCAATGCGTCGCGGGACTACGACCCATCGCCCTTCCTTACCAAGATCACGGCGCCCGCGTTGTATATCAATTCAGCCGATGACCAAGTAAACCCACCAGAACTTGGGATGGCGGAGAAATTTGCGGCGAAAATTGCGCATGCAAAATTTATCATGATCCCAATTTCTGAGCAGACCCGCGGACACGGTACGCATTCGTTGCCGCTCGTCTGGGGGAAATACCTGCATGACTTTCTGACGACACTTCCAGAACGATGAATGCGGCCCTGAACATGTCGCCCGTCGTATCTCATGTTGAACCGGCAGACTTCGCGAAGCCTACGCTCACGAAGCTGCTCCTTCGTGCCGCGCTGTTGCGCTGTCCATACTGCGGTGGGGGCGGTCTATTCGCCACGTTCTTCTCACTCAAGTCGCACTGTCCCACATGTGGGCTGCGCACCGAACGTGGAGAAGGCGATTATTTCGTCGGTGCGTATCTGTTCAATCTCATCGCCGTCGAACTCATTCTATTTTTTGTCGTTTGCGGGTTTGTCGCCGTCACGTGGCCCAATCCGCCGTGGGATTTGATCACGTATACGACGGCTATTCTCATGCTGTCCGGATGTTTCTTTTGTTACCCATTTGCGAAGACCACGTGGCTCGCCGTGGATCTCGCCATTCGCCCGCTGACATCAGAAGAATTGCATTGGCACAACCAAGACGGCAGCCTCGGAGACTGAGCGTTGCCGCACGTGTGACTACGTCGCACACGTGCGGCAATCAACTGCAGGGATGAAGCGCGCTATTTTTCAGCGATGATGAGATAGCGCGACGTCGCCCAAAACTTCGCAGGATCGGTGATGCGAATTGCATCACCACGAAATGATCCGTCCTTTTCTTTCTTTGTGACTTCAAGCAATCCGACGTCGTGGCGAGACACCACTTTGTACGGACGGTCCGACCGCGGGAGCGGAATGGTGAGCACCTCACGGCGATCCGCACGCGTAAACTTTGCGTCGTCCAATGTCCGCGATGGTACCAACGTCTTACCGAGCTTCACGATTAAGAATCCGCGTGACCCACCTTCTTCAGTCACGAGACCGTCGGCCAGCAGTTGTCGACGTGCAGCAACAACGAAATAGACACGGTTTTCGCGAACGTCCATCGCCTTCACGGTATCGGTCAGCACTGCCTTCTCTGCGACTAACACCAAGTTCTGCGATTTCAACGCCTTCACTTCCTCTTGAAACGCAACGATCTCTTTTTCACGTGTGGCCAATCGTGTATTCAGATCGAAGAGGAGCGTTGCTGTCGCCGATGAATCTGTGCGCATGGACTTCAGCGTATCGAGTACTGCTGTCACCTGCTTCTGTCGCGCGGCCAACCGTGTGCGAAGTTGTGTGAGCCGATTGAGAATGTCTTTCTGCGCACCAGCAGCTTCCGCCTTGCCCGACTCGTCACTCTTGTTGACGGTCACTTTCGATGACAGGCCGCGCACTGTGCGCAGCTCCGCGTCAACTTGATCGGCAAACTTGGTTGCCTCAACAACCTGAGAAAGCGCGCGATCCTTATCGGCAGCCGCCCCTCTCATCAAACCCTCGATCGAGTCGCGTTGCGAATTCGCGCTCGCCAGCGCGGCGGCGAGGGAATCAGCGCGCGCGTTGGCCTTCGTGTCGGTACACGCAGCGAGCGCGGTGCCAATGAACAGCACGGCCGAAAGCGCGACGGTCTTGCGAAAACGGAAAAGAAGCATGGAATTAGGGCAGAGGGGGAAGTGACCCGGGGAACCTACCGGCCTCGAGGGTTTCATGAAAGTCCTTATACGGATACCCCGCAGTTCCGCTCGGCGCTCCTCGCTTCGGGCCAATTCGCTGGGACCCGCGCGTTTGCGTGTGATGCAGATCGCAGTCGCCGTTGGTGTCGTGCTGTGCGGGTGTCATCGCACGCCGACACCGAGTCATGCACACGTTGGCGTGCCTCCGGTCGAATCGATTCACTTGCGGGTCATGCAGGGCGACGCGGAGCGACTCGCGCGCGCGGCGCTGACAACGGCCGGACTGCAAGTCAGCGCCACGAACCGTTGTGAAGGGTGGATACGCTCATTCCTCGGCAGTATGTGGGAAGATCACTATCGCTTTCGACAATGGCACATTGTCATCAACTTCACGGCCGACGATGCGACGCACAGTACACTCCTGACACTTCGTGCCGTCGAACAATCGACTTCGTATCCAGCAGGGGTAACGCATACACCTGGTGCCGTCTTGGCCCCGAGTGGATTTTCGCGCACCGTAGTGATCAGCGACGTAACGCGTGGTGCGCCGCACGACGCATGGCTGCAACTGCAGCGTGTGGCACTGGCGCTTGCCGACCGTGGAGCCGTACTACTGACGGAACTGTCGGATCGGTAACGCGCGCGATCGACGACACCGTCGATGTGTTTAACGCAGCGTATCGGCGATGGCGAGTAAACTGTCGCGCAAATCGGTATTCGCGCCCGAAACCAATCGGCGCACCCCTTTCCATTGGCGAATCAAGGACGAACGCGCATTCAATGTTGTCTCAATCACGCTGTGCTTCGACGTGCTCGCGTGTACCATGCGGCCGTTACCGACGTAAATCGCGATGTGCGAAATTCTCTTACCGCGACCAAACGTGAGCAAATCACCAGGCTTGAGCGATGCCAGATCTCGCTTTACGGCCGTACCAACAGTGGCTTGTTGACGGGCGGTGCGCGGGAGGACCATGTCGAGCGCTCCCATCACATATTTCACTAAGCCGCTACAATCGAGCGCGCTATTGGGCGCGGTGCCACCGAGCTTGTAGCGAGTGCCAATCTGACCGCGCGCCATCGAGACGACGGAGTCCCGCAATGACGACGCCGACGCACTGAACGCTGCAAATGGCTTTTTCGCATCACTGATCTGGGCACTGGCCGGCTGACTCGTTGCAGCCAACGCAACGCAGAGTGCGACCGGCAGAACGTGATGTCGAGAAAAAAGGGCCACGTATGATCGGGAAAGTCGGGTGGCGAACGAAGATCTGTTGGCAGGACGCGCGACGGGTCTGCACGGAAACACACGGCGGCGAAAGCAGAAACTATCGGACGAGACCGCCGAGCGCGAGGGGCAACTGTTTCATAGGTGGCAATCCAGCAACAAAACAGCTGAGCGCAAATTGACCTGAATCCCTCGAATTGATTGATGCGAAACCCAATCAATCTTTGCAAACCACCCTGACTGAAAACAAGTAAAGACATATTAAACGCATCATCGATACATTCCAGCGCCATTCTCCAGTATTTCGTGCAAATTCACGCAATTCGCGGTCTGCAGTTTACCGAATATGCAGCGTCTTATGCATCTGCACTGACAGCCTCCACCTTGGATGCGCCAAACAGTACGCCAGCGCCGCCTCCGTATTCGCCAGAGCGTCCGGGCCATCCATCGGCTGCAGCATGAAGTGCCGAAATCGGAGCTCCGCAAACCGTTCCGGCATCGCCGTGGCTTGCGGATACACCAGCTTGAGCTCATCGCCTTCCGTCAACAGCAACGGGGCTTCCGCTTTCGGGCTCACACACACCCAGTCGATCCCCGCCGGAGCCGCCTGCGTGCCATTGGTTTCAACCGCGATCTCAAACCCACGTGCGTGCAACGCAGCTATGGCCTCCAAATCGAGCTGTAGCAACGGTTCGCCGCCCGTGCATACTACGAATCGTTGCACGTCGTCTGGGGCGCTTACGGGCCAGCGAGTGGACACGAATGTTGCTAGCTCTACCCCGGAAGTGAACCGACCGCCGTCCGGACCAACGCCCACGAAGTCTGTATCGCAAAATGAACACACGGCGGTCGCACGATCACGCTCGCGTCCCGTCCACAAGTTGCATCCCGCGAATCGCAAAAATACGGCCGCACGGCCCGCATGCACGCCTTCGCCCTGCAACGTGTAAAAACATTCTTTAATTGTGTAAGTCACGCCAACGTCGGTGAAACAGTTGCCGACGCGTAAGCTATCGGATCCACACACCCTGCCGACGCAAATCCTTTGAGACGCAACTGACACGCGTCGCAGCGCCCACACGCGGTGCCATCTGGCGCCGGATCATAGCAACTCGTAGTCAGTGCGTAATCGACTTCGAGTGTACGCCCAAGCGTCACGATCTGCGCCTTTGTGAGATGTTGCAAGGGCGCGTGAATACGCAAACGGCGCGCGCCTTCCACGCCCACGCGCGTTGCCAAATTGGCCATCGTTGCAAATGCGTCGATGTACTCTGGACGGCAGTCCGGATATCCCGAATAGTCCAACGCATTGACGCCGATGAAAATATCCTGTGCGCCGGACACCTCGGCCCACGCGAGCGCGAACGAAAGAAAAATGGTGTTGCGCGCCGGCACGTACGTCACAGGAATTTCGTCGCTCACCGCGTCCACGTCGCGATCTTTCGGCACCGCCACGTCCGACGTTAGCGCCGAGCCCCCCCATTGACGAAGGTCGATGTCAACCACGACGTGTTGTGACACGCCCTGCGACTCGGCCACACGACGTGCCGCATCAACCTCTAGTGAATGTCGCTGCCCGTACCGAAATGTCATCGCGAGAGGCGTGAACCCAGCCTGCATGGCGACCGCCAGTGCCGTTGCAGAGTCGAGTCCACCCGACAGGAGGACGATGGCGAAACGCGGCGATGCGCTGGCGCTGCGCTGTGGGGTATTGATGACGTCGGTCATCACGAAAATTAGTTGAATGCGCTGCTGCGCAGTGCGACTTTGTGAACGTGTCCCGCCACGCACGTATCACGCATTACCCATGACATCGCGATGAACTGGCTCTCCGATCCAAACGCCTGGATTTCTCTCCTGACGCTCACGGTGCTCGAGCTCGTGCTCGGCATCGACAACATCATTTTCATTTCAATACTCAGCGGAAAGCTTCCAGCCCCGCTGCAACCACGCGCGCGGTCGTTGGGATTGATGGGTGCGTTTGTCACGCGTGTGCTGCTGTTGTTGTCGATTACGTGGGTCATGCGACTCACAAGTCCGCTCTTGACGCTGTTTGAGCACGGGTTCTCCGGTCGCGATCTCATCCTGCTGGTTGGTGGACTCTTTCTCATCGGCAAAGCCACGAAAGAAATCCATCAGAAGCTGGAAGGTCCGGAGGAGGACGACATCACAACGGGCCAAGCAAAATCACTGTGGAGCACCGTCACGCAGATCATGGTGGTCGATATCATCTTTTCGCTGGACTCGGTGATCACCGCTGTCGGAATGGCCAGCGAAGTCAGCATCATGATTGCCGCAAATGTATTGGCGTTGGGTGGCATGTTGTTCGCCGCACGTTCTATAAGCGACTTCGTCGAGAAGCATCCATCCATCAAAATGCTCGCGCTGTCGTTTCTCGTCCTCATCGGCACCAATCTCGTCGCTGAAGGATTTGGTCAGCACGTGTCCAAGGGCTACACGTACATGGCGATGGCCTTCTCCGTCATTGTCGAGATGCTCAACATCCGATCACGCGCAAAGCAACAACGGGCGCTGAAATTGCGCGGACCGACCATGCCCGACGAATCGGTGTCGTAGCGTGTCGGGAGTGCTGCAAGTGTAGATCATCGCCGCAGTGCATCGCTGTCCAACTGGCGCGCTGCTTGTGGCGCGCTGCGTGTGGCGCGTGTCGGCGCGACGATCAACAACGACATCGACATCGACAAAACTGATGAGGTCAGCGTGCGCTTGCCGATGCGGGCAATCGTCGACAGCCACTGTGCGACGGATCACATCGCGCGGCGGGATTTCGCGGCCTGCGCTGTGACGGTATGCTCGAATTGGCACATTGATCGTCCTCTGCAAGAGACGCCGAGCATGCAGCGTGGGCGCGGAGCAATAGCTAACAGACCATGTCGCAACGAGTTGTGATCGTGACTTCACCAATCGCAATATCGGCCCGCCGCATGCACCCCTGGTTGCCGTACTTCAACCGGAGTTCTCCATGCGCAACCTGGTTCGTCACGCGGTCACTCTCTGCGCCGCCGTTGCTCTCGCGCTCACTGTCGTTCATTCCGCCGCCGCGCAGCACGCTGGCGTAGGCGCGTCCGTGACGCCTTACGTTGGCTATCTCGTCACGGGCAAATGGTACGACGGCCCCATTGGCACCAGTCTCTCCACGACCAATGCACCGATGCTTGGCGCGCAAGCGAACATCCCGATCACACCGGGGCTCGCGCTCGTCGGCAACGTGGCGTACGCCTCCGGTGACCTACGGGTAGGGTTGCCTATCATAGGCGGTGTCAATATTGGCAGTGCGAAGACGTGGTTGTACGACGCCGGTCTCGAACTTGGCGGATTGACGGGCAATCGCGTGGGCCTCGCGCCGTTTCTTCAGGGCGGTGTCGGTGCGATGACTAACAACATCAAGAACAGTCTCTTCAGCACGAACGAAACGAACCTCGCATACACAGCGGGTGTAGGAATTGATCTCGGCGTCAGCAAGGCGTTCTCCGTTCGCGTGCAAGCAAAGGATTGGATCGGTCGATTCAACTCTGCAGACGCAATCGGCTTTCACGTGAAGGGCAACCTTGCCCACAATTGGGCGCTCACAGGAGGCGTGAAGCTCGCCTTCTGATGCGGAAGCGTTCATCTTCCACGCGCCGCGCGGGCATTTGTCCGTCGCGGCGCGGTGTTGTTTTCTCCGGAGAGTCATCAAATGCGGACCCCACGGCTCGCTGCAATTGCTCGTCTTGTTGTCTTCGCGTCGGCGGTCATGCCCGCGCTGCTTGCCGCGCAGCAAAGTGGCCCGCTCAACGCCGACTCGCTCGCACGCGCCGCGCAAATCCTCGCCAGCGACCCGCTGCGCACGCTCGGCAAAGCGCAGGCGGCGCTGTCCTCGCAAGCGCGTTCGCTCCAAGACTCGTTCGAACGGAATCATCGACAGGGGCTGCGCTTCTACAACGGCGGTGCCGACGCCACATGTGAAGTGCCGATGGGTCGCATCTGCTACTGGAATAACAACGGCGATGTCCCACCGCCGGCCGAACGCAATGACGCGCGCATCGAACGCGAGCAATTGCTTGATCTGCTGGGACAGGCGCAAGCCGCAGATCCAACGGACGATTGGGTGAGCGCGATGCGTGTGCGATACGCGATCGAAGCCGAGAAGCTCGATGTGTCCGTTGCAGCGGCACGCGCATGCAAGGGCACGGGCTGGTGGTGCGATGCGATTGAAGGATTGGCGTTGCACAATGCCAATCGCCACGTGGACGCGACCGCAGCGTTCACGAGAGCGCTCGCCGCAATGCCCGTGCAGCAACGATGCAATTGGACGGATCTCACCCTGTGGCTCGAGATTCCATCGCACAACGCTTACAACGCTATTCCGTGTGCGAATCGCGACGCGGAGAACACGCGCATTTTGCGGCTTGCACAGCCGTTATGGATGTTGCCGGCCAACGATCTCCGGAACGAAGTCTACGCGCGCCGCACGATGTCGCGTATTCATTCGCTTGGTCGCATTCCGTATGATATTCAGTGGGGCGACGACCTCCTGGAATCGCAAATGCGTTTCGGTTGGCCGGTGCAGTGGTCGGTGCAAAACGGCGGCGTCGCTGATCCGCGTCCGCCGAGCGTGATTGGTCACGAACCAACGCCCAGCTACGATTTCATGCCTGTTGCGAAAGTCTTTACCACACCGGTGGGCGCGGTCGAAAAGGATTGGGATTTGTTTCGCAAGAAAGCGCGGATGCGCTATTCACCGCGGTACGCCTCGGGCTTCATCACCGTACCACATCAATTCGCCCGCTTTCGTCGTGGCGACACCACGCTCCTCGCCGGTGCCTTCCGCCTTATTCGTGACTTGGAGATGGGCAAAGGACCGTACACAGCAGCGCTGGTGCTCGATGCAATGGACGGACGCGCGCCGATTATTGCGAAGCGCGATAGCGCGGGTGCCAACGGCGCGCTGCTCGCGCTGATGGGCACGGCGCCGATGTTGGCAAGCGTTGAAGTGCTCGCACCTGCGGGCCGTCGCGTGACGCGCGCGCGCAGCACCGTGCAACCGCTACCGAAGGACGCGCGACTCTCGGATTATTTGCTGTTACAGCGCGGTGATGCCGGCGCAACGCCGTCGCTTGAGAAAAACGCGATACAGGCGTATGGATCACTCGAGATTGAGCGCGGCGCGACCATCGGTTTGTACTGGGAGATGTATCGCAACGCCACGCCCAGCGCGCCGCTGCAAGTGTCTGTGCGCGCGACGCGAGTCGGCGCGAGCTTCTTTCAAAAACTTGGAAGCTCGATTGGTCTGTCCAAGTCGGTCACGCCTGTCTCCATTCGCTACGCGGACAACGGACGCCCGGACGGTGCACCCGGTCGTAGTCTCACGCTCAACTTCCCGCCCGTATCAGCCGGCGAATATCAGTTGACCATCTTGGTGTCGGGCGCGGGCATCACGGATAGCACGAGTCAGATCATTCGCATAAAGGGTGATCGGTAACAAAAAAAGTCCATCCGGAATTCCCCCGGGAATGCCGCGCGAATAGGCACGGTGCGCTAAAAATGCGATTTCCAGATGACCGCGATCCAGCGCGCTATTCGCGGTCACCCGTTGCTGTTCGGTCGACGTCTCTCCCGAAATTCCCGGAAGTCCCAAAAAAACAGCAGATCGCGAATCACGCGATCTGCTGTTTTTGTACGTTGCCTTCGCGTGACTACGGCTTCCGGCGCACGACGATCATTCCCACTGGTGCACCGTAATCATCGTTGCCCACAGGGTAGCCCGGTGGGGCAATCCAAGACCCTCCGTCCGCGCGCACCATCAGTCGGTGCACACCGGGTGAAAGTTTAAGTTCGGCACGCCAGCGGCCATTCTTGGCCCGCGTCAGCTGTGTTACCGTCCATTCCGTGACGTCGCCCATTAATTCCACCGACTCGGCGCGTGGCGCATCGATGAGTAAGACCACGCGCAACGTGTCACCGTCAGCCAGCGGCGCGCCCTGCTCAACCGTTGCTGAATCAACCGCACCGATGGTACGCGTTTCGAATGACAAAATGCCACGCGGCGTATCGTCCGGGCGTCCACGAAATGGCAACTGCGTGAATCGCAGTCCAAGCGCAACGATTGGCGCAAACCGATGATAGCGCGCGTCTCCGATCTCATCACGTAGTGCTATCGAACCGACGGACGACGAGTTGGTGCTCGCGGCGCCGACTACGGACAGCCAAGCGGCGATGGGATGCGCGATGGCGAGTGAGGCGATCGCTGGCGGTACTTTTGGCTTAACCCCAAGGGCATCGGCGGACACCCACGTGGCAACTGGCGCGGTGAGCGAAATGAGCCACTGGGTTGTGCCAGTATTGAAACCCATCGACGCAATGCTCGACGCGATGTCGCGCTGTTGCGTTGAACGCAGCGTGCGCACTGCCTGCACACGTTCGGCGGAGGCCATCGGAATCGATCCGGTGGCCTCGTTGATGGTGAGTGTTTGCGTGGTCACGCGCGTTGCGCGCTCGATTGACATACCAAACGACAGTTCGACGCTGGAAACGTTCGTGAGAAATCCAGCTTCAACACGACCGAGATTTCCAACATCGAATCGGCGTGACACTGTAGTGTCGGCCAGCACACTCGCACCAAACCCAGGGGGAATTAGTGTGTTGCGAATGCCACTTATCTGCGCGCCCGCGTCAGTACTCAAATCGGCGCGACCGTAACTTGCGGCGCTCCATACGTGCGTTTCGCCAAAACGTGCACGAGCACGGAGCGAAAGCAATCCTTCGATGGACGACGTGGTGCCAACGGCATCGCGCGCTTGCCAGTTGCCGCTCCCGATGGCGGACAAGCGCACGTTGCCGAGTTTCAGAAGAGGCTGTGTTGCACCCATCCAAATTTCGTTGCGATTGGAAAGGGCGTTGCCGCTGCCATCGGGGAGTGCAGCGAGTCCGAGCACGGACAGCGTCGGCGAATCTGTTGCGGGGCCGAGCACAGAAGACGGCGCGATGGGCGAGTCGCCGCGACGTTGTGCAGTGAGCGGTGCGCTGGCAATCGGCAGGGCGACAAGCGCGAGCCACGTGAGCGCGCACAACCGCCACTCTCCGCTGCTCGGTGATGAGCGGCGGTGCGACGCGCGAAGGGGGCAACGGGCGGGCGTCACGGAGCTGGTGGTCGGATCGGCTTGCGGTCTCCCGTCGCGGGAGTGGACGGAGACGCAATTCCTTGAACCGTACCACGAAGGTAGCGATTTAGCGCGTCGACGGCCATACCCGGGCCGCGAATGGCATTCTTTGCAACCGTGATCTGCAATCCTTGCAACGCTTCATCGGAGCCGGGCAATCGCGAAATCGATGTGACGGCGTCTTGTGCGGTTGTGTTCGGCACTCCGCGCTGCACGATATCCGTCAGCACTGTGAGCGGCATCTCCACGGAGCCGACGGGTCGCGACGCACGAATCGCGCGAAGCGCGGCGCGGGGAATGCCCGACCGAATCGCCGTCGCACCCGCGTCGAGTTCGTTCACGCGAGATTCGACGCCGAGCGCGTCGCGCGCCTCAGCGAGCGCGGCGGCATGATCTCGCACCACTTTCAAAATGTGGTCACTACTCGCACGACGTGCGGCACCTTCTAACGCGCGACTGACGAGCGGACCAGTGGGCAGGCCACGCCCGGCCGCGTTATCCAGCAAGTTCCGCAACGCAAACGCCGTGACGCTGTCGAAGCGCGACGCGTCGAACTGAATTTGCTGAAATCCTTCGCGCGGAATTGTGTCCCGTGACGCGGCGGCGATGGAATGCAAAGACAGCAACACGGTGAACACAATCGGATTCATCGCGTTGCTCCTTCAACGACCAACGCATTGGTCGGACCATAGCCAGAGTCGGGCACTTGCGGCGCAAGCGGATCGACCAGCCACCGGTCTCCGTCGACTACGAACGCGTAGACATGACGACCGGGCAGCAGCGCGACGCGCGCGGACCACGTACCGTCGGCGCTGCGTTTGAGCATCGGTGTCTTGCGCTCGTCCCATCCGTTGAAGTCGCCCACAATGGCCACTGCCTTGGCGCGCGCGGGAAGTCGAAGATCGAAGCGAATGGCTTGGCCGTCATCAACGCGTGTGACCGCTCCCTGCGGCTCGAGCAGCGTTGTCGGTCGTCCGCGCAAGGTGACAACAATCAGCACTGCCGCTGCGGCTACACTCCACATCCAGCGTGAGTAACGTACCCCAGCCAGCCAACTCCGTGGCGATTGCTGCGACGCCTCGAGCAATACGGCGCGCGCGCAACGCTCAATTTGCGCGTGCTCAACCGGTCGCGTGTTGACGTACAACGACGCTAGACGCGCGGCAACGAGCGCGTCATCATCGGCCGAAGGGAATGGCAGCACGCCGTCTCGCTCAGACATCAAACGAGGCCAGAATGGCGCGCAGCCGCTCGCCGCCGCGCTTCACGCGCATCTTCAGTGCAGACTCTCCAACGCCGGTCATCTTGGACATCTCGGTGTACTCCAACCCCTCAGCATATTTGAGCAACAACGCTTCGCGCTGCAGCGGATCAAGCTGCGCCATTGCGCGCGCGAGCACCGCATCTTCGACACCAAGCTGCATGCCGATTGTGGGAGTCGCGGCGCTCTGAATTGCCACGTCATCTTGCACAAACCGCCGCGTGCGACGACCCCGTGCCGTAATAAAGTTGCGACATTGGTTGGTCAGAATGCGGAACAACCAACCGCGAAACTGATCACGTTCGTCGTAGCGACGAATCGCCAGATACGCGCGCAAAAAACTGTCTTGAACGACGTCTTCCGCATCTGCTCGTTCTCCCAGCATGTGATACGCGAACCGCCAACACGCGTCGTAGTAACGCGCAACGAGCGCTCCGAACGCATCGGCATCTCCAGCGCGGGTCCTCGCCACCAACTCCGCGTCAGTCATCGCTGAACAACACCGCCCACACAATTCGCGTCACTTGCGAAACCGAATGAATCCCGAGTGACACTCGGCGCGTTGACACGAACGACGAAACGCAGACGTCACGCCCCCACTTGCGCCACCGCCAGCATCAGCGAAAGCACACAAAAGAGCAGCGTTCCACCGCGATTGACCCCGCCAATACGCGCCAACCATACCTGTGCGTCCGCATCGGGCAGCCGCTGCAATTGGGCCAACTTCGTGGCGGCACGCGCGCGCCGAAACAACAACCAATTGCCGGTGCCACCTGCGGCAATTAGAGCGGAAGCAAAAATCGCGAAATTCATGACCAGCAGCGACTGATTCTCTGGAAGCTGCACGTTTTGCAACGTCAACACCGTTTCAGTACCCGTGAGCCAGCGAAACGCGACGCCAGGCAAGACAAAAAATACGCCGAATGCGAGGTAGAGCTTTCGATAAAGAAACCAAAAGGGCATACCCAGTGCCGCGCTCCAGTTCCACGTTGGCACAAACGACGCATCGGCGCGAAACGTCGCAAACTTCTTGCGATAGGAACGCTCCCAGCGCGGCCCGATAAAGGCCGCTAACGACACGTCGGACAGCTCGCTGCCAGCGATGTTTCTCGTCGCCCACGCCGGCAAATTGCCCTTGGGATCATTGCCGTCGGGTAGGCCCGGCTCACCGTCGTGCTGCGGAGGAATAGTCACACGAGCTCGCGGTGCAGGGCGGACGGTTGCTGTTGGGTCAGACAATGCAACGTACCAAGACCCCACACGAGATCCACCGCGTGAATGCCAACCACCGCGTGCGTTGGGAACACGGTGGCCAACGCGTTCAGCGCGATGCGATCATTCGCGTCGTTAAATGTTGGCACGAGCACCACCCCATTCGCGATATAAAAGTTGGCGTAACTCGCCGGCAGGCGCGCACCGTCCATGATCACCGCACGCGGATACGGCAACGTTACTACCTGTAACGCGTGACCGCGCGCATCAGTTGCACAGCGAAGGCGCTCCAGATTGTCGAGCGAACGACGATGGTTGTCGTCGACGGGATCGACCTCATGCGCGAGCACAACGACCCCCGGTGCGACGAACCGCGCAATATCGTCGACATGTCCGTGCGTATCGTCGCCGACACAGCCCTCACCCAGCCAAATAGTTTTCGTGATGCCCAAGTACTCAGCAAACGCGCGCTCATACCCCGCGCGGTCCAGTCCAGGATTACGCACCTGTACGTCCGACAGCAGCCACTCTTCCGTAACGAGCATCGTACCCATACCGTCCGTTTCAATACCCCCACCTTCAAGCACAAGTGCCGCCCCACTGTCCGGACGAACGGCATCACGCGCCACGAGACCCGTGATTGCCGAGATGGCGAGCGGCACTTGTACGTCACGCGTGAAATTTTCGTACTTGGCCCACGCATTAAAGTCCCAGCGCACGAACGAAACGTTGCCGTGCACGTCATGCACACCGGTGGGACCCGAGTCGCGCAGCCACACGCGATCGGTCGGTTGCAGATGCAGCCGATAGCATTCGCGTGCTACGTGATGCAGGTCGAGCGCACGCTGCGCGTCGTCCCGCACGTGTTCATTGTGACAGAGAATGTCTACACGCTCATACGGCGCAAGCGCTCGAACAATTTCGGCGTACACCCAAGGAATGGGCTCCAGTTTTCCGGGCCAGTCGGGTTCATGATGCGGCCATGCAATCCACGTTGCATCGTGTCGTGACCACTCGGCCGGCATGCAATATGTTGCGGCCACGACTAGCGCTCCGCCAACCAACGCTGCGTGATCGGACCATACGCATCAACCCGACGATCGCGCAGAAATGGCCAATTCCGACGCGTGTCTTCGATCAGTTCTAAATCGCACGCGGCGATGAGCACCATCGGCTCGGTGGACGCTTGCGCGAGATATCGACCAAACGGATCACACACAAACGAATGTCCGAAAAACTCAATGCCCTCCGTACCAGGTTCTGGCTCGAAGCCCACGCGATTTGGTGCCGCAACAAACACACCGTTCGCGATGGCATGCGCGCGTTGCGCTGTGCGCCACGCGTCGAGCTGTGCGTCACCAAACGTCGCCTTTTCCGCGGGATGCCATCCGATGGCGGTCGGATAAAAAAGAATCTGCGCGCCAAGTAACGACGTAATGCGCGCGGCCTCTGGGTACCATTGATCCCAGCAGATTAGAACGCCGATGTCAGCAAACTTTGTGCGCCACACGCGGAAACCACTGATGCCCGGATGTTGATCACCACGCAAATCCGGTCCGACGTCGCCAGGCGCGAAATAGTACTTCTCCTCGAAGAGCGGATCGTGCGGGATATGCATCTTGCGATACGTGCCAAGCACAGCACCGTCCGCATCAATCACCGTCGCAGAATTGCGATAGAGCCCGGCTGTTTGCTTTTCGTAAAACGGGACAACCAGTACAACACCCAATTCTTTGGCGAGCGACTGCATCGTGCTCACCGTTGGACCGTCCAGTGGCTCGGCGATATCGAAGCGATCAGTGCGAATAATTTTGCAGAAATAGGGCGCGTTGAAGAGCTCTTGTAGGCATATAATCTGCGCGCCGCGTGATGCGGCCTCACGAACGCGCACCATGGCGCGTGCGACGTTGTCAGCGAGATTGTCAGAGGCCGTCTCTTGAACGAGCCCAATGGTGACCGTGTGCGTGGGCGAGTGCGAAGTCATGCATGAAAGGTCGTCGGTCGCGAAGTGACGGGCAACTCTCAGCGCTGTTTCATTCAGCGCGTGCGCGTTGCCTTGCGCGCGCTAGCGATCGGTGCATCCAGCATGGGTTGCAAGTACGCGAGCAACATGCGACGTAAATCGTCCAGCAACGGTTTCTTTTCTGAAGCGACGGCGCGGCTGCGGCGAGCAAGCACCGCTTGGCCGACGGACGCGCTCACAAGTGCGGCGCGTCGCCGGTCGCGTGCGGGTAGCCGAGGATTGCGCGAAGCAAAGAGCACGTCCAACCGATCAACGAAGGAGTCGAAGAGTTGCGCGCGCATCCGCGCCGGTGCTGCGCGCATTTCGTCGACAGACCCTTCCACTGTCGCAAAAACTCGACGAAACGCTGGATTGCGATCATGAAAATCGGCCAGTGGCTTGACGATGCGATCAATGAGTCGCTCCAACGTCATCCCGTGTGGGTCCATTGGAAAGGCCAGCTCGTGGATGTGTCGCATTTCATCGGCATAACGCAATGCCAGCGCGGCGAGCACAGCATCGCGGTTGGGGAAAAACTGGTAAAGAGAGCCTTTGGCTGTCCGCGCGCGCAACGCGATTGCTTCGGCCGTCGCGGCCTCGAGGCCAGACTCAGCGATAAGCGCCGCCGCTGCATCGAGTAAAAGTTCGACGCGCGCCTGTCCCCGCGACTGTCGAGGTCGACGCCGAAAGGCATCGTCGGCATCGGGCTTCGCGATTGGGACGGCGCGCTCTCCAGCGCGTGACGGACGTTTGGCAGGCATGCGCCGAACTTACGCCGCTGCGCGCGGCAGGGACAACGTGACGCTCGCGACCATGTTTGGGCTTCCGTAAATGCGACGCTCGCGTCATATATAACAACGTTCGGTCAACCGAAATTCGGCAACATACACCCTCGACTCTGCCACTAGCTCATGCGTACGACTCGTCGTTTCGTTGCGACCGCCTCCGCGCTTTTGCTCTCCGCCTGCGCGTCTACCTCGAGCTCCACCGCCTCGGCGACATCAGCCGCGTCGGCGCCATCCGGTGACGCACGCGCGATTGCCACAGCAATGGACGCTGCCACGGCGCCGTTCGTCGCGTCTCGTGCGACAAGGCACTTCTATCCGGCGTCGTGTAATACGGTAAAGCTCATCAAACCGGCAGATCGTATCGGCTTTGCGTCGATGAAGGATGCGGAGTCGGCGGGATTTTCACGCGACTTATATTCGACAGATTGCCGTTAGACTGTGGTTTCAATTAATACCGCCACCACATCCATTACGTTGGTGCCGGTGGGGCCGGTGCGAAGTAGCGCATCGGCAGCATTGAGCGGAAACCACGAGCGCCCAGTGATGAGATCGCGTTCCGGGCGTCTCCCGGCGCGGCGCGCCAACGCGGGAACAACGGCATCGACGATCGCCCCCGCAGCGTCGGTGGGTCCGTCGCGACCATCGGTGCCTGCGGCCAAGAGCGTCACGCGCCGCGCTCCGTGATCACCGCGCGCGACCGCTTCTTCCAGTACGAGCGATGCCGCGAGCGCGAGCACCTGCATACGACCGCCGACCATGGGTTCGTCACCGCTCGGTTCGGCGACCGCCTCCTCATCATCCGCATCGCTCGCATCGAACGCATGTTGGTAGGTGTTGCGAAGATGCACAATCGGCTCACCACCAAACACGACCAACGCCGATTCTCGCGCCGGAAGTAGCGCGGCTTCCGCAACGGCGCGTCGGGCCAGTTCGTGCCCGAGTTGCATCGCTTCGCCTTGTAGTGCGGTTGGGTCGACCACGACGTGTGTGATGGCAGCACGGCGAGCCTCTGCCGCAAGCGCCGCCACGGCGTCTGCGTTTTGTGCGACAATCGTATACTGCACCAACGTGAAGGCATGGTGTGACTCGGCCGGCACTGCGGGCGGCGCACCGCTGCCGGACAGGCCGAGGAACGAGGACATGTCACGTTCGAGCGCACCGCGAACATTGTGCGCATCGAGCAATGCAAGAAAGAATGCGTCGTCGAGCGGATCCGCACTGCATGGTCCGGATCCGATGATTGCCGGGTCGTCACCGATCACGTCAGAGATCGCGAACACGGGAATGGCGATCGCACCGCGCGCCTCGAGCGCCACGGCCAGACGACCAGCGCCCCATCGCAACACACGACGACGGATGGCATTCATCTCGTGAATCGCCAATCCTGATTCGAGCAACGTATCGGCGAGATTGGCGATGCGCGTTTGCGCGCGCTCGACATCGCCGACGGCTTGGGATAGCGCGGCCACAGGCGCGGCGGCGAGTGACGTCGTTCCACCGGACAGCAACACCATTGCCACGTCGCCGCGTTGCACGTTGTGCACGGCTAGCTCAATGGCGTCACCGGCATCGAGTGATGCGGGGCCAGGTATGGGATGATCACCGACATGCACATCAACGTTGGGCGCGAACGATTCGAGCGCGCCGAGTTCGCGATGTGTTGGTTTGCTCGCGCAGACAACAACGCAGTGTACTGGATCGCGTGAAGCCGATTGCAGCGTGTAAATGGCGCCAGCGGCCATTGCGGGGGCGGCTTTCCCCATCGCGAACAATCGAATTGGCGCATTGGTGGAGAGATGATCACGGGGCTGTTGCAACCACGCGCGGACTGCGTGTGATGTCCGCGCGAACGGCGCCGCGCCCTCGATCGCCGCGCGATGCAGCGCGGTGAGGAAGGCGCGGGCGGTGTCAGGCAATTACTTGCTGCCGCTTGCTTGCGTTACTGCGGACGCGAGATCGGTATACGCAGCTTCGGCCATCTGCAAAAACGGCGCGGCGATGTACGAGATTTTGCCCTTGGGATCAACGACATAGAGCAAACGCTTATGGTTGCCCGTGCCCATGTTCGCGCCGTACGCCATGCCGACTTTGCGATCAGTGTCCGCGCCAAAATGGAATGGGAAGCCGTCGTCCTTGGCCCACGAAATGAGCGCCGTATCTGAATCGATACTAATGCCAACCAACGTGACTTTTTTACCGCCCATAAACACTTTGTCGTACTGATCGCGATAGGCATGCATTTGCGTGGTGCAACCGTTCGTGCGCGCTTTCGGGAAAAACGCGAGGACAACAGTCTCGCCTTTGTGTTCGGCTAAATGGAACGGCTTGTCGACGCCATTCTTGGTCACCGACGTCACAGTAAAGTCTGGTGCGATATCACCAACCTTCAGCAGCGGTGCAGCCGGAGCGGGCGTCATCGCGGCCTGCGCGTGCACGCTCGACAGCGCGGCAAACGACAGCGCGCTGATGGCGATCGTACGCGAAAATTTGATCATCTGAAAAACTCCTCGAAATGCGCGGCGAGCGCGGCGCGGTTGGCGGGCCGTAGCCCAGTCGGAACTTGGGAAGCATAACGGGTGCAGTGCCACATGGCGATTCCGTAATAGTGCTGAGTGCTGCTTTGTTTCACGCGGTGTCGCGGAGGAACCGCAACAACACGTCAAAAAATTACATGAGGGTGCGCACTATGCTCGATCTTGCGTCGCGGGATTTCCGCGCCTCCGCGTCAAACCCGCTGTTCAAACGCCTGATCCGCCTCCGCGTGACACCCGTTCAGCGCGCGCCTACCGCGTCGGCGCAAACACACGAAACGCCCGCGGCAGCACGCCAACTCTCACCACAGTCGACGCCGCAAGATGCAACTCGCCGTCCACCTGGAACTGTGGTCGTTCAACAAACGTGAGGTCGTAGTGCGAGGCACCCAGCACGGCCACGCCGGCGACGCTCAGATGTGCACCGCGAAGGGTGCGAGCAACGAGCGCCGCGCGACGCACCGGCGTGGTGTCAACGACGGCCACACAATCCAACAAACCATCGTCAAGCTTAGCCTGCGGAGCAATACGGATCGCACCACCCAAGCGCTGTCCATTGGCAAACGCCAACGTCAGCCAACGACCTGATCGTACTACGCCATCAGGCGCGACGATGGATGCATCGAAGGCGCGAAAACGCCAACATTGACGAATTGCAGTCGACACATACGCTGTCACCCCCCGGGCCACACCCGGTCGTTGCGTTCGCGCCAACACCTCGGCATCAAAACCAAAGCTGGCCGAATTGACGAACGCCACACCATCAACCTGCGCCGCATCGACCGCGCGGATAGACGCATCCGCAATTAGCCGCGCCATCGCCATAAAATCGTGCACAGGCGCGCCCAACGAACGCGCGAAATCGTTAACGCCACTCGTCGCCAACATCGCAATCGGCGTGTTGGCCTTCGCCTGCAATAAACCACGAATGGCATGGCTCACCCGCGTATCCCCGCCCAATACCACCAACGCCCGCGCACCCACTAAACCCGCCGCCGCTGCACAACGCACCTCATCCCGCGCGCTCCACGACTCAACAATCTCCACCGGGCCGATCGTCCGCATCGCCGCATACGCCCGTTCAACCAAATGACGCACACGCCCACCATCGGCCGCCAAATTCACTAAAAGGTGAATGGGCGGCGGAGTGCGCGGGCGATGCAATACCAAGCGTGGAGCGAGGGTCGTAGCGATCTGTAGTTGCTCGGCGAAGTTAGCTAGACTAGACTTAGCTATACTTCAATCAAACCACCGCGATGACAACAGTCAATATTCACCACGCCAAAACTCACCTGTCTAAGTTGCTAGAACAGGTGCAGCTCGGTGATTCGGTGATTATCGCCAACGCCGGTCGCCCGGTGGCCATGCTCACGGCAATTGACGCCAAGCGCGTCGGCATTGCGTCGCCGGGTTCATTGGCCGGAATGGGCTACTGGATGCAGGACGGCGGCGTCGGCAAGTCTGTACAACCTCAGGCCGACGGCGCGTGAATCGTCCGCGACGATGCTAGGCGCATCGTGAGAGTGTTGCTCGACACGCAACTCGCCTTTTGGTGGTTAGCCGAGCCTGCGCGTGTGCCGGAGTCGGTCCGTGCGTTGCTGATGTCTGCGGGCACCGAAGCGTGGGTCAGTCACGTGACGCTATGGGAGCTGGCGCTTCAGCAACAGAATGGTCGCGCCAACCTTGAGCTGTCGCGTTTTATCACGCAGGCGGAGCGCGATGGGTTTCAATGGTTGCCGGTAACGGCCGAGCATTTACAAGCACTCATCGATCTCACGGAGCTGCCCGCGGTGATGGACGATTTTGATCGTCTGTTATTGGCACAGAGTATGGCCGAACCATTGGTGCTGTTGACGACGAATCAAATCATGGCGAATTGTGGTGCGCCGGTGCGACTCATGTAACAGTCGCGCGCCGCACCACAGTTCCGCCGCGTTGCAAGTGTAACCCAAGCTACTTCGTCAGCAAACTCCGCAACACATACGGCAGAATGCCGCCGTGCTTGTAATACTGTAATTCTTCTGGCGTATCGATCCGACAGCGTGCATTGAACGACCTCACTTGACCGTCCGCAGCGGTTGCCGACACCACCAATGTTTCGCGCGGCTGCAACGCATCCGTCATACCCGCCACGCTATACGTCTCAAATCCGGTGAGTCCGAGCGACTGCCGCGTCTCTCCGTTTGCAAACTCAAGCGGAAGCACGCCCATACCCACCAAGTTTGAGCGATGAATGCGCTCGAAGCTCTCGGCAATCACCGCACGCACGCCAAGTAACGCCGTACCCTTCGCTGCCCAGTCACGGGACGAACCGGTGCCGTACTCTTTTCCGGCAATCACAATTTGCGGTATGCCGGAGGCCTGACGCGCCATCGCCACGTCATAAAGCGCTTCCGGTGCTGCACCAAGCGCAGTCGCCGTCCACCACCCTTCCTTGCCACCCGTCAGCTCGTTCTTCAAGCGAATATTGGCAAATGTGCCGCGCATCATCACTTCATGATTGCCGCGACGCGCTCCGTATGAATTAAAATCCTTGCGGTCGACGCCAAGCGACTGCAACCACTTGCCGGCCGGCGACGCACCAGCAATTGCGCCGGCCGGCGAGATGTGATCGGTGGTAATCGAATCACCAAACATGCCGAGCACGCGTGCATCGTGAATGGCGCGCACACCTGGTGGTGTCATCGTCATCCCGTCAAAGTACGGCGGATTTTTGACATACGTCGAGTGGTCGTTCCACGCATACTGATCGCCGATGGGTGCGGGGATGCCTTGCCAATGCGCATCGCCAGTAAACACGTTCGAATATTGCGTGATAAACTGTTCGCGTTTCACCGAAGACAAAATGGTGTCTTCTACTTCCTGCGCGCTCGGCCAAATGTCGCGCAAGAATACCGGTCCATCCGTGCCGATACCTAAAGGTTCTGTCGCCATATCAATGTCCATGCGACCTGCTAACGCAAATGCGACGACCAATGGCGGCGATGCGAGATAATTGAATCGTGTTTGCGGATTGACGCGGCCTTCAAAATTCCGATTGCCGGAGAGCACCGCAGCGACATTAAGCGCGCCGTTTTCAATTGCCTCGCTGATCACCGTGGGCAGCGGCCCAGAATTGCCGATGCACGTTGTGCAACCGTATCCGACCACATTGAAACCGAGCGATTCAAGCGCGGGCATCAGCCCGGCCTTGTTGAAATAATCGGTGGCGACTTTTGAACCGGGTGCCAGCGACGTTTTTACCCATGGTTTTGTGCGGAGACCTTTCGCCACAGCCTTCTTGGCAAGAAGTCCCGCTGCCAACATCACACTCGGGTTCGACGTGTTCGTACACGACGTAATGGCCGCAATCACGACATGCCCATGATTGAGCGTAAACGATTCGTCGCGATACGAACACACGACGCCTTCCTCGACCACTACGGGCGCACCCTCGGCCACCATCGTCGCGGAAGCCGAACCAGCGATGGCTGCCGTTGACGCGGGTGCACTCTTGGATTGCAACGCCAATTGTGTCGCGAGCGCTTCGCGATACATCGCCTTCGATTGCGACAATGGCACCCGATCTTGCGGACGTTTGGGGCCCGCGAGGCTCGGCACAACGGTTATAAGGTCGAGTTCGAGTGTGTCCGTGAAAATTGGGTCCGTCGTTGCGTCAGTGCGGAAAAGTCCCTGTGCCTTCGTGTACGCTTCGACGAGCGCGACCTGCTCGTCGCTGCGACCGGAAAGACGCAGATACTTGAGCGTCTCTCCATCGACCGGGAAAAACCCCATCGTCGCACCGTATTCGGGCGCCATGTTCGCAATGGTTGCGCGATCCGCCAAGGCCAAGGAAGAAAGACCGGGCCCATAGAACTCAACAAACTTCCCGACGACGTTTTTCTTGCGCAGCATTTCGGTGCACGTGAGTACCAGATCGGTCGCGGTCGCGCCAGCGGGCAACTTCCCGTGCAATTTGAAACCAATCACATCAGGAATGAGCATGCTGACCGGTTGACCAAGCATGGCTGCTTCCGCTTCGATACCGCCAACGCCCCAACCCATCACGCCGAGGCCGTTAATCATTGTCGTGTGTGAATCGGTGCCCACGAGCGAATCGCAGTAGGCCAGTGTTTCCGCACCATCGGAGGCGGTGAACACGACTTGTCCCAAGTACTCGAGATTCACTTGGTGGCAGATTCCCGTGCCCGGCGGCACCACGCGAAAATTGCGCAGGGCCAATTGACCCCACTTCAAAAATTCGTAGCGCTCGCCGTTACGCTCGAATTCGAGATCGGTGTTGAGCAGCAGCGCCGCGTCGGTACCATACGCATCGACTTGCACCGAGTGATCAATGACGAGATCGACGGGCTGCAGCGGGTTGATCTTCGTGGGATCGCCACCCAGCCGTACCATGGCATCTCGCATCGCGGCGAGATCAACCACGCAAGGAACCCCGGTGAAATCTTGCAACAGCACGCGTGCGGTGCGAAATGCGATTTCTTTGTCGACGGGTGCCTTCACGTTCCAGTGCGCTAACGATTCGACGTCGCTGCGCTTCACGAAGGCGCCGTCTTCACCACGTAACAGATTCTCCAAGAGAATCCGCAACGAAAAGGGCAATGTGTCGGCCGTACTGCCGGGCAACGCGTCGAGCGACGCGAGGCGGAAATAGGCATACTGACGGTCGCCCACCGAAAGCGTGGCGCGACTGCCGAACGAATTAGGATGTGACATAGATGACGGGTCCGGCGCGCAACACATCCCGTGGATGGTCACACGCGTTCAGGACTGAGCCACTCATCGCGCCGCGGGAAAGACCCTGGTACCGACGAGGCTACCAACTAATATCGGCCGCGACGCTGCGCACCGCCACCGTTGAACCTGACGGCGTTGCAGCGGACGAGGCCGTTGGTGGCGACGCTTCCGCCATGGGGTCCACATGGATCGCATCGACTGGACAACAGCGCACAAACGCACCGTCCGCTGGGGACCAACTATGCTCTCGTGTGAGCACGTACGCCTTGCGATCTACGTCGAGGGCCATCATATTCGGCGCGCGCGCTACACAGAGCCCACATCCGATGCAAGCCTCATGGTCCACGCTGAGCTGCACCTGTCGGCGGGGAAAAATCCCGCCCGGGGCGCGAAGCAGCACATCCAGATCGCGCAGCGCGTCACGCGTGGCTTCGTACCCACGTTGCAACAGCTCGTCGACGTGCGCAAAACTAAACCATCCGATGTGCGAGACCTTGGGTCGAATGAGCAGCATCGGCGGCGAAGTCCATCGCTCAAGCGCGTGCTGTTGTTGTTCGTGCATCATCATCGTTGCGGCCCGCATGAAAATTGATGCGAACCCTTGGGACGCAATGCCCGTTTCCATCGGTACGTCGGCGATTCCGACGTCGACGGCGATCAACGCATCGACATCCAACGCCGCAATTGCGACCGGCAAATTGTCTGTGGTCCCGCCGTCGATGCACGTGTGCCCACCCACAATGCCCGGGGGGAAAAATCCCGGCAATGCGCAGGAAGCGTACACGGCATCGCGCACGCGCACGTTGCGAAGGCCTGGACGACCGAAAACGAGCGGGGCCGCTCGGTCAATGTCGAGCGCGGTGACTAAGAGCGGCGTTTTGAAATCGTCAAACGTGCCATCGGCCACGAGCTCATCGCAGAGCGTTCGGAGCGGCGACTCGAGATAGATGGATCGCGATAACATGCGTTCCATCAACATGCCGAGATGATTGATACGAAACAGGTCGCGGCGACGAAAACGCATCGCGCGTTCCGTCAATACCTCGGGCGACATGCCAGACGCCGCTGCGGCCGCGATCATCGCACCAATGCTCGACCCTGCGTATAACGCAGGCTGCACACCCGCCTCAGCGAGTGCGCGCAGCGCACCCACATGCGCGAGTCCTTTCAGTGCGCCGCCGCCGAAGACGACGCCGATGCGTGGCGATGAGAGCCTCGGCCTTACAGAATCAGGTGGTGCAGGGCGCGGGTGCGCGCGAACGGCGGAGGTTGGTGTCGGTATCATGCGTGCAGGTAAGCGTCAGTCGAACTCACGCTCACGGTATGCGTCGGTCAAGAGATAGGCAAATCGGCTCGCGGGGGCAGGGCGCGCGGCTGTTCCGCACGACACCATGCTGCACGAAGGGATCGAAGGCATCGCGCCGGTCCCACAAAGTCGCGCTGCAGGACCGCCTCATCACACCACGCGTACAACGCGTCAAAACTTCGCGCTTCCGGCGTGTCGAGCTCCATGGCACCGCGCAGCACAGCAATAGCGTTTCGCGCCGCCGAGGGTTGAAATGCTTCGCACGCGCCGATGGCACGGTCGTAGGCGCGTACAATACGGCCGAGTGGATCGGTGGTGGGTTGGTTGAGTACGACGGCAGTGAGGGAGCGGGCCGGTGTCAGCATGCCTGTTCTTTCGGTTGCGCTGCGCGAGTTCTTGAACGTGCAACGGGAAATAACCATTTCATTGCCGTGCTACTACACTGTGATAAGAACTGATTTCATCACATCGCCGCCTCAACCAATATGCCCGTGCTTGATCCTCTGCTCCGCTTTCGTGACGAATTTCCGATACTCGCCACGTCGACGTATCTGGTCTCCAACTCCCTCGGCGCGATGCCACGTGGGGTGCCAGCGCGTCTCGCCGAATACGCGGCGCAGTGGGAGGCGCGCGGAGTGCGCGCGTGGGCCGACGGCTGGTGGGAAATGCCGATGACGGTGGGCGCGATCGTCGCGCCGCTCATTGGCGCAGCGGCTGATGAAGTGGTGATGGTGCCTACGGTTACACAGGCGATGACGAGCATCCTGACGGCGTTGGATTATCCAGCGGAACGGAATGAGATTGTCATGACGGCGCTCGATTTCCCGTCGGTGCGATACCCGTACGATGCGCTGGCCAGTCGATTAGGTGCGCGCGTAACGGTGGTGCCAACTGACGATGGCGTTGGAATTGACCTTGATCGCTTACTCGCGGCCATCACGGAGCGGACGCGACTGGTCGCCATTTCGCATGTGCTTTTTCGGTCGGCGTATATCATGGATGCCGCGAAGATCTGTGCGCATGCGCATGCCGTCGGCGCCATTGTGGCGCTCGATGCGTACCACAGCGTGGGCGTCATTCCCGTCGACGTCCATGCACTGGGCGTGGATTTTTTGTGCGGCGGTGTACTGAAATGGCTGTGCGGAGGACCGGGCGGCTGTTTCTTATACGCGTCTTCCTCGGCAAGCGCGCGGTTCGCGCCTGCTATAACCGGGTGGCAGGCGCATCGCACGCCGTTCGCATTTGCTGACACCATGGATTACGCGCCTGGGACGTGGCGATGGCTCGGCGGCACGCCAGCGGTGCCAGCACTATTCGCCGCTATCGACGGCCCGCGGATTGTTGCTAAGGCGGGTCTGCAGGCGATTCGCGAAAAGAGTGTCAGGCAAACGTCGCGGCTGATCGCATTGGCCGATGCACGCGGCTGGCGCGTGCACGCGCCACGAACGGACGAGCGTCGCGGCGGTACCGTCGCGTTTGATGTGCCGCACGGCGGGGAAGTGGCGCGCGCGTTGCTCGCGCGCGACGTCGTTATCGACTTTCGTCCGGGCGCGGGTATTCGTGTTGCGCCGCATTTTTATACAAACGATGCGGAACTTGAAACGTGTGTCGCAGCGATCGACGATATTTTGACGACGGAGTCGTGGCGGGCGTTTGCCGGCATTTCGAGCACCGTGACATGATTGCCGTGCATCGTTTGCGTCATTGCCGCTGGCGCCGCCGCGTTAAGCAACTCAATTTTCTCGTGTATCCACGCGAACCTTCGCGACCCCTGACTGAGATACGCATGAACGCGCCGACGAGCCATCCGCCGAAGAAGCTTCGCCGCCAATACACCAACAGCGATTATCCGATGGTGGTGTTGAAATTCGAAGACGGACACGAAATCAAGATTTACCAGAAGACGGGCAAAATTTTTGACGCGTGGTCGGGCGAGACGATCAAGATCATGGCGGTGTATGATCCGACGTCGAAAGATTGGGAGCTTGTCGAAGCTCGCAAGAGTGATGCGTTCGAGGCCGCCGCTGATTGAGCGTTGCGCGTGATGCGGCTGCGGAGCACTGCAGTGATCGCCGAAGCGCTTGCGCGCGGGAACGCGATTGTCGCGCTGGAGAGTTCGGTACTCGCGCAAGGACTCGCGGTCCCGTTCAATCGCGAAGCGGCCACGCGCATGATCGACGCCGTCCTTGCGGCACACGCCACTCCGGCCATTACGGCGATCGTCCGAGGCGTTCCGGTGCTCGGGCTTGAACCCGACGCGCTGGAGCGCTTTCTCGCGCGAGACGGTGTGCGCAAAGTTTCTGCGCGCGATTTAGCCGTGGCGATGGCCGACGGCATCGATGGGGCTACTACGGTGGCGGCGACGTTGGCACTCTGCGCGCAGAGCGGCGTGGAAGTATTCGCCACCGGCGGCATTGGCGGCGTGCATCGCGACGCGCCGTTCGATGAATCGGCCGATTTGATCGAACTCTCGCGAACGCCGGTCATTGTGGTATGCGCTGGTGCCAAGTCCATTCTCGATTTGCCTGCAACGCTCGAACGGCTCGAATCGTTAGGCATTCCCGTGGTCGGCTACCGTACCAGCGAGCTACCGGGTTTTTTCACAACGGGCACTGGATTGTTCCTGACGGCGTCGGCTGACACGCCGACACGGATCGCGCGCATTTGGCTGGCGCATCGTGCGCTCGGTCGCACCAGTGCGCTGCTCGTGGTACAACCACCACCGACGCACAGCGCGTTACCAGCATCGCTCGTCGAGTCGGCGACGATGGCTGCGCTTGCGCAGGCAGCACAAGACGGAATTCGCGGTGCGGCGGTGACACCGTATCTCTTGGCCGACGTGCAGCGTCGAACAAATGGCGCCTCTGTGCGCACTAATCTCGACCTCCTCGAAGCCAACGCTTTGCTCGCCGGACAGATCGCGTCTGAGCTTGTTGCGCTGCGCGCTGCACACCGGCAACGTGGACGCGGCGATAGCGAATGGGACGGAACCCTTGCGGGTATTACTACATAGGGTATCACAAGCAGCAGCACACACAGATAGTTTGGAGAAGGTGGTGCACGTGAAGACCGGTCGTACAACGTTGGCAAGCGCTCGGCACTATCCGGTAACCCGCTCGCTTCGGAGGTGTGAAAAAGGATGTCTACTCCATTCCTGAGTTCCGAGGAATACGACGAACGCGCGCACGTGTTGTACAACGAAGCGCAGTATGACGAAGCGCTTGCCATGCTGCGTGAGGGGTTACGGCTATATCCTAACGCCGTAGAACTGCATGTCGGTGTCGGGTATGCCCGATTAGCGCGAGATGAATTCGCGTGGGCACGACGCAGCTTCGACGAAGCGTTGGTCTATGACCCGGATCACGAAGATGCGTTGGCTGGACTCGGTGAAGTCTTGCTGAAGTTCGGCCAAGTGGATCATGGCATGCGCCAATTTGATCGCACGATCGAGCTCGGCTATGAAGACGACATCGATTTGATGTTACAGATTGGGCGGGCGCTCTTCCGCGAAGGGTTCGTGGACAACGCGCTGTTGTACTTCGAGCGCGGCGTGTCGCAGGCGTCCGATTCTGCTGAAGCGGCGGCCTGCGTCGGGTATGCTAAGCATCGGCTGGGGCTCGACGACGAAGCGATGACGGCGCTGCGTCGCGCGCTGTCGCTCGATCCAGAGTTTGCGGAAGCGCGGGTATATCTCGCCAATCTTTTATACGATGGCGGTGACGTGGATTCTGCAATCGCGGAATTCGACAAGACGACGCCAGAAGACCATTGGGATGAGCTTGGGATCTGGCGGTTGATGGAGCTCAAGAAATCCGTGTACAAGCTCACGGACGAAGATCCCGAGCTCCGTCCGTGGGAAGCGCGATTGGTTGAGCTGACGGGAGAGCTGGACGCGATCGACGAGCTGCTGGCGGAGGTCGAGCAATCGTTCGCCGAACAGGAACACGCGGCAATGTCGCAAGCGCAGGGGCACCTTGAAACGCTTGGCTCGTTGCTCAGTGGATTGGCTCATCAGCAGCAGGCGGCGCGTGTGTCGGCCGATGTCCTGGCGAGTGAGGGGCCGCATCGGATCGTCATGGGCGATGGGAGTACGTTTGACGGTACATGGGACGAGATTGTGCAAGCGTTACGTGATGCGCGCAGTGACGGGCGTCCGGTTGACGAGTACATGGCGTCCGAATCGCGTCGACATTATGGTGCAACAGGAACGCTTATCGCAGCACACGCGCCGGAGGCGTTTATCAAAGGCAGTGCGGACGCAGGGCTGCTCCGCATTGTTCGCTGAAACGGAGGGCACTCGCGCCGCGCTGAATGCGGCGCGAGCTGTCTTTACGCCCGTAATCAGCGGTTCCGCCGTTGACGCGTCGGCGCAGCGCGCCGTGCGCATGTGGAGCGCCGTCGAATCTGTGCTCGGTGCGGTTACGGAACGCGCGGATCTCAATGGACAGGCGCTGGTGCGCGAAGCCAGCCGTCTTGAGCGATTGTCGCTTGAGGGCGCGCACGCATTGATCGCGTTACACGGGTGGCAGGAGCAGACGCAGGAGCCAACGCCTGTCGAGTCGACGTTAGAAGATGCGCCGTCGGACACGGAGCGTCGTCTCGCGACGGATGCCTTGGAAGCGTTAGACTTCGCCGTGACCAACTGGTCTCCGACGCCAACGACTCGGATATCGAAAGCGTCGTCGACGGACGTGCCTCCTCCGCTCGCGCCAGCGGCCGCGTGGGATAGTGTCGTCACGCCATCCGGTGGAGTCTTTCGGTCTCCTGGGGTGTTGCTCGCGATACTGGCTGCTGTGCTCTTGGGCGGTACGGGCGCGTGGTACGTGTACGGATTGCGACAGAAATCCACGGCCATGGAAGACGGACTCGCGGCATATCAACGCGGGTCGCGCGAAACGGCGCGCATTGCGTTCGCGAAAGCCGCACAAGAACAACCGGACGATGTGCGACCGCTCGTGTACCTTGGACGCATTGCGCGCGACGACGGAAACTCGCTCGTCGCGCGCCGCTACCTCGAAGCGGCCGTGCGCGTCGCGCCAACCAGTGCACTGGCCAATCGCGAACTCGCGGGAGCACTTTTGGCTGACGGGACACCAGAAATTGCGCGACGATTTTACGTACGCGCGCTCCAACTCGATCCGATGGATCATGTCGCACAAGGATTTCTCGCGTGCGCGCTCGTCCGGCTGGGCCGAGTGGACGAATCAAAGCGTTGGTCAGATCGTGCGGGTCCCGGAGACTGGAACAGCTGCGTGAATGACGCGGCGCCTCCTCCGCCGCCACCGACACCACCAGCCTCGCGATGACCACTGCGATATCGGGTACAGCAAATGATGTGCTGGCCCTCCATGCGGACACAATTCGCACGGTGCTGCCAAACGGGCTTACTCTGTTGGTACGTCGCGATCAATCCGCACCGGTCGTAGCAATTGTTACACATGTCAAGGTCGGGTATTTCGACGAGACTGACGACATGGTCGGTATCGCGCATGTGCTCGAACACATGTTTTTCAAGGGAACTCCATCACGTGGTGTCGGTCAGATTGCGCGCGAGACCAAAGCCAATGGTGGATATCTCAATGCGCATACCATTTATGATCATACCAGCTATTTCACCGTACTGCCCTCCACAGCGTTCGTGCAAGGATTGGAGATTCAGTTCGATGCGTATGCACGATCAGTCATCGATTCGGATGAACTCGCGCGCGAATTGGAAGTCATTATTCAGGAGTCGAAGCGCAAGCGTGATTCTGCGCACGCAGTCGCCATCGAGTCGCTCTACGCGTTATTGCACGATCAGCATCGTATTCGTCGGTGGCGTATGGGAGACGAAGCACCGCTCCGCGCCCTTACGAGCGAGGCCGTGCTCGCGTTTTATCGTCATTGGTATCGACCGTCCAACACGATTCTCTCGGTGGTTGGTGACGTCGATCCCGACGATGTGTATCGCGAAGTACTCGCTCGACATGGTACGCTTTCAGCCGGTGTCGTTGCGCGCATCGCGGGCCCCGTAGAAACGGCACTGCCAGGATTTCGCTCCAGCGAGTGGAGCGGCGACATCGCGCAACAGCAGATCGCCTTCGCTTGGCGCACGCCTAGCTTCGCGCACGTTGACACGCCGGCGCTTGACCTTGCAGGCACCGCGCTAGGTACTGGACGCGCGTCTCGCCTGTATCGTGCCGTTCGCGAGCGGAAATTTGCGTCGTCCGTGTCATCATGGAACTACACCGCAGGCGACATCGGCGTGTTTGTGTTGCATGCGGAGTCGCCGCCGGAACACGCTGTGCAGGCCACGAAGGAAGTGTGGCGCGAAGTGCAGGCAGCACGACGTCAAGGCTTCCGACATAGCGAAATTTTGCGCGCGCAACGCATCATTGAATCGCGCTGGCTCCGTCGTCTCGAGACGATGGAAGGACAGGCGTCCTATCTTGCCACGTGGGAAGCGGAAGGTGGTTTGGACATGGCCAGTACCTACTACGATCGGCTCATGTCACTGCGGCCTGACGGTTTGCGGAGTGCGTTAGAGCGCTATCTCGACCCCGCACAGATATCCATCGTGTCCTATCGACCGACCGCCGCCGCACTGCTCGCGCCGAGTGCACACGCGCTCAGGAAAATGTTGCGTGACGTCGAGGGTTTAGGCAGTAGTGTGTTGCCACCGCCGAATGTGCCGACACCGTTGGGCATGCCGGTCATAGAGGCGCCGGCGTTACATTTGCGCGTTGCGTCTGAGGGCGTGCAACATGGTGTGCATGTGTATCGCACGGCGCTTGGTGTGCCATTGCTCGTGTTGCCACGTCCGGGGGCACCGCTCGCGAACATCGGAGTGCTGCAGCGTGGTGGCAGCAGCGCTGAAGCGGACGGGCAAGATGGATTGGCACGACTCACCGCGCAGTCGATGCTGAAAGGCACTGCTTCGCGTAGTGGCGCACGCATCTCCGAAGACGCAGAAGAACTCGGCGCAAGCATTGGTGTGAGCGCGGCACTGGAGAGTTTGGGATGGAGTTTGTCGGTTCCGACACGGCATCTTGATAAAGCGGCGGCGTTGCTCGCTGACGTCACGCAGTATCCAGTTTTCCCCGATGGCGACGTGCTCACCGAACGCGCACTCGCGCTCGCGGAACTCACGCGGTTACGTGATGACATGTATCGGTGGCCCATGCGTCTCGCGACCGCGGCGGCGTACGCAGGACACCCGTATGCGCGCTCGGTGATTGGTAACGAGCAGACACTCAGAGCCGTGGACGCAACGACCACACGTGCGTTTCATGACAAGCATGTGCGGGTTGCAGACACCGTTATCGCTGTAGTGGGCGATGTCGATCCAGACGAGACGGCGACGTTGTTGGCGCGCCAGTTTGCGTCGCTGGCGTGGGAAGCAGGCGAGCGCGGACAGATGGTGCGATGGACAGAGCACGCACGGGTTGCCGCCGACGCACGCGACAAACAACAAACCGCGATTGCGCTACTGTTTCCGGGGCCCGCGCGCCATGATGTACAGCGATTTTCGACGCGTGTGCTCTCGGCGGTGGCGAGCGGCTTGGGCGGACGGTTCTTTGAGCAGCTCCGCGACAAACAATCATTGGCCTATAGCGTGATGGCATTCCCGATTGAACGTCAGAACGGCGGTATGTTTGCCGCTTACATCGCGACGTCGCCAGAGCATGAAGCGGAAGCCCGCAACGGACTACTGCGCGAGTTCGCCAAGCTGTGTAGTGATGCCCCGACTGCTGATGAGTTGGACCGTGCGCGGCGCTACCTCGTCGGCACGCACGCAATTTCGCAACAATCCGGCGGTAGTGTCCTTGGTGACGCGGTTGACGCGTGGTTGTTTGGCGAAGGGCTGCATGAATTGCGCGAAGTCGATCAACGCCTCCGCTCCGTGACGAGTGCGGATGTATTAGCAGTCGCGCAGCGATACTTCGACGCCACACGATGTGTCGAGGGAATTGTGCGCGGTTCTATGCGAACAACGACGGAGTGAATTATCGCTCAACGCGCACGTCGCGCATGGCCTTAGCCGCTTCCGCGAGCGGAATAAATCCGCTTCGCATGCGACCGCTCGCTGCGCGCAAACCAAGCCAACTGTCGTAGTCTGCTGCCTCGCCAATAATTGCGCCTCCAATCCACGCACGTCGCGAACCCCATGCGAGTGCATGTCGAATCGCCGCGAGCTGTCCGTCGTCGCCGTGCGCGTGGGGCAGTCCACCAACATTCACTAACCAATGTGCTTGCGATGCGCCCGCAGTACTGGCCGCAAGTGCGTGCCAACGTTCGAGCGCTCGCAGGCGCGCGTCAATCGCGGGCAATCCAGAAAAAGACGGGTATGACACGGCGCCGATGATGCCCACCGGCGATGCGGAGCGCGCCGACCATAAATACACCGCGCTGTCGGTCGCGTCAAAGCGGGATGCGGCCCACCCAATAATCGTGCGAGGGCGTACGCGTTTAACCACGCGGGCTGCGCTCGCCAGCGTTGTTTCCCACCAAATGGGCGGCAACGTGGCGCGCGAGAGCAGCGTCGGCACCGGATCGATCATTGCCGGAAACAGCACGTCGGGTCGAGCCCGCACGAGCACACGCTCGATAAGCGCTAAGTGTACCGCGTCTGAGGGTGCAGCAGCAGCATTCGCGACGCTGAGGGCGATCGCGATACGCACGCTGTCGTTGCGCAGCGGTTCTAATACGCGAGCGAGCGAGTCCAACGACGAGCCACGCGCTCCCTCCTCATTAAGCACGATCAGCACGACATCTGGCGCAAATCGCTCGGCCATTGCGCGATCGGCCACGACAGCCCGGGCGGGAGGCGGTCCGTCGAGTGCCGGAAAGAGTCGCATACCGATGAGAAAATCACCGGATGGACGCGCTTGCATCGGTTCGCTCAACGCGCGCGCAAAACTGCGCACTGCACCAATGCCGCGCGGCCACTCCATCACGAGCAGCGTGGTGGTCACGGTAGCCGTGAGCACGAGCACGGCGCGAGCGACGGCCGAAAGTCGCCAACGCGCGGGGTAAGCTGGTGCAATCATCGGCACGAGCAGCGCCAGCGGTGTGAGCAGCGCCGCGCGACCGATTGTCATGCCAATCACTGCATCGCGTGCCGCCACCGCGGCTTGCAAGCCGATTGGCGCGGAGCCATGTAATCCCACCAAGTAGTCGCCGATGGCCACCGCCGCGATCACGAGATCGTACAGCAAAATCGGAATGCCGATCACCACCGAGACCAGTCGAGCTACGATCGCGTAGATCACTTGGAAG
This sequence comes from Gemmatimonadaceae bacterium, assembly GCA_025358925.1. Taxonomy (GTDB): domain Bacteria; phylum Gemmatimonadota; class Gemmatimonadetes; order Gemmatimonadales; family Gemmatimonadaceae; genus Gemmatimonas. The sequence goes on along the minus strand of JANYHT010000062.1, from coordinate 58,551 downwards.
GCGAACGCACACGCGACCAACGGCAACAGCCACGCGATCCCCGAGACCGTGCGCGAACCGGCATCCGTCCCTGTCGCCACGGCCACGACGAGAGCGGGCGCCACCAACAGACCGCAAAAGCCGGTGATCTGGGCGAATGGTCGAGGGACTTCGTGACGTGATGCAATCCAGCCGGCGAGAAAGATGTTCCACGCAAGGACGGCTAGGGCAACGACAAATGGGATTGGCGCGAGCTGCTCGCTCATGAAGGGACGTTAGCCGCGCCCACCGCTCGCGGGCACCCTGCTACCTTCTCAAGATGGAGCGCGCGACTCTTTTTACACTGCCAAACCTAGTGTCGACGTCACGGGTGGCGTTGGCGTTTGGCTTCTTGGCGTTTGACGGGGTGCCCACGCGGCTCGCGCTCATCGGCGTTGCGTCCCTGACTGATTTTCTCGACGGGTGGCTCGCGCGGCGCACGCAGTCGATGTCGCGCGTTGGGGCGCTGATCGACCCGGTCGCGGACCGATTTTTCGTGATGGGCGTGGTCGTTGCGTACGTCATTGGTGGACAGTTGTCGCTGTGGCAGGCCATTGCGATTGTGTTTCGCGACGTGATGTCCATTGTTGGATGGTTTGTGGCGCGGAATGTGAGCTGGTTGCGTCCCATCGCTTTCAAAGCGCGGCTGTTCGGTAAGCTGGTGACGGGCGCGCAGTTAATCACGTTTCTCGCCGTGCTGCTTGCACCATCATGGGTCAACGCCTTGGTGCTCATCGTCGCCGTTCTGGGTTTCGCCGCAACGGCTGACTATACGCTCATGCTGTGGCGCGAACGCGTGCGCGATCCGGGTGCAATCAGCTAGGAACAACGGGTCTCCGCGTGAAACCGCTGCCAAACGCAACGAACGCCTTCGCGTAGGCGAAGGCGTTCGGGATACATCAGCATTGTCCAGCGCTCACCAGCAGTCCTTTGCCACTCAGACCGCAGCGGCCTCGGCTTCTTGCGCCTGCTTTTTGGTGGGCTGAGCGAAGCGCTCGCCGAGGGTGCGGAGTTCCGTCAGCTCGGTCGGCTTGAGTTCTGAATAGCGACCGGCGAGGTACTGCAACGTGTTATCGAACCACTCTTTTTGGTCATCCGGGTGACACCCGATGACACCGCATTGCATGATCTGCTGAAACAGCTCGTCACGTGCCTCTTGATAGGGCGAGGCGACCGTGGCGTCACGACGCGGACGAAGCTTGGGCTTGACCATTTCCTCTGGGTGATACGTCGATGTGCAACTCCGTTGCCGGAACATCCGGACAACCTGTAGAAATTAGCGGACGAGACAGCGCTTTTCTAGTCCTCTCACTCACAGTAGGACGCAGACGATACCGTTTTCGCTGCGTAGCTTACCTGGAAATCAACGGCGCTGTGACGGGTTTGCGTTCCAACCACGTGAGAAGCGCCGTCGCGAGCGCGCCCGGTTGGTCTTCGCCTATGAGTCGGCCCGCGTCCGCAATCGTCATCGTGGTGCTCACTGTGCCGACGAGACGCGCTTCAAGCCGCGGAAGCCCCGACGCATGACTGGTTTGATCTCGCTCACCGCGCACTAGCCTCACAGGCGCCTGCACTTGTGCGAGCAGACCGAGTTCTTCGTCCGAAAGCTCGACTGCGCTTGCCAGCCACAGCAGCTGCGCAACGCCATCCCCACCGACAAATGGCGCGAAATATCGTCCCACCAAGCGATCCGGCATGTGTTTGAGCTCCGATACAGCTCCCTGCAAAAATGGCTCGAGCAAGGGCAGCGCACCGAAAAGCGCGTTCGAGCTCAGAGCGGTGCGGGCCGTGGCCCGTTGGAGGGCACGGATGTCAGGACCGGGGAGGTCGTCGATATCCGGTGGACTGAGAAGCGCGACCTGTCGCACGCGCGAGGGCCGCTGAGCCGCGAGCAGGAGGCCGACCAACCCCCCGACGTCTTGGCCTACAATCGCGACCTCAGACAATCGCAGAGCCGAGAGCGCGCGCGCGATGTATTCTGCTTGAGCCGCCATCCCATACGACGCGTTTGCGGGCCGATCAGACTCGCCGTAGCCTAGAAGATCGAGAGCGACGACGGTATAGCCAGCATCAGCAAGCTGCGGGGCGATGGCCCGCCAGAGAAACGTGCAGGTGCCATATCCGTGAAGCAAAAGGACGGGCGATCCGCCGCGACCCGTACGCTCGACGTGCAAAAAGCCGACGCCAACCGGAATGCGCAGATGTTCGGTGTACACAAATCGGGAATGTTGTAGTCAAAAGGGCGTGGTGCAGGATAGCGCGTTGGACGGTGTGACGCGTACCTTACCGCCGCTGGCGAACTCGTGACACTCATCGGCGATGTGCGCGGCAAACTGTTGCACTACGAGGTCCGCTGTATTTACGACACTCCCGAGATTGCGGAACATCGACGTCTCGTGGACAACGCAAGTCAAACGGACAAAAATGCTTGGGAAACCACCGGCTGGTTGCCGGACGACGAAGAGGATATCGAGTGGTAAAGGCGACCCCCACCAAATCGCGCACGCCGTTTTATGGCGTGCTCTTGCTCCTCGCACTCGCGGGTGCTGGCGGTATCTGGTACTCCATCAATGGTGCGAAGCAAAAACCGATCGAGCTTGCCAAAGGCACGCCGTTGCCGAAGGCGGAAGGCTACCTGCGTGGCGATCCGAACGCTGCGGTCACGATTATCGAATTCGCAGATTTCGAGTGCCCCGGCTGTGGACAGTTTGCGAATGTCACTGAGCCGGACGTGCGGGCGCGCATCATTGATGCCGGGCTCGCGAACATTCGATACTACGACTATCCGCTGCCAATGCACGCCAATACAATGGCTGCGTCGCTCGCGGCGTCGTGTGCAGCAGACCAGGGGAAGTTTTGGGAGATGCACGACGCGATCTTCGCGGGTCAGTACGACTGGAACACGCAAGCGACGAGTAATCCGCGCAAGACATTTGATCAGTACGCGGCAAAACTCGCGTTAGACATGACCGTGTACAATCAGTGCTACGACTCACAGAAAAACTTACCGCGCATCGAATCGCATCGAAATGCGGGGAATGAGCGTGGCGTAGGCTCGACACCAACGTTCTTAATCGGCAACAAGCTGTACCCAATTGTGATGGGCTACGATCAGATGAAGGCGATCGTCGACTCGTTGCGCGCGGCTGCACCAGAAAAACCCGCTCCACGAGCTGATAGCGCGAAGAAGAAGTAGCACGCCATCTCGGTGTGCGTTACGCTCGACGACGTCGCTCCGCGGCGTCGTCGAGTCGCATCCGGGGCATAGTTAAAACGTCCGTGTCAGCAACGGGCTCGTTCACCGTGGGCACGAGTGCATCGCCCAACGCCACCAGTGCACGCGTTGCAACGACGCTCGCGAGCGGGTCGGGTATGCTCATTTCCCGCACATAGATGTCGAGCGCGCGCTCGTACCGCACCTCAGGCGCCAGTGTGTCGACAAAATGCAACGCATTCTCGACGTGTGTCCGGACGATGGCCTCCGCAGCACGTGCGTGCGCCAGACGAAGGCGTTGTTCAGCCTCTGCCGAGAGCCTGCGAGGAAACAGTGTTTCCGGGAATAACTTGCCGAGTAGTGACATGTGCGGAGTATAGACGAGAAGATGATCCGACATGTTTCATGTGCAGCAAGCTCTATGCCGTGACCGGCGTCACTCTTGCGCCTCGTACTGTGCTCTTAGGCCGTCGACCACAGTTGCATCTGCCAACGTCGACATATCACCAAGGGCTCGGCCCTCGGCGATATCGCGCAACAAACGTCGCATAATTTTTCCCGAACGCGTCTTTGGCAGATCCGCGCTAAACAGGATGTCATCTGGGCGAGCAAGTGCGCCGATTTTCATTGCCACATGCTCGCGCAATTCGTCGCGCAAGCTAGAACTCGCGGTGAAGCCATTGCGCAACGTGACAAAGGCGGCGATAGCTTGCCCTTTGATGTCGTGCGTTTTCCCAACAACGGCGGCTTCTGCCACCGACGGATGATCGACGAGTGCGCTCTCCACTTCCATTGTCCCGATGCGGTGGCCCGCGACGTTAAGCACATCATCGACGCGACCGAGGATCCACAAATAGCCATCTTCGTCGCGCTTGGCGCCATCGCCCGCAAAATAGAGATCCGGACGTCCCGGCCACTTCGAGAAATAGGTGTCGATGTATCGTTGATCGTCGCCCCAAATCGTGCGCAACATGGACGGCCAAGGATGCGTGAGCGCGAGCAAACCTCCGCCCACGCCAATTTGGTCGCCTTGGCTATCCAGCACTGCCACGCGAACGCCCGGAAATGGCGTTGTTGCAGAACCTGGTTTCGTTGACGTCACACCCGGCAGTGGCGTGATCATGATGGCGCCGGTTTCAGTTTGCCACCACGTATCAACAATCGGACAATGTTGCTTGCCGACCGTTTCGTGATACCACATCCACGCTTCAGGATTGATCGGCTCACCCACGGAACCGAGTAGCCGCAATTGCGAGAGGTCATGCTTCTCGACGTAACTCGCGCCCCATTTCATGAACGCGCGAATCGCGGTTGGCGCGGTATAGAAAATTGTCACTCCGTACCGTTCGCAAATCTCCCATAGTCGATCTTTTTCTGGCCAGTCTGGTGCACCCTCGTAGACAATGCAGGTGGCCCCATTGGCCAGTGGGCCATACACGAGATACGAATGCCCAGTAATCCACCCGATGTCGGCAGTGCACCAATACACGTCTTCCTCTTTCAAGTCGAACACATACTTGGACGTTGCACTCACACCCGTCATGTATCCGCCCGTGGTATGGACGACGCCTTTCGGCTTCCCAGTCGTACCGGACGTGTAGAGGATGAACAGATTGTCCTCTGCACTCATCGCCTCCGGCGCGCACTCGCGCGGCACGTCTCGCTTCAAACGATGCCACCAATGATCGCGTCCCTCCTGCATCTCCGCCGCCATCTCATCGCCAACGCCGCTGCGACGACGCATGACCACCAACATGTGTTCAATCGTCGGGCACTCGGCGACGGCCTTATCGGCGTGGCGTTTGAGCGGCACAATTTGTCCGCGACGATAGCCACCGTCCGCTGTGATGAGCACTTTGCAGCCGCAATCGTTGATCCGATCACGCAAGGACTCCGGCGAGAAGCCACCAAAGACCACTGTGTGCACCGCGCCGATGCGAGCGCAGGCCAGCATCGCGAACACGGCTTCGGGGATCATCGGCAAGTAGATCGCGACACGATCGCCCTTCACGACGCCAAGCTTCTTGAGCATGTTGGCTGCGAGATTTACTTCGCGATACACATCCCAATAGGTGTACGTGCGACGATCGCCGGGTTCGCCTTCCCAAATGATCGCGGCCTTATTGCGCCGCGATCCGTGAATGTGTCGGTCAACGCAATTGACGCTGGCATTGAGCTCACCGCCGGCAAACCACGTCACATGTGGGGGCGTCCAATGCATCACCGTATCCCACGGCTTTGACCACGTCAGCTCGCTCGCTTCGCGTGCCCAGAACTCCACAGGGTCGCTTGCCGCAGCGTCTTGCAGCTGCGTGTCCTGTACGCGAGCCGCCGCACGGAAGGCAGGCGACGGGGGGAACAAGCGGTGTTCCTGCAGCAGTACGTCGATATCGCTCATCGTCGGTATAGGGTAGGGTCGACGCGAATGGTGCGGTACGAACGCATCGCGTGCAACCGGTCATCCAAGTAAGCTTGTGCGATGCTCGCAAGCGACTCCATATCCACGGCAAGTACTGCGACAACGGCAGCGATCGCTCCTGCGGGCGTCGCAGCCATTCCGGCTGTGTTAATCGCAAGCCAGTTGGTACGTCGGTTCGGACTGCGCCATGCTGTTGATCGCGTGTCATTGTCACTCGGCGCCGGCGAATGCTTGGCGTTATTTGGACCAAACGGCGCTGGGAAAACGACGCTTTTACGCTTGCTCGGTGGTTTGCTCAAGCCGAGCGAGGGCACTGCGACGCTCCATGGACATGCGTTGCCGGGCGACGCGTCGACGCGACGGTTAGTTGGGCTCATTTCGCATCACGCCATGCTGTATGCGCCCCTCACCGTTCGCGAAAACGTGCGGTTTGCGGCAGAGTGTCAAGGGTTGCGTGATGCTGCTGCAGCGACCGTAGATGCGCTGACCCGACTGCGCGTGCTTGATCGCGCGGACACGCCCGTGCGCTTGCTGAGTCGCGGCTTGCAACAGCGCGTGTCGATCGCGCGCGCGCTGGTGCATCGACCACGTCTGTTGTTGTTAGACGAACCGTACACCGGCCTTGACGAGCTCGGTGCGCGGGCACTCACGCAAGCGCTTCGCGAGCTAAAGGCGAGCGGAGCAACGCTGATTCTCGTCACCCATCATCTGGGCGAAGGATTAGTCTTGGCGACTCAGGCAGCGATCATGATGCAAGGTAAATTCGTCGCGACTGACCGCGCGCCACTGGCAGGGTTCCACGTGGGCCAATATGCGGATCAATATCGCGATCTCGTATCACAAGGAATGGAATGAGCGAGGTTCGCGACGGCACGCCGACGTACGACGCACCCGGCTTTTTCGCAGACTCGTGGCGGTTAGCAAAGAAAGATTTGCTCATTGAGTTTCGCACCCGCAGCGCCTTTCTGTCGGCGACGGTGTTTGCGTTGCTCTCTGTTGTCATTTTTCGCTTCACGTGGGACCCAACCGCGGTGTCAACGTTGGACCTCGCTCCGGGCGTGCTCTGGGTGATCTTCACCTTTTCCGGATTGCTCGGTCTTAACCGTTCATTCAGTGTCGAACAAGCGGACCGCGCAATGGATGCGCTGCTCGCGTCACCGATGTCGAGAGAGTCCGTGTTTGCCGGTAAGGCGCTGGCGAACTTTATTTTCGTGGTCGCCGTCCAATCGCTCACGCTGCCGGCAGTGGCGTTGTTTTTCAATCTGCCAGTGGGTGCGTGGTGGATATCCATCGCGGGTGTGGCACTGCTGTCGGCGATTGGTCTGGCTGCGGTCGGAACACTCTTCGCTGCAGTGGCGTCCAACACACGAATGGCCGAGATGCTGTTGCCGATGCTCGCGCTGCCATTTTTCGTTCCAATTGTAATTCCTGCGGCTCAGGCAACGTCTTTGCTCCTCTCGGGACAACCGTTCGTTGACGTGGTGAGTTGGCTGAAGGTGTTACTGGCGTTCGACATCGTATTTGTGGCCGCGTGCACGGTCGCGTTTCCGTATACTCTCGAGGAGTAGGTTATGACGTCGGTCTCCACTGCCGAGTCCCGCGCGGTTGCCGCGCCAGGTATGCAAACGCCGGGCGTTGACTGGTTCATGGCGATCGCGTTGCTCGCTTGTGCGTATGCCGCTATTCGCGCGATGTTTTTCACGCCGGTTGACGCGATGCTTGGCGCCGTGCAGAAAATATTCTATCTGCACGTGCCGGCGGCGATTGCAGGCCTGTACATCGGGTGCGGGCTGCTCGCGATTTGCAGCATCGTGTATTTGTGGATCAAAGATGAGCGTTTAGATCGACTTGCCGAATCAGCTGCCGAAGTGGCGTTGGTATTCATGTCGGTAGTCTTAACCACCGGTCCAATTTGGGGACGCTCAAGTTGGGGAGCGTGGTGGGTGTGGGAGCCACGGCTGACGCTCACGTTATTTCTGTGGTTCCTTGTGCTGTCGTACCTCGTCTTACGTGGCGCCATCGAACAACCCGAAGCGCGGGCGCGACTGTCGGCGGTGATGGGCGCGTTGGCGGCGCTGCTCGTGCCGTTTATTCATCTCACCGTGCTGCTGTTCCGGTCGCAGCATCCCGCGCCGATCGTGCTCACACCGTCGGCGTTGACGTCATCGAAATTGCCACCGGAAATGGCGGCGACATTTGGCATCAGTTTACTCGCATTCACGCTGCTGTTTTTTGCGGTGCTTCGACTGCGGTATCGCTGGGCAACGGTGCGTGACGCGCGCGCTGCAGTGGAGCACGGGTGATAACGCGACTACTCGTGCAACCTCAAGTCGTGGCGCCAAACGGACAGGAGCAAGGCGTGGCGTACGTCACGCGACCAAATGGTCCGCCGGATACCAGTGGATACATGTACCTGGGGTACGGGGTCACAGCGGCGATTTACGTTGGCTACGTGTTGGTCATTCGACGGCGCATTGCGCGCGCACGTGGCACGCGCTGAGCGGTGACGCCACTTGATGGCGTTCGCATTGCGGTTACGCGCGTTGGTGAACGCAACCTCGCCATTGCGTCAGCGTTGCGCACGGCCGGAGCAACGGTGCATGAAGTGCCGCTCACGCGCATTGAGTCGCTCGATCAAGCGGCGCTTGTGTCGGCCGTCGCCGTCCTTGCTTCGTACAATTGGGTGCTATTAACGAGCGTGAATGCCGTGGAACATTTAGCGCGGGCCATGACGCCTACCACCGCGCATCTCTTGGGCACGCGAAAGCTGGCAGTGGTTGGGCCGACCACGGCACGTGCGGCGGATGCGCTTGGATGGAGAGCGACGCTCATCCCCGAGCGCTTTGCGGCCGAGTCGTTGGTGGATGCCATGTCGTCACGTGCGGATGTGGACGGCGCACGCATGCTCTATCCGTCCGCACAAGCATCGCGCGACGTATTGCCGGATGGGCTTCGGTCGCTTGGCGCGATCGTGGACGTGGTGCATGTATATCGCAGCGCACCAGATCCAGCGGGGCAGGCGCAGTTACGCAAGCTGGCGACGGCCGGAGCTTTGGATTTGGTCACCGTGGCGGCGCCGAGTGCAGTGGATGCACTATTGGACGCGCTGCCCGCGGAGTATGCGCGTCGATTACCAGTAGCGTGCATCGGACCCGTCACGGCGCGTGCCGCGCGACTGGCAGGATTTCCAGTGAAGGTGGAATCGGCAGCGGCAACGGCGGAAGGATTGGTACGCAGCATCGTCGCGGCCTTTGCTTCGCTACGATAGAATTCGGCATGACAGACTTCGTTGTTCGAATAGGAACGCGCTCGTCCGAACTGGCACTACGGCAAGCCCGCCAAGTCGCGACGGCCCTCGCGCTCCAGGGAGTGGCGAGTGAGTTCGTGACCTACACAACGATTGGAGATCGTATCCTTGATCGGCCACTGTCCGCGATCGGTGAGAAAGGACTGTTCACAGCGGAACTTGAGACCGATTTACGTGATGGTAAGACCGATTGTGCGGTGCATTCACTGAAAGATTTGCCCACGGCCGATCCGGACGGACTCACAATTGTGGCGCTTCTCGAGCGCGAAGATCCGCGCGATGCGCTTGTCGTGGGCCCTCGGGTCTCGGCGCGAAGCCTGGCGGAATTGCCGCACGGCGCGCGAGTTGGCACGTCGTCGTTGCGTCGTCGTGCCCAGTTACGCGCGTTACGGCCGGACTTCGACGTGCGTGAGCTGCGCGGCAATGTGGGTACGCGTTTGCGCAAAGTCGATGATGGTGATGTCGACGCAGCGCTGCTCGCGGCGGCTGGCTTGCGTCGGCTTGGACTTGGTGATCGCATCGTTGCGTTTCTCGATGCGCCGCAGTGGTTAGCGGCTCCTGGACAAGGGGCGATTGCGGTGCAGTCGCGTACCGATGATTCGCGCATGACGGCCATCTTCGCAGCGCTCGATCATGCCGCAACGCGCGTAGCGATCACGGCCGAACGTGCGTTGTTGGCGGCACTCGAAGGCGGCTGTCAGGTGCCGATCGGTGCGTCGATGCTCGCCGAAAACGACGGGCCTGTATTGTATGGTGTGATCGCGTCGCTTGATGGCACGCAGGTGGTGCGCGGATCAATCGCGGTCGATGCGCGCGATCCGGCTGCCGCCGGGCGTGCTTTAGCGCAGCGATTGCACGCTGACGGTGGCGCGATCATTCTCGACGCCTTGCGTGCGCGTGACACGCACGCGGTGGGTGTGACGTCTATGCCTGGAGCGCACGGAACATGAAGCACCGCGGGCGTCGGTTGCGACGGAGCGAATCGATTCGACGCGTGGTGCGTGAAACACGACTCGACGCATCGCAATTTATCTGGCCACTTTTTGTGCGTAGCGGAACGGGCATTCGTACACCAATTGGTTCGATGCCGGGCGTGTTTCAAACATCGGTCGACGAGCTCTTAGTCGACGCAGCGAAGGCAGTCGAGGCCAAGCTTGGTGGAATTCTGCTGTTTGGCATTCCGGACACGAAAGATCACAACGGATCGGCGGGCTGGGATGCGCACGGACCGGTGCAGGAAGCAGTGCGCGCGGTCAAGCGCGCGTTTCCCGATCTTCTGGTGGTCACGGACGTTTGCATGTGTGAGTACACCGATCATGGGCACTGTGGTCTGCTCACGACGAGCGGTGACGTCGACAACGATGCGACGCTCGAATTGCTCGCGCGTGAAGCGATTTCTCATGCCGAAGCCGGCGCGGACATTGTTGCGCCAAGCGACATGATGGACGGTCGTGTGGCGTACATTCGCGCAGCGTTGGATGCTGCTGGCTTTGCGCACGTACCGATTATGAGTTATGCGGTGAAGTACGCGTCGGCATTTTATGGTCCGTTTCGCGAAGCAGCCGAGTCGTCACCAGCCTTTGGTGACCGACGGAGTTACCAGATGGACGCGGCCAATAGTGCGGAAGCGCTCCGTGAGGCACGACAAGATGTCGTCGAAGGGGCCGATATTCTCATGGTGAAGCCGGCCGGCGCGTATCTCGATATTATTGCAGCGGTGAAGCACGACACTGGTATGCCACTTGCTGCATATCAGGTCAGTGGCGAGTACTCGATGATCAAAGCGGCGGCGGAACGCGGCTGGATTGATGGGGAACGGGCCATGCTGGAGTCGCTGCTCGCGATTGTGCGAGCGGGCGCTGATCTCGTCATCACTTATTTTGCCATCGACGCCGCCGCCGCGCTGCGGAATCGTTGAGCGCACACGGAATACTGCATGCACAATCCTTGGCACGATGTTGCCCCAGGCGATCATCCGCCGGACATGGTCACCGCGATCATCGAAATTCCGGCGGGTTCGCGCAACAAGTATGAACTCGACAAAGTAACGGGGCAGTTTAAACTGGACCGCGTGTTGTATTCGGCGGTGCACTATCCGGGTGACTACGGTTTTATTCCGCAAACGCTTTCAGAAGACAACGATCCGCTTGATATTCTCGTGCGGATCAACGAGCCAACTTTTACCGGTTGTCAGATAAGTTGCCGCCCGATTGGTGTGCTGCGCATGCTTGATCGCGGTGAGCCGGACGAAAAGATTCTCGCGGTGCCCAACGACGATCCATATCACAGCCATGTGTTTGATATCGCGGACATGCCGCCGCACTATCTCACTGAGATTGAGCACTTCTTTCACATCTACAAAGATCTCGAAGGTAAACGCGTCGAGATTCAGGGTTGGGAGAAGAGCGAGAAGGCGATGGTGATTATTCAAGAAAGTGTGCAGCGCTACAAGGACAAGTTCGGGCAGAAGCGCGCGCTTACGCTTTCTTGAGCACCAAACTCGCGTTGATGCCGCCGAAGCCAAAGCTGTTTGTCAACACAACGTCTGGCGAGAGATCACGTCCAACATTTGGTACATAGTCAAGATCACACCCCTCGTCCGGGTGGTCGAGATTGAGGGTGGGTGGAATCCATCCACGTTGCAGTACGAGCGCGGAGATTGCCGTTTCAAACGCGCCCGAGGCACCGAGCGCATGCCCGTAGTACCCTTTCGTGCTGGACACGGGAATGCGATATGCATCGTCGCCAAACACCGTACGAATGGCCTGCGTCTCCGTGGGATCATTGAGCGGAGTGCTGCTGCCGTGCGCGTTGATGTAGTCCACGGCTTCGGGTGCAACACTCGCATCGGCCAATGCTTGCCGCATACAGCGCGCCGCTTGCGCGCCGCCCGGCAATGGTGCGGTCATGTGATGTGCATCGTTACTCGTGCCAAAACCCGCGAGTTCTGCATAAATGCGCGCACCGCGCGCGACGGCGTGCGACCACTCTTCGAGAATGAGCACCGCCCCGCCCTCGCCCATCACGAAGCCGTCGCGATCACGATCAAACGGACGTGACGCGCGCGTGGGATCGTCGTTGCGATTGGACATTGCCCGAATGAGCGCAAACGCTCCAAAGCATAATGTCGCGAGAGGCGCCTCGGCGCCGCCAGCAATCATCACATCGGCGTACCCATCGCGCACTTGGCGAAAGGCCTCGCCAATCGCGATGGTGCCAGATGCGCAGCTCATCGCATTCGTTACGTTCGGCCCCTGCACACCAAACTCGATTGCGATGTTGCAGCTTGACGATCCACCAAACACCGCGAGCGCCAACGTGGCGTCGACGGCGCGTAGACCACCAGTCATGAAGTTGGCGGCTTGAGCTTCGGCGTAGGCGACTCCGCCCAATGCGGTGCCCATCATCGCACCAACATGCTCGCAATTTTCTTTCGTCAGATCGAGCGCCGCGTCGTCGAGAGCGAGCTGCGCACTCACAACACTAAACTGGCCAAAACGATCCAGTCGTTTTACGCGTTTTGCGTCCAGATAGTCTTCGGGATCGAAACCGTTTACTTGCGCGGCGCATCGACTGCGAAAGATGGATGCATCGAATCGCGTAGCGGGTCCGACCACCGATTGTTGTGCACGCAGTCCGTTCCAGAGTGCGTCAACGCCTGTACCGATTGGCGTGACGCATCCTATCCCCGTGATAGCGACGCGCCGTATGCCACGCGACGCGACATTCGTGCGTGCATCCGCAGCGTTCATCGCGCGCCCACCGATGCGCGCGGCGCACTGGCTTGTTCGGCTACCCGCGCCAACCCCGCGAGCGTACGAGAGGCGATGCCGTGCACAAACACTGGACCAATGACCTGTGTCGCGGCGAATGATCCAATGAACGGCCACGTCGGTCCGTTCCAGACATGAACAATGCGCACCAGCGTCCCCTCGTTGACCATCGTGAAACTCCATTCGACATCCATGCGCGTCGTCAGGCCGCCTACGTGTCGGAAGCGCACCCATGGCACATCTTCGTTCACTGCCATTTCTGATAACCACCATGTCGGCCAACCCAATGGCCCGAACGGACGGTTGGCGGCCATTTCGACGAGTCCACCGCGATCAGGTGTGCGATGGAGAAAACGCACAAACCGGTAGTGCGGCAAGTACGCGGGCCAATGTTCAACGTCGCGCGCGATCTCGAAGATTCGTTGCACGGGTGCGCGCACAATCGCTTGATCCACCGTGGTCATCAGGCGATCACTCGCGAGCGGCCCCAAGACATAATTGGTGCGCGAGTCGTGATCGGACTTCAAAGTGTTTGACATCGCCGTCATGAAGATGAAAGCCCAACGCGCCACGTTGCGGTGATGCGCCAGCCAAGGGCACGTCGGACGGTGGCCGCGCGACCGGTAGCCCGTTGCACGAGTGAGCGCAGCTCATCCACAGTGAATCCACGCAGGATTGAGACCACGCCGTCGTTGCGACTAACGGCATGGAAGCCAAGCAGAAAGGAGACGCTCCAGAGTCCAGCAACGGCCAACCAACTGCGACGGAGATCGTGTATGATGACGGCGTCGCGTGCGACGCGTGAACATTCACGCAGCAATGCCTCAGCGGCCGGGCTTTCGAAGTGATGCAGTACCTGGGACACCGTGATAACATCGATACTGCGGTCCGCGAACGGCAGCTGCAGCGCGTCGCCACTCAGTGTAACGGCACACCGTAGGGCTGCTGCCGCCGCGACGGAGGGATCGCGTTCAAGTCCGATCGTCCACAGTCGAACGCCCCATTGCGCGGCGCGGGCGACGGCGACCAACGGAATATCGCCGAGTCCCGTCCCGACATCGAGCAACGTGTACGGCGCGTCCGTACCACGCGCGCGTTGTATGACGCGTTGCTGTTGCAGCAAGGGGGCGAGTTCACGCAACACCGCACGCTGGCCGCCGAAGAGACGATTCGACAACGCGATATCGCGCAGCGAACGGACAGCGAGGGTCACGTTCTGCGACGGATCATCGAGAATTTCAGTGCCGCGACGTCGCGCCGGCGTGAGCGCGAACATCAGCTCACCGTTCCAGCTGTGCGTAACCGCCACGATAGTACAACAATGGTCGCGCGTCGCGCGCACCGGCCCCGTCAACCGCACCGATCACGACGACGTGATCACCTGCCGGATGTCGTGCAACGATACGACATTGCATCCACGCGAGTACGTCGTCGAGAATCGCATCGCCAAGTTCGCCGCGCGTATGACCGACTCCAGCGAAGCGATCATCGAGCTTCCCTGCGAACCGGCGTGAGAGTGCCTCCTGCGAGTCCGCCAAGATATTGACAGCGAACGACGACGCGGTCGCGACGACGGGTGCCATGGTTGCATCGTTTGCGATGCATACGAGCACGAGCGGTGGATCGAGACTCAGCGAAGAAAATGCACTCGCCGTCATGCCGTGATCTCGACCGTCGGCGTCGCGCGTCGTGACGATGGTGATGCCCGATGCAAAACGTGCCAGGATCGACTTGAAGAGATCATCGTCAATGGTCATGCATGCTCCGGCTTTACCATCGACGCCGTACGTGCCAACTGACGATCATGGACGCGATGGCTGGTTCGCCGCAGACGAGGAATGAATAATCGCGCCAACACCTGAGGCGAAAGCAATGCCGATGCCGGCACAAAATCACCGGTCACGCCAATCAGCAAGTCGGCAACGTCGGCGTTTCGTCCAAGCAGCCGTGCGGCGACGTTCATCACGGATGGAACAGCCACTGCTGCGCTGATGAATCGTTCCACGCGCCACTTTCCGGCAAATGTCTGACCGCGAGCATGCTCGTATGCTTTGAGAGCATGGACCGACATATCGAGGCGTCCGCGATGTATGGCGGTAACGGCATCGACGATAAATGGCGCGGCGATCTGACCACCGCGCAATGCCGAATAGATACCTTCGCCGGTGAACGGATCGAAAAAATCCGCGGCATCACCGACCAGCGCTGCACCGGGGGCCCAGGAGTGTTTGGCGTGCGACGCGAACGGCCCCGTTGCACGAACTGGTGACACGCGTTCGGCGAGCGCGAATCGGCGCGCCAACGCTGGATGCTTTTTTAGCCACGCGTGCAGAAACGCGTCGGTATCGCCGGCCATCGTTCGGGCAAGTTGCTTCGGCACCACCAATGCGACGTTGGTGACGCCATCGCCCACCGACGCAATGCCTACATATCCGTCGCGGAATACGTGCATTTCGCCCAATGTCCCCACACTCATCACGCCGCGAAAATGCGCGACCAACGCAACACGTCGTGGCCATCGGGATGCGCGGGCGAGCCCTAGCCGACGCGCGACGACCGAGCGCAATCCATCTGCACCAACAACGAACGAGCCGCGCAACTCGGACACGCCCGCACGCGTGCGCAGTCGTACACCTGTTGCAACCCCGCGTCCATCCATCAAGACATCGTCCACCTTGGCTTCTTCAATCACGGTTACACCTGCGGCACGCGCACAGTTGAGCAACACGGTATCCAAGATTTCGCGGCGCACACCGAGACCGCTATCGCGAAACCCACGAAACCCATGCTGCGCCACGAACTCACCACGAATGATGTCGCCCGATGGCGCGTGCACCTCCATGCCAGTCAGAGCGGCGGATGTTCCGCGCTCCAGTGTTTCGAGCGCGCCCATCACGTGCAAAATGCGCGCGCCTTCGGGACTCACGTATTCAGCGCATGGTTTCGCACGCGGAAAACGCGCACGGTCAACGAGCGTAACGTCGAGCCCAGCGCTGGCCAAGTGCCACGCTGTCGACGAGCCGGCTGGACCACCGCCGACGACGATGATTTGGGACAGAGAGAGTGGGACTTAAAGTGTGAAAAGTGATGCGCGTCGAAAGTTAACGGCGGGCGACGCCGCGAAGTGTCCGCAACGACGGTTAGCGGGGATGCGTGAACACCGTCGCGGCGGCGAGCGCCGCACCAACCAGCGTACAGAGAAAATTCACCGCATCGTTATCCAGCACCCCGATACCGCCCGTGCACTCGGTGCGCGTGCCGCACACATGCTGTACCTGTTCCGTGTGCATCACACAGTGCGGACACCAGCGACGATCTTGCCACCACGCACCCAACAGCGAATCAGTAAACGCGCCAGCCACCGCAGAAAGTGCGACAGCGGGCGCGACCGTAAACGGAATCATGTGCAGCGTAGCCGCGAGCGCGGCCAAAACTATTCCACCCGCGATGGCTGCCAGTGTGCCCGCGACGGACAGAGCACCCGACGTTCCCACCGGCACACGACGACGTTCGCGTAATGACCACGGTGTCCCGCCAATCAGTGTTCCAAATTCTGTCGCCCACGTGTCGGCGCCAGCAGCCGCTAACGCACCAGTAGCGGCTGCGGCGACACCTATGTCCACCAGGCGATGCGTCTCAATGGAGAATCCATCAATCTGCGCCACGATCAGCGTCAGCATTGCGCAAAACGCAAACACCCCGCCGTTCGCGAGTACTTGGCGGGCATCGCGCTCAGCGCCTTTCGCCACCACCCCGAACATACGTGCGGCCTTCACGCGACGACCGACGCGCGATATGAGCGCAGCAATAGCGAACCAGGCAACGAGAAACGCGCCCCATGCCCATCCCGCGCGCATGGCCAGCACGCCAACGGCGAAGGCCGCGAAAGCGCCGTTCTGAGTCAAGCTTTTGCTGCGCCACGCACCCAGCGCGATTATGCCCGCGACAGCAACCGCGGTACTCATCGCTGGCTGGACCGAAAATATCACAACGGTAAATGTCCGGGCGTCAAAGTCGGGAGCGTCGGAAATCGCCAACGGACCACGCCATTCGCTTGCGCGCCATCGAGCTCGTGGTCGAGATGTCGCAACAGCGGCGCTCGCAGCAGCGCGCACTCGTTAACCGTGCGCGTCGCGGTGTTGAGCGGGTCGGCGAGATGATCGTGTCGCATGCGCAATAACACGGCGTCGGCGGAAGGCGGAAGTAAGTCGCTCGCAAGGCTGCGCAAAGGACCGCTGCAGCGCAAGCGGGAAGAATGTTGCGCACCACGTTATGAGAGCTCGAACGTTCGCTCGCCAGGCGCTTGTATCGGTGACCTGCGACACGTTAGCTTCGCCGCACGTGCCCCACATGATCGATAATTCCGCACCCCGTGCCACTCCGCACGGCGTTCCCGCATTGCCCCTCGCCGGTGGCCCGCTGGACGCCCGTCTTCCGCTCGCGCTGTTGGAAGCCGTGAAACTGATTGATACACCGGAAGCGGAGTTGGACGCCGAACTCGTGCATGAATTACGCAACAAACGGTTGGGCCTGAGCGACACCGTCTATCAGCAAATTCGCCGGTACAGCGAGAACGTCAAACGTCAGCAGCGGGTGCCATTTGACGAAGTGCTCGCGCTTTCGCGACTCATTGGTCGCCGTCCGGATGCGGATATCGCCTTTCGTGAAGCGGGTCGACGCTGGGCGCGTTTGGCAATCGCCACCGTCGGGGCAACGCAGCGTAACGCCGGCACGTCGATGCCCGCGCTCATCGGTCGGCCCATCGCCCTGCGCGTGTTGCGACGTGTCTTCAAGCGATTCATGGACGGGATACTGGTACGCAACGGGACCGCGTTGGTATTAGACGTGCGCGCGCCTGTGTCTGCCGATGCGGCGCCTCGCGCTGCTGGATGCGGTTTGTACGAAGCAGCATTTCGCGAAGCATTGCATGTTTTAGCTGGAGTCGACGGCGCAGTCGAGCACGTGATGTGTCGTTCGCGCGGTGATGCGCACTGCCAATGGCGCGCGGACTGGCGTCGACATTAGGTGTCTTTTGCCGGATGCTGATGCATCTGTTGCCGAGTTGCTATGCTCACTCCTGAATCGCTTCCCGAGATACAACGCCTGCTGGTCGATGCAAATCTCGACGGGTGGTTGCTGTACGATTTCCGTGGCACCAATGCCATCGCGCAAGGACTCCTCGGTTTCGAAGGACTCGTCACGCGCCGTATTTTTGCGCTCATACCGCGTGAAGGTACGCCGATTGGCATTGCCCATGCCATTGAACCAAATCCGTGGGTGCATTGGCCAAAAGCATGGCCCGTACGAACGTATACCGGATGGCGGGCCCTCGAAGCGGAGGTGCACGCGCTGGTCGCCGGAAAACGCGTCGCGATGGAATACTCTGCCGGCGATGCTATTCCCTATCTCGATCGCATTCCGGCGGGCGTGTTAGAAATGGTGCGTGCGGCGGGTGCGACCGTCGTGTGCTCTGGTGAGCTCGTCGCGCGGATGTACGCGACATGGACGCCGTCGCAGCTCGCGTCGCACATGCGTGCCGCGGAACAGATTGCCTTCATCGCGCATGAGGCGGTCGCGCACGCAGGTGCGATGGTGGCGGACGGTGCGCCAATTGCCGAGCATCAGCTGCAAGAACGTATTCTTGCCGCGTTTGAGCGGGCAGGGTTGGAGACGGATCATGGTCCAGACGTTGCGGCATCGGAAAACGCGGCAAATCCACACTACAACCCCACAGCGACGGCACCGCGGTTTTTGCAGCGCGGTGATACACTGCTGATTGACTTGTGGGCGCGTGAACGCAACGGGGGCGTGTATGCGGATCAAACGTGGATGGCATCGTTTGGCGCGCCGTCCTCGCGGGTTGTCACGGTGTGGGAGGCGGTGCGCGACGCGCGGGATGCCGCGTTAGCATTGCTGTCGTCGCGTATTACATCAGGCGTGGCGGTGCACGGCGGTGAAGCCGATGACGCGGCACGCGCGATCATTACCGCGCGTGGCTTCGGCTCGCAATTCTGGCATCGCACGGGGCACAGTATCGATGCGCGCGACCTGCACGGTTCGGGGCCGCAGATCGACAATCTCGAATCGCGCGATGATCGGCTGCTTATACCAGGCGTTGGGTTTTCTATCGAGCCTGGAATTTATTTGCCTGGGGAACTTGGTGTGCGCAGCGAAGTCAACGCGTATGTTGGTGAGGACGCGTTGTTGGTGACGCCGACCACGCCGCAACGCGATCTGATGGTGATGTAGCATCGTGCGATCGATGGTGCTGTTTGTTGTAGCGCTGGGCGCGATGGCTTGCGGCGATTCACGCGCCGTCGCGTCGCACACCAACAACGGTGTGATCGAACAACAGCGTCATGTGGGTTTCACCGACAGCGCGCTCTTGTCGCTATCGCACGCCGCTGGTGGCGTGGATGGCACGACCTACGTGGTGCAAACATCGCCCGTCGGTGCGCGTGCCGGTGCTCTCGCTGGTCGCCTCGTTGGTGGCGGTCGTGTTTCACTCGACGCCACCATTGAGCCAACACATGATCTGACGGCGTGCAAGCCATTTGCGGAAACCGTCGTTCCCTCACGCGCTGATGGCGTTGGCAACGCGGTCGTCTGGCTCGTCGGCGTGACAACGGGCCCAGCCGATATTACGCCGCGTCGCATCACGCTCCGGCTTGGTGGATGCAAGCTCATACCACGCCTGCAGCGGGTGGCGGTCGGAGGCACGGTGCTCGTGTCCTCGCTCGACGCGATGACGTCGCGATTGCGCTTCAGCGACGCGGGTCGCGTAAACGCGCTGCGCGAAACGGTGCGATTTAATGACGCCGGACAAGTGGTGCCGACCTCGCTGGTCGCGTCAACACCCGGACTGGTCGAAGTGCGCGATGACTTACATCCGTGGGTCCACGGGTGGCTGGCGGTCACGCCGCATCCGTTCGTCATCATAACAGCCGACGACGGGCAGTTTCGGTTTGATGGTGTGCCGACGGGCACGTACACGCTTGTCGCCTGGAGCGAAAAATTAGGCACACAATCGCGCGCAGTGCACATTACCGTCGGTGTAGAAACGCGCGTCGAACTGAAGTTCGACTAAGGGTATTGCCGACGCTATGCGTCGGCGCGAACCACGGACAGTGCTGGCACTTGACCATTGTAGAGGCGCGCATAGAGTCCGCCATCGCGCGCCACCAATTCGTCGTGTCGTCCCGTTTCGACAATCGCGCCATTGTCCATCACGACCACGCGATCCGCGCGACGTACCGTGCTCAATCGATGCGCGATGATCAACGTGGTGCGACCCTGTAACAGGCGCTCCAGCGCGGCCTCAACCAGCTGTTCGCTTTCCGTGTCAAGACTCGATGTTGCTTCGTCCAGCACCACGACGGCCGGATCGCGCAAAAACACACGCGCGATCGCGATACGCTGTCGTTGACCACCAGACAGTTTCACGCCACGTTCACCGACCCGAGTCTGCCATTGCTCCGGCAGCCGTTCGATAAACTCCCATGCGTGCGCAGCACGTGCGGCGTGGAGAATGTCATCGTCCGTGGCGTCGGGCCGCGCGTACGCGATGTTGTCGCGAATGGTGCCGCTAAAAAGCACGGGTTCTTGCGGCACAATACCAATCGCACTACGCAATGTTGCGAGCGAAAGCGCGCGTACGTCAACACCGTCGAGCGTAATGCGTCCGTCGCTCACATCCCAAAACCGCGGCAACAAACTGGAGAGCGTCGTCTTTCCGGCGCCGGAGCGGCCAACCAGCGCTACTACCTCGCCGGGAGTGATCACGAGCGTGACGTCTCGGATAACAGGCGGCAAATCGGCGGCGTAGGCGAAACTCACTTGTTCGAACGACACAGCACCACGCACGGCCTGCAGCAGTTGCACCGGATGTATCGGCTCACGCACCGAGGCAACGGAATCGAGGAGTTCAAAGACGCGAGTCGCGGCGCCAATCGCCTCCTGAAAACTTCCGAACAAGGTCGCCAATGAACCAATCGCTGCCGCAACCGTGAGCGAGTAAAACAAGAAGGACACCAACGCGCCCGCCGTCAGTCGGCCGGCGAGCACCTGAGCACCACCTTGCCAGAGTACGGCCACAACGGCGGCGAACGCGACAAAACCCACGATACCGAAAAACGACGCGCGCAGCCTCGCGCGCTTAATCGCCGCATCCACCATCGAGTTCAACAAGCCGTTAAAGCGCGCCGTCTCCTCTGCCTCGCGTGTGAAGCTTTGCACCGTGCGTATCGCGCCGAACGCTTCGTCCGCGGTGCCCATCGCTTCCGCGACTTTGTCCTGCACACCGGTGCTCGCTTTGCGTAGCGCGCGTCCAAATACGATGGCGGCGCCCACGACCAGCGGTACGACGGCTAACGTCGTCAACGTCAGTCCAGGATTGGTGATCGACAACATCGCGATACCGCCAATCAAGAACAGTGTCTGTCGCGAGAGCTCCGACACCCACGTGCTGAGCAACGATTGCAGCAATCCCAAATCGCTTGACAAGCGGCTTGTCAATTCACCCGTGCGACGCTCCGTGAAAAACGCCGGCGACAGTCGAATGAGATGTGCAAAGGTATTTTGCCGCAACTGTGCAACGACACGCTCCGTCGTCGCACTGAGCAGATAGACTTGCGTAAAATTCATCAGCGCTTGCACAGCAAAGATGCCAAGCAGCATGAGCGCAATGCGATCTAACGCGCTCCGATCTTTGAACACGAAGGCCGCGTCGAGGAGATATTGCAACACGCGTGGAAAAACCAAGCCAGCGCACGCCGCAATGACCAAGCACACGAAGGCAACGGCGAGTCGGGCGCGATAAGGTGCCAACAGTGGCATGAGCCGCGCGAGCGGCCTCGGCGACGCAAATCCTTTGCGCGGCGGCGTGACGAGCGTCGCACCAGCCACGCGTTCACTCACCGCAGAATGGCGCGATCAATGGCCATCGCGAGAAACAACAACGCGAGATACAGCAACGTGTACTTGTACACCCACCAGGTCGGGCCGCTCCACGGCGCGCCCACCTTGGCAGCAGCGAGAATCCGCAACACGCCACGCATCAAGAGCCCGTTGAGGATGACGCTCGAGGCGAGATAGATCCATCCGAACGCGCCAAAGAGCACGGGCAAAATCGTCACCGCGATGAGAATCACGGTGTACCACACCATCTGGTGCATGGTCTCGCGCTCACCCCACACCAGCGGCGCCATTGGCACGCGTGCGCGACCGTAATCCACCTGCTTCATGAGTGCGAGTGCCCAGAAGTGCGGCGGCGTCCAATAGAAAACAATGAGGAAGAGACACAGCGCGGTCACGTTGAGCGACCCAGTAACCGCAGCCCACCCGACGAGCGGCGGAAACGCGCCGGCCGCGCCGCCAATCACGATGTTTTGTGGTGAGGTGCGTTTGAGCAATCGCGTGTAGATAAAGACGTAAAAATAGAAGCCGGCGAGCGCGAGACCGGCCGTAAGCACGTTCACAAAATGTGCGAGCATCCACGTCGCCAACGTCGCGCACGCAACACCAAAGGCCATCACTTGCCGTGGCGTCATACGACCACTAGGAATGGGTCGCAAGCGCGTGCGGGCCATCACGTCATCAATGTCGCGATCGATGTACATGTTGACGGCGTTTGCACCGCCGGCCATGAGGTAGCCGCCAATCGTCACGAGCAACACGGTCCACAATGATGGTGAGCCGGCGGCAAACATCGGGGCGATCGTCGTCACCAACAACAGCGAGATGATACGCGGCTTGGTTAACGACACGAGATCGCGTGACAGCGAGGGTTCTACATGCACGTTTGGTCGTGGCGACTGGCCGTCGTCGGGTGTGATCGCAACGCCGGTCATCGGTGCGCGACGTTGGCGATCAGCGCACTCGATGTGGTAGCGCTCGATGGTTCGGCGCTACGTTGCGCGGCGACAACACTGCGCCCAGCGGCGATGCGAGTGAGATAGGTCATCGTGAACGCTGTCACCCAAATTAAAATGCCCGTGGCTTGATGCAACGAACGCACAACGCCGGGAAATCCGCCGGTGACCATCCACGCCGCCCACACCACTTGCAGTCCGCCTAGTGCGAGCCCGAACCACGCGGCGCGCAACACGACCAACGGCTCGCCGCGTTTGCGAAACACAAAGGGCAACGATGCGAGATGCAGCACCAACAAATACGCGAGCACGCGGTGTGTGAGCTGCACCTGTTGCGCGCCGCCGCCAAGTGAACCAGCACCGCACAGTGGAAATCCTGCACACGCAATAGCTGCTCCGGGAATCTTTGCTGTCAGTCCGCCCAAAATCACCACGAGCAGCGCCAACACCGCGGCGCCTGTCGCTCCACCGACTGCTTTCGTCGTGCCGCGTGCCGAGAGAATGCGCAAACCGCCGAATCCACCGGCGCGAATTGTTGCGGCGGCGAGTACGGCGATGAGTGATGCGGCCAAGAGTTTATGCACGACCGTGGCCCACGCGGGATTGCCCGTGTACACCGTCACCGCGCCAAACAACGCCGGCGCAAACCAGAGTGCGAGTGCGAGTCGTGCGGTGTTCCACACGCCGCCACTACCGCCAACTGACATCAGCTGTCTCGAGCGCCATGCGGTGGCAACGAGCACGGCGATGGACGCAAACAATGCGATCGCGAGATACCGGTGCATGACCTCAATCACGAGATCGATGCGGTCGAACGGCGGGAACCAATAGCCATAGCACTTGGGCCAATTTTCTCCGCACCCCATGCCCGAGCCGGAGATGCGCACGATGGCGCCGAAAATGATGTGTACGAGGGCGATGACCAGTGCTACGTAGGCGGCCCGACGTACCGCGACGGGGGGAGGCGATGAAAGTGCAGATGTCATGACGAGGGGTGCATCTGGCGCCACGCAGCAACGAACGCGGCGGCCAAGAGGAAGGACGGTAGAATGGCCCACGCAATTTCGAGCGTCCGTTTCGGCATCGGGACGGTTGACCGCGTGGCACGAGCGGTTGCGTCTGCCGTGTCCGACGGCGGTTGCGCAACCACCGTGAACACCGCACGAAGAATGAACAATTGCGCGACGGCGCAGCAGGCGACGGAGATCCAGAAAATCACGTCGAGGAGGACGGGTGACATAATGTGTGAAAAGTAGCAGGGTGACCCCGTGCGCGACTGGAGCCCTGACTGTAGCATTGCGTCAATGTCTTCACCTTCTCGCGACGCAGCGCCTATCACACAATCGCGCGCTTCCTTGCTCCCTCGGCGTTTGGGGCTCTGGAGCGCGATCGCTGTCTTAGTTGGCAGCACCATTGGCTCCGGTATTTTTCGATCCCCGGCCGGCATTGCCGACAAGTTGCCTGGACCGTTACCACTGCTCGCCGTCTGGGTGACGGGCGGAATCTTTTCACTGTGTGGAGCGCTTACGTTGGCGGAGCTTGCCGGCGCACTTCCGGAAACGGGCGGACACTACGTGTACATTCGCGAGGGCTGGGGTCGGCTCCCCGCATTTTTATACGGATGGTCTGAACTGGTAATTATCCGTGCCGCTGCACTTGGCGCGATCTCGCTCACGTTTGGCGAATATTTACTACGCGGCCTCGGCTACAATCCGTCGATCGCACCATACGACACCTACGCGCACTGGGTGGCTGCCACTGCGCTCGCACTTATGGCGACCATCAACATATTGGGTCTCAAATGGGGTTCGTTGGTCCAGAATGTCACGACGCTCGCGAAGTACGGTGGCCTCCTGTTGATTGTGGTGCTGGCATTCGCGCTCGGTCTACCAAAAACGGGTGGGCATTTTACGCCAGCGGCACCACCGGGCAGTTTTTCCGTGGGCGCGTTTGGGCTTGCTTTGGTCTCGGTACTCTGGGCCTTTGACGGCTGGGGCGACCTCACTAAAGTGGGCGGCGAAGTGGCCGATCCGCGGCGGAATTTGCCACGGGCCATCGTGATGGGCACGTTGGGTGTTATTGCGATTTATCTGCTCGCGAATGTCGCCTATCTCTCCGTTCTCTCGGTCGACGAAATTCGCGGCGCACGACTCGTGGCTGCGGACGTCGCATTGAAACTGGTTGGGCCCGTTGGAGTGACGCTGGTATCGATCACGGTGTTGCTCTCTACGTTCGGCGCCGTGAATGGTTCGTTGCTCACGGGACCTCGTATTTTCTTCGCTATGGCGGACGACGGATTGTTCTTTCGACAGGTGGCGCTCGTGCATCCGCGATACAAAACGCCCTATGTCGCGATCGCGCTGGCGGCGGTCATTGGCATCGGATTTGTGCTGCTGCGCTCGTTCGAGCAACTGGCGGATATTTTTGTGACGGCGTCGCTCGTCTTCTACATCTTAAGTGTCGGTGCCGTATTTCCTCTCCGGAAACGGGCAGACTGGAATCCACCGGTGCGAACCCCGGGCTACCCAGCTGTTCCCGCACTTTTCTGCCTCGCTACACTGTTTTTGCTGGTCAATGCGTTGGTCGACCCAGGGCAGCGCTGGGGAACCGTCGCCGTGCTGGGAGTGATTGCTTTGGGAATTCCCGTGTTCTTTCTGACCGTCGGTCGACGCGTACGCTCGCCCGGAGGACGGTGATCCAGTGAGCCGATGTCTAAGGCGTTGCCCAAAGGTGAAGGGGCCGCCACGTAACCCATCCGTCACATCAGAGCACGCAGCTTGACCAACAATGCCTGACCACGGTTACTTCCACGCGCAATTCGAACGCCAGTCCGACCGGCGTTTTTTCCACTTTCGGAGGTTTTGGATGAAGAAGCTGTTGAGCTGTTTCGCGCTGTTGCTGACTTTTACGGTGACCGCGACGACAGCATTGTCCGCGCAGGGCGTGACCACAGGCTCTATGACTGGCACCGTTCGCGGTACGAACGGACCGATGGGCGGTGCGCGCGTGGTTGCCGTGCATCAACCATCGGGCACGACGTATCAGGCGCTCTCGCGCGCTGACGGTCGATTCCTGATACCCGCCATGCGTGTTGGCGGACCATACACGGTGACGGCAATCGCCATTGGATTCGAACGCAACACACAGTCGGGGCTTGAAGTGACCCTCGGTTCCTCGACCGACGTGACGCTCGAGCTGAAGTCGGCAGTTGTTACCCTGAGTGGCGTGCAAGTGACGGCCACCGGTGGCGCATTGAGTTCACGTATCACGGGCGCCTCGACGACCATCACGAAAGAGGCCCTCGCGGCATTCCCGACCATCGGTCGCACCATTACCGATTTCACGCGTCTTACACCGCAGTCATCCGGTTCGTCGTTCGCCGGGCAAGATAATCGTTTGAACAACTTTACGCTTGACGGCTCGGCATTCAATAACTCGTTCGGATTGGGTTCGCAGCCTGGTGCACGCACCGGCGTATCGCCGATTCCGATCGATGCCAT
Organism: Gemmatimonadaceae bacterium; assembly: GCA_025358925.1. Lineage (GTDB taxonomy): Bacteria > Gemmatimonadota > Gemmatimonadetes > Gemmatimonadales > Gemmatimonadaceae > Gemmatimonas. Next base: position 32,451 of record JANYHT010000062.1, on the reverse strand, counting down.
CGAGCAGTTACAAGTGAACATCGCGCCGTTCGACGTGCGACAGGGCAGCTTCACGGGCGCCGCCGTCAACGCGGTGACCAAGAGCGGAACGAATGAATTCAAAGGTTCGCTGTATTACACCACGCGCAATCAGGGATACGTGGGAGATAGCACGGCCGGACTGTTCTTCAACAAAGGCACGTTCAAGTTTTCGCAGCCGGGTGGCTACATCAGTGGTCCGATCATCAGGAACAAGTTGTTCTTCTTCCTGGACTACGACACCGACCAGCTGACACAGCCTGCGACGAGTTTCACGGCCAACACGGGTGGACAAACCATCGCGGGAAACACGACACGCGTATTGGCGTCCGACCTCGACGCCTTGAGCACGTACCTGCAGTCCAAGTTCAACTATGCGACTGGTCCGTACCAAGCCTTCAATTTTGAAGTACCGTCCACGCGGTACATCGCGAAGTTGGATTACAACGTCAGCGATCGAAACAAATTCAGCTTCCGCTATAGCCAACTGAATTCAAAGTCTGATCAGCCAATATCAAACTCTGGATCGCTCGGCAACACCGCAGGTGCGCGCACGAACAACCAAAACTCGATGAGCTTTCAGAATTCTGGATACGCTATTCTCGAGAACATCAAGTCGTACATCGGTGAGCTCAATTCACAGATTGGCTCGAACATGTCCAATCAGATCATCGCGGGCATCACCAAGAACGATGAAAGCCGTCAAGCGAAAGCCGGCCTATTCCCACTCGTCGACATCCTCAACAACGGCAGCAACTACGTGTCGTTCGGCTCGGAGCCGTTTACTCCGAACAACGTGCTTCGCTACAAGACGCTGCAATTCCAAGATAATTTCTCTGTGTATACCGACAAGCACGATGTCACGTTTGGCGTGACGGTGCAGAAGTACAATTCGGACAACGGATTTTCGCCGGGCTTACAAAGTGCGTACGTGTACAACTCGCTGACGGATTTTTACGCCGACGCGAATGGCTACCTCGCGAACCCGAACCGAACCGTGGCTCCGGTCACACTCAATCGGTTCCAAGTACGCTACGCGAACATTCCGAATCTCGTACTGCCAATTCAGCCGCTTGAAGTGATGACGTACGGCGCGTATTTGCAAGACGATTGGCGCGTGACGCGGAAGCTGAAAGTCACCGCTGGACTACGATTCGACTTGCCGGTGTTCTCCAATACGGCATTTAATAACCCGCAGGCCAACGCACTCAGCTTCCGCGATCAGACCGGTGCGACGGTCTCGTACAACTCTGGGCAGTTGCCCAACGCGAATATCCTGATCTCGCCACGGGTTGGTTTTAATTGGGATGTGCAGGGCGATCGGACAACGATCCTTCGCGGTGGTACGGGTGTTTTCTCCGGTGTGCCGCCATACGTCTGGATCTCCAATCAACTTGGCAACACCGGTGTGCTTACGGGCTTCGATCAGTTTACGAATACAACCACGCGCCCCTTCAATCCGAATCCGGACACGTATAAGCCGACCACGGTCACCGGTGCTCCAGCGGCGTCGTACGAACTCGACGTTTCCGATCCGAACTACAAGTTCACGCAGGTATGGCGTACCGACGTCGCAGTCGATAAGCGCTTGCCGTGGGGCTTCATCGGCACATTGGAAGGCCTGTATAACACCGAAGTCAATGGCGCTTACTATATCAACGCCAACTTGCCAGCCGCTCCAACAAAGTTTACCGGTGCAGACCAGCGGCTGCGTTGGCCAACGGGAACCAATCAAATCAACAAGAACATTGCCGCAGCGTATGTGCTGAGCAATGTGAACACTGGCCATTCGTATAACATTTCTGGTTCGCTCACGAAGTCGTTCACGAACGGATTCTTCGCGAAGTCCGCATATTCGTACGGTGTGTCGAAAAACTCGTTTGATCCAGGATCGACGGCGGCGTCGAACTGGGGTGCAAACGGTCAATCGAACGATCCGAATAACCCCGGTGTGTCGTTCTCCTCGTTCTCGCCGGGGCACCGCGTGTTTGTGGCCCTTTCGTACAAGAAGGAGTACGCGAAATTTGGCTCAACGACCGTCTCGATCTTCACGGAAGGCCGCACACAAAACAACACCAGCTACTTGTTCAGCGCCGACGCCAACGGTGACGGACAGAGTAACGATTTGGTTTACGTGCCGCGCAATGCCGCGGAGATGAACTTTCAGCAGTACTGCGTGAGTACGTCGGGCGCCGTTGTCACGAATTGCGCGACGGCTGCGCGTACCTTCACGGTTGCGGATCAACAGACGGCGTGGGAAGGCTACATCACGCAGGACAAATACCTCAGTGCGCATCGCGGCGAATACGCGGTTCGCAACGCCGTTTTCCTTCCCATTCTGTTCCGCAGTGACCTAGGTGTGACGCAGGAAATCTTTACGCGCGTCGGCGGCAAGAAGAACAGCTTGTCGGTGCGTTTCGATATTCTGAACCTCGACAACTTGCTCAACAAGAAGTGGGGCTCGGGACAGCGGCTCGTGTCCAACACGCCGCTTCTGCCGCAGGGTGCAGATGCGAACGGTGCGTTGCTCTATCGTCTGCGTAACGTCGGCACGAACTTGCTGTCCTCATCGTACCAGCATACCGCTGGCATTTCAGACGTCTGGCGTATGCAGTTGGGCGTGCGTTACAACTTCAACTAAGCGCGGCTGCGCTGTCAGTGGGGATTGTCAGAAAACAGCAGGCCGCGCAGTTCGCGGCCTGCTGTTTTCTAATGTCGGCCGAACAGGAAGGGCTCACCGCGAATCACGCGAATGTGGTCTGAACGGGATGCGGCTGCATCGCGTGATACCGGCATCGTACTTTTTTTATTCAAGAAGAGTGCAACGCCAGCGGGCCGCCGAGACGCCACCGGCTATCGCGCCGTTCGAATTCGCGTCATTCGCGAATTCACGGTGCGCCGTGGCTGTTTGACAAGGCATGCATGCATCCCGCGACCGCGCTGTCTAAATTCGCGTGACGTGTGCCGGGATTCCCGGGCGAGCCCCTGTCTTTTTCATCTACAGGTGTGTTTAGAAAATCCGCAAATTGATATACTTGCGTGGGTTTTTCTTGATGTCGAAAATGAGTGAGTCAAGACGCAACAACAGCGTATCCACGCGCTGATAGACGGCGGGGTCGTTCATCAATCGCCCAACGGTGCCAGGACCAGTGTTGACCTTTTCGATCGTTGCATTCACCGCCACACGTGTCGAATCGAGTGAGCGCGTGAGTTTCTCCAAGTTTGCCGACGCCGCACGCAAATTCACCACGGCCGAATCAACTTTGGTTGAGTCGACAGACGAGATCGTTCGCCGCAGTTGCTGCTGCGTGAGTGTGAGTTGTTTCGACTGTTCGACCGCCACCGCACTGATTGATGCGACAAGTTTTGTCAGATCGTTGAGCGTCTTCCGCGCATCGGCAATACCACCACCTTCCACAAACTCGGCGCGCGCGCGGTCCGTGAGCGCGCGCACGTTGGTGGCAATCGAATCGCCCTTACCCAGCAATTCATTGGTACCGGGCGTCCCCCGTCCCGTTGGGATGGTGTCCTTTTCCGGCAAAAACGTTTTTGTCGCGCGAATTGGCGTCACGGCAATGAGCTGATCGCCGAAGATGCCGTTGGCTTGCACGGACGCCGTGGAGCCGGTCGGAATGCGATACTGTTTTTGGATTTGCAGCGTCACACCGAGTGTGCCGTCGGGAATGAGCTCCACCTGTTGCACAAATCCGATTGCGACACCCGCGAGCAGCACCGGCTGCCCTTGCTTTACGCCCGCGCCCCATTCAAAACGGGTATACATGTCGTAGTAGCGCGCGAGTCCGCCGCGCGCGATCCAGATCGTGCCACCAAGGCCGACAATGACGGCGACCAGCAGTAAAAGGCCGACCATTGTTTCGTCGCGTCGTTTCATAAAATCGAGGAGTTAAGTCGCATCACGCTTGGATGAATGGAGCAAAGATCGCGGCCACGACGGCATCGAGCACGAGGATGGACACCGACGCGATCACCACGGCGAGCGCGGTAGAACGACCGACGCCTTCTGCGCCCGACTCGGTGACGTAGCCTTCGTACGAACAAACAAAAGCAATGGCCGCGCCAAAGCAGAACGCTTTAATGAGCGAGTAGACCACTTGGAATTCGGTAAACGCGAGCCGTAATCCGCTCACAAAATCGGATGTGCGCACATCCGTCGCTAAAATCAGCGTGAGCCACGCGCTCAGAATGGCCGTGGCGTTAGCCAGAATCGTGAGCGCGGGAAGCATGACCAGTGCCGAGAGAAAGCGCGGTGTGGCGAGATATGCGATCGGGTCGAACGAGAGTGTTTCGAGCGCGTCGATCTGTTCCGTCACGCGCATCGTTCCGATTTCCGCGGTCATGCGCGCACCAATACGTCCCGTAAGCACAAGGGCGGTGAGCAGCGGCCCGAGTTCGAGCACGATACTCTGTCGCGCGATCAGTCCAACCACAGACACCTGCACACCAGGAAACAGTTGGTAGCGCGTTTGAAACGCGGTGACACCGCCCAAAAACGCCGCAACGATCACGGTCAACGGTACGGATTCGACGCCAATCGTGCGCATTTGTCGAATGGTTTCCGGAATCCACGTGCCCGGTTCACGCAGACCGCGGGCCATGTCTTTTCCGAAATACACGCGACGACCAACGGCACGAAATACGCCCAGTACTTTGTGTTCAACTACGCGTAGCACGACATCAAAGCGAGAGGTCATCGCTTACGTCCGTACGCGCGCGAGCAGGACCAGCGCGACCACGCCGACGATCGCGTTGGGCATCCACGCCGCGGGCTCCGGCGGCATAATGCCTTTCGCGCCGATTGCCTTCGTCAATTGAATCAACACGAGCATCGACACGGTGGTGGCAAGGCTGATCGCAACGCCAAATGCTGCTCCGCCGCGCTGGGAGCTCGTGGCAAGTGGCGCACCGAAGAGGGCGATGATGAGGCAGGTCACCGGCACAGCGATTTTGAGCATGCGCTCAACTTTCAGCGAATTCACGTCGGCGCCGGAGCGTTCGAGCGTCTGAATGAAATGCGTAAGCTCTCGGAAGTCCATTTCCGACGGCTCACGCTCGCTCGCGCGAAGCTCAAGTGGCGTTTCCAGCAGATGTCGATCAGCAATGGAGTCGAAGCTAAAGGCGAGGTCGAGACTATCGTTTGGAATGAAGTGGAGGACACCCGACGACAGTATCCATCCGCGATCTGCGTGCCACAGTCCCGATTTGGCCGCAATCAGCAACCCAGGTCGCTTTTTTGAGCCGCGTTCTTCGGCCTCAATGTTCTCAACCGTCTTCTTCTCCACGTCGAGACTATAGATCCGATACACCCGTCCGCCCTCGCTCGCGAAGGCGAAATTGTACCGCGTGTTCTCATGCGTGGCGGTGCTGCCTTCCAAGAGCTTGATCCGCTTGGCATTCGATGGTGGAGCGAGTTCGCTGAAGAGTAAACCCATCAGCATGGCGCCGGACGCCATCAGAAGAATCGGCGCGATGAAGCGGTAAAAGCTGATCCCTGACGCCTTCGCGGCCGTGATTTCGGCATACCGCGTGAAGTTGCCAATGGAAAAGACCGTGGCAAACAGCACCGCCGCCGGCAATACCATGAACATGGTATCCGGGATGTAATACCAGTAACTGAGCGCCACCGTCGGGAGACTGAGTTTCCGTTCAGTGTACTTCTTCAAGTTTTCGACGAGATCAACGACGAACACCAATACCGGCATTCCTAAAACGGTGACGCCAAAGATGGTCAGAAATTCGCTGGCAACGTAGCGATCAAGTGGGGTAATGAAGCGACGACGACCGGTGCGTTTCACGGCGCTCATGCGCCACCCTTGGCCGTGAGAATCGCGCGATTTTGCTCGGACGCCATGCGGACGCTGAGCGCGCGTCGAACTTTTCGGTCGCTCCACCATTCCCGAATGCCGCCGCCACGCGACGTGTCGGTGGTGGACTCGACTCGCCAAACGAGGGCGATGCCAATGACGCCAAACAGCGCATTGGCCATCCACATCGCCACGTAGGCCGGAAGCTTTCCTTTGTCCGCCAGTGCTTCGCCCGCCATCAGACAGATATAGTAGAGTCCGAAGACGATGAGACTGACTCCCAACGTCACACCCACTCCACCGCGAGGAAAGCGCAGCGCGATCGGCGGGCCAAACAAGACGAAAACAAGGCACGCAAAGGCGAGCGCGAACTTTTTGTGGATCTCGACGCTCAGTCCGTCTAATCCGTCGCGGGAGTCCTCAAGTTGGGTCAGCGCGGCGGCTGCTGAGCCGCGGAAAAGGCTCGCCGAGTCGACGGCGGGGATGATAAATGGCGCGCTGCTGGCCGGTGCCGGTGGAACGACGACTGCTGGCTGCGGAACCACCACCGGGGGCTGCTGCGGAATCACCACCGGCGGCTGCTGCGTCGAACCGACCCCTACGGTGTACAAGCTCGGCGCACCCTGCGCTCTTGCCGTTTTCGGACGCCAGAGTGAGGGCAATGCGTTGCAGTAAAAGTTGGCTAACGCCTCGCTGCGCGGTCGATCGCGGGGCACTTGCACGGTTTTCTGTCCCGGCTTCGCCGTGCGACTGAGATAGCTGATGTAGTCGGTCCGGATGCGCTGAAATTCGATCGCTGCACCGGAGTATTTCCGCTGCATCTCACAAACGGTCATCTCGCGATCACCTTTATAGGTGTCGCTGTTGGAGTTTTCAAAGCCGTGCGAGATGCCTTTCACACGAACCGATTGCGTACGAAAAAACGTTCGCTGAAATCGTTTTGCATCGCCTTTTACGAATTCCTGCGAGTGCCCGTCATACAGTTGGAGTTGCAAATCCTGACCGTTGGGCGCCAGCGAAAACGTGCCGCTATCAGCGTAAATCGTCTTGCGCTCGCTACCACGCGCCAAATCATAGATCACCACATCCCACATCTTATTCGTCGCAGCGTCGCTACGAGCGACGCGCATGAAAAATTGATCAGTGAGCGCGTTGAGCACCTGATCGCGCAAGGCGAGCGTTGGTTTGGTGCGCGAGATATCCTGTTGCAGCACGCGCAGTCGATGATTGGCCCGCGGCATCACTTGGTCATTGAACGCTACCATGCCCAGCGACAGCAAGAAGGCGCATACCAACACAGGAGCCATCAAGGCACGCACGCGTACGCCGCTGGCTTTGAACGCCGTAATTTCATGCTCGGCTGCCATGCGACCGAAGGCGTACAGCGTGGCGACAAGTACCGCCATCGGCATCGTCATCGCGATGGTAAATGGCAGCGACAACACGAAAAACTCGCCAATCGCGCGCCATGGCAAGCCTTTTCCGGCCAAGTTTGCCAATTGTCGCGCGACGTATTGCAACATGAGCAAGGATGTCAACGCGGACAGCGCAAACACCAATGGGCCAACGTGCTCTCGCACGACGTAGCGGGTAAGAAGCTTCACGACGTAAATTCCTCGGTGTCCACACGCATTTTCAAGGGTGCATCAGCATGATGTCCATGTGATGCGCCCATTGCACGAAACCGTACCGGCGCAGCGGGTCGAGCCGCTGGTACCCCACGATCGGAGTTCGGTGCGCCGCTGCGCCCGTGTTCTCCTGCCTTTTTTTTGCATCACCGCTGCTCTCCCTGTTGCTGCCCAGCGACCGGTGGGCACTGTTGTGCCCATGCCAACCGCGCCGCCAATCTCGGCGAAATCGCCGATTGACTCTCTCTTTCGCGAGCCGGTGTGGCAAGGCTTGCGATTGTTTACCGATTCACTCGTGCTGCGTCGGCGCGCCATTTTTGGCCCGTTTACCGGCGGTGCTTGGTACCATCCCGACCCCGCCCGTGTCGCCCAGCAGGCCGTCATCGATGCCACGCAACGCAAAGAGCAACTCTTACGTCGTCGCTGGACGCAATCGGTGCAGCGTGACCTGCTACGGCGCACGCAAGCTACTACGGTTGCCGCAACCGCTGTGGATTCAGGTCCAACGCCAGGCGCTTTGGTTCCGCTGCTCACCCCACGTCGACGCGAAGGCCCAGACGCACGGACGCCCCTGGGCGGAGACATTTTTGGCAGCAATCTGGGCATCAACCTCAATGCGCGCCTCGAATCGAAACTGCAACGCACGCGCAATCAAAGTTGCACGGCGGCGCAACTCGCGAATTTCGGGACCGGATGCACGGCGTCGCTCCAACCAGCGTTCGACTTTCAATTCAATGTCAAAACGGGCGGTGTCATCGCCGATCGCGTCAACCTCAACGTGGACTATGACTCGCAACGAGAGTTTGATGCGTCCAATAACATCTCCATTTTTTACCAAGGAAAGTCTGACGAACTATTGCAGCGTCTCGAAGTTGGCAACGTCACGTTCCAACCGCCGCCGTCGCGCTTTCTCACGGCCGGCATACCGGCCGGTAATTACGGCGTGCAGGCGCGAGGCCAAATCGGTCCGATGCGTTTCACCGGTATTGTGGCGCAGCAAAAAGGCAACGTCTCGAAAGACAACGTGTTCACAGTCGGTGACCGCTCGCAACAGTCAGTGGACCGTCCCATCGAAGACATCCAAATTGAAACGCGACGATTTTTCTTTACCGTCGACCCGAGACAGCTGCGCGGCTATCCCAACATCGACATGTTGAATCGCCAACAGATGCAACAGTTGTCATCGTCACTGGCTGACTCCATTCGCCCAACACGCATCTTTATCTATCGACAGCGTGTTGGGGCCACCAATCAAAATCCGCGCGGACCGCAGTTCTCCGTGCGCGGCGCCCGCAACCCGGCACGTCAAACGTACGAACTGCTGCGCGAAAATGTGGACTACTACGTGGATCCATCGCAGTTGTGGATCTCACTTGTACGCCCCGTGGACGCGAGTAGTGAACGACTGGCCGTCGCGTACGAAGTCACGCAAAACGGCGTGCCCGGACGCAACGTCAGTACCGGCGGCTCGCCCGACATCGAACTCACCGACGCCCCGCAATTTGCCAACCTCTTGTGGGAGCCCGAACTTCAGCCGACCAACCTCGAATACTTTTTTCGTGAGGTTAAGTCGGTGTATCGACTCGGCGGCGAAGATGTGCAACGCGGCACTATTACGCTCAAGGTGGTGACCGGCACGTCGGGCGACCAAGAAAAACCGTTTGATCCATCTCGTGGCGAAACCTATTTGCAGCTCTTCGGACTAGCACAAGCCACCAATCCCTCGGCGTTTGACTTGGAAAATCGCGTGTGGCCGAGGCCCAATGATCCGAATTTTTCGGTGGCGAGTGGCGGGCAACAGAAACTGATTCGCGACTACTTCGTGATGTTTCCGTCGCTGCAACCATTCGCCCGTGCGGGGCTCGCGCAGCCCCTCGCCAACCCGGCCAACGACACGTTGTACCGGTACCCCAATGAATATCTGTATTCGGCGCAGCGTCCGCAGGCCATCTACCGATTGCTTGCCAAATATCAGTCGGAAGGTGGCGGTGCCACGCAGTCCATCCGGCTCAACTCCATTCAATTGCGGCCCAACTCCGAACGTGTGGCGCTTGAAGGGCAACTGTTGGTGCGCGACACCGACTACAAAATCGATTACGATCTCGGCACGATCACTTTCAGTCGACCCGACACGCTCTTTCCGCGTGCACGGCAAGTCACGGTGCGATACGAAGAGAATCCGCAGTTCGCGGCAGCGCCAACCACCATCGTTGGGTTTGCGTCGCAGTTCCCGCTCGACAACGGACAGATTTCTTTCACCGCCATTTCGCAGCAACAAAATTCATCACTCACGCGACCGCCTTTGGGCTTTGAGCCGAACGGTTCACTCGTCGCCGGAATGACGGCCAATCTGGCGTGGGACGCACCGCTCCTCAGCCACGCGCTCGGCAAGCTGCCGTTTGGTGCAGGGAACACGCGCTCCCGTGTGCAACTGCAAGGCGAATTTGCGATGAGCAAACCACAGCCGAATTCTGCGGGGCAGGCGTATATCGAATCATTCGAAGGCGATGCGGGTGTACCAATTTCGTTGGCGGAAGGCGCGTGGTATTTTAGTTCGCGACCGGCATTCGGTACGCGTTTGTCGAGCGTGATTGGTAGCAATACGCTCGCGCTGAATCGCGCGACCACGCTGGCGTATCAGAACAATGGGTTTGACGGCAATAACTTTTTGCAGTTCAGCATTCAACAAATCGATCCACTCGTACGAACGGCTGGCGCTGGTGTGCAGCAGAACGAACAACTGCTCTGGCTCGGACTGCATCCGCTCAAAGCCGGCGGTATTTACGACTATCAACCTGACACCAATGTCCGCCGTTTCGCGTGGACGATTGGTGACAACAGCATGGTCGGCAATACGCCGTCCGGTCGACGTTGGAGATCGCTCCGCTACGTGCTTAATCCGAATGGATCGGACTTATCGCGCGTCGAGAATATTGAGTTCTTCGTTTTGCTCAAGTCGGAAGCGTCGAAGGTGAAGCGCAATCCAACACTGGTCTTCGATTTCGGCGAAATTAGCGAGAACAGCGTGGCGTTCGCGCCGGAAACGCTGACGATCAATCGATCACCAAAATCCGGTCGTCCCGACAGCACATATCGCGGCAAGCGACTGGTCGGTTACGATCGATTTGATTCTGAACGCGATCCGTTCTCTCGCACGTTTAACGCGATTGAGAACGACAAGGGGCTGCCTGGTGACGTCGCGGATACCATCGTCATTGTTGATCGCACGACATCACCGACCACGATCACCACGGCCAACAAGGTCACGCTATGTGCTGCATCCGTACAAGACACGCGACAATTAGGTGATAGTCGTGGTAACTGCACCGTGCGCAATAGTCGGTTGGATGAAGAGGACATTGATCTCGATGGACAGCTCAACATCCCGAGTACGGCAATCGATCAGGAGCAATTCAAGCGATTCTCGGTTGACTTGGGGGACAAGAAAACCTGGACGCGCATTGGCAAGTGCTATCAGTCTGCGGCCTCGACCACCACGGGCTTGGCGGGTGATTCGCTGTGCTGGGTGCAGATCAAACTCAATTGGCGAGCGCCGCTGGAGGAACTCAATGCGCCCAATGAGCGTCGCATGCGCGCACTGCGTATGACGATGGTGTCGAGCGCGGCGGTTGAGGACGATGCGTTTCAACAGATTGCGCTTGCGCGTTTTAAGTTGGTTGGCGCGCCGTGGCTCAAACGCGCCGAGCGTCCGATTTCCGGAGCGGCTGGCGATTCGCTTGGGCCGATCAACGGGTATGTGATTGCAGGCGTCGTCGGGACACTCGATTCGTCCGCCACACTGCCATACAGTGCGCCGCCGGGCGTGATCGAAGCCGCCGAAACGAAGTCCGCCGGCTACACGAATTCTGTCGTACAGGTGAACGAACGCGCACTACGATTGCAGGCCGGCATTCCTGGCCAACAGTTTCGCACGTTTGACCGCGCGGAAGCATACTACCGATTCCCCGAAGGTACGAAAAGCTTTATGGGTTACCGTTCGTTGCGCGTATGGATGCGCGGTCGCGGTAACGGATGGGGTGTGAATGGAGAACTGAATGGATTCATAAAAATCGGTCGCGACGAGCATAACTTCTACATGTATCGAACGCCGGTCGGCTCCGGCCCATCGCAGAGTGCGTGGGATCCTGAAGTACGTGTTGATCTCACGCGATTCCAAGCACTCCGTGCACAGTTGGAAAATAATTTCCTGACGGCATCCAAAGACTCTATTTCGTGCTCCGGTACCGACTTAGAATTGATCAAACGTTCGGGATTGCCAACAGGGTTGATTGTCCGTCGCTATGCCGTTTGTCAGGATGGCTACATCGTGTACAGTGCTGATCCAAGCGTCACACCACCAAACTTGGCCGGCGTGCAAGAACTGTCCGTAGGTTTTGTGCGTGTCGACAGCATTCCGCGCGGGGGCAACGCCATCATCGCGAACGACTCGCTCGAACTATGGATTGACGATATTCGCCTTACCGACGTCGTTGACGACATCGGATTTGCCGGCGAGCTTGGACTGTCGTTCAATGCGGCCGATCTTGCAGAGTTTCGATTGAATGTCAATCGGCGCGATCCAAACTTTCGACAACTTGGCGAAACGCCGTCGTTTCTCACCACGAGTGGCGTCAGTGTTGGTAGCACCTTCCACCTCGAACGCATGCTTCCCGCGCGACTGGGCATCGTGCTGCCGTTTAGTGTGGACTACGCAGGCGCTGGGGTCGAACAGCTATTCATCAATCGTACTGACGTACGTGCAACGGGGATCAACGGTTTACGCAATCCGAAGGATTCGCGCGTTGGATATTCGCTCGCACTGAGGCGTGCCACGCCGCTCAGCCACGGGTGGTACGCGCCGGTGTTGAACGGATTGTCGCTCAATGGTGCGTGGTCGTCCGGCGTAACACGCAGCGCGTTCCAAGAGGCCAGTAACGCCAACTACGTACTCGGCGGCGCGCTTGATATTAGCGACGATACGCGCGAAGGACGATTGCCAGCACTGCTGGATCGGCTGTTTGGTGCGCTGCCGAAACGGTTGCGTGAGACCGATGCGATTCGCGGATTTCGTGCGCAGCGTTTCCGTTGGCGACCCACGCAAATGCGGTTAACGAGCGCAATGGCGCGCAACGCGAACGCTTTTACGTCGTTCACGAAGGCCGCTGTGTCGCCAACAGACACCGGACAAACGGTGAACGGCCTCACGCATGTGTGGCGCAACACGGGCGAGTTACGATTCGCACCAACCGCGGGCACATCGGCGAGCATCGTGGCGCAACAAACGCTCGATCTGCGCGACTATCGCGATGCGACATCGCTCCCCGACAGCTCCGATCGGCGTCAAGCCGCCGCCGCCGAGCGTTTGAAATTTCTCGGAGCACCAATTGGGTTGGAGCGTGATCGTTCACTCACATCGGCGATTGGATTTCAACCCAGTGTGTCGATCTGGTTCCGGCCGCGCCTGGAATTCACGTCGCGCTTCGACCTCAACAAAGATCCCAACGCGCGCGCGCTGCTTCGCGAAGGTGATTCGACCGGTGCGTTTCGACTACCCAAGCGTCTTGGCGCATTTCAAACATTTCGTACCGGTACCACGCTCGATCTCGGACGACTGCTCTCGGCGCGCACGGCGGATAAGAGCATGTGGCACGCGTTCGGCCGTTGGCTCGCGCCTATCGACGTGAATTGGTCGCAAAGTCTCACGTCGAACTACGACAATACCGCGCTGTTGCCAAGCTTCGGGTATCAGCTTGGACTTGGCGGGCTTCGTGATTTTCGCGGACTCAATTCTAATCTCGCCACGTCAGCCGGTCGTGTGCGGCAGCTCAATGCGACCGGCTCGCTGAACCTGCCGTATTCGTTGTCGATTCGTACGCATCTCGACAACAGCACGTCGGAAACATGGACGCGTCGTTCGCTGGACGGATTTCAGGCGCTGATCACGAGCGACCAACGCACGTATCCGGACATTAGCGCGAACTGGAACTGGCGACCCGTGCGCCTCGCGAAAGTCTTCACTGCGCTGACGCTCACGGGCCGATACACGGCAAGTGTACAACAGACTGTCATTCCCAACGATGCCGGTGGAACGGCTGATCGCAGTCGAGCGCTGTCGCGTAGTCAGCCCATTTCGGCCAGCATTACGTGGGCGTTTCTCGGTGGACTCACCACGAATGGTTCCCTAGATCATTCGTGGCGAGAGGAAATTCGACCGGGTTCAATCACGAACGGTGAATCGAAGCGCATGTCGATCGATGTCGCGCGTCAATTCAAACTGCCCAAGAAATGGAATACGCGCGGCAATTTACGCACCCAAGCGACGTACGTGTCGGATCAAACAATCTCCATTGTTGGTGGCGCCACCAGCAGCACCACAATCGACGGCACGACAGCCACCTTGGTCGGTGCGTCGTCGGTGCTGACGGACAATGGGCGTCGTGCATTCAACTTCAATGCCAATACGGACCTGTCGGAACTGGTCACGTTTAGTTTGACGGGTTCGCAAGTCCTAACGTTCGATCGAAACTACAATCGACGAATTGCGAATACGGCAATCAGTGTGGTGATGAGTTTGCGCTTTTTTGCGGGAGAATTGAGATAGGGACTAGAGGTTAGGGGTTAGGGGTTGGGGGTTAGGGGTTAGGGATTCGGAACAGCGCGCGTCGCGTCTGAATGGTTGTACGTGCACCGTATTGGTAACGGAGCTACGAGCGCATCCCCGTACCATGCGTCATGCCCACCGCCGCCGAACGTCGCGCGCTCATGTTTCTTGCAGCCGTTGCCCTCGTTGGCGGCGGCGTACGCCTCGTTGGCGTACAACAATTCGAGCACGACGTCACAACAGCGACCCAACGCACCGATCGCGTTCCCTCCCCCACGCTCGGCGGCGAGGAATTGCGCGCGCAGATCGCGGCAGTCGACTCCGCACGCAAAAATAATTCGTCAGGCCGCCGACGAAGACGAGCGACGAATAGCACTGGTGCAGGATCAGGGCGAAAAAGAGCATCGTCCAGTTCTGCCTCGTCGCTGCCGACACTCGAGACTGGCCCGACAGTGCCTACTCCGACCAATCCGCTCGACGTGAACGATGCGTCTGCAGACGAACTCGAACGGCTACCGCGCGTCGGTCCCGCCCTCGCCAAACGCATTCTGGCGCGTCGAGATTCGCTCGGTCCCTATGCGTCCATTGACGACCTGCGTCACGTGCGCGGCATCGGTGCTCGCACGGTGTCACTCCTCGCCCCTCTCGTGACGTTCGGCGGTGGGCACCGTCCATTACAAAGTGAGATCCGATCGTCGCGCAGGTACCTCGTTTCACCGAATTCTCAGCATTTCTAAAACACATGGCCGCACCTGCAATTCCTCTTTCCACTCGCGCTGTTGAACGACTGGGCGATCTCCTCGTCCGCGAGGGCTTGCTCACGACGGAGAATCTGGCCAAAGCGTTGAGCGAACAGGCACAACACCCCGGCCAGCGCATAGGCCTGACGGTTGTTCGCCTGGGAATGGTACCAGAAACTGAAGTGGTGCGGATGCTGGCGCGGCAGTACCACATGCCGGCGATTGATCTCACGCGTTTTGAAATTGATCAAAAACTGCTGAAACTTATTCCGGCAGAATTGGCATCCAAGCACATCGTGCTCCCGCTCAAGCGCGAGGGACGCGTCCTCACGGTTGCCATCGCCGATCCAACGGCGATGGGCGTGATAGACGATCTGAAGTTTATCACGCGCTACGACATCGTTCCGGTGTTAGCGGGTGAGTATTCAATGCGCGCAGCGATTGAAAAGCACTACGAAGCTACTGAAATCCACATGCAGTCGTTGTTGCAAGACATCGCGAACGACGAAGACGATGTGGAAGTCATCGAAGCACAAGAAGAAGCGAGTGTTGACGCAAATGTCCTGGCTGCACAGGTTGATGAAGCGCCCGTCGTCAAATTGATCAATGCCATTCTCGTTGACGCCGTGAATAAGGGGGCGTCGGATATTCACTTCGAATGCTTCGAGCATGAACTTCGTGTGCGATATCGCATTGATGGCGCCCTCGCCGAAGTGATGAAGCCGCCGCTCCGGATGCGCGCGGCCCTCATCTCGCGTTTCAAAATTATGGCGTCGCTGAACATCGCGGAACGCCGCGTGCCGCAAGACGGCCGTATCAAGCTGAAAGTCGGTAAGAAGGTCATCGACTTCCGTGTGAGCGTACTGCCAACGCTGTTCGGCGAGAAAGTCGTGCTCCGAATTCTCGACAAAGGCAATCTCACGCTCGATCTCGAAAAATTCGGCATCGAACCGCGCGCCGAGCGTGAGTTGATGGAAGCGATTTCGAATCCGTATGGTATGGTGTTGGTGACTGGACCAACAGGTTCTGGCAAAACCACCACCTTATATTCCGCGTTGTCCAAGATCAATAATGGCGACGTCAATATTATGACCGCGGAAGATCCCGTCGAGTACAATCTCTTCGGCATCAATCAGGTACAGGTACGCACCGAAATCGGTATGACGTTTGCAGCGGCACTGAAGGCGTTTCTTCGTCAAGATCCGAACGTCATTATGGTTGGCGAAATTCGAGATTTGGAAACCGGTGGCATCGCGATTAAGGCCGCGCTCACGGGCCACATGGTCATGAGCACCCTGCACACCAACTCCGCACCTGAAACGATTACGCGCCTTCTCGATATGGGATTGGAGCCGTTCAATGTTGCCTCAGCGCTCAATCTCATTCTGGCGCAGCGCTTGGTGCGCCGCATCTGTAATCGCTGCAAAGTGAAGTATGTACCGGATGCGGCAGAGCTCAGCGGCGCGAAAGTGAAAGCTGGTACCACGCTGCGCGAATTGCGATTCACAGACGACGTGCTGCAAGACGCCAAGCGCAACGCCTCGGCGGAGGCTGCGCCGTTTCTCGTCAATCTGTCGCTCGACACAACCATCAGCGAGCTCCCGTTCTTCAAGGGGCATGGTTGCGACGCGTGCGCGGGGACCGGACTGAAAGGTCGGCAAGGTCTTTACGAAGTGATGTTTATGACGCCGACTATCAAAAAGCTCGTGATGCAAAACGTGGACGTCCAGGTGTTGCGCGACTCCGCCATTACCGAAGGCATGCTCTCACTGCGCATGGACGGCTGGCTCAAAGTCCTCAAAGGTGTTGTCATGCTCGATCAAGTGATCCGCGAAACATCCAGTTGATGCCTCGCGGCGCTGGGTATCCATCGCACTACGTCGTTCGTCCTTATCGGGGTTGCCGTCGGCTGCTCCCCTCCCGAATCCCGCTCGCTGACCGATGACTGCTCCGACACAATCCCCCGTTTCGCTGCGCACACTCCTCGACGAAATGATCGGGAAGGACGCGTCCGACCTGCATATCTCTGCAGGCGATCGACCAAAGCTGCGCGTTGATGGCGATATCGTCAGCTCAACGGTTGATCACGTACTCACACCGCGTGACACGCTACAGTTGGCGTATTCGGTCCTCACAGAAAATCAGAAGAAACGTTTCGAGATGGAGGACGAGCTCGACTTTTCATTCGGCATCGCCAATCTCTCGCGTTTTCGCGGCAACGTGTTCAAGCAACGCGGCTGCGTGAGCATGGTCATCCGGCAAATTCCGTTTGCGATCAAGACGTTCGCAGATCTCAATCTCGCGCCCGTCATCGCCGGCATGGCCGAACGTCCGCGCGGTTTGGTGCTGGTGACTGGCCCGACGGGTTCTGGAAAGAGCACGACGCTCGCTGCCATGATCGACAAGATCAACACGGAACGACGCGGCCATATCATCACCGTGGAGGATCCGATTGAGTTCATTCACAAACATCGCAACTGCATCATCAATCAGCGCGAGGTCGGTGCCGACACGAAGAGCTTCGCGTCCGCACTCAAGTATGCGCTGCGTGAAGATCCCGACGTCATTCTGATTGGCGAAATGCGCGACCTTGAAACGATTCAGGCCGCCCTGACCATAGCTGAGACTGGCCATTTGGTGTTTGCTACGTTGCACACCAACAGTGCGGCCGAAGCAATCAATCGAATCATCGACGTGTTCCCGAGTCATCAGCAAAGTCAGGTCCGAGCGCAGTTGGCGTTCGTACTTGAGGGCATCATCACCCAAGTACTGCTGCCGAAAATTTCAGGCAAAGGTCGAGCGATGGCGGCGGAGATTCTGGTCGTGACGCCCGCCATTCGGTCGCTCATCCGCGACGACAAAGTGCATCAGATCTACTCGCAGATGCAGGCCGGTAAAAAATTCGGCATGCAAACGCTCAACGATGCGCTGTATCAGTTGTATGTGAATCGTGCCGTGAGCGCTGATGAATGCATGCGCGCGTCGGGCGATCCGAATGAGTTTCTCCGCATGATCGGCAAAGGCCCAGACGGCGACACGTCGACGTCGGGCAACTCTGCCGCGCAGTCCCGCTCAGGTGAGCGCCCGCTGGCGGGCGCGGTACGCCGCTAACCCGCTGTATAGGAATTCAGGAGCCAAACGATGCCGACATTTACGTATACCGCACGCAACACCAACGGCGAGCTCAAGTCGTCGACCATTGATGCGTCCAATCGCGATGATGTGGTCGCGCAGCTCCGTCGTCAACGTCTGACCATCATCAAGGTCGACGAAGAAAAAGTACGCGCGAAGAAATCTGGTGGCGGCATCAGCATGCGCGACATTGTGATTTTTACGCGACAGTTTTCAACGATGATCAACGCCGGTTTGCCGTTGGTGCAGGCGCTTGATATTCTGAGTAAGCAAAGCGAAAACAAAGCGCTGTCAGCGGTGGTGCGGGACGTCGTATTCGATGTCGAATCGGGCAACACCGTCGCCGACGCGATGAAGAAACATCCGAAAGCATTTTCGGATCTATATACGAACATGGTCGCGGCTGGTGAGGCGGGTGGTATTCTCGACACCATTCTCAATCGACTTGCGGTCTTCATGGAAAAGAACGATGCGTTGGTGCGCAAAGTAAAAGGTGCGATGATCTATCCCACCGTGATTATGTGTGTCGCCGGTTTATGCGTGGTGATCTTGCTGTGGAAGGTTATTCCCGTGTTCGCCAGCATGTTCTCCAGTGTGGGCATGGAACTCCCCCTGCCGACGCGCATTGTGATCGGAGCCTCGACGTTCTTAAACGCGTACTGGTGGGCGCTCATTTTGGGTATCGCCGGGCTCGGCTACGTCATCAAGAAGTACTATGCGACGCCCAATGGGCAGCTGGTGATTGATCGCTTGCTGTTGCACGCGCCAGTGTTGGGCGATGTGTTGCGCAAGTCGGCGGTGTCGCGTTTCACACGCACCTTGGGCACCCTCATTTCGTCTGGTGTCAGCATTCTTGACGGACTCGAAATCACGGCACGCACCGCTGGCAATCGCGTCGTGCAAGACGCCATCATGGGGAGCCGAGCGAGTATTGCGGGTGGTGAGACGATTGCGGGTCCGTTGCAGAAGAGCAAAGTGTTTCCGCCTATGGTGATCAGCATGATCGCGGTTGGTGAGCAGACCGGTGGACTCGACGAGATGCTCAGCAAGATCGCGGACTTTTATGACGACGAAGTGGACGCGTCGGTGAGTGCGTTGCTCTCGTTGTTGGAGCCGATCATGATCGTGTTCTTGGGCGTGGTGGTGGGTGGTATGGTGGTGGCGATGTACTTGCCGATCTTCGACATGGTGAACGCGGTGAAGTAGTAGTCAGCGTGTGGCGCCTCACGCCATTCCGCAGGGGTTTGGCCACAGTATTCCGTAGAAATTCCTCACGATAATTTGCAGCGGGGCCGGTCTTGTGACCGGCCCAGCTGTGCTCTGCAGGCAGCACGAGAGTTGAACCATGGAATGCAAAGACCGGCTGGCAGTTTGGCAACGTCGTGGGCGCACGCGATGTTCTTGGACCGCCTGTCTTCGCAAACGCTCAAGGGGTCGGTCGCCGCTCCAGTTTCGTCGACGGGAAGCGCTGTCGTCTCCTGCGCCGTGCCGAACAGCATGTGCGGAACGGGTGACGCGCCAGGTTCAACGTGCGTCGTGTGCGCTCTCGCGATGTATCGACGGAACGAGGGCGCCTCTCAAGCGTGGTTCACGGAGCGTCGAGGCGAACAAGTGCGGCGCGGGACGGATCGTAACGGTACTCCGTGATGCTACCGTCCCGGATACGCTCGATGGCTTCGTCGATGACGAACAAACGGCACCTGGAACCACTCCCGGGGAGAGACCGGATTTCCGAAGCGATCAGTGATTGTGATCTCCAGCCGCCCTGGCGCAAAGAACCGATGTAGCAAATTCTCCAGCTTCGTCCGGTTGACGTGGTACAGCACATACGTCGTGTCCACCTCCACATCCGCCAACAAGTAGGTCGCATCGAGCTTCGCGTTTGCGATGCGCCGCTGCCCGTCACCGCCCGTCACCCCAATCTTGTGGATCAGCTCCCGCCGCGTGGCAATCGCAGGCAACTCGGACCTGCTCCGCAGAACGTACACCGTGCCGTTGGCCAGCTCTCCCTCCTCGGCCGCGGCGGCGGAGAGGGGGCCAGCATCCGACTCCGTCACCCGGCGGCCCGCGTCGTCCTTGTACAGCGCGTTCTGGAGCGAGCGGAGAAGCAGGTTGCTCTCCGTCCCATTGTTGAAGATCGCTCGGAGACGTGCATTCGGGCCCTCCGGCGTGGAGGTGATCGGCCCCATCTCGGCGATGTAGACTATCTGGCCGCCGAGGATAAAGAAGTCGCCAGCGCGGACGTGATTGTTGGTGGCCGCGAAGCGCCCGGTCTTCCGGATGCCGCTCTGGATCTGCTCCTGCACCGCCTTGAAGAGTGGCCTGTAGATCTCGAAGTCGGGGCACGGCTGCCGTGAGGCGATCTCCTCCGCCGCCCGAATCTCGGCGCGCGGCCGCACGTGCTTCAGCGAGGTGAGGTCAGACGCTGATTCCTCGATCCCCGCCAACTCCGCTGCAAGGTCGTCGGCGCTCGTCGCCGGAGCTCGTTCGGCTGCAGCATGCGATTGCGACGACTCTTGCGGAAACGAGTCTCGCCGCCGAGTCGCGCGTGACCGGAAATGTTGTGGGCGACGCTGCAGCGATTTGGTCGTTTCCGTCGTACGAGGCTGAGGCCCGACATCTAGCGGAGTGGATCCGCGACGATATGAGTGAGCGCGGACTCGCACCGCATGACTACGCTATTGTCGCTCGAAAGAGAGTTGACCTCGTATATGATCGACTGACAGGGCCGTTCGAGGGCGCAGGACTCCGACTGCGAAACGAGAGCCAGTATGTCGGTCGGCTTAGCATTCAAGATGTGATGGCAGAGTCGCTAACGGACATGGTGCTCGCCGTCTTCGACGTCGCGCTTCGGCGGCCGGCGCCGAGAGCGTGGGCGACGGCGATAGAATTCCTGCGCTCACTCCGCGCGGTAGCGGCGGACGACGATGTCGGGCTGGCGCGAATCGACCGCGAGCTGTCGAAGTTCGTCTGCGGCCTGCGCGCTGATCTGTACGACATCCCGGCGTCAGGCGCGGCGGCGCTTGACGCCGGGATCAGCGTGATCGAGTTCCTGTCGCTGAGCGCGCGCTCGCGCGCGATGCCAGAGTACGCGGTTGGCGATAGTCTCGAACTCGCAACCAAGGCTCTGCTCGCGTACTTGTCGACGGCGGCAGAAGGCGCGGGTTCGTGGGCAGAGTGCGCGGCGCGCTCGCGCGGCGTGGGCGAGACGCCGCTCCTTACCATTCACAAAAGCAAGGGGCTGGAGTACGACACCGTGGTCTTCGTCGACCTGGACGATATCGGATGGCGGTATCACAGGCATGGAGACCAAGAGGGCATATCTACGTTTTTCGTCGCGCTCTCTCGTGCGCGCCAACGCGTGGTGTTTTCTCATTGTCAGCAGAGAGGGCGTGAGACCGTGTCCGATCTCTACGATCTTCTTACACTCGCGGGTGTTCCTGAGCGTGTGTGGTAGCTACTGCTCGCTTCGCATCATGCTACCCGGCTAGCGCGCATACCCCGGCGCCGAAAGGTCACCACGCCCCACGGAAAGCCATCGGGATACGTTAGAAACTCACCGTACCGAATAGCGTGAGCAGTTCTGCAGAATGGCGTGAGGCACCACATCAGCGCAGCAGATCGAGGTCGCTACGTCCGATGCTCTCACGCTGAATCGGTGTTCGGCTTACATCGATACGCGGTGTGGCCGCTCCCCAATTCGGGCGACCAAGCAATGCCGCCGTTGCGTCATCGGCCTCGCGTACTTGCTCAAGCGTGGAGGCGCATGACGTCGCCAGGTCGAGCCATGTAAGGGCATCGTCCCACGCGGACTGCTCGACACACTGCGCACTGGCAACGAGCGAATACCGATGCGCCATGGCGTGCTCACCCCCCGCCTCGGCGTGGCGCGCGATTGCACCAGGGTCCACGATCCGACGCACGCTTTCCGCCGCGTCGGTGAGTGCAAACGCGATCATGCGGTGTACCTCGCGCTGTCGTGATGCGCCCATCGTGTCGAGGACGACGCTCGCAATCACCGTGTGCGAGCAGACATAGTGGCTATCGACCTCACGCACCAAGTGACGATCCACGAGCGTGTCGCACACTTGCGCGGCACGGAGGCGCGAGATGCCATGCACGTACGACAACAGGCTTGTATGACATCCGCTCCCCGTCGCGGCGATCGTCAGTAACAGGGCGTGCTGTTCGACCGGCAATGCCGCGACACGCTCGGCGATGGCGGTGCGCACGTCGGGGAAAAGTTCACTCGTCAGCAAATCGTCGGAGTCGGAGTCGGAGCCGGTACTACGCCATGCCTGCGTAGCCGGGTCCACCGTAAGCCAACCGCGCACGAAGAGCGTCTTCAACAGCTCCACAACGTAAAGTGCATTGCCACCAGTCACTTCGTGCACGCGTTTTGAGAGTCGTCGCGCACCGTCGGCATGTGTAAGGTGCCCGAGCGCGCGAATGAGCTGTCGCACCTCCTCCTGTGACAATGGCGCGAGGGTGATCCGCGCCGCAGCGGCAGCAGAGCGAAGCGCACGGGCCAATCGCGCAGCGGGTGTATCGCGTTCAACAACGCCCAACGTCACCGTCATGCACCAAAGTATCGGCGCGTCCTGCAGGCGATGCACGAGATAGTGCACAAGGTTGCAACTGTCCGCGTCGCACCACTGCAGGTCGTCGATCACGATGAGTACGCGCCGCTCCTCGGCCACCGCGCGTAGGAGCTGCGCCACCCCTTCGTGCAACAACGAGCCGTCTGCTGTAGGGGCCCGGGCCGGTTGTGGCAGCGACGGAAACTCGTGACGAATCTCTGGTACGATGCGGCCCACTTCAGCGAGCCATGCGCCATCGGCCCCCGCCGCACCCGGCGCCGCAACGGCGCCGCGCAACATGTCGAGTACCGGTCCGAACGGGGCGTCCAACCCGGCGTAAAACGCACGGCCGCGCAGCACGGTGCATTTCTGAGCGGTCGCGAAACGCGCAACGTCGTCGGCAAGGCGTGACTTTCCAATGCCGGCAACTCCTTCAATGTACGCCACACCGCCGCGGCCACTTGTGAGCGCGTGCCATGCTTGCATGAGCGCGCCCCACTCCCGTTCGCGACCGATCAGCCCTGCATTGAATGACGGCAATGGCAACGGGCGAGCGGTGGTGGCACGAACGGATGTCGGTCTCGACGGCGCTTGCTCAATGCGCGCGACCAACGCTTGAAGCGCCAGCCCAGGCGCGATGTCGTCGTCGCGTTCACGACGCCCACAAAAGTCGCGGAACGCGGCCAACGCTGCATCACGCTCACCCATCAGAAACAGCACCTCGACGTGGAAGTGCGCCGCATCGTCGGAGAACGGGTCGAGCTGCTCCCAACGGCGCGCTAAATCGAGGGCGCGTCCCCAATCACGTTTGGCGAACGCACTACGTGCTGTTGCCGACAGCGTGCGGCGGTACTCGCGCAGGAGTGTATTCCGCGTCCGGTCTGCCCACTGCTGAAAAGCCGGTACCTCTCGAATGTGCAAGACGCTGAGAAACCGCGGGATGTCGTAGTCTGCGGCACGCTCACTCTGCGTCTCGACCAACCGGCGAAAGTCAGCGATGTCGCTGTCGACATCGCCGCGCACCGCGACACAGTGATGCTCCATGCTTATCACATCACCGACTGCGTCGCGCAACTGCTTGAGCGCTTGACGCAATGACGCGTTGGCCTTGTCTTCCGGCGACTCGCCCCACAACAGACCGCGCAGTTCATCGCGAGCGTGTTCGCCAGGCTCAAGCGACAAGTACGCCAACAGCGCCAGTGATTTGGCTGGCAACGGCACAACCCGATTGTCGGCGTCTATGCCGTCCACGCATAGCTGCACCGTGCCGCAAAGAGTCAGTCGCATGGCACCGGCAATGTGAAGGGGTCGGAACGGACCTGTGCCGCGAAAACGTACGCGGTCGTCACACCGGATGAAACCGCTTTCACGATATTTTCACACTGGTCTCGCAAAGTGATGGCAGATGTCGGGGCGGAACCCCATTCCCTCGCAGTTAACCTCAGAGTACGGAGCTCGAATGTTCCAGCAGAGCAAGGACGAGAACTTCATCCGCATCGACCTTACGGACGGACAGAAACTTCAGGTCAAGCAGGCCACTGGCAAAGACGCAGAATCGATCGAACTGAACGCGCAGGAACTTGAGGAGCGCATTGCCCCGCGAGTGGTGGCGCCGTAGTGCTGCGGCTTGTTCCCTAGGCGATCGCGTCACAGCGCGCGATCCCGGAGATTGGCTCCTCGAAAAACCGGACGATTCTCGTCCGGTTTTTCACGTTTGATTGCTCGTATTAACATGGTTGTGTCCGCATGAAACGCGTGGCATCTTCCCGCTTTATCGTCGGCATCGCGCAGTTCTCCCGTTCGTCGGCCACGTGGAGTCTTCCGCCGCTCCTTCTTCATTCCCCGACCCGAGCGCGGCGTTGTCCGATACGCGGCTGCAGCAAACAGTGCGAGCGGTGCTGGACATGGTTGGAGAGCAGGATCAGCGCACGCTGCTCTCCACGGCGCTCAACGCCGCCCGAAGGTTGCTGAGCGCCGACAGCAGCTCCTTCTGGGTGCCCGGCGATGATCAGGCTACCTGCCAACTGGCCGTTGGGCTAGGCGCCGATGCGCTGCGCGGATCAACCGTGGCGATATCAGTGCTCGGCGGTCGTGACGGCGAATTGCGCACGCTGGTTGAGCCGATTATCTCAGGCACCAGCACCGTGGGTTACCTGCGCGTCGCGCGTGACGCGACGACCCAGTCCGGCGATGTGGCGTTGCCGTTTGTGGACAGTGACCGCGAGGCGTTAATGCTGCTGGCGGAGGGGACCGCCTCCGCGCTGCGACTGGCGGCACGCATGAAGGCCGCCGACCGCTCCGACGACCTCAAGTTGATTCAGGAAGTCAGTCGCGAGATCGGATCGTCGCTTGACCTTGATCGCGTGTTACAGACGGTCGTCAACATTGCCGCGAGGGCGCTGTCGTTCGACCTCGGGGCACTCGCGTTGTACGAGAACGGCGCATGCGACATCCGCGCAGTAGCTGGCGCGTCGGCCGTCGACTCTAAGGCGGACGCAATGCGTGACCTCGCGTTCCGTGCGGCATGGGCCGCAGGCACCGGCGAAGCGTTTTACCTCTCCGATCGCGAAGCGCCGGGCTCGGATACGGAGCGCATCTTCCTGCAATTTTTCGACGGTGAATTGGCGCAGACGGGGATGCACAGTGGCCTTTATCTGCCGCTGCGTGACGAGGAAGGGATTGTTGGCATTCTCCTGTTCGAGGCGAAGCGTGCCGAATTCGCCAGCACGCGCGAACGAGACATTGCGGCGATCATGGCGAACCAAGCAACCGTCGCTATCCGCAATGCCAAGCTGTACAGCCAAGTGCCGATGGCGCAGGCGCTCGGCGCGATCAGTGCTAAGCGGGCCGCGTTCTTCGCCATTCCGCAGCGTAAACGCGCCGCTGCTGCGTCCATTGGAGTTTTGACGCTCGTCGCGCTCACGCTGATTCAGTGGCCATTGCGGGTCGTCGCCGAGTCGCCCGTGTTCCTGCCGACGGGCTTCACCGACGTGCGTTCGTTGGCGGCGGGTACGGTCGATCAAGTGATGGTGCGTGAAGGTATGAGCGTCGCACCGGGCGACCCGATTGCGCGGTTGCGCGACGTGGATGCGCGCGCAGCGCGGGAGAATGCGATGGCCACGATGCTGGTCGCGAAACAGAGTGCGGTCGTCGCGGCAAGTCGGGGCGACGCTGCCGAACAGCGTCTGGAAACCATGCTCGAGAAATCAGCGCGCGCTGACCTGGTGTTGCGCGAGGTCGAGCTGTCGAGCATGACGTTGCGTGCGCCGATGCGCGGGGTGGTGCTCTCCGCACGGCCCGAACGGAAGGTGGACAGCAAGCTCGCAGCCGGTGAGTCGTTCATCGTGCTCGGGCGCACGGACACGTTGGAGCTTGAGTTTGGCGTAGACCAGCGCGACATCAACCGAGTGCGCGTAGGCGATCCAGTTCGCATCCGCATGGAAGCGCTGCCGCAGCGCACGATTGACGGTCGCGTCACGTCGGTGGGAGCGATGGCGTTGACGGGCGATACTGTGGTCCGGTATCTCGTGCGGGCGCTGGTGCCGAATAGTGATGGCGCGGTGAAGCCAGGGATGGCGGCGCATGCGCGAGTGCTCACGGCACCGGCTTCGTTGGCAGGGCGGCTGCTGCGCACGCCGGTACGTGTAGTCAGACTCTTGTGGTGGAGGATGTGGTCGTGGCTGTGATGCAGCTTGGTGCGCTCCGCGCGCACGCCCTTGTCGTAACGTTTCTCCTATTGGCAGCGTGCAAGTCAGCTCCGCCTGATGCGAAGGCGCCCACGACGACAATCCCCACGTCGTCAATGTTGGTGGATACCGCGACGGTGACGTCGCCGCGATCGTTCACGGGACAAGTGTATGTCGAACATGATGTCGCCGTCGCGGCGCGCGCGGCCGGCATGATCGATTCATTGTCGGTGCAACTCGGATCGGAGGTGCGCTCGGATGCAGTGATGGCGTCAATCGAGCATCGTGCGCAGGAGATCGAACTGGCGCGTGCACAAGTGGTCGTGGATCGCGCGCGCAACGCACGATTGCGCTCCCGTGCGCTGTCACCGAGTGGTGGAGTGGCCGTAGCCGACTCGGAACGCGTGGAGGAAGATTTGCGCGAGGCAGAGCTCGCGCTGCTCAAGGCGCGTCGAGAGTTGGACCTGACGCGTGTGGTCGCACCGTTTAGCGGTCGCGTGATGGCGCGCTACGTGCGCCCGCGACAGCTCGTCGCAGTGGGAGACACGTTGTTTCGCGTGGTAGAAACGTCGCCGTTGTTGGTGCGCGTGCGCGTGGACGATGCGACGGCGACATCGGTGCGCATTGGTGATCGCGCCACGATTGTAGCCGCGAACGGGGTCACGCGAGATCAGGCACGTGTGCTCTTCACGGCACCGGCCCTCGACGCCGCGAGCGGCACGCGTGAAGTAATCCTTCGCCTCGGCGGTGTGCGCTTCCTCTCAGGGCAGAGCGTCACGGCGGAGATGGGGAGCGAGCGGCGACACGTGCTTGTAGCGCCGCGGGCCGGACTATCGCCGGAGGGCTTTGCGTTGGTCGTCGATGGTGCACGCACGACGTTGCGTCCTGTGGTGCTGGGTGTAGCGGTCGATGGTGACCGCGTGGAAATCGTGAGCGGATTAAGCGCCGGTGAGCGCCTTGCGACGCCTCGGCGATAGCGTGTGAGCGCCCCTCTGCTGCGTGCGGATTTGACGATCGTGGAGCAGATCTTTCGCAACGAGCAAAGTTTTGTGGTGAAGGATCCCACCACACACAAGTACTTTCGGTTTCGCCCAGTCGAGATCCGCGTCATGCGCTTGTTCGACGGTGCGAGGTCGGCGGCCGATGTGGCCGAGCAGTTGGTCGCCGATGGCGTGCGAGTTTCGGTGGCGACGGTTGAAGGGTTTGCCCGCAAATTGTTGGGGCTCGGGCTACTTGAGCGCACATTAGTTGAACGCACCACGCAGCAGTTGGAACGCTTGCGTGCCGAACGTCGTCGTACGCGTTCGCTGATTCGGGGTGAGCTGCTTCGATTACGCTTCTCGTTTGGTGACCCGGACGCGTTCTTGACGCGTACGTATCCGCTGGTTCGCTGGTGCTTTACCCCGGTATTTGTGGTCACGTCGCTCCTACTGTTCGCGGTTTACGCGTACATCATGATCTCGCAGCGCGACACCTACGCGCGAGATTTGTCGGCCACGTTTGCCTTCGGGGCGATGACCCCGTGGTCCGTCGTCGTGATCATCGTCGCATTCTCGCTGCTCACGGCGATTCACGAACTCGGGCACGCCTACGCGTGCAAACACTTTGGCGGCAAAGTGCACGAGATGGGCGTCATGCTGTTGTTCTGCATGCCGGCGTTTTATGCCAACGTGAATGACGCGTGGAGTTTTCCTGAAAGGCGAGCGCGGTTGTGGGTGACGGCAGCGGGCGCGTGGATCGAGTTCGTGGTAACCGCAGTGATCGCTATCGTCTGGTTGCTGATCGCACCTGGTTCCGTGCTCAGTCAGCTGGCGATAGCGACGATGCTCGTGGGTGGGATTTTTAACCTGCTCACGAACGCGAACCCGTTGTTGCCGCTGGACGGATACTTCGCGCTTGGTGATTGGCTCGAGATCACGAACCTGCGCCAACGCTCGCAGGCGTACGCCGGGACGTGGATACGCCGACATGCGCTGCGCGAGGAAGTGCAGCTGCCCGCGCTTGATCGGCGAGAGGCGCGGATCCTGCTGGGCTACGGTGCGTCATCGTGGCTGTACGGCACAGTCATTTTGGTAACCATCGCATTGAGTGTTATCCGGTGGGCTGACCATACCCTCGGCATGCTTGTGTCGGGGCTTCTACTGTTGACGGTGCTGTACATGACGCGCGGCATTGGAGGCACACTACTCGTTTGGGTGCGGACCGTAGTCGCCATCGGCGTGCGCGCACTGGCTGGCAGCAGCGCGCGGCGCGCACGGTGGCGCAACGGATTGATCGCGGCACTGCTGTTGCTCATTATTTTTGCGTTCGTGCCGGTCGGGCTCACAGCGAGCGGCACGTTCGTGGTGCTACCATCCACGGCACTGACCGTGACCGCGCCGTCGGCGGGTGTGGTGGCGTCAGTATTTGTTCGCGAAGGTGATGTGCTGGCGCTGGGCGCACCGGTGCTGCGATTGGCGAACTTTGACCTCGTGCGCACCGAACTGCGCGAGAGCCGCAGCGACGATTCACTGCGCTCCTGGGCGATGCGTGCACGGGCGCGGGCGCGAAGCGGTGATGTCACGGTGCTCGACGCGCAGTCCGGCGCTGCGGCAGCCCGGCTAGGCGCGGCTCGTCGGCAAGCGGAGGCGCTGAGCGTGCGTGCGGGCGTCGCGGGCATGGTGGTTTCTCCTCGGCCCGAGCAGTTGTTGGGTCGCCGCGTGCAATTGGGTGATACGCTGCTGCGACTCGCTGACCTCTCAACGCTCGAGGCTGTCGTGCAATTGCGCGGTGCTGGTGCGTTGGGCGTGCGTGTCGGAAATCCGGTGCGGATGCTGTCGTTGGAGAACGCGGCGGAGCCGCTGGTCGGTGTGGTGGAGAGCGTCGCCGCAGCGTCGAATCGCATGTTGAGCGCAGACGGTGTGGTCGAGGTGCGCGTGAAGCTTTCGCGTGACACGCTGTTGCGGGCTGGGGCATCGGGAGAAGCGCGCGTTGTGTGGCGACGTAGCACGTTGCTTGGTGCAATCGTGTGGAACGTGCGATCGCGCCTCCGCTCCGATTTGTTGCTTTAATTCAGGCGGCGCCGCGGGCGCGCCGTTCCGAGCAGCGTGACTGACAACGCGTGCTGCGGCGTTCGACGGTTGGTAGACCAGACGTCGACGTGTACCGGAATTAGTCGCTCTCACCTCTCCTCGCGAAGGCACCGTATGAAACAAGATGTGTCCACCTCCGACATCATTCTCGGTTCGGTCGTGATCGTAATTTTCCTGATCGTCGCATACGGGATCGGTCGCGCGCACAGCGCATGGAAAAATCGCAGCTTTACCAAGGCATGGGCGCCACTGGTTCCGATTGTCGGTGGTACGGTTGTTTACGACCGAAGTGCCGCGGTGTCGAGTTCACTCCACGGCACATATAAAGGACATGCAGTACGTGCGATCATGACACCGCAGCGGAATCGCTATCATTTCGATTCGCCTGACCGATACAATGAATTTGAAGTTTTGCTGACTGATGTCGCGGGTGTGCATGATTGGAGCATCTATCACGAGAAGTCAATTTTGGGAATTGGTCGCGACGGTTGGCAAATCAAGTCAAACGATGCTCAGTTGCAGGCGAGGTTGGAGGCCACGAGTATCGCTTCGACACTCGCGCTGCTTGGTACGCCGGTGTTGCAGTACACGGCCGATACACACACGTTGCGATTCAGCAATGACATTACGCCAAACCTTGTGTTGATACCACGACAGTTCAATGAAGTATTGGAACTGTTAATACATCTCGCGCGGGTCCAGGCGTAGCGATGACGACTCTCCGCGCTCGAGATCTACGTACCGAAGACGACGAAGATCTGGTGCTCTCAATGGGCCACGTTTCAACGATGCGTATCGCTATGTCGATTGGTTGTTGACCGTACCACTGCTGCTAATTGAACTCATTCTTGTTATGCAGCTGGGCCGAAAAGAAACAGTGTCGAAGAGCACCAAGCTTGGCCTGCTTGCCGCGCTGATGATCGTGCTTGGGTATCTTGGACAGATTGCAACACTGCCCGGAACACACTGGCTCTGGTGGAGCTTTTCGATGATACCGTTTGCACTGATCGTGCTGGATCTGTCGACTGGGCTCAAGCGATCCATTGCGACGCAACCTGAGTCTGTGCGCGGTTTAATCAGTACGGCGCGTTGGGTCACGATCGTCTCGTGGTGCTTCTACCCAATTGTGTTTCTGTTCCCGATGATCGGATTCACGGGCGGCGGCGCTACCACCGCCGTGCAGGTTGGCTATTCGATCTGCGACATCATTTCCAAGGCGATGTTTGGTGTGTTGATCTTCAACATCGCGGCACGAAAGTCTGAGTCTCTGTTAGATGATTCGAAGACGCTGCGAACCGCCTGACTCGCGGCGAACGGCTGCCGCCGGTGATGTATGGCGCTTGAAACGGATCTGCTGATCCTGGGTGGTGGCTGTGCAGGGTTGAGTCTTGGCGTGCGGCTGCCTGACGCTCGGTCTGCGCAGTCGCGCGTCGTGATACTGGAGGCGCGACCGGAGTACACGCACGACCGCGCGTGGTGTTTTTGGCGTCACGATGCGGCTCGGTTTCAGCATCTCGTAAGCCATTCCTGGAAAAATGCGGGTGAACAGCGCGCGTGGTTCCGTGACGTTTGATTGCAGTGCGCTGCCGTACGACATGCTTCCCTCAGGTGCCTTCTATGCCGAGGCGCAGGCGCGGATTGCATCGTCTCCCAACGTGCATCTAGAAACGGGCGCTGTCGTGATCGGTGTCCCTGAGCGGATGAAGCAAGGTTGGCACGTCGAGACGTCGGCGGGAGCCGTACGCGCGCGGCGGATCATCGATACGCGACCAGCGGTCGCGCCGCAAATCGGCAATGTGATTTTGTGGCAATCCTTCTTTGGGCAGGAAATTGAGTGTCCGCCCGCACGCTTCGATACCGCCGTGGCGGACCTGATGGATTTCGTTGAGACCACGTCCGACGGTATTGCGTTTCGGTATGTGCTGCCGCTTTCCACGACACGCGCATTGGTGGAGTATACGGTTTTCGGACCGCGACCCCTGTCGCCGTTGCATTTGTCACGAGCGCAGGACGATGCTATCCGATCGGTCACGAAAGGAGCGGCGTTCCGTGTCATACGGGACGAGTCTGGTGTCTTGCCGATGGGGCTCACCCAATCACCACCCGCTGTGGAAACCGACTACGCGCGCGTCGGACTCATGGCTGGCGCTGGCCGCGAGAGTACCGGCTATGCATTTCAGCGCATTCAGCGATGGGCGAGTGCGTCCGCTGCATCGTTGCGGCACAATGGGTTCGATGTCGCGCATCGCGCAGACGCACTGCCGCAACGCGCGATGGACCGTGTATTCCTGACAGTGTTACGCGATAAGCCGGAGCTGGCGCCCGAACTATTTGTGCGATTGTTTAGCCGCACTGATGCATGTCGCGTGCTCCGCTTTCTCAGCGACTGCGGCGGGCCCTTGGATGTTGCGTCGGTGATCGCGAGCCTGCCGCTCGGACTGTTTTTGCGGCAACTTCGAACGGCGTTTGAGTGGCCGTCGATGCGACTGCGAAGCGCACGATGAACAAAGCAATCACAGTGCAGGGCGCCCTCTTTAGTGGGGCCGCGATCTGCCTTACACTGTTATCGCTTTGGCTGCCTCGACTGAGTCCGAGTGTGGAGCTACTCGGGGCGGCGTTTTTGATTGTGCTGCTGGGCGTGCCACACGGAGCACTGGATCCTGTCATCGGCAAGCAGGAATACCGTGTACGTGGTCAACGCGGATGGTTTTTATTCACGGTAGGGTACCTCGTTTTGATGCTCGCTGTGATTCTTTTGTGGACTCAGTGGCCATTTGTGTTTCTGGCCGGATTTCTGATAATCACAGCGTTCCATTTTAGTGGGGATCCGGCGGATGGTGTGTCACCCATGTCGCGAGTCGCCTTTGGCGGGGCCATCGTGATTCTTCCCTGGGTAATCCCCCCCTTATTAGGGGACGTCGTACGTGGATCTACGCTGCACGTGCGAGTTTCATGATCGGGGTGATGCCACCCAATGCCATATTGGGGCGTTCGTTGTTGTACGTCCAGCGCCAGCGTGTCGCGGATTCCTGTACCTCTTCGATGCGCTCGAAGAGCCACGGCGAGAGCCAGTCGGTCCGCACCGTGCGATTGTAGCGTTCGACCTACGCGTTCTGCTGCGGTTTCCCTGGTTGAATGAAGTCGAGATGAATGTGCCGCTGCTTGGCCCACGC
>JANYHT010000008.1 GCA_025358925.1 Gemmatimonadaceae bacterium | reverse complement strand
CTCTCGCCGTCTGTGGGGTTGCAACAGTCGCCAACCACTTCGGTCGACATCGTCGTAGCATCACCATCGGGAACGTCGGTCAGCACCAGTGCTGTTCGGTTCCAATTCGTGAATCCGACGCCGACGGTCATAGGCGTCACGACTGCGGTCGACGCGACGTACGGGTTGACTGCGTTCACGATCACCGGAACGAACTTCGATCGGGCAACAGGACTCAATTTCGGCGGCTCGCCAGCCCTCGCCTACTGGTCCAACAGCCCGAACTCAATCACCGCCTATGCTCGACCTGGTTTGACAGGAACAGCCGATATTACCGTGAATTCGGCGTTTGGAACGTCGGCTGTCTCCAGCGCGGATCAGTACGCATTCTCCGGCGGAACTTCGGCGTCGAACGTCCCCAACGGGGTCAATGGTGCGAGTGCTGCACTGGGCACGACGCCAACAACAGGCACGACGCCGACATCAGGCACGACTTCAACAACGGGGACGACGACCGCGCCCTCACCGAACGCAGCACCAAACTCGAACTCAAACTCGAACTCAAACTCGGGCAACGCGGCACTAAATACTCTACACGACCGAATTCGAAGCATCGTGGCGAGCGCCATTTCGCGAATCAACGGTGCCGGTGCCACGCAAACGGCCGGTGACAATTCCACCGATTCGAGTTTCACGACGGCCATCAATTCGGCGATCGCCCAACTGGACGCCAGCGATCGAGCCGCAAACGATGGAATGGCGGCGACGATCCGAGGAGCCCAAGCCACGCAAAAGGCCTCCGACCAAACCGCCGTCGACGGCTACGTCACCGCAGTCACGAATGCTTACCGCGGATGGAACTCTTCTGACACGACGGCGATCGACAGCTTCAAATCGAATGAACTCACCGCTTGGAATGCGAACGTGAGCTCCAATTTGCAATCGCAGCAAACGTATACCGCGGCGGCCAATCAAGCTGCGGCCGCACAGGCGTCCGCCGACCAAACTGCGACCGATGCGTACAATCGAGTCGTGTCGCAGTCGCAAACGACGTTGGATGCCGCGAACGCGGCCGCGACTCAAGCCTACGGGATTGCGATCGGCTCACCCGGTGCCGTCCCGTCGCTGCCGTCATACACGTACCAGCAATTGGGACTCCCTTACCCCGATCCGTCAACCAACCCCGCGTTGCTGGCCTACATGTCCGTCTACGCGAGTGCCAGAGCCACGTATCAGGCCAGTGTCGACCAGGCGAGCCAGACGTTGGCGTCCAGTACCGCGCGAAGCAGCCAGCAATACGCGGACGCGACGGCCGCCGCACAAGCCGCCTACACCACTGCCGCAACGGCGGCAGTCGATCTTTACAACCGGACCGTCAACGGTGACGCAACCACAAATCAACAGGCCGTCGGTCGCGCTCAGGCCAATGCGATCCAGGCTTTCGCAGATCACCAGCAGGCGTTTCTTGCGTCAACCGCATCAGCAGCGGCGGCAGATACAACGACGATTGACACCGATGCACAAACGGAAAAAACGGCAGAAAACACCAGTTGGCGTCAGTACCAGCAGACGATCCTCCGCGACCAGTCCGCTTACAATAGCGCCGACACTGCCAGTAAATCCAAGTTGCAAGCGGCTCTCTTGCGAGCCACGTCGCCGGCGGATGTGTTTACCGCACTGACTGCTTAAGTCCAGGCAACGAGTGCCGCAGGAACCGCACAGTCGAATGCCGACTCGCAAGCAGCCGCCTCGTACACGAAAACCGTCAACGGTGCCATGGCCACCGAAATGACGGCAGATTCTCAAGCCGACGACGATTTGTCTCACGCCGATGACACCGCTGTGGCCCAAGCGGCGACCGACGACGCCAAGACGGTCAAAGAGTTCATCAAGGCAGTCGATATTGCGCGGGAGAAGCAGACCGAGAACGACGCCAAGGCGGCCGAAGCGGGGTCGAAATCCATCGACGCTGCAATGGCAACTGGGATTACGGCGGTCGCGCAGGCGGGAAATGCGCTGGCTCACGCTCAAAATCGTGATCAAGAGACCTTTGCAAAAGCCGTTTCGCTGGCGGTAAAGTCGAAATCCATCACCGAAATGACGGCGAGTGGGGCGTCGGCCCAAGCGGGATCCTCGCAGGCGGCAGCGTACAAAGCCGCCTATGTGCGAATGCTGTCGTCGATTCCCAACTCGGGTCCGCTGGTCGCGTACTATCAGGCGATGACGAGTGCTTCTGATGCATTCTATCAAGCGGTCGCTCCCGCCAGCATCACGCGAGCAACGGCAGTCGCGACCGATCTCAATCAATTCGAAACGGCGATGGCTGGCGCACAGAAGGCGGCCGCCGACGCGATCGCGGACAACGGCAATACGTACGTCACGACCGTCGTCCCCAAACACAAGCTGACGCTCGACACATTGGCGACCGACGCGAAGTCGGCGATTACGACCATTGCGATGGCCGATCAACAGGGGAACGACACGCTGGCCGACGACCAGGAAGCGGAAGTCGACGCCGAAGCCAATTCGAACAAGACTGATGGAGATACGTTAGCGGACGATTCGAACTCGGGCACGAACAGTGTTGTGGGAGCGGCGCTCAGCGATGCCAATCAAGTCACCGACGACGCCGAGGCGGCTGCGGAACAGCTCAACGGAGCGACCCAGCAGAGTCTGAATGCCGCAATTGCTGCGGTGGTCGCCTTCGCGGCAGCGCAGTTACCGCAATCCGATCAACAAGTTCTCGACGGAAATTATGTCGTGGGCTCGACGGAAGTCGACGCCCAGGGGAACGTCTGGGTCAAACGCTACTTGCCGCTCCCCGGCAACCAAACCGGCAGCACCTGGTACTATCGTTCGTTGGGTGAAGTGCAGGCCAACGTCGGTCAAACGTTTGCCAATACGACAGCCCAAGCAACGTTCTGGGACGGCTTCTTCT
>JANYHT010000059.1 GCA_025358925.1 Gemmatimonadaceae bacterium | reverse complement strand
GTCCAAGCGGAATGGTGGTCTTGAGAAGCGGACATCGGCTGGTGCTGAAAGGATGTATTTCGTTGCCTAACTCTCTATTCACCTGCATCAAATCCTACAGCCTCTGCCTGAACTCCTGCAACCCGCGCAGCAATACCCGCTACCCCTCAACCAGCCCGTCTGCCGGACTCCGCACGCCCAAGCGTCCACGATTGAGCACATGTGTGTAAATCATCGTGGTGCTCACATCCGTGTGACCGAGCAGCTCCTGCAGGGTGCGGATGTCATAACCGTCCTCCAGAAGGTGCGTGGCAAACGAATGGCGCAGCGTGTGACACGTCGCGCGCGCCGACAGCCCGGCTGCGCGAACCGCACTTTGAACAGCTCGCTGAACCGCCGTCTCGTGCAGATGATGGCGACGCTCCTCCCCGCTCACGCTGTCCCGATAGCGCCTCGACGCCGGAAACAGCCATTGCCACCCGAAATCTGCGGCCCACGACGGCGCCTTGCGGTCAAGGGCCGTTGGCAGCGCAACGCGGCCGGCGCCGGCAAGCAGATCTCGCGCGTGCAACGCTCGCACACGTTCCACATGCTGCACATGCGCATCGCGCGCAACGCCTGGGAGCATCGTGACGCGGTCCTTCCCCCCTTTGCCGCGTCGCACGCGTATCTCGCCGCGCTCAACGTCGACATCCTTCACCCGAAGCGTCAGGCACTCCATCAGCCGCAGCCCCGCGCCGTAGAGCAGCAGCGCAATCAATCGATGCGTCCCCCGCATGTGCGCCAACAACGCCCGCACATCGCCTCGACTGAGCACGGTTGGCAAGCGCGTCGGCGACGATGATCGCAACACCCGTCGCAGGTCGCCCACAGGGACGCCAAGAATCTCTCGATACAGCAGCAGCAATGCGCTCAGTGCCTGCATTTGCGTCGATCGCGATACCCGACGCTCTGCCGCGAGGTGCGTCAGGTACGCGACAATCTCTGCCTCACCAAGCGCTGCGGGATGACGCGTGCCGTGATATCGGATATAGCGCACGATCCAGCCCAGATATGCCTGCTCGGTGCGCGGGCTAAGATGTCGAGCGCGCATGCGGCTTCGGACCTGGCGAAGCAGTTTTGGTTTTTCTGTTGACATAACTGGATAGTGACGGATATCGCCGCGCGTATCGCACCTTGACACGGTCTCCGGAGAAACGCATCACCATTCCATCGCAACGAATAACAATTGCCCGCAGCACAACTCGGCGGGCTGTGTCACGAATGGGAGCAGCCCAACTCGACGAGGACCTGTCGCGATCCCTGCGATGGAGGAGAAGCTGGCGGCGCAACCACTCCCCCTACTCCGCTTTCAAGATCCCGAACTTGAGCGCGAAACGCACATAATCCGACCGATGCGCCAATTCCATTTTCTCACCAATGCGCTGCTTGTACGTATCAACGGTTTTCGGACTGATGAACAACTGCTCGCCAATCTCCGGTGCAGAAAACCCCGACGCAACAAGACGCAACACGTCGCGTTCGCGCACGGTCAGGCGCGCGTAGCGCTCGCGATCATCGGCCTGCGCATCACGCGCCGTCATACCGCGCGCCAGCGTGCGCGCGGCACTCGGCTGCACATACGTATCTCCGCGCGCGACTGCCCGCACAGCATCGACTAAATCGCGATCTGCAACGTTTTTCATGAGGTATCCTGAGGCACCCGCAGCAAGCAATGGGAGTAAATATTCCTCCTCCGCCTGCATTGTCAGCACCAACACGCGTGTTCGTGATGCTGCCGCGACGAGCGCTTTCGTCGCGGCGACACCATCCATCATCGGCATCGACAGATCCATGATGACGACATCCGGATCGAGCGCGAGCACGAGGTCGACCGCTTCGCGACCGGTGCTCGCTTCGCCGATGACCGCGATATCCTTCGCCGTGCCGAGCACCGCTTTTAAACCGGCGCGTACAACGGCGTGATCGTCAGCGAGGATCACCCGAATCACGGGCGTATCAGGCATTCGGTTTCTGCACGATGAGTGCGGTGACCATCCCAAACATGCCATGCTCCGTTTCTGCGTGCGGAAGAATGTGGCAATGAAACGCCCAGGTGCCGGGATTCGTGCAGTTGATGATAACGTCCCACCGTTCGCCCGGTGCGATGTTGAGTGTATCACACTTCCACGGTGCAGGCTGTGGCCATCCGTCCTTGTCAATCACCGTCATGTGCATGCCGTGTAGATGCATCGGATGAATCATCATTCCTTCGTTCATGAAGCGAACACGAACTTTCTGACCAAGCTTCGCGACGATTGGTTCAGTGGCCGGAAAACCCTTGCCATTGAGCGTGTAGCCATGTGAGCCGTCGTTCAACACCATTACATAGTCGATGTCGGACTTTTCGATCGCACGCGGCTGTTTCGGTTCGACGATAAATGCGCCGAGGAGTCCTAAGCCTACCTGTTTTGCGGCGTTTAGGTGTGAGTGATACATGTGTGACCCCGAATTGGGCACAACAAACTCGTACGTGTACGTTGCGCCGGGCTTAATCGGTGGCTGCGTGATAAATGGCACGCCGTCTTGATCGAAAGGCAGCTCAAGGCCGTGGAAGTGTATGGCCGTGGACTCTGGAAGTTCGTTCTTGAGCACAAGCCGCACGCGATCCCCTTCACGGACGCGAATTTGTGGACCCGGCACCTGGCCGTTGTACGCCCACGCAGTGACGCGTCGACCCGGCTCTACTTCCCATTGCACTTCGCTCGCCGTGAGTTCGTACACTTTCACGCCGTTGTCGAGGCGCGGTTGCATCAGCTGATTGCCTTTGCCTTCCGTTTTTGCTGGAAAGGCTTTGATGCCTTTTTCATGCATCGCATCCATCACATTGGCGGCGGCGATGTGATCAGCGAGAGTCAATGGCTTTACAGGCACAGCTAGCGCGGTGGACGCAACGTCGGCGGCGGGCTTTGCGCAAGCGCTGAGCGTGCTTGCCGCGACGGCGGTGAAGGCCGAAACACGCAGGAAGTCGCGACGATTGCCGGTGCGAAGGAGCGTATCAGTTGCAGCAGTGCTATCGGACATAGTGATCGTGATCCGGTGAGAGTCGTGATGCACAGATGACTTGCACCACGGAACCTATGGCCGCTGATTCGCCGGATCAGTCGGGAAGAATGCGGAACGTTGGTCAGGGAAACCCTGAGCAATGCATGCCCGAGTGTCTCATTTCCGCGCGAGTGGATGGATATTCCACAATGCCTCCGCAATTCGAATCAGTGCCACTCTCCGACGCCATGTTGGCCGG
This sequence comes from Gemmatimonadaceae bacterium, assembly GCA_025358925.1. Classification (GTDB taxonomy): domain Bacteria; phylum Gemmatimonadota; class Gemmatimonadetes; order Gemmatimonadales; family Gemmatimonadaceae; genus Gemmatimonas. The sequence continues at coordinate 28,185 of JANYHT010000059.1, read as the reverse complement.
GATGGTGGCGATCTCAGCAGACGCGATTATCGCCGTCAATAGCGCCCAACGTATCGTGTTTTACAACGCGGGCGCCGAACATATTTTTGGCTATGCCGCCACAGAGGCGATTGGTCGACCGCTCGCCGATTTACTGCCGTCGCGTTTTCGCGCGATGCACGGAGCACACGTCGAACAGTTCGGTGCGGCGCACGAACCAGCGCGTCGCATGGGTGAGCGTCAGAAGATTTGGGGTCTGCGTCGCAACGGCGAAGAATTTCCGGCGGAGGCGTCCATTGCGCGAGTTGCGGTGGAGGACCGCGTGATTTACACCGTCGTGCTGCGAGATATTTCCGCACGACAGCGTATCGAAGAAGACTTACGCAACGCAATCGAGTCGCGCGACCAGATGTCGAGTATCGTCTCACACGATTTACGAAATCCGGTGCAGGCGGTAAAAATGTTGTCGAGCGCGATTCTGCAACACACGGGTGATGATCGTGTCTCGGCCGTCGTGGCTGAGCAAGTGTCGGTGATACGGCGTGCGGCTGAACAAATCGATGCGCTCATTGAAGACTTAGCCGACGTGACGCGCATCGAATCAGGACAACTGCGTGTGCGCGTGGCGCCAACCGACCCAATTGCGCTTGTCGAGCTCGCGTGCGAAACACTTTATCCGCTCGCGGCGGCGAAGCAGCAGGATTTACGCGTCGACTTTGCGGAATCGCTGCCCGATGTGTTAGCTGATCCAGATCGCGTGATTCAGTTATTGTCGAACGTGATTGGCAACGCGATCAAGTTTACGCCAACGCGCGGAACCATTTGGGTTACGGCACAGGTGCAGTTAACGGTGGAGCGTACTGAGGCTGGCGCGTTCTTGCTGTTTGTCGTTCGTGATTCTGGCCCGGGCATTCCGATGGCACATTTACCGCACGTATTCAATCGATATTGGCACTCGGCGCAGGCGGTTCGGCCGGGTTCGGGGTTAGGACTGACCATTGCGAAAGGGATTGTCGAGGCGCACGGCGGTTGGATCACGGCGGAGAGTGTCGAGGGTGAGGGGACGATTGTGCGCTTCACGTTGCCATGTGTGAGATAGCATGATCCGGTGCGACATCGCGTAATCGTGTTGTGCGTGCGACGTTTACGTGTATGAAAACACTGTCCGTGCTCGTTTATCTCTCTCGACGCATCGTTGTCGCCGTCACAACCTTCGCGTGTTTTGCGCCAATTGCCGTGAGCGCACAAGTCGCGCCGACGTGGGAAGCGTATGCGATTCGCTATGCAACGGTGCCTGCATTTCGCGTGTCCGGACTTATTGCCGGCGCTGACACGTCGCGGCGCCTTGACCTCGCCATGAGCGTGTGGCTGCTCAAATCGTCGAGCGGACGCACAGTGTTGGTTGATGCTGGCTTTCAGCGCGCCGACCTCATTGCTCGTTGGAAGCCGGCCGGATTTATGCGTCCCGATTCTGCGGTGGCGCGCGCTGGCGTGAAAGCGACGGATATCACCGACGTGATCATCTCGCATATTCATTGGGATCACTTTGATGGTGCAGACTTGTTTCCAAACGCGCGCATCTGGATTCAGCGTGAAGAAGTGGACCACCACATTGACGCGGGCGGTGCGGTGCTTGATCGCGCGATTGATGCGCCGGATGCGTTAATGCTGACGACATTACGTGCGCAGGGCAGACTCGCGTACGTTGATGGCGACGCACAGGAAATTATTCCTGGCATCACGGTGTACACAGGCGGCAAACACACATTTCAATCGCAATATGCGGGCGTGCACACGGCGGAGGGCACGGTGGTGATCGCGTCGGATAATATGTACTTGTATGAAAATCTCGAGAAGCATTTGCCGATCGCGCAAACGGTCAATGCGGCGTCGAATCTGGCGGCGCAACTGCGCATGGTGACGCTCGCGACGTCACCACGATTGATTGTGCCAGGGCACGATCCGGCCGTGTTTGCGCGATTTGAGATGGTGGGCGTGGGAGTAGTGCGCATTCGGTAATGTGATCGTTTTGGAACGCGCACCACGACACCTACAGCAACGTTCCCCGCAACAACGCACTGGCCACCGTGAAGTAAATAATCAGCCCTGTGACATCGACCAACGTTGCCACAAACGGTGCCGATGCACTTGCTGGATCAAACCCCAGGCGTTTCAGCACAAACGGCAGCATCGATCCGGCCATCGAACCAAACGTGACAACGCCGACCAGCGAGAATCCGACCGTCAGCGCGACCAACAGATAGTGCGTGCCGTAGTTGTACCAACCGAGTTGTTGCCACAACAAAATGCGCACGATGCCGACGGTGCCGAGGATGGTGCCAAGGGTGAGGCCGGAGGGTAGTTCGCGTAGGGCGACGCGCCACCAATCTTTGAGTGCAAGTTCACGCAGTGCGAGCGCGCGAATGATGAGTGACGTCGCTTGCGAACCAGAGTTGCCGCCTGAGCTGATAATGAGGGGCACAAACAAAGCGAGGACAACGGCTTTCGCAATTTCACCTTCGAAGCGCCCCATGGCCGTGGCGGTGAGCATTTCACCGAGGAAGAGTGCGGTGAGCCAGCCCGCGCGCTTTTTGATCATGCCCCAGAAGCCGATTTCGGTATACGGAATATCGAGTGCTTCCATACCGCCAAACTTTTGCGCGTCTTCTGTTTGCTCGCGGACGATGGCGTCAATGACGTCGTCCACCGTCACGATCCCGATCACATGTCCGCCTTCGTCGACCACGGGCACCGCGAGCAAGTTGTATTTGGAAATGAGTCGAGCGACGTCTTCGCGATCGGTGCGCGGCGCGACAGAGAGCGGCGCGCGGCGTTCACCGAGACCGCCAATCAGGGCATGTTGATCGGCAAGCATGAGTTGACGCAGTGAGACCACGTGCACAAGCTGCTGCGTGTTGGGATCGAGGATGTAGATCGCGTACACCGTTTCTTTTGCGCGACCGACTTCTCGAATATTGTTAAGTGCTTGCTCAACCGTCCACGTGGTGGGCATCGAGACAAACTCTGTTGTCATGATGCCGGCGGCGGTGTCCGTTGGATATTTGAGGAGAAGCGCGAGCGATTGTTGCGAGGTCCGGTCGAGTTGTTTCAGTAGTCGCGGACGATCGTGCTCGGGCAGCTCGCGGAAGAGATCTGCTTGTTGGTCGGCCGACATGGCGTCGATCAACGGACCAACGGCCGTGATCGGCATGTGTTGAATGAGATCAACGCGATGATCCGCGAACTCGGGTTCGTCGAAGACTTCGACGGCCAAATCGAACGGCAATGCCGCCATAACTTTTGCACCTGCTTCCGGCGGGAGATGGCGTAGCGCCTCTGCGATGTCGGCGGCTCGCATGCCCGCAAGGGCCTCGGCGAGTTCGCCAGGATCGCCATGCACGAGGTACAGCAGCTCTGGTGTGAGCGTCGACGTCATTTGAGATAACTCCGGACGAGGTCCACCAACTGTTCGGTTGCTTCGGCTTGTTCCGATTCTGGATCAACATCGGGATCAACCACGTGGAAGCGAATGTGATCTTCGAGAATTTCCGCCATGAGGCCATTGATGGCGCCGCGACACGCCGCGAGTTGCTGTAGCACTTTACCACAATCGCTGTCTTCTTCGAGCGCCTTTTCAATTCCGCTGATCTGCCCGCGTATGCGGCGCACTCGATTCATCAGCTTCGTGCGTTCGCGTACCGTGTGCGCCATGTATCCTCCGGCATGCTCGGGGAGAGTTGACATACTATGGGGGAGTATGGTACCCTACAGTTCGTTATCACGATTATCGTCAGCAATATCGCAGGTTTCCCGCGCCGAGGACGCGCCCATGAAGCGTCGGCTCCGTCCCGCAATCGTGCTCCTCGCCATCGCGCGCATCGCGACCCGCTTGTCGGCGCAAGCGCCCGTTGACACCGGTACGTTGGCGGCGAACGTCGGCCGGTCGGGGTCCATGGCGTGGCAACCGCAAGTTTTGGGCACACAGCTGAACGTGATTGGTCAGCGATTAGCCCCATTTCATAGCCCGTACGTTGGAGCGAATAGTCTTGTCGCCACGGGTGACCGCGGCATCAGTCACGTGTACGGTATTTACCTTGGCGCGCAACCATTTGCCTGGGGTGCGGTCGGCGCACCGCAAACCCGCCTCGAAGCGTACCTCGATATCGAGATGGCGCGCGGACATGGTGTCAGTAGTGCGACGGGACTCGCGGGCGTTACGAACGGCGATGTGCTCCGCGCCGGATCGGCGGACCTTGGCAATGGACCGTATGTAGCGCGCATGTTCGTGCGACTCGTGCAGCCGCTTGGCGACGGAATGCAAACGGACACGCTCACGCGAATGCCTGACCAATTGGCACGCGTGACCGCGGCGCATCGGTTAGAAATCACCGCAGGTAAACTTGCCGCAAGCGATCTCTTCGATCTGAATCGCTACGCGAACACGACGCGATCGCAGTTCATGAACTGGTCGCTGTTTCAAAATACCGCGTGGGATTTTGCGGCAGATACGCGCGGCTATACTAACGGCGTCGCAGTGGCTTGGATCACGCCCCGATGGGCCGTGCGCGCTGGCAGCTTTCAGATGCCGCGTGAAGCAAACGGTAACAAGTTTGACTCCGACCTGCGGCGCGCGCGCGGCGACAACATCGAGTTGACGTACAGTCCGTCTGGTGCACACGCGCCTATCGTGCGCTTACTCGGTTTCGTCAATCAGGCGCGTATGGGGAATTACGCGGACGCACTGACGCACGCACGACGCGTTGATTCAGTGCCAGATATTGTTGCCGATGATCGGCCGGGACGCAGTAAGCGCGGATGGGGAGTCAATATCGAGCAACCGTTGGCCGACAATGGCGAGACGGGCGCATTCATGCGTGTTGGATGGAACGATGGCGCAAACGAATCGTTCGCATTTACTGAAGTTGATCGGCACGTCAGCGTGGGTACGCAGGTGAGTGGCGTCGCGTGGCATCGAACGAATGATCGACTCGCGGTGGCCATCGTGCAGCACGGTATTGTCTCCGTGCATCAGCGCTACCTCGCCGCCGGTGGACTCGGCTTTCTGCTCGGCGACGGTCGACTGGCATACGGCAACGAAGAAATTTTCGAAGCATACTACCGGGTGCAATTAGGTACGTCGGCGCAGATCAGTCCCGATGTTCAGATCGTGCGCAATCCTGGATACAATCGCGAGCGCGGGCCGGCGACAGTCGCCAGCGTGCGCGTCAACCTACGGTACTGAGTCACGCGCATGAGTCAAATGAGTTCGCCGAATGCAACGCCGGGTGCGCCGCATGATGATCATCATCACGATCACGGGCACGGGCACGATCACGGGCATGGGCATGGGCATGGGCACAGTCACGCGCCCGCGCAGTTCGACCGTGCGTTTGCCATCGGCATCGGCCTCAACTCCGCGTTCGTCGTCGGAGAAATTGTGTACGGATTGCAAGCGCATTCGCTCGCGTTGCTTGCAGACGCCGGTCACAATCTCGGTGATGTACTGGGGCTCGTACTCGCGTGGGGAGCTAGCGTGCTCGCGCGTCGCGCGGCGACAGTTCGTCGCACGTATGGGTTGCGTCGTCTCACCGTACTCGCAGCGCTGGGCAACGCGCTTTTCTTGCTCATCGTCGTTGGCGGCGTTGCATGGGAAGCGCTGCAGCGATTGTTCGCGCCACAACCCGTTGCATCAACGACCGTCATCGTCGTGGCGTTTGTCGGAATTATCATCAATACCGGCACGGCACTTGGGTTCATGAGCGGGCGACACAATGATCTCAACGTGCGCGGTGCGTATTTGCACATGCTCGGCGACGCGGCCGCATCGGCGGGCGTTGTGGTGGCGGGCATTGTCATCGCGTGGACGGGATGGCTCTGGCTCGACCCCGCTGTAAGTCTGGTACTCATCGCGCTTATCGGCATTGGCTCGTGGGGTCTATTGCGCGACGCGTTCAATCTAGCCCTCGATGCTGTGCCAACGAACATCGACCCCGTGGCTGTGGAGCGCTTTCTCGGTACGCTGCCCAATGTGCGCGAAGTGCATGATCTGCACATTTGGGGATTGAGCACCACGCACGTCGCGCTTACCGCGCATTTAGTGCGACCGCACGTTGGCGATGAAGACCTTTTGTTGGCAAACGCGTGCGCGCAGTTGCGGCAACGCTTCGGCATTGAGCACGCGACTTTACAGTTAGAGGGGGGGACGGAGGCGCATGAGTGTTTACTAGGAAATTAGATTTGGAGAAATGGACGGACGTTCCCTGTTTCACTTACCGCTATACTTCGGCGCGACGGTCTTGTGTCCGAAGTGTTCGTTCATCGTCCAGCCATCTCTCGCGTGAAGCCCGTACTCCTCGTTTTCGCGCTCGTTTGCCTCGGCGCATGTAATCCTGCGGTGACAGCGCCGGAAGTCGTGCTTGCCACTCTGAAAAGTGGTAATGCGCAAACGGCAACGGTCGCTCAAGCGCTCGCCGCTCCCTTGGTTGTGCACCTCGCGACCGCCAGCGGACTTTCGGTTGGCGGCGGTATTGTCACATGGGCGATTTTGAGTGGCGGCGGATCGCTCAGCGCACCGACGTCAATCTCCGATTCGCTCGGCAACGCACAGGTGACGTACACCGCGGGTACCGTGGCGGGTACCGTGACAATCAACGCGGGGTACAGCGGCACTTCCGACATCGCGTTTACCGCGACCGTGGTCAGTAGCACGCCCGCGACAATTGGCATTGTGAGCGGCGACCTGCAAAGCGGTCCGGCCAATACCACACTGTCGTTACCGCTCACGGTACAAGTGAATGATCGGTACGGCAACCCAAGCGTTGGCACGCCGATTGTCTGGTCAATTGTTGGCGGTGGCACGCTTAGCGCGACGAATACCGCAACCGATGCGAAGGGTCGCGCACAGGTTACAGTGGCAGCGGGGGCAACAGTGGGAGCACGTACGATCAAAGCGTCATCAGTCAATATTGGTGCGGCCACTTTTTCGGCGATCATCACAAACTAAAAAAACGAGGCGCAGAGAATAATCTTCGCGCCTCGCTCGATTTTTTAGTTAACGCGGCACGTTTAAGGGCAAACCAACTGACCCCGTGGTAGTGCACGAGTACATGTTTTCGGCACACCATTTTCGGTAACGACGATTGTTGCCGTGGCCGAACCGTTGTACGTCACCACTTCACGGCGCGAGACGGTAATCGGCGTTGCGCCCGCGTATGTCATCGTCACTTTCATCTCACGAATGACGGTGCCTGCGGTGGGATAGGGCATCGTGGTCGTCGTCGTTACAACGGGCACGACGAGATTCTTCGTGGTGTCACCAACCACGCGGCTTGACGTGAAGTTGCCGCGACTTGATTTACCGGTGGTGGCTTCGGTTCCCGCGGATGAACCATTCACAGTTCGCGCAGAACTGCCCTTCGCGAGTCCCGTTGTGGTGCGCGTGCTGTTGCTCGCTACAACCGTAGACGCCGACAGGATGGTGGTCGTGTCGCCCAGCAGTCGTCCGCCTGGGCCACGTCCATTGCCCCAGCCATGATGACCATCAGGTCCACGTCCGCCCGACGTCGTGTCGTAGGTCACGGTACCGACAACCTTTGACTGAATGTTGACCGTATTAGTCGTGACTGAATCAAACGCTTGTTGCACTGTACCAGCCACCGTCGCATACGACGCCGAGCGCGTGGTGGTCAGTCCGTTGTGCGTTTCGGCGGGGCATTCGACGCGCCCAGTCGTCGCGTTGAAAATGCCGCTGCACCCGACGCCGCCGCCGAATGGTCCATCGTGTCCAAAGCCGCCACGTCCGAATGCCATTCCGCCGTTAAATTCGTCGCCCATACCGCCGCCCATCATTGAGCCTCGTCCAAACCCAGCGTCACGACCGCCACCAAGAAAGAACGCCGCCTCACTGAATCCAAGCGACGTTGTTCCGACGTAGCTGCTGGACAGGTCGCCGTATCCGGCAGGTGTCGAGTTAAGTGCCGCGGCCAGTGCGGCCGTTGTCGCCGCTTCCAAAGATACTTCTGTCGGACGGTCGGCGCACGCGGCACCAAATACGGTCACAGTACTCAGAAGCACGCCCGTCCACCTACGCGTTGTCATCGGTTCTCTCCGGAAGTAACGGCGGGGTGACACGGTGAGTCGCGTCGTGCCCAGGTCCGTTTGTGCGCTGTACGGGGAGTGACACGCGAGGAGGAAAACACCCTAGATAGGGATTAGATGTTATGGATTAGGGGTTAGGGGTTAGGGATTGGAGTGAGTGCTCGACGTACGGCGGGCGCGACTACGGTACCGTAAAGCTCGATCGCGTGCATCACTTGTGCGTGTGGCATTGTGCCGACGGTGAGTTGCATCAAAAAACGATCATGATGAAACAGCTCGTGCTCATACAATATTTTTTCAATGACTGCTTGAGCATCGCCAACAAGCAGGGCACCATGGGGTGAGCGCATCGCGTCGTATTGCGGACGCGACATTGGTGGCCAACCGCGCTCGCGTCCAATGCGACTCATGGTATCGGCGAATGACGGATACCATTGGTTCGCTGCTTGCTGCGTGGTGTCAGCAATGAAGCCATGCGAGTTGATACTCACTGCCATCGTGGACAAATCGTGTCCGGCGCGCTGCGCGGATTCGCGATACAAATCCACGAGCGGTACGAAGCGATCTGGAGTGCCGCCGATAATGGCGATCGCCAATGGTAGTCCCAATTCGGCCGCACGGATCACGGACGCGGGCGTACCGCCAACGGCAATCCACACTGGCAACGGAGACTGGATCGGTCGCGGATAGACTCCAACGTTGTTGAGCGGCGCGCGATGTCCGCCAGTCCATTGCACACGTTCATTGTCGCGGAGCTTGAGCAAGAGATCGAGCTTTTCGCTAAACAGCGAATCGTAATCATCAAGATCGTAGCCGAACAATGGGAATGATTCGATGAACGAGCCACGGCCGGCCATGATTTCGGCGCGTCCACCTGATAACAAATCGAGCGTGGCAAATTCCTGAAAGACGCGCACGGGATCGTCCGAACTCAGGACAGTAACAGCACTCGTGAGCCGAATGCGTTTCGTGCGCGCAGCCGCGGCGGCCAACACAACAGCCGGTGTCGAGACGGCAAAGTCGACACGGTGATGTTCACCAATACCGAAGACATCGAGTCCAACCTGATCGGCAAGTTCGACCTCCTCTAGCAAATCGAAGAGACGTTGTTGCGACGAGGCGCGGATGCCGGTAGCGGGGTCCGCTGTGGTTTCGGCGAAGGTATAGAGTCCGAGTTGCATGCACGCAATTTACAGCGACGAACAGCGGGTCACGAACGGAAACGAACGACGCGGTTCCGACTCCTAGAAACCCCACCCCAGCGAGACACGAATTTGCCTCGGCTCAATCGGATGGAAATGAATGTCTTCGACGCCGCTCGTCGGCTCACCGCGCAACCGCGAGGCATAGTAGTACTGAATGTCCGACGCGCGTGCATCGAGCAGGTTCAGTGCAGTGAACTGCACGCGAATGCCATTGTGCAATTGGTAACCCGCATCGGCACTGAGTAGCGACGTGGCTGTTGATCGAACACTGTTGTCTTCAGTCAGCGCGTACGACCCAAACCTCCGCACCCTGGCCGACGCAAACAGACCCTGGCGTAGTGGACTCCACGCGATGCCGCCAGCAAACACACTTTCCAGCGCGCCCGGCACATGCGTCTGACCGACTTCTACTCCGTGAAAACGGGCGTGGGCGAACGACACGTCCGCATCAAGCGACAGGCGTGGAATTGGCCGATAGAAGTTGGCGAGCGTAACACCCTGGCGCTTGCTCCCCGCTGACGGTTCTGTTGTTCCGCCGTCACCGACAAAAAGCAATTCGCTATCTAAGTTGAGCGCCCATACGGTCACAGTCGTCCGTAAACCGCTCACCGGCGTGGCACGCAGACCAACCTCCGCACCGCGCGAGCGCACCAGCGGATCGACACGTGACGCTGCATCTCTCGTCACCGGGTCGACGGTGATGGTGGTACCACGCGCATCATTGCTATGAAAACCATAGCCGCCGCTGAGATACACTTCCGTCGTCGCATTCGGGGCAAAAATGAACGATGCTTTTGGGCTCACGATGCCCGCATTTCGATGCCCTGAGTTTTCCGCGAGTTCGCTTGAAACGCTAAATGCGTACACATCGGCGCGTGCACCCAACACGCTTCGAAACCACGGCGTCCACTTGGACTCGGCCTGAACAAACACACCCGTGCCGGTTTCGCGCACATCGTCCTGCCGAACGGTGTTTGTTCGAATACTTCGCACGGAATTATAGAGGCCAACGCCGTTTATAATATCGGTGCGGCTCTGCACGCCTACGGTGAGCGTATTCGGCACATTGAACGCAGTCAACGTTTGTATGTGCTTCGCGCTTCCGCCGAGCACGATGCGCTGATCACGCTGTGCGAATTGATCACCTGCCGCATCGTTGAGAAAATATGTAAAGTCGGAGACGAGATCGAGGTCGGAGTATATACCGTAGATTTGTATGTCCTGTATGGCGCGACCCGAAACACGCCGCATGGAGCCAGAAAGACTATACCGTTGTGTATTACCGCCAACGGTAGAATCGATTTGTCCAAACCGCGAAATGAGACCACGCTCTACGGCGCGCAGCGGAATTTGATCGTTGCTGTTCCACCGATTCTTATACGCAAGGCCAAGCAGCGACCACTGCGTGGCGTTGCGCGAATATGTGTAGCGCGCCATGCCACTGAGTTTGCGAATTTTTTCGGCGCGTAGCCAGGGGCCATCGTACGTGTGTGCTTCCCCACCAAGCAGAAAATCACCACCGGCCAATCGCGTAGAGGCACCGCCAGCCAATCGCGCCAAACCATTTGCACCCGAAGCCGCCGTGATGAACGGACGATCAAGCTTTCGCAGCAAATGAAACTCCGCGCCACCTGCACTACCAAAGTCGCCGAGCTCCGCGTGATACACGCCAAGTTTGTAGTCAAGATAATCGACCAGTTCGGGCACCAGAAAATTGAGATCGGTGTAGCCTTGCCCGTGCGCGTGCGTCGGCAAATTAATGGGCATTCCGTCCACACGCGTCTGAAAATCGGTTCCATGATCAAGGTTAAACCCGCGCACGAAATATTGATTCGCCTTTCCTTCGCCTGAGTGCTGCGTGACAATCACCCCAGGGATTGCTTCGAGCAACTCAGCTTCTCGGGTGATTGGGCGCAGTCGCAAGTCCACGGCGCCGACGCGACCCTCGGAGGCGGAACCTGCGATGCCGATCAGGTTGTCGATGCGGCCGTGCACCTTGACGGTTTCCAACGCTTGCGTGCGCGCGCTGTCTGACGCGATCCGTTTGACCAGCGTGTCTTGGGCGCGCAGCCGCGAGGCACCGGCGGCGACGGAGACGAGTAGGGCGAGAGCGGCGAGACGTAGCGCGCTGGAGCGCGAGTGCATTGGAACCTGGATGTGGCGAGAAATGGGGATCGCTGGCTCATGGGCTACGCTTGTTGCGAGCCGTTGGATTGCGGCCTCGGAACGGATCCTCAACGCGTCGGACGGTGAAGTTCGTGCCAGCGCGCATAGATTGCGGTATGAACCGTCTGGGAGCGTTTTTGATCGCCGAGCTGGCGCAGCGGCCACGCGCGGAACCGTCCGGTGCGTACCAGGGGAGCGGTGCAGCGAAAGAACTTGTGCTGATCCCGATAGCACTCGGTTTTTATGTTTTGCCGACGTTGCTGGCGTGGTCGCGCCGACATCCGCAGCGGTGGAAAATCACGTGGATCAATCTGTTATTGGGGTGGACAGGCGTTGGATGGGTGATCGCGATGGTGATGAATTTCGCGTTGACAGCTGTGCCTGACGAGTTGGATTGACCGTGGAAAAATTATCGTCGCGATGGATGCGAATTCCGTTGCTCGTGCGCCTGATCGTCGTCGCTATTTTCATCGGCGTCGAGGTATTTCTGATTGCGCACTACACCATGGGCGGCTCTGATTCCGCGCCAACGTATACGGCAGCGCAGTCGCAACTGCGCGGCAGCGGGATTGAACTTTTCCCACCAACAGGCGGCTACCACAGCGTTCGCGCCGTCATTGTGTTTTTCGGAAATGATCGAGCGTTTACTCGTGCGCATCGCCAACTCTCGGCGGGGCTAGCGTCCGATGGTTATGCGGTTATCGGCGTCACGCTCGCTCCCTTGTTTGCAGACGTGCCCAATGATGGAGCAACGCGTGCGCGAGTGCTGCAGTCCCGTATCGATGCACTCGTGAGTAGTGCGTATGCAGAGTTTAGTGCTTGGCCGGACAAAGCAATCCGCAACACCCACGTACCACTTGTACTGATGGGACAATCACTCGGTGCAGAGATCGCGATATGGTCCGCAGGCAACAGCGCGAATCCGGCGTTGCGCGGGGTTGTTGCGCTATCACCCGCTTCTCGCACTGCGCTGCGTCCAATCGCGATTCGCCTCGATGGGACCGTTGTTTCGAGCCCTGCTGATAGCGTCGCGGTGAGCGAGCTTGTGCGCACGACCGTCTCGCGGCCGACCAATCTCCGCATCGCCATCGTTCGCGGCTCTCATGACCGACTGCGTTCAGCCGATTCGGGCATCGTGGCAGCAGGTGGTTCGCACGCGAAAGTCTTTCGTGTGCCAATGGCTGGCCATTCGCTCGCACGACTGGCGATCGTCGGCTTACTCAGTCGACGCGCGCTCGACTGGGTGCTCGAACCCGCAGCAGTGCGCGGTCGCGCGAATGCAGCGCCATCGACGCGTTAGATCTTCGCCTTCGGTCGACCTACCACAATCGTCACGTTATCACTCCCGCCCGCGTCGAGCGCATCTTGCAGCAATGTCTCACACACCTGCTTCGCCGACGTCATTGTATTCAAGCGATGTGTAATTTGCTCATCGCTCACATGCTTTGTGAGCCCGTCGCTACACAGCAAGCCGATGCTGTCCCATGATTGCTCCATCATTGTCACGACGGGTAATGCCGTCTCACCGCCAATCGCGCTGGACAAGACATGTGACAGTGGCGAGCGCTCTGCTTGCGTCCGCGTCATCGCGCCCATTTCGACGAGATCCTGCGCCATCGTTTGATCGCGTGAAATCTGCGCCAACACACCGCCACGCATGACGTAACAGCGACTGTCGCCAACCTGAACGAGATACGCCTTCGGCCATACGCCCAGCCACAGCGTCAACGTCGTGGCCATATTGCTCGCTTCGATGGGCCCCTCGGCGCGCTCCTTCGCAATATCCGCGTGCACGCGCATTGCGGCTTTCGCCAGTGAGCGGGAGAGCGACTCGCCATCCATTTCGTCCGAAGCGTAATAACAATTCGCGCTCTCCATCACGTACGCCATTATTCGTTCAACGGCGAGCCGCGCGGCTTCTTCACCCATGACACTACTGCCAACACCATCCGCGACGCACGCCAGAAGTGCAAGCCGTTCGGTGGACGAATCATCGGGTGCCGTGCGCAAACTCGTCTGCATGATGCGCACTTCGCGACGGAGCATCGAAATCAGAAAGTGATCCTGATTGGTCTTTCGCAAATGTCCTATGTGCGTGAGCCCGTAAATGTCCAGCTCACTATCGCGGGGCTTCCGCTCCGATGACGTTTCGACCGCGGCAGCGGGGGCGACGGATGATTGTTCGTTCACGGTAAGTTTCTCCAGAGTGACCCTATGAACTTTGTCTCGATTTTTCTCCGTGACAAGGCTTTTCTCCATCATGGTTCGTAACGCCCTCACATTCCGTGCCGGACCGTCAATACTTGTCCTCCTTCGCGAGCGCGGACTCCGCGCTGAACGCGCGCCCGTTATCGCACCAGCGTGAAGGTCATTCGGTTCGTAACGGGTATCTGCCCGATCGTACCAACGCCAACGACGAGATCGTACTCACCCGGCATCAATTGTTTGAGGTCAAGCACAACGCCGTGGCGCTTTATTGCAACGAGATCCGCCGTGGGTCGCGCGGCGCGGTCGTTGCCTTCTTCACGCCATGAGATTTCGATACTGGTCTTCGGATCTGTCCGCACGTTGAGAAACACGCCGAGTCGACCAAGTATGCTGCCCTTGCCTTTGGGTTCGACACGCACGCTCACGGTTGCAGGCTCCGTCGCAATAAATCCATAGCTTTCCCAATAGACACCGACACGGGAATGCTTTGTCTGGTTAATGCGCGTTGAACCAAGCATCTGCTCAAGTACTGCGTTACCATTGTCATTCGATGCTATCGCATCAGCAGTCGCATCCGTATTTGCCGTGCGCAAAATTGGAGGGGAGACCGCGAGCTCCCCGATTTTCATCGCGTCCAGCGAAGCCGGTGGCGTAAGTCCAAAACGCGTACGCGCATCCAGGCCGTCACGATCCGGACTCCGGATTTCGACGGCTACCATCGTTGGCGCGCTCGGGATATTCCCGCGCAACACCAGTGTCTCCGCGACATGCGCGCGGCGTGTTTGAATTGTCGTGACGCTGTTGGGCCCAGCGCCGGCCATAAGGGTGGCATCGCTCGTATCCCGTAACGTCGCGAGTGCACCATCGATATTGTGCGCAACCGCCAGTAGCACGCTCGTCTGACGACGCAACACTGCAACCTGCCCATTCGCGATCTGCACAAGTGGTCGACGGCGCGACACGTGTTCGTCAGGCCACCAAATCCCGTGCGATGAACCATCGGTCGGCTCGGTGAGCTGCCACGATGACGCGGGCGCCACGTACGGACTATCTATCGCGAACCAGTCCGCTCGTGTGCGTACGCGATTGCGCTGATATTCGAAGGTTGTGTACGGAGGTTGCTCACGCGAATTGTGCTGACGCATCCAGCCCGAGTGACTCACATCTTCTGACGGTCCACCCCACGCGATAAACGTAGGCCAGCCATAACGCAGAATCATCTTGGATAGCGCATCAGCCCCATATTCCATCGTCCAGCGGTAGCGACCGTCTACGGGCAATGCCGCGTGTAGGCTCACCAACACCCGCCGTGCATCGTGCGCGACGCGCCGTTCGTTGCCGACTTCGCTGTACAACGGATCTGCCAACCACCAATAGCGTTCAACAATTTGCGCTCGTTTCGTACACGGATTGACGTCGTACGCATCGCGTTCCTCCGTCGACAACAGTTGTCCGATATCATCCCACTGACAGCGCATCGCCGTTGACATTGAATCGCGTGCCGACGCGAACGCCTGTTCCGCGCGGGCAGAATGACCGAGGTGCGCTTCTACATACCCCTGCAGCGCCGCGCACCACCATGCGTCAGCAAGACAGGTGTGTGCAATCACGAGCGCGCTGTCTGGCAAGTCCTGATCCACTAAAAACCGCACACGCTGACCAACGATAAATCCATCGGTTGGCGCTAGCGACGCGCTCCGTGCAAAACGATCGATCAGTGACGCGCGCGCCACGCGCACCTTCGTCAACGCCGTTGGCGCGATGGCTGCATCGGTCATTAGTGCTTCGTCGGCAAAGCGTGCATCATCGCCGAGCAACCAAGTGGGGCACACGGAGAATGCGGTGCGCTCACTCGCGATCGCCACGTAGTTGGATTCGGGTTGTCGATTGGGTTCGCCAACCCGCGAAATGAGCACGCCGTGGCAATGTCGATACGCCCAACGGCGCGCCGCGAACATCTTCGGTTGCTGATTGTCCGTCCACGCATCTTGCCACATTGTGAAGAATTTCACGGCTTCTGCCGTCAACGTCACGCGCGTAGTGTCGGGAGCCGTCGACGGACCTGCAACGATAACGATTGGGCCGGATGACGGAGTGAACGCCGAGCGCGCGAACAATGTACCTACCGAAATAACGGTCGCCCGCAACAGAAGTGTTTTCATGATGAGGCTTTCTAGCCGATCGCAGCTTCAAATAGGAGCAGCGTACTGAGCGGCGACTCTACCACCACCGCGGCGGAGTATCCACGACGCGGCGCAATGGCACGCATCGTCCATCGCGATGGAGCATCGACGTCCAGTCGATCGGCCACCAGCACTGCCGGTGCATCAGGGTGCACCGACACGTCAAAGTGATGGAGGCCGCGTGTAATGCCCCGTCCCGTGGCTTTGAGATACGCTTCCTTGCGCGACCAGGCGGCAAAAAAACCATCGACCACGCGCCCGTCTGCGTCGAGGGTACGCAATGTTTCGCGCTCGACAGGCGAGAAGAAGCGCTCGGACACGGCGAGATGTCGCACGCGATCGTCCCATTCCTCCACATCGACACCAACGGCGCGACCACGGGCGATGGCCAGTAAGGCCACGCTCCCAGAATGGGACAGATTGAACTCAATCATCGGGACGTTGCACTTCGGCAATTCGAGGAAGGGCTTCCCATGGTGACCGACACCAAATCGAAGATCCGTGGCCGACGAGCCCAGATATCCGGCGAGAATTTGTCGCATGACGCCGTACGCTACGATAAATCGCCGCGTATGATGTGCGCTCACAAAGCGGTTCGCACGCGCCTGTTCCTGAGGAGACAGTAACGACCGAAGGACATCCACATCGTGCGTGACGTCTAGCTGAATTCGCCACACGTGCGCGTCACGCGCGCCTAACAACGGCGGTACACAAACGTTGCTATGCTCCATCCAATAGTCTTCCGTTCGCATAGCCGTCATCGTAGCACCAACGTACCCAGCGCGTGACGTACGGCGTCAGGAATTGGTGTTGACATACGCGTCGTGCGATCAACGTACACGTGCACAAAATGTCCGACCGCCGCAGCGTCGGCATCATCGTTGCGAAAGAGCGCGATCTCGTAGCGTACGCTGCTCTTTCCCAATCTCGCGACGCGAATACCGGCGGTCACGCGATCGGGAAACGAGAGCGGCTTGATGTAGCGACATTGTGTTTCCACGACGAGTCCGATGGCGGCACTCGCGAGTACCTCCAGTAACCCACGTTCAATCAGCCAGCGATTCACCGCCGTATCGAAGTAGCTGTAATACACCACGTTATTTACGTGACCGTAGACGTCGTTATCCATCCAACGTGTATCGAGCGACGTCAGATGAGCAAACTGTTCGCGCGTTTCCGCTTTATCGCTCATAGCACCGTACGGTAGATCGCCAACGCGTCATCATACGTGACGTGTCGCGGATTATTCACCAAAAGTCGCTGGACTTTCATCGCATCGGTTGCCAGTAGCGGTAAGTGTGATTCGGCAACGCCCACTGCGCGCAACGTCCGTTCCAGCCGCGCATCTGACACCAACTCCTCCATCGCATCGACAAACGCGCGCCCACTGCGGTTGCGGGTAGCGCCAGCATTGTCGCGCAAGAGCGCAGGTGCTAACTCCCCATACAACGCATCGGCAGTCGCCAGATTGAACTCCAATACCGGCAGCAACACTAACGCGTTGCTCAATCCGTGCGGCACATGAAAGTGACCGCCGAGTGGATACGCCAACGCGTGCACAGCGGCGACGGGCGCATTCGCAAATGCCATCCCCGCCAACATCGATCCTTGCAACATCGCTCGGCGCGCCTCGAGGTTACGACCGTTCGCAAGTACAGGTCGCAGGTTGTTCGACAACAACTGTAGCGCGCGCACGGCGAGGCTATCGGATAACACGTTCTTCTTATGCTTCGACGTGTATGCTTCGATCGCATGGACCATCGCATCAATGCCCGTCATCGCCGTCACGCGCGTCGGCAACGCGACGGTTAACGTTGCATCAAGAACGGCCAGATCCGCATACAACACGTCTGATACCACGCCTTTCTTCTCACCACTCGGCGTGGTTACGATCGCAATTGCTGTGACTTCCGATCCGGTGCCAGCCGTTGTCGGCACTTGGAGCAACGGCAACCTCGGACCGTGCGCGAGGCCGATGCCATACATCGAGGGCAGCGTCTGTGGCGACCCTAACAACAGCGCCACCAACTTTGCGGTATCCAACGAACTGCCCCCGCCAAGACCTATCACACCGTCAATACCTGCGGCGCGCGCCATTGCGACCGCACCGTGCACGCTATGTTCTGGTGGATCAGCTACCACACCATCAAACACGGTGGCTTCTACACCCGAACCAACGAACGCCGCGAGCACGTGGTCCAATACGCCGCTCGCGCGCAATCCCTGATCAGTGACAATGAACGCGTGCGTGATGCCCAGCGACGACGCATACTGCGGTAAGTGCTTCGCCGCTCCGTCTGCACAAATAATGCGACGTGTCGTCGCGAATTCAAAGCCGCTCAACGTCGTGTGCCGCCGGCCGGAACCGCGTAATGACTGAGCACTGGGAAATGGTCACTCGTCGTGCGACGAAAATCTTTGATCATTCGATCACCCGCGATCACTTCGGCCGAGTTGGGTATTTCGTCGGCAGCAAGTTCGTTGGTAACAAGATGATGATCGATGAGACTGCGATGACCCGTGGTTGACGAGACGCCGCGGTCGTCAAGCGACTTCGTGACAAAATGATAGTGCGTGGCATCGTCGACAAAGTTTTGATATGGCGACGGTTTGCCGATGCTGATCGAACGATTGACGTCGTCGTTCCAATCTCCCATCACGATCACCCGCTGCGTCGGATAGGTATCGTCGAGGTACCGCTTGAGCGCGCGCGACGCATTGAAACGGCGCATCCAACTTGCCTCGTCAGCGGTGGCTTTCATATGCAGCACAACGCAGATCACCTCTTCGGTGGCTCCGTTCAACGTGACGCGTAACGTCACTTCCAAGGGAGGGCGACCCGCAAAATCGCGATCGTTTTGTTGCAAAATCACACGGGCGCGCACGAGGGATGCGACGCTGCGCTTGAACAGAATGCCCACCTTTTGTTCTGTCGCGCTGTACGACGAACCGCGATTCGACACCAGGCGCGCATTTGCCAGAAATCCGTCATAATCGGGCAACTGTGTTTTGAGTTGATTGAATTCCGATTCGTCGACGATTTCTGCCAAGCCCCACACGTCCGCATCGACGCTGGCAATCACTTCGCGCGCGTTTCGTAACTGCTGCGGTTCGTTGGACGGTCCGTTGGTCGGGTCACCAAACCACTCAATATTCCAACTGGCAATGTCCAACGTCTCGGCGCGACCGCGCGCGAATTTACCGGCGGGAGCGGTATTCGGGACCGCCGCCGATGCCGTCGAAGTCGAACGCTGTGGCGCGTCAGCTGGCGAGGGTTGACACGCCGCAAGCGCCGCAACGACAACACACGAGACCGTACGAGTGAAATGAGACATGGCCCAAACTACGACGCGGGGTCCCGCTCTGAAAGCGAGACCCCGCCGCGCGCTAGGATGATCAGCGAGAACGCCGATCAACGCTCCGTCTTACATCGCCATCCTGGACTGAATCTCCATCGCGCGATCAAGATGCTTTTGGATAATTGGTGCGGCCTTTGTGATCAAATCCTTGAGCTCCTGATTCTGCGCGACGCCCAGCGCCTTCGTTGCGGTTTCGAGCACGGCTTTGTGGTACGTGACTTCGTAATCGATATAAGCTTTGTCCCAGCCTTTGCCTTTCGCTTCGGCGTTGAGCTTGTCCGTTTCCGTTTGTGCATCGGTCACGCTCATGTCGTTCGCCGGCGCCATCGGCGTCACGCCAAGTTTTGTGGCCAGTGCCTGCCCCTGCTGACGCAGGGCATGATGCTCACCCGCCATCATTTTGCCGAAACCCTTTACATCGGAGCTCGTACCTTTCATTCCGGCCATTGTGCCACGTGCGCTATCGGCCGCGCTCGCTTGGTCTAGGATGTAAACAATGTTCGCATCGGTGAGCGCGGGCGGCATTGCCGGCATGGCTGCCATGGCAGAATCCGCGGTTTTCTTCGAGGCCATCGCGGCCATTGAATCGGCCGAAGCGTCCGTCTTTTTGTCACAAGCCGTGGCCGACAGGCCGAGGATGCTGGCCAACAGGACTATGGTGGTTCTGGACTGCATACGTTCCCCCTGATGTGGTTGAACTCGGCTGCCGCGACATGGAGCAGCCGCGCGCGCCAAGCTGTTGCGGAGTTCACTCATGCAAACCTTGGTCCGCGCGCATTCGGTGCTGGACTCCACGCCTGCGCACCCCGACATTTAGGGATGCGGGTCGACCAACTATCGGCTTGCGTGGCACCTTCCACCGAGAGCATCAATGAAAATCCGTCTGAAGGTGAACGGACAGTCCCACGCGATTGACGTGCCCGCCGACATGCCACTCTTGTGGGCGCTGCGTGACGTGCTCGACATGAAAGGCACAAAGTTTGGATGCGGCGCGGCGCAATGCGGCGCCTGCACCGTACACGTGAATGGCAACGCAACGCGTTCGTGCGTGCTACCGGCGGCATCGGTGCAAGGCGCCGAGATCACGACTGTCGAAGGGTTGTCGGTGGACGGCACGCATGCATTGCAAAAGGCGTGGGAAGAGCTGGACGTGCCGCAATGCGGGTACTGTCAGGCGGGACAGCTTATGTCGGCCGCTGCGCTCTTGAAGATGAAAGCGAAGCCTACGGACGCGGACATTGATATCGCGATGAACGGCAACATCTGTCGATGCGCGACGTACCTGCGCATTCGGCAAGCCATTCATCGCGCCGCCGAAATCAAATCGGAAGGCGCGGCCGTGGGTGGCATGCGCGAATCCTCCCTCAATCGGAAGTGAGGCCGCGAACCATGGAGACAACATTTGCAGTGACACGGCGCGATTTCTTGCGCGTGACGGCGCTTGTAGGTGGTGGCATTGTGCTCTCGAGCTATAATCGCGAGCTCAACGCGCTTGAATCGTTGGGCGCTGATGCAGCCTCGGCCGATGCGACGCTGAACGCATTCATTCGGATCATGCCCGATGGCATTGTGACGATCATCGGTAAAAATCCGGAAATTGGACAAGGCATCAAGACGATGTTGCCGATGTTGATTGCCGAAGAGCTCGATGTCGATTGGAAGAACGTGCGCGTTGAGCAAGGCATGTTTGATCCCACCAAGTTCAGCGGGCAGTTCGCAGGCGGCAGCACGGCCACGCCGCAAAATTGGCTGCCGATGCGTCGTGTCGGTGCCGCTGGTCGTGCGATGCTCATCGCTGCGGCTGCGAAGACGTGGAATGTCCCGGCCTCCGAATGCGATACCGAACCCGGGGTTGTGCGTCATCGCGCAAGCAATCGCAGTATGACATACGGTGAATTGGCGACGAGTGCAGCCGGTATGACGGCGCCCGATCTTGCCGCGGTGAAATTAAAGGATGCCAAGGATTTTCGAATTATTGGCACGCGCGTGCGTGGTGTTGATGTACACGCAATTGTGACTGGTAAGCCGATGTACGGCATTGATGTCACAGTGCCTGGCATGCTCTACGCGACGTTGCACAAAGCGCCGGTATTTGGCGCAAAGGTTGCCACGTCCAACGTAAACGCGATCAAGAAATTACCGGGCGTGAAGCACGCGTTTGTTGTGGCGGGAGATACGCCGCTCAATGGACTGCTTGGTGGCATTGCCATTGTTGCGGATACGTGGTGGCAAGCGCAAAGTGCGCGGAAGCAGCTCAAGGTGACGTGGGAAGCGCATCCAACAACGCAGCAGAGTAGCGCAAGTTATTCAGCGCAGGCTGCCGCATTTGCGACGAAGGCACCGCAACGTTCGTTGCGAAAGGACGGCGACGTCGACGCAGCACTCGCGAGCGCGACAAAATCGTTGAAAGCGTCGTACTACTATCCGTTCATTGCGCACGCGTCGCTCGAGCCGCAAAACTGCACCGCCTCGTATAAAGATGGCGCGATGGAGATGTGGGCACCCTCGCAAAATCCAGCACCTGGACGCGCGCTCGTTGCCAAAACGCTGGGCATCAAGGAAGAAGCGATCACCATTCACCTCACGCGAGCGGGCGGAGGGTTTGGTCGCCGGTTAAGCAACGACTACATGGCCGAAGCAGCGTGGATCGCGAAAGAAGTTGGTGTGCCGATCAAGCTGTTGTGGACGCGGGAAGATGACATGCAACACGACTTCTATCGCCCTGCGGGTTGGCACAATTTTGTCGGTGGTGTTGATGCGAGCGGCAAACTTTCGACGTGGCAAAATCACTTCGTGTCATTTGGTGAAGGGAACAACTTTGCGTCGTCGGCTGGACTTGGTGCCGCAGAATTTCCGGCCAGGTTTATTCCGAACTTTGCATTGGGTTCATCGGTGATGCCATCGGGTGTGCCAATGGGTCCGCTTCGCGCACCGGGCAGTAACGGTATTGCGTTCGCGACGCAGTCATTTATTGACGAACTCGCGCACGCGGCCAACAAAGATCCGCTGCAATTCAAGATGGATCTCTTGGCCAGCGCGCAACCCGAGGCAGCACCGACCGGCAATGGTCCGCCGCAACAGCCGGGCTTTGATGGCGAGCGTATGCGCGGCGTGCTCGCGATGGTTGGCGAGAAAGCGGGGTGGGGCAAGAAGCTGCCGAAGGGCTCGGGCATGGGCGTCGCATTTCACTTCAGTCATCGCGGATATTTCGCCGAAGTGGTGCAAGCCAGCGTGAGCAAATTAGGCAAGCTGAAGATCGAGAAAGTATGGGCGGTTGGAGATATCGGCAGTGACATCATCAACCCCAGCGGCGCCGAAAATCAGGTGCAAGGCGCCGTGTTGGACGGTATCGCGCAGGCGTTGGGCCAAGAGATTACCATCGCCAACGGTCACACCGTGCAAAGCAACTTTCACGACTTCTTGCTGCTGCGTCACGCGCAAGCAGTGCCCATCGAAGTGCATTTCAAGAAGACGGCATTCGCGCCGACGGGTCTTGGAGAACCGGCGCTGCCGCCCGTCATTCCGGCGTTGTGTAACGCGATCTTCGCGGCGACAGGGAAGCGCGTGCGATCGTTGCCACTCAGTAAGGCGGACTTACGTTGGGGGTAGGTATGACGAAGGACGCATCATGACATTTGTTATACACACCACTCGCACTCGGAGCACTTGCATGTCGCCCCTCCGCAACGTCGCCGCGCTGCTTTATCTCATTGTTGCTGTGCCATTGCTACGCGCGCAACAAATCACGACGCGCGACGTGGCACCAATCAACGACGTTGCCAATCCATATCGTACCGTCGACGGTTGGGCCAAGTTGAGTGACGGACGCATGTGGGGCTCAACGAGTGCGGTGGACATCGACAAAGATGGGCGCAGTATTTGGGTGGCCGAGCGGTGTGGTGCGAACAGTTGCGCGGGGTCGAAGCTGCCACCAATGCTCAAGTTTGATGCGAGCGGAGGGCTCCTTACATCGTTTGGTGCAGGCATGATGATCTCGCCGCACGGGTTGCACGTTGATCGTGACGGCAATGTGTGGGTGACCGACTGCGCGTGTACTGGTCGCGCTGCGGCCGACGTCAGCGCACCTATGGGTCATCAGATTTTCAAGTTTTCGCCGCAGGGAAAATTATTGCTCACGTTGGGCACCGCAGGCGGCGGCAAAGGTACGGCGTTTTTCTTTCAGCCAAACGATGTACTCGTGGCGCCCAACGGCGACATTTTTGTTGTGGAAGGGCATTCATCGGCGGCGGGATCTAACGCGCGTTTGCTCAAGTTTGATAAGTCGGGCAAGTTGCTCAAAACGTGGGGACAACCGGGTACGGGTCCGACCGATATGGATCAGCCGCATGCCCTCGCGATGGATTCACGGGGGCGATTATTTGTTGGTGATCGCGGCAACAATCGCATTCAGATTTACACGCAAGACGGCGCGTTACTCGACACGTGGTATCAGTTCAGTCGGCCGAGTGGAATGTGGATCGACAAGGACGACGTATTGTATGTCGCCGATTCAGAATCCGGATCGGTGAACCCCGCTCATGGCGGGTGGACGCGTGGCATTCGAATTGGAAAAATCAAGGATGGTGTGGTCACGGCCTTCATTCCGGATCCAACGGTAAAGCCACCGAGTACGAGTTCGGCTGAAGGGATTGCCGTGGATGCCGCAGGACACATCTATGGGGCAGAGGTGGGAGCAAAGGCATTGCGACGCTACGAAAAGAAGTAGGTGCTCGCGCCGAAGCGGTGTGGCTTCGGCGCGTAATGCCTATGCGGTACTGAATATGACTAGCAGCCGATGGCGCAAATTGCCACGAAGTCGCCCTTCACCGCATTCGTCGTGGTGCCGTTATTCAACTTCCCCTGAAAATCGAAACTGCCCTTGATGCTGGTCGACGTTGCCGATGTGATCGTGAACGTCCCGCCGGTGCTTCCGTAAAGTGCGCCGCCGTTGTTGATGCTCAATGCAGCGACATATTGAATTAGCAAGTTGTCGCCAAGCGTGAATGTCCCAACAGTGAATTTAGAACCGCTGCGCGTGAGGGAGAGCGCGAACTTCGTGTCGGTCGTACCGAGCGTGATGTTCTGGATACCACCCACCGTGCTCGCACTCGCGATACCGGTGAAACTGCCAGCCGACGCGCCGGTAATCGTTGCGTTAAACGACGAACCAACGGATGTGCCGGTGATGCTGTCACTTTTCGAGCTGCATGATGCGGCGTTGACGCATAGCAGGACTACGGAGCATAGGCGAAGCGTTCGTGAAAGACTCTTCATTGATTGGAGGGGCGAAGTGTAAGGTGACCGGAGCGCGGCGGGTGACGGCGATGTAACCCGCACGCTCTATTATAGGCAGAGTCGGCACCTCACCGTTATCCATCGCAATCGATCGTGAAAGGTACGACGTTTGTCGTGTAGCGTCGGCCGAGCACACTACCATAGTCGTAACGGAGAAGCTACGTCCGCGCTTCTCCGTCTCCGTTGTCGCCATGTCGAACGCGCCCTACTTCCGACCCGGCAGCACCAGCGCCGTTAACGCTGTCGCGTCGTCCGCGCCCGTCGCAAACACGATGTATTGTTTGCCTTGATGCATGAACGTCATCGGCACTGCGGTTGTCTTTGACGCGATCTTGAGCGCGCCAACTTGTTTGCCCGTGGCCTTATCCACCGCATACAACGTTGGCGGCGCGCCCGGTACACCACCGCCACGACCAGTCCCGTAAATCATCAACGTTTTTGTTGTAATGACCTGTGCCTGTCCGCGCCCGCCAACCGGCGCAATGTTGACGCCAGCAAACAACGGATCGCGACTGGTTTGCTTGATCATGCCACCATTGCCCGCCCACCACATCTTATCGCCGCTATTGAGATTGTACGCAGTGATGCCGCCCATCTCTTTCGGTTTGACAATGGAAATGCCGCCAAGAATTGCCGCGCTGCCCCGCGCACCGAAATCGCCACCACGATCACCATTTACCGGCTTCGAGTAGCCAGCCGGCGCTGGCAATGCGCCAAGCAATCCGCAACTGTCATGAACGGAGCTGTACGTAAACTCCGAACACGGATCTTTTTTAAGTTGCGTCGTGCTCATCGCACTTAACGACGCGACATACATCATGCCGGTTTCTGGATCGACCGCAGCGCCGCCATCAATGTTCACACCGCCGCTCGCACCGGGTGCATACCACGAACATTTGAGTCCGCTCTTGCCCATACCATCCGCCGTCGAGCCAGGAATAAAATACGGGCCCATGCGACAGGTCTTCGCGAGCTTCAGCGCCGAATCGCGAATGGCTGGTGTGTAGTCAATCAGGTCCGATTCCACGAGCCCTTGCTGTGCGTACGGTGCGGGTTTGCTGGGAATCGGTTGTGTCGCCGACGTCTGCTCGCCCGGCACTTCACTCTGCAGTACTGGTGTTTCTGGAATAGGCCAAATTGGTTGACCAGTGGCCCGATCAAGCGCGTAAATCCATCCCTGTTTCGTGCTCTGGGCGATGACTTTGCGCTTCGCGCCATTCACCGTGACATCGACAAGATTCGGCGCCATCGGTACGTCGTAATCCCAGATGTCGTGATGCACCATCTGATAGTGCCATTTGCGTTCACCAGTTTTTACATCGAGCGCAACGACGCTGTTGCCAAACAGATTGTCGCCCGGACGATGTCCGCCGTATTCGTCCATCAACGGCATGCCGACGGGGATGTAGACGAGTCCCAGATCTGGATCGGCCGAGTACGTCGCCCACGCATCGTTCTTGCCAACACCTGTGGTGCCAATTTTCGAACCGGACTTCCACGTTTCCGCACCGAATTCACCAGGCTGCGGTACGAGATTGAACTTCCACAACTGTTTGCCGGTGCGAATATCAAAACCGCGAATAAATCCCGGAATGTTGTGCGTACGCAGCGGGTAGTAGCCGTGAATTGCCGAGTTGCCGACCACAAGCACGTTGCCGACAACAATTGGTGGCGAGCTGGCCGCGATTTGCCCCTCCGCCGGATCGATACCCATCGTGCCATCAGCACCAATCTTCTTGACAGCGTCCCACTTCTCGCCCGCGCGCGCTTTACGCGCTGGTGCTGCTTCGCTGATGATGAGCGGACCCGAATCATCCACCGCTAATGGCACAAGGGGATAGCCCAAGCCAAGCATCAAGTCGACGACACCGTTGGTGCCAAACGTCGCATCAAGCTTGCCCGTCTTTGCGTCAATCGACGCAAGGTGATATCCCGGTGTTACCAACAGCACACGCTCCTGCGTGCCATCGGTCCAATACGCGAGCCCGCGACCCGAATATTGTCGCGGCGCCTTTTGCCAGCGAATCCCCTCGGCCGGCTTATAACTCCACAACGTTTTTCCGGTGACCGGATCAAGCGCCGCTGCGACGCGACGCGTTGACGCCACCGTGAACAGTTTCCCATTCGCAAACAAGGGGGTGCTTCGATAATACTCATCGTTGCCAAACTGACTTGCGTTCCACGTCCACGCGACTTGCAATGAGTCAAAGTTTTTTGCGTCGATTTGATCAAGCGGTGAATAGCGCGTGCTCCACGCATCGGCGCCCCAATAACGCCACTCGCCATACGCGTTCCCGCGCACCAGCGGTTTGCCTTGTTGCGCGCTCGATCGCGTCACCGCGGACACAAACACTCCACCCAACGCTACGGCCGCCACAAGTGCAACACCGATCGTACGCCTGCTCACGTTCTGCGCCATGATGTTTTGTTCGCCTCAGTGAAAGGTGACTGCATGTCCTGCGTCATGATCCACGCCGCTTCGGCGTGACGATCGCACCTCGTCCTGCACCCAGCTTCGTATCAATGCGCACACCTTTCAACAACGTCTCGTCGGCCGACAACTCCTCAGCGCCCGCAGGCATGCCGTTGACCTTGAGCAAATACGCAATTACCCAGACATACTCGTCTTCCGATAATGTGCCCGGCGCAGCCTTGGGCATGAGATGACTCACATAGCCGTAGTATTCCGACAACGGGCGACCCGCCCATTTTGCAAAGACGGCACCGGTATGCGCGGCTGGCGTGTGACACCCAGTACACGCGCCGAGAAATACTTCGCGTCCCTTCACCGCCTGATCAGCGGTATACACACCAGCGCGGGTAGAGCGCAGCGTCGGCGTTGCCGCTGCAGGCTTCGCCAACGTATGCGTCGCGGCACGTTGTGCACGCACAGCGCGTGGCGCACTCGTCGACGCTGCCAGCGCTATGCAGACGAACAGCGATGTGGACGACGTCACCGCAGCGGCTGGCGTGAGTCGCCGCATGACACCGGCGAGCACCCACACCACGACGCCGAGGCCCATGAGTATCGCCGCCGCGCGCATGATATTCGCGACAAATAGTGCGTCAACCACCGGCCAGACAAACGTGTATTGCGACAGCGTTGCACCACGATCCAACATCCAATGCCACGCTGTATGCGCGACCAGCGCTGACAGAATAATCGTTCCCATCCGCTCAGCCACTACTTTCCGAAATGCATACGTCAGCACTGGCACTGCGACGGCAAGTACAGCCAGCTGTCCGAGTTCGACCCCGATATTGAACGCCGCAAGTGAGGTATATAAGTGCGATCCAGCAAACTGCAGCGTTTCGCGCAGAGAGAACGAGAATCCAAAGCCGTGTACCAATCCAAAGCCGAATGCTATGAGCCAACGACGCTGCAGTTTGGCGCCAATAATATTTTCCAGTGCCATGTACACAATCGAGAGAGCGATCAGCACCTCGATGAGTGGCGGAAACCACAACGCATCCGGCGCATAACCGGCGGCGGACGCGATGAGCGTGATGGAGTGAGCGACAGTGAATGAAGTGACCACGCCTACCAACTGGCGCATGCGTCGGATCGGAATGACCAGACAGAGTAGAAAGAGCAAATGATCAAGGCCGCTCAGAATGTGCACGAACCCCGCACGCACAAAGCGCATGGCCGTTTGCCACCATCCAGGATCAAGCGCGACCACCCCGGGATCA
>JANYHT010000058.1 GCA_025358925.1 Gemmatimonadaceae bacterium | reverse complement strand
TCCCAACTCAACAAATTTTTCCGTCAGCGCTCGGTCAAGTTTTCCGTCCGCCTCCATCGCTCGCACGCGCGGCAACACGTCCGTCGTGGCGAGATCAGCAACGGCAGCGCGAAACAGCTCCTCTTCTTCGGAGAGCAGGGTGAGCGGCGGGCGAGCGATATCCGACGTGCTGGTCATGGCGTGCAGCGAGTGGGAGAATGCAGGAATCAGTAGGCGACAATGTCTTTCCAATCTTCGATAAGGACCGCCTGCAAACCAGCGCCGATCATCGACTGAGCCCACTCGAAAATATGGATGAGGTCGGCATGCGAATTGCTTTACTTGGCGGGTGTACCGGTTAGTACTCCCCTTGTGACGGTGACCGCGATGCCCCGAATTGCTTCCCATGCAGCGACTTACGACGCCACAGCCCGTAAAAGGCGTGCGACGCGTGCCGTAATGGTGATGGCATGTGGTGTGGTGGTGCTGCAAGCGTGCAACGGTTCTGACACCAGCGCGCCAGTTGCTCCCGCGATCGTCACCGCTGCCGCATCAATTCGCTTCCCCA
This sequence comes from Gemmatimonadaceae bacterium, assembly GCA_025358925.1. Classification (GTDB taxonomy): domain Bacteria; phylum Gemmatimonadota; class Gemmatimonadetes; order Gemmatimonadales; family Gemmatimonadaceae; genus Gemmatimonas. Next base: position 1,733 of record JANYHT010000058.1, on the reverse strand, counting down.
TCAGTGCAGTACGCATTGCTTTACTCGGCGACACCGTCCGCGTTGCTCCGGTAATTGCGGATCGCGCGGGTCAGGTTATGGTCAACGGCGCGCAGCTCAGCGTCGAATCTGGCACGGACGTGGTGAGTATTGTTGGCGGAACCATCATTGCTCGGACGCGCGGTGAGGCGGTCGTGAAGGCCAGTTACGACAATGCCGTCGCTCGCTTGACGGTGACGGTTGATCCCGCAATTCCGGTCATCGCCACCATTGCGACGGACACAATCGTTCCCGGTACGGTATTTGGTATTGACGGACAAAATTTCGCGTTGCGCTCCGACGTCGTTGACGTAACGATTGCTGGCGTAAAGAGCACTGTGCTGCGCGCAACAGCGACACACCTTGATGTGATGTTGCCGGTTGGTGTTATGTCCTGCCAACCCACCAGCATGCAAAGCGTTGTCGTCACCGTTGCAGCGGCCGCGTCGCAGAAAACAGTCGCGGTACGCACGGCGCAGCGTATCGCCCTTGCTCGCGGTGAGTCGGCCAGCATGTTGGACGCCGACCAAGGGCGTTGTACCGAACTGGTCGCACCCGTTGGCAACACACATGCGAAGTATGTCGTTGCGGTAGTGAACACCAGTGTGAGTGCCGCGACAACGTCGGGTTTTGAATTGCGGGGGAGTGGAGCCGGTGCGATGGCGGGACGCATTGCTGTGTTAAATGCCTCGACTACGTCGTCATCGCTATTGAACCCGTCGTTACTCGGCGCGGCGAACGCGGGTGCAGCAACTGGCGTGTCGATGCCGAGAAAGTCGACACAAGAACAGGTGGCCGAGTCGCAGCACGCGGCGTTTTTGGCGGTGCAGCGTGAGTTGACGAAGCGTGTTGGTTCACCTTCGCCAACGTGGCGCGCGCTTGAGAGCATGCGTGCGGCGCGCGGTGTTGCAGCGTCTCGCGCTCCGTCAAACGTGGGCGATACGGTGTCGGTGAAAGCGCTCTTTAACAGTTGCAGCACGGGACGCGATATCAAAGCACGCGTCGTCTATGTCGGTACGAAAGCGTTGGTGCTTGAGGACCTCACGTCACCGCGCGCGGGACAGCTCGATGCGCAGTATCGGCAAATTGGCGACGAGTTCGATCGCGTGCAGTATCCGTTGCTGCAGAGTCGCATTGGTGATCCGTTGGCCATGGACGCGCAGATGGGTGGCGACGGACGGGTAACGATGTTGTTCACGCGCTTTGTGAATGATTCCCTGCCGGGTATCGCCGGTTACGTCACGAGCTGCAATTTTTATTCGAAAGGGACGTTTGCCGGTAGCAACGAAGACGAAGTGTTTTATGCGCGATTGGCCACGGCCGCCGAGTCGCCGACGGATTGGCGTCGGTCGATGCGCAGCACGGTGATACATGAGTCGAAGCATCTTGCCGCGTACGCAGAGCGGTTTGCACACAACACGCCACTCGAAGAGCCGTGGCTGGAAGAATCTACTGCGCGCATTGCTGAAGAGTTGTACTCACGCACGTTCTGCAATGGTGGCACGTGGAAGGGCAACACGGGTTTTGCGACCACCGTGCGTTGCGAAGTGTACCAGTGTGATGATCGCCCGCTGATGATGTGGAAGCATTTCTCGGTGCTGCAACAGTACATGCGCGGTGTGGACACGCTTACGCCGATCGGTGCTGCTGCCAATGGTGACTTCACGTACTACGCGAGCGGTTGGAGCTTGGTGCGTTGGGCGGTGGATCAGTAT
>JANYHT010000021.1 GCA_025358925.1 Gemmatimonadaceae bacterium | reverse complement strand
GAGTGACTGTTATCGCAACGGCGGCATGACCTGTACGTCGTGTCACGATCCACATTCGCAACACTATCGCACGGTAAATGGGCTCCCGATTCCCGGCCGCACCGACGACCGGCAGTGTACGAGCTGTCACGCCAGCAAGGCGGCTGACATTCCGGCGCATACGAAGCATCGCGCGAACTCACTGGGGAGCAAATGCACGTCGTGCCACATGACGTATCAGCAGCAGCGTGAGCTTGGCGAATCGATTCGCTATGCGCGATCCGATCATTCCATTTCGATTCCGCGACCGACGCTGGATTCCGCGCTCAGTATCACGAGCGCGTGTCGCACCTGTCACGCGTCAACGAGTGACGCACAACATAGTGCGCAAGTATCTCGTTGGTGGGGTGACATCAAGCCGCACGAGGTCGCTGTGGCTGGCATTTTTGCGGCGCATCCACTCACGGACATCGATTCCGCGACACCGTTGCTCGTACAGCCGGATTCGCGGAACGCCACGGCGCAGGTGGCCGGACTCTCGCGATGGCTGGAGCGTTTCGCGCAACCGAATATGCGCAGTGTGCCGCGTTCGCTCGATCATCGGCTCCGCGCGTTGTCACTGTCGGCAGACCCGGATGTGCAGGCGCTTGCCTTGGCTGTGCTGCACTATGTACGCGGAGACGATCCCGAGACCCGACGCTTTCTCCAGCAACAGCTCACGCGTGTTCGCGATACGGACGGCGCAGTCGGTGACGCCGATCGTGATGCGTTGCGACGACGCTGGGCCATGGTGCTTGGTGGCATCGGTGATCTGGCGCGCGGCGCAAACGATGCAACACGCGCGGTAACCGCCTATCGCAAAGCGCTGGCGGTCACTCCCGGAGAGCCTGTTTTATTGGTGAACTTAGGGCTCGCGCTGGCCCAATCGGGAGATTTGTCGGCTGCGGTGCAGGCGTACCAGCAGTCGTTGCGTGTGAACACGCAGCAGCCCATTGCGCAGGTCAACCTTGGTATCGCGCTTGAGCGCGTGGGGAACAGCGTTGATGCGACAGGGGCGTTTGAGCGCGCCATCGCACTCGACCCAACGTCGCCGCTGGGATACTTGAATCTTGGCACCAGCGCCTTGCGCGAGGGGAACGCGGCGGCGGCAATCCCTTTGTTTGAGCAAGCGCTTGCGCGCGATCCGGGTTTGGCCGTCGGACATTTTCAGCTGGCCCTGGCGTTGCTGAAGGACGGCCGGTTGAAGCAGTCCGCCGCAGCAGTCCGTCGGTCGCTGGCGCTCGATACCAATAACGCAGAAGCGGTGAAGCTTGCGGCTGCGCTTCGTGAAGCATTGCATCCACCGGAGTAACGTGGTCGCGCTCAATGAGGGCCGCGTGGAATTTATTAGCGGATAAAACGTGCAAACGCGTGGAACAATTGGTTGCCAATGTGGAAAGCGTTCCACATTATTGCGCAAGATTCATGCAACTCGTTCCGGCGTGCAGTCGGAGCACAACCTGAGGTGAGGAAGCCCGACTATGCCGGTACCCGTCCACGCACGTTGGTTTCGTTTTATTGGCGCGGTGACGCTCGCGCTGTCGCTGCCGTTGTTCGCCGCCGTTGCGCAGGGCACAACGGCGATCATCGAAGGCCGTATCACTGATGCGACGTCAAGCCGACCGCTTGAGAACGTCCAGGTGACCATTGATGGTACGCAACTCGGCGCATTTACAAACGCGCAGGGCGCGTATCGCATCACCGGTATCGCCGTTCCCTCAGGAACGGGGTCGGTGATGTTGCGTGTCCGCGCGATCGGGTACACGCGCGAGACACGAGTTGTGCCTGTCGTTGCTGGTCAGACCGTGAAGCGCGACGTCGCGGTGACCGTTTCGGCGGTACAGCTCAACCAAGTTGTTGTTACTGGCAGCGGCCAGAAAACGGAAGTCAAACGACTCGGAAATACCGTCGCCGTGATCATTCCGCCGGCCAACGCACCGATCAATGACATGTCAAACCTGCTCACCGCCCGCGAACCAGGGGTGTCAGGTCTCGTCTCAGGCGGGTTGTCTGGTGAAGGGGCGAAGATCCGTATCCGCGGTAATGCGTCGCTCTCACAATCCAACGAGCCGATCATTTTTGTTGATGGCGTTCGGATGAATTCGGGTGGTGGTTACGGCATCGGCAATGGCGGTGGCGGATCGCCGTCGCGCATCGACGACATCGATCCGACCACGATCGAGCGGGTCGAGGTGCTGAAGGGCGCGGCCGCGGCAACGCTGTACGGCACCGAAGCATCGAACGGCGTGATTCAATTTTTTACGAAAACTGGTTCGTCGGGTTCACCGCGCTGGACGGCGAGCATGCAACAGGATGCCGTGTCATTCGGCAATCGCATCGCGCCAAATTCGGGCTATGCACGCACGCAAGCGCGGGCCGACTCGCTGGCCACCTATTGGAATATTCCTGGTCTTAAGGCGTTCCAAGTGTTCGAGGTACCCGTCTTCCATGACTATTTCCAGGAGACCGGTTTAGGCAACACGCTCGCCACCTCAGTTCAGGGCGGTGGTGCTGCGGTCACGTATTTCGCCAGCGGACGCTATCTCTACGAGAACGGACCGTTTGGCGGCGCGGATCTTGGACCCGCGGCCGACATCGTGCGTCGTATTCAGACGTCGGCCAATCTGTCGCTCGTGCCCTCGCAAAAGCTGCGGATCCGCTTCAACAACAGCTACTTCAACACGCAAAACAAGTCGCCCGAGAACAACAACAACATTTACGGGGTAAACTCGCTCAGCTACATGGCGCGTCCGGAATTAGCGAATTGCAACCTGTCGACGTATGTCTCGCCGGGCCGCTGTTCGGGGGCCGGAAACGCATTTGGCAACCAAGCGTTTGCCACCGCGCGTGAAGCGATGCAAGTGACGAACGAGACGGGATCGCAGCGATATGTTGGCATCCTCGACGGGTCGTACGCGCAAACAGCAAACCTGACGCTCAGCTCTACCATCGGTTTCGACTACACGGCGCAGCGCGATTTTGGACTCTCGCCGTTTGGGTACAATGTCGATCAGTTTACGTCGAACAATCCCGACGGCTCGCGCCAGACGTTCTCCAGCGGAACGCGGGTGTTGACGTTGGACGGAAAGATTGCGTACAATCGCAACTTCGGCGATCGGTGGACGACGTCCACCGTGGCCGGTCTGCAGGTTTTTAACAATAGGACAACGACGCAGTCTGGGTCATCAACAAGCTTTCCTGGACCGGGTATCGAAGTTGTGGGTGCCGGTGGCCTGAACATCACCGTGGGCGAATCGTTCATCACCACGGTGAACGGCGGATATTTCGGCCAAACACAAATTGGTTGGCATGACTGGATCTTCGGAACCGCTGGCGGTCGATACGATTTCTCGAGCGCGTTCGGCAAGAGCGCCGGTGGTGTGTTTTATCCCAAGGTGTCGCTGTCCGTCGTGCCGTCGGATCGCAAGTCATGGAGTTCGACGTTGCTTCCGCAGCTTCGTCTTCGCGCGGCCGTTGGTCGTTCAGGACGGCAGCCGGGCGCCTTTGACCAATTCACCACCTTCTCGCCGCTTGTGACCTCGATCGGCTCCGGGCTACTGCCCTCGCAGTTGGGCAACCCTCAACTCCGGCCGGAAATTTCTACCGAAATCGAAGGTGGCTTCGAGGCTGGTGTACTCAATAATCGCCTCGGTATCGAGTTCACCTACTGGAAGCGCAATGTTGCTGACGCCCTTGTACCGCGCACCTTCGCGCAATCCGGTGGCTTTCGCTCTGCACAGTTGACCAATATTGGAAAAATTGATGCGAACGGCATGGAAATCAGTCTGCGGGGCACGGCGATTCGGAAAGCAAACAGCTCGCTTGAACTATTCGCCAACGCGGCCTATCTGAAGCAAACGCTTACGAGCCTTGGCGGTGCGCCCTCCATCCGTGTCTCCGGTGGTTATGCGCGTTACCGTGTGTATCTCAAGGCGGGCGATCCGCTCGGGTCCATCTACGAGCCGCGGCTGGCCGTGCCGTGCGGTGCGAGCGGTCCGGTGAGCAACAAACTTGGGAAGCCAATCACGTGTTACACGGCCGATCAGCTTCCAATCAACTTTAACGGTCGTGGAACTGCGGCTACCGCGGCAGAAGTGCTGGCGTACTTCGCGTCGCCGCGCGACATCCAAAGTTCGGCGGTGCAAAACGTGTTGCAGCCTCTGCTCGCCGATTACGATGGCAGCGATATCCTGTTTGAGCAGAACGTGGGCACGAACATCCCGAAGTGGACGGGTGCGTTCGGTGGTACGTATTCATTCAAACAGCATTGGAAAATTCAGAGCACGTTGGAGTATCGTACGGGCTACAAAGTTCAAAACCTCACGGACGGATTTAGACTCTCGCAGCATCCATCCATCGGCTCGAATCGCAAGGAATTTTCAGACGTACAGTCAGTGATGCAGAATCCGGCCAGCACTCCAGAGCAGCGTGTGGCTGCGGCCACAACGTACATCACGCAGTACCGCCGACTGCTCGAGCCGGGACTGAACCAAGCACAGGACGGATCATTTCTGCGCTGGCGCGAACTGGCCCTCACGTACGATCTGGGCACCAGCATGGCGCGGCGAGTTGGCTTCAAGACCGCGAGTGTAACGCTCGCCGGTCGTAACATCCTGATGTGGACCAAGTACCCTGGGTTAGACCCCGAGTCTAACGAAAACGGGCGCGGTTCGGTTGGCACGCTTGCCGACAACTTCCAGAACGCCACCGACGGATTCGGATTGCCGATTCCACGTCGTGTGTCGATCGCGTTGAACTTTGGCTTCTAACCGAGACCCCCACGTAATGTTTATCGGAAACTCGATCAAGGGTGTGGCGTCTTGCCGCCGTCGATGCACAGCGACTGTTCTAGCGATCGGCGCAATCTCGCTGTCGTCTTGCCAACTCTTTTCTACCGAAGTAAAAAACCCAAACGCTGTCACTGAAGACGCGATTGCGACGGCGTCCGCAGCAGCGACGTCGCTGGTGACTGGGTTGTACGGCGCGGTGAATGCAGCGGGGAACCAGCTCGTCGGCACCATCGGTGTCGCGTCGGACGAGCTCACGTGGGTGGGGTCGCGCGAATATTGGAACCTGCTCGACGTGGGCGACGTGGGCGACCCGCTCAACGAGTACACGGACGGACAGTTTCCGTATCTTGCTCAGGCACGCTGGTTGGGCAACTACGTGTTGCCCAAGCTTGAGGACTATGACAAAGCCAACACGCTGCGGAATCGGGCCGATCTGGCACAGGCATACTTTCTCACCGCCACCATTTACACCATGATCGGCGAATCATACGAGGATTTCGTCATCTCGTCTGATCGCATTGTCAACGGGGCACCCGTCGGTGATGTGAATATGCGCATCATGTTCGATTCTGCGGTGACGTACCTCAACAAGGGATTGGTTGTCGCGCAGGCGCTCAACAACACCCCGCTGCAAGCGCGAATTCTTGGGCTGCGCGCACGCACAAAGTTCTCTCGCGCGGTCTGGACATCGCTGCGCGCGCCGAGAGGGTTTCCGTCACAGCCACTTATCAACGACGTTGGGGCGAACGCCGATGCCACGGCCGCGTTGGTCGCGATGGGTGCGAACTCGTTCCGCTACAGGTTCGAAGTCGTCACGCAAAACAATGGCGGCTACTTTTCGACGGGTGGCGAAATGAATTCGCGGCTTGAGATACGAGCGGGGTCGCGATACATCAACACGACAAGCGCCGGCACACGGCCTTTGGACGGCATCGTCGGAATCAAGTTGCTCGATCCAGTGACCGGCCAAGCAGATCCGGTGACTGCTGCCAACATCGATGAATGCTGCCGTTTAGCATCCACAACAAACGTCGGCTGGACCGCGACCTCGGCGAAGGAAATGCAGTTGATTCTCGCTGAAGCAGCGCTGGCAACCAACAATACGGCGGAGTTCACCACGCGCATCAATGCAGTGCGAGCAGTTAACTCTTTGCCCGGATGGACGGGATCGCCGTCGGCCAACGAGATGCTGATCCACGAGCGCGCCGTGTCGCTGTTTCTTCAAGGGCGCCGTCTAAACGATCATTACCGTTTCCAAATTCGTTCGGATAAGTGGGTTTCCACACGCGGGCTCAAGCCGTGCTTCTTTCCGATCTCGTACAACGAACGGCAGCAAAACCCGTTGGCACCACAGCCAGC
>JANYHT010000070.1 GCA_025358925.1 Gemmatimonadaceae bacterium | reverse complement strand
GACGCAAAATCTCCACTCACCAACGTGGCACCGGGAAAGTCGACCCGGTCCACCGGTGACACCACCAGATTCACGTCAAGCGGCACGTCCGTTCCCTCTTCGCGAACGCGCGCCTGCACCGCATAGCGCCCGTCAGCTTGCACGCGCACGGCACCATTGCCGACGGCCAGGTCGGCGTCGCGCGTGGAGAACCGAACGTGGCTATTCGGCACCGTCGCACTAAATCGACGCGGCGCACGTCCGCGTTCGTGCAACGTGACCAACAGTTGGCCACCCCACGCGCTATCCGTCACATCGCCCGCCACTATGAATGAAATGAACGCCCATTTTGTCGCGTCCGGTGACAGCACGTTGAAGTAGTGCCATTCGCCCCATGTCTCGCGATGCGCCAGTTCTAACGGTGGTGTGTGAAAATGGTCTATATCGTGGCGCAATTCAGCCGCGGTCGGCGTGCTCCATCGCCGGTCGCCGTCGTCATCATTCCACTCGCCCTGGACAACGTCTGGCAGCGCGTCAAGTGCGCGTGTCGCGGATGGCAACTCACCACTCGCGCGCACCGGATGTTGCGTGCCATCGGACGTCGTGAGGTACAGCAGTTTGCCTTCGATCTGCGGCGCGACGGTCGCGATAACATCGGCAAAACGCGGTGCCGACAGCACTTGTCGATAGACAAAACGCGCGTTGGGTACAGAGAAAAACAGTCCGCCCAATCCGCCGGTGGTCATAACCTCGACGTCGATTCCCTCAGGCAATACCGTCACTTCGCCGCCGCCAACCAGTCGCTCTTGACTGGCCTGCGCCACCATCGCCTCGCCCACCGCCAACAACACGATCATGACGCCCACGCCTAAGCCGAAGCCGGCGCACAACAAGAATGATCGCCACGGACGATATGCGATACTGCGCCACGCGAGCGTGCGCGACAACGTGAGTCGCGACCGCAGCAGTTGCCACAGGTTCACGCGATACGTCCATCACGCAGGCGGATTACCCGACGCGCGCTGTTCGCGACCACCGCATCGTGCGTGACAAAGACCAATGTTGTACCGTCCGCGTTCAGTTTGCCGAAGAGTTCGAGCAAGCTCGCGCCCGTTTCAGCATCAAGCTCGCCGGTGGGCTCGTCCGCGAGGAGCAACGACGGAGCGTTCGCTAACGCACGCGCAATGGCTACGCGCTGCTGCTCGCCCCCAGACAACTGCGTTGGTCGATGCGACGCGCGATCACCAAGTCCAACGTATCCGAGCAATTCTTTGGCACGCGCGCGGCGTGTGGTGCGGTTGACACCGGCTTCGGACATCGGCAGTTCGACATTCTCTGCAGCGGAGAGCGTTGGCATCAGGTAGAACCGTTGAAACACGAAGCCCACGTGCCGCAAGCGAAAGTCGGTCGCCTCGCGATCAGAGAGGGTTGAGGTGTCACGGCCGTCAACGGTTACGGTACCGGACGTGGGCACGTCGATAACGCCCAGCAACTGCAACAGCGTGCTTTTACCGCAACCCGATGGTCCGGTGATTGCCGCGAACTCACCGCGCGCAATCTCCAACGACACGCCGCGCACTGCGGTGACCGTTGCCTCACCCATCGGATATGTGCGCACGACATTGTCGCAACGCAACACGATGTCGTTCATCCGATGGCCTCATCACGCAACGCTCGCGCCACCGGAATCGACGCCGCGCGCCACGCCGGAAGAAGTCCGGCAACACCTCCCGCCATCAACAACAATGCCAGCGATCGCCACGCTGCGCGCGCACTCCACACAAAAAAATCGAACGAGGCCGGCAGTCCGGGAAAGTCGCGCAAAATGGTATTCAGCCATTGCGCCGTGACTACGCCGAGCCCGAGCCCAACCACAATACCGGCACCACTCAACATCAGCCCTTCCAACATCACCTGTTGTAACACACCACGCTTTTGCGTGCCGATTGCACGCATCACGGCAATTTCCCCGCGTCGCTCATTAACGGAGAGCGTGATCAGTGTTGCCACCAACAAAAATCCAATCGCCAGACTGATGGCGCCGAGCACAAAGGCCAATTGCCGAAAATAGGAGAGTCGTTCTTCGACTTGTCGAATGGCGCTGTCCGTTGAAATCGCCGTGATACGTGGTTGCGTCGTCGCGATCCACGCACGCGCCAGTTCCACGTGTGCTGAATCGTTCTGCCGCACTTCGGCCATGGCCATCGACATGCGATCAGTGAATCCTGCGCCGAGTATCGTGCGCAGCACCGGGAGTGCAAGCGCAATCACCGGCGTTTCGTTCGGAATGTAGAAAAATCGACCAACGCCAGACAGCACGACGCGTCGCGTCCGGGCGGCCGTGCGCAACTGTGCGTCAATGCCTGCGGCCAGCGTGATCGTATCGCCGATTACATGGCCACTGCGCGTGAGGAAAGTTTGACTCGCCACAATGTGCGCGATTGCGTCATTTGCGATGACAACATCGTGCCCCGATTCCAACGTGTAGTCGCCCTGCACGGCGGGCTCGATGCCAAGGGCGAATGTTGACGGAATGCGACTCGTTGGAAGCGCCAGCGTTGCGCCAAGAATAGGACTCACGGCGCGGATGTCTGGCGAAGCACGGAGCGCGGCAACGATGGCGTTGGCACCGTCGATGGTGGCTTCGCTATCAAATGGCAGTGTTCCTTTGGGTGCAACACGTAACTGATAGCCCCGCGCGAGCAAGAGCGATCGAAACGAATCGCTCATGCCCGTCGCGAGCATCACCATGTCGAGCAACAGCGCAGACGCGACGGCGATGCCGATGATCGCCAAGACTGTTCGCGCCGGATGACGACGCAGTGTTGCAAACGCCATCGTTACGCGCATGTGTCGTTCATTGACGTTACCGACCGAGTAACACGAGCGGCGGCGTGCGCACGAGGCGCCATGCGGCGAGTGCTCCCGCGCCAACGCCCAAGGCCAACGAGAGCACTGTTGCAAACCCCAAGATGTCTGGCGTGACGAGAGCAAATCGTAATGGGGTGCGATACACGGTTTGGTAGTGCGCATTCACGAGCAGTGAGGCGATCCATCCAATCACGGCGCCCACAGCGCTGCCGATCAGCGCGACAAACGCGGCTTCAATCACGACCGATTGTACGACGGTCGCGCGCGAAATACCCATAAGACGCAAAGCCGCGATATCGCGACGCCGCTCCTCCACAGTGAGGAGAAGCAAACAAAGTAAGAACACCGCGCTTGCGACGACGGTGATAATACCAATCGCCCGATGGAAGCGTTCGACGACGCGAAATGTACGTGAACTCCCGACCGCGACGTCCCGCGAGCGATGCGCGCGAAAGCCAAACGCGACCGTATTAATTCGCGCGACCGCAGAATCTGACTGGCTCGTGGAGCGTTGGCCGCGCCGCACACCAACGGCGAAGCGATCAACGCGATCGTCGGCACCGGTGAGTGTTTGCAGATGATCCAAATGCAATCGCACGCGATAGTCTTGTCGCGCCACCTCTGCTGGGTCGGCGCGTCGTTGTACGATGGCATCGACACGAACGCTGTCCCCGCGCTCGCCAGGCTTCGCGGAGAGTTGCAGGCGATCACCGATGTGCAGCGCAAGGTCGGTGGCCATGCGCGCGTCGATGGCGATACCGCGAACAGCAGGTGGCTGCCGTCCGAACGTGGGCGACAACGGAGGATTTATGCGCGCTGCTTGCGAGCCTTGCGCAACGAGTGACTGCTGCGCCGCGAACAGGAGCACGCCGATGCACAGCAGTCTCCTCCGTACCGCTCGCTGATTGACAAAACTCGCCATGATGGACAGCAACGCACGCGCGCGATTGTCTGTTCCGCGCGTAGATCCGCGTGACACCCGCCTACCCTGTAGTGGACTTCCGCGCGCGCGGCGGCACAGTGCGAGCGTCGGTGACCGGTTCGACACGCACTTGCTCTGCCAAGCTTGGCCCAACCATCGCGTCGGCAGTGCCAATGCGCAGTGTCAGTGGTCCGCCAAACGGCGCTTTGGCAATCATGGTCACCGCGGTGCCGGGCTGCAACGCGATCTCCGCGAGATAGCGCAGCAACTGCGGGTTTTTGTCGCTCACTTGCACCATACGCGCGCGTTCGCCAATGGCTAAATCGGCCAACGTGCGATGGGGGCGTTCATCTACCGTACCATCGACAGTTGGAATGGGCGCGCCATGTGGATCTTGCGTGGGATGCCCCAGCGCCACCGCCAGTCGCTCAATCAACTCGTCCGACGCGGCATGCTCCAGCCGCTCGGCTTCATCGTGCACACGGTCCCACGGGTAGCCGAGCACGCTCGTGAGATAGCTTTCGAGAATACGGTGACGTCGGATCGTGCGCAGTGCGGCGCGTCGGCCGTCATCAGTAAGTTGCACCCCGCGATACGGCACGTGATCGAGATACCCGTGCATCGCGAGTCGGCGAATCATGCCCGTTACAGAGGCTGGCGCGACAGCGAGCGCCGTTGCGACGTCGCTGGTGGCGGCGACGCCATGACGGGTCTCGAGTTCGTAGATCGCCTTGAGATAATCTTCGACCGGTTCGGTCAGGGCGAGACGCGCAGCGGCGTCCTTACGTGACATCATGATCGTTGCGGAATCCGTACCATGAGCACCGGGACCATAGAATTGTGTCGAACAGAATTTGCCGTTGAACCGTAAATGACATCTTGTATACCACGATGTCCATGCACTGCCATCGCGATGAGATCACACGATTCTCGTGCAGCGGCCGTTGCAATTTCTGTGGCTGGATCGCCCGCCGCGAGTACCGAATCCGCTTCGAACCCGTCCGCGCGCAACGCCGCACAACAGGTTTCAAGATACGCGCGATCCTGCTGAATTTCTTCGGATTCGCGCAGCCCGAGCGAGCGCATGTTTCGCGCCGCGAATCCGTCTGCCACATGAATGAGGAGCAAGGACGAGTGGCACAAGCGCGCAAGCTCTCGTACATGGGCCAAGATGTATTGGTCGGATGCGGCGTGTTCAAGTGGAATGAGAATGCGCGCGTACATCAGGCGATCCACCCGCGCAGGGTCTGCACGAGCAGCCAGCCGTTCAGCGTCGCGATAATGAACGCGACGGCGTACGCGGCAACGCGCAATCCCGTTGAATTGACGAACTCTCCCATCTTGGCGCGGTCGGAGGTGAAGCGAACAAGTGGGAATACGGCAAACGACAGTTGCAACGACAGTACCACTTGGCTGAAAATCAACAGCTTCGCCGTGCCACTGGCGCCATATAAGATTGCCACAATCGCCGCTGGTACGATAGCGATGGCGCGGGTGATAAGACGTCGCAACCATGGTCGAATGCGAATCTCGAGAAACCCCTCCATGACGATTTGCCCGGCGAGCGTCCCAGTCAGCGTCGAATTTTGTCCCGACGCCAGCAAGGCAATGGCAAACACGGCGCTCGCACCAGTGACGCCGAGCAGCGGCGTCAACAACTGATAGGCGTCTTGAATTTCAGCGACACCCGTGTGACCAGTCGTGTGAAACGTTGCGGCGGCAACGATGAGAATGGCCGCATTGATAAACAGCGCGAACGTCAAAGCGATTGTGGAATCGATAAACGCGAATCGCACCGCCTCGCGCTTGCCTTCAGGATTCTCCGCGTATCGGCGTGTTTGCACGATGGACGAATGCAAATACAAGTTGTGCGGCATCACCGTCGCACCAAGAATCCCAATCGCGATATACAGTTTGTCGGGATCCGAGATGATATCAAACGTGGGCACGAAGCCGGTGGCGACTGCTCGGAGTTCGGGGCGCGAGATGATGAGTTCGAAGAGAAAGCAACCACCGACCACCGCCACAAGCGCAATCACCAATGCTTCGAGCACGCGGAAGCCCTTGTTCTGCAAGTAGAGCACGATCAGCACATCGAACGCCGTGAGCGCAATGCCCCAAGGAATGGAAATGCCAAACAGCAAATTGAGAGCGATGGCCGACCCGATAACTTCGGCCAGATCACAAGCGGCGATGGCGATTTCGCACATCACCCACAACAGGAAAGCGACGCGCGGTGAGTAGTGATCGCGACACGCCTGCGCGAGGTCGCGCCCAGTCACGATGCCCAGCTTTGACGCGAGGCCCTGCAGGAGCACCGCCATCAAATTCGACAGCAGAATGACCGAGAGCAGCGCATAACCGAAACGCGACCCGCCGGCGAGGTCGGTGGCCCAATTGCCCGGATCCATGTAGCCGACGGCGACGAGATAGCCGGGTCCAGCAAACGCGAGGAGTTTGCGAAACCACGTGGCGCCCGACACGTCCACAGAGCGGTGCACCTCGGCGAGTGATGGAGCAAGTCGCGCGCGGCGCCATCCGGCGTCGGGGGGTGGGGGGTTCAGCGTTGCCATATTTGCAATTTAGGCTCGCCTAACTTTCCTCGCAAGGACTCTGCTGCCTAACCCCTAACCTCTAACCCCTTGTCCCTAATCCCTAACCCCTATTCTCCGGCAGCCGCACCATCCCGCCGCGGATCCGCTACGCCAATTCGACGCCCGTCCTTTCGCACAAAGACCGCATGCACGCCGCCAAACGTGATATCCGCCACCCGACTCATCGGGCGATACCCCCGGGCCACGAGTGCTTGATATACCGACGGCGCAAATCCGGGCTCCACCTCCACGTCACGCAGGGCGGCGCTCGCGTGAATCCGTGGTGCGGCAACAGCGACAAACGGATCTTCGCCAAACGCCAGCATGCGCAACGTGACTTGCACGATTGCCGGTTGGATGTACTGCGAGCCTGCAGCGCCTACCACTAAACGTACGGTGCCATGATCGAGCACGATGGTTGGCGACATCGTCGAATTCGCGTATCGATTGGTACCGCGCGTGCGCGCGTCAAAATTGCTGCCTGCGGAATTCAAAAAGAATCCGTCAGTGTACACGCCGGATCCAAATAGCACACCCACGGTCGTCGTTGCCGACACGGCATTACCGTCGCGATCGACAATAGCCATGTGCGACGTAAAGCTCGTGCCTTCGGTGACTGTTTCGCGTGCCGACGCATCGTTGCGCACATCATCGTTGGTCTTCGCCGACGACGGCAGCGCGGTTGGATATGGATCGATCGACAGGCAGTCACCAGATGGCACCGCACGGTCAAATGTTGTGGGATCGCCCGCAACCGCCGTGTCGGGCAACGCACCTGCCACCAGTCCTGCACGCTGCTTGGCGAACGCAAAACTCGACGCACCGCGCGCCGGCACGCTTTGCGCGAAGGGATCACCGCGCCACTTGCCACCATCAGCTTGGCCCAGTCGTTGTATGTCCGCGAGCTTGACGATCGCGTCGGGCTTATCCGTCAGGCCGCCCGCATCCGCGATACCTGCCATGTCGGTCATTTGCAGCATCTCGAGCACCGACGCACCACCCATGGGTGGTGGCGCACTGAGCACGGTAAAACCACGCCACATTGCACACAGCGGCCTCTCCATTGCCACGGGATAGTTGGCCATGTCCCGCACGGTAATAAGGCCACCCAATGACTTTACTTTCGTCGACACGTGCTCGGCGATCACGCCGGTGTAAAACGCGCCCTTCCCCTCTGCTGCGATGCGCGTCAGCGTTGCTGCAAGTTCGGGCTGCACGAGTCGTTCGCCCGGATGCAAAGGCTCTCCATTGGGCATGAAACGCGCGGCTGCCGCGGGGTCAGCACTCAGCTTCACTTTCGATGACGTAATGGTACGCGACAACAGTGGCGACACGATAAAACCATCGCGGGCGAGACGAATAGCCGGCGCCATAACCTGTGGACGCGTCAATTTCCCAAACTTTTCAAGCGCGTCAAGCATACCGGCCACCATCCCTGGCGTTGCTGCGGCGCGACCCGCTCCGCGCGTGCCGAGCGTCGTATCTGTCGAAGCGCGAGCCCAAGCCGGATCTTCGCCAGAGCGGGGATAGAAAAGGAGGTGTTCCGCTCGATGCGTCTTCGCGTTGTAAAACGTCAACGCCCCACCGCCGCCGAGTCCCGTTTGTGAGACGTCGACCACACTGAGGGCGAATGCGGTGGCCACGGCGGCGTCGACTGCATTCCCACCAAGCCTGAGGATTTCCGCGCCAGCAGCCGCAGCGTCGAGCTGTGAGGCCGCGACCATACCGCGATCACTCTCCACACGTTTGCTCGACATCGGCGCTGCAAGTGGACTGCCGCCGACGTGTGGCCCGCATGCACTCGCGGCGAGCAAACACGCGACTACAGAGCGAACGAGTTGTTTGTTCGACAGCGATGTGATGACATGCGGACGGACCACGAGTCTCTCCACGAATTCAACGTTCGAGAAATAGCAGCAGCTGGCGCACGATACGTTCGGTCAAGCCCCACACAATGTGCGTTTCGATGCGATAGGCAGGAAAGCGTGCGGTCACGCCATTCACCTGCACGAAGTGTTCCGTCTTCGCATCCTCGTGTTGCAATTGCGACAACGGCACCCAAAACATCGATGCGACTTCACGACTCGCAACAAAGCTGACGTCAGGCGCGACGACCGCGACGAACGGACGGACGATGATTGGCGGCAGGGAGCGCGAACGCGGCGCGAGATCATCCAACTGTCCAAGCATGCGTCCCTGCGTCAGATCGAGCGCCAGTTCTTCAAACGTTTCGCGAATCGCGGTCGCTTCGAGCGACGCATCGCGTGTTTCGATACGTCCTCCGGGAAACGCCACGTGGCCGCTCCACGGATCGTGCTCTGCATCCGCGCGCTTGATGAACAACAACTCGGGTTCGCTGACGACGCGCAGCACTGCCGCAACCGCAGCGAGTCTGGAATGAGCTGTTGGCACCACTTCGCGCGGCACGTGCTGGCGCAGTCGCGTGGCGAGCACGGCGACGCGTGAATTTGTCAGCGCGCGTGTAAGTGCGGCTGCACGGGCTTGCAGAGCGTCAGCGTTCAGTCCGCTACCTCGCCGCCGGTCGCCACCCAATCACGAAATCCGCCAGCCATCGACGCAACATCAGAGTATCCCATCTCTTGCAGCGTGCGCGCTGCCAATGCCGAGCGATTGCCGCTCGCGCACAGCAACACCACGTGCGCGTCGCGCGGCACACGCGCTTCGATTTGGCTTTCCAGTACGCCACGGCCGATGTAAATGGCGGTCGCTGCGTGACCCAAATTCCATTCCTGCTGCTCACGAATGTCGATGAGCACCAAATCGTCGCCGCGCGCGATCCGATCCTGCACTTCGCGCGCGGTTACTTCGCTTACCATTGTTTTCGCTTCGGCGAATAACTGCTGTGCGGTCTTCATAAAGCCCTAGAGTAGTCGGAAATATGTTGAAACGCTGGAAAGAACATACGGCAGGGAAGCGTCGCTGACTCACGCTCGATGCACAGTGAGTGTGCCTTTTCGTGTATGAAGCGTAGCCAATGCACCAAGGGGTAATGTCCATTGGTTCGCGATATGACCAAACGGCGCACCAATCACGGACGGCACACCCACCAACTCCGCGCACTCGCGCACCACGGCCTCAAGGGTGCGAAATCCGTCGTCGGTGTCCTCAACACACCCCGTACACTGCCCAAAAACCAGTGCCACGCATTCGGCAAGCGCACCACTCAGTCGCAATTGCGTCAACATGCGATCGATGCGATAGGTCGCTTCGTTGATGTCTTCGAGCACGACGATGGCCCCGCGAAAGTCAATCGCCCATGGCGTACCAGAGAGTGAAGCAACAAGCGCAAGATTGCCACCCGCCAGTTTTCCCGTCGCGACACCCTCACGCAACACCATACAGTCGCCGAGCGAGCCACAGCCGTCCCCGCCTTGCTGCACTGTGCGCACTAACGACTCCCGCGAAAATTCAGTGAGCGTGGCGCGCGCCGTTGGTGCGTGAAAACTCACGAGTCCGGCACCACCCCATGCGGCATGCAGCGCGGTAATATCGGAGTAGCCCAACAAGGCTTTGGGGTGCGAACGTATGGTGTCGCTCATAATGTGTGGCAGGAGTCGTGCGGCGCCATACCCGCCGCGCAAGCACCAGATCCCGTCAATGCGAGGGTCAGTCAACGCCCACATGAGGTCGCGCAATCGCGTGGCATCATCGCCCGCGAAATATCCGTCGCGACTGTGTACATGCGTCCCCACAACTGGTTCCCAGCCCAACGAGCGCGCAGTCGCTTCCGCTTTTGCGACTTCGTCTGTATTGCGCAACGGTCCGGACGGCGCAATGAGTGCGACACGCGCCCCGAACGCCAATCGTGGTGGCTCAAGCAACGCAGTGCCACTGGAGGAAGTCATCCTGCAACGTACCTCGTCTGTATCAAGCGTGCCACGAGATGCGGTGGTTTTGTGCTCGCGCTGTGCGGCGCGGTGCGCAGTGTTCATGTTTGATCACGTGCCAAGCATCGTGCTTTCCGTCTCCGTCGCAATTCTCACCGCGCTGCCGTGGTGGATTTCACCCGCACTTGTTGCTGGGCGGCTGCGCAACACTGCGTCGTTGGACGACGTGGATGACACGCCGCCATTGGCCAAGGATGCGCCGCGCGTCTCGGTGATTTTGCCTGCGCGAAACGAGGCCGCGCATATCGCGTCATGTGTGCGTTCGGTGTTGAGTAGCACGTGGCCGAATCTCGAACTCTTTGTTGTCGACGATCATTCGACCGACAACACGGCGCAGTTGGCGCGCGACGCTGCGGTAGGTGACATGCGGTTTACGCTCGTACGTGCGCCGGACTTAGCACCGGGTTGGTTTGGGAAACAGTGGGCGTGTCAAGCGGGTCAGGCGCAAGCAACGGGCGAGTTGTTGCTGTTCATCGATGCCGACACTCGGCACGCACCAGATCTCATCACGCGTACGGTACGCTTGCGCGCTGCGCGTGGCGTGGAGTTGATGTCGGTCGCTGGTCGGCAGCTCATGGAAACCATTTGGGAACGCGCGGTGCAGCCGTCGGTTTTTACGCTCATCCTCACGCGATATGGTAGTGGTGCGGCGATGGAGCGTGCAACAACCGCGAGCGATGTCATTGCGAACGGACAATGTTTCATGCTGTCACGATCGGCGTACGATGCGATTGGCGGACATTTTTCTGTTCGAGATTTCGTTGCGGAAGATGTGATGATGGCGCAAGCGATTTGGACACAGGGGCTGCGCGTGTCGCTGGCATTGGGCGTGCAGCAATTGCGCGTGCGGATGTACGACGGACTTGGTGCGTTGGTGCAAGGGTGGGGAAAAAATGTGTATGCTGGTGGTCGTTTTGCGATGCGCGGTGGTGCCTTTGGTCGTGCGATCTACCCAGTGGCGCTGTTGACGTTTCCCTTGGGCATGTTGCTGCCGTTCGCTGTGTTGCTGGCGAGCGTTGTGGCGCTGATATTTGGAACACCGTGGGCGCTGCGCGGGATCATTTGGAGCTGCGTCGCATCCGTCGGTGTCTTGACGTCATTTGCCATCGCGAATCGGCTCAATCGCGAGTCGGCGTGGCGCGCAGTGCTCGCACCGCTTGGTGGGTTGGTGTTGCTTTGGATTTGTGTTGCCGCGGTTGCGCGGGGGAGAAATGTGCGATGGAAGGGGCGCGCGTATGTCGCGCGATAGTTGAACGTTTTGCTGGCATTGGTTAACCACAGCCGATCTACATCGAGCTCGGACTGGATAAGTGAACGATCAGCAAGCACATTGACAAATTCTGGTTTGATTTCCCGAGGGCGCTTTGTACATGATCTTTTTCACGACGTGTGAAACGCTATGACTCGCGTGCTAAGTCGCTTGCTAGGTCGCTTGCTTCCCACCCTCCTGTTCGCGTGCCCAAACTTCGCGCTCGCACAGTCATCGGTCGCAACGGGACTCTCTCGCCTCCTCGCTGCCGAGGCGTTGCGGTATCCGGGGTCGCTCGGTGTTTACGTGAAGCATCTCACCACAGGCGAGGAGGCTGGCGTTCGCGCGGACGACGCCTTCAACTCGGCCAGCGTGATCAAGCTGCCGATTCTCGCGCTCGCCATGCAGCAGGTGGACGCCGGCACGCAGTCACTCGCGACGCGCCTCACCATTACGGCGGAGAGCAAGCGCGGTGGCACCGGCGTTCTGCAGCGATTCGACGCTGGACTTCAACCGACGTATCGCGACGTGCTCGCGCAAATGGTGATCACCTCGGATAACACCGCGACCGACCTCGCGATCGCGCAGGTGGGCGGAGTTGATCGGGTGAACACGTGGATCGCAGCGAACGGCGGCGGCATGAAGCTTTTCTACACGGTCGCGCAGGTCTTTGCAAAGGTGCTCGAGCCGGGGTACACGATAAATCCTCGTGACGCGGTCGCGAACAAGAAGATGTACTGGCTTGGGGAGATCACGCCGCGTGCGGTCGGTCGGCTGTTGGAGCGCCTGCAGCGCTGTCAGGACGGCACGGTGCGCGACGCGCCGTTGGCGAGTCAGTCGTCATGTGATCTGATGTTGACGATGATGCGAATGCAACTCGCGGGTGATCGACGCTTGCCGCACTACCTCGAGATTCCGGTCGCGCACAAGACGGGCGACTGGCCTCCGTTGCTCGCCAATGACGTCGGGATTCTGTACACAAAATCCGGGCCAGTGATCGTAGCGATCTGTGCGAACAACATCACAGGCAACTACGGAGAAGCAGAGGATCGCATTGGCGCACTCGCTCGCCGCATCGTGGACTACTTTGACGGCGCGCGATGAGATAACAAGCGCACGACCAGCCCAGTCAAAACTGTGATCTCGCGGAAGCGCGTGCGAAGTGCGCCGCGCGCAATTGTTTTGCAATCGGTCCAGCCTCTCCAGTCCCCACCGGCTGCGAGTCGATATGCGTTACCGGCAACACAAAACCGGTGGCACTCGACAGCATGCACTCATCAGCGGCGCGCGCCTCGTCGACCGTAAAGGCGCGCTCCTCCACGGAGATACCACGTGTTGCAGCGAGTGTGATCGTGATATCACGCGTGACGCCGGCCAGGACTTTGCTTGAGAGTGGACGCGTTATGACAATGCCGCGCTGCACCATCCAGAACGTGCTCGCACCGCCCTCGGTCACAACGCCGTCTTCGTGCAGCAACGCCTCATACGCACCCGCCGCTCGCGCTTCTTGCTTGGCGAGTACTTGTGCAAGCATCGACGTGCTCTTGATATCGCGCCGCATCCACCGCCAATCCGCCACGGTCTGCACGCGCACGCCGTTTGCGTGCGGATCCGCGCTCAGTACTTTTGGGCGCGCATACGCAAACATCGTCGGCGGCGTATCAGTGGGAAACGGAAAGTCGCGCTCCGCCACACCACGCGTGACTTGCAAATATACCAGTCCTTCGACAATCGCATTCTGCTCAGCGAGCGACTGCATCACATCGTGCCATGCCTCTGACGTCATCGATGACGTCATGCCAATCGCACGCAGCGAACGATGAAGACGAGCGAGGTGGAGGTCAGCGTCGAGCACGTGGCCGTTGAGGATGGCGGCTACCTCGTACACACCGTCGCCAAACAACAGACCGCGATCAAAAATGGAAATGGTCGCGAGTGCCTCGTCCACAAACGATCCGTTCATCCAACACGTGCGCATAGCGACGTTCCGGTTGACGTGACGTTACGACACGTGCGCATGACATCGTCGAATGTACCGCATCTCAATCCCTAATCCCTAATCCCTAATCCCTAATCCCTAATACGCACCACATCATCACGCGTGCTCACCATCCGCGCCGCCGCCAACCTGCTCACCCAAGCCGACTCCCTCCACGCGCTCCAACCCATCGCGCGCACACTCGGCTTCCTAAACACACCAAACCCCATCACGCCACACGCCCGCCGCACCATCGGCATCCACACACTCATCACCAAGGCCACCGTCACACGCGGCCCCGGCGCCATGCGACTCCTCTGCGCCACACTCGCCCCACACGCCAACTCCGCCACCACCACCGACTCTCGCGAACTCACCCGCCGACTCTGCACCACCCTCGCACACCACGCCCCAACACGACACTGGTGCACCCTCACCCTCGATCATTACACCCACACCCTCACCATCGCCACCCGACTCCCATGCTACCGAACATTGCCCAATCCATCGCCTTTCCGCAACAAGATTCCAACGTCGCCCCACGCACCGCTTTCCCTCGCCACGCTCGACCCTCAAGACCATTGCTCCAGCCTCTCCGCCAGAACGCTCTCACCACGCCTCACGCCGCTCGATCCGCCACCATTCACGCCACCGCCATGCATTCATGGCCGAGCATCGCGTAGAAGCTCTCGGCATCGCGGAACGTTTCAATCGAGGGCATTTGAACGAAGTCATTCGAGACGCTGTAGAACGCGCGATTTCCGCGATACTGAACCTGCATCTTCGTCGCCGCGAAATACGCATCGGCATACTCGATGCGCTCGACGGTCGTCAGAAATTTCGGCGGCGGCGGTCGCGCGTGGTACTGCTCAGGCAATCCGTCGATCTGGTCAACACTGAAAACCGTGTAGCCTTTGAGATAGGGGATATTGCGCGTGACTTTGCTGCCATCCTCGGCGTGCTCGGTCTTCGTGACTTTACTGGCGTACACCACCTGCGATCCGTGCTCACCCTTGCGTACATGGCCACCGAGTTCCTGTGCTTGCTTGCACGTCATCCATGTCGGTGAGGCGAAGCCGTTATCTTCGGCGGCGAGCCAGAGCATCAGCACATTGATGCCGGAATCGGGCGGGCCATTGTAGCGCAGCGGGCGCATGATGCGGCCATCGAGATGGCCAGCATTCCAGGGCCGCGCCCACGGGCGCACGCCGCGCTCTAAATCGGCGGTTATGCGGGCAATGATGCGCGTGTGGACATCGGTGCTCTCAGTGGCACTGTGAAATGCCCGTTTCATGGGTCGTCTCCGTTGATGGTATGGGGCGACCGTACCAGGATTGGATTCCGCGGGGGCTAGTTGCCGTCGGCGGAGTTTGAAGCACAGTATCACATCATTTCGGGACGCGCCGAGTTGGTATTCAAGTAAAACAGTCTCCGGAAAAGTCGGGGGCGGCTCACGCAGTCGTCAATAGAACGGGGTGGCCAATATCCTCTGGCCACCCCGCTCGAACTAATCAACCCCTAGCAGTCGTTGGCTACGCAAAAGTCCTCGTTCGCCGCCGATATAGCACGAGGAATGGTACGAATCCCGTCAGGATAGCTGTAAGACCAGTTCTTAGCCCATGGCCAACGGCAATCGTTCTGACGACATCTGACCCAGCCAGCAGCACCACGGAACCCAATACAATGCTGAGCCAAAATGCCATAGCAGTCCACCTGCGCCTCGTTCGGGCAACCCTGGCCATCTCCCCGCAAACAAAACCAACAGACCCAAGCGTGAGGCCCACAAGCGTTGGCAAGAAAACCTCCTCTTTCCACTCCGGGTGGCGAAAGAGGAAATGGCCAAACCACCAAATCATAGCCCACAACATCGCCCACAACATCAGCGTGGAAGCGACACGTCGCACGGAAACCCCCCGAGAGCTGTTATATGAATGTGCAGGTCCAGATGTCCGTAGTTACACCTCCGCCCGTGTCAAACTGATCAAAGTATTCGACCCACCGGCAGTATATCCCACCTGAACCAGTTCCTGTCGAACCACCAGTGCCGCCGTTGTTGCCAGTGCCGCCGCCACTACCGCCGCCGACGCCAGTCGGGGGGCACTGATAGTTGCTTCCCCAGCTGGGTCCTGGGCAGGAGGGAAACTCAACTCGGCAGTTGCTTACTTCCCCACTCCAAAAAGCGAATGTTGCGGCTAGAGCAACCATAGCAACAAGGGCTCCAGCCAGAACGGTACATGTTGGAGGAAAGATAGTGCATCCAATAGTAAGGGTGCCTACTAAAAGCGCGTTGGCTAGGATAAGGTCTCCAGTTAGCTCGTAGTTTTGCCTCTCGCTTTTGCACGGATCACTGTTGGGAGACTGTGCATGAAGCTGGTCAGGTAGCACAAGGTTAGCTACGCCACGAAGCAGTCTGCCGACAGACCTCTGAAGGTCAGCCTGTCCGACAACTGAGATGCGGTTCGTGACGGAGAGTTCACTAACATCACTCACCTGCTCGGCCTCAACTCTGCCCGTCGTATCAAAGAGTAGTGCTCGTACCGAAGCCACCTTCTTGCGGTTCGCGCTGTAGGTCAGCTCATATTGCTGTCGCATCACTCCATCTATCGCGATGATGTAGCCCACCGGCTGCTCGCTCGCCGAGCCTTCCCCATGTACTTCATGAACCTCTACGTTATGGCCATCAACAATCTTCGCCGCCGCGCGTC
>JANYHT010000030.1 GCA_025358925.1 Gemmatimonadaceae bacterium | reverse complement strand
TATGTTGAGGAACGCGCACCGCAGCTCAAGCAAGCGCTCATCTCGGCCGTGCAGGAAGCGCATACACCAGAACCTGAACGCGCATCGAGCGCCCTTGCCGCACGTTTGATGACGCGTGCGAGCGCGGCCATTCGTCCGTTGCAGGAACGCGCTGCGTTAGAGCGTCCGCGCATGTTGCGTGCGTCGAAAGCGCTTGGTGCGCTGACCGTTGTTGCGGTGGCCATGTTTGCGCTCGGTCCGATCGGCTTGCGCGACAGCGCACGGTTGTTGTTTGTGCCGTGGAGCACCGCGCAAGCGGCGACTCCGATGCGCACCGTTCGCGTGCTCCCGGGTAACGCCACGGTGCCTCGAGGTAGTGCGTTGGAAGTGCACGCATCGCTTGTTGGTTTTGCGGCTGACGGTGCAGAGTTGGTGTTTCGCCCCGATAGCGCAAGCGAGTGGGTGCGATTGCCAATGTCGCGCGATGCCGACTCCACCGGATTTCGCGGACGCATGTTTGATCTCGTGAAGCCCGCGGAGTATTACGTCGAATCTGCCGACGTACGATCGCCCACGTACACACTGCGCGTGAGTGATTTACCGGCCGTGAAACTCATTGCGCTCGACCTACGCTTTCCCGCATACAGTGGCCTACCGGTCGAGCATATCGCCGATGGTGGTGATGTTGCGGCCGTTGTGGGGACAACCGTAGTCGTGCATGCAGCAGTGACGCGTGCGGTGAAGAGCGGCGTGTTGCAGTTCGACGATGGCACGACCGTCGCCATGGCGATCGACACTGGGTCGACTGTGATGGGATCATTTACGGTGAGCCACAGCGGATTTTATCGTGTCGATCTCATCACGGCTGATGGTGCGACCGTAGCTGGAGCGGTGCAATATGTTGTCGATGCGATTCCGGACCGTCCGCCAACTGTCTCGATCGAATCGCCGGGACGCGACACCAAAGTTGCCAACACCGATGAGGTCACGATCGCGGTGCGTGCGTCGGACGATCTGGGCGTGACATCGCTGGAGTTGCGATATCGCGTCAATGGTGGCGAAGAAAAACGTGTGCCGATCACGGATAGTTTGTCGCGCAAACCCCGTGATGCACGAGGAGCACACACGCTCTTTCTCGAAGAATTAGGTCTAGAGCCGGGTGATCTCGTCGCCTATAACGCGCTCGCAAAAGATGGCGCCGGACATGTCGGAAGTAGCGACGTCTATTTTCTTGAGGTGCGTCCACTGTCTAAGAATTACAAACAGGCGGAACAACAAGGTGGTGGAGGCGGTGGTGGGGGTGGTGGGCAGGATTCACCCGACGGATTTGTTGCACGCCAACGTGATGTGGTGGCGGGCACGTTCAATTGGTTACGCGACAGCAGTGCGACGGGAGCGAAGAAACGTCGTGAGGATATCACGACGCTGACTATCGCCGAAGGACGGTTGCGCGAGGATGTCGCGGGTCTCGCCAAGCGCATGACGGATCGCGGTGTTGCAACGAGTGATACAACATTTGCAAAAATTCAGAAAGAACTCGTCACGGCGGTTGTCGACTTAAAAGACGCAGAAGAGCGTCTTGGACGTCAACTTGGTCGCGATGCACTTCCCGGCGAACAAAAGGCGTTGCAGCATTTGCAGCGCGCCGAGGCGTTGTATCGTGACGTGCAAGTGCAGATCGGTCAGCAAGGGGGCGGTGGCGGCGGCGGTGGTGGTGGGAAGCAGCAAAAGGCAGAGGATCTCGCGGACTTATTTGGTCTGGAAACGGACAAGTTAAAAAATCAGTACGAGGCCGTGCAGCAACAGTCGCAGCAAGCGCCCCAAGCGCAGAAGGCCGTTGACGAATCACTTGAACGGTTAAAGCAGTTGGCGCAACGTCAGCAGCAAGAGAACGATCGTATGCAGCGTATGGCAGACGCGCTGCGTGAGCGATTAGGTCGCGAGTCGAGCGCGGGTGGCGGTGGTGGTGCGCAACGTGAATTGGCGAAGCAAGCGGAAGAAGAGGCGCGTCGATTGGAACGTTTGTCGCGTGAGCAAAACTCTCGGGAATTGGCCGACGCTGCGCAGAAGATGCAGCAAGCAGCGGATGCGATGAAACGTGCGGCGAGTGGATCAGCGTCGCAGGGTGCTGCCGCGTTGGACGAGTTAAAACGTGCAACACGTGGACTGGAGGGCACGAAAACGGCGAGCACGAACAAGGGTATTCAGCAACTTGCCGACAAGGCGAAAGATCTTGAGGCGCGGCAACGCGAGATTGCCGACGGCGTCGCGGCGATGCATGGCGCGGCCGGTGAGCAACGTGCAGAACAGCAACGTCGTCTCGCCGAGAAGAAAGATTTGCTCAGTGCAGACGTGCAGAAGTTGGAAACTGATGCGGATCGTGTGGCGCGCGATGGACGTAAGGATCAGCCGAAGGCCGCGGGGCAAATTGGTGCTGCGGCGGATGCGATTCGTGATACGCGCATCAAAGACAAAATTGATTTTTCGAAGAACGTGATGCGTGGTGGGTCGCCCGAATACGCGAATTCTTTTGAGGGACAGATTGCGGACAATCTCAAAGATGTTGCGGATCGTCTTGGTGCGGCCGCTGGTGCAATGCAAGGAGAGTCGGCGACAACGCGGCAGGAGCGAGCGTTGGATAAAACGCGCGATTTGGTGAAGGGGCTGGAATCGTTACGCGAACGCGTGGCGGACCGTGCGAAGCAGGGCAAAGGGCAACAAGGCCAACAAGGGAAACAAGGGACACAAGGTCAGGGCGAAGGACAACAAGGGCAAGGACAGCAGGGGCAAGGTCAGGGTCAGCAGCAGGGGGAAGGCCAAGGTCGCGGACAACCGCAACAGGGTGGTGGCCGTGGTGCGCCGAACAACGCAGCGAGCGGAGGCATGCCAGGCTCGGTGCCGACTGGCGCCATGCCACCCGGTGAAGCGCAACAGTTCGCCCGTGAATTCCGACTCCGTCGCGAGAACGCCGAAGCGTTGCGCGGCGACTTGGCCAAGCAGGGTGTCGACACGAAAGAACTTGATCGTGCGATCGCGAACATGCGTGAATTGGAAAGCGGAAAACCATTTAACGATCCAAAAACCCTTCAAGCGTTGCAAGCAGCGATGCTTGAAGGCCTCAAAGGATTTGAGTTCTCCTTATACCGCACCCTCGGCCTCGGCGCTGAAGGTCGACCGGCACTCGGCGCTCAGGCCGCGGTGCCTGCGGAATACCGGGCGATGATCGACGAGTACTACCGCTCTTTGGCCTCAGAACGCAAAAAGAAGCCGTAGCGGGCGCGACAATGACGTAACTTTGTGCGACAGCGCACAGAATTCGTCCGAGCGCCGACGATCTTTAGAGAGACCAAGCTGGTCGGTGTGTCTCATGTCAGGAGTGACCATGGCCGCGCAAGATCTGACAGCGCGCCTGCAGAAAGCGGTGCTCGGGCAGTATACGATTAGCCGAGAGTTGGGCGGTGGTGGGATGTCGCGTGTGTATCGCGCGACGGATGATTTGCATGGCCGAGATGTCGTGCTGAAAATTTTGCCGCCGGATTTGGCGGCGGGAGTTTCGGTCGCGCGTTTTAAGCGAGAGATCGACGTTGCCGCACGGTTGCAGCACCCGCACATCGTGCCGCTGCTCGCTACCGGTTATGCCGATGGTCTGCCGTGGTTCGCAATGCCGTATCTGGGCGGCGCTTCGCTGCGCGAGCGCATTGGCGCTGGTCATAACATGCCGGTCGCTGACGCCATCCATACCTTGCGTGAAATGGCCAGTGCGTTGGCGTATTCGCACGGAAAAGGCGTGGTGCATCGCGACATCAAACCCGAGAATGTTTTGTTTTCGGGTGACGTCGCGATGATTGCGGATTTTGGTGTTGCGAAGGCACTGATTGATGCAGGCGGAGCTCAAGGTGACGGTACCGCGCAAAAGCTCACGACGAAACGCATCGCGCTTGGTACGCCGCAGTACATGTCGCCTGAGCAGGCGTCTGGCGACCCGTTGGTTGATACGCGCGCGGATATTTATGCGTGGGGTGTGGTGGCGTATGAACTACTCAGCGGCACGGCGCCTTTTGAAGGACGCAGTCTGGTCGCGCAGATGGCCGCGCATGCGCGCGAGGTGCCAGAAGCATTGAGTGCGCGCAATCCCACGCTCCCGATCGAGCTGACGGCGCTGATTATGCAGTGCTTGGAAAAATTGCCGGAGCATCGACCGCAGCGCGCGGAACACCTTGTCGCGATACTTGATGGCGTGCTTGTCCGTAGTGTGCAGGAGACTGGTGCAATGCCGGTGATTGCGGAGCCGATGGCACAAGCGTACTCGTCGCGTTCCGGATTATTTTCGACGCGATTTTTTTCGGTGGCTGGCGTGCTGTTGATTGTGATGGTGGTGCTCGCGGTGATGCGAGTATTCCGGTAGGGGGTCCGCTGCTCCATGATTTCAAGCTCCCTATGCCAACACGTGTCCGTATCCATCCGTGAGCGCCGTCGCTGTCACGAGATGTCGTACTTTGACTAGCAGCGGACGAAACAGATCCCAGCGATTCATCCGACGCTGTAACCGCCCCACCACGATCCCGGGATGCACGCCAATGGTCGCAGCGAATCCAATAACTTTATCGCGCGATATTAGCGGCCCAACGCGAGCCATCCAGTTGGTGAGCTTTTCCTCTGGGACGCAGAAGTCGCTTGCAGCAAGGTTCGCCGCGACTTCATGCGCTGAAAGATTCGTTTCAGCGCCGTCGCCGAGGTTGTCGTCGACAACCGCTCCGACGACACCAGCGTCAATGCCATCTCGTCGCAGCACGTGCTCGCACTCATGGCGCAGTACAAACCAGAAATTGTCGATCCGATCGAGACGCAACGTCATGCCAATCACTGGTGACTTCTCGTCCAACCATGTGCACACCCCATCCAACCTTGACCCGGCGAACGGTTCGCAGATCACGAAGCGCACCCCGGCTTCAGCGAGGAGGCGCGGCACCTGACGAATCTCCTCGGGCGACACCAACAGCGTTCGCAGACGGCCTATGCACGCACGCAGCAACTCCTCTCTGTATGGCGCAGCCTGCACCGACCGTGCAAGCTGACGAACACGCTGCACGTTGGCCTCTTGTACACGCGTCAGTTCACCGACGTAGTCAGAACGCTTCGCGGCGTACGCCAGTGGGCTTTGTTCGTTGAATCCGGAGACTTCGAAGAACTTGAAGACGCTGCGCTCAAGATCGTCGATCGAGTCGGTCCTCGAAATCCAGCCGCGCTTCTGCATCTCGCGCACTGGAAATTCTTTCCGTAGCCGTCCCTTTCGTTCGACTAGGGATAACACAGGCGTCGTCTGGGCAAGCCGGTACGCGTTCTCGAGCTTTAGCCACACCTCTGCACTCGTGCCGAGCGCCGCGCCGATGACCTGCGCGAACGGTGCCGTGATTGCTGCCTTGCCCTGTAGCACTTCGTTCACCTGTTTGAGCGAGCGACCGAGGATTTCGGCAAACTCCTCTTGCGTCCATCCACGCGCCTCCAGCTCTTCGCGCAGGTAGTCCCCCGGCGAGAATACTTCGGCTGCGCTATTTGTCATGTCTTCCCCCTCTGATGTTCTGATCGTTCTGCGGTTCAGCGTGCAGCACAGAAACCCAAAGCAAGAAAGGATATTGTGATGTGATCATTGACCAGCGCGCTGCGCCGCATTCCCGTATACACTCAGTGATAGTCCACCACCTCGATCACGACTACCAGTTTTCCGTGCTCGTCGGTCTCGAACGCCAGTATCAGTCGATACTGGTCGTTCAGGCGAATTGAACGCTGGTGTCGGCGGTCGCCTTGTAACTTCTCGAAGTGCAGACTTTTCATGGCGTAGAGATCGCGCTCATCGACGGATTGCCGAAGGAACCCGATCCGCTTCCGGAATACCTTCACCACGTCCGGCCCGAATCCCGCCGTGAATGCGGGGTCGCACTCCAGTCGCTCCAAGTCGGCGTTGCGGAAGGTGACTCGCATATCAAACGATATACATCTTGGGCATATTGTCAATATGTGGCTTTAACCCTTAGGGTTATTTCATTGACTCGCCTAGAAGCCTTAAGCGACGCTGCAGACGGCTCCTCCGGGTTACGTGAGTAGTTGGGAATGGGGCTGGCCCTTCGACGTGACGGCACGCTGGTACGACTTGGTGGTTCACCTACACCGCGTCCGCCGCCGCAGGTGTTTCAATGCATTATGGGCCGCAAGCGTTTGGCGGGATCTTCGATTGGTGGCATCCAGGGAACGCAGCAGATGCTGGATGTTTGCGCCGCGCCTGGGATCGTGTCGGATATCGAAGTGATTGTCGCCAAGGATATCAACGTCGCGTACGAGCGCATGCTCAAGAGCGACGTGAAGTATTGGTTTGTGATTGACGTGGCGACGATTGCGGCGTAGCCGCAGTAGTTGTGCGAAGAGGGCGATCGTTAGTTTTGTAGGATGAATGCCGCGCCGATGCTTTCGCTGGTTGCACGCTTGCTCACCAAGCATCGCCTTGACGTGGTGATGATTGGGAATGCGGCGGCCGCCATTCAGGGGTCGCCGGTGACCACGATGGATATCGATTTCATGTTTCGCAAAACGAGCACGAATTTGCGAAAGTTGAAGGCGCTTGCTGCCGATCTTGTTGCGATGATACTCCGTCCGTTTTATCCAGCGTCGCAGCTCTATCGAATTACCCGTGACCGTGACGGACTGCAGCTCGATTTCATGGCGAAGATCGACGGCATTCGTTCGTACGAGTCAATGCGGTCGCGCGCGCTGCTCGTGCAGTTCGGCGAATACGAGGTACGCGTCGCTGACTTGCGGGATATCATTCGCAGCAAAGAACGTGCGGGCCGCGAACAGGATCTCGCAGTGCTGCCGATTTGCGGAGGACGCTTGAAGAGCAAGAAAACGGCTGAACCGCCGGAGCAAAAATCTGCGCTGCGTTTGGAGAGCGATCGCGCGTTGGTGGAGCAAATTCGGAGACTGTTGGCGTTGCCGCCTAATGAGCGGACGCATTTTCTGCGGGTGCGATTGGCGGGCGGGGGTTCGGCGTTGTAGCTGGTGATCAGCGCGCTGCCGCTCGAGAATCGCACGGAACATTCGCTACATCTTTGGCTTGCGACGCACGTTCTCCGCTTTCTCCTTCGACAACCGATACAGCATCACCGCCGCGCGCTCCGTCTGCATCGTGAGCGCAGGCAGATTCACCGATTCGTTCGGCGAATGTGCGCCACTGCCCAGCGCACCAAGTCCTTCAACGCCATCGATGAACGGTGCGACAAAACTCAGGTCGCCAGCACCGCGCAGCGCGGGATCGCTGGCCTTGAGCGCGCCGTAGCCGAGTGCCGCGCTCGCGTCGCTGTAGAAGGTGAGCAGCTTCTCGCCACCGGGCGTGACGGCCATCGGCGGGTAGCCCTCGGCGAATGAAATCTCGGCGGTGGTCCCTTTCAGATGACGTGCAACGATCTCCTTCATCTTTGCTTGCGCGCGGACGATCTGCTCAGGGTCCATCGCGCGCAGATCGCCCTGCACCCACGTGATCGGTGCGATAATGTTGGTCTTGCTCGCGACAGTGCCGCTTTGTGTGAGCGAGTCGTACGTCACGTTCGATCCGCCGGCGATCGTGCCAGGATTGTACGTGAGGTCTTTTTCGTTGGCGAGTTCGCGACGGAATTCATCAAGTATCCGCGCCGCTTCGTAAATCGCGCCGTAACCGTTGCGAAAAACACCGCCCGAGTGTCCCTGCTGTCCTCCAACTTTCAGCACCCAGCCACTCGCGGAACGACGACCGATCGTGGCCTGCGTGCGTGAACCGCCTTCGAACGCGAGCGCGAGATCGGCCTGCTTCGCCGCATCGGTGAGCGCCGCGCGCGCGATTCTCAACGGCTCACCTGGATACTCCTCGTCGCCCGTCATGACGATCGTGACGTTCAAGTCTTTGAGCGTTCCAGCCGCCTGCATCGCCTTGAGCGCGTAGATCATGATGACATCGCCGCCCTTGATGTCATTCGAACCCGCACCCTTCGCGATCGTGTCGACGCGTTCGAAACGCTGGTTCGGACCTTCAAAGACGGTGTCAAGATGACCAATGAGGAGAATGCGAGGCGTGCCCGCCTTGCCCACGTGCGTCGACACGAGATGTCCTGCGCGCTTCATGTCGCCCGGAACTTCCACCCACTGCGACTTGAATCCCATCGAATCGAGCGTCGCACCAATCACGCGGCCCACTTCGCGCACGCCGGTCACGTTGAGTGTGCCACTCGGAATGTTGACCAGCTTTTCGAGATACGAGATCTGATCGTCGCGACGTTTTGCAACTTCACCACGCAAGGCCGTCTCGCTCTTGTCGAGTGTGGTTTGTGCGCCGAGTGCGATGGGGAAGACGAACGCGGCGATGAGCGTACGGGCGTTGAGCATAGAAGGCAGTGGAGGGAGTGCGGCGAGTTACAGTAAGTGTCCGTCTACTTCGCGCCACTAAAGAATGTCGTTTCCATCGCGTCGAGCAATGCCTTCGGCCGCTCCACCATCGGGAAGTGACCAGCGCCCTGAAGCACGATGAGTTTGGCGTTCGGAATTGACGCGACCCACTCCTTCGCCGCATCCATCGGGATCGGATCGCCCGATCCATGGACCACCGTGATCGGCACCTTGGTGTGCGCGAGCAACTTGCGCCAATCCCACGAGCCTTCGGGGCCAAGCGTCCAGGCGTTGACGTGATTCGAGAGTGACGCTGGCGGATCGTCGCAGATATCGCTGCGCATGGTCTTGATCGTCGACGTGTCGGCGAAATAACCGCGAATGAACAGACCCCAATACGCGCGACATGCCGCGACAGGATCGGCCGCATTCTGACGCGCGCGCGCGAGCTCATTGAGACGAGTCTTGGTTGCGCCATTAGCCCACGCGGTCAACTGCGTACCGAACTGCGCCATGTACGGCGAACGGCGCGGCGGAATGGCGGAGCCGAGTATTGCTCGGCGCACGGTAGACGGATGCACCGCGATGTAGTTGGCGACGAGTCCCGCGCCCCACGAATGTCCGTACAGATTCGCGTGCGCGATGCGAAAGCGGTTGAGCACCGCATCGAGATCGGCGACGTGCAGCGCCATCGAAATCTTTGTCGAATCGTCGACCAGGGTTGAGCGCCCCGAACCGCGCTGATCGTACAACAGGACCGTGTGACGGGCGGCCACGAAGTCGAGATCCCGCTGCAGATACGACGAGCTCAGTCCGGGTCCACCATGCACAAGTACGATCGTGTCGCGATGCGCGCCGCCCAGCACGTAGTAGTACAGCCGAATGCCACCACCCGCATCGAGATGCCCGGTGTCAGCGGGAACGGCCGCGCCAGCCGACGGCGTAAGAGGGGCGGGCACAGAGGCGAGCGCGAGTGAAAGTCCAAACAGGATCGACAACATGGGAGCGCTCGGGGTGAGACGTGAAACGACTCGATACTTCAAAGCTACGCTGCTGTTCTGTGCATCGCTCTTGGCGTCCTGGTAGGCTGTGACAGCGGAGCATCGCGCCGCGCTCGTCACGGCACAAACACCGCCTTCGGTTGTGGCTTCGGCAACTCATCTGACAAACGAACAAGTTTTCCGTTCATCGCGGCATTGAACGCCTTTACATCGTTGTCCATGAATTTTCTGAACGCACTCCGGGCGGCAGTCACTTCAGTTTCGAGTTCGCCCAGCGTAGCGAATTGCGCATCAGTGGGCCGGAACTCAGCGCCACCAGCAACGTCGCCGGCGCCAGTCCCAAGTTCAGCAGAGAGCCACAACAGGGCCATGTAAGCCTTGTCGTTCGGTGAACCACTTGTCGTCGGAGTGCAGCTCTTCGCGCGACAGCAACAGCAACTCCACGTCCATCGCCTTCTGATCCATCGTCGCCAACGATGCCCTGTGTTCCGCCGACGTCGTGTCGCTGCCGCGCAAGTCGTCAATTTGTTTGCGCAGAATTTCCAGCCGATTGATTACGTCCACCGATGTGTTGATTGCCGACACCGTGCGCACCTGCGCGCTTGTTGACGCTGCGAGTTCCGCTGCAGTGGTTTCAATTTTCGGATCTTTCATCACCACAAACGTCTGCACGCTGCTGTCATTACCAGCCACGACTCGCACGCGATAACGACCCGGTGCCGCCAATGCGCCCGCGCGCTGCACCTGTTGAATGCCCCAGTGATCGACAATGCGCGTCTTCGTGTTCTTGTATCGTGGCTCATCCCAAATGTGCGGATTTTCCGGCGGCGTGGTGCGCAGCGCCGGCTGCCCCGGCGTATCGTAGCGCAAATCCCACGTCACACGATTCGTTCCCGCGCGCGCCGTAGTCTTAATTGTACGCGCAGGGTTGCCGACGGAATCGAGCACCACGACGCGAATGGAATCCTTCGGCGTTTCCTTGAGTACGAAGGTGACATCGGCGCTGCCACCGCGCGCCTGACGTAGTCCGGAATGTGGCTCAAAAATGCGAACACTCGCATCCGCCACAACAGCGTCACTCTGTTCCAGCAACGTGATGTCGCGCAACACCCACAAACCGCGACCATAGGTTGATACAATCACATCATGCTGCTGCTTGGCGATCACAATCCACGTCGCCGGTGCGGCCAGGCAGCGGGGTTAATCTACGACTCAATGCGCACTCGTTGCCGAAAATCCCACAGCGCTTCGCAAGGCTGTCATTTCGAACATGCGCCCAGCGCTGACGACCCATCTGCCACGGCGCACGTTGCTGATGTCCGTCAATGGGTTGCCGTTTAGCACGACGAGATCTGCGCGTTTGCCAACGGCAATGGTGCCGGTCTCTGTACTCAACCCCATGACTTCTGACGGCACCGCTGTCGCTGAACGAATCGCATCCAGCGGTGACAATCCTGCGGCAACATACAATTCCAGCTCGCGGAGTAAACTGAATCCAGGCAAACCATAATCGGTACCAGCGACAATGCGCACGCCGGCATCATGCAGTGCTTTTATCAACGCGAGACTCTGGCGCACGTTACGATTGGCGGTAGATGAATCGCCGACATTTCGAACGCTGCCGTACGACGCGCGTAGAGGCCACGGTGCTTCTGCGAAGCCGGGTTGAAACGCTGTTAACGATGTTTGCATCGAGTGTCCGAGCAGTTCGTTCCACGACAGGGTCGGATCAATAACGACATGTTTTTCGGCGAGCATTTGAATCTGCTGCTTCACCCCATCGCTATGTGGGTCACCTCTTAGCGGCATGTGCGCGACGTTGTCCGCACCCGAGTCAACCATCGCGGCGAGTGTGAGTGAACGCGGTACGTGTCCTGTCACGGTCATTCCCAATGCATGCGCGCGTTTAATGATTGCACCGGCCACGTCGGCTTTGATGAGCATGTACAACTTTATCTGCTGAAATCCCGCCGCATGATACGCGTCGACTACCGCTCGACCTTGCTCCGGTGTGTCGGCGTAGACTGTACCGAACGCTTCAGCACCGCTTCCGTCAACGAGACCTGCCAACAGCAATCGCGGTCCGAGCACCCTTCCCGCAAGAATTGCATCGCGAAACGGAACGAGAAAACTTTCTTCTCCGCCCATGTCGCGCACGGTGGTGACGCCAACGCCGAGATACGCGAATCCCCACTCGGGGAGCGCCACGTGTGCGTGCATGTCCCACAGGCCGGGGATGATGGACTTCCCGTGCATGTCAATGACCCGCACGCCGGGCGGTATGATCACAGCAGTGCGCGGACCGACAGCAACGATTCGACCGTCACGCACAATCACCGTACCGTCTTCAACCGGTGGCGCTGGCGTGCCGTCAATGATGCGCGCACCGACAAGTGCGAACGTTCCGTCAGCCACAACGGAAATTGAAGCGGCGGTTCGCGCAGCTAATGCGAGTTCGGCGCGCGCGGCGTCGGCGGAGATTGCCGCGAGCATCGATGGATATCGTGTTGCGATGTCCTCCCGAATTCCTTCAAGCGGCAACAGGTTGGCACGCGTAACAATCGCTGCAAACCGGGAGTCGGCGTCGAGGTACAGGATTTCGCGCCCCCACGCGACGCCGTCAATCGCGTAACGTGTGAGCGTGATGTTCGGCGATTCTTTCAACAGCACGCCGGTATTGCCGAGATCCTGAACCTGCACCATGGCAGTAGAGTCACCCGGTGCAATTGCAATGCGTTCCGGTTTGCCGTGCGTTTCCCAATACCGAACGAGGATTGCTTGCAATTCAAGTGGTGCATATCCGGCTATTGTAAAAAACGATTTCGGAACGGAAATGCTGCTCGAGTCTTCCAGGCTCCGCACCGCGGCGCGCGCACCATTCACTACGACATCAGCATCGACATTGACGAAGCGGTACGTTTTCCCCGTGGAATGCAGGTGGCGCGGTTCAAATGTCGGCGTGTACTGAAACGTTGAGGCGAGTTCAATGCGGCCGCCCCGGTCGGTGAACGTAAACGTGTCCGTCAGCGCAAACCTGTTGCCCTCACGGCGAATGGTGTAGTGCTCGCTTCCGATTGCGTGACCAAGCAAATGCACACGAATTGCACCACTATCGGGAACTGCGTATTGATGCGACGCCGCTTGCGGGCGCGAGCCGATGGTGATGGTGGATGCGCCGAGTAGCGCAAACCATGCCGCGGAGTGAGTGCTTGCGAAATTCGTGCGTAGCTTCATGTCACCAAGTTGAAGTGCGGCTCGCGCGAGGGCCAGCGCACACAACGCTGCGGCGTAAAGCAGCTCTTCGACGATGACGCGCGCGTTGGTGTTGCCGGCGTTCGCGAGTCGCTGTGTGTCGGCCGCCAGTTTGTCCAGGGCGGTGCGGATCTTCATCGCGGCCGCGACCTGCGTGTCCTGTGTCGCCATGAGTGTTGACAGCTGCTTGCGGTTGCCCGCCAGCTCGTAGGTTTGCAAACCAAACCAACTGACCAATGCGACAGCCATCAGCATCATCGGCAGAAATAGCTCGTGCCGTTCTTTCGTCGCGTAGTGGCATATCAGCGCTTCCTCTCTGGAGTGGCAGAACCTGCAGGCGGATTGTTCAGCGTAACCGTGATGCCGTTCGACGCGAGCATGTCGAGGATCTGCTTGTCGTTGCTCTTGATGGCGAGATCGGCGAGCGCTTTGGCAATCTCGGTCTGCAGCACCTGCAGGTGCGCGGTCTGCTGCACACCCACCTGTCGTGCACTGATCTCGGCTTGACGCGTCTGGTTGCCCATCACAAGCGAACCGTTGAGGACAACGAGAGCGACGGCAAGTCCGCTCAAGCCTGTCGATAGAGCAAGCATGTTGGAAAGCCTGTTGGATGAGTCGTACGTGGACTATTCGCGCTGCAAAAAGATCATGTCGCGTCCTTCCATTCGCATTCAGTTCAAATGGACTTCAAATGGAGTGCGCGCTTCCGCCGCTGCATTCCCGCCAGCGCCACGATGCCCGCAACCATCAACGCCAGCGTACTGGGCTCCGGCACGGTCGACACAGCGGCCGACGTGACGACACCACTGAGAGTGAGCTTCACGTCGGAGAGCGCCGCGTTGTAGCCGCTCGTGTTGTAGCCATACGACTGGAGGGTGATGATCTGTGAGAAGGCGCCCAGCGTGTTCAAATTGAACCCGATTCCGATGCCGCTGTAGAGCAATCCCGCATCGATGCCAGTAAAGGCGCCGAGCCCGCTGATGGTGAATGCCGTCAGTGGTCCGAAGGCAAAATTACCGCCGAGCAGATCAGACGGGCCGGTCGCCGTATTGGCCACGCCAAGTCCGGCCAGCAATCCATTGGTACTCTGCACCACTGAGCCGAAGTTCAGAGTGAATCCACCCGGCACCTGCGTGAAGAGACCGAAACCGCTGGTCTTGGCGAACGCGGCCTTCGCATAATTGTTGACCTGCGCCTTGAGCAAAACGGGCGTGCTGCCGAGTGAGAGATCGGCCATGTTGCTGTTGTGACTGTTGAGATTTACCGACGCAGAGCCGTTGTAGATACCTGCACTGGTGGTGTTTAATCCGACGGCGAGCGACGAACCGTTCGTCGAGCCCGTGGCGACGCCACTTCCGAGGTTACCGCTGGCCGAGAACATCGCGCTGCTGGTGGTGATATCCCCGAAGAGCACGTCGTTGAGCGCGGTGACGGCTGCGCCGTTCGTGACCGACACACCGAGCGGGCTTATAACGTCGCCGACATGCACGATGCCAAAGTTCACGTTGTTCGTGTTGACCTGGCCAACGGCACTTTCGTATACTTGCCGATCACGTTCACAATGCCAGTGCCAACACTCGCATCCGCTGCGCCAGTCGTGCCGGCACCGCTCGAGATGTAGTTGATCGACGCGTTGCCGCCAAATGCTCCCGCCGTTCCCGTGTTGAGCGCGATGGCGAGTACCGTGCTGTTTGCGCCCGTCGCGAGACCCGTGATGGCGCCCGACGTGGCGAAGCCGGCCGGAGCGCTGCCGAAGGATGCGTTGAGGCGTTCGGTGTAGATGTCAGGCGATGCGTTCGTGACGCTGACGTTAGCACTCGGCCCGACACCACCGCGGCGTGCCACGAGTGTCACGGAAGACGTGTTGAGCGTCGGGTTGGCCGTCCGATAGACGGCGCCATTCACCGCGACGTTCTGCGACGGCAGGGCCATCTGACAGTTCGGCGCGCAGTTACCGACGTTGCTCGCGTCCGAAACGAGGTTGATCGTCGCGGTGCCATTTTTTAGTCCCGCCGTCGACGTGTTCATCGCGACCTGCAGACTGTTGCTGTTCGTTGCGCCCGGATTCAGCAGGTTGAAGCTTCCCTGAAGCGTTGATCTGTGCGTTTCCGGCGATCGTGGCGTTGAGTGCGGCCTGCGGCAGCGTCATCGTCTGGTTGGTAAGATTTACGAATGCCGTTGGCGACGCACTGTTGATGCGAACGTTCCCAAGATTGATTGGCGCGTTGTTCACGACCGGGTTGGCCGTGTTGATGACGTTGGCGACCGTATTGATCGTTCCGCTTACACCTAACGCTGCGCTACCGACTGCGAGTGAGCCAAGTCCATTGCTCACATTGTTCACCGCACCAGCGCTGGTGAAGTTCACGCCGATCGTACCGTTGATCGTGCCCGCGGTGCTGGTGTTCACGGTGACGAGCATGCCGTTGGAGTTCGAAGCGCCGGCCACCAGACCGTTGATCGCGATCCAATCGGTCGTCACTATCAAATTTCTGACCGCACAAAGCTTGTGTGCGAAAATGATGTGGCGAGATGAAAGATTCGCGCGATCGTGGCGATGTTCGCGCCGTTCCGCGCGCATTGACTTCGAGGTTTCCGGCGTAATTACGCAGCGGCTGGTGTGCTCTCGCCACCCCACATGCCGGTCATGTTGCTCGCCGATTTGTCAGGTGCTGACGACTGGTGCGGAAGTAGCGGGTTATCCTGGATGGCAGCCTTTTTGCACCTATTTATTGCCGAGAAAGCTTTTTCCGGTTCGCTCTTCTGAGAAGTGAGGCACGCATGGCAGCAGTGAAAAAAGCGCGCGCTAACAGGACAGGCACGAAAGCAGCGACCAAGTCGAAGCAGGGCAAACGGTGTTGGACTGGTTACGAGCCAACGCCGGGAAAAAACCAGGCGCCAAAGGCAGATGCAAACCGAAGACCAAGTAGTAGGCAGAAAGCCGAGCAAGCGCTTTCCGCGGTGCAGCCATCGACGCGGTGGTAATAGGCGTTGAGAATATTGCGCGTCCGGGAATAGCACATTCAGTTTTGCCTGCCGCCGGATCGTATCGATTTGTTGACTGGCACCAGCGATGTGCCCAACCTTACCGTCGCGTGGAGCGACCGATTCACGCAAAAAGTACGCGGATGATCGATCCCCTTCATCGGTCGCGCCGCGATGCTGCAAAACAAGCGGTCAAGCGGGCGAATGAAGCACCTCGCCGACGCCGAAATGCGCGAAGGGTAGTACCGCATTGTCAAATTCCGCTGCATCGTACGGCAGAGTAACCATCCCTGCCCCGCGACCCGCCGCAAACATGCGCCGTCTTCTCGTTGCTGTTTTGTCCCTTGCGTTCGTCGCGCCGACACTCCACGCTCAATCTACCCGCCCCATTCGCAGCGCCGACATATACCGGCTGCGTGATGTGGGCACGCCGCGCATCTCTCCAGACGGCGAGTGGGTCGCGTACACTGTCACCACCGTCGACTCGGCCAAAGATAAGAGCGACAGCGACGTCTGGATGGTGAGTTGGGACGGCAAGCGCACATTGCGCATGACCAGCTCTCCTGAGAGCGAAGACAATCCGCGCTGGAGTCCTGACAATCGGTATTTGTCGTTCGTCTCCGGACGTTTTGAATCGAAAGGTGGGCAACTCTGGCTGCTCGAACGCGCGGGTGGAGAAGCGGTGCGGCTGACCGATATCAAGGGCGGTGTTGCCGACTACGAATGGTCGCCGGATGGTACTCGCATCGCGTTTATGTCTCACGACCTTGACCCCGAAGACCTCAGACCTGATTCACTGAAGAACAAGAATCCGAAACCTATCGTTGTTGATCGCTATGCGTTCAAACGCGACTATACGGGGTTTCTCAATCGACTGCGCGACCACATTTGGATGCTGAATGTCGCGACAAAGACGGTGGAACAGATCACCAGCGGAGACTTCGATGACTCGCAACTGCGTTGGTCGCCCGATGGTAAGCGCATAGCGTTCACGAGTGAGCGTGGTGCGACCGATCCAGATCGCGTCAACAACAGCGACATCTTTGTGGTGGACGCCGTGGCGCATGCAACGCCGCTCAAGCTGACGACGTGGGTTGGACCGGATGCAAGTCCGGTGTGGAGCCCAGACGGTCGTACGATCGCGTATCTGCAAGGCAGCGAACCGCAATTGTCCGCGTACAATCAAAACCAGATCGCCGTGATACCGAGCACCGGCGGTTCGCCACGGCTCATTGCCGGTACACTGGATCGCGACGTAAGCGATCTCACGTTTAGTACCGATGGAACGTCCATCCGTTTCTTGTTGGGCGATGATCGCGCGCAACATCTCGCCAGTATCTCGATCGATGGCGGCGTTGTAACACGCATGACGGATGGTCGTCGCGTACTCAACGCGTACGACGCCACCGCAAACGGTCGCGTTGTCGCACGCGCTGCGACCGCAACCACCACACCGGAATTGCATGCGGTCGCAAATGGCACGCTACGCGCGCTTACCCACGTCAACGACGCATTGCTGGCCGAGTTGAAGCTTGGAACCACAGAAGACATTTCGTTTCAAAATCGTGATGGTCTCACGGTGAATGCATTGTTGGTCAAACCTGCAACTTTTAAATCCGGCGTCAAGTATCCACTGCTATTGCGCATTCACGGCGGTCCCAATGGCCAAGATCAACACGCGTTCAGCACCGAGCGTGAACTGCTTGCCGCCAACGGATATCTCGTCCTCGCTGTGAACTATCGTGGCAGTTCAGGACGTGGCCAAGCGTGGAAGAAAGCGATTTTTGCAGACTGGGGCAACAAAGAGGTGCAGGATCTACTTGCCGGTGTTGATCACGTGATTGCGATGGGCATCGTCGACACACTACGACTTGGCATTGGTGGTTGGAGTTACGGCGGCATTCTCACCGACTACACCATCGCAACCACCACGCGATTCAAGGCGGCAACCAGCGGCGCCGGTAGTGCATTACAGACCACGATGTACGGCACCGACCAGTACATCTATCAATACGAAAACGAACTCGGTGCGCCGTGGAAGAATCCCAAAGTATGGGAGAAAATCTCCTACCCTTTTTGGCATGCCGATCGCATTAAGACCCCAACGTTATTTCTTGGTGGCGAAAAAGATGAGAACGTGCCGGTCATTGGTGGCGAGCAGATGTATCAAGCGCTTTCATCACTTGGCGTCAAAACCCAACTCGTCGTCTACCCTGGACAATTTCACGGCATTACTCGGCCATCATTTGTGAAAGACCGACTGGATCGGTATGTGTCGTGGTATGACCAATTTTTGCGCCCGACGACGCCCTGATTGCTGGGGAGAGTCGCGACGAACATTCGTCGGCAAACTGTTTCGTCTCGATCTTCGCAACGTGCACAGCGGTGTCCTCCAGTGCTGCTTGCAGAACTCACGCATGGAGTTCTGCAACTTGACCCCCGTCACCGACCGGCCACGCGAATGCTCCTGTTGCTGAGGATGGGGGCTCCACTTCAAGAGCGCATTCACGTGGCGTCACGGATCAAACGACTACCCCGCGAAGCAGTACGTACACCCGACTTCCTGCGCCTTCGCGACGCCAAGCACACCACTGGGCAGCTCGTAGACGCCCGGCAATAACCCCGCGCGCCACTCGGCGAGCGCCACGTCGGGCTTCACACCGGCGCCCGCGCTGGCCATTCCCGACATGACTTTCATCGCGAGTCCGCACGCGCCGATCACGACACCTTTCGCGAGTAGTTTGTCGGCCGATGCTTCGATGTTGAGCATGTCACCCGCTCTCGATTTGTAAAAGATATTTCGAAGGGCAGGCTCTTTTGTCGCCGGATCGGTGACGTTGAACATTTTGCCGAGCGCATATTTTTTCCAGACCGAATCCTGCAGTGCCAAGCCGACTCCGAAGTGTCGTACGACCACCATCGCACTGATGTCCGCTGGCGTGAGCTTGTAATGCTCCATCATGGTTTGCAGATACGTGCCGGCAAACATGAATGGAAACCCGCCGTTCGTGGCCGGTGCATCAAACACTTGTTTGTGTTTTCCCTTCAGTGCTTTGAGCCACGGATCATCGCCAGCAGCCGATAGCGTATGTGCAGATGCGGAGAGCAGTGGCGTCGTTGCAAGTGCGAACGTACCTGCGGCGACCTTCCCAATGAACGTGCGCCGTGCAGTGATCGAGTGTTCGTCGAGCGACATAGCTGACCTCGGAGTGAGTGGACGACGAGAATATGGCAAGCTCACGCTAAAGCGGTAGCAAGCTGAGCATTTATCCCTCATCCCTAACCCCTAACCCCTATCCCCTAACCCCGATCCCCTATCCCCTATCCCCTAACATCACGTTCCGCCAAACCACTCATAGCCCCGATCTGTCCAGTAGCCACCATTCCGCTCAGCACCAAACTCGATTTTCGTTAGGTACTTCGTGTTCTTGTATCCCAACTTGATCGGCGAATGCACGCGCGCCGGTGCGCCGTAGGCTGGCGACAATAGTTGTCCGTCTTTCACGAGCACAATCATCGTTTGTGGATGCGTCACGCTCTCGATATCCCAGCTCTCGTGATAGTCGTCGTCAAATGACTGGAAATCGACGTACTCCGCAGTCGGAAGTGCACCGACCAATTTAAAAATTTCGCGCATACTCACACCTGAGAATTTCGCTACGGCGTTCCATCCTTCAACGCAAAAATGATCGACCCGCTGTTCAATGCGCGGCATGGCCATCAATTGCGCGAGCGTCAGCGTCAACGGCGTGCGCACCAGCCCACCTACCGCAAGCGACCATTCTCCACCCGTCGCTGCGTCCCACATTGGCACTTGTTTCGACACGAAGTACGATGGGAATTCGTCACCGGCTATAGTCGCGTTTGATCGCGCATGATCCATCCGCGTGTGCCGCAGCAACCATCGCTCCACGACTTCATTGCGACGCGTCGCGAAATCGAGTAGATGTTCGGCGCTCTTGGGTCCGGTTGAATCACAGGCCGCGAGCAAGGCGAGGGCGAGCGACGAACTACCCGCCCGGAGGAAGCCGCGGCGCGACACTCCGTGTGCGTCCACACTGAGTGCGTTGCGCGACTCAAGAGACGTGACAGCGCGATCAACGAGTTGAGCTGCGCGAAGGCGCAAGACACGGTCACTCATGTCGCGTTCTCCTCTGCTACGGGTTCTTCGCGTCTTCGTCGCGGCAACAAATGCCAAAATGGTCGCGCGTTGCGGGCTTCGG
This sequence comes from Gemmatimonadaceae bacterium, assembly GCA_025358925.1. Taxonomy (GTDB): domain Bacteria; phylum Gemmatimonadota; class Gemmatimonadetes; order Gemmatimonadales; family Gemmatimonadaceae; genus Gemmatimonas. Next base: position 63,898 of record JANYHT010000030.1, on the reverse strand, counting down.
GCGATAACCGCTCGCTGTAACCGCCAGTGGTCATGCTGCGCAAACTGTACGGATCAACACTGAAGACCATGAACACGTGCACAATCGAGAGCCCCACGAGCGCCACCATACCACTAAAATGCCAGTAGCGCGCCCACACATATCCACCCAACAGGTTGGTCAGCCACCCCAACGAAACAGGCTTCCAAATCGCGATGCCGGAGATGACAATCATCGCCGCAAGAATGGGCATAATGAAGTACGTACCTTTTTGCAGCGCATTGTGTTTGCCTTGAATTGGATGATCCTTACGCGCGAACACGTAAAACTTGATCATCTCGATCGTGTCACGCAGGTCGCCTCTGCGCGGCACGAGATCCCGCCATTCACCATGCAAATAAATGAAGGCGAGATAGACGAGTCCATTCGCCACCAGGACCCACATCATGGCGAAGTGCCAGTGTCGTGCACCGCCGAGCCAACCGCCAAAGGTTGCCCACGACGGGATTGGGGTGCCTTCGAACGGATAGCAGCAAAACGTTTCGCCACGACGGTGAAACGAAGGATACGCGTTGAAAATGCGTAGGCCACTTCCAACCATGATGAAGAACGCGATGGCACTCATCCAGTGCGTGACGCGCACAATCCAGTGATGTCGCGCTTTCTCAGCCATGTGCACCGTCATCTTTTTTGCTCGGCGCGAGTCCCAACGTGGCACGAACACGCGCGCGCAACGCGTCTGGTGCGGTGTGTTGTGACCGCGCGGCTTTCACCGCGGCGAGAAACTGTCGCTCAAATGCGAAATGTTGCGGGCATTTGTCGCACTGTGCGAGATGCGAATCGATCGCTGCCATATCAGCTGGGGCGAGCTCGCGATCGAGATAATCCCACAACCGACGAACGGTTTCCTTGCAGTCAAACACCGGAACGACCGGCGCGAGTATGTCCGTGATCATGAGCGAACTCCTTTTTCGCGAAACGCTGACGTACCCAATAGACCGGCGTCGCGTGCGTGGACCAGCAGAGCATCTTGCAGCACGCGGCGCGCTCGGAACAAGCGCGACCGCACCGTACCAACTGGAATGCCGAGCATCTCAGCGGCCTCGATGTAACCGTACCCTTCCATGTCGACTAGCGCGACAACGAGTCGAAACGGTTCAGCGAGCTGTTGCATGGCGCGTGCGATTGCGGGAGCGACATCAATGCGGTCAAACAACGACGACTCACCGTTGGCGACGATGGTATTGTGTAGCCGCACCACCGACAACGTTTCTTCGGTGGGTTCATCATCCAATGCAACAACGTGTCTCGCGCGTTCTTCGTCGCGCAGAAAGATGTTTTTACAAATTGTAAATAACCAGCGTCGCATGTCTGCTCCCTCGCGCCATGTATGCCGACTGCGAAACGCTCGCAGGTACGTCTCCTGTACTAAATCATCTGCATCATCTGGGGCACGCGTGAGCGATCGCGCAAATCGCGCGACGTCATCGAGGCACCGAAGCGCGTCGTCTTCAAACGACAACGCATCAGTCGTGTTATGCGGCGTGTCGCCAGCGGTCGTCATGCGTGCTCGTGATCTACATGCTGCGTTTACTGGCGGGTAAGGCCTTCTTCACCGCCGAATCGATATCCTGTTCTGGTCCGACACCGGTGTACACCACCATCCCGTTGGCGTCGACTACCACAACATACGACGTGTGCGTGGCTTTGTATGCTTTATACGCGGCACCGTCTTTGTCGAATACAAAGGTGCCCTTCATTTGTTTTTCCGTCACGTACGCCTGCTGCCGCTCCGCCGTTTGATTTTGTGGTACACCGACGGACACGAATGCCACGTCCTTGCCGTACTTTTCGCGCGCGGCCGACATCGCGGGTTCAAGCTTTTTGCACAACGGGCACCACGTTGCCCAGAACTCCAGCACCGTCGGTTTCTTGCCTATGTATTGCGCAAGGTCCATCGCTTTACCGTCCAGCGTTTCGACGGCGGCACTTGGTGCATGAGCACCGATGGCGATGCCCGCTTCCTGCGCATTGGCTCGAGCGGCGACGAGTGAGACGGCGAGCGTGAGTGACGATGCGTGGAGCGTGCGACGAGCCGCATGACGGACTGCGAGCGAGAATGCAAACATGTGATGAATCCCGATGTGATGTGGATGATGTGAGCGTTACAACAACACTTGTCCGGCTTGAATCAGGTAGTACTGCGCGGTACCAAACATCAGTAACGCAAATACTCGTTTGACATTGATCATCCAAGCACCGGCGCGCGGTAAACGCACGGCACCACCGGCGGCGAGTCCAACCACAACGAGCAGGGTGCACATGCCGAGCGAGAACACGAACAGATAGAGGAAGCCGAGGAACGCGCTGTGCGTGGCCGCAACCCACGTCAATAGCGTTGCCATTATTGGAGCACCGCACGGCGCGGCGACGAGTCCTGACGCTGCGCCCATACCGAACGCTCCGGCAATTCGGCCACCGCTGTTCATGCCCGCGGCGCGTGCAAGGAGGCGATGAGGTACGGGCACTGGCAGCACATCGATCATCATGAGCGCAAATGCGAACAAGAGATTGGCCATTGCGATCAACAGCCACGGATTAGTGCTGATACCCCCAAACAGCGTGCCGGTAAGACCGGCAATAACTCCGAGCGACGCGTAAGCAGTCGCGAGACCAAGCACGTACGCGGTCGTGAGCGCGATGACGCGACCGCGCGATCGCGTTGGCGCGGCGCTACTCGTGAGCGAACCCGATTGCCCACCCACGACAGCGGCGGTGATCGGAATCATTGGATAGATGCACGGCGTCAAACTCGTGAGCACACCGCCCAGAAATACCAACGGGAATGCAGATGCTGGGCTTTCGGTGAGGAGCGCGGCGACGTGCGGAAAAGGCATTGGGACGGGTGCGGGGATCGACCAGAGTGATTCTGGCGCACCTATCCGGGTGTTCTACAAAAGGTTCCGTGAATCGAGGCTTACAAACACAAATGGCCGCGCAATGAGTTGCGCAGCCATCGAATACTGCTGCGAAAATTAGCGGGTGCGTTTCTTTAGCGTGGATGCAACACCGAGCGTACCAAGTCCGAACGCGAGTAGCGCGTATGAGCTGGGTTCGGGCACTGTCGTATCAAGCACAAGATTGCCGTTGGTGCCATAGTCGAGTGGGCAATTCACGCCGGCAGCACACGTTGACCATGTCCTGCTAGACCGCATGTCAAAATATCCGCCGGAACTAAACGTCAACCGCAGTTCCTCGACTCCGCCATTGGTAAGGTTGCCGGTCAAACCCACAAACGCGAATGACGTCGGCACCGTGTAAGGCAGCAGGAGGTTCGAGCCGCCGTACGCAAACGAGACAAAGTTTGAGTTGACCAAGGTCTGACCTTGAATGTAATTCTGCAATGTAAGGGTCGCGGTGACCGGGTACGGGGCCACGTCTCCAAACACCGTACCGGCGCAGTCCGTACAGTTGCCAAAAAACCGCCACACCCCGCTGCCGGGGATGAGGGCTAACGTCGCATGCGCCTGCGAGCTCACCCCGAGCATCATTAACCCGATCACGAACGCAGTGCGTGTCCTCGATCCAACTCTCATAGCATCCTCTTATCCAACGTTTAGTCTGACGTGCAAGCTCGGGAGCACATCGGCGAACGTAAAGCCGATCATGGTGGAGCGCAATGTGCCCAGCGTCAGCGACGCGGCACCTGTGTCGCCGAAATCGATTTGATGATCAATTTCCCCTTGCCACCAACGGGCAGCGGCACCGCACCCTGCGCAATCGCTGCGTCGATTCTGGCTTCAACAACAGGCTCTGACAGCGTGCTCGCAGTTGGCAATCGGATGAATCGGCTCTGCTTTCCAGTACCGAGCAGAACACCGTCTGGGTCATCAAGCGTGGCGCCGTAATAGAAAGAGAGCGCCACTCCATGCTTGTTGATCGCGAGAGACACAATACACTCAGACGTACGCTCCGTGGGACTGTAGCCAATCGCGAGAAACTGATAGTTGTCATAAACCAACTCGTTCGCCGTGGGCATGCGTTTACGCATGGCACCGCGACACGCGCGTGCAAGCGCCGCGATGGCCGACTCATATTTGTCAAAAAATGAGTCCAACTGGTCGTCTGGAGAGTCCGTCGAAACAACAACTTTATTCGCGCGCATGCTCGCTCCGTCGTTGCCAACAAGGTGTTATTGCACGAATAGCCCTTTCGGTATCATCACGTGAACACCCATGGTACCGTCCACAAGCTGCGTTATGTGCACATCGCATCCGGTGCTTACCAACATGTACGCATCTTCGCGCGACATCTTCTTCACATCGACGAGCAGCGCAATCGCTTCGCGCACCGCCGTCTTGGTCGCGAGCGTAAGACTGCTGTCGGTACCCATCGCAATCCAATGCGTGCGTGTTTCGCCGCGTGGCCATGTGAGCTTCATGTCTTTGCGCACGATGAACTGGAAATGACCGCGCAATGCAGTTTCGAGTGCCGTGATATCCACTTCTCCATCACCTTGCGCGGCGTGTCCGTCGCCCGCTTCAAACAGCGCGCCGCGTGACTTGATGGGGATGTACAGAATGGTGCCCGCAGTAAGTTCTTTGTTATCGAGATTGCCCGCGTGCGTGCTTGGTGGCGCACTATTGATGCGTCCCGTTGCGGGAGCCAACCCCATGCTACCAAAGAATGGCCGTAACGGAATTTGAATTTTCGCCGAGTCGGAGAAATGCCCAATCATCCGTTGTCGATCAAGCGGCACGATACGTGAGCGTGTGGTATTGGGGAAATCTTCCGGCAAAAATCCGCTGCGCGAACTGAACGAATTGCAGGCGTACGGGATGTCCATATCCACGGCCTTAATACGAATCTCAAGCACATCACCAGGTTCGGCACCCTCGACAAAAATTGGCCCTGTCAAAATGTGTCCACCGGGGCCACGACGCAGTGTGGTGTCGCGATCAGGGCCCGCGATTGCGCGATACGCGTGTTCGACGGTGCCCGTGTCTTTTCCGGGTTGCAGCAAACGCACGCCGCACGTGGAAACGGCGCCAACTTCCACTTCATCACCCGACGCGATGCGCAGTGCGGGTTTTGCATCGGCGTCATAGCCACCATACACGACCGTTTTCGGCGACGGCATAAGCGTGTGCCGTTTACCAACTGGGTACTCGGCCCAAAAAAAGCTGGTGTTGCGATTTGCCGAGGGAGACTGTGGCGCTGTCGCCATGCAGGCGCTGAGACCGACGACGGTAAACGTGAGGAGTAGAAATCGTGGCATCGGGGGTGGCGTAGGTGAGGATGTTCGGCACGCTCGAGGAAAACTACAGTGCGCGAGTTCTATGCTGGTATACTGACAACGGCGGACCGCGAATTTCGCGAATGCCGCGAATTTGGACGAGGCGATTCGCCGACGGTCGAAACGCATCATTTTTTAGAGTGATGCGGGAATACGTCTGCGCGTGCGTCTTCAGGCGTGGTGGTTGTTTTCAATCTCGTGCCACGCCAATCCAATTTGCGTTATTCGTGAAATTCGTGGTCAAATGGTTTGGGCCAGTTGCCAATCCTGCTAGTGCAAAAGCAACGCGTGCACCAGTTTATGCAACCGGCATGCACCCGCGCCGCGAGCGATGGTATCTCCCTGCGCGAAGCGAGCGTCCACCTATGTCTGTCGTTGTCGCATCCACACCCGCCAGAGGCAACCACACCGTGTCACTGTGGTTGCGCGCCGGTCTCATTGCCGGCATCACGGATATGCTCTTCTCAAGCGTCCTGAATGCCGTGTTCTACGGTTCAACTGTCGCGCGTCTCTGGCAAGGCGTCGCATCGGTCCTCATCGGTAAGAGCGCAATCGACGGAGATGTGCAACCAGTGGCACTTGGGTTGATGCTGCATTTTACGGTAGCACTTTCGTGGACAGCAGTTTTTCTGTTTGTGCTCATGCGAGCGTCGCACGTGCAAGCACTGCTCGCGTCACCGTTCGGCACCATCAAAACTGCTACACTGTTTGGCCCAATCATTTGGATGTTCATGTCCTTCGCATTTATGCCGTCGTTCACACACCGACCACCGACCGTGAATTTTCGCTGGTGGGTACAGTTGTTCGGGCACATTCCTTTCGTCGCGTTGCCCATAGTTAAGGTCATCGCGCAAAGTTTCTCTCTTGCTCGACACGAGGACACCAAATGAAGGACGTCGTTCCTGTGCGCATTGTGTGGTTTGGCCTCGCTGCGCACGTCGCCGTGTTGGTGCTTGTGCGACGCCGATCAAGCGACGCACCGGTCGTCGCAATGCTGAATCTTGCCGTCGCGCTCTGCGTTCTCGCGTATTGGGTACAAAAATGGTACAGCTACATTGTACACAACATCACGTGGTACTACACCGACCAACTCGTACCGCTCTACGCGATACTCGTGTGTATTTTGAGTGCGGTCACACTATCCACGCGACACACACTGACCATTCCGCACTGGGTGGTCTTTAGTATCGATGCGTTTGTGCTCGTCGGCGCCGCACTGTTCTTTGCCACTTTCCGGATGACGAAATTGATATGACGCTGCGTTTACGTTTGCGCAGCATCTCCGTAATGCGCCTACTTTCGCATCCGCTTCAACTCTGCCTCTGATACGATAAAACCAAATCCGGGCCATCCACCAGATTTTATCGCGCGCTGAAATGCGGCCTTCGCCTTCGCGGTGTCGCCGTGCACAAGATACCAATTCCCCAACCCAAAACTGAGCGTTGCGACTTGCACGTCGGCCGTGTCTGACGGAGAAAAGAGCGCAGACGGTGCGATCTCTCCGCGATACATCTTGAGTCGTGACACATACGCGTAACCAGGCGTTGTTGGCAACGTATCCGGACGACGAGCAAGCATCGCGGCGGCTTCCGCATTGCGGCGCGCGCGCGATAGTGACATCCACAACCAATCAGTGCTGCCCGCGAGTTCGCCTCCGTCCGGCGCGCGCGGCTGTGCCTTTGCAAACATGGCAGCAGCGCCATTGAAGTCGCCCTGTACAAAACGTAGCACGCCCGTGTGATACAAAATGCCGTAGTTTGTGCTATCAAGCGTGTAGCCGTGTTTCAAATCGGCCGTCGCTTTTGCAAACTCGCGTACTGAAAGATAGCGGTGACCACGCCAGCGATAGAGCATCGCCTCGTTTGGTGCGACCGCGATGCCGCGCGTAAACGTCTCAATCGCCTCGCGAAATTGTCGGACACCAGATTGTGCGACGCCGAGCGCGATAAATCGCTGTACGTTGCGTGGGTCAGCATCGAGTGCCGCCTTTGCGCGCGCGATTGGTCCAGTATCCGCCTGTGCGCGATACTCGAGGCCCGCAGGACTACGATACTGCACGGATTGCGCGGTGGCGATCGATACGCTGAACGTCAGTGCGGCAGCGACAAACAACGTACGAATCGGGAGTTTCATGACATGACCAGTAAATGGTGCGCATCGCGCGACGGGTTGATCAAGGGTAATCTGGGGCGGCGATGACAGCAGCGAAAGCCAAGCGCGTTGCCAATACCGTTGTTCGCGAATTTCGCCGAGCGTGTTATGTTTGCGCGTCGATCCGTTGGTCTCGTGTACCTCTCCGCTCCGTTGAAATGCGAATCAGCTTTGTACCGTCGTCCGCGTTTGTGGTTTTGCTCACCGCACTCGTGACGTTTCACCCTGCGGCGCCTGCCCTGTTCGCGCAGCCAACACCAAGCCTCACAGGTGGCAGTCGCGCAAACATCGACGTGCTGCACTATGAATTTCGCATTGATTTTCCGAATCGAGGCGCTCTTGATACGATTCGGTTTGCAGCGACCACAACGGCACGTCGCACGAGTGCCGTCACTTCACTGTCGCTCGATTTAGTGGCTTCGCTGCATGTCGATTCGACCTACGTGAACGGTGTGCCTTCAACGTTTACCCGCCCTGGTGACAGCGTCAACGTCGCGCTTCCGGCTGGGTCAATGGACACGATTCGCGTAGCAATATTTTATCACGGAGTGCCAACCGACGGACTTATCATTCGCCGCGATGCGACCGGCGCCTGGACCGCATTCGGCGATAATTTCCCTGACCGCGCGCGGCAGTGGTTGGCGACGGTGGATCATCCGAGTGACAAGGCCCTCGTCGATTGGATTGTGCGCGCACCAGCGCCACATCGTGTTATTGCGAACGGCGAGTTAGTAGAGGAGAGTTTAGAGCCGAGCGTGACAACGGCGCCGATTGTGCGCACGCATTGGCGAACCATTCGCCCGATTTATACAGCGGTCATGGTCATTGGTGTTGCACCATTCGCAGTGCTTGAACTTGGTGACACGGCGTGCGGACTCGCCGAACGCGCGGGCTGTGTCCGACAATCGGTTTGGACGAACCCCGAGCGACGTGCCGTGATTCCCGGAAACTTTGCGCGGGCTGGTGAGATTGTGGCGCTCTTCTCGAAGCTAGTTGGTCCATTCCCGTACGAGAAGCTCGCGCATGTTGCATCGTCCACGCGATACGGTGGAATGGAAAACGCTGGCGCAATTTTTTACGCCGAGCATTTGTTCAAACCGGGATCGCCGACGGAATCGTTAATTGCGCACGAAACGGCGCATCAGTGGTTTGGTGACGCCGTGACCGAGCGCGAGTGGCCGCACGTATGGTTGTCCGAAGGATTTGCAACCTATTTTGCCGCGCTGTGGACTGAGCATGCACACGGAGATAGCGCGTTTCGGCAAGACCTGTCAAACATGCGCACGAAAGTACTGAAGTCACCTATTACCGTCGAAAAACCGGTGGTCGATGAAGGCTTAGACAGCGTTGCGCGGGTGCTCAACACCAATGTCTATGAGAAAGCGGGTTTCACTTTGCATCTGCTACGTCGCGAGATTGGTGATTCGGCATTTTTTCGCGGAATTCGTGCGTACTACGTGGCGCATCGTCACAGCAATGCGCTCACCGCAGACCTGCAACGTGCATTCGAAAAGACGGCCGGTCGCTCACTCGAGTGGTTCTTCGCGCAATGGATGCGTCGACCAGGTGTTGCAGACCTGACCGCGACGTGGCACTGGGACAGCACGCGAAAGCGCGTCGTCGTCGCAGTGGTGCAAGGTCATCAGTTTGCGCCGTACAAATTGTCGCTGACAGTGGACGTCGTCGACGCAAAAGGTGCAACAAAACGTGTCCGGCTAGCAATACCCGCCGCTTCGACGTCATCGATCACAATACCGCTCACTACAGCGCCACGCTCGCTCAACTTCGACGCCGATGTTTCGCTGCTCGGCACCATACGTAGTTCGCGGAGATAACTCCCACGAGCACACGATCAGCGGTTGCAGCACTGCTCATACTCGCCACTGCTTTGCTATGCGTGTCCTACAACACCGTGCAAGCACAAAAACCCAAGAACGTTAAGGCAGCATTGCAAACGCGGAGCGCGAGCGAGCTGTGGCTCGTCGACGGTACCAAAAACGGAGAACGGTTTGGTGATGCGCGAGACTTTCGCCGAGTTTGTTCGGGTCAGTAAAGTCGGGGAAGTCGCTACTGGCAAGACGATCATTCGCTTCGATCAGCGGTTGGATAATCTGCTTGTTGATCTTGTCGCCGATGTGGACGAGCGACTGAGGAAAGAGGACTACGCTCGAATAGCGCGAAGAGTACGGCTGAGCCGGAGCACAAGTAAGGTGTCGCGTTTCAGGCGCCGCGCAACATTTCACACGTCTCATCGCAGATCCCACCGGATGTAGAACGCCCGCACCGGCGTTTCGCTGACTCCAAACGACGTAATGGCTATAGCCATGACTATGGTCACAGTCTCCAAGAGCGTCCGCAAACCCCGCATGCTCGAATACTTTCGGGAAGTAGAGCAAACCGGCGAGCCGCTGATCGTCACCAGCGATGGCATACCCGTACTGAAAGCTGTGCCATTCACGGAAAAGCTGTCAGTCGACGACGCATTCGCCGACATTCGTGGCAAACTGAAATGGAGTGGAAATCTCAACGACCCGACACAAGCCGAATGGCCTGACGAGTGAGCCGAGTAGTGTTGGATACGTCTGCGTTATTGATCTGGACATTGTCGCCAAATCGGCTGCCAAAAACTGCGCGCGCTGCCATCAACGCTGGTGAGCAACACGGCATTCTCGCAAGCGCAATCTCACTATGGGAAATTGGACTCAAAGCGGAACGCGGCACGCTTTCACTTGGCGTGCCGTTTCACGACTATGTACAGCGACTAGAGCGCGTTGACGCATTGTCGTTCGTGCCGATGGACACGCGTGTATGGCTTGGCGTGCTCGCGCTCAAGTGGACGCATCGTGACCCGGCCGATCGCGTGATCGTGACCACCGCGCAGATCACTGGACTTCCGCTCATCTCCTCCGACGTAGCGATCGGTCGTTTTTACGCGAACACGATCTGGTCGTAAACCGCGCTGCATCATTCACTGCTCAAAGCGCTCTACACCCAGCGCCGCACCCGCACACTATATTCGGCAAATTCGTCGGGAAATCGTTCGCGCAAATGCCGCTCTTCGCGATGAATCACCTGCGTCACAATTCCGAATAACACCAACGGCAAGAGCAACAAACACCACAGCGAACCCGTCGCCACAACCCCGCCGAGATACGCAACAGTGAGCCCGAGATACATCGGATTTCGTGTGTACGCATAAATGCCATGCGTGACGAGATTGCGCGCTGGTCGATTGGGATAAATGGCCGTGCGTGCTTTTCGAAACGTATTTATTCCCGTGAGTACGAGCGCGACACCAGCGACAAACATCGTCGCTCCCGCAACTCCGGTCCATGCGGCGTTCGGCACGACAACCGGAAGCGGCACGAAGCGATCGAATACGGACCCGAGCAGAAACGCAAACGCGAACAGCAATGGCGGAGGGAAACGCACGGCGGGTCCGAGATCACGCGGAGCGTCGGTTTGAGAACTGGTCATCCGCAAATCATGTCGCGTGTGCATGAAGAAGGCCAGCGTGTACCACCGTTTGTCGATTTTGTGCAACAACCCCGGGCGCGTCTGGCCGAGTCCGTGGCGAGGTGTAGCGTTGTAGACGGTGGCTCCAGAACTGTCATACAGCGTGCATGTGGATGTCGACGGACTCGATGCGAACCGTTGGTATTGGTATCGTTTTCAAAGTGGGGGTGCGACCAGTCCCGTTGGCAAATTCGCACCGCACCTGCGGACGGCGTCATCACACCACTCAGGTTTGCGTTCTCGTCGTGTCAACATTGGGAGCAAGGGCACTTCACTGCGTTGGATCACATGGCGCGCGAAGAGATCGATCTTGTCGCATTCCTCGGCGACTATTTTTACGAAGACGGCGGTGCCACGAATCAAGTGCGAAAGCATGTTGGACTCGAGATTCGCACGCTTGATGATTATCGACGTCGTTATGCGCTCTACAAAGGTGATCCCGCACTACAGGCCGCTCACGCTCGGTGTCCGTGGCTCGTGGTGTGGGATGATCATGAAGTGGACAATAACTACGCCGGCTTGTTTGGTGAAAACGGCATGGAATCAGAGGAGCAGATGCGCACACGCCGTGCGGCCGCCTATCAAGCGTGGTGGGAACATCAGCCGGTGCGCGTACCGCGCGCAAAATCGTGGGCCGACCTCACCATCACGCGGTCGATCAATTGGGGTGCCTTGGCGCGTTTCTGGATGCTCGACACGCGTCAATACCGTGATGACCAAGCGTGCGGTGACGGCGCGAAGAAAGTGCCGTGTGGCGATTGGGCTGATCCGAAACGCGTGCTCTTGGGCGCTGCACAGGGGAAATGGTTGGTTGACGGCGTGGGCGCATCGAAAGCCGCGTGGCAAGTGCTCGCCAATCAGGTCATGATGGCGCCATATGACAGCACCGTTGGTCCGGACACGACGGTGCCGATGGATCAGTGGAGCGGTTATCCTGTCGCGCGAGACAGATTGTTAAAATCACTTGCCGAACGCGCAGCCAATCGAACAGTCGTGATTACTGGCGACATTCATTCCAATTGGGTGAATGAACTGTCGTCAGATTTTTCGCGACCCGGTCGTCCGGTGATTGGCGCAGAATTTGTCGCCACCAGCATTTCCTCTGGTGGCGATGGCACCGCAGTCTTACCCGCACCTGCCGTGGCGGCACTCGCCGAAAATCCGCATGTGAAATGGCACAACCGTCAGCGTGGATATGTGCTGTGCGCGGGAAAGCGGGCATTCAAAAGGTGTGATTGCGCCGAGTGTGCAAGTTTTTGCGCGGCCGGCGTCTCCTAGGCGAACCTCACCTGGGAGTCTTCTATGCGACGCACGCTGCTGGCGCTTGTGGTCCTGCTCTGCCCCGCCTTCGCCAACGCGCAAGGGCGACTCTTCGCGCGTCCGTGCGCATCACCGCCGTGTCCCGCTGATGCGATCTGCGAACGACCGTTGCCGATGCCCACCTCAGTGCGCTGCAGCGGGCGCATCGAACGCGTTTCGAGTGCGGTACAAGTACAACTGGTTGACCGTGTCCTGCGGTACGAAGTGAGCGAAATATTTCGCAATGCTGGCGGTGCGGTTGCCGAAGCGGACTATGTGTTTCCACTTCCCGCTGGTGCCGCATTTGAAGACCTCAAACTCTCCATCAACGGCGAGCTGGTGTCTGGCGAAACGATGAACGCCGACAAGGCGCGCGGAATTTATGAAGAAATTGTGCGCAAAATGCGCGACCCCGCGCTTGTAGAATGGATGGGCAGCGGTCTATTACGTGCGCGCATTTTTCCGATCGCACCGGGCGAGGAAAAAACGGTCGTTGTCCGTTTTCAAAGCGTTGCTGTGCGAGAGGGCGACGCACTCCGCATTGATTATCGACGTGGCAGTGACGCTCTCTCGTCGCGCTTCACGCTGCGCTACCAACGCAACGACGCATTCGGGGACCCATCATCGCCCACGCACACACTGCGATCGGGGGACGAAGGCCGCATGCACTTCGTCGAAGCGCGCGGATCTGGCAGCGATGTGAGCGTACTCATTCCCATGCGGCGTGCCGACGTTGCGTCTATGAGCGTGCTCACGCACCGATTGGGCAACGATCCCGGTTTCGCGATGATCACCGTCACGCCGCCATCAAACGCCGCTGCGCGATCCACGCCGCGCGACCTCACGTTCGTGGTCGACGTATCTGGGTCAATGCAAGGACGTAAGCTTGAACAAGCCAAAGCTGCAGGCGTTGCACTGCTCGAAACACTGCGTCCAGCAGATCGTTTTCGTTTAATCGACTTCTCCACTGATGTGCGTTCGTTCAGCACCGATTGGAGCATAGCGACACCAGACAACGTGCGTGCAGCGAAACGCTATTTGGACGCGTTGCGCGCGGAAGGCTCAACCAACATTAGCGAAGCGCTCACGACGGCACTGCAAACAACAGCACGAAATGATGGCTGGCGCGAAGAACATCGCTTGCCGCTCGTTGTCTTTGTCACCGACGGTGAACCAACGGTCGGCGAACGCAATCCAGACGCTATCGCCGCACTTGCTGCCCGGCTACGCGGTGACGCGCGCGTTTTCACGGTCGGCGTGGGCACCGGAGTGAATGCCGCGCTCGTCGAGCAACTCGCGTTGCAGGGTCACGGTACTGCACATTTTGTTCGTGATGATGAATCGGTCGAAGCATCTGTGTCGCTACTCGCACGTCGACTGTCATCGCCCGTGCTGACCGACGTACGCATCGTGAGTAGTGGCGTGCGACTGACTTCGCTTTTGCCCGTCGGCCCTATTGATGTCTTTGCTGGGCAAGACCTCGTGGTGTTGGCACGCTACGAAGGTACCGGTGACGCGGCGGTTCGACTGGAAGGCCGGTCGCCCACCGGGCCCGTCACGTGGTCGACGCGCGCGCACTTTGTTGATCAGGATCGGAGCAATCCCTTCGTTGCGCGTTTGTGGGCTGCTCAACGTATTGGATGGCTGGCTGCGGAAAAGCGTCATAGCGGCAGCACGCGCGAACTCGACGATGAAATTCGCTCGCTCGGCGAACGCTTCGGCATACCCACGGAATTTTCCTCGTATCTCGTGGTCGAACCCGGTATGACCTCCGCAAGTGGCAATACGCGAGGTGATCTCGCCAACAGTGGTGCTCCGTCGCTCGCGTCTGCATCGGCCCCATTGGCTCGTGCTGAGGCGCAGTTTGAAGCGGCGCGCTCTTCGGCGAAACAGCGGGACGCACGGTCCGTCTCGGCACTCGACGACATCGCGAACGCGGCAAATGCTACACGAGCGGTAGGCACTCGTCGCTTCGCGCTCGTGAATAGCGTGTGGACCGACGCTCGCTACGTCACAACGATGCGGACCATTGCCGTTCGGCCGTACTCCGCCATGTATTTTGCACTCATGCGCCGACTCCCGGAGTTACAAGCGGCCTTCGCCTTGGGTGACCGCGTGATAGTCGCGGGACGCACTGTTGCGCTCGCGCTCAAAACGGATGGTGGCGAACGTGTCGACGATGCGCAGATCAGTACGATCGTGCGCGACTGGTAGGCCACGATGAACGACGACGCGCTCGGGCGATTGTTCAAACTTTATCACGAGCCGCTCGTGCGCTACCTCACGCGTCGTCTAGGTGATCGTGATTGGGCAGAGGAGGTTGCGCAGGAAACATTCTTGCGCGCGCTTCGCCAAGACGTACTCACCAGCGAACGATCATGGCTTTTCGCGGTGGCGACGAATTTGGTGCGCGACGACGCGCGGAAGGAAGCGCGTCGTCGACATCATCTGCAGTTACTCGCGGATGACGAGCGCGGTCGTGTCGTTGAGCCGGATACCGCATCGGTCGACAACGCGCATGAGCGGGCGTTGGCGCGTCGAGCCGTTGATGGATTGGCCGAGAACGATCGACTTGCGCTGTTGATGCGTGAGGAGGGATTGAACTACACGGAAATTGCGGCGGCGCTGCAGTTGTCGGTGGGATCGGTCGGGACAACGCTGGCGCGCGCGCGACGTCGGCTCACCGAATCTTACGAAGCGCTACAACAGCACGACTCGCGACGCGGCGGAGGTTTGCATGGAGCATCTTGACGAAGGGTTGGTGCACGCGTGGCTCGACGACGCGCTGTCGGCCGACGAAGCGCGCGACATCGCGTCGCATGTACAATCGTGCGTATCGTGTGCGGCGCTTGTCGCGGAAGCACGCGGTTTCATGGCGGCGTCCACGCGTATCGTTGCGCAGTTGGATCACGTGTCGGCCAACGTTATTCCCAGGAATACGGTGACGGCCCACCGGAAACAGCAGCGTCGACGCGCGTGGTGGCAGCATCGGGGCTTCGCTGCCGCGGCGGCATTGGGTGTGACGACGATGAGTTGGATCGCACTTCGCGAGAAGCAAACGGTTATTACGCCTGCCGCTGCGCCGGTTGCTGCGGTGACGACGCCGATGGCGGTGGAACCCGCCCGATTATCGCCAACGCAAACAGCAACGCCTGCACCACCTAAAAGGCCCGTTGCTGCGCCCGCGCAAACAGTGGCGAAGATGTCGCGCGATAAAACAGCGAGTGCAACCGAGGGTAGCAGCGCAAACGTGAATGCAGCGATCGCCGACCGCGCGATGGGTCGTGCGGAGGCGATCGCCGCGCCGATGCCACTGACCATGAGCGCACGCGGGGCGAATGCATTGGCCGCGTCCGAACGCGAAGCGACACCCGCTGGCATGGTGGGATGCTACGTGGTGTCGCGTTCTCGCAGCGGCGACGCAAAGAGCGCGGGTCCGCCGTTCGCCGAACTTCCGACCAACATTCGGCTTACAGATTCTGTTGTGATTGCCTCAGGTGCCGCAACAACCTTTGTTGCGTACGGTCGTTCGAGCGTAGGCGTTACGGCGCAGTCACTCCGGTGGCAAACCATTTCGCCCGACGTATTTTCGCTCACTCGCAATGCGGATCCTGATGCGCCAGCGATGCGTGTCTCATTGAACGCGTCAACCGCTACGGAATACGCTGCGCGTCGTACAACCTGCCCTTGAGGATCCATTCGAGCGAAACACCGGCACGGTGCGTAAGATACGCATGCTAACAACTGCTGAAAATTCAGATCGTGCGAACGATCCGCATCGCTTCCTGCCGTTTTTACTCGTGCTCTTTGTTGGCAGCGGACTGTCGGCGCTGATTTACGAAGTGGTCTGGTTTCAGTTGCTCGAATTGGTCGTTGGGTCGTCCGCCATTTCTTTGGGCGTTTTGCTCGCCACATTTATGGGTGGCATGTGCATTGGCAGTCTCGCTCTCCCCCGGTTTGCATCGCGTACGCAGCATCCTCTGCGCACCTACGCCATGCTTGAAGCGGGCATCGCGATCATCGGCGTGTTGGAGCTGTTTGCGATTCCGCTCGTTGGCAAACTGTATTCGCCCGCTGTAGGACACGGCCTGACGGCCATTTTGCTCCGCGCGATTGTCGCCGGTATTTGTCTGCTACCGCCTACCGTGTTGATGGGCGCCACGTTGCCGGCAATCGCTCGATGGATTGAATCCACGCCACGCGGTGTGTCGTGGCTTGGATTTTTTTACGGCGGAAATATCGCGGGTGCAGTCTTTGGCAGCGTGCTCGCGGGTTTCTATCTGTTGAAGGAACACGATAGCGCGTATGCCACGTACGTCGCGGCGATTGTCAACGTGTGCGTGGCGGCTACGGCGTGGCTGTTGGCGACTCGTGCACCACGCGTTGTCCACGACGACGTGTCCGGAACAACGAGTGCGCCCACGACGCTGCTCGATACACGTGCGGTATTCATCGCTATCGGCATCTCGGGTGCGTGTGCCTTGGCATCCGAAGTGGTCTGGACTCGTCTCCTGTCGCTCACTTTCGGCGCATCGACGTACACGTTCTCGATGATCCTCGCCGTATTTCTTACGGGCTTAGGCATTGGCAGCGCCATCGCCGCTTGGATCTCACAGATTGTTGCGTCCCCGCGCTCCGCGTTTGCGTGGTGTCAATTTCTCGTCATGCTCGCCATCGCATGGTCGGCCGCAGTGATTTTTCTGGCGCTTCCTAATTGGCCGATCAATCCGTCGCTCGCACCGAGTGCGTGGTACGCCTTACAAATGGATCTGGTGCGCTGCGCTCTCGCAATCTTGCCCGCGGCATGTTTGTGGGGCGCAAGTTTTCCGTTTGCGTTGGCCGCGCTTGCAATGCCCAATCAGGATACAAGTCGTCTCGTCGGTCGCGTCTATGCCGCGAACACCATCGGCGCTATTCTCGGCGCAATAATCTGCAGCTTATTGCTCATTCCATTCATCGGTACTCGAGACGCACAACGTGTGCTCATCGCGTTCTCCGGCGTCTCGGCGACACTGCTCTTCCTCTCGCAGCGTCGCCTTGCACCAACAGCAGCGTCGGCGAACCACATACGGGGTCGCTTCGGTGCGCTGATCGCGCCGATCGTTGCCATTCTCTTGATCGTGACGGTTCCCGCGCTGCCGGGCTTGCTCGTTGCATATGGTCGATACGCCGTCACGTGGATTGATCGCACCACCGTGCTCTACGTTGGCGAAGGCATGAATAGTTCGGTGGCCGTCACAAAAGTCTCCGCGAGTGGTGCTACACAATTTCATGTGAGCGGCAAAGTCGAAGCATCAAGCTTGCCGCAGGATATGCGATTACAGCGTATGCTCGCGCACTTACCAGCGTTGGTGCATCCCAATCCAAAATCCGTGCTTGTGGTGGGTTTTGGCGCGGGTGTGACAGCAGGCTCGTTCTTGCCGTATCCGAGTCTCGTGCGTCTCGTGATTTGCGAACTCGAACCGCTCATACCGCAGGTTGTATCTACATGGTTCACGGTCGAGAACAATGACGTTCTGCACGACAAGCGTACGCAAGTGTACTTCGATGACGCACGCAGTTTTGTCCTGACAACAGATGAACAATTTGACGTCATTACGTCCGACCCGATCCACCCGTGGGTGAAGGGCGCCGCAACGCTGTACACGCGCGAATATTTTGAGGCCGTGAAGCGACATCTCAAACCCGGCGGTGTGGTCACGCAATGGGTGCCGCTGTACGAGAGTACGCTGGCGGCCGTACAGAGCGAACTGGCTACATTTTTTGCTGTGTTTCCTGACGGCACAGTCTGGGCCAACAACATCGATGGTCGCGGCTATGACATCGTTTTACTTGGCCAAGCAGAAGCGACGCACATCGACATCGAAGGCATGCAAAAGCGCTTCGAACAAGCGGGGTATCTAAAAGTGGGCGCGTCGCTTACTGACGTCGGTTTCATTTCGCCGATGGAGCTCTTTGCGACCTACGCCGGGAGCGGTCGCGACCTCGCACAGTGGCTCAGCGATGCGGCAATCAATACAGATCGCAATCTTCGACTGCAGTATTTGGCCGGTATCGGTATCAACAAGTATCAAGAAGCGAGTATCTTCGAGCAGATCGTAAAACATCGTACATTTCCGACGACGTTGTTCATCGCGAACGATGCGTGGAAATCGCAGTTGCGAAGTGCAATTGGACCGCCGTGACCAAGCGAGCGGTCCAGCGCCCGAGTGGTTCACATTCAACACTGACATCGAGAATTCACATGCGAACGCCGAAGCTCCGCACACGTTGTAGCGCGCCATTGCTCGCCCTTGCGTTGTTCGTCGGCGCGCGCGCTTCCGTTGCCCAACCGGGCGGCACCCTCCCGGACAGTATAAAAGCGAAGCGGTGGGCGATCGAGAATGAGCTGCAATCGCTCGCCGTCGTCAATCGCAAAGTGATGATCCCGATGCGCGATGGTATTCGCATTCCGGCAGACGTCTACTATCCGAAAGGCGCGTCGTCCAAATATCCCGCGATTTGGGTCCGTACTCCGTACAACTTCAACTATTGGGATGTCGCGAATGGAGTTCCGCGTGACATGACCTCGGCGCTGACGGCGGTCAAGCGCGGGTATGCGTATATCGATATGCAGGAGCGCGGTCATTTCTTCGCCGAAGGCAACTACGACATTCTTGGCGCGCCGCTCTCTGATGGTGATGATGAACTGAAATATCTCAGCGCACAGTCGTGGTCGAATGGCAAAGTCGGTACGACCGGCTGCTCCTCGACCGCAGAATGGCAACCCGCAGTAGCATCACTCGGCAATCCCGCTTTTGCCGCGATGAATGTGCAGGGCTTCGGCGCCGGTGTTGGAAAAGTTGGTCCATACAACGAAATGGGAAATTGGTATCGTGGTGGTGCGGTGCAGATGCTCTTCATCGACTGGCTGATGGGCGAGCAGAATCAAGTGCGTCCGATGTTTCCGGCCAATGCAACGCAGGCCGATCTCATTCGCGTGTCCAAGTCTTTCGATCTGGCGCAGCATCTGCCACCGGTCGATTGGGCGACGGCGTTCTGGCATCTCCCAGAGCAGGATCTGATCAAGGCTGTTGATGGACCGCATGGCATCTTTGCCGATTCGATGCCCGTGGCCAGTGGTGGTGCAATGATCAAGCGCGCGCCGAACGATCCGGCGTGGCGTCGCGGTGGGCTGTGGCATGACGATATGCCAATCAATATTCCCGGCTTGTGGTTCATGTCGTGGTATGACGTGTCGGTTGGACCGAACCTCGCGATGTACAATCATGTGCGAAAGACGGCGAAAGGTGCGGCCGCAAATCAGCAGTGGGCGATTATCGCGCCGGTCGGTCATTGCGCATACACCCGCGCGAGCGAACACACCGTGGTTGGAGAGCGCGACATGGGTGATGCGCGACTTGGCTATCTCGACATCACGTATTCTTTCTTCGACCAGTTTCTCAAGGGAAATGGCGATCACGCGATGGATACCAT
Source organism: Gemmatimonadaceae bacterium (assembly GCA_025358925.1). Classification (GTDB taxonomy): domain Bacteria; phylum Gemmatimonadota; class Gemmatimonadetes; order Gemmatimonadales; family Gemmatimonadaceae; genus Gemmatimonas. The sequence goes on along the minus strand of JANYHT010000030.1, from coordinate 44,181 downwards.
GCCCAAGGTGCGCTACTTCCTGATGGGGATGAACCAGTGGCGTACGTCGGATACGTGGCCGCCGAAAGATGCCGCGCCAATGACCTTCCACCTCGGCAGCAACGGCAACGCCAACACGTTGAATGGAGACGGTACCCTATCAATGACCGCACAGAAAACTGACAAACCCGATCTGTTCACGTATGATCCGATGAAACCGGTCACCTCGTATGGTGGCAATGTGTGTTGTCAGGGCAATGCGGTTGTCCCGGGTTCACTGGACCAGAGCAAGATGGAAGCGCGTCCGGACATTCTCGTGTACACGACCGAGCCGTTTAAAGAAGGGACGGAGTTGAGTGGACCGATTTCGCCTACCTTGTACGTATCGTCCGATGCGAAAGACACCGACTTCACCGTCAAGATTATCGATGTGTATCCTGACGGTCGCGCATATAATCTCGACGAATCGATTCAGCGCATGCGCTATCGTGAGGGATACGATAAAGCACCAGTGATGATGGAGAACGGTAAGGTGTATAAGGTGACGTTGCAGCCCTTGAATACCAGCAATTATTTCGCACCGGGGCATCGTCTGCGTATCGAAGTCACGAGCAGCAATTTTCCGCGCTTTGATCGCAACCTGAATACGGGCGGCAACAACTACGATGAAACGAAGGCCGTCATCGCGCACAATGTGGTGCACCATTCGGCGCAGTATCCGTCCACGATTACGGTGACAATAGTGAAGAAGCCTGCGGCAATAGTGCCGTAACGAAGCGCGGAGGCCAATGGCTTAGCCTGGCCCGCCGCCGGGAAGTGTCGCAAAGACGTTTGCCATATACGTGAACATTTCCGGCTCTGGCACATGCTGCATTTTCGTGGCAAGCATCGGTGCCTCGAAGAGATGCATCGTGCGAAGGTTTGCGGCAATTTTTTTGTCGCTACCGGTAAACTCGTTTACCAGAGCGCGCCAACGGAGACCGAGTGCCTGCACTGCGGTATCCGTTGGCGCAATGCCGTGCTGCATGTGATGGCGCACGGCGGGAACGATATCTGCCCATTCATTTCCGATTTGTCGCATGCGCGGTTGACTTGTCTCCGCCGCAAAGACCTTCATCGTCGCGAGTTGCTCTAACGTGAAATAGCTGTCCAGTTTCGTCATGTCGTCGATAAGCTGACATAATGCTTCTGTCGTTAATTCCATCATTGTGTCACCCTGGCGCGCTAACCGTTGCAGCTGATCGACCAATCGCGTGTGCACCGCAATCTGCTCGTACAGCCGATCCAAATGCATTTGAATGACCTGCTGAGGCGACAACTGTTCGCCCTCGAGCATGCACCGGATCTCGTCTAATGGAATTCCCGTAATGCGCAGCGCCTGTATTTGCTGCAATCGCGCGATGTCGGCATGCGCATAGAGCCGGTGTCCAGACGACGTGCGCGACGACGGTACGAGCAAGCCAATGTCATCATAGTGATGTAACGTGCGCACCGAGAGTCCCGTACGACGCGCCAACGCACCAACTTTCATTGAGGATGTCACGTTGGCGCGCCATTGCGCAGCGCGTGTGCCGCACCAACCAATCGCACGCGATCAGCGGCTTGTGCAATCGCAACGCGATAGCCTGCGCGATCACCGATACCGAGAGTGTAAAATCCCATCGTAGTGGCGACATCGTCTCCGTACAAGATGCCGACGATGTCGCGCTGCAGGCGCGTACCACGCAGCATTTCTAACGCGTCCGACACTAACGCGCGCTCTTCCATACTTGGCGAGCCACCATACGGCTCGGCATTGCAAACGCACGCTGCGATCGCGTACGCCAATCCTTCGCGAGCAAACAGCGCCTCCATGCGATCGCTCGCGCCGTGAATTGACGCCCACATTACACGCACCACCTCTGCCACAACTTCACGCGTCACGTCATCGAGATTGCACGACTCGCGCGACCACATACTCACCAAGCCGTGGTCTCGTCGCGACCGTCTCGTCGAGAAGCGATCATCGACCTCCGTCGCTATACGATCCGTCCACATCCCTTTGGATCGAACAACGAACGCCATCGTGATTTGCTGCTCGTACTCGCAAAGCATGGCGGTGTGTTCGGCAATGTTACACGCAACATTCTCGGCATCAAGCGAGAGTAACTGCGTGACCGTTTCACGCGCCGCGTCGCCCGCCATCGGATTGTACGCGACCAACCCCCACTCGTGTTCGACGCGTGCAACGTAGGCGGTGAAGCGCTCGGATTTAAGGCCACCGTCACGACTCAGCGCGTACATCCCAGAGATCGTGTGAAGAGTGGGCGCAACCACGACGTTTGATATCACGAAATCAGTGGCGCTCTTGCAACACGCGCTTGGCGAGCAGCCGCACGTGCAAATGCTCGTCTTGTGCAGCAATGCCAAGCGCATGTGCAACAATCGGATCGTGCATACCACGCATCGCATTCACCGCGGCGAATCGCACTTCCCAAGCGTCATCCGTCATCGCCGCAACGAACGCCGACGACACGGCGCTCCCACCAATGGCTCCCAGTATTTCCGTGACTGCAACCCGTACGGCAACGTCAGCATGTTCCGACATGACTAACAAGTGCGGTACTGCTGTCGCCCCAAACGTCACGAGCGCATCATGCAACGCATTCTGCAACTCGCGCGATCCAATCCCAATTCGCGATGTGAGCGCCGAGAGCGCGCGCGCGTCGCGAATGCTGCCGAGCGCATAGATCGCCTTCTGTACGACGTGTACATCGGTATCGTCGAGTGTGGCAATCAACGCTTCGACCGCACGCGCATCAGCGAGTTTGCTTAACGAATGTGCCGCGTGGTATCGCACCACGTGGTCTGTATCGTCGAGCATCGCAATTAACGGAAGGACCGCTGCGTCACCCATTCGCAGTAGCGCCCATGACACATTATCGCGCACAAAAAAATCAGGCTCAGCGCCAAGGCGCGCGAGTAGCGCTGGCAGTGCCGCGACGTTGGCTGTCTGGCCGAGCGCCATGACCGCGTGGAGGCGCTTATTCTTGTCGAGGTCTTGCAGGTCGAGGATATGCGCTGCGATTTCGTGTTCGGAGTGCACTTGGCGTTGGTCTCCCCGTAATTTGGTACGTGCCTGTGAATATCTCTAGACTAATACCTCACGTAGCGTGAGGATCAAGAGGACCCCGCTGCTACCACACACGATAGTCCGCCTCTCCCGAAAAACAGGCATGTCCCTCCGAAAGCCCGTCCGCGCGTTGCTGCTCTGCGTTGCGCCGTTCGCATTTACTGCATGCGCCAGCGTCTCGCGACCCGGCAAGAATGCCACATCGCCCGACAACGGCACCTCTGCACTCCGCATCTACGACACGAAAGCGGCGCGCTTCGTACCGTTCTCGCGACTTGCTGCTGCCGCGTCGCGCGTCGACATCGTGTTTTTCGGCGAGCAGCACGACGATCCCGCTACACACGCGGCCGAACTTGCCGTGCTTGCATCACTCGGGGAACGGCGCGAACGCGTTGTGCTTTCCGTTGAAATGTTCGAGCGTGATGTGCAGTTTTTGCTGAACCAGTATCTCGATGGCTCGGTGAGCGAAAAGGATTTTATGGCTGGCTCGCGTCCATGGGACCGCTACAACACCGACTATCGACCGCTCGTGGAACTGTCGCGAATTCGCGGCTGGCCCGTGATTGCGGCCAACGTGCCTCGTCGCATCGCGAGTGCCGTGAGTCGAAAAGGACTCGTGGCGTTAGACACAATGAGTGCAACAGAGCGCAGCTACAGTGCCACCCAGAATATTTGTCCGAAAGATGCGTACTACAAACACTTCGCAGCGTTGATGGGTGATACACCTGGCCACGGCGCGTCCGGTGCGCAGCCGTCCGCGGCAGAATTAGCTGCCGCTGCTGCCATGACGGATCGTTTTTACGAGGCGCAGTGTGTGAAAGACGAAACGATGGGCGAATCCGTGGCGAATGCGCTTGCTCGCGCTGGCTCCGGCGCAATTGTCTTTCACGTCGACGGCGCATTTCACAGTGACTTTGGACTCGGCACCGCCGAACGCGCACGTCGACGCGCGACGTCAGCAAATGTTTTAATACTGACAGCCGTTCCGCTCGCGGACCTCTCCAAAGCCAATGGCGCGGAGTACGCAAAACGCGCCGACTTTGTATTGTTTACGCGCGCGCCGAAGTAGTCATCACGTGCGGCCACCCTTACCGCCCGCGTACGACCATAGTGCGCGTTCCACCATCGTCGGCGTCCAGTCTGTGCCCAGCGAAATCGCACGCTCGCGCAGCCGCGTCGCGTAGCGACCATAGAAGCCGAGCGTCCATGCGACCGCGTCAAGTCCGGTAACCTGTGCGGCGACGATTTCGTCGAAAAATGGATAGTATTGCGGTGCAAATGCGGCCACGGCGGCGGAGGCGGTTGCAGGGCCGACGCCTTTTAACTCCGCGATCTTCGCTACAGGCGCCGTTGGGTGCGGGATTCTGGCGAACGCCAATGTGGTGACGTCCTCAACAACATCCGGCGCATTGCTTCTCACCAATACCAAGTTTGGCGCGCGCCAAACCCCACGCGCCATTTTCCATTCGGTAAGCTGCACGAGTTCGTCGTGCGTGATGTGCGGGACCGTTCGTGATGCGATGGCGCGCGGAAGCTGGTCAGTGTACCACGCGTCGAGCGTGGGCAATCGTGCTACACCTTGGCGTGCGATCACGATGGAATACGACGCCAATGCGGCGTGCCAATCGTGTTTGTCCAGCGACAGCCACAGCGCACTGTTCACGCGTCGCTCTGGTATCCGCGCTCAAACAGAAACGCAGTGATCGTCTCACGATCACGCACAACTTGGAGCGTGTTGGGCTTGAGGCCAGTGCGCACCAACAGGCCAGCACCGATCGACGACGCAACCACGAATGCGTCGGTGGTAATACACACCACTTCTGCCGTCTCCGAGAGTTGTCCCGGATGGCCGCTGAAGTGCATCACGGCGCCAGGTTGCAATTCAATACCGACAACTTCGGCACCTGGCTCGCTCCACGTGACGCCACTAAACAGGACGATGTCGTTGCCGCCCTTCGCGAACGCAACCACGTCTTCCATGCCGACATCGGCGCCTGCTTGCACGCACGCGTTAATACGAAACGCTTCGAATTTATCTTCGATGTCTGCGGCTTCTACCTCAATACGAACCGCCGTGCCGTCGACAAGTCGTATGTCGATGGCGCGTTCAGAGATAAACAATGCCGCCCACGCGCGGCGAAGGCGACGGAGAGCATCGACTGTTTCTGGCGTCGCTTGGAACCGATATTCGTGCACGGGTTACTCCATCGCCTCAAGGGCATGCACATCATGGATCGATTGGCGACGAGCGCGCTCAATACGATCGAATCGACGTTGAAATTGCGTCATCGCAAATTGCACAAACACTTCGGGTTCGAGGTTGAACGGACGGTGATCAACAGGATATGCAGCGAACGCTTCGTTGATAATTTGTATGGCGCCCGGCAAAAGCTCGTCCATACGCGACGAAATGGCCTGCCACACGGGATCGCCATGCTCCACGACAAGACGCGACAGCAAGAAAATGCCGTAGGCGAGATGTCGTGACTCATCGGCTTTGAGCAGCGCCGCGACGCGCTGCATTCCCGGCATAATGCCGCGCTCGACCAACACACGATGGTAAACGTGATAGCCCGTTTCAGCTAGCACTCCTTCGACAATCATGTTGTACGTCACGGACGCGCGCGCCTGCGCAATCGGTGAACGGTCCGTGCGTAACCGACCCATCGCTGCCGGCAGCTCGTCGGTAAACAGCTGTCGGTAGCTTGTTGAGTGATAGTGCGTCAGATCACCGGTCACTTCCGCAACGTGGTCGAAAAACCGGCGAAACGCCTCGACATGTTTTGCTTCTTCCCACAAAAAACTTGTGAGATACAGTTGCTCTTCGAGCCGGCCTTCGCGCGCAATCACATCGAGCAGCGGAAGTATCTCGAGCGTGACACTTTCTTCGCCCGCTTGAAACAACGATGTGAGTCGCAGCAGCATATCCTGCTCGTCTGGCGCAAGACGTTGCCAGTCCATGCGATCTTGCGAAAAATCAATATCTGCTGGATTCCAGATGCCAAGCCGTTTCGCTTTCTCCCACAGGCGCATGGGAAACAGGTTGAAGCGAATACCGATCGCACTCGTGCTCTGTAATGGAGCGCGTTGTGTCTTGGCTTCTGTTACGCGGATGTTTACGTTCGGCGCAGCAATATCCTTGTTTGGCTCCGTCGCGCCGTACACGTCGCGACTCACCGTCTGCGCCACGCGCACCAGCTCGGTCGCTGCGCTTACGTGCGGCATCAGGCCGCCTAAGCTTCCGCGTTTGAGCTTAATCTTACCGCGCAAAATTGCCGTTGTTGGAGCCATTCTTCCTTCCAACACCGTGAGCCATGACGCCATGTCCGCGGACAATACATAGCGCGAGCTTGCGTAGTCAGCGCTTGTGGCCACGCGCGCAACACGACAATCGCCGTGCCACAGATCAAGGTACACACCACAGTCGTTGGTCGACGCGCGTGATGGAGCGTCGCTCCAGTCGAGGACTACGGCACCTTCCCAACCACGCGCCGCATGTTGGTACGACTCGCTTGCTCGGAGCGCGCTTTGCAACGCCTGCGCCCACACATCAGAGAACAGTTCCATCACAGCGCCCGTTTGAGTAGCGCGATCTGCCCACCGTGATAGGAGGTGTGTTCAATCACGTCGTGAGGCATCGCGCCCACCGCGCCAACGAGCAGCTCTCCCACTGCAGGCCCGTGCCACATCGGCCCGCTGTGTGCGCGCCTCAGTCGATCGGCGATGCGTCGTCCGTTTTGCATAGTGCCTCTCGTTTCCAAGCGTAGCAACTGTTCGAGTGACGCGCGCGCCGCATCGTGTGGCAGTAACGCCGATCGCCCGTGTAGTTGTCAACCCGCCAGCTGTTTTGTTTCCTCGGCTGTCAACATCCGCCATTCACCCTTCGCTAACGTTCCCAGCAATAGCGGGCCTATCGCAACACGCACCAACCGCAACACCTCAATGCCGAGCACCGCCAACAATCGCCGAATGTGCCGGTTCTTCCCGTCATCAAGCACAACTTCCAGCCAGGCGCTGCTGCGTGACCCAACGCGTAGCAACGACACACGCTTTACGTCAAGACGCTCGCCCGTGGTAACTTCTACCACGCCCGCAGCGAGCTGCACGATCATGTCGTCAGTGACGAGCGCACGTACTTGGACGTGATAGGTTTTGTCGACGTGTGACAGCGGATCGGAGACGCGCGCCGACCACTGCGTATCGTTGGTGAGTAACAGTAATCCTTCGCTCGCTTTATCAAGTCGACCCACCGGACCCACAAACGGCAGCACGTCACTCGGCAGGCAATCGTAAATAGTGGCGCGACCCTGTGGATCATCGCGTGTGGTGACAAGACCTCGCGGTTTATTGAGCGCCACATACACGTGCGCGACTTTGGCGATACGTGTGCCATCAATCGCCATCACGTCGGTTTCTGGCCGCACGCGAAATGTGATGTCACGGATAACGTGACCGCCTACGGTCACGCGTCCCGCACGCACCAGTCGTTCACCCTCGGCGCGCGAACACACGCCAAGCTTGGACAATCCACGCGCAATGCTCACGGTGCCGAGCTTGACGTCGGAAGCGCGCTTGCGTTGTGACGTCATCCTGCACGCACCGATGCGGCAAGCATGTCGAGCGCCCGCGTCAACGAATGCGCAACCAATACATCAGCAACAATCTCCATATCCGTCATGGAGCGATGCAGCGTCGTACACGTCGCGGCAGCGTCCGCAACAACACGCGCTGACATCACCGTTAACGTTTCCAGCAGCGACGCGTGCGCAAACGTGCCATACGCCGAAGCATTGAAGATCGCGACGCGCTTACCGACGAACTCACCGCTCCCTACCACCCAATCGAGTGCGTTCTTCAACACGCCGGGTAAGCCGTGCGCATACTCGGGCGTTGAGAATATTACGGCGTCTGCAGCACGTAACGCGACGCCAAATGCGGCCACCGATGCTGGCATCAGCGATGGATCGTCGATACTCGCCATCTCCACATCCGGATCAAACGGTGGGAGTGATCGCAATCCAGCGTACAGCGACACTGTGATCGACGACGGAGCAACGATCATTGTCGCACGCAACAAGGCGGTGTTGATCGACGCGGCGCGTAGGCTGCCCGATATCGCTAAGATCTGCATGGCAAAAGTCTAACGTGCCGGTAGCGGCCGCACGCGCACATTTCGCGAGAGCGCGGCACGATCTTGCAAATACCCGTGCCACAAGATTCTCGCCGCCACCGCACGAAACGGCGACCACACGGACGCAAAGGCCGTCGCCTCAGCGCTCGTCGGCACCACGGCAAGTCCACGGAGTTTTTGCATCGCCTTGTGCAAGGCCAAATCTCCGGGTGGCCAGATATCTGCTCGCTTCAGCACCATCAGCTGATACACGCTCGCGCTCCACGGTCCAATGCCGGGAACACGCGTCAGCAACTGCGCCGCCGCATCGTCGGAGTACCGATGCAAGTGCTGCAGGGGGAGTGCGCCGCTGGATGTAGATTGCGCGAGCGCGACAACATACGCTGCCTTTTGTCGAGTCAATCCATTGGCGCGTAGTCCATCAACGCCACACGCCGTGACGGTGGCCGGCGTTACTGCACCTAAAGCCAGCGCCACTCGCGCGTACAAGGTCGCGGCCGACTGCAGCGATACTTGCTGCTCCAGAATGATCTGCACCAACGTGGCAAATCCGCGCGGACGATCCCACATCGGTGGCGCGCCGTGTGCTTCGACAATCGCGGCAAGTCCAGTGTCATATTGCACGAGATGTGCAACCGCTGCCTGCAAGCCAGCGTGCGTAAGTGAGGACGGTGCGGACATCGTGTTGGCGCAGGGTGAGAAGACGCGCGTGGAACCGGTTGCGGTCGCCCAACGTAGGGCGACGACGGACAATACACATTCCTCAACCACGCTATCGCTATGCTCCGCGTCCAGCTTGCTGCAATTGACGCCTGGTCACCACCGCTCGTGCGCGCCGCGTGGTTGAATATCGCGCTTTTTATCGGCACGCTTGTTGGTTTGCTCATTGACCCGCGCGTTATTGCCGGCGCGCCGGCGTGGCTCAAGCCCGCGAAGTTTTGTCTGTCGACCGCCGTGTATCTCCTCACGATCGCGTGGATTATTTCCGCCGAAGTGTTGCTCATCCTGATGCAGGCAGCGCGCGGAACGGTGAGCCACTTCAACGTCAACAGTGCGTTTGACGCTGCAGTGTTTTCGACGATGGGGGTCGGAATCGCCACTGTCTGGCTCTGCACAATGGTGATTCTCTGGGTGCATTGGCGCACGCCCGCGCGCGACCGGACGATGGCGCTTGCTTGCCGACTTGGCCTTCTGTTACAAATCGGCGGCGCCGGCATTGGCTGGATCATGACGCGACCATTCCCTGGACAAGTTGAGGCAATGCAGCACGGTGTTCGTCCGATGACGATCGGCGCGCATACCGTGGGTGCACGCGATGGCGGACCCGGCCTCCCGATCACACGCTGGAGCACCGAGCACGGCGACCTTCGCGTCGCGCATTTTGTGGGGATGCATGCGCTGCAAATTCTCCCGTTGCTCCTCCTCGCATTCCGTGCCGCGCGCGGCGGGACGAATGAGGCGCCCGAACGAGTGCTCCTCACCGCTACGAGCGCTGCGTACGCTGCGTTTGTGGTCGTCATACTACTGCAAGCGCTACACGGTCAACCGTTTGTCTCACTCGCTCGGAGTTAACGATGTCTGATGCCGCCGTATTCAAAATTGCCAACCTCTGCGCGGTGCTCAGTTGGATCGCGTTAGCGGTACAACCGCGTCGCGTCGCGCCGGTGCTGCGTTTTGCAGTGCCGAGTGTTTTTGCGGTGCTGTACATCTGGCTCATTGCGACGTCACTGCCGAGTGCCGAGGGCGGTTTCGATTCGCTGGAGCATGTGAAGCTGCTCTTCACAAATGATCGTGCTGTGTTGGCTGGATGGGTGCATTATCTCGCCTTTGATTTATTCGTCGGCTGTTGGGAAGTGCTTGACGCACAAGAGCGTGGCATCCGCCACGTATTCGTTATTCCTTGTCTCTTTCTCACCTTTATGTTTGGTCCCGCTGGGTTGCTCTTGTATCTCGCGCTACGCACGCAACAAACGCGGCGCGCTGTGTAGCGCGCCGCGTTTGTTGTGCATAACACCACTGGCATTACGGCGCCGGACTACCGCTGCTTCGCCGCCTTGGTGGTCTTCGCGGCTTTCGCCGTGCGGTCGTCGTCATCACCACTCGCCGGACCAAACGGCGAACCGGCTTCGCCCGCACCAACATTCTCTACGCGCAACTTCTTCTTCAGCGTCGTGCCATTCACTGTCAGTACCACGCCGTAGTCGCCCGTTGTTGCTGCATTCCCTCGGCCGCCACCAAATCCGCCACCACCGCCGCCGCGACCACCACCAATCGGATTCGGTATTGGAATGCCGATGATTTGAAAAATCTTGACGACGGCGGGATTGCCGGCGGCACCACCGCCACGTCCACCAAACAGCGCCGCAAGATCGGCCGGTGACGCACCTTCACCAGCGATAGCACCAGGTGTGCCCGGTCCGCCACGCGCTGCGGCTTCCGCGGGACGCGCACAGAACGGTTCCCACTGTGAGAGTGGACGTTCGCAGTTGGCATTCGCGCCACCACGTCCGCCGCCACCACCACCACCACCTCGACCACCTAAGCCTACCGCAGCACCCGGAATGGGCGGCGCAAGCAATTGTTTCGCCAATGCGAGCGCCGTGCTGTCGTACTTGGCCTTGGTGAGCGAATCCAGCACCACGGGTCCGCGCACGACCCGCAGAATGCTGTCGCGGCGTTCACTCGACGACAGCGGCTCGCGCGGCGCCGCAGCGCGCGTGATCTGATAGTTCCACGTGAGACTGTGCGTGCCCGGCGTGCCCGGCCCGTTCAACGTTTGCAGCGTGTCGCCCGACGCATCGACAATGCTCACGCGCGCTTGTCCACCGCCTGCGCCAGTCACGCGATACGTAATGAGCGCACCGTAGGTTGGATTGGGCGTGCTGAAGAATGCTTGACCGTTGCCGTTACCGGCAGCGCCTGCCGTTGGTGCTTCGCCCCATTGAAACGCTGGCTTTGGATCGAAGAGCACGACCGTCGCGGCCGCATTTTTCGCCGTCATCTGCTCAAGGGGCAAAATATCCACGATCCATAAACTGCGTCCGTGTGTGGCCGCAATTAGCTCGTGATCGCGCGGATGGATTTGCAAATCGTATACCGGTACACTGGGAAAGTTCGTGGTGAACTTTGTCCATGTCTTCCCACGATCAATCGACGCATATACGCCGATCGACGTGCCAACGAACAGGAGATCGCGATTGCGTGCACTCTCACGAATGACGTGGATCTGATCGCCCGGACCATCTTTCGGCAAGTTGTTCGAGAGTGAGCGAAAGTTCTTGCCGCCGTCCGTCGTCACAAACAGATACGGTTTAAAATCGCCCCACCGATGATTGTCGAACGCGACATAAAACGTGGCGGTGTCGAACGCTGATGCTTCAATGCGCGCGGTGTACACCTCGCCATTGTTTGGCAGCGTGAACTTCGACGCGAGATTCTCCCACGTGGCACCGTCGTTGGACGTCTTCCAAATATTGCCATCGTCGGTGCCGGCAAATACCAGACCCGGACGAATGGGGCTCTCTTCGAGCGCCACCACAGTGCCGTACGTTTCTGCACCAGTCGCATCGAGCGTAATGCCACCGGTCAGCCGAATCGACGTGTCGATCTTCGCGTCTAACTTCTTCGACATGTCGGGAGAAATGAGCGCAAAGTCTTCGCCCTTCTTCACCGACTTGAGCACGCGATTGCCGGCGAAGTAAATCACCGACGGGTTGTGCGGCGAGATTATGAACGGCGCATTCCAATTGAAGCGCAGCGAAAGATCCATCGAGTCTTTCTTCTGCATCGCACGAAACGCGGCCATCTTGCCATTCATGTCTTTCGTTGCCGGGACGAGCGGATCGCCACGCACGACCGCGATCGAATCTTCCCACGACTTGTACTGCGGTTGCCACGATGGTTTCACAAACTGCAAACGTTCGCCGCTTTTCAGATTTAAGCGCGACGCGTTGCCGCCCTGCGACTCGCCGTACACAATGCTCGGATCCGTCGGGTCCTGCGCGGCATAGAAGCCGTCGCCGCCCGCGATCGTGTACCAGTAACCAAGAGTGGTATTTCCCTGACGACGACGACTGGGACCACACCACGTGCCGTTGTCCTGTGCGCCGCTGCACACGTTGTACGGGACAGCCATGTCGTAACTCACTTCGTAAAACTGACCCAATGCCAAATTCTGCATTTGGTTGAAGTTGCCGCCCTTGTCGTATGTGAAGGCAATGCCGCCGTCATTGGCAATCACCCACCGTTCGGGGTCGTTCGGGTCAATCCACAATCCATGATCGTCGACGTGCACATTTTGCGCCGCGTTGCGTGAGGTCTTCCCACCGTCATCAGAGACTTGCAGTTCGGTGCTCGAGAAATAGACACGATCGGCATTTCTCGGATCGACCCGCACCTGTGAGTAGTAGAACGGACGCACGTTCACGCTGCTCATCTTCGTCCACGTCACCCCACCATCCGTGCTGCGCCACAGACCGTTATCGCGCGGCGTGCGCGACGGCGTGTACCCACCGCCCGCTTCCGGTGCTGCGGCTTCAGTGAGCGCGTAAATCATCTTCGGATTACTCCGCGCAATCGCGAGACCGATACGACCCTTTGGACCGGCGGGGAAATTGCCACCCTTCACCTCAGACCACGTCGCGCCGGCATCCGTCGTCTTCCACAACGCCGAACCCGGTCCACCGCTCTTCAGCGAATACGGTGTGCGCAAACGCTCCCAGCTTGCCGCGAACAACGTGTTCGGGTCGGACGGATCCATCGCGACATCAACAAAGCCCGCTTTATCGCTAATGAATTTGATGAGCTGCCACGTCGTCCCGCCGTCGATGGTCTTGTATAGACCACGCTCTGGATTCGAACGCCAGGCGGCTCCGAGGGCGGCGACGTAGACGATGTTTGGATTGGTTGGATGCACCACGATGCGGCCGATGTGCTCGGTCTTCTCGAGTCCCTTGAGCGTCCATGTCAGGCCCCCATCGGACGACTTGTAAATTCCCGCTCCCGCTTCAATCGAGTTGCGCGAATTCGGCTCGCCCGTACCCGCCCACACTTGGTTCGTATCCGAGGGGGCAATGGCCAACATGCCCATCGAAATCACACGCTTGTCATCGAATACAGGACGCCACGTCGTGCCGTTATTAGTCGTCTTCCAAATACCGCCTGCGGCCGCAGCAATAAAGAAAGTCTTGGATGGTCCGGGGATGCCGACCACATCGGATAACCGTCCCATGAAATTGGCCGGACCAATGGTGCGCCATCGCAAGCCAGCAACGGTGGCGGAGTCGAGTGTCTGCGCCGACGCGGAGCCCGCGAGGAGCAGCGCCGCGCTGCCGACGCGCAGCGAATGAATTCGAAGTCGAGTCATGAATGGAGTCACGAGAGAAACCTACGGAACTAGCGGCGCGAGTCTTGCCTTTTCATGGAGAACTACGGAAACAGCTCGCGTATCGTCACATTCAACATGACGCAACGCTGGTTCGCCATGTTGAGCATCCACTCACGCTACCCTTGTCATGATTCCGACACAATCCTACGCCGCTTTCGATCCAGCATCGCCACTCGGACCATGGAGTCTTGAACGGCGCGCCCCGGGGTCACGCGATGTGCAGATCAAAATCCTTTATTGTGGCGTGTGCCACTCTGACTTGCACACCGTGCGCAACGAATGGGGCGCGATTGTCTTCCCGCAGGTGCCCGGCCACGAAATTGTCGGCCGCGTCGTGGCCACGGGTGCCGACGTGAAGGGGTTTACAGCCGGACAACTGGTCGGTGTGGGATGTTTGGTCGATAGCTGCCAAGACTGCCCGTCGTGCGCACAGGGGCTGGAGCAGTACTGTGAGAAAGGATCGACCGGTACGTACGGCGGCATCGAGAAGCAATCGGGAAAGCCAACGCAAGGTGGCTACTCCAGCGCCATCGTCGTAGACGAGCGTTTTGTATTGCATATCCCCGAGGGCATGGACCCCGCCGCCGCCGCGCCACTCCTGTGCGCGGGCATCACCACCTATTCGCCGCTTCGCGAATGGAAAGCTGGTCCGGGTAAGCGCGTCGGCATTGTTGGACTTGGCGGGCTTGGACACATGGGCGTCAAGCTCGCGCATGCGATGGGCGCGCACGTGACGCTTTTCACCACGTCACCGGGCAAGGCCGACGACGCACGTCGTTTAGGGGCGGATGCCGTGGTTATTTCGAAAGACGCAGCGGCGATGAAGTCCGTGCGCAATTCGCTCGACCTGATTCTCGACACCGTGAGCGCGCCGCATGATCTCGACGCGGAACTCACGCTGCTTCGGCGAGATGGCACGTTGGTGCTGTTGGGCGGATCTCCCGTACCGCATCCGGCAACGTCGGTGTGGCCGTTCATCACGGGTCGGCGTCGCTTGGCCGGTTCGCTCATTGGTGGATTGCCAGAAACGCAGGAGATGCTGAACTTCTGCGCTGCACACGGCATTGCCTCGGACATCGAGCTGATTAGGGCGTCGGACATCAACGTTGCCTACGAACGCATGCTTAAATCCGACGTGAAGTATCGCTTCGTGATCGACATCTCGACGATCACCAGCTGACGAGATCTTGACTGCGTGATGGGATGTCGTTTTTCTCTGCGTCCCATTGTTGTGGTTGACGTTTGTAAGAAACGGCGACGACAAGGACACGGGATAGGAATCGATACGACGGAAACGCACGGATACCACAACGACAAACACTTTTTTGAGTGGTTCTCTGTGCCCGTGAGTGGTCCGCTGTTTCCGTTCCGATCCGTGTCCCGCTGTTGAGTTTGTTGAACACCCACAACAGGTGACCGCGAATGACGCGAACTTGAACGGAGCGCGAACGGGCTGGCGGAGCGCCTCATGTTTTTAGTAAGGCGCGTGGGATGGGTTTGTTTGTTCATTCTCAATGCTTTGTGGCCAACGTCGCACCGCTACTCCAATCCACCCCGATCAATTTGCGAAATTCGCGGTCTGCTGTACCGGTTGTGGCGTGCCAGAATCAGCCGCAACAGCGGAGTACGGATAAACTGAACGGGTAAAAGACATTTTTTACGAAGTTCGCTGTCTCCGTGAGTTATCCGCTATTTCCCGTTCGTATCCGTGCCCCGCTGTTGCCGTTGGTTCAGACACACCACAATAGCTCAAACAACGATTTTATCGCGACAATCAGTCCGTCTGCGGAGCCAGCACTTTAATGATCCATTGTACGCCGTGACAGTTTTCGACCGTTACGGCATCAACGATGCCGTAACGGTCCCCAATGCGATCCCACAGCCGTTCCGTACGGTCTTTGGTGTGCATGGAGACGAGCAACACGCCCTGTGGCGCAAGAAATTCCGCATAGCGCGCGAGGCCTCGGATCGCGTCGTCGTAGTAGTACAGGCTTTCGTTGAACACCACGGCGTCAAACCGCTCGTGCGTGGCAAAGTCGTGCATGTCAGCGGCAACGAACGCCGTACGCGTGGCGCGCTCCGCATCGCTGACGGCATCACACCGCGCACGGGCGAGCCGGACCGGCTCCGCGAAGTCGATGCCCACGTAGCGCGAATAACATCCGCGCAATTCCTGTTGGAACAGACCTTCGCCGCAGCCGACATCCAGCACGGAGCCGCCGGGTTTCAGGCGCGCAAAGTACGACGCCAGCATGGCCTGATGCGCCAATTCATCGAGTGTCCCCAGTCGACGCCACGTACCGCTCGCGTACTCCGCGTTCCATCGCCGTTCGCGATCAAGTCGGAGCACACGTCGCAGCGCACGAAGGGCGCGGAAACGAAAAGACGGCGCGCTCAGGAAAACGACGGCATCGCGAACAACTTGATGAGTTTGGCGGCGAGCTGCCATGCGGGAAGCGGTCCGCCCACACTCATCCGCCCCAGACGCAGCGCGTTGCCGTGCCGTCTATTCGCCCATCGTTTGAGTGTGCAGGCCGACGCGTACCCCGCAGCTGCGACGGCGTCGAGCGCGCGACGATCATGCGATCCGTACGGAAACGCGAAGCTGGTCACCTCCGCTTCAACAAATGCTTCCAGCTCGAGGCGCGAACCCGCCAGTTCACTCGCCGCATCCTCCTCACTGAGTCCGCGAATGCGTCGATGCAACCGACTGTGTGATCCAAGCTCGTATCCGCGTGACGAAAGCACTCGCAACGCGCGGGCGTCGAGCAACGTGGCGCGTGGGGCAGCAAGATCCCAAGTATTGGTGCCGCCGATACACGACGTCACGACATAGACTGTGGCCGGCCAACCGTACATTTGCAAACGCGGCACGGCTTCGTCGACCACACTTTGGTACGCATCATCGAAGGTGATCGCAATCGGTCGCTGAGGTAATTCGCGCTGGCCATGCTGCCACGCGGCGATATCGCGCACCGTGACACCGGTAAAGCCCAGCGCTGACAACACGCCCAAGTGCTCGCCAAATAGTGAGGGCGAAACGAAGTTGCTATCCGACGGCGCGCTAGCGGGTGGCGTTTCAATACGGTGATAACAGAGCACCGGAACGCGCACGACAGACGTTGCGAACTACGCGGTACGAGCCAACGTGTCTCCGCGCTTTGCGCGCGCGTCGTCTAACACGACAATCGGAGCCATCGATGGTGCGGTTTTTACGCGCGCGGCGTTCGCCACGCGCTGCATGTCCCACAGCAATGCGTACTTGGCAAACGCCGACCACGCGTGCACGACGGCAAGCACCAAACCACGCTGTCCTTCGAGTATCGCACCCTGCAGAAAATAGCATTTGACGAAACGCCACGAGGGCCGCACAACAATCTGCAACACGCTGACCTGCTTGCCGCGCGCAAAAAGATCCTCCGCACCCCACTTCGCATAACAATTGACTTTCGCGAGCTGATGTCCCAAATCGCGATAGGAATCGTGGTCGACTCGCCCCGCGAGATCGTACGCCGCACCATCAAATTGCAGTCCCTCGTGCACCCGCTTGACTTGGTATCGAAGCGAGGAACGAAACAGCCGCACGTGACGATCTCGACCCCAACCGCCGTGCTCCATGGTTGCGCCCAGATACCGATTGCGCATGTGAACGCGAAACGCATTGCCTCTCGGCGTGCTAATTTCCTGCTCGATGGACTGCGCGAGCTCTGGCGAAACGCGTTCGTCGGCGTCGAGCGCCAAAATCCATTGGTGCGTGGCGGCGGAAATCGCGATATTCCGTTGCTCCGCGATCGTTGGGCCGCATTGCTCCAGCACCGTTGCACCCAGCGAACGGGCAAGCGCTTGCGTACCGTCCGTCGAGCCGGCGTCGGACACAATTACCTGCGCCGCCCAGCGCACGGACGCGAGACACCCCGGCAAACGATCAATCTCGTTTAGCGTCGGAATGACCACCGTCACCGGGACTTTAGATGGAACGGACGTCAGCGCCATGTCGCGGAGGGGAAATAAGTAATAGACGTGCGTGTATTATCTTCGTTAAGCGCGGCGTTCACAACTACCGCACCTGTTCGGCATTAACCTTCTCTTAACCTCCTTCGGCACATCGGCCATGCCCGTACCTCCGTTTGGACCGGGGCCTGACCCGCGATCGCTGCTTGTCGTGGAAGACGACGACGCGCTGCGTACCTCGCTGATTCAGGTGCTGCACTCCATCTGTCCTCGCGTGCGCGGCGCAGCAACGCTGGCCGAAGCGCTGGCAGCGTGCGCTGAAGAGCCGCCAGACTTGGTACTGCTGGACCTAGGACTGCCCGATGGCGAAGGATCCGAGTTGCTGGCGCAGCTCCGTGTGCTGACCGCTGTTCCCATCGTCGTGCTCTCTGGCCGCGAGGCCGACGAAGAAAAAGTCGCGCTCCTCGACGCGGGGGCTGACGACTTCATTATCAAACCGTGCGGGTCGGCGGAGCTGATCGCGCGGGTTCGCGGGCAGCTGAGGCGGTCCGCGTTCTCCGTCGCCGCGCGCGCAGCAGCACGTGTGGTCGGGCATGGCGTGGAGATCGACCTCGTTAACCAGCGCGTCGCTCGCAACGGCGTGCTGCAGCGGCTTACGCCAACCGAGTGGTCGCTGTTGCGCGCCCTCATTTTACACGCCGGTCGCCCGCTCACGGCCAAGCAGCTCTGGGATCTTGTGTGGGACCGCGAGTTTGGCGATTACGCCGTTCATGTGCGCGTGCACATCACCCACCTGCGACGGAAAATCGAACCAGAGCCCGCCAATCCACGGCTCATCATTACCGACCCCGGCGTCGGCTATCGTTTCGTATCACCATGATGCAGTCGCGGTCCTGGCGCAATACTGTCGTCTGGGGCCGTTGGTTGGTTGCTTGGCTATTGGTTACGGTGTTTTTTAATAGTCTGTCGGATATGACTACCATTCGCATCGCGCACAGCGTTTTGGCTTATTTGCTGCTCATTATTGGCGCGAGTCGCGAAGCGAAACGCGCGTTATCAGGCGTGATGGTGCTAATGGGTTATCTTGCGGTCGACTGGATCTTCGTGCCGCCGCGACACGCGCTGGGCATGCCGTCAGACCTCGATTTTATTCTGCTTGTCGGGTTCGTGCTCACTGGTGCCGTGATCTCACAACTGATGACGCGTCTGCGTCGCACTGCGGAAATCGCGACCAATCGGGCCGCCGAAATCGAGCGACTAAGCGCGGAGCGACTCGCGCTTGAACGCGATGCCGCGCGCATCACAGTCCTCAACGAAGCGGAACGTCTAAAGAACGCCCTCATCGCGTCGCTCGCGCACGACCTGCGAACGCCTATCTCCACGATCTCACTCTTGGCCGATCCCGCGTCGGGAGTCGCAAGCCGCATCGCGCTGGATCGCGTTGGTGAAGAAGCGCGGCGGTTAGGCGACTTCCTCAATACGATGCAGCGGTTCGTCTTTGTCGGCGCGAGTGACGGTTCACTGTTGGTCATTGAACCGCATGTTGTGGACGACTTAATCGGTACCGCCATTCGATCGGCAGGTATCGGTCTGGTCGGACATCCGGTACACGTGCATCTGCCGCCAACCACAGAGCTCCTCATGGTAGACTGCGATCTCACACTCTCCCTCCAAATCCTCGGGAATCTGTTGCAAAACGCGTCGCGGTATTCACCGATCGGCGCACCCATCGACGTGACAGCACTCGATAGTGACGGTGAGATTCGCATCACGGTGTCCGACCGCGG
This sequence comes from Gemmatimonadaceae bacterium, assembly GCA_025358925.1. Classification (GTDB taxonomy): domain Bacteria; phylum Gemmatimonadota; class Gemmatimonadetes; order Gemmatimonadales; family Gemmatimonadaceae; genus Gemmatimonas. The sequence continues at coordinate 24,835 of JANYHT010000030.1, read as the reverse complement.
ACCGGGGCTGGCGCCGGATGAATTGGAGTCGGTGTTTGAACCGTTGCAACGTGGTCGCGCAGCGCAACGCACAGAAGGTATTGGCATGGGGCTGGCGATCTCGCGCACATTTGCGCGCGCGCAGCAGGGCGACGTGCTTTATCAGTCGAGGCCCGATGGCGGTGCGGAATTCAAATTGATACTGCCCGCTTCGGCGCGAATCCGTGCGCCGCAAGCGGAGTTACGCGCGCTCTGAGCACGCGCCAAACTACGGATTACCTGGATCCGCGTCGGAGGCTGGTTCGATCGGCAATCCAGTTTCCGGATCAATGGCCTCATCCGCCTCATCGGGCAAACCAAGCAGCTTGCGACGCGCCCGCTCTTCGCGCTTCGCGTCTTTCTTTGCCTGTCGCTCCATTTCTTTCCGGCGCTTCTCGTAATCGTAGTTCGGTTTGCGTGCCAAGCGAGGAAACTCCAGTCCGTGCGTGTTGCGGAAAAAGGGAGACGCGTCACTAACGTCCCTGCCGCCCGGGTCTCGTTCGGCTACCGGAACATAGCGGCGGGCGCGCCAGCAAGGTCAAATATTCGCCGCCGCTTGCAGCTGCGCTCCGAGGGCGTGCCCGTCGCGACGCTCGTACTGTCCAGTTGAGGTAAGCTCCCACGCGGTCGCGTCGTTAAGATAGCGGAATAAGAGCAGATCTAACCGCGCGCGGTTAGCCTCGTCGCACACGGGCACCAACAATTCGACGCGTCGACGAAGATTGCGCGGCCGAAGGTCTGATGAGCCGATAAAATATTCTGGATCGCCGTCATTTTCGAAACGATAAATTCGCGAATGCTCGAGAAACCGCCCCACCACGGAGACCACGCGAATCGTTGCCGAAAGATTTTGTACGCCTGGGCGCAGTGTGCAAATACCCCGCACGACCAAATCGATGCGCACACCAGCCTTGGATGCGGCGTACAGGGCACGCACGACTTCTGAATCGGCCAGTCCGTTGAGTTTAATCGCGATGCCCGACGCACGTCCGTCACGCGCGTGGTGCGCTTCGCGTTCAATGCGCGCTAAGAGCTCGGGCAGGAGTTGGTGCGGCGCCACAAGAGCGCCGTGCGCCAAACTTCGCGGTGGACGCGACGATCCGGTGAGTTCATTAAACAAATCGGCCACATCGGTCGTGATTGCGTCGCGTGCGGTGAAGAGGGAGAGATCGGTGTACTGTCGACCAGAGCGCGTGTTGTAGTTGCCCGTCCCGACATGGACGTATCGCGCGAGGCGCGCACCTTCGCGGCGAATAATCAGCGCCACTTTGGCGTGTACTTTCAGCCCCACTAAGCCGTACACGACTCGACCACCCGCACGCTCCAATGCGCGCGCCCAGTGCACGTTGTGTGCCTCGTCGAACCTCGCTTGCAGTTCGACCAACGCGAACACTTTTTTTCCTGATCGCGCTGCGGCGAGCAATGCTTCGACCACCGGCGACGGATCGCCCACGCGATAGAGCGTGATCTTTATTGTTGTCACGTCCGGATCAGCCGCCGCGTCTCGTAGAAAACGGACGACGGTATCATCGAATGATTCGAACGGATGATGCACGAGCACATCGCCCGCGCGGATCGCGTCGAAGATCGACACGTCGGGCGCAAGCGGCGAACGCGGTACCAGCAGCGGAAATTCTAATGCAGCCGTTCGTGGGAGTGGCAACGCCGACAGACAGCGCAAGTCGAGTAGCCCATCGATCACTTGGACGTCGTCGACTGTACTTTCCATCTCGCGTCCAATCGCTTCGCGCCGGAGGCTGTTAAGAATGAGCGCGCTGATATTTGCGGGCATGCTACGTTCAACTTCAACACGCACGGCGGGGTTATGCAGGCGCCGCTCGGCGGCAGATTCGACGGCGCCAAGCAAATTATTTTGATCGTCGTCCTGCAGAAGTAAGTCGCCACCCCGCGTCACGCGAAAGAGATACGTGCCGTCCACGAGGGCATTCGGATACAACAAATGCGCGTTGGCGCGTAGCACTTCCTCAATCGCGATCACATCGTTCCCGCGGCCAGGTACGGCCAACATCCGCGGCACATCACGCGGGAGTTCGTGCTCCGCCAAATGCGTGCGTCCGCCCGCCGCACCGCGAAACACCACCGCCACAAAGAGGCCGAGATGTGGCAAATGCGGTAGCGGATGGCCCGGACTCAACGTGATGGCCAACGGCATCAAGTCTGGCTGAATCTCGTCGAGGTACCGTGTCCGGAGTGCTTCTCGCTCTCCATCCGTGAGCATGTTCCACGTCACAACGTGCACACCCACGCGTTCAGCGTCGCGCAAGCATTGCGCAGCACAGCGCGATTGCGCGGCGAGAATCTCGGCGATCTCGCGCGTGACGGCGATGAGTCGCGCACGCGTCGTCAATCCGTGCGCCTCATGTGTAGTGCCGTCGCGCGAATCGTCCGCAGCAGCTCGGCGTAATTCTGCCATACGCACCATGTACAACTCGTCAATGTTGCTGGTCACAATACCTAAGAAACGCAAGCGCTCAAGCAGTGGTGTTGTCGCGTCTTCCGCGAGCGCCAGCACACGTCGCTGAAACGCGAGGAGACTCAACTCGGGGCTGAGCATCTCCGCGCTTTCATGCCGTTGCTCAGTGTGTGGCAAGACAATCACTCATAACACGACGTTCAAAGTCCTTCGGTGTCGCGAGGTCGCGGTAGAACTCGTCGAAGTAGCTGAGCGTCGCTTTGACGGTGCGCGGCTGGAGTAAGCGGCCGACGTCATCGGCGTAAAGCGCGTAAATTGCATCCTTTTTTTCCTTAAAGACATCGATGGCTTTGGAATATTCTGTTTTATTGGAGCAATAGCCGCGAAATTGACGATCACGTACGTGCACGCTGCGCATGCGTGGATCGGACGTGGCGTAGGAGGCATCGACTGCACCTGAGTAATCAAAATCGAAGACGATGGGCAACAAGTCACCGTTTGATTTCTGTATGAGCTCAGTATTGTGCAGGCCCGCGAACGAAAAATCGGTATTGCCAATCATGTACTCAAAAAGAAACGTGAGCGTCTGGAGCTCAGTGTCGAGGTCCTCCGGACCGGCGCCCTTCGTTTTCACGATACGACCGCCGAGTCGCGCCGCGACTTGCGCCGGGTCTTCAAGAAGAAATCCGTAGCGCGCGGCGTCGACCTTGCCGCTCGCGCTGTCGACGTACGTGACGCGCATCAATCGCGCTTGATGACTCGCTGGCGTGAGCAGACGATACACGCGATAGAGCATGTACTCCTGCAAAATGTATTGCTCGTACGCGTCGGAGTTACGGCAGTAGCTCACCAACTTCGGTTCGTGCAATTCGTGGAAGATGGTGCCTTTGGTGTTCGCTTTGGAGAACTTCCAACGCACCGGCGGGAACTCGCAGTTTTTCAATCGCCAGATACCGCGTGTTTTTGCCGTTGCTGGTACCACAACGGATTTTCCGGCCGAGTCGACCATGGCGACGGTAGCGGCGTGCCACGGGGATGTTTCGCCTTTGTCCTTGCGAAGCTGTTTGAGATTCGTGGTGAACGTGATCGCAACCGGCATTTCGCTTTGGAAAAACGGCGACGGTTTTGCGACCTTGATGTTCGGCGTCGAATCGCTCTCTGCCGATTTCTTCGCTGCTTTCACCTTGGTCGGCGGCTGCGCGGCAAGCATTGCAGCGAGTGGCGCGGCGACACTCGCGAAGAGCAGCGATATCGCGAAGACATGAACGCGGTGGAGTCGCATAACACCGTGGGTGAGTGATAATGGACGAGGAAACACAAGCTAGACCAGTTCGACGGTGCGTACGTGCGAACTGCCTGCCGCGCGAACCAACGTGAGGAGTTCTTCGGACGTCGTTTTCTTGCGCATTTGCACGAAATACTCAACAATGCTGCCTTCCTCGGACGTGTGCACGGCGCCTGCCCGCCAACGTTTGGTAAAATCTTGCAGGCGGGGTTCCACCGCGCGACGCATGGCCGTGACATCGTCGGTGGAGACGCGGAGTCGCGTCTCGTCGTCGGGTGCCGACGCCTCATCGTCCGCCGTATTGTTCGCGCGCTTCCACGCCCGCTCGGCCACACCTTCCAGCTGCTCGCGCGTCATGTTGCGAAACACTTCATCATCGATGCGCGCGACGAAGGTACCTGTGCGCGCCAGTTGTTTCGCCCGCTTCAGCCGATTTTCGGCGATGCGCCCGTCGAGTTCCACCGGTGCGCTACCAAAATCCGTATACCACAGCACGAGCACGGTGGCGTTGAATCCCACCGAAATAACCGCCGCAACAGGCAAATTGACGGCCGATGCCAGACCCACCGCCGTTGCCAGAAATACGTACACGGCATCTTTGCTATCATCGAGGGTATTACGAAATCGGACTGCTGCGACAATGCCCGCCAGACTAAACGCGAGTGCCACACTGTATTTCACGAGCAACCCAATGCCAGCGACCACCGCCGGCAAGATGATGAGCAATTGCACGACCGACTGCTGATACCCGCGCTTGGAGCGCGTCAACAGATATACCCACGCCACTGGCAACGAGAGCAACACCGCTGCGAGCATCGCGACCCCAACCGTTAGCGCAAGGCTGACTTCATCCAATGCCGCATCCGGACCACCTTTTACAGAGACCGGCGGACCTCCAGCTCCGAACAGCGCATCCAACGAGGTCGGCGCGTACGCAGACCCGTGCGGCATTGAGCGCCAACCAAGGGTCGCGCCACCAATGAGGATGACGTAGTACAGAATAGATCGCAGCACAAGGCGTGTTGCGGGTGCGGCTTGTCGGCTCTCGCTCGTCACAACCTATCGCTCCAAAAAAAGCTCATCCGCCGTTGTTCGCTCGTGGTCGAGCTATAATCGTGCGCTACCGGCAATCGCGCCATGCTTCCGCCGTCACGACCTCTACACAAGACACGCTTGCCCCGCACCCCGACGCTCCTCACATTCGCTACCATGTCTTCACTCTTTCGTCGTTGCACCGTGCTTCGGCTTCTCGTCGGCGCTATCCGCCTGCTGGCGCCGCTGCCCGTATTCGCGCAATTACCAGCGAAACGTCCGTCACTCGTCGTGCTCGTCACGATTGATCAAATGCGCGCGGATTATCTCGACCGCTTTGCGTCGCAAATGCATGGCGGTTTAGCAAGGCTCGCCAACGGGGGGGCTCGCTTTACCGATGCGCATCACGATCATGCCATCACGGAAACGGCACCTGGGCACGCGTCGCTCCTGAGCGGGCGTTTCCCGCGGTCCACCGGCATCATGATGAATCGCATCGGAGTCGACGATGCCGATGCACCACTGACGGCGGGGGCGTACGGCACCGGCGCGTCTCCCAAGCGGTTCATCGGTACGACGTTCGCCGACTGGCTCCGAGCGGCCAATGCACGCACACGCACGCTCTCCGTGTCGATGAAAGACAGGGGCGCGATCTTGCCCATCGGACGTTCAAAATCCGATGTGTACTGGTATTCGGCCGACGGACGTTTCACGACAAGTACGTATTATCGCGATGCGCTGCCGAAGTGGGTGAATGGATTTAACGAACGACATTTACCGCAAAGCTACGCCGGAAAAAGTTGGACGTTATTGTTGCCGGACGTTGCATACGCCGAAACGGACAGTGTGCCAGTGGAAGGTGGCGGCATCGACGTGGTGTTTCCACACCGATTACCGACTGATCCGATAGACGCGGGGAGTCTGGTGCGCGCGACTCCGTTCATGGATGATCTAGTGCTCGCGTTCGCGCTGCATGGCATCTCATCAATGGCGTTGGGCACGACAAGCACGCAAACCGATCTGCTCGCAATTTCATTGTCGGCCACGGACGTGATTGGTCATCGGTACGGCCCGGACTCGCGTGAAATTCACGATCAGATTTTGCGCGTGGATCGCGCACTCGGCCGCTTTCTCGATTCGTTGTACGCGCTGCGCGATTCGACGACGGTCACGATCGTGCTGACGGGCGATCATGGTGTTGGCACGATTCCCGAGTTAGCGCCGGATAGCATTCAGCCGCGACCCACTCGCGTAAAACTGTACGGATTGCTCACACCGCTTATTGCGCGTATGGTGGCGGCCAAGGTGGACACGAACGCGATCGATCTCGACGAGCAGATCCTGTTGATGAATCGCACAATGTTCAAAAACCAAGCGTTCGCTGATTCGTTGGTGGACGCATTTGCCGTGGCCGCGCGTCAGCAGCCCGGCGTCAGTCGCGTCGATCGATTTCGCGCGTTGTTCGAAGATACGCTCTCCGATCCGATTGCCAGACGCTGGGCGCATCAGTTTCCCGCTACAGCGCAGATCGAACTCGTGATTACGCTGACAAGATTCAGCACATTTGGCGGCAACGTGGCGTCGCACGGCTCGCCGTACAATTACGATTCAAATGTGCCCTTAATTTTTTACGGCGCCGGCATCGCGCCCGGACGACACGTGGAGTTTGTTCGGACGGTAGACATTGCACCTACCTTGGCTGCGGTTGTTGGCGTGAGGGTGGGCGAGCGTGTTGATGGCGTGGTCCTACAGGTGGGGTCGAAGCCCTAATCCTTGTACGGGTAATCCGGATCCGCCAACCGGACGGCGCGGGCGACAGCCTCGGGCCCGGCAATCTGGTGGATCAGCTCGACCAGCATATGGCTCAAATGGTCTCCATATTTGAGCAAACTTACGGCACGCGCCGGACGCTGCAGTAAGAACGCAAGGAAGCTCAGATCCTTCTTGGCCGCATTACACAGCCGACAGCACAACACCAAGTTGTCGCGACGATCGAAGGCGCTTTGTCCGCGCCGCGGTGTGACGTGGTCAAGCGTGATGGCCCGTTCGGCGACCACACGTTCGCAGTAGGCGCACACGGGTCCGTGCCGAGCGACGAGCCATCGCCGAGTTTCTGTATATGCGAGTCGTCCGGTGGGGACTGACGTGTGCTGCTGCGGCGCAGGACCACTGCGGAATCGGCGTTTGCGGCTCGGAGTCACGCGCGCTCACCAAGGGTGGCCGGGTCTTCCGTAGCGGCAACTGTGTGAATGAATGAGTCCAGAAGCATTCGGAAGTTTAGCCTGATGGCGAAAAAGTATCGCGGGCCATCGTGTGACGTGCTCCTCACCACCCCCTGGCGTCAACTAGTTTATCTTTCGTCAATCGCTATCAACGAGGCTCCACTGTTAGACGCATTTGATTTCGAACATGACGGCAAGCGATTTTCCTGCCGTATCGAGGCCGCGACCGGCGGCCGTAAGGATGCTTGGTGGTGGTTTGGTGTGTCGACGGACGATCGTCACCGCTACGCGCCCTTTCGCGCCACTGATGATGATAAGCAGGCTGACATCCAAGAGCGCGTCGTGACGTATTACCACGACTTGATGGTGCGTCGTGCGGAGCCGGTGGCGTCGCATTGGCGTCGTGGGTTGCGACCGGCCCCTGCTGTTGCAGCCGCGCCAGTCGCTGCTGATCCGGCGCTTGATGCAGAACTTGATGCCGAGATCGACGCAGAGATTATCGCTGAAATTGATGCGGAGCTTGAGGGTGACGCGGACGGGCCGCATGATGAAAGTGAGCCCAGTACGAAGGCGTCCGCCTAGCACGCGATCATTGCAAAAGGACGCGCCGTTCAGTCGGGCGGCGCGTTCTTAAAGTTTTGGTAAGAGCAGCGCGGTAATGACGGTGATGTTCCATTCGCCATCAGGCGCCCGTTGCGCCGTGAGCCGCCACACTGAGCGACAATGATCACCACAGGTGCGCGCGATCAAGAGCGTGGCCTCGTGGCGGGATCTGGTGCTCAGTCTCGGGGCGGTGAGTTCGATGACACCGTTGCTGCCAGGATATTTCGCGTACCATGCATCCCATCCGGTGGGATGCGATTGGAAAAATTGTTCAAGCATGGCGCCTGCCGTCGTGTGCCGCGCCAGAGTGTGAGTTGTTGCGCATGTTCGCGGTGCAGAAAGAGCGCCGTCAGTGCGGCGCGTTGCACGCGTACGATGTCGTCTGGCGTTAGTGTTGGTGCACGGCAACTGCCGGCGAACGCGATGGTCGTGGCCAGCCCGACCAGTATTGCGATGCATCGCGTAGTAACGTTTCGCATCGTGACGTTTCGCTCGAATCTCATCGCTTCCTTGTATGCCGAAACTCGATTACGCACCGCATCTCGAAGAAGGCGATAGTTGTCGGGTCAGCCCGGACATTTTGCATCCTACGCAGTTTGGCGTGGGTATGGAAGAGGTGCGATGGCGGGCCGCGAAATTGCAGCGCATGGACAAAGTCGAGCGCCACGAATATCTGGTCGCTCGCGAAGCGCCGTTGGTGATCGGTCCGCATGGTCGACCGTACATTGTGGACCGACATCATTTAGCGCGGGCGATGCTCGACGCCTCGTCCGACAACCGATTGCACGGTCGCATCGTTGCCGCGTGGGGCGTTCTCGATGTGCCCACGTTTTGGACGCGGATGCAGACGCACGATTGGGTGTGGCGATACGATGTCAACGGGCACGGTCCGCGTCCCGCAGAAGAAATTCCGGACTCGTTACGCGCGCTGGGCGACGACTACTATCGCTCACTCGCGTGGGCCATCCGAGAACGCGACGCCGTCGACAAAGTGGATGTGCCGTTTGCAGAATTTCACTGGGCGCTGTGGCTGCGTGAAGTGATGCCACACCCTACGGGACATTTCGAGGCGGATGCCGCCGCGTGTGCCGTCCTCGCTCGCGAGAGTGCTGCGCACGACCTTCCTGGGTGGCGAGGTTAGGTTTCGCATCATGGAACGACTCTTCGTGATGATCGGCGCAATCTCGGGCGCCCTCGGTGTGGCCGCGGGTGCCTTTGGCGCACACGCGCTGCGCGCCAAACTCGAACCTCGCATGCTGGAAGTGTTTGAAACTGGTGCGCGTTATCAGATGTATCACGCGGTCGCGCTCATCGCCGCCGCATGGGTGGTGACGCGATTTCCCGGATCACTGGCAAACGCCAGCGGTTGGCTCTTTCTCGCGGGCACCGTGCTGTTTTCCGGCTCACTCTACGCCATGGCACTCACCGACGTCCGTGCACTCGGCGCCATTACGCCGTTGGGCGGCGTGTGTTTTATCGCCGGTTGGATATGTCTCGCGTTGGCGGCCGCGCGCGGGAGCTGACGTTTTCGCGCGCGCAGTAATTTTCAGCGCCTCAGCGCTACAACCGCTGAAATGATAAGCAGGCCAATCACGATAGTAAGCATGACCATCGTTGAGCGACGTCGTTTGGTGTTGAACGCTTCCCACGTTGCTTCATCGAGCCAACAATCGCCGCTGGGTGTTGTGCGAATGATTGATCGAACCACCAGCCGATTCCACGCGGAATTTTGCTCCACACCCAACGTGGAGAGCGGTTGCGCGGTTTGCACGCTTATCGCGCGCATCTGCCGAAAGTGTTCAACGAGTTCGCGTTCTTGACGAACAATAATGGCGATAACGGCGGTACCCACAGTACTCCTCCGCGCGAATGATCAGCGTTACACAACCGCCATGACACGCGCGATCGTGAGCCCATCATAGCCTTTGCTCCCCACCGTTTGCAAGCATGTCGCATCGACTCGGCGGTTCGTACGTAACTCCTCGTTTAAGCGACGGACACCCAAGACATTTGCATCGGTGCTGTCGTTATCGACGACATGGCCGTCGCGAATAACATTGTCCACGACAATCACGCTGCCTTCACGGGCAAGGTTGAGCGACCACTCGAAATACGCGGGGATATTGGCCTTATCCGCATCGATAAATATCAGATCGAATGGTCCTGCTTGCTCTGATGCAAGCATGGATAGCGTTTCAATGGCTCGACCGACGCGAACATCGACGAGTGCTGAGAGGCCGGCGTGCGCAATGTTCTCACGTGCAACCGCTGCGTGGTGCGCGTCATACTCAAGCGTGATCAGTTGACCGTCGGTTGGTAGTGCGCGGGCCATCCAGATGGTGCTGTATCCGCCAAGCGTGCCGATCTCGAGAATGCGACGCGCGTTGAGCATGCGCGCGATCAGTTGCAACAGCTTGCCCTGGTTGGGTGCAACACTGATAGCCGGAAGTCCAGCAGCCACACTTGACGCAAGCGCGTGCTCCAACGCGGCATCGGGCGGAATCATCACATCGGCGATGTATTCGTCGACGGCGTTCCAGATCGATTGATTCATGTCGGCGCTCCAGCGACGCGGGTGGTTAGTGCGCTTTGTGCAACGTAAATGTGAAATCGTAAAAATGCTTTTTTTCGATGATTGTAATGGTCATCGACCCCGACAATCCAGTGAGCTCGTCGGTTCCTGAGTCTGGTACGACGGTGATGCTCTGCGTAGGCTCACCGCGATTCATGGTGGAGCTATGCTGTAGCACGAACGTGCCCCTTTTGCCGAGCATCGTCCCGACGACGCGTTCCATGGCGACATAACCCGCTGAGCCTTTGACGTCGCTGCTCGCGGCGATCATTTCGCCTTTGCTTTCGGCCTCGAGATCGCCATGGAACTGCTTGGAGATGGCCATGCGGCCAATACCTGGGTCGCCGACACCATCGATGTACGGCTGTGGTTTGAGTGCAACGTCGAAGGAACCGTGGATGTGCGGCATGGATCTAGGGATTAGGGACTAGGGACTGGGTGATGCGTTGGTTCGGCGTACTGGCGGACAACAGACAAACAACCGCACCGCGAATTACGCGAATCACGCGAATTGATTGCAGCGGTTGGCGAGTAGCGGTGCGCTGAGATCTTCCAAGCCTTTACATGAACAGCACCGAAACACCATGCGCGCGTACGGATTTTTGTGCTGTACCCCTTCAAAAAATGGCGCGAACCGCCAGCCAGCTTACGCTCCGTTCAAATTCGCGTCATTCGCGTAATTCGCGGTCAGCTGTTGATGTGGTTTACCAGCACACACAACAAACAACAGCACCGCGAATCACGCGAATTGACTGGCACGGTTGGCGAGTAGCGGTGCGCTGAGATCTTCAAAGGCTGTACATGAACAGCACCGAAACACCATGCGCGCGTACGGATTTTTTTGCTGTACCCCTTCAAAAAAATGGCGCGACCCGTCAGCCAGCTTACGCTCCGTTCAAATTCGCGTCATTCGCGTAATTCGCGGTTAGCTGTTGATGTGGTTTACCAGCAGACACAACAAACAACAGCACCGCGAATCACGCGGTCAGCGGTTCAACGTGACGGCGTACTGTCGTTCATGGTCGCCGAGTTCGAGCGATACGGCGCGAACCCTCGCCCCCAGTCGACGCCGACGACCTCGAGACTGATCTTTGCACCATCCACATGAACGACGACGTAATGAAATGGATTGGCGCCCGGATCTACCGAGGCTCGCGCGAGGTGTTGCATCGACACTTTTTGTTCGGCGTTGGCATCGAGGTATGCGCGAAGATCTGGCTCGCCCGTGTATTGATAGAGTGGCGCCCCACCGCCGCCGCTCACAATTTGATCAATGCGATGCACGCCTGACGCGTCGGTGTAGCGTTCCACCCAATGCTCGTACAAGTGCTCATGCCCCGTGAGCAAGAGTTTCACATGATGCAGACGAAACAACGGCATCCATTTGCTACGAATCGTCGCGGCTTGTGTTTCGAGAGTCGCGCCGCCGTGCGGACCAGACGAAAACGGCGGATGGTGAAAGAACAGCGCGATGTTCACATAGCGCTTGCGGTCTAGTCCATCCAACTGGGCTTTCACCCAGGCAAATTGTACTTCGTCGGCGGGAATATCCGAATCGAACGCGATGAAAAACGTATTGCCGTAGCCAAAGGCATATGTCGGGTAACCCTTCAATCGACGCGGTGTGCCTTCGGCGGGAATGAGATTCGCATTCACCGTGAAGTAGTTGCGCAAACCGGCGAGTCGACGCGCATCGCTGAGGTCGACCGAGTTTCCAACGTCATGATTGCCCACCGACAACAGGTACGGCACACCACCGTCCTGCGTCAGTCGATTGATCAGCGGCACATAACTCACCGCGAGCTGTGCCGCCACACTGCCATTTACTACCGCGTCGCCACTCTGCAAGACAAATCGGATGGGATCGGTCGATGCCGCCGCCTTAATCGTGCCCAACATCGATTCGACCACCAACGTATGTTCGGCTTGCACGTCCACACCATCATGGCGACCACGCGTGTCACCATAGGCGATGAACGAAAACTTCGTCACGCTTGCCGTCGACGCCTCAGAGGGAAGCGGCACCTTAGGTGCCAACGACGCCACCAGTGAGTCGCGCGGAATTGTCACGGCTCGCTGTGCCAACACGGATGCTGGATGTGTTGCCGCAACAAGTGTCAGGGTGAGTGCGGCGATCCGCACTCCACGCACATCGAAAAAGGCAACACTCATGGGATCTTCTTCCCCGCTTTGTCGAGCTTCACGATTGGCGCAATGCCCGTCGCTTTCACTGCATCAGCAATCTTGACCCCGTCACCAACGATGAGGATCACAAGATGGTCGGGATCCATATACTTTTTTGTCACGTCAGCTACGTCGGTCGACGTCGTGGCGTTCACGGCGGCGATGTACTGTGCCCACCAATCTTTCGGTAAATGCTCGTCAACGATACGCGACACCACTCCCGAAATTCCTCCCACGGATTGCACGCGCGATGGCAACGAGAGCGTCAACGAGTTTTTTGCGGCCGTCAGTTCGTCTGCGGTCACCGGAATTCCACCGGTCATTCCGCGAATTTCTTTCATCGCTTCGATCAGCGAACTGTCGGTCTTTTCACGTGTCACCGCTCCCTGCGCGCGCTGCGACCCCGGTCCTTTCAACCAAAACGTTCGTGAATTAAAACCGTAGCTGTAGCCATGTACTTCGCGAATGTTCGAGTTCAAGCGGGACTGAAACATGCCGCCCATGATGGCGTTCATGACGTCGACTTTCGCCATGTCCGGTGAGTACTCGGGCACGATCGTCCGCGAGAGTACCAGCTCCGATTGTGGCTTGTTGGGCATGTCCACCAGATAGATCGTGGTGGGCGCCGGCAGCGGTGCGGTCGGGTATGTCACGGCAAGCTTGGTACCGCTCGCGGGCCACACTTTGAACGCCGATTCAAGTTTGGATTTCGCCTGTGCACGCGTCATGTCGCCGACGATGTATGCCGTCGCGTTGACTGGTACAAAAAATTGCTTGGCTAAATTCGCTACGTCGTCGCGCGTGACGGCTTTGAGATCCGCGTCATTCGCAACCTTCCCATACGGCTGATTTCCGTACAGCAGCGCCGGAGTGATTTGCGCGGCTATCTGTCCTACCACATCCTGTCCGCGCGCATAAGCCGCAAGGGATTGCGTGCGTAACCGTTCGAGCGATGCAGCGGGAAACGTCGAATGCAACATCATGTCCATCATGATTGCCGCCGTTTGATCGAACGTGCGCGACAGTGACGAGAACCCTGCGCTTCCATTCTCGTTTCCCACGCCGAACGACACCGCCGTACCAAGCAATGCGAGATCGTTATTCAACTGATCGGCCGAGCGCGATGTCGTCCCTTCGCGCAGCATAGCACCAAGAAATCCGGTGACGCCCAGCTTCGTCCCCAACTGATCCGCACCGCCATTGAAATGAATCGACAGTGACACGATGGGCAAATCATGTTTTTCCACCACGACCAATCGTACGCCGTTCGAAAGTGTATCGACCGTCCACGTCGGCACCGTGAACGTTGGCGCAGCACCAATACTCGGCGCTTTCGAACGATCCAACGCTGATCCTTTCACACTTTGTGCCACACCGCGCTGCGCAACACTTGCGAGCAGTACAAGCACCCATGCTCGACATGACATGTTCATGATCCCACCTCTTTCTTCGACGCGAATTTTGACGTCACGGAGGTGGAGTGACCGGGATTGGATGCCAACGCTTTCTTGCCAATCGGCACTGCCGACAGCACGATCCGATTGTTCACGAGATATTTCGCCGCGACGCGCTTCACGTCAGCGGCCGTCACCGCCATCGTCTCGTTCAGGTCGGTGAGATACCAACTCGGATTGTTGTGATAGATCCAACCACTCGCCAGCGTCGTGGCTTTGCCGAGCATGGATTGTAGGCGATTGTATGAACTGAACTCGATGCGTGCAGTGGCCTTCTTCATTTGCTCTGCCGTCGGTCCTTCTGCTTTAAATCGGGTGATGACGGAATCGATGGCCGCTTCCAGCATCGTGAGATCTACGCCAGGTGTTGGCACGACGTTCATCTCAACCGTACCGACGTCCTCGTTCGCGCCGCTGCCAAGATTGATGGACGAAGCCCATTTGCGATTGAACACAAACTCCTGCGCTAACCATTGCGTACGGTCGCCGCTGAGAATCGCGCCCATCACACTCAACGCGGCACGATCAGTGCCGCGCACGCCAACACCGGGCCAACTCACGAAGAGTTGCGGCTGCGACACGTTGTCTTCGTACACAAATCGGAGCGGAGCGCGCAGCGATGCAGCAGCAACGATCGGCCGTTTCACGTTTGCGCTCTTCGGGATCGCGCCGAAATACTTGGTCACCCACGACTTCGCTTGCGCAACATTGAAATCACCGGCAATCACCAGCACGGTATTGTTGGGACCGTACCACTGTTTGAAAAACGACTTCACGTCCGCTTCCGACGCGGCGCTCAAGTCTTCCATCGAACCAATTACTGGCCAGTGATACGGATGACTATCGGGATACATGTACGAATCCATGATCTCACTGACGCGTCCATACGGTACGTTGTCAGTACTTTGACGCCGTTCATTTTTCACGATGTCCCGCTGCGCGTTGAGCTTCGCAATATCGAGTGCATCGAGCAACCAGCCCAATCGATCGGCCTCAAGCCACAACTCGGTTTCGAGATAGTTGGACGGAACCGATTCGTAGAAGTTGGTCTTGTCATTGTTTGTAGAGCCGTTGTTCGACCCGCCAACGCCCTCGGTCAATTTATCGTGCAAGCCATACGGCACGTGGCCCGAACCGGTAAACATCACGTGCTCGAATAGATGCGCAAAACCGGTGCGTCCAACTTCTTCGTTTTTCGACCCAACGTGATGTTCGACATCCACCGCGACAACGGGCGCTGAGTGATCAACGGAGAGCAACACTGTTAATCCGTTGGGGAGAATGAATGTCTCCACCGGGATGCGCGGTGCGACGCTCTTCGCAGCGACAGCCACCGATTTGTGTTTTGACGATTGGGCACTGGTCGCACTCGGCAGCGTCGCACAGGCGACCGCCACAGTAAACACAATCGATGCGCGAGTCACAGGATTCTCTGGTACAAGGGGGTACGGACGCCGGAGCGGCGTGCATGCCCGAGAAAAATACCGCGGGAGCGGTGTGTACGTCGAGCGTCATCTCGGCGACCGAACATGAATGTTCGAATCGCCGAGATGCTATTGCCCCTTCACACCGTCTTACCGACCGCGCGCAACTCATTTGCGGCGCGCTCCAAAATCTCGGCAATCCGTGCGACGTCTTCCGTGCTACGCCTGCCGTTCATCATTGCGCCCCCAAATTCTTTCGCGAGCGTAATCATGGCGTCACGCGCAGGTCGCACGCCTTCTCCAAACACTGCATCGCCGATCTGTCCGACACGCTCAAAAAGTTCGTCGACTGTGTTGCGATTTTCGGCGAGATGGGCGCGCCCTGCGTCCGTGATCGCGTAAACCTTTTTGCCGCCCTCTTCTGGCGTGGCAATGGCGTAGCCTAAGTCTTCAAGCATCGTCAGCGTTGGATATACGGCGCCGGCACTTGGCGTATAGCGACCACCAGAGCGCTCTTCGAGCTCCTTGATGATGTCGTAACCGTGCCGCGGTTTTTCGTCGAGCAAACGGAGGATGACGAGTTTGAGATCGCCTTGGTCGAACATGCGTCCGCCGCCAAACGGGCCGCGCCGCTTGTGTCCGCCGCCGCCAAAGAATGCGCCGAAATCGGCATCAAACCCTGGCCATCCGCGGCGCCCACGTTCGCCGCGCCCTTCGGACGATTCGTTGTTTCTGCATTGGTGCCACATGGTATTGTTCCTTTTTATCGTGTTGAGATACATCGTAAGCTCTATCTTACGATATATCGTACGATAGTACGGAAGATATAACTTGTCAACTGATAGGGACTAGGGATTAGGGATTTGGGCATCCAGCGTGGCGGCGGTACTTTCGCGAGATGACGCTTAACAAAATTTTTGGTTTCGTGCTTGCGGCCTGCTTGATCAGTGCGACCGCTCGCACGGCAATCGCGCAGCCTGCGGTTGCAGACACGAGCTGGCGTACGCTTGACGCAGCGTTTCGTCGCTATATCAGCGCCGATAGCATTGTCGGCGCATCCATCGTGGTCATGCGCAATGGCACCAGCATCGCGCGCGACAATGTGGGCATGGGCGATCGGGCGCTCCGTGAGCCCGTCACCGATGCAACGATCTTCCATTGGGGCTCAATCACCAAAACGCTGACGGCCATCGCGATCATGCAGCTCCGTGATCGCGGCAAACTCAGTCTCGACGATCGCATCACCATGTACCTCCCAGAGCTGCGGCAAATACACGATGCCTTCGGTTCAATGGATGACATCACATTGCGCATGTTACTTTCGCACAGCGCAGGCACACGCAACGGTACGTGGCCGTACAGTGACGACAACAGTCCATGGCAACCGTTCGAACCAACGAAGTGGGAACAGCTCGTTGCCATGATGCCGTATCAACAATTGCTATTCAAACCGGGCACGCAATTCGGCTATAGCAATCCAGGATTCGTCTATCTCGCGCGCGTCATTGAACAGATCACCGGTGACCCGTGGGTTCATTACATCCAGAAAAATATCTGGACACCACTCGGCCTCACGCACAGTTACGTCAATACCACGCCGTATCATCTCGCGGGTGATCGCTCCAACAATTATTACGTGCGACGTGACTCGTCAACGCGTACACTCTCCGTCACAGCCAACGGGCGCGATTTCGATCCGGGTATCACGATTCCAAACGGTGGCTGGAATGCGCCACTCACCGATCTCATGACGTACGCGGCATTTCTCACGAACGCCGCACACGATGACCAGAAGTTGCAACACACGTACGACCTCATACTCTCGCGAAAATCATTTAGTGAAATGTGGAGCCAAGTCGTTCCGCTCGATGCCGCGCATCCCGCAAACGGTTCCATGGGACTGTCGTTCTTCCTCTACGGCGTGGGCGCAGAACGCATCATTGGACACACGGGTACGCAAGCGGGCTTTCGTTCATTCCTCTATTTCAATCCCCGCACCACGCGCGCCGTGATTGCGGTCTACAACACATCAAGTTTTGCGAACCTCACGGGCGCGGCGATGGCCGAGCGTGCGCTGAGCGACGCGGTGAGACAGTACCTCGCGACGTCGCCATGAGCGTAGGGGCACTATGGCATCGTCGGATGGATAAAAAATGGGCCACTGATCGCGCGTATTTGCAACGATATGAAATGTTCGCGAACTGGCACTGGGACGAAACGAATGAGGATTACTGTCAAAAAGCAGATGTCTCGGTGACGATGCGATGACGGCAACTCCTAACGTTTCGGGACGTCGACCACACGCTCTATTCGGTCGACGGCAATTGCACAATCACGGAGGGATACGGCCTAGCGCACATCATTCCCTGAACGAGCAACTCCTAGCACCAAGTTGAGCAGAGCAAGCTCTCTACTCGGAAAGTCCCGTTTGCGCTGACGGCTTTGTTCGGGGAAGTCCCAGACCCATCTGCGCAGTTTCATTGGCGTTGAGATTCAAGTCCACATTATTTGTCCGAGGGTTTCATGAAACGTATTGGCCGTAAGTTATTCCTCACAAGCATTGTCGGAGTCGTATTTGCCGCAGGATGTGATGATCTCGCCAAAAGCATCACCGCACCCGCGTCAACGACACCCAACATTCCCGGGGGAGTTTACCGAACCACCATTTGGAACGTCACCGACAGTGGTCTTCAATTCGCCGCAGCGACCGTCGGTGCGTACCGAACTGCAAACGGTCGGTTGATCGTAGACACCGGCGAATCCATGAATCTCTCGCCAACAGCTGTTGCAACGCTGAAAGATGAGATCCAGACGCAGACGGTGATTCACAGCATTGTTGAAACTGGTCTCCGGGCTAATAACACCCGTTCTCAAGTTAGCGGCATGAGTGTTCGCAGTCCGAAACTATCTGGTGGGAAAACGTTGGTGTTGCCGCTGTATAACGGGAAAAGAACGACAATCGATTACTCTCCGAATTCTGCCGTATCCGGCCAGCCGCCGACAAAGATGATATTCAACGTCGACGGTCGTGCAGTTGCGGTCAAAGACATAGCCTATAAGCGGACCGGCAATCAATGGATGATGTCGCGTATGACGACATCGACCCTTGACGTCAACGGAAGGCCGACTCATATCGTCCAAACGGATCTGGGTAACGCACACTCCAGCGCACTCCTGTCGAACCCATTTCACCGAAGGAGAATGTACTGTAGTCGACTGGTACATCGGCTACGATGATGGGGCCACTTGGAGATATGACGGATCCGATACGATTTGCCATCAATACGAACAGTAGCATGCGGATACAGGCGGCGGTCGTTTCGATGCTAGCGCCGCACAAACCTTTGGAGTGGAGTAGAACGTGAACGGATCCAAAGTATCCTCTCGCTGGCTTTTGGTTAAGGCGAGTCATAGTGTCGTCATCGTCCTTGCAACTGTGTCTGTCGTGCTACTCTCTCGCATTCCGGAAGGCGATGCCATCATGTCGATGGTTTCAATATGGCTCTCCGCATGCGTTGCAGCTGTGTCCATTGTCGCCATGGTGGTGATGCTGCGCGCAAACAGGTCACGGAATGCTGTTCCATTCGTGTCTCTAGCGGTGCTCGCATGCTGTGAGTTTGCTCGGCAGTTTACAACAAGCGAAACCGCACGATGGGCGTTGCGAAGTGCGTCGCTAGGTTTTGCTGCCGTTGTAGTCATTTCGTGGCTTTGGGACAAACGGACGCGCCACCGTTAAATCGAACCAAAGGCGGGTGGGGGCATGTGCCCCTGCCCGCTAGTCGCGAGCGCGCGATGCGCAGTGTAGCGCAAGGATGCAAACGTGTGCACTGCAATTACGCGCGCAGTACTCAGTAGACTTCGTCTACTTCGTGTTCGAACGTCGTTGAAAGGTCCGAGACGGTTGTGCTGATGCGGTTACTTTTCCTCGCCAGCTTACTACCGGACAAGACATCTAAAAGGTAAGAGCATGCGCGAACCGCCATGGAAAAATCAAAATCACTGAGCTCGAGCAATGGTGATCGCTGTGATCCTAGTGCTCCTGAGTTGGTTTATCGAAGACAGGTTTTTCGGACGGCACAACTGACTTGTTCGGTGCAGCATCGCATTTACTCCGATTTATCGTGATGAATACCGAGTGGGACCAATTGGCGCATGTCACTGCGACGCGCACGGCATAAGTTTTACTCAGCCATTCGCTCCGCCGACGTCGTTCCGCCTCCGTCCCTCCTCTCGCCATGTCTCGTCCGATGCGCTCGCTCCTCGCCGCGGTGCTGTGTCTCGCACCCTCCGTCACAACACTGACCGCGCAAACTCGTCTCCTTCGTAGTCCCACCGTCAGCGCGACACAGATCGCCTTCACCTACGCGAATAACATCTGGATCACCGAGCGCTCCGGTGGCAATGCGCGACGCATCACGAGCGGCGGCAACGAGAGCAATCCGAAACTGTCACCCGACGGCAAATGGATCGCCTTCACCGGTGATTACTCTGGCAACTCGGATGTGTATGTCGTCGCTGCAAGCGGAGGGGAACCAAAGCGTTTGACATGGCATCCCGCGGCGGACCTCGTGCAAGGCTGGACACCCGACGGAAAGTCCATCGTCTTCTCCACAATGCGCGCAACGGCTGCACCCAGCGCATCACCGCGCTTTTGGACCATTGCCGCCGCCGGTGGCATTGAAGAACCGATGCCCATGCCGCGCGCGTATCAAGGCAAGCTGTCCGCCGATGGCAAACGGCTCGCGTATCGCATGAATAATTCGTGGGATGAAGAACGTCGCAACTATCGCGGCGGACAGAATCGACCGATCTGGATTCTCGATCTCGCATCGCACGACGTCACGTCGCCACCATGGAAAGACTCGAAAGACATGGACCCCGTGTGGACGGGTGACGTGGTGTCATTCATCTCGGATCGCGATGGCGTGGCGAACGTTTGGTCGTACGACACAAAAAGCAAAGCACTCACGCAGCTCACGAAATTTCGTGACTTTGACGTAAAAACCCTCGATGCCGCCGCCGGTGTCTTGGTGTTTGAACAAGCGGGCGTGGTCCACGAACTCGACACGAAAACATCGAAAGAACACACGGTCGACATTACGGCCGCCGGTGATTTTCCGTGGATGATGCCGCAATGGAAAGACGTCACGTCACGCGTGACAACGCTCGCACTGTCGCCGACCGGTAAGCGCGCAGCCGTCGAAGCACGCGGCGAGATTTTCACGGTACCCGCCGAAAAGGGCGACGTGCGAAACATCACGGCCACAAGTGGATCGGCCGAGATCGCGCCGATGTGGGCGCCCGATGGCAAGTCGATTGCGTACTTCAGCGACAAGTCCGGCGAGTACGCGCTGTACATCGCACCGCAGGAAGGTCTCGTTGCGCCGCGCGAAATTGCGTTACCAGAACCGAGTCGGCCGTATGCGCCCGCGTGGAGTCCGGATGGACGTCGCATTGCGTATCAAGACTCGCGTTTTCGTATTTGGATTGTGGATCTGTCAACGGGCAAAACAACGTTGGCCGATGCAGATCAGCACTTCAACGCTGAACGCTCCATCGTTCCATCGTGGAGTCCGGACGGACGGTGGCTTGCATACGCGAAGCATCTGCCGTCGCTCATGCGGGTGATTTATGTGTTCGATACGCAGACTGGAGAGAAGAAGCAAATTACGGACGGACTTGCTGACGCGACGATGCCCACGTGGGATGCGAGCGGCAAGTATCTATGGTTCTTCGCGTCAACCACCATTGGATTGAACTCGTCGTTGCTGGATATGTCGGCGTACGATCATCCAGTCACCAAAGCGCTGTATTTGATGGTGCTCGCGAAGAATGAGCCATCACCGTTGCTGCCGGAAAGCGACGACGAAAGCGCAACCGTTGTTCGGCGCGCGGTGAATGACTCGGCCGCATCATCCGACACTGCTGCCGCGCGCAACGCGCGCCGTGTCACACGCATTGATTTTGACGGTGTGCAACAGCGCATCATTGCCGTGCAGGATGTGGCGTTGCGTAACTACACGTCGTTGCGCGCTGGTTCTGCTGGCACGGTGTTCTTTTTGGAACCTGTCCCAGCGTCGGGCACAAATGATCGCGCGGCAGCAGGCGGCGCAAACACGTTACATCGTTACGAACTCCGCTCACGCCGCGCCGCGCCGTTCATGCAAGGCGTTGCACAATTCGTGGTCAGTGGCGACGGGCACAAGTTGTTGTATCGCACTGTCGGCGCGCAGGGTGGATTGTTTCTCGTGGATGCAGATAAAACGGTACCACTTCCAGCTGCCGGAAAACTGACCGCGACATTACGCGCGTACATCGATCCGAAAGCTGAATTCAAACAGATTTTTGCGGAAGGCTGGCGCAACGAGCGCAACAACCTGTATGTGCCGAACATGCACGGCACCGATTGGGCGGCCGATCGTGCGATGTACGAGCCGTTGCTCGCGTCGGTGAATCATCGCGCGGATCTGAATTATTTGATGGACATGATGGGCGCGGAAATTTCCATCGGGCATTCCTACGTGCGTGGTGGCGACATGGGTATTGATCCGCCGCCATCCACGGTCGGCCTACTCGGCGCCGATCTTGCCGTTGACGCCGGTCGGTATCGCATCACGCGCATCTTCGAAAGCGAAAGCTGGAATCCCGAATTGCGTGCACCGCTTGCAACGCCGGGCGTGAACGTGAGTAATGGCGACTACATCCTGGCCATTAACGGCATCGAACTCCGCGCGCCGGACAACATATATCGGCTGCTGGATGGCACGGCCAATCGGCAAACGGTGCTCACCGTCAACGCGCGACCTGTGATGGATGGTGCACGACAGATCACAGTGCTGCCAATTGCCAACGAGCAAGGCTTGCGCACACGTGCATGGGTTGAGGCCAACCGCCGTCACGTCGACTCACTAAGCGGTGGGAAGCTCGCCTATGTGTACGTGCCGAACACCGGCCAACCGGGCTTCACGAGCTTCAATCGCTACTATTTCGCGCAGCAGGATCGCGAAGGTGTGGTGGTGGACGAGCGTTACAATGGCGGTGGATCAGCAGCCGATTACATCGTTGATATGCTCGGCCGCGACTACGATGGCTACTTCAACAATCCGGTCGGTGATCGCGTGCCATTCACTAGCCCCGCGAACGGCATTTGGGGACCGAAGGTGATGATCATCAACGAAATGGCCGGCTCGGGTGGCGACTTAATGCCGTACATGTTCAAGCGGCGGAAGCTCGGTACACTTGTTGGTATGCGCACATGGGGCGGTCTTGTTGCAACAACGGACACGCCAAACTTTGTCGATGGCGGCTCCATGATCGCACCCCGATTTGGATTCTTTGCACGCGACGATAAGTGGGCTGTAGAAAACGAAGGCGTCGCGCCAGACATCGAAGTAGAAAACTGGCCGAAGGACATGATGGCCGGTCGTGATGCGCAGTTGGATCGCGCCATTCAGGAAGGCATGCGACTGTTGAAGGCGAAGCCGTCGGATCGCGCAAAACGTGAGCCAGCGCCGCCAACGTGGGGCAAGCGGACGAAGGGTCAGTAGATGAGTACGCGCCGAACGAACCTCCTTGCCGTGGCCCTGTGCGCTATTACGGCGCGCACGGCAGCAGCGCAAACGCCACCCGTGACATCGCCACCGGTGGCACCGCCAGTTGTCGCGGAGAGCGGGCAAAATGCGGCCGTTCGGCGCGCACCACGACCGTATGCGCAAGTGATCACCTCACGCGCACGAACAGAACGCGGTGGCATCACAGTGCACCGCGTGGATGATCGATACTTCTTCGAAGTGCCAGACTCGCTGATTGGGCGTGACTTTCTCATGGTCACGCGCGTTGCGGGCGTACCGGCCGGTGCCGGCGGCTTTCAGAGCGCTGGCAGCTCGTTGAATGAGCGCATGATTCGCTGGGAGCGCGTCGCCGAGCGTGTGCTGTTGAAGAGCATCAGTACGGATGCGGTGGCCGATGATTCATTGCCGATCGCGAAAAGCGTCGCGCAAAACAATTACGCTCCGATACTCGGCGCCTTTTCCATCGCCGCGTTTTCGAGCGACAGCACGTCGTACGTGATTGACGTAACAGATTTTTTCTCGGCAGACAATCCGGCCACGTCTGGACTGAGTGCCGACCAGCGACGCACGTACGGAGTGCGTCGCTATGATCCCGCGCGCAGCTACATCAGCGGTGTGCGTGGTTTCCCACTCAATATCGAGGTGCGACAGGTACAAACGTTTGATGCCGCCACACCGCCCGATGATCGCAATGGTGCGACCGTCACGATGGAAACGCGCCAGTCGATGGTCCTGCTGCCAAAGGTGCCGATGCGTTCACGCAACGCTGATGCGCGTGTCGGCTTTTTTTCGATCAATCGCGTGAACTATGGCCTCGACGAACAAAAGGCGGCATCGCAAGAGTTTATCACGCGCTGGCGCTTGGAGCCGAAAGATCCAGCCGCGTATGCGCGCGGCGAGTTGGTGGAGCCGGTCAAACCAATTGTTTATTACATCGATGCCGGCACGCCACTGAAGTGGAAGCGCTACGTCAAGGAAGGCGTCGAGAATTGGCAAAAGGTTTTTGAGAAGGCGGGGTTCAAGAACGCCATCATTGCCAAGGATGCACCGACGAAAGCGCAGGACCCTGATTTTGATCCGGACGACGCGCGGTACTCGATGGTGCGGT
Source organism: Gemmatimonadaceae bacterium (assembly GCA_025358925.1). GTDB lineage: Bacteria > Gemmatimonadota > Gemmatimonadetes > Gemmatimonadales > Gemmatimonadaceae > Gemmatimonas. Next base: position 928 of record JANYHT010000030.1, on the reverse strand, counting down.
GGGCCGCGAGTTTGGTGCGTAACGCAACGGGTCCGCACACGCATGATCCGCGTTCAGGCGAAATTATCAACAGTGAGATCACCTGGTATCACAACCACATGCGTTCGTATCGCAATTGGTTGATCATGGAAACTGGTGCGTCCAATCCTGCTGCGCGTTCGCTCGATATCCCGGAAGAACTGATGGGCGAAACCATGCGTCAAGTGATCACGCACGAGGTTGGTCACGCGCTCGGCCTGCAGCACAACATGATGGCGTCGGCCTCGTTTCCGACCGACTCGTTGCGGAGTCCGACGTTCACAAGTAAGTACGGCGTGAGTGCAACCATTATGGATTACGCGCGACAGAATTACGTCGCGCAACCGACGGATGGACTGAAGACGAAAGATTTCATTCGTCGGCTTGGACCGTTCGATGAGTTCGCGATCAACTGGGGCTATCGATTGATCAGCGCGACGAGCGTGGACGATGAGAAGATCACGCTCAATCGGTGGCTCACCGATCAGTCGGGGCCATTTCCGTATCGATTTGTATCGCAAGGGCTTGGTAGCAGTGACCCGCGGAATCAAACGGAAGATTTAGGTGATGATCCAATAAAATCATCGACGTATGCCGTGATGAATTACAAACGCATGATCCCACAACTGATCTCGTGGACAACAAAGTCGGGGAGTGATTTCGCCGATTTGCAGGAGGTGTACGAAGAAGCCGTTGGTCGTTGGTCGGGGTACATGGGGCACGTGGCAACAATGATCGGTGGTGTGAACGTCGATCTGAAAACAGCAGACCAATCGGGCGCTGTCTTTCGTGTGGTGCCCAAGGCCAGACAAAAAGCGGCGCTCGCGTTTCTGAGCGACAACGTGTTCACTACGCCCGATTGGTTGCAGCCGAAAGACATTATTTCGCGCATTGGACCAAGCGCGGTGCT
>JANYHT010000015.1 GCA_025358925.1 Gemmatimonadaceae bacterium | reverse complement strand
TAGGGGTTAGGGGTTAGGGGTTAGGGGTTAGGGGTTAGGGGTTAGGGGTTAGGGGTTGAGAAGTGATGACCTGCGGCTTCCAGCGCGCTATCTTTCGGGTTCATCGCATTTCCCCAGTCCCTAATCCCTCGCCCCTCATCCCTATTCTCCCCACTCGCGTTGACGCGCTCACGCTCCTTGAGTCTTGGACTCGCAGCGAATCACTCCGTCGGCACATGTTGGCGGTCGAGGCCGCGATGCGCGCGTACGCCGTACGTTTTGGCGAAGACGTGCAGCGGTGGGGACTGGCGGGGCTGATGCACGACTTCGACTACGAGCGTTTCCCAAATGACACTCAGGCGGCGAACGCCGAGCATCCAGCCGAAGGTGTGCGCTATTTACGCGCTTTGGGATGGCCGGAGGATGTGTGTGAAGCAATTCTGGGACACGCGACGTATACCGGTGTCCCTCGCACAACGCGCATGGCTAAAGCACTCTTCGCGAGCGACGAACTCACCGGGCTGATCACAGCGTCGGCGCTGGTAAAACCATCGCGTGCGATTGCGGATGTCGATGTGGCGGGGCTGCGCAAGAAGATGAAGGACAAAGCGTTCGCGCGCGGCGTCAATCGCGACGACATCATTCACGGTGCTGAAGCGCTTGGCGTGCCGCTCGACGAACACATCGCGGTTGTGCTCAACGCCATGCGTGAGATCGCCGAACCGCTTGGATTGGGTGGCGTGTCAACGAACGCCTCAACGCCGTCTGCGGGCGACGCGTAACTCCGATGAAGACACCCCGACGATTGACTTCTATCGCCTTTCCGATTCCCGCCACGAGGCCCTTACCAGGCAACGAGCGTTCGGGAGCGGTGGAAGCGTCGGAAGGACATTCGAGTTGGACTGATGGCGTGCCGGTTGAGCAGGAAATGCCGGTTGTGCCGACAGTACCAGATCGACCAGCGCTATCTGCAGACGCGCTGGAGGAGCGGGCACTCGTGTTGTCCGCGCAGGCTGGGGATAACACGGCATTTGCTGGGCTGGTGCATCGACATCAGCGTCGGGCTTACGCCGTGGCACGGGCCATTGTGCTTTCGCACGATGACGCGGAAGACGCGGTACAGGAAGGATTTCTGCACGCGTTTCGGGCCTTGGAGCGCTTTCGTCCGGAGCAAGCGTTTGGTGCGTGGTTGCATCGCATTGTAGCAAACGCTGCACTGGACATTGCGCGCCGACGAAAAGTGCGGGATGCGGACGAGTTGCCGGAGACGTTGTCGTCCCCACATCGCGATCCGGCAGAATCTGATGAATTGCGCTCCCGATTATCGGAAGCGCTTGAGACACTCGGCGAACGGCAGCGCGCGGTCATCGTGATGCACGACGTTGAGGGATATAAGCACGCGGAGATCGGCGTACTCCTCGGAATTCCCGAGGGCACCGCGCGATCGGACCTGCATCATGCCCGGGCGCATCTCCGACGTCTGTTGGGCAACCTGCGGAGTAACAACTGATGGATACCAAGCGTACCGACACCACACGTAGTCCAGGAGCAGATCCGTCCGTGACGGCGCTGTTGCGGGCGACCTATGCGGCGCCAAAGGACGACGGCTACTGGGCTTCGTTTGAGCAGCGCGTGATGGCGCGCCTGCAAGACGCTCCACAAGTCGTGCAGTGGTGGACGTCGTTTTCTGAGTGGCGAACCGCAGGACTTATTGCGGCGACGCTCGCGCTGCTGCTTGCTGGTGGTACGATCGCCCGTGACCAATCGCGGCAATCGGCGGCGCGACAGTTGGCCGCCGGTGCGGCGTATGATGCCGTGTTCAATGCGGCGGCTGAAGGTGACGCCATTGCGTTTACGGGACGACCCAGGAGCACTACGCCCGACGATACCGCAGCGCGCTATTTGAATCCACTCGATCGTTAATCACCATCTTCGTACTGTGTCAAATACTCCTCGTCCCAAATCGATTGCCCTGATGTTTCTGCTCGGGGCGTTTCTTACCGGAAGTGCGGTTGGCTACGCGGCCGATCGTGCGTTCTCCAGCACTACTTCCCAGCACCAGAATAGCGAAGTCTCCATGCGCGATTCGCTCGCCAAGGAGCTGCGTCTCTCGGGTCCACAACGTCATCTGGTCGATTCCATTCTTGATTGGGGTCGCGGCCGTCGCAACGAAATCATGAAGCCAGTTATCCCAACACTCCGCGCGGAGCGCGACAGTGCTCGCGCGCTCATTTTGCAGGCGTTGGACGGCACGCAGCAAGCGCGCTTTCGGAGCATCCTCGAGCGCATGCGCGTCAACGATAGTGCGAGCCGAGCGCGTGAGGACCGAAAGTGAGGTATCAGCGAATAGGCACGATTCACCGAATGCTGGTGATCGCCGGGGCGGTCGTGATGGCCGCCCCGCTTCGCGCGCAGTCGTCAGCCGCCGATGATGGGGCACGCCCTGTTTCGCTGCGTGAAGCGGTCGATCTCGCGCAGCGTAACTCCCCAGCCATTGTTTCGGCGAAGGGTCTTGAGCGCGTGGCGGGTGGTGCGCGACGCTCAGCGTTAGCCGCCTACGCACCGACGCTCAACCTCACGGCGAGCAGCGGTCGGCAACAAGGTTCGCAGTATTTTCAAGGCGCGTTGGTGCCGCTGACGGGGAATCCGTGGAGCTACACCAACGGCATCAGCACCAATTTCGAGCTGTTTGACGGCGGTCGACGACTGTCCGAATTGAATCGCGTGAAGGCGACGGTGAGTGTGGCTGATCAAACGCTCGTGCAAGCGCGTTTCGACGCAGCACTGCAGGTGAAGCAGCAATATTACGCGGCGCTCGCCGCGCGTGAGTCTGAGGCGGCAGCGCGCGCGCAACTTGATCAAGCGCAGCAGCAGTTGAAGGCGTCGTCGGCGCGCGTGGCTGCCGGCGTTGCCACGAAGTCTGATTCACTGCGATCGGCGATTCAGGTGGGCAACGCACAGTTAGCGGTGCTGACGTCGCAAAATGATTTGCGCGTCGCGAATGCCGCACTGACACGCATCGTTGGATCAAACACCACCATTACAGCGTCGCCATCAGACACCACGGATGTGCTCGCCACGCTTCCAGATGAAACCGAGCTGACGAAGCTGGCCAACGATGGACCGGCCATTCGATTGGCCGATGCCACTTATGGCGCGGCGCGCGCCACCAAGCGGTCGCAACGCTCGCAATATTTGCCGTCGCTTACGATGTCCTACAACTACTCGTACAATCAGAGTAGTAAGGCGTTCGCTGGCGGTAATCTCCTGTTGGTTGGTGGGAACGAGCCCAATCGGCAGCAGCTCAATTTCAATTTCGCGTACCCACTGTTTAACGGGTTCGTACGCGAGCAACAAACGTTGTTGCTGGATGTCGCGCTCGTCAACGCCGATGCACAGTTGCGTGATACGCGACTGGCCGCGCGTGCCAATCTCACGTCGCTGCTCCGTCTCGTGCAGAACGCACAAGCCCGCATACAGGTGCAAGTCGCATCGATTGCAGCGGCCGAAGAAGATCTGCGCGTGCAGCAGCAGCGGTATGCGCTCGGGGCGTCGACGCTTTTGGATTTGCTCACGTCGCAAACGCAGCTCAACGTGGCGCGACAGGCGCTCATTCAAGCCCGCTTTGACGGACGCGTAGCGCGCGCGCAGCTGTCGTCGCTGATCGGACGCGAACTGTGAGCGTGCCTCCCATCTCGAAATCCTGCCGGAGTGTGGCCGTGGTACTTGGACGTGCAGCTCGTGTGGCGTCGACTCGATCGACCGTGTTGGTGTTGACGGCGTTGCTCTCCGCGTGCCAAGCGAAGAAAGAGGCGGCGCCGACGGTAGGCACCGTGACCGTAGATCGTCGAACCATCGTCGTCGATGCGCAGGCGACGGGCTCCGTCGAGCCAATCAACGTCATCGAAGTTAAATCGAAAGCGTCGGGCCTCATTATTAAGATGCCCGTCGAAATTGGTTCGCAAGTCAAGGCTGGCGATTTATTGGTGCAGGTCGACACGCGCGATGTGAAAAACGGATACGAGCAAGCCGCGGCGGATTCTCGTTCGGCGCAAGCGAATTTGGATGTGGCGATAGCGCAGAAAAAACGATCGGACGAGCTGTACAAAACGCGCATTATCACCACGCAAGAATACGAAACAGCGCAGCTTGCGCTCACGCAGGCGCAGGGCGGACTCGTACGGGCCAGCGCGAATCTCGATCTCGCAAAACAGCGCCTGGAAGACGCAACCGTTGTGGCACCGCTGAGCGGAACGATTATCGCGAAACCCGTCGCTGTGGGTCAGGTGATTACGTCGGCGACCGGCGCGTTTGGTGGTGGGACGACGTTGTTGCAAATGGCCGATCTGACCAAAGTGCGTGTGCGCACGCTCGTGAACGAAACCGATATCGGCAACGTGCGTGCGCAACAGTCTGCACGTGTGACGGTCGATGCGTACCCCGAGCGTCCGTTTCAGGGGACGGTCGAGAAGATCGAACCGCAGGCAGTCGTGGTGCAGAGCGTGACGATGTTTCCGGTGATTGTCTCGCTCGATAACAGCGAAGGCTTTCTCAAGCCCGGCATGAATGGCGAGGTGTCGTTACTGGTCGATCGTCGCGAAAACGTGTTGGCCGTACCAAACGACGCGGTGCGTTCACTGCGCGACGCGGCTACCGCGGCAAAGCTGGTGGGTTTGAATCCAGAATCAGTTTCGGCGATGGTAAAAGACGCGCAGGCGAAGATGGGTGGTGGTCGTGCTGGTGGTGGCGCTGGCCAACCAGCGGGCGATGCGCCCTCCGCGCAGACGGTCGCGATCGGTACGGACGTGAAGGGCACGAACGCAAAAGGTGGCGAGAGCGGTCAGAGCCGCGGTGGCAACGGTCAGGGTCGCGGTGGAGACGGACAGAGCCGCGGTGGCAACGGACAGGGTCGAGGCGGCGCGACTGGTAATGCTGCCGCAGCGATGGGCGGCGGCGCGGCAGGCGGACGTCCCGGTGGCGCAACGCGGTCGCGGTCGGGACTTGTTTTCGTTTTGAGTCCCGCCGGTGCGTTCGAACCTCGGCTCGTGCGATTGGGCGCATCCAATTACGACTTTTCAGAAGTACTTTCGGGCCTCCAGGAAGGCGAGAAAGTGGCGACGCTTGCCGTCGCCGCGCTGCAGGCGAAACGTGATGCACAGAATGATCGCTTTCGCAATAACTCGACGGTGCCTGGTGTGCAGCGCACGCCGGCCGCCGGTGCTGGTGGAGGAGGTGGTGGTGGCGGAGGTCGTCCGCCCGGTGGTGGTTGATGCTCTACGCTGAGGTCTTTCGCGTTGCGCTTGGCGCGCTCCGCGCGAACAAGCTCCGATCCATGCTCACGATGCTCGGCATCGTGATCGGTGTCGCGGCGGTCATTGCGATGGACGGTATCGGCCGCGGCGCACAGTCCGCGATCAAGTCACGCATCACGGCGCTCGGTACGACGCTGCTGACGTTGTCGCCGGGGCAGGTACAGGCTCGCGGAGTGGCGTCGGAAGCAGATCGCGCCAAGCTCACGATGGCCGACGCGTCCGCACTGGAAGCACAGGGCCAGCTCATTACGGCCGTGCAGCCGGAGATGTCTCGACAATTGCAACTGCAGTACAATAGCAAGAACACCAGCACACAAATTGTTGGAACGACGGCGAACTATCTCGAAGTGCGCAAATACGAACTCGAAGCGGGTCGCATGTTCACCACGCAAGAAGATGCGGGAAAACAGCGGCTGGCCGTGCTCGGACCAGAAGTGGTGAAAAATCTGGGTATTGAAAAGGCGGCGGGAATGATCGGGGAATCGGTTCGCATTCGCGGCATTCAGTTCACGGTCATCGGCGTGCTCAAATCGAAAGGCCAGACCTCGCCGTTTCAAAATCCAGACGATCAAGTTCTTATTCCGCTGAACACAGCGCGCTTTCGCGTCATTGGGACAGATCGCGTGCGATCAATTTCGATCCTGGCCATTTCCGAGGAGAAAATTCCGCAGGCGATGGCGGAGATCCAAAAGATTATTCGGCACGAGCATCGTACCCCGCGTGAGCGGGACGATGATTTCCAAATTCGCAATCAGGCCGATTTTCTCACGACTGCGGCAGAAACGAGTGCCGTCTTCGGCTCACTCTTGGCCGGGATTGCGATGGTGTCGTTGTTGGTGGGCGGCATCGGGATCATGAATATCATGCTGGTCTCGGTGACGGAACGCACGCGCGAAATTGGCGTGCGTAAAGCGCTTGGCGCAACGAGCATGAACATTCTGTTTCAGTTTCTCATCGAAGCGATTGTGCTCTGCCTCCTTGGCGGCGCGATCGGGGTCGCGTTGGGCGGCGGCGGCGCGATGGCGTTGAGTAACTTTGGCAATTTCAACACGGAAATCTCCACCCAATCGGTAATTTTGGCGTTCGTTTTTTCTGCAGTCGTTGGCGTAGTCTTTGGCGTGTGGCCCGCGCGACGTGCGGCGAAGTTGGATCCGATTACGGCGTTACGCTATGAGTAGGGATTAGGGATTAGGGAATAGGGATTAGGGAATAGGGATTGACCGTTAATCCCTAACCCCCAATCCCTATTCCCTATGAAGTCCCACTACATTGCTGCCAGTAAAATGCCTGTCTCTCCCGACTCCTCCGACGCCCCCGTTCCCCTGCGCCATCCAACGGGCCCGTCCGCCCCGCCCCGCATCGATGCCTCCTCCGCACCGCTCGGCAGCGAGCTGCACGCGACCAGCGGCATGTTTCCGGCCGCCGCACCGCTGCACGCTCAGGGACATGATCAACACCCGACGGGCAAACGACTAGGCATTCTCACCCTCACGGCGCTCGGCGTCGTGTACGGCGACATCGGCACAAGTCCGCTCTACGCATTGAAGGAGTGCTTTAGCCCTCTGTATGGTTTGCAGCCCACGCGTGACAATGTCTTTGGTATTCTGTCGCTGGTTGTGTGGGCGCTGACGCTCGTCGTGAGTGTGAAATATGTCAGTTTTATCCTCCGCGCTGACAACCGCGGTGAAGGCGGCACCTTTGCGCTACTCGCGTTGATTTTTCCGCGACGTACGGCCAACAGCAGCGGATCAAAGGGTCGATTAATAGTTGCGCTGGCGTTGTTTGGAACGGCCCTGCTTTACGGCGACGGCATCATTACTCCGGCCATGTCCGTGCTCGGGGCCATGGAGGGCTTAAACGTCGCGCTACCAAGTGTCGCCCGATTCATTGTGCCGATAGCGGTCGTGATTCTCGCGATACTGTTTGCCGCGCAACGCGTCGGGACTGATCGCGTCGGCAAGATGTTTGGGCCACTCATGCTTGTGTGGTTTGGCGCCATTGCCGCGCTTGGAATTGTCGAGATTGCCGACTACCCATCGATTCTGACGTCGGTTAATCCGTGGCATGCGTTTGTCTTCATCCGCGCACACGGAATACTCGCCTTTTTGGTGCTTGGCTCTGTGGTGCTTGTGGTCACCGGTGGCGAAGCGCTGTATGCCGACATGGGGCATTTTGGACGACGGCCCATTCGCGTCGCGTGGCTCGGACTCGTGTTTCCCGCGTTGCTCCTGAACTATTTTGGCCAAGGCGCGCTGCTTATACGTGATCCCGCTGCCGCAGCCAATCCGTTCTTCTTGCTCGCACCAAAAGTGCTGTTGATTCCGTTACTCGTCATTGCGACATTGGCGGCAATCGTTGCCTCGCAGGCACTCATATCAGGCGCGTTTTCCATTACGCGGCAAGGTATTCAACTGGGTTACATCCCGCGAATGGAGATCCGCCATACGTCGGAGACCGAAGAGGGGCAGATCTACATTCCCGAGGTGAATTGGTTCATCGCGGTTGGATGTTTGCTGATCGTGATCGCGTTCAAGAACACGTCGGACCTCGGCGCGGCGTACGGCATTGCGGTGACCGGCACCATGCTCATTACCACGATCCTCTTTCACGTTGTGGCGCGACTGCGCTTTCGCTGGCCGTCGTGGAAAGCGTGGTTAGTGACGATCTGTTTTCTGATCGTCGATATCGCGTTTTTTAGTGCGAACGCCATTAAGGTGGCGCATGGCGGTTGGGTACCGCTCGCGATTGGTATCGCGCTGTTCGTGCTGATGATGACATGGAAACGTGGTCGGCTCCTTCTCAACGAACGGTTGAAAGAAGGATCGATGCCGCTCCCGCTGTTTCTGGATGGCGTCGAGAAATCATCGGTGCACCGTGTTGCCGGCACCGCAGTGTTCATGACCGGCAATGATGATGGCGTTCCACCAGTTTTGTTGCATCACCTGAAACACAACAAGGTGCTGCACGAACGTGTGCTCCTCGTCTCCGTGAAGACCGCCGATTCACCGGAGTCGTTGCCGGGCGAGCGCGTTCGCGTCATTCCACTCGGGCAGGGTTTCTGGCGCGTCGTTGCGGTTTACGGATTCATGCAGTCGCCAAATGTGCCGCAGGTGCTTGAAGTCGTCGATCAGATGGGCATTCGATGTAAGCCCATGGAGACGAGTTATTTTCTCGGACGAGAGCGACTCATTCCTGGCCGTGGTCGTCCCGATGATCCATTCGCGATTTCCCACTGGCGGAAGGTCGTTTTTGCGATCATGGCACGGAATGCCCGTTCGGCGACGGAGTTTTTTGGCATTCCACCCAATCGCGTGGTGGAGTTGGGTACGCAGATCGAGTTTTAACGCGGCGGACGTCCACGACACACTTCCCACGGTCGCGCGATGAGCATCCTCAACGCAGATACTAACGCGTCACAGTCAACTGACACGGATTTTCGCCCGCTCTCCGCGGAGCAAGCGGCGTTGCTTGAATCGAGCCCCTATCCAACGCTCGTGCTGGATCAGCAATTTCGTATACGGTTCGTTAATGCTGCGGCACTCGCAGTTGGAGACGTGCGACGAGAAACACTCGTTGGCTCCAATGTGTGGGCTCAATATCCAGACCTCGAAGGGTCGATTTTCCATCAGTCGTACAAGGCGGTTCTTGCCGAGGGCAGTCCACGACATTTTGAGGAACATTGCGCAGCAAGCGATACATGGGTGTCCGTGTTCGCGTATCCGGCCGAAGATGGCGTTGTGGCGGTGTTGCAAGATATTACGTCGCGGCGGCGCGCTGAACGACTCGAAGCAGATCTGCAGCAGTCGCAAAAGCTCGAGTCGTTGGGCGTGCTTGCTGGTGGAATCGCGCACGACTTCAACAATTTGTTGGTCGGAATTCTTGGTAATGCGTCGCTTGCGCTGCTCGACCTCATGGCCGATTCGCCAGCGCGCCGCGGCGTAGAGGAAATTGAGCAAGCCGGTCAGCGCGCGGCGGAACTCACGCGACAACTGCTCGCCTATGCCGGGAAAGGTCGCTTCGTTATTGAAAGTGTGGATGCGTCAGCGATCGTCAGTGAAATGGCAGCACTGTTGCGTACCGGGGTATCCAACCAGGCCTCGATGCAACTCGATTTACCAACACAACTTCCAGCGGTCGACGTTGATACGACGCAATTTCGGCAAGTGGTGATGAATCTCATCACCAACGCCTCCGATGCACTTGCTGGGGACGCGGGACTCATCAGTATTCGAACAGGGCGACTGCAGTTGAACGCTGAAAATCTGAGTTCGTGCGTTGCTGGGTCCAACGCGGCGCCTGGTGATTTTGTATTTATTGAAGTGCGAGACACCGGGGTGGGAATGGATGCGCCCACGATGGCCCGCATCTTCGATCCATTTTTTTCGACCAAATTCACTGGTCGCGGTCTCGGACTCGCGGCGACGCTGGGGATCATGCGTGGGCATCGCGGCGCCATACGCGTGCTGAGTGAATTAGGCACCGGTACGTCGATGACCCTGCATTTTCCTGTCAGCGATCAACGCGCTCGTGACGATGCGACTCCGCGTGATACACAATGGCGCGGCGCGGGGCACGTGCTCGTCGTGGATGACGAATCGAGCGTACGCGTGGTGACACGCGCGCTGCTGCAGCGTCGCGGCTTCGAGGTGACCGATGCCATTGATGGCCTCGCGGCACTCGACGCCTTTCGTGCACATCCCGACGACTACTCACTCGTCTTGCTCGATCTCACGATGCCCGGCTTGGGAGGCGAAGAGACCTTTCGTGCGTTGCGTGAATTGCGGCCAGACTTACGCGTGGTGTTGATGAGCGGTTACAACGAGCACGAAGTTACTCGACTCTTCGTGGGTCGCGGGTTGGCCGGCTTTCTGCAAAAACCGTTTCGCGCCGACGAGCTCTATGCGACCGTTGCGCGCATCCTCGAGATTGATCGGCGCGCGACGTAACGTTTTGCTGAACAGTGCTAATCGCCCATCACCGGCACTGGCTCCATCGAACGCGCGGGCGCGACCGTGCGGCGAGTGCGACGCGTCTTAATCGCATCGAGATATGTGTAGACTACCGGCGTCACATATAGCGTAATGAGCTGCGAAAAGGCGAGCCCACCGACGACGGCGAGGCCGAGCGGCTGCCGGGATTCCGCGCCTGAGCCGAACCCAATCGCGATAGGCAACGTGCCCATGAGGGCCGCCAACGTGGTCATGGTAATTGGACGGAATCGCACTCGCGCCGCTTCCATAATGGCGTCGTGCGCCGACATGCCGTGATCTCGCTCGGCTTCAATCGCGAAATCGATCATCATAATCGCGTTTTTCTTCACGAGTCCGATCAACATGATGATGCCTACGTAGGCGTACACGCTGAGATCCTTACCGAAGATCAGCAGCGTGATGAGCGCGCCGACGGCCGCGAACGGCAAGCCCGACAAAATCGTAAGCGGATGAATGAAGCTTTCGTACAAAATGCCGAGCACCACGTAGATGACGAAAATCGCGACGAATAGGAGTGCGAGAAGTCCGTTCTGGGCCTGCGCAAATGCCTGCGTATCACCGGACAATGCACTGCTTACATCGGGCGGTAACACGGCGCGAGCTTCGCGTTGCACCGCGTCTACCGCGGTGCCCAGCGCGATATTTGGTCGCGTGTTGAACGAGATCGAGACCGATGGCAACTGTCCGTTGTGCTGGATGGTTTGCGGCCCGACACCTTTCGTGAATTTCGCAACCGATCCAAGTTCGATCAGATTGCCCGTGTTCGAGCGGATGAACAGTTTGCTCAGCGCAGCCGGGTCGCGTTGAAATTCTGGCTTCAACTCAAGCACCACCCAGTACTGATTGGTTTGCGTATAGATGGTGGAGACTTGCCGCGATCCGTACGCATTGTAGAGCGCTTGTTCAATCTGGCTCGCCGTCACGCCGAGTGTGCTGGCACGCTCGCGATCAATCTCGATGCCGACTTGTGGATTGCCCACCTGCAAGTCGCTGGAAATACTTTCGATTTCCGGCAGTTCGCGCATGCGCGTTTCGAGTGCGCGCGCGGACGTGTACAACAACGCAATGTCAGACGCCTGCAAAGAAATCTGATACGAACTGTTGCCGCGACGTCCACCAATGTTGATGGGTGGGTTGTTGCGGAAGAAGACCTGTACGCCGGGGACTTTTGACGTCGCGCGTGTCAGCTGGCGAATGACTTGATCGACGTGTGGACGCACGCTCCGATCATTCAAGGTGAGCTGCAGTCGTCCGCTATTGTTGCCACCGCCACCACCGCCGCCGCCAACTGACCCCAGTACGAATTTCACGTTCGGGTCATTTTGCACGATGAGCGCCACTTCCCGCACCTTCGCCGACATCGCTTCGAAACCAATGCCTTCTGGACCTTCGATTGACCCGCTCAGGCGTCCCGTATCCTCTGATGGCAGAAAACCTTTGGGAATATACAGAAACAAACCCACGGTGAGCACAAGCATGAGCGCACTAAATATCATCGCCAGACCACGGTGGTTCATGACCCAACCAAGCGATCGTACATATCCGGATTCGGTGCGCTTATACAGCCGCTCAACAGAACGCCATTTGCCCTCGTTGTGCGCGTGCACATCGTCCGATCGAAGGAAACGCGCGCACAGCATTGGCGTGAGCGTGAGTGAAACGAAGCCCGACACGAGAATCGCCACGCCAATCGTCACCGCAAATTCGCGGAAGAGCCGCCCCACTAATCCCGGCATGAACAGCAGCGGAATGAAGACGGCCACCAACGACAAGGTCATCGACAGGATGGTGAAGCTGATTTCCTTCGATCCGTCGAGCGCTGCCTGCAACGGTGTTTTCCCTTTCTCCATATGACGCACGATGTTTTCAAGCATGACAATCGCGTCGTCAACAACGAATCCCACCGCCAGCGTGAGCGCCATCAACGACAAGTTGTCGAGGCTGTAGCCCAACATCCACATCACGCTGCACGTGCCGATGAGTGAGAACGGCAGCGCTAACGAAGGGATGATCGTGGCGCGCACGTTGCGCAGAAAAAGGAAGATCACCATCACGACTAATGCCAACGTGAGCAAAAGTGTGAACTTCACGTCGTTAACAGAATTCTTGATGGATTCCGAGCGATCAAAAATGGTTTCTACTTGGACGCTCGACGGCAACTGCGGCGTCAGCAAATCCATCATGCGCTGCACGCCCTGTGCGACTTGCACCGTATTCACGCCGGGCTGTCGGATAATGGCCAGCGCGATGTTCGCGCGCCCATTCAGCTCGCTTAAGACACGCGTGTTTTGTACGTCGTCGAGCACGTTACCTAAGTCACCCAAGCGCACGGGCGCACCGTTCCGATACGCAACAACGAGTTGCCGGAATGCGCTCGCATTCTTGAGCTGACCTGATGCCTGTAGCGTGAACGACTGGTTCGCTCCCATCAAAATGCCAGCCGGCTGATTGGAATTGCCTTGCGCAATGGCCGTCTGTACTTCGTCGATACCGATACCGCGCTGCGCGAGCGCGCCAGGATCAAGTTGTACACGCACGGCATACTTGGCCGAGCCGTACACCTGCACCTGCGCAACGCCGGTCACCGTGGAGAGTCGTTGCGCGATAAACGTTTCCGCGTATTCGTTCAGTTCAACGCGAGATAGTTGGTCGGAGTTGAGACTGTACATCATGATCGGCGCATCGGCCGCGTTCGCTTTGTTATACGACGGCGGGTTGATGCCTTGCGGGAGTTGACGCAACGTTTTTGAAATGGCTGACTGCACGTCAGCCGCTGCTTTGTCGATATCGCGGTCCAGCGCAAACTGCAGGGTCACGTTCGTGTTGCCCTGCGAACTCGACGACGTGATGTTGTCGATGCCCGAGACCGTTGTGAACTGTTGCTCCAACGGTGTCGCAACCGACGTGGCCATCACCTCCGGACTCGCGCCCGGCAACGACGCCGACACCGTGATCGTTGGATAGTCAATCGTCGGTAGGTCGCTGACGGGCAATTCGCGATACGCGAGGATGCCGAAAACGAGGATGCCCACCATGACCAGCGTGGTCATGACGGGCCGCTTGATCCAGATCGCGCTGATGTTCATTTCGCCGAATCTCCCTTCTTGCTTTGTCCGCCTCGTGATCCTGAATCGCCAGCGCTCGACACTGCAGCCGGTGTTGTGCCCGGTCCTCCTTTGCCGCCCCCGCCCCGACTACTGCGTCCTCGTCCGCCACCACCTGTGGCCGGCGTGTTGCTTCGAATCTCAACCTTTGCGCCGTTCGTCAGTCGACTTTGTCCTTCGACGATGACTTGCTCGCCACCGACAAGCCCGGTGTCTATTTGGATAATGCCGCCTGATTGGCGGCCGACTTTCACGGTGATGCGCTTGGCTTTGCTTCCGCTATCCACGACGTACACGAACGATCCGGCCGCTGTGGTCACGACGGCCTCCGCAGGCACGGTGATGGCCGCGCTATCGATTGAAAGCTCCAGTCCGACGGTGACAAACTGACCGGGCCAAAGCGTGCGGTTTTCGTTCGACACGCGCGCCTTCAGCAACACCGACGCTGTCGAACGATCGACGACATTGTTAATGAACGTCAGTTCGCCTTTCGCTGATTGCGTGGTGTCTCCTGAATTCGCCGTGACCTTGACCGCCAGCGCTTTATCGAGTCCCGCGCGTTTGCGCATCTCCTGGAAATCGCGCTCTGGCACGCTGAAACGCACAAGAACGGGACGCAGCTCGTTGATGACCACCAGTGCAGGATCTGACTGGGCGCGGACCAGATTGCCGGCTTTGATGGCTAGCTGACCAGTACGACCCGCGATCGGCGCGCGGACCGTTGTGTTGTCGAGGTCCAACTGCGCCTTTTCAACACTGGCCTTATCGCCGGCAACGGTCGCTGACAGCGCGGATGCATCGGCATATGCTTGATCGAGGGCTTGCCGCGTGATGTATCCGTCTTTCGCGAGTCCGGAAAATCGATCCGAGTCGGCGCGAGCACGAACAAGCTGTGCCTGATCGCGCGCGAGCAAGCCACGTACGCGGTCGAGTTCGGCCCGAAAAGGACGCGGATCAATCTGAAACAGCATCGCTCCTGCTTTCACCTCATCGCCTTCAGTGATGCCGACTTTGACGAGCATGCCGGACACGAGCGACTGAACGGACACCGTGCGATTGGCTTCAACCTCACCGTTTGCGACAATGACGTACGGTAAGGGGCCGCGGGTTGCCGGTTTAGTGGCGACCACGGGAGTGGAACGCTGCGGTTTGGGCTTTTCCTGACAGCCCACAGCGAAGAAAAGGACGCAGACAAGGGCGGCGTGAACACCGCAGAAATTGGCAGGGCGGCGCGCGGCGCGCGGCCCGAAGGCATAAGCTGGCATTCGCAGGGGCGAACGTCGAAACGGAACAGCGCGCCCAACCCTGAGCCGGACGGCGGCAGGGTGGCGCGCCACATGAGCGAAGTGGGCAGACGCTCGCCAACATAACGTCTGCGCGGGCCATTCCGTTGCGGCCTTCAGCACCATTTAGACCCGTCGCGGTCCCCGCGCGTACGGAGTTGCTCGATATAAGACGGGCCCGAGCGCCGCAGCACCAAGCGCGCCAAGCACCGCCGCCGCACCCAGTTTTCCGTCTCGCATCGAGAGCCACAGGGTTACGGTTAAAATCAGCATCGGCATCGCTGCCAGTGCGGCAATGCCGCCGGCGCCAACGGGCACCCGAAAGACGCCACGCAACGTGGGCTCCTTGAGGCGTAGTTGCAGCAGCGCGCCGAATTCCATGGCCATCGCGATCGAGTATAAAACCACGTCAGCCACGACCAACTGCGAGAAGGGCAACAAGGCAAACGCGGAATAGCACAACGCCGATACCAGCACCGCACGACTCGGGTTGCCGCGCGCGTCAAGCGTCGACAACGACGACGGGAGCAAGCCGTCAAGCGACATTGCTAAGGGAATGCGCGAGTAGGCGAGTAGCAGAGCATTGAATAGCGCGATCGCACTCACAATGCCCGCGACCGCGACCGCGACCGACAGGAACGGTCCGAACGCGCCGCCACTCCCGCTCGCAATGGCCGGCCAGCCTCCCTCTTTCCAGGTGGTCCAATCCGTCGCGGCGAGCGTGGCCGTCACTGGCAGGAGATAGCCCGCCGTCACGACCGCCAGCGCGAGTGCCAGTGCCCGTGGATACGTGCGTGATGCATCGCGAATCTCTCCACCTACCGTACTCGCGTTGTCCCATCCGAGGTAGTTCCACAACACGGTCGATAACCCGACACCGAGCGCACCGAACGGCGTAGCACCCGGCTTCGCAAACGGCAACCATGGGATATGCGCGATACGCGGAATCGCCGTGAGCGTAATGGCGAGAAAGGTCGCGAGAATAATGCCGGCAGCCGCCACCGATACCTGCCCGACTCGGCCCGCACCACGAAGGTTGATCGCGGTCGCGCCCCAAATCATCACCAGCGAAATTGACCACTGCTGTGTGTGCGACAACCCGGGGAAAAAGAAGGCGAGATACTGATTGAGGAGCACGGGATAGATCGCCATGTCCACCAGCGAATAACACCATGTGCACCAACCATTCTGGAAACTCCAAAACGGACCGAACGCGCGCCGCACCCAGCGATAATATCCGCCTTCCTCCGGCAGCATGCTGGCCAGTTCGCCAATGAGCAGTGTTTCTGGAATGCTCCAGAAGATTGGTACCAACACTAGCAACAGCAGGGCGACGCCCGGCCCAACGGACGCCACCAATCCTTCCATCGAGAACGCGCCGCCGGATGTGTTGAAAAACATCACGGCGGCGAGTGTCAGGATGCCGAGCGACCGACGAAGGGTCAACCCACAACCACGTTGAGCAATCGTTTGGGCACGAAAATCACCTTCCGGACTTCGCCGACGAGAAAACGTGCGACACCCTCGTCGGCCATCGCCGCAGCGAGCGCGGCGTCCTGGGTCACGTCAACGGCGACGCGCAACTTGCCGCGCACTTTGCCGTTCACTTGCACCACAAGTTCAACCTCGTCATCAACGAGCATCGTTGGATCAAGCGTGGGCCAACCAGCATCGAACACGCTCCGCGAATGACCCAACGCAGCCCAACACTCTTCCGCCAAATGCGGGGCGTACGCGGCCACCATTTGCACCAGTGGCAACACTTCGTCCCGATGCGCCGTCCGGTCGCCGCGACGCACCACGTTCAGATACTCCATCATCGCGGCGATCGCCGTGTTGTACGCGAGCGATCCACTATCCTCCCCAACTTTCTTGATCGTGCGATGTTGCTTGCGCATCACGTCGATGTCGGGCGCGCCTTCCGTTGATAGGTCGCGGACGGTGGCCCACAGCCGATCGAGAAACCGTCGTACACCGCTAATGCCTTGATCGCGGAAGTCGCCGCCTTCTTCGTACGGCCCGAGGAACATGAGATACATACGAAACGCGTCGGCACCCCATTCCTCCATGTACACATCGGGGTTGATCACGTTGCCTTTCGACTTTGACATCTTCGCACCGTCGCGAATGATCATGCCGTGCGCGCGGAAACGCGTGAACGGCTCGTCGAACGCGATGTGTCCGCCGTCGTGCAACACCATGGTGACGAATCGCGAATACAAGAGATGCAGCACGGCGTGCTCATTGCCGCCGATGTAGGAGTTCACGGGCAACCATTTTTTTGTACGGGCGGCATCAAACGGTACGGTGCTGTTGGTCGCACTTGGGTAGCGCAAGAAATACCACGCACTATCAAGAAACGTATCGGACACATCGGTTTCGCGACGCGCCGGTTTTCCACACGTTGGACACGGGACGCGCGCCCACTCTTCGTGACGCGCGAGCGGCGATACCCCCGAATCATCGGGCTTAAAGTCGGGAATGAATGGTAGTTCGACGGGCAGTTGCGACTCGGGTACGGGCACGGTGCCGCACGCGTCGCAATAAATAATGGGAATCGGCGGTCCCCAGTAGCGCTGTCGCGAAATACACCAATCATGCAAGCGATAGTTGATCACAGCACTCGCGTGTTTGTGGTCTTCCAACCATCTCGTCACTTTTGTTTTCGCGTCGATCACCGGCAAGCCGTCAAATTGCGCGCTGTTGACGAGACGACCACCCGCGTCATCCGTGTACGCCGCGTCGCCGAACGGCGTGCTCGCATCATGCTCAGCACCGGCGACCACACGCACAATTGGTAAACCAAACGCGCGCGCAAATTCAAAATCTCGCTCGTCGTGCCCTGGCACCGCCATGATGGCGCCAGTGCCGTACTCCATGAGGACGTAGTCGGCAATCCAAATGGGAATGCGCGCTCCTGTTGCAGGGTGGATCGCATACGCGCCGGTAAACACCCCTGTTTTGTGTTTCACGCTCTTGCGCGCGATGACGTCCTGACGCTGCGTCACATCTTGATACGCCTGCACTGCAACACGTTGCTCGTCGACCGTGACGGCGTCCACCAACGGATGCTCAGGCGCCAACACCAAATACGTGGCCCCAAAAATCGTATCCGCACGCGTCGTGAACACGCGCACGGTCACATCGTGCGCGTCGACCGGAAACACGACTTCGGCACCCTGCGAACGACCAATCCAGTTGCGCTGCGCCTGTTTGGTGATGGTCGACCAATCGAGAGAATCAAGATTGTTCAACAATCGCTCGGCATAGCTACTGATCTTGAAAAACCATTGCTCGAGAAAACGCTGTTCGACCGCCGTACCACAGCGTTCACACAAACCATTTTCCACCTGTTCGTTGGCCAGCACCGTTTTATCTGTCGGACACCAGTTCACCGCCGCCGCTTTCTTGTACGCGAGTCCCTGTTTGTAGAGTTGCAGGAAGACCCATTGCGTCCACTTGTAGTAGTCTGCGTGACTCGTATCGACCTTGGCGCTCCAATCCACCATCAAACCCGCGCGCTCCAGCTGTCGCTGAAAGTTCGCAATATTTTTTGGTGTGAGCTCCATCGGGTGCGCGCCAATTTTAAGCGCGTAATTTTCCGAATGAATACCAAATGCGTCGTAGCCCAGCGGCTGAAAGACTTGGTACCCTTGTTGTCGACGAAAGCGCGCAGAAATATCGCTACCCGTGAACGCGAAGAGATTGCCAACATGTAATCCCTCGGCCGACGGATACGGGAACATCATCAGCGCATAAAACGGATTCGGTGCTCCGTCGAGATCGACCGTGTTGGTGCCGCGCTCGGCCCAACGCTGCTGCCAGCGTGTTTCGACGGTGGCGGGATCGTACGGGGCGGGAACGGTGGGGTCGGTCGTATCAGCGTGCGTCATTGTGCAAAGATAGTGCGATCTGCAAGCGGAAAGAATTCAGCGTTTTTATGGCCAGCCGCAGTAGTGGGGGTCGATTCTGGTAAGAAACAGCCACTCCACCACACCGCGAATGACGCGAATCTGGACAGAGGGCTGGCGGGCTGGCGGAGCGCCCCATGTTTGCAGAAGGGAGCGTATGGGATGGATTTATACGTTCATTCATCATTCTTCAATTGCTACCGGTCGCACCAGTTTACCTAAACGCTCCAATCAATTCGCGTTATTCGCGAAATTCGCGGTGAAGTTGTTTGTTGTAGCCGGTCTACCACATCTACGGAGAACACGGATACCACAACATAAAATGCTTTTTGTGGTTCGCAGTATCTGCAGGTTATCCGTTGTTTCCGTTCGTATCCGTGTCCGTTGTTGCGGTTGATTCTGGTACGCGCCGCTTCACCCAAACCGTGCCAATCAATTCGCGCGCGCCTTGGGTCGCTCGCTCGCCTTGAACAAGTACGCGCTCGTCTCCAGCCGCGCGCCTTGCTCATCGCACACGGCGAATCGACTCCCTTCAAAGCACGACACGCCCGCGTACCGACCGTCTTTCGTGACTGCGTAAAAATCAAGATCAAAGTATGGACGACCCCTCTCGTCCAGCAACCGCTTTTCCGTCATCGCGATGACGCGCTCAACCACCTGCAACAGCGACTGTTCGGGCGTCATGCCTTGGCGCATAAACTCTACGGCGAGAAAAGCCCCGCACACTTTTATGTTTGCTTCACCACGTCCCGTGCTGCCCGCCGCGCCGACGGTGTTATCGCAGTATTGTCCCGCGCCGATAATGGGCGAATCCCCCACGCGACCAGAAATTTTCCACGACATGCCACTCGTGGTGGTGACGGATCCGATGTCGCCGGCGGACGTGACCGCGTTCATGTTGATCGTACCGGTCGTGAACTTGATTTTGATGTCTTCGTCATGATCAAGCCACGCATCGTTTTTATTCAGGCGCGATTTCCAACGCATCCAATCCTGTCGACTCTTCTCCGTCAACAGATTTTGCTCTTTAAAGCCCATCGCCAGCGCAAACTTCTTCGCGCCCGGGCCCACGAGCATGATGTGGTCGGTGTAGTCCATCACCGCTTTGGCCACCAGCGACGGTGTTGCGATGTCCTCGATGCACCCCACCGACCCTGCCCGACGCGTTGGTCCGTGCATGCATGACGCATCGAGCTGCACGATGCCCTCCTCATTGGGTAAGCCGCCGAACCCCACCGACTGATTATTGGGGTCAAGCTCTTCGATGTTCACACCGGCAATTGCCGCGTCGAGCGGATCCTCGCCGTTGGCCATTTTGTCGAACGCCACCTTCACGCCCCGAATGCCGTTTGCCGACGAAATCACGACGGGTCGACCTCGAAAGACGCCGGATCCGACGTCGACGGGCGCTGCAGGCCCCGGCAAAAACCCGCCGTCGGGTAGGCGAGGGATAAATCCTGCGGCTGCGAGCGCCGCCGAACGTTCGAGGAAATCGCGACGAGACACGGACACGGCTGAACTCCGAAACGAGGCGGCACTTAACAGAAAGCGGACGGGTGCGTCAGCTTCGAACGTATGCGAGCATACCATCTGGACGCGCCAGAGGCGAGACTTCTAGATCGTTGCGTCACGCCTGCAGCATCCGTGTGGATCGCAATTGACCCGCCTCCCAACCCGCCCTATGACGACCCCCGCCGAAATCGCGGACTGGCTTCGCGCCACCACGTTTCTTGAAGGTTTTGCTGACACGCATTTGTGGAAGCTGTCTCGTTGCGTCACGCCCAAGATCTTGGAACCCGACGAAACCATTTTTGTTGAAGGGCAGCCGCGTGAGCGCTTCGCGATTTTGGTCAGCGGCGCAGTGGCCATTGAAAAGTCTTCTGACGGACGCAGCACACGGCTCGTGACGCTGGGCGCCGGCGAGGCAGTGGGCGAAGGACTCTTGCTCGATGAGTCGCCACATGGCACAACAGCGCGGGTCATCATGCCGGGTACCGCCCTGATCCTCGCAAAAGCGCAGCTCGAGGAGATTACCCGTGAATCGCCGCAACTCTACGCCGCCCTCGTCGCCCGAGCGGCGCGCGCGATTTCGCAACGGTTACGCCGAGCAGATGCAACACTCGTTGGTCGTGGGCGCACGTTAGGCTTTGGCGGCCATCGGACCCGCCTCGAACATGATTTATTGGGCGAGCGCGAGGTGCCGTATGAAGCATTGTACGGCATTCAAACGCTGCGCGCGCTCGAAAATTTTCCGATTACGGGAATTCCCCTCCGCGAATTCCCGGTCTTGCTCGAGTCGCTGGCTGCGGTCAAAGAAGCCGCTGCCGAGACCAACTTCGAACTTGGTCTGCTGGCGCAACGGGAAGCTGACGTGATCATTCGCGCGGCACGTGAAATCCGAGCGGGTCGACATCACGAACATTTTCTTGTCGATGTGATTCAAGGCGGCGCCGGCACATCGACCAACATGAATGCGAACGAAGTGATCGCGAATCGCGCGCTCGAGTTGCTGAACAAACCGCGCGGCGACTACGAATCGATCTCGCCGAATTCGCACGTGAACCTCAGTCAATCCACCAACGACGTCTACCCGACCGCCGTGCGTGTCGCGCTCCATCAAAGTTTGAGCGGCTTTAGCGTCGAACTCGCGCGACTTGCCGATGCATTTGGTGACAAGGGCAGTGAGTTCAAGTCGATGCTCAAGATGGGACGCACCCAAATGCAGGACGCGGTGCCGATGACACTCGGTCAAGAGTTTACGGCGTTCGCGAACACCCTGCGTGAAGATGTCGATCGTCTCGCCGAAGCACAGTCGCTGATTCGCGAAATCAACCTTGGTGCCACTGCCATTGGCACGGGCTTGAACGCGCCACCGGGATACGCCGAGTTGGTGGCACGCAAACTCGCGGCGCTGACGGGCGTGCCTGTGATCACCGCGCCAGATTTGGTCGAAGCCACCAGCGACACGGGCGCGTTCGTGCAGTTATCGGGTGTGCTCAAACGCACGTCGACCAAGCTCTCCAAGATTTGCAACGATCTGCGGCTTCTTTCGTCCGGACCGCGAG
Source organism: Gemmatimonadaceae bacterium (assembly GCA_025358925.1). GTDB lineage: Bacteria > Gemmatimonadota > Gemmatimonadetes > Gemmatimonadales > Gemmatimonadaceae > Gemmatimonas. The sequence continues at coordinate 74,584 of JANYHT010000015.1, read as the reverse complement.
CGGGCTTTGGCGAGATTAATCTGCCGCCCATGCAACCGGGGTCGTCGATCATGCCGGGCAAAGTGAATCCCGTCATTCCCGAAGTGGTCAATCAGGTGTGTTTTGATGTCATCGGTGGTGATGTCACCGTGACCATGGCCGCGGAAGCAGGACAATTGCAGCTTAACGCGTTTGAGCCGGTAATTGCCTATCGGTTGTTGCGAAGCATCGACATGTTGCGGAATGCCTGCTTGGTGCTGCGCGAACGGTGCGTGACCGGCATCACTGCAAACGTGGATCGCATGCGCATGTTCGTGGAGCACTCGATCGGTATCGTCACGGCACTCGTGCCGCGCCTCGGGTACGAAGTGTCAACGGATATTGCGAAGGCCGCGCTGGAAAGTGGTCGCGGCGTGTTTGAGTTGGTGTTAGAGCGTGGATTGCTGACGCGTGCAGAGCTCGACGACATCCTGAATCCAGCGGCGATGACTGCGCCGCGTCCCGTTAGCTGAGGCTCGCCCTACTTGATGGACACTCGCATCGCAGTATCACGCCGTTGGTTCTCATCGCTCGCAAGCGTCAGCGCACTGCTCGTGGCGTTTACAGCATGCAGTGGCAAAAGCGATGGAGGTAATCCGCCGGCAACCGTAACGCTCTCAACAACATCCGTCTCACTATCGGCAGTTGGTGCCACGCAGACCGTGGTGGCCGCTGTCAAAGACGCGAACGGTTCGACACTCAATAACACGGTCACGTGGACGAGCGACAACGTGAGCATCGCCACGGTCAGTGCGACGGGCAGCACGGCGACGATCACAGCAAAGGCCACAGGTTCTACCACCGTTCGCGCGCTCTCCGGTTCTGTCTCCAGTACCGTGACCGTGCAAGTGCTTGGCGTGCGCGGCGTCCAAATCTCACCCAATGCTGCGGCTATTCGCGTAGGTGATGCACAGCCACTGACCGCAACGGTTGATGCTGATGCCGGACTCGCGAAAACGGTGGTGTGGACGTCGGAGAGTCCCGCTGTTGTCGGCGTTAGTGCCGCTGGCGTGGTCACCGGCATCAGTGTTGGGAGTGCCATCGTCCGCGCCACGTCCACCGCCGATTCGCGCTTCAGCGCCACCGCGCAAATCACTGTGAGCGCGGCGCGTAGCATCATCATTGCGCCAAGTACGGCGACGATAGGCACTGGTCAATCCACCACGCTTGTTGCCACCGTGCAGATCCCCGTTGGATCGAGTACCGCAGTCACGTGGCGCACGGCCGCACCGACCATCGCGACGGTATCGGCGACTGGTGTCGTCACCGGAGTTGGGGTTGGCACCACAACAATCACCGCAGTTTCCGTTGCGGATACAACGTTGCGTGGCAACGCCACGATTACGGTACAACCGGTGGTGCGTGCGGTCGCGGTGTCACCGACAACGGCCGCTCTGTTCATTTCCGGTACACAACAACTCACGGCCACTGTCTCAGCCGATGGCGGCCTCGCGCTCACCGTGAATTGGAGTTCGAGCAACGCGGCGATCGCCACCGTCAACGCGAATGGCTTGGTCACCGCCGTCGCACTCGGCAGCGCGACCATCACCGCCGCGTCGACGGCTGATTCGACACGTCGCGCCGCAGCGACGATCACCATTACCGCGCGACCCATCTCCATCGCGATTGCCCAGCGTAACGTTGGCATTAACCCAGGCACCACCACGCTACTCGTCGCTACGGTCACCGCGGATCCGGGGACAAATACGGCCGTCACATGGAGTTCAAGCGCGCCGAGTGTAGCGTCCATTAATGCAACGGGTCTTGTATCGGGCATCGTCGCGGGCACTTCGCTCATTACTGTTGTGTCGCAAGCTGACGTGACCAAGCGTGACACCGTGACCGTCTCCGTGGTGCCGCGATTGGCCACGACGTGGACGCCATCGCGCCTTTCCGGTCCGTTGTTCGAAGACGTGTTGTCAATCGTCAGCTTCGGACCAACAAGCGCGTTCGCTGTAAATCTTGTGGGTGATGTGTATCGCTGGAATGGCACGGTGTGGGCACAAAGTCTCGCAGGCGCGTTTGCCAACACGAAGTTTCTGTCAGTGCAAGGCTCATCGGCATTTAACGTGATTGCCGTCGGCACAGGCGGCGTGATTCAGCGGTACGACGGCACGACGTGGACGGCGATGACGTCGGGCACCACGCGCGATCTCGCATCGGTGTGGGTCGAAAGTGCGACGAGCGCGTTTGCCGTTGGCACAAACGGTACCGCACTGCGACTAAACGGCGCCGCATGGACGGCCACGACGTCCGGTGTCACGACGTCGCTGAATAGCGTATGGTCGTCAGGCGGGATTGCGTACGCCGTGGGTGCCGGCGGCACCGTGCTTCGCTACAGCGGCACCACATGGATACGGGCAACGGTGCCCACTGCCGAAACGCTGTATGGCGTAAGTGGGACGACGACAACCAACGTGGTGGCGGTGGGCACGCTTGGCACCGTGGTGCGCTTCGACGGTGTCACATGGGCGCTGGTGAGTAGCAACGGTGTGAGCGCCGATCTCTTCGGCATCAGCGCGAGCACGGCGAATAACGGACGCATGTACATCGCCAGTGATGTTGGCTTGCTCCAGCTCGATGGTGCTACGCTCACGGCAGTAACAACGCCGTATGCACCGCGCTTGTACGCAGTCTCCGTTGATCCGTCGAACGTGATTTATGCAAGTGGTCAACGCGGGAGTGTCTTGCGTAACGCCGTGGGCTCGTGGGAGACCAACAACTTGGTGCCCGATCTGCTGGATGTTTGGACAACAGATGCGAATAACGCATGGGCAGTGGGTGAGTTTGGATTCATTTTCCGATGGAACGGCACCACGTGGACGCGACAAACCGCGCCAACAACCGTTGCGCTGAATACGGTGTGGGCAGCAACCGCCAGCGATGCGTTTGCTGGTGGTGATGATGGCGTCATGCTCCGATGGAACGGTGCCACGTGGCAATCGATGACATTTCCGTCCACGTCCAGCATTTTTTCATTGTGGGGCACAAGCAGCAATAACGTGTACGCCACAACGCAAGCGGGTGAAGTGATGCGTTTCAACGGCACGAGTTGGAGCTTGGCAACATTCTCTGGATTTCCCCTCTGGGCCGTGTATGGCGTGTCGGCAAATGAAGTGTACGTGGCTGGCGAAAATGGAACGTTGTTGCGATTCAACGGCACTACGTGGACGCCGCTCTCCCCGCCAACGACAGGTACACTCGCGGGACTGTGGGCGACTGGGAGTACAAACATTGTCGCCGTCGGCGCTGACGCACTCGGTTCAACCGGTGTCTCGCTAGGCTTTAACGGTACGTTGTGGCAGTCGTTGGTACTTGGCACAGCACGAGTGCTCACATCGGTCTGGGGGCCAAGTCTGTTCGATGTGTACATAACGGGTGATTTGGGTACACTGCTCCGCTTCAATGGAGCGTCGTGGACGAGCATCGCCACCGGTACGACAGACTTACTGTGGAGTGTGTCCGGCGCACCGAATGCATCCGGTGGCGGGTTCGCCGTTGGGTATAACAGTACGATTGTGAGCGGCAGTAACGGGGGTCAGCTTCGCCAAGCGTTGTCGGTTGGCGGTGCGAATAATCTTGAACCGTCGTCGATGGCGCCGCGCACGAGCCATTCACGCGGTCCCGTGCCCGCAGGCGCTTTGCGACGGATGCGGAAAACACGACACCGGTAAACGAGCACCGCAGCACGGTGATAAACACAAAGGGCCGGCCCGCTCAAACAGGGGTCGGCCCTTTGTGTATTCCGCAGCAATGTCACTGTGTGAGCACGTAATCGTTCATCGCCATATGTGATACCTGCGGTGAGATCGCCGCCCATCGCGCACGAACGTCTCCTAGGCAATAGACGTCGCAATGCGTGCTGCGCGCACTCGGGAATCCTATTGACGGATGCAGCTCCGGGCGCCGTTGACTCCTTCGACGACACGTCGTTTGAAAACGCCAACGTGCCTGGAGGCTCCATGTTACACGTATTTCGTTCGCGGTCACACCACAGATGCGTTGTCGTATCGCGCATAGCGGCTGCTCTTTTCCTCGCGGCTTGCTCGTCCGCGTCCGACAACGTGACAGCGCCAAGCGCAGGTGCGCCAACGCGACTGGAGTTGAGCACGAATGGGGTAGCCCTCGCCGGTCTCGGCGCAGCCGACAGCATCATCGCCACTCTGCGCGACGCCGATGGCAATAACGTGTCGGCATCTGCGGTGCGTTGGACGAGTGATAACCCATTAGTCGCTCAAGTAAGTGCGTCCGGCTCGGTCGGTACCGTGACTGGGCGCGCGGCGGGTGTCACACGGATCCACGCGACTGCTGGCTCGCTCGCCATGGATGTCGACGTCCAAGTCCTCGGCGTGCGCGGTGTATCCTTGGTGCAGAGCGCGGTGGCCTTACGAGCCGGTGATACGCAACTCCTCGGCACGTTGATCGACGCCGACGTCAATACGTCGATGACTTTGCACTTCACGTCACTGAACGCCGCGGTCGCAACCGTGAGCGCCGATGGTGTCGTTAGCGGTATCAGCGCTGGGACAACGACAGTGCGCGTCAGTTCTGCCGCCGATCCACGCGTGTTTGCGATGGCGAATATCACGGTCAATCCGGCCCGTGCCGTTTCGTTCGCGCCAGGTGGCTCGGCGATCACGTTGTGGGTAGGTGATGCACGATCGCTCTCAGCGAACGTCGATGTCGATGCCAACGAATCGCACGACATTGTGTGGAGCAGTGAGAACATCGCCGTCGCGACGGTCAGTGAGAGCGGCGTAATTACCGCCACTGGTATCGGCACCGCAATTATTCGTGCGAGCTCGGCGGCCGATCCACGTGCGCGCGCTGAGTTGCTGCTTACCGTTCGCTCCGCCCGTACGGTGAGTGTGTCACCCGACACCGCGTCGCTTGTTGCTGGTGCACAGCAACAATTCGCCGCAACGGTGGTGATTGAGGATGGACTGAGCACGAAGGTGGTATGGAGCAGCAGCGATACGAGTGTTGCGACGGTCTCGGACGCTGGCATGGTCAGTGCCGTGGCTGCCGGTTCGACGACCATCACCGCCACGTCAATGGCGGACGCAACACGCACCGGGACGGCTACGGTGATCGTGAACAACGCGGGCGCGAGCGGCGGCGCAGTGAGCGCGCAATTGCGGCGCTCTAAGTAACGCCGTATTCGCGCGCAGTTGTAAATGGTTCCGCTCGGAGTGCGCGGTGCGTCACGTGTTGATGCGAGCGTCGTGATGTAACGCACCGCAATGCGAATGCTTGGCATGCGATCTACGGCGAGGCCGACTTCCAAATGGAAGTCGGCCTCGCGTACGCGTAGGCCCGACGTTGTGGGCCATCGCCCGTTACACCGCTGGCAATCAAACCGGCGTCGGAACAAACCATGCTCGTTGTGTGACGGGCGCAGGTCACGACCAAACGTCTTTCCCGCGAAGGGCAGGACGGAGCCATACCCGTACACGGCGTCGAAGTCACCGGCAGTCGTGCCTCACATATCCGCGTCATACTGCTGATCGTCGCCGTGCGTCGATCATCGAGGATCAATGCTTCACGTGTTTCGCATCACTCGACCCTGGCTGCGTTCGGTAGTCGTTGCTCACGTCGTGGCGGCGATGTGCCTCGCCTCGTGCGGCGGCGTGACCGACGTGACAACCCCCGGCACTGTAAAGCCACCGAGTGGAAATACACCGGCGCTGATCGATTTACCGACGGCGCCAATCACGTTAAGTGGCATTGGGGTGACTGACACGATTACGGCGGTAATTCGCGATGCAACCGGTCGCGTGGTCGCGGCGGCAACCGTCACCTGGAGTAGTGACAACTCGGCGATTGCCGAGGTGACGAGTAGTGGTGCGACGGCGTACGTCGTGGCGCGTGCTCCCGGTGTCACGCGCGTTCGTGCGAGTGCAGGTACGGCGAGTGCGGTAGTCGACATCCGCGTTGCCAGTGTAAGCGCGCTCAACATCGTGCCAACCGCGCTGAGTATTCGCGCCGGCGATTTATCGCCGATTCGTGCGACAGTACAGGGTGATGCCGGTGCGGCAACAACAGTGCAGTGGGCCACACTCAATCCATCGATTGCGCTCGTCGACGCGTCAGGCATCGTGACCGGTGTCGCTGTGGGTACAACCACCGTACTCGCTCGCGCGACGGCTGATCCGAGTGTCATGGCGACGGCGACCATCACCGTGATGCCGTCGCGCACCGTGTCGCTAGCGCCGGGGCTCACGGCCCTCACGTTATGGGTGGGCGATGCGAAAACAATTCCCGCTGCAACAGATGTGGATTCGCTGCAAACACGCGATCTCTTGTGGTCGAGTGAAAACATCGCGGTTGCGACAGTGAACGCGCGTGGTACAATCGTCGCCGCTGGTGTAGGCAGCACGATCATTCGTGTCAGCTCGATTGCTGATCCGCGAGCGAAGGCTGAACTGTTGCTCACCGTGCTACCGGCGCGCACCGTGACAGTGGCGCCCGCCAGCGTGACTGTCGGTATTCAGCAGCAGTCGGTATTGCGCGCGAACGTCGTCATCGAGGACGGCTTAAGCACTGTTGTCACCTGGAGCAGCAGTGATCCGACCGTTGCAACCATCTCTCCGTCGGGGTTAGTGACGGGCGTATCGTTTGGTCAGACGATTGTAACGGCGACATCGGTGGTGGACACGACACGACATGGCACAGCGATCGTGAGCGTCGCACCGTCAATTCGATCTGTCATCGTGACACCAATTACTGTCTCCTCCTTCGTAGGCGATGTTGATCAGCTGACGGTCGATGTCGCGACTGACGGACCATTGCCGCGCACCGTGACATGGCGCACAAGCAATAGCGCGGTCGCATCGGTCTCGAGCGGCGGCGCGGTCACGTCGGTTGCGGTAGGTCAAGCGACGATCAGCGCAACGTCGACCGTCGACACGACGATGCGCGCAACGGTGCAGGTCACAGTGCAAGCGGCGCCGACGATATCGATCACGCCGGCACAATTGAATCTCGCCCTCAGTGAGACTCGTTCGCTCGCCGGACGTGTTACCGTTCCGCCGGGCTTGAGCTCAGCCGTCATGTGGCGTTCGAGCAGCCCGACGATCGTCTCCGTGAATTCAACTGGTGCGGTGACTGGGGAAAGCTTTGGTACGGCAACCATCACCTTAGTGTCGGTGGCGGATACCACGCGCCGCGCCACGGCGTCGGTCGCTGTTATTCCGATGGTGCGCTCCGTGGCCGTCACGCCAAGTTCGGCGAGTGGATTTGTCGGACAGTCCGTGCTCCTGACGGCGAGCGTTACGGCAGATGGATCGCTCCCGCGCACGACGACGTGGCGAACAAGCGATCCACTGATTGCAACCGTGTCCGCGGCGGGTGCCGTGACACTTCTGGGTGCGGGTCAAGCAACAATCACCGCGGTCGCCAGCGCCGACACGACAAAGCGCAGCACCGCAGTGGTCACTGTGGTCACGCCCCTCGTTCGCTCGATCTCGCTGACGCCAACCGTTGCAGGTTTGTCAATCGGACAATCGCAACAACTGAGCGTAGCCGTCATCGCCGACGGTGTATTGCCGACCACGGTCACGATGCGCTCGAGCAATCCTTCCGTCGCAACGGTCGCGGCCAACGGGGTCGTGACCGCGTTGGCCGTGGGTAGCACAACGATTACCGCGCTTGCCGTCGCTGATACTACCAAGCGAGCGACCGCAACGATCACGGTGACGCTGCGCCCCGTGGTCGTAAGCCTGGCGCCGCGACCCATTGCACTCACCGTCAATCAATCACAACAACTCACGGCCACCGTGACGGCAGATCCCGGCGTTGCGACAACGGTTACGTGGAGCTCCACAGTTGCGGGCACTGTCAGTGTGAGTAGCACGGGTCTCGTGACCGGTATTGCGGCCGGCAGTTCGCTGATATCCGCCACATCGGTGGCTGATCCGACCAAACGCGATACGGTTACCGTGACGGTTGGTGGTGCGCAAATGGTGACAAGTTGGACGGCGTCGCGACTAAGTGGCGCGATGTACGAAGACGTGCTCTCAACCGTGGGCTTTGGTGCAAGCGCAGCATTTTCCGTGAACTTGTTGGGCAATGTGTTTCGTTGGGATGGTGCGAGTTGGACGATGTCGGCGCGTGGCGCAACGTACGGCGGCCAGTTCCTTGCCGTACATGGATCGGCGCAAAACAACGTCATCGCGGTTGGCACGAATGGCATTGTGGCCCGCTTTGACGGCACCGCGTGGACGCAGATGTCGTCGGGCACCACGCGCTCACTCGCGGATGTGTGGGTGACCGGCGTTGGCGCCGCATACGCGGTTGGTGCAGGTGGAACGGCGCTCCGTCTCTCCGGCACAACGTGGAGCACGATGACCACCGGTTCGTCGCAGACGCTTAACGGCGTGTGGGCAACAAGCGGTACCGTGTTCGCCGTTGGTACCGCCGGTGAAATGCTTCGCTATAATGGCAGCGCGTGGGCGCGCATGACTGTACCGACCGCAGAAACGTTGTACGGTATCTCGGGAACGTCTGCGTCGAATGTAGTGGCCGTTGGTACCGTCGGTACGATCCTGCGCTTCGACGGCACGACATGGTCGCTCGTAAACAATACCGTATCGTCGGCCGACTTCTATTCGGTGGATGGCTCGTTGGCGAACAACGGTCGCATGTACATCGCGAGCGATGTTGGTGTGCTACAACTCGACGGCAGCACGCTCGCTACCGTGAGCACGCCATATACACCGCGCTTTTATACCGTGTCTGTCGACGCCGTCGGTACCGTATGGGCGGGTGGTCAACGCGGTGCAGAAATGCGCAACAGCGGCGGCACGTGGACCACCACGAATCTCGCGCCCGATCTGCTCGATGTATGGACTACGTCGGCGACAAGTGCGTGGGCCGTGGGCGAATTTGGTTTTGTGTATCGATTCAATGGCACAACATGGACCCGACAGGGCACGCCAACGACCGGCACCCTGTACGCGGTCTGGGGTGCGAATGCGACGGACGCGTTTGCTGGTGGTGACAACGGGGTAATGTTGCGCTTCAACGGCGCGACGTGGTCGTCCATGAGCTTCCCGTCGAGTGCCACGATCAACGCGATTTGGGGCTCGAGCAGCAGCGACGTTTACGCGGTCACATCAGTCGGTGAGATCGTGCGCTACAACGGGTCTGCATGGAGCGTCGTCACGACCAATGCGAGTGCGCTGTGGGGCGTGTACGGCCTTTCGGCGAGCGAGATCTATGCATCAGGCGAGAACGGCACGTTGCTACGCTACAACGGCACCTCGTGGACATCGCAGAATGCATCGCTCACCGGCACGCTCGTTGGATTGTGGGGCAGCGCGAGTAATAACCTGCACACGGTTGGCGTTGACGGGAGCGGCAGCGCGGGACTGGCTTTCCGATTCAACGGATCGAGTTGGGGCGCACAGTCGGTCGGCACGAGTCGCGTGATGACGTCCGTGTGGGGACCGACGGCCAATGACGTCTACGTGACCGGAGACGTAGGCACGATGTTGCGCTTCAACGGGACGTCGTGGACGTCGATGAACACCGGAGTCACGGACTTGTTGTGGAGTGTCTCGGGCGCGCCGTCGGGCGCCGGTGCCGCGTTCGCCGTTGGATACAATAGCACGCTCGTGACTGGCACTGGTGCGGGATCATTCGTTACGGCCGCAGCGCGCTTCGGGACGTCTCGCTCAAGCCTAGAACCGACCGCCGCGGCGCGCATGGAACGGCACGCGACACATGCATTGCCTGATGGCGCAGCGCGGCGATTGCGAAAGAAGCCCAAGGACTAGGGATTAGGGAGTAGGGAGTAGGGAGTAGGGAGCGTATGCCGTCACGCGGCGCAATCAGCCCGCTCCGTCGTAGTCCCTAATCCCTAGTCTCTAATCTCTAGCCTCCCTACTCCACGCCGCCATCGTCGGCCCCATCGCATCGATCGTCTCGCGCGCATGCCAGCGATCGTTGCCGTTGTACAAAAACGCAAATGCGAGAATCTCACCATTCTCCGCCGTCACGTAGCCTGAGAGTCCGATGACATCGTTGGTGGTGCCGGTCTTCGCGTGCAGATTGCCCTGCGCGGGCGTCGTACGCATGCGATGGCGTAGCAGTTCCGATTCGCCGGCCACCGGTAATGATGCATGAAACGCACTACCCCACGTCGCGTGATGCGCGTGCGAGAGCAGTTGTACCAGCGAACGCGCTGTCACACGATCGAGCACCGACAGGCCACTGCCATCGGTTGAGGTGACGGCATCAGCAGCTGCGCCAACCTTGTGCACCAAGAAATCGTGCAGCGTTGCACTCGCGTTCACAGCGGAACCAATGGCGAGACGATCGGCACCGCGCGCGGCGTCACGCCACAGTAGTTCGGCGTAATGATTAATGCTTTCGCGGTTCATCATCGAAATCAGCCGCGCGAGCGGCGGCGACGGCATGCTCGTGACCAGCGTAGCGGTCAGCGGTGTGCGCCCGGTGCGAATGACACCATCGACCACGATGCCCTGCGCCTCGAGCGCTGAACGAAATGCACCCGCCGTGAAGGTCGGCGGATCGGCCACCACGAGCTGATAGCGCACGCCGGAACTACGTGCACCAATCGTGCCTGACACGATCACTCGATCCTCGCCCAACCGACGCGCCCTGATCCGCGTGCTGGTACCGGCAATGGTGCGCACTGTACTTGTGATCGCAAGTCCACGCGTCGCGGGCTCGAGATACACCAGTGCTTCGCCGCCGGATTTTGACGGCGTCACGCCGACGATGACGATGTTCTCGTTGAGCGAAAGCGCCGAAAACGGCGCCGCATATCCTGCGCCAGCATAACGCGACAACCAACCATCGGGGATCGTGCGCGACTCAAAGGCGGACGCGTCGGCAATCAAATCGCCCGTCACGTGCTTGATGCCAGCACCCGCGGTGAACTGCGCCAGCATGGCCATCGAGGCACCAGGCCCGCCGTGTACAAAGCGCGGCGACATCGCAGGGTCGCCATCGCCACGGAGCACGAGATTGCCGCGTACAACACCTCCCAACTCCAGCTTCCCGTCACGCAGCACGTCCGTACTAAACATGTGCTCAGGGCCTAGTCGTTCGAGCGCGATAGCGGAGGTGAACAGCTTCATCGTTGACGCCGGAACCAGATGTTCGTCGGCACCACGGGTGAAAAGTGTGTCTCCGCGGGACAGCGACACCACGATCGCCCCCCACGTCCCAGCTTTCGTTCGACTGTCGAGGAGTGTGCCGAGGTCGCTACGTAGTGCGGACGCGCCTGTGGGCGTCGTGAAGTGCAACGTTGGCACCACGGCCGCACGATTCGCGCGCACCGGTCGACTGCGTTTCGCCACTCGTTTTGCGCGCGTTGGTTGTCGCGTACGCGATTGTGCCACCGGCGCCAACGCCGATGATACCGGTACGTCAGCCGCCCGCGCGAACGATATCGGCGCGCACAACGCAACCAACCATGTACCAACCACGAAATGACGTACGGTCGCGCGCGAAGGTATCAACGAAGGGCTCGCAGGATACGAAGGAAATCGCAGAGGCCGTTCGCCGAATCGTGGCTACACCTTCAGCACGAATCCACGTTTCCACGCGGCCCATAACAATAAGAACCATAGCGTAACGAAGCTGATCGCGTACAACAATGACGCATCACGCAGTGGCAACAGCGGAACGTACACGGTTTTAAACAACACGCCTTGCAGAGAGATACGCGCACCGTTGCCCGCATCCACCGTCAGCAATGTTGATGTTAGGCGCGCCATCAACCCAGAGCCGAGAAATGCGAGCATTGGGTTCATGCCATAGACGACGAACGGGAACGTCCAACGCCGTATCTGCTGCACATCAATGATCCACATGCACGTCGCCAATGCGACGGTCCCCATTCCTGCGGTGAACAAAACGTATGAACTAGTCCAGATACTTTTGTTGATCGGGAACCCCCAATTCCACACGAGGCCAAGCATCATCGTTATCGCGCCTACCGCAAACAGTGCCGAGATTCGTTCCGTGAGCGGAAGTTCATTTCGTGAAATCCACCGTCCCGCAAAAGTGCCGAGCATCATCGTGCCGATTGCGGGCACGGTGCTCAGGATGCCTTCAGGATCCCACGTTTTACTTCCACTCCACAGATGGTTCACGCCCAGTACGGTGCGATCAAGCCACGCGCTCAACAATTGTTCTGGTTTGTCGAGGACGAATCGTCCCGGTATACCAGTATCCGGTACCGGTACGAGCGTCATGAGCGCCCAGTAACCGAAAAGCAGCAGTGCAAGAATGCCGAGTTGCTGCTTCCATGAGGTCCGCAACGTGATGAGCGCACCACACAGATACGCGAGCGAAATGCGCTGCAGGACGCCGAGAATGCGCAAATGCGCGACACGATGCACGACCCGATCAAGCACCGATGGATCTGCATTGCCGTCAATCGGCAACCACGTATAAAACGGAAACGCCGAAAGGATAAATCCGAATAGAAAAATGAGCGCCCCGCGTCGCAAAATCTGTCGCAGAATAGCGCGCTCATCGTCACCTCGAGCGCGACGTGCGCGTAACGACAGCTCTGTCGTAATGCCCACGATAAACAAGAAAAACGGAAAGATCAGATCGGTCGGTGTCCAACCGTTCCACGCGGCATGTTCGAGCGGCGGATAAATCGCGCTCCACGTGCCCGGATTATTTACGAGCAGCATGCCCGCCACGGTCATACCGCGAAAGACGTCGAGCGACAGTAAGCGCTCCGCACGCGCGCTCACCGTGCAACACCTGGTGCTGGAGAAGTGACATTCCAGCCCGAAGAGTCGCAAACAACCACGATTTGTCGGGTGGGTTCAACTTTGCCTTCTTGCGCTCCACCAATGAAGTGTCCGCCTAAATTGACACTCACCGTGTTGCCGTCGTCCGTCTCGGTCTTGCCGTGATACACCACCAGCATCGACGCGTATGGACCATCGTTCGCCAGCTTCTCGCGCATTTTGCGTTGGGCGACTGTGTCGCTGCTATAGTAGAACGATGGTCCTTTGTCTTGCAGCGCGCTGAAGCCCGCTGCAGGCAGCGCCGAATCCGTGCCGGCAGCCATTAAAAAACGTTGAGGCGCGGGTGTCGATGTTTTGATAAACTCGCGTACGGCAACTCCGATCGCTGTGCTCGCTCGTCCAGTGCAGGCCAGCGCGCGCGTCACTGCGGGGGTCTTGCCCGACGTCGTACTCGCGCCACCGTTGCCACCACTGTCACAAGCGGCGAGTCCGAGCACCGTCACACACACGTAACCACGAGCAACCGCATAGACGCGAGAACGTCGAATCATGAGCCCGGGACGGAGAGGGAACGCTTGACGCTATCACGCGTACAGTGAATACGGCGCGGACATTTGTCGAGGGCCACAGTTCCGCTTTGCGTTCCGCTCAAGAAAGCCTGCTCTGGCGGAACGCTGTCCCTGCGCGAATATAGGGGTAGTGTGTGTTGGTCACCGCGTGCAGCGCAGGTGCATGCCCAGCACGAGTTCCACCGAACCGTTCGATAGGAGCATGTACCAATGTCGACCAGCAACAGAACCGTTCGTGAAGGCATCTCAGCAGGCCTTATCGGCGCCAGTGCCATCGCACTGTGGTTCGGTATTCTTGACGCGATTTCTGGGAACATCTTTGCCACGCCCGTGATGCTCGGCAAGTCGCTCGGCTCATTATTCTTGAGCGGCGCCGAGCCAAGTGGTGCTGGTGCGTTTCTCGGCTACACCGTGTTGCACTTCGCACTCTTTATCGGCATCGGGCTCGTGTTTTCGTGGGTGGTGAATGCCGCCGAGAAAGTGCCGTCGGCTCTCGTCGGTTTTTTGGGGCTCGTTGTAGCATTCGAAGTGGGATGGGTGGGCTGGACGACGGTACTGTCGGAAGCATTTGGTTTACTGACGTGGTTGCAGGTGTTTATCGCCAATCTCGTGGGCGCAGCAGCGATGGGATTGTACATGTGGCGTCAACATCCCGCATTGCCCGGTCGTGTGGGTGCCGTGCTCGCCGGCGGCGGCGACCAAGCGTGAAGCATCGCGTCGAATAACAACGGGCCGCGCAAATCAATGCGCGGCCCGTTGTTTTATGCGACGTGGACAACGACTACTCGTCCAGCATCCCGGCCAGTTGGTCGAGTGACATTTTCCACGCGTGACGCGCGCGCTCTGCGGCCGCCGCGCTCGGGAGTTTCGTTAGATCGACGGTCACCGTGCAGCGCACATTACCCTGTCGTACAATCGCGACGCCTGCCAAGGACCCGTCGGCGAACGCGAGACGCAACATTCGCGGCGCGATGGTACTACGCACAGCAAATCCTCGTTCGTGACACCATCCACGTCGGTTTGGATCGTTAAACGCGCGAAATACGTCAGACATTGACCCGTCAAGCGTGCGCGTGACCACTACGTCAAACACCGCCGCTTTTGGTGCGAAGATGTCGACCGGCACCGTCGGTTCAATCGGTATCAATCGCTTCGGTTTGTCCGCTGTCTGCCACACCGTTGGCTTGCGACCGCCCTTTTCCGCAGCCGTGCGCGCCGCTTTCCCGAACTTTTGTTCGGTCGCTTTGGCCGACTTTGGATGCGCTTTCAAGTCAGATCGTTTTGACTTTATTTTGCGCGCGGGAGTTTTCTTGGCGGGCACGAAGGAGGGACCAGGGACCAGGGACTAGGGACTAGGGGCTAGGACAAAAGCCCACGGCACTGAGAGAATATACGAGCATTGACCGAGAAGGCGGGATTCCGCAGCGAGTTTGCGCGCAGGTCGTGTACAGCCGCGCGAATCATTTACGGTATCCGTTGCTGTTCATGTCCTATTTCTGTTGCCGTCCGTCGTACCACCGCCGACAATCGGCACCAATTAATTCGCGTGATTCGCGGTCAGCAGTTGCCCTAATTTTTCACCCACCCCACCTGCGCACTCGCCACATCATCTTCCCCTCGCCCAACCCACTTAAAAAATACCACGCTCATGACCGCGTAGAAAAAAATACCGCCGGGAATCCACATTATTAATCCGCCATACTGTTGATCCATCATTGGTGGAATATTCCACACGCGAGGCGCCGTTGCGTACGACGGGTAGAGCAACGTGTCGGCCATCGCGATGTAAATGGAGATCACGGACATCGGGATCACCATAAAAAAGCAGTATAACATCTGCACGGGATACGACGCCCGCGGCAACTCGGGGAGCGGCGATGTGAGCGGCCACCACATCAGCACCGACGCCGCGATGAACATTACGTGCTGCACGATATGGATTGGGTGATTCGCCAGCGCCAAATTGTACATCGGTGGTAAGTGCCACAGTGCCAGCACAATGTTGAAGGCGGCGAAGCACGCACCGACCGTCGTAAAAAATCGCGCCACCGCAAATGCACGCCGCCGACGCAACAGCGGGCGCAACATCCAACCCGGTGTCCCGAGAATCATGAGCGGTGGTACGATGAGCGTGAGAATGAGATGCTGCACCATGTGCGCACTGAACAAATAGGAATCACTCAAATCGTGCAACGGTCCATTCAACGTGAAGAACAGCAACGCCAGCGATGCAAAGAAACTGGCCTTCTGTGCCGCCGTTGGCCCTGGACGCGCCGCCGCCGCATCCAAGTGCATCGAACTCGCACCGTGAACATCCCGAACAGTAACGGGAAACCGGTCCGCATTCGAAGGCCCTCGACGCACGCGTAGAACATACGCAACGCCGAGGGCCACAATCCCAATCGCGGTACTTGGATGAACGGTGAAGTTCGTCCACGAAAGCTGCGCCGCTGGATGTAAGAACATATCTGTACGATACCGAAATCGCGTCCGTTGTTCCTGCTAGCCAGACCCCCGATCGTCTAGCTCAGTAGTCCTAACTTTACCACCAACTTCGAGAACAGGAACAGCAACCCAATCAACGTCAACGTGGCCACCATCAACGGACCCGTAAACAACGCGCGAAATAACTTGTGATCGTACTTGAGATGCATGTAAAACATCGCCACCACCGCAAACTTTACCCCGGACATAATCAACATACTCGGCACATAAATCCAAGAGTTACCCCAAGCCGGGATGTAGTACGCCGAGACTTCGACGGCCGTCACGACTACGAGAAAGAGCGCGACTTTCCAGTAGATCGACCAATCCGGATGAAACTCTTCATGCGCGTGATCGGTAGCGCCGACCATGGCCTCGTCTGCCATCACATCCTCCTTACTTGATCAGGTAGATGAGCGTGAAGATCGCGATCCACACGATGTCAACGAAGTGCCAGTACAGCGCACAGATGTCGACAATCGTCGCGTCCTGCGGACCAAGACCGCGCTTGTAGTCGATCGCCAACAACGTGAAGAGCCAGATCACACCGGCCGTAACGTGGGCACCATGAAAACCCGTCAGCGTGAAAAAACTTGAGCCGAAAAGGTTCGTGCGAATGGTGAGTCCTTCGTGAATGAACGACGTGAACTCATACGCCTGAAAGGCGAGAAATCCGATGCCGAGCAAACAGGTGGTCCACAGCCACAACTTCGAATTGCCGAGAATTTTGGCGCCCAGCGTCAACTTCACCTTGTTGCGGTTCTGCACTGCTGACAGGGCCAACACCATCGCCAACGACGACATCAGCAAGACAAACGTTGACGCCGACGTGATAGGAATGTTCAAGATGGGTTTAAACACCTGACCAGTTGCCGGATTCGTCCACACTTCATGGGGATACGGCCCTTCCGGACTCTTCCCTTTGTAAATCAGATACGTGGAAATGAGCGACGCGAAGAGCATGCACTCGGAGCCGATAAAGGTCCAAATGGCAACCTTGCGATTGTCCAATCCGAGCGTGGTGTAGTGTCCGCCGCCTGCATGTGCGTGGCCATCACCGTGCGAGGCGGAAACAGCTGGTGTCGAAGTAGCGGACATACTAGTGATGATCCTCGAGCGGCGTGAGCAACCATTTATACAGCGCGCCGATCCATAGAATCGCGCCCGTAATGTTGATCGCGATAGCGAGCTTCGCGTTGGCTTCCATAAACAACAATCCCGAAAACATCACGAGAATGCCGGTCGCACAAACAAGCGGCCAGATCGATGGATTTGGCATCACGATGCCCAACTGCTGCGACGTCGGAATGATGTTGTTCTTCTCTTCTTCCCACGTTGTTTCGTGTACGAGCTGCTCGCCGCCTTTTACGTTCCACAGCGGATAGCGCGATTTCACCGTCGGCACTTCGGCAAAGTTATAGTCGGGTGGTGGTGACGGGATCGACCATTCGAGCGTTGCTCCGCCCCACGGGTTACTCGATGCGCGCGCGCCGTTGCGCCAGCTCGTCCACATGTTCACCGCCGCAATCGCCACGCCGAGTGCCTGCACCGCATAGCCGATCGTGGATAGCATGTTGAACAGCTCGAGTCCCTGCCCCGCATCATACCGATAGATACGGCGCGGCATACCCAACAGGCCACTGAAGTGCATCGGAAAGAACGTGAGATTCATGCCGATAAAAAACAGCCAGAAGTGCCAGTTCCCCAGCTTCTCGCTGAGCATGCGTCCGCTGAACTTTGGGAAGTAGTAGTACAGCCCGGCAAACAAGCCAAACATCGAACCACCCACCAACACGTAGTGAAAGTGCGCGACAACGAAGTACGTGTCAGTTTGCTGCAAGTCGGCCGGCGGGGACGAGTGCATGACGCCAGAGATACCGCCAACGACAAACATGCCAACCAGCGCGATCGCAAATTTCATCGCGACCGTGAAGCGAAGCTGGCCGCCCCACATTGTGGCGATCCAGTTAAAGATCTTGACGCCAGTGGGAATGGCAATGAGCATTGTCGTCAGCGAAAACACGGCGTCCGCAATGGCGCCCATGCCCACCGAAAACATATGGTGTGCCCACACGCCGAATCCGAGAAAGCCAATGAGAATTCCCGAATACACCATGACGGGATATCCGAATAACGGCTTACGCGAAAATGTCGGCAGTACTTCAGAGACAAGACCGAAGGCCGGCAAAATCAAGATGTAAACTTCGGGATGGCCAAACACCCAGAACAGATGTTGCCACAACAGCGGATCAGCGCCTTTCGCAATCGTATAGAAATTTGTTCCGAAAAAACGATCAAATTGCAAAAAGATCAGGGCGATCGTGATAACAGGAAATGCGAGCGCCACCAAGAACTGCACCACGAACGACATCCACGTAAAAACCGGCATGCGCATGAGCGACATGCCTGGTGCCCGCATGTTGATGATCGTCGTGATGAAATTGAAGGCGGCCGCGAGCGACGAAATGCCGAGGATCTGCAATCCCAGCACCCAGAAATCCATGTTGATTTGCGGCGAATACGCTTTCGTGCTTAAGGGCGCATAACCAAACCACCCACCATCGGGCGCAATCTGAAAAAAGATCGGGAAGGTGATGAACAACGCGCCAAGTAAGTACACCCAGTAGCTGAAGGCATTCAACCGCGGAAATGCGACGTCGCGCGCACCAATCTGCAGCGGAATGAGCAAGTTGAAAAACGCCGCAGACAGTGGCATGACGGCGAGAAAAATCATCGTCGTGCCGTGCATCGTGAACAATTGGTTGTACATCGCAGCCGATAGCACTTGGCCGTTCGGAACCGCCAATTGTGCGCGCAGCAGACCGGCTTCAATACCACCGAAAACGAAGAAGAACAGCGAAGAGACGAGATACAGCACGCCAATTCGCTTGTGATCGACCGTCGTTAGCCAACTCCAGATGCCGTAGGGTGACGGAGCGGTCTGGGTCTGCGTGTACGGCGGCGCTGCAACGATGGTTGCCATCGCGATGAGTTCCTTGAGTCCGGTCGGTTACTTGAGAGCCTGCAGGTAGGCCACGATATCCGCGATATTCGCGTCCGTGAGCCCGCCGACGTTCATCACCATTTTCGTGTTCCGATCCGTTTCGCCCTTGCCCTGAGCAGGCATTTTGCTGCCAGGCTTCATAATGGTGGCGTTCTTGATCCAATAGGCGAGGTGCTTCGCGTCATTGGAGTACACACCGCCCGCGATCGTCCATCGCGTCGCGACGTGCGTCAGATTCGGCCCCACCACGCCCATGCTCATCGGATTTCCTGCAATCGCGTGGCAGCCGATGCACATACTCTTCGAATAAATCGCGCGCCCACGTTCCGCATCACCCGACGCGAGCAAGCTTTCGTCAAAGGCAAGACCATCCGGCATCGGCGTTCGGGGAATCGTGGACGCAAATTCCTTTTCCAGTCGCTCCTTAGGAAACGCCCAAACTGCTGGCGCCTCAACCACTGGCGCAGCCGACGCTGTACCGTTCACGACCGGCACCACCGGCACCGCACTCTTACCCGCCGGAAGCGCGGACACCGCACCCGTCACTGCGGGCGCTGCGACAGGAAACATTCCGGGCTGCTTCTGGTGTGCGACCCATTTCGCAAATTCTTCCGGCGTCACCGTGTACACGCGAAAATGCATATTCGCATGCGACGGTCCACAAAACTCAGCGCAGAAACCATTCCATGCAGCCGACGGCGAATTCTTGTTCGGGGTAAACCACAAATAATTCGTGCGGTTTGAAATCAAGTCACGCTTGCCACCCATCTGCGGAATCCAGAACGAGTGGAGCACATCCAGCGTCTTCAGCTGAAAATTCGCAGTGCGACCAGTCGGCAAATACAACTCGTTGGCCGTGGTAATGCCGTACTGTGGATATCGGAACTCCCACCACCACTGATGCCCGATGACCTCAACCTGCATCGACTCCGGCGCCGCTTTCGCTTGCGTCTTAAAAATCGTGCGCACGGTGGGGATGGCGACAAACACCAGAATCACTGCCGGAATTGCCGTCCACGCAATTTCCAACGCCGTATTGCCGTGCACCTGCTTCGGAATCGCGCCGCCGGGTTTTCTCCGGTAGCGAAAAATGGTGTAGACGAGACCTGCTTCAACAAAGATGAAGACAGCCGTGCCAAGAAACAGCAGGCGGTCCCACAGTTCGTTGATGGACGTGTTGAAGTCCGAGTTCGGATTGAACGTCGAATTCGGGTACTGACCGTTGCAGGCCGCAAGCCCGAAGGCCAGAGCGCCCAGCAGCGCAACGGACGCCACCCGCCGCGGGCGGAACGTGCCAACCATGCCGGTTCCTTGAGAATGGACCGCTCTCCCGCTCGCGCGCGCGCGACTCGCTGAAGAGCATTCGATGTGATAGCACTGCGAAGCTAAACGGCTGATTAACCGACTCGCAAGGAAAGTTCATTCGATTCCTACCACTCGTCGAATTATTCCACACATGAGTAACCGTCAAATCTGATTTTCACAGGTTTTCGTCTCTACCGGCCGTCAAATCAGCCAACGAATTGCGTCGGCGGTCCCGAGTCGTCTCTTGCATGAATGGACCATGTCCTCAGGACCACTGAAGCGCATTTAGACCAGGAAGTTCGGAATCTCTGTGACTCTATCCCCTGTTGCGACTGCCCGAGCGACCATCATTGCGCTCGTTGCCCTCTGCTTGTCCGTCGCCTGTAGCAGCTCAGGCGCCCCTCGCACGGCGAACGAAACGGTGGCACTCGGCGTCGGCGCGATTCCGGGTCGTCCGGGCTATGACGGTGTGATGCGCGGTCTCGAACTCGCGGTCGAACGCCTTAACGAAAGTGGAAACGTGCGCTTCCGCCTGCGTGCACCAAATCGCGGTGCGTCAAGTGCGGTAGGCGTGGCACAGCAGCTGCGCGACGACCCGGCCGTACTCGGTGTCATTGGCCATCCGGAGAGCGGAAACACACTCGAAGCGCTGCCGGTCTACGCCGACGCCGAACATGCCGGCGCCAACGCGGTCGTCGCGGTGTCGCCGACCGCCTCCTCTCCACGACTGTCCGGTATCAGTCCGTGGTTCTTTCGACTGGCACCAAGTGATCGAGATGCCGCCCGCTACGTCGCACGATGGGTGCGTGACTCACTCGGTGCGCGACGTGCAGCCATCATCTATCGCAATGATTCGTACGGCCAGGAGTGGTCAAGCACGTTCTCCGACGCTTTCGCGCAGCGCGGCGCCGTTGTGGTGCAGCGCGATCCGTATCTCACGGGCGTTAGTGAATGGGAGGCGTATGCACAATTGCTCGCCAAGCTTCATCCAGATGTTTTGCTGTTTCCCGGTGATGCAGCGGATGCTATTGCGCTGCTGAAGGCGCTGAAAGCGGCGCATGTCAGCATCCCATTTGTTGGTGGCGACGGCACCGAAGCCATGAACGAAGCGCCAGAAGCACAGGGAGCACGGTTCGTGGCGTTTTTCCGAGCCGAACGGGCGACGAGCGCCGAAGCGCAACATTTCTTGTCACGCTTTCGCGCACGCTTCCGGCAAGAACCCGATATGTTCGCCGCGTTGTCGTACGATGCAGCCATTGCCATTGGACGCATGGTGCTGAGCGGTGCACGTACACGAGTAGCAGTTCGGGACGCGTTAGAGCACCTTGGACAAGGCACTGCACCGTTGGACGGTGTTGCTGGACCGATCGCTTTTGAACGCAATCACGATGTCGCGGGGCGCACGGTGGTGGTCACCACAATCGGCGCGACGATCGCGATGGTAGCGGGGCGCACTAAGTGATTTTATTGCGGACAATTCGCGCTCGGCTTATTGCGGGCTTTGGGACATCAATCGGCCTTTTGCTCGTGGGCGGCGTCGTTGGCTGGTACGGGCTGACACGCAGCAATGCGCAGGCGGATACCACAGTGCGCGCGCTGGCGGATCGCTCAGAGTTTACTGAACGCGCAACAACAACCATTCTCCGCGAATTGGTTGCCGGGCTTCGGTATTTGAATAGTCGAAGCGACTCCGATCAATCGCAGTACTTAGTGCTCGTTGACCAAGCGGACCGCTTGCGCCGCGACGCCATTAAACAGCAGATGCTTCGCCCGGAAGAGCGACGTCGTCTGGAAAATTTGGGCCAGCTTAAAGCCGCGCTTGAAGTACGCATAGCGACGACACACGCGTGGCAAGTGGTCGGTCGCGAAGATGATGCGCAGCGCGTGCTGCAACATACCGGGAAAGACATCCAATCCATCGAAGGCGAACTCCAGGCACTGCGCAGCGAAGCGCGCAATGGTGCGAATGAATCGATGGAGCGCATGCACAACGGGCTCCGTCGCGCCGAGGTGATCCTCGTAGTGGTGGTGGCGTTGGCCTTTGGACTGGCCGCCTTTTTTGGCCTCAGTACGTCACGAGCCGTGACGACGCCACTCGCGCAACTTCGCGAAGAAATGGCGGCCATCGGTGCCGGAGACCTGCGGCTCCCAGCGACCGTCGACTCGTCGGCGCGCGTCGCACAAGAGTACGCCGAACTTATCGCGGCAATGCAGCAAGCACGCGAACGCTTGCGACTGTTGTTAACGCGCGTACAGGGCGAGGCCGATCAGGTCACACTCGCGGCAGGAGAGCTGAGCGCGTCGGCATCGTCTGCGGCCGCCTCGTCACAGCACGTCACGACCGCCGTCATGGACATGTCCCACAGCGCGTCCGTGCAGTTCAACGCGTTGAACGCCGCGAGCGATACGGTCAAACAGCTCGCGGAAGCAGGCGCCACGATCGGTGAAGCCGCTGAGGAAACAGAACGCGTTGGCCGCGAAATTCGGGGCACCACCAATAGCACTCGCGACCAAGTACAAATAGCGATCGACACGCTGTTGGGCGCGCACGAAGTGGTCATCGACTCGAAGCAGGAGATGACCGCGCTGCGCGATGCGACATCCGCCATCGACGACTTCGTTGGTGTCATCTCAGAGATTGCCACGCAAACAAATTTGCTTGCACTCAATGCGGCAATCGAAGCGGCGCGCGCGGGCAGCGCGGGACGCGGGTTTGCCGTTGTCGCGCAGGAAGTGCGCACGCTTGCGGAGCAAAGCGCGAACGCGGCGAATGAAGTAACCGAGAACGTGAAGCGCATTCGGTCGCGCATTGCCAGCGCGTCCAGTTCGGTCGAGTCGGGTGCCACGCGGCTCAAGGACGTTGAGCTCGTAGCCGCTGGCGTGTCGAGTGCCCTGTCACGCATTGATGATGCGGTGGCGCAAGTCGAGGGCGCCGCAACGCGCGTGTCGAGCGCGGTCGCAGCCAATCGCACATCACTCGGCGCCGTGCAACGCTCGCTGACAAGCGCGCGCGATACGTCGGAAGGTCACGCCGCTGCCGCCGAAGAAGTCGCGGCAAGTACTGAGCAAACATCAGCCTCAGCGCAGGAGGTCTCTGCCACAGCGGAACTCTTGCAGACCGCGTCGTTACGCGTGCGCGGAATGATTGGAGAATTTCGAACGTAACGGGCGAGACGCTGGTTTTATCGTTTGGTCCAGATCACCATGGTACCGCAGGGTGCACCGCCAGTACTGTTGAATTGCAACGGCGTCTGCGACACAGTATAGAACTCGATACCTGCCACCGTTGTTGGATCAACCGTGTCGATGTCGAACAGCGTTTCGCCTGGGGTGCTGCGATATCGGACGATATTGTCAATGACAACCTGCACGTAGCATGCGGTCTTCTTCCCGACCTGACCCGGCTTGTTGCTGAGGCTAATGTTGCCGCGATTTCCTGCGGCGATTGAGCGCTCTCCATTATTCGCAATCGCTACGATACCGGACATCGAGCCGATGAGAACGTCGGTCAGTTTTCGTCCTTCGGCATTTTCGAACACCTCGCGGGTTAGGTATCGCCCGATGCCGAGCAAGCGCCGTTCCTCAAACTCTGCGAGCCGGTTGCTGGTGGGAGCGACCGCGCGCGCCGTGATGTCGACCGTCGCCAGCGTGTTGCTCAATCGCTTTAACATGAAATCACGCGACAAGGTGATGTTGTCGCGAAATGTGAACGTCCCGCTAAACGCCGCGTAGCCCAACGCGCGCACGGTGAGTTGATACGTGCCCACCGGGACATCAAGCATCGAAAAGTTGCCTGCGCTATCCGACCGCACGTTGACAGTGAGACCAACGATCGCGATCTCCGCATCAACGACTGGCTTTTCTGTTCGCTCTGTCAGAATCGTCCCAACTAATGCACCGCGCGGCGTCGATGCGGTTTGTGCCTGCAGTGCACTCCCCACGCAAACCAACGCTAGCAGCGTAACTCGCCTCGTCGTCAATTTCACGGACACCTTCATACTCTATCTCCTAGTTCCTAGTCCCTAATCCCTAGATCCCTCACAATCACCCCACGATCCGCCAACATCGCAAAATATCGTTGCGGCGGCACACACTGATCTGGCGTCTGGACGCCAGGCGGAATGATTCCCATCACTTGCAACTGACTCGTGATGGAGAGGGTGTATCCGGTGGTGCGCATCATCGCCGAAATGCCATGCGCGGCATCGAAGTGATCGACAACTTCCCACGCGCGCGTGCTTCGTACACCGTCGCGCATACCTGTCACCTCAACGCGCAACGCGACGAGATCTGGTTTTTGTTTGCGTAGCTTTTCACCAGCCACCCGAACAAACACATCGCGCGGCACCACCTGCTGCCCCTTCACATCAACCGGCTCCGTGGAGAAGAGTCCCAACTCACGAATCGCTTCCATGATGCGTGCATGTCCCGGATACCGGAGCGTTTTATATTCCATGTTTGAAATAATTCCCGCATAGCGATACACCATTGTCGACAGGCCCCCCGCCGTATGAAACGCCTCGAGTTCGCCGAGCGGCTCGGCAAATCGTACGGGCTCAATCCCGGAGAGTGCAACCTTTGTTTCGCGCACACCGTTGCTGATGACGAGTGATGGCGTGGTGTAATAGTCCACAACGCCTTCGATGGAGTACGCGATTTGATAACCAACGGGTGGCTCTGGCACCTGCGGTAGTCCACCAACAAACAGGCGTACGGTTTCGACGCGATCAAACTGTTCGATGCCGTGCTGGGCGATGATGTTCACCATGCCTGGGGCAAGACCGGTGTCTGGCACAATGCTCACGCCTTTCTGCTTTGCTGCAGCGTCAAGCTGCTGTTGTTCGAGCACAATGGCCGTGTTGCCACCAAGATCGGTGAAGTGCACACCAACTTCGACCGCTAATTGCGCAAGCGGGAGGTTGAGATAGTACGGAATCGCGCTGCAAACTGCATCGCATTGCGCGTAAACGGCGCGAACTGCGTCGGCGTCTCGGACATCAAGCGCGACGTGTGAGAGTCGCGCGCCGAGGTGAGGTTGGAGAAATGGCGGTAACGTGCCAACGCGAACGTCAGCAAGGATCACGCGTTCGACAGCGGGCGTGTTCAGGAGGTCGAACGCGCACGCAGAGCCTTGCAGACCAGCGCCGAGAACGAGCATTCGCATTTTAAGACTCCAGACAGGAGGGGTGGGGACGTAGCGGAAAAAGGTAATGGCGGGGTGGTCGTTCGGCACGAACTACTATTGTCATAGTTGACAAATCACACAGGAACGCGCATAGCTACTATCATGCTAGTAGCTAGATATTGGCGCCGAGGTGGACATGACTGATGCGTCGCCAGGTGAGCGCGAACTCGAGATAATGGCGATGTTATGGGAGGTGGATTCGGGCACGGTGTCCGAAGTACGCGAGCGACTCGATGCGCCGTTTGCATATACCACTGTATTGACCATGCTGCGGAATCTCGAAGCAAAACGATTTGTCCGGCGCGGGGCCGAGGGACGCGGTCATCGCTACTTTCCGCGCGTGCAACAGCATGCCGCGCAGAAGAATGCACTCTCGCGACTACTGACCACGTTGTTTAACGGTTTGCCGCACGCGCTCTTGGCGCAGCTGGTGGATCAGCACGGTGTGTCGCCGGACGAACTGAAGCAGCTCGCGCGCGAAGTGCATGCTGGTCGGCGCCATCGGACCGGCAAATGATTGCGCGATGGATGTTGATCGCGACGCTCTTTGCGGCACTGTCCGCCGCTGTTTCTACGCGCGTCGCACGTATCCGTGTCTATGGGTACGCCGATTGCGGTGAGTACGGTGCCGTTATGCGCCCGTCCGACTCGTGGTTCAACCTCGCGTGGCTGGCGCAGCTTGATCGAGCGTTCGTGTCGTGCTGGTGTATCGCCTCCGCGCTGTTGCTCACACAAACGATGCTCGCCATTCGCGCGTTGCGACGGGCCTGTAGCGCCATCACGCGCGTGCGACGCTACAGCCGCACGCGATTGCGCCCATCTGCCTTCGCGCGATACAACGCCGCATCAGCTCTCGCAAACAAATCCTCGACACTTTCAATACGCGCGGCCGGATACATCGCGACGCCAATACTGGATGTCAATCGCAACTGCGGATGTTCACCACTATCCGTGAAGTCGTGCTCTTCCACCGCTGCACGAATGCGATCGGCGAACGACTCTGCACCGGCATCATCTGTTTCCGGCAACAACACCAGGAATTCCTCACCGCCGTAGCGCGCGACGATATCGCTCACGCGAATAGTATCCACCAAAAGTTTGGCGACATCACGCAAGACATCGTCACCCACTAAATGGCCGTAGGTGTCGTTCACGCGTTTGAAGTGATCCAGGTCAATCATCAGCAGGGCGAGCGTTGAGTCGTACCGCAACGCGCGCTCCATCTCTGCCGTAATGCGCTCGGTCAACGCGCGACGATTGAGAAGTTGTGTGAGCGGATCGGTCTGCGCGAGTTGTTCAAGACGCGCGTTGTCCGCCATGGTGCTCTCCACCATTTGCGCGCGCTGAATGACCGCGACCGCGGCCGTAATCACCGCTTGCGCAAACTCAAGATCGGACGCCCCAAACGGCTCTTGGTCGCGCGTACGACGCACGAGAAATACGCCGTACTGTCCGCGTTCAATCGTGAACGGCAATGCAATCACCGAACGAATGGGTATCTCGATGCCTTCGATACCCCACACATGCCGCACGCCTTCATACAGCGGATGCGTGTCGAGATCTTCAACGAGCACCGGCTGTCCGCTGTCGAGCGCGGCTTTCAGCTCGGGATAGCGATCGAGCTGAATCGTGAGCTGCTGCAATTTTGGATTTTCATACGCGGCCACCACAACCGCCGATGCCTCGCCGGGTCGCGCAAGCACGACCGAGCAATGCGACACGCCGAGGGCACGCGCAGCGCGACGGACGAGCAAGTGAAAGAGTTCGGACACCGACAAATCGCCCGTTACCTCGTGTAAAATATCGACCAATTTGCGTCGACTGTCGGCGTCTTGCTGCGCACGAACGAGTGCTTCTTCCGTGCGCACCAACGCCAACCGCGTGGCGCGCAACACGGTGCCCATGCGCAAATGCGCTTGAACCCGCGCGAGCAGTTCTTTCGGTCGGTATGGTTTGCGAATGAAGTCGGCCGCGCCCAATCCCAACGAGCGCACGGACGCATCCTCCGGCGGTTGCGCCGACAGCATGAGCACCGGCAAGTCGCGCCACCGCTCGTCACTCTTGATCCGTTCTAAGAGCTGCAACCCATCGGCGTCCGGCATGAGAATATCGAGCAGCAACAAATCAGGCGAACGACGTTCGAGTTGATCAAGACACGCCGCCCCACCGTTGGTCGGCACGACTTCGTATCCGTTTTCCTTCAGCAGCCACGTGACTGATTCAAGAACCGATGGGTCGTCGTCCGCCACGAGGATGCGCGACATGGGCATGAGCTCTCAGATCGCCGGCAGTGGGTCAGCGATCAGTGCTACCAATCCGGGCCACTCAATATTGCCGCCGCTCAGCACCACTACCGTTGGACCGGATGGCACCACCAATCCTTCCATCAATGCGGCGATCGTAATCGCGCCGCTCGGCTCCGCCACCAACTTCAGTCGATCAAGCACGAAGCGCATCGCGCATCGAATGGCCGCATCATCAACCTGCACAACCTCGTCGCAGAAGCGTTCAAGGTGCGCAAAATTTCGCGTCCCAATCCGCACACCTAACAACCCGTCGGGTAGTCCGGACGAATGCTCGAGCGTCACCGGATGACCGGCCGCGCGCGCTGCGGACAATTTGCGCGCGCCCGCTGGCTCGACGCCCACGACGCGCACATTGGGATTGCGCAACTTTACCGCCGCAGCAACGCCCGAAGACAAGCCGCCGCCGCCAACCGGCACGATCACGGTGCCGACATCGGGGAGATCGTGCACAATCTCCAAGCCGAGTGTACCCTGCCCCGCGATAATGAGCGGATGATCATACGGTGGCACCACAATCGCGCCGCTTATGAGCGCGAGTTCGTCGGCTTTCGCCAACCGATCAAGCGTGGTCACGCCGGCCAATATCACCGTTGCGCCATATCGCTCTGCACCCGCACGTTTAGCGGCCGTCACGGTTGTCGGCATGACCACAGTACACGGCACGCCATACATGCGCGCCGCGTAGGCAACTGCTTGCCCATGATTGCCCGACGAAGGCGCAATCACACCGCGCGCGCGATCCGCAGGCAACATCGCGCTTAAAAACGTATACGCGCCCCGAAACTTGAACGCACCAGTGCGCTGCAACATTTCCGGTTTCACCCACACACCGCTCGGGAAACGCTCGCTGAGTGCATCAACAAACATCAGCGGCGTGCGCACCGCGATGCCGTCGAGCCCGCGCGCCGCGCGCTCGAGCTGATCGAGCGTAACCAAGGTGGTGTCGATGTCCGCGATGGTCACCGGCAACACGTGACGTGTTTCGCGATCATGCGCCCCCGCCAGCATCACCATCGGTGAGGCCGAGCTCACCAAACCCTGGATCCGCAGACGTAGCTTCGACAGCGTCGATCACGGTGTCCTTATCGTCGGGAATAACACGAGCGACGGCGGACACGATGTCCTTGTCGTCGAGGGCCACGAGCTTCACACCCTGCGTCGCGCGACTGGCGACGCGGATTTCGCTCACCTTGATACGAATCGCAACGCCTTGCCGAGTCATCAGCATCAACTCGTCTGCCGGTACGACTTCCATCAATGCCACGACGTCACCAGTACGGTCGGTGCGATTGAGCGTGAGAATGCCTTTTCCGCCGCGCTTCTGGACGCGGTATTCCTCGATGTCAGAGCACTTCCCTAGCCCCTTTTGCGTCACAACCAGCAGCGTAGAGTCGCGCTTGATCACGACCATGCCTACGACGCTATCGCCCGGACGCAACTCGATGCCCTTCACGCCCGTGGTGTCGCGTCCCATCTCGCGAACGTCACTCTCGTGGAATCGCACCGAAAGCGCGTGACGCGTCGCCAAGACCACGTCGTTGGAACCGCTGGTGACCTGCACATCCATCAACTCATCGTCGTCCTCGATCTTGATGGCCTTGATGCCATTCGCGCGAGGATTCGAGTACTGCGACAACGCGGTCTTCTTTACAGTGCCGTTCTTTGTGCAGAATAGTAAGAACTCGCTGTCGGTAAACTCGCGCACGGGCACAACCGCGCGAATACGCGTGTCTGGTGTGACGTTGATCAAGTTGACGATCGGCTTGCCGCGCGTATCGCGTCCGGCCTGCGGCAACTCGTGCACCTTAATCCAGAAGCATCGACCATCATCAGTGAAAATCAGGATGTACGTGTGGGTCGACACGACATAAAACCGCTCCATGAAGTCGCCATCTTTGAGATCGGCGCCTTGCTTGCCCCTACCGCCGCGACCTTGCCGATTGTAGAGCGACACGGCCGTACGCTTCACGTAACCCTGATGCGAGATCGTCACCACCATCTCTTCTTCGGCGATCAAGTCTTCGATCGAGAACTCGCCCTCATCGCTCACGATTTCGGTACGACGCTCATCGCCGAACTGCTCCGTCACTTTGAGCAATTCACCCTTCATGATCTCCATGCGACGCGGCTTCGACTCGAGAATGCCACGCATCTCCCCAATAAACGCGCGCACTTCAACCAACTCTTCTTCGAGCTTATCGCGCTCGAGATTCGTGAGCTTGGCGAGGCGCAGATTGAGAATGGCCTCAGCTTGACGCTCACTCAGTGCAAAACGCGATTGCAACTGCGCACTCGCCGACGGCGTATCGTCGGCGGCGCGAATGAGCGCGATGACTTCGTCGATGTGATCGACCGCAATTTTCAACCCTTCAAGGATGTGCGCACGTTCGAGCGCCTTATCAAGATCAAACTGCGTGCGACGTACAATTACTTCATGGCGATGCTCGATGAAGTGCAAGAGACACTGCTTGAGCGTGAGCACTTTCGGCACGAGCTGCCGCGTGTTCACGTCCGGCACCAACGCCAACATGATGACGCCAAACGTCGAC
Source organism: Gemmatimonadaceae bacterium (assembly GCA_025358925.1). Classification (GTDB taxonomy): domain Bacteria; phylum Gemmatimonadota; class Gemmatimonadetes; order Gemmatimonadales; family Gemmatimonadaceae; genus Gemmatimonas. The sequence continues at coordinate 44,421 of JANYHT010000015.1, read as the reverse complement.
TGCATGGTGGTGTGCTTATACAGCTGATTGAGTACCACGCGCGGAATCGCATCGCGTTTGAGCTCAACGACCACGCGTATACCGTCGCGATCTGATTCATCACGCAGCGCACTAATGCCAGTCAACTTCTGCTCACGCACCAAGTCGGCGATGTCCGCCACCAACTTGGCCTTGTTCACCTGATACGGCACTTCAGTCACAACGATTTGCGACCGACCGCTCGACTCTTTCTCTTCGATCACCGCGCGCGCGCGCATGACGATACGCCCACGTCCGGTATCCTGATAATCGGCGATGCCCGCGCGACCGTAAATAAATCCGCCAGTCGGAAAGTCCGGGCCCTTCACAATCTTTCGAAGCTCCGCAGCGGCAAGATCCGGATTATCGATGAGCGTGATCACCGCTTCCGAAATCTCACGAAAATTGTGCGGCGGAATGTTTGTGGCCATGCCAACCGCGATGCCCGACGACCCATTCACCAGCAAGTTGGGAACGCCCGAAGGCAACACACTCGGCTCTTGCAACCGATCGTCAAAGTTCGGCACGAACACGACCGTATTCTTGTCGATGTCCGTGAGCATTTCCGCCGCCATTCGCGTGAGACGCGATTCGGTATACCGATACGCGGCCGCACGATCGCCATCCAACGAACCAAAATTGCCCTGCCCGTCCACCAAGGGATATCGCAACGAGAAGGTCTGCACCATGCGCACGAGCGCGTCGTACACGCTCGAGTCGCCGTGCGGGTGATACTTACCGAGCACATCACCAACGACGGTCGCACATTTTTTGAACGGACGTCCCGGCAATAGTCCGGCCTCGTTCATCGCGTACAACACACGACGATGCACGGGCTTGAGTCCATCGCGCACGTCAGGCAACGCACGTGAGACGATGACACTCATCGAATAATTGATGAACGATTCCTTTATCTCCTCATCAATTAAGCGAGGCAGAATACGTTCGCGGGCGTTCGGAGCAGTCATGTGACGGCGGGGGAGGAGGTCCAGCAGGAGGTTGACAACCTATCAAATCTAAGCGGCTCGCCACGTGAAATCAACGCGAAGAGCCGCTCGTAAACCTTTACGTTTCAACGACTTACAAACGGCTTCAAAGCGAGCTCAGGAACCCCAGCTCCGAACAACTGATAGAAGGCGCCATTCCACCCCACTTCGGTGCATCAGATATACCGCGCCGCCATTGCTCGCGACTCCAATTTCTACACCACCCTTCTCGCGCGGACGGTCCACGCCAACGAGTGCCCACCCACGCCAAATCACGATTGGCGCTACCAAAATGTACGACAACTCGGCCGTGACATCCTTCCGACCGACGGCGGAAAAGAACTCATCACGCGCGTGTTGTTGCGCAAGCGCGCCGAAGTAACCCTTCACGCGTGGTGTCGAGGCGTTTGGAAAATCCATGCCCGCAAATCCCGGCACCACAACGGTCACCGTATCCGCCGCGGTTGGAGACTTGAGACAGCCTTTTCCGCGCGGATCCGGCACCTCGCCGGTGAGCCCCGTTGCAATCGCGCTCCGCGGCACCCGCTCGTTACCATCCCATCGCGGTCGATCAATGCCTGCCTCCCACCCGACGATCACACGCAACAACGCGCGGGCGTCAGGCGTATCGAGCCGTGAGCCGACACCGCGCGCTAACACGGTACTCTCCATCTGTTCCGCCAACTGCTGCAACGATTCACGCTGCGCGGGCGTTGTGTCGGACGGAAAAACGCGAAGTGATCCAGGATTGCAACGATCACCAAGATTCGCCCACGCCGCGCGCTGCAAATATCGCCCGCGCGCCGCTAATACACGCGCCTCGTAAAACGAATCATCGGCCGCGAGATAGGCCCGTATCGCAGCAACGCTGTCCGGCGTGAACGACTTCCCTTTTGCTGTTGCCGCTTTTGTCGCTGTTCTTGTTTGCGCGCACAGTGCGAGAGGCCCGCCAATTATCGCCGCAATCAACAGCAACGCCGCGTCCAGTCGCACACGCCGCATCAAGTCAGCACAACCGGGTCAGACTTCCGATTCGCGGCTGCAACACGACGCTCCTCGGCGAGCGCCTCTGACTTTTCTTCGGCAGCGTCCGTCTCAACTTCGGACGCTTCTTCTGCCAGTTCTTCCGCAGCATCGGCCGCCGCTTCCGCTTCGATGGCCGAACGCTCGGCGCGATATTGTTGATACCACTCGCGCGTTACTTCCGCCGCCAGATCGCGGTTGCCCAACCCGAACGCCAAGGCGAGTGCTAATGCGACGGCGCCAAAGAGGATCGCGAACGCGGTGGTGACGATGTCGGTCGCCACGCCTAACTCCTGCAGTGCCATGAAGACCGACAGCACGATCACGCCGCCACGTCCCGTGCGAGACAACCACGGCCCACCGTGCAGACCACCGGCCGATGCCATGATTAGACCGCCCACAAATCCACCGAGCACAATACCCAGAATGATGATCACGATCGCTGCAATCACGCTGGGGATGTAACTCACCAACTCCGAAAACACGTTGGCCAGTGACTCAAGTCCGATGGCATTCGCCGCGATCAGCAGTACCGCAAACATGACGAACCAGAAGAGTAAGTTCGACACCACTTTTGCAGGGTTGAGATGCGATCCTGAGCGCTCGACGGCGTGCATGACACCACCACGCTCGAGGAGCTGATTGAAGTGCACGCGGCGGAGCAACCGCTGCGTGCCTTTCTCAACAACTTTCGCCACGAGATAGCCGGCGAAGAGGATGACGAGCGCCCCAAAAAGCGCCGGTACGAATTCGCCGAGCAGCGAAAAACTCCGCTCGAGACGTTCGGTGAACGTTGAGGCGATGGTGGACTCACCACTCCCGCTGGGTGCGCTTGTTTGCGCGAGCCGCAGAGTATCGGTCAGTTGCGTGTAGGACACTGCGAAAATGTCGGGCAGAAGTGCGCCGGGCCGACGGCGCGGACGGATCCGAGTGGACCGTGGAGGAACTTAGCGATGGTGGGGAGCAAGTGCACCGGGAAATTGCGACAACATCCTCAGGTTCGAGTGCCCCGCTTCACATCAAAGATTGCGCTGCGTTTACACGACGGGCAAAGCAACCATTCCCGCTGTCGTCGATAGCCGAGTCCGAACGACCCCCCACCGATTGGCCGGGTCGTCATGCGCACGGCACATCGCGGGCAGTTCGGTACAATTCCCGAAGCCACCGATTCACGGAGTGCCCGTTCTTCGTCGGCAGTATAGCGCGCCTCGTCGCTCGTGGGCGTCTGCATCAGAGTCGAACAACCACCTTGCCGAACTGCGCCCCGGAATCGAGTCGCTCAAAGGCCTGTCGACCGTCTGCTAAGTCCCAGATCGAATCGACGGGCGGCAACAGCGCACCGTCGCGCAGTGCGCTGGTCATCGCGTCAAACTCGGCGTCATTACCCATCGTGGACCCCATCAGCGTCCACTGATTCCAAAACATCCGACGGATGTCCAGTTGCACATGCGGACCTGACGTGCCGCCGCAAGTGACCAAGCGTCCGCGTTTACCGAGGGCAATCAGTGATTGTGAAAAGGTCGCTTCGCCGACTGAGTCGATGACGACATCCACGCCTCGCTTTCCGGTACGCGCACGAATTTCGCGACCGAGATCCGGTTGTGCGTGGTTGAGCAAATGGTCGGCGCCCAATGCTCGCGCGCGTTCGAGCTTGTTCGCACTGCCCGACGTCACCCACGCGGTCGCACCAATGCGCTTCACGATCTGCAATGCCGCGAGCGCGACACCACCACCGATGCCCCAAATCAGCACGTTATCGCGCGGCTGCACCTGCGCGCGGGTAACGATCATCCGCCATGCGGTAAGTGTTGCCAGAGGAAATGCCGCCGCCTGTTCAATCGAAATACCGTCGGGAATTGTCCGCACATTCATGGCCGGTACGACGACATACTCAGCCAACGTACCGGGACGATGCTCACCTAAAATGCCGTAGGTGAGGCACAACGGTTGATCGTTTTCTCGGCAATATTCGCACTGGCACGTGCGATCAACGATGCCCGGATTGATGATGACCCGATCGCCGACCGAAACATCGTGAACGTTCGCGCCGATGGCATCGACGACACCCGCGCCATCGGAGCCGAGCACCCATCCGGGGTGGATTTTTACTCCGGGAATGCCGTTGAGCACCCAAAGGTCGAGGCGATTGAGCGCGGCCGCTTGGATGCGCACCCGGACTTCGTCGGGGCTGACGAGATCCGGGACCGGAAGATCCTCGCGGTAGCGGAGTTGTTCGACTCCGCCGTGGGCATCAATGGTGAGAGCTCGCATGTACAACAATACGGTGAGCGTTGCTGAACCCACATTGGTCCGAGTCATATATTTGGGCACTCGCACCCCACTCGTTAGTTCACCGCATCCGTTTTTCTTATGGCGTCTATCAAGGTCCCGCCTCTTGGGGAATCCATCGTCGAAGCGACAGTATCCCGCTGGCTGAAAAAGGAAGGCGACGTAGTCGCGGCCGGGGAAACGCTCGTCGAGCTCGAGACGGATAAGATCACCGTCGAAGTGCCTGCGCTCGAAGCGGGTGTTTTATCGACGCGACAAAAACAAGAAGGGGAGGTCGTGTCGGTAGGTGCGACACTCGGCGAAATCGGTCCGGGCAGTGGTGCGGTGGTCGCAACGGCGCCAGTTCCGGCACCCGTTGCTCCTGCAGCCGCACCGCACCCCGCTCCTGCCGCCGAAGTCCAAGCAGTCAAGGTTTCACCGGCTGCACACCGCTTGGCGACGGAAGCCGGTGTGAACGTCGCCTCAGTGCCAGGCACGGGTCGCGGCGGTGTGATCAGCAAGCCTGACGTGGTTGCGGCAATCGAAACGACGGTACCTGTCGTAGCCGCTATTAGTGCGCCGATGGCCACGCCGATCAGATCGAGTGTCGACGCAAGCGCCCGTGAAACGCGCGAAAAAATGACCACGCGAAGAAAGCGCATCGCCGAGAACTTGTTGCTCTCGCAACATCAAACAGCGCATTTGACCACGTTCAATGAGATCGACATGTCGGCGATCTCTGCCCTGCGTGAACGACTGAAAGAGCGCGTCGAAAAAGAGCAGGGCGTGAAGCTGTCATTCATGCCGTTTTTCGTGAAAGCGGCGTGTCACGCGCTCAAAGCCTATCCCGCAGTAAACGCGCAGATTGATGGTGACACCATTGTCTACAAGCATTACGTGAACATGGGCATTGCGGTCGCGTCGGACGCCGGGCTTGTGGTGCCGAATGTCAAAGATGCGGATACGAAGAGCATCATAGAGATCGGCAAAGACATCGCGGCCGTAGCCAAGCGCGCGCGTGACGGAAAGTTATCAATGGACGATCTCACCGGCGGTAGCTTCACCATCACGAATGGCGGGGTGTTTGGTTCGTTAGTCTCGACCCCAATTATCAACTATCCGCAAGTCGCCATTCTTGGCCTGCACAAAACGCAGGACCGTCCTGTAGCTATCGATGGGAAAGTAGAAATTCGGCCGATGATGTACGTCGCCCTGTCGTATGATCATCGCATGATTGACGGTCAGCAAGCGGTGCTCTTTCTCGTGCGTTTTAAAGAGCTCATGGAAGATCCAGGTGCAATGCTTGTTGTCTAACGAAGCTCAGTGAGCCAGTCCATCACAGAAAACCCCGCAGAGCGCGGCGGTCGCTATCGCTACGTCGTGCTGGCGATGCTGATCCTCGCATACACGTTCAACTTTCTTGATCGTCAAGTTCTCGGCATTTTAAAAGAGCCCATCAAGCACGACTTAGGTCTCACGGACACGCAACTCGGCGTGATGGGTGGCGTTGCGTTTGCCGCGCTTTATACCACGCTCGGCGTGCCCATTGCATGGCTCGCTGATCGCGTGAGTCGAACGTGGATCATGACTGCCGCCCTCGCACTATGGAGCGCGTTCACAATGACGTGCGGACTCGCGGGCGGTTTCTGGTCGTTGTTTGCCGCGCGCATGGGTGTTGGTGTTGGCGAAGCTGGTGGCGTGGCGCCGGCGTATTCGCTGATCAGCGACTACTTCCCGAGTACGCAGCGCGCGCGCGCGCTCGCCGCGTACTCGTTCGGCATTCCGCTCGGCACGGCGCTTGGTGTTTTGTTTGGCGGACTAATTGCCGCGTACGTCAATTGGCGCTGGGCGTTCGTTTCGGTTGGGGCTGCGGGACTGCTGCTGGCGCCGGTCTTCAAATGGGTTGTCAAAGATCCAGTCCGTGGGGGACTGGACTCGGCTGGTGGCGTTCCCGTCGCGAATATCGCGCCGCGTTTCAACGCCGTGCTTGCGACGGTGTTTCCCAAGCCCAGTTTTTGGCTGCTCGCGTTTGGCGCCGCGTCGTCGTCCATTTGCGGATACGGCGTGGCGTTTTGGCTCCCCTCGTTTTTCATTCGCAGTCTCGGGCTCACGCTGGCGCAAACGTCTGTTTACTACAGCGGTATTTCCTTGCTCGGCGGCGGGGCGGGGATCTGGTTAGGTGGATGGTTGGCTGATCGGTTCGGAGCGAAAAATCGTGCGGCGTATGCGTTGGCTCCGGCAATTTGCTTCCTCATCGCACTGCCCTGTTTTCTGCTGGCCATGAACACCACTTCGCTCAGTTGGGCATTCATTTTCTTTCTGATTCCAACGGGATTGAATTTGGCGTGGCTTGGCCCGGTGCTCGGCGCCGTGCAACATCTGGCACCGGCAAATATGCGCACCACCACGTCCGCATTATTTCTGTTGATTAACAACTTGCTGGGGATCGCCGTCGGGCTATGGTTTTTTGGCTTTTTGTCCGATCAGTTAGCACCGCGATACGGTGCGGAGTCGATGCGGTACGCCATTAGCTATGGGCTAGGTTTCTATGCGTTGAGCGCCATACTGCTTGTCATCGCGTCAGTCCGACTGTCGCGCGACTGGGTCGATTGATCAAGCGGCAATCTTTTCAGAATTACACCTAAAAACCACGACGCCCCTTACGGGTAAACCGTGAGGGACGTCGGGCGTCGTTGGATCACGCTACAATGCGAAGATTGAAGTCACGACCAACGATACGTAGCACATATGCGAACTTCGTGCCGTTCAGCTTATAGACGCAATTGTGCACTGCACGTCACAAGTTTCGGCAAGGTGACGTATCGTCGGATAACTTTCGCGCATGACACTTCAGACTCAAACGGCGGACGTTCTCGTCCTCGGCGGTGGCCCAGGAGGATATGTCGCGAGCATCCGCGCCGCCCAACTTGGCCTTTCTGTTACCTGCGTTGAAGCCGACAACACCCTAGGCGGCACGTGCGTGAACGTCGGATGTATTCCCTCCAAGGCGCTACTTCACTCGTCTGAACAATACGAGTGGCTGCGGCTGCATGCTGCCGAACATGGTATCAAAGTGGACGGCCTCGGTATCGACCTTGCCACGATGATGGCGCGCAAGATCGATGTTGTGGCCTCCAATACCAAAGGTGTCGAGTTTCTTTTCAGGAAAAACAAAGTCACGTGGGCGCGTGGCTTTGGCACCCTCAAGCCGGGCAATCTGATTGAGGTGCGCGCGAACGACGGTTCCATCACGTCGTGGCAGGGGAAATCGGTGATCATTGCCACGGGATCAGTGCCGGTGCAGTTGCCGTTTCTCAAATTCGATGAACGTCGAGTGCTGTCGAATGTGGGCGCGCTCTCGTTGACCGATGTGCCCATGCATTTGGTCGTAGTGGGCGGTGGCGTGATCGGACTCGAACTCGGCTCCGTGTGGCGCAGGCTGGGAGCGAAAGTCACCGTTGTTGAATTCGCGCCAACAATTTTGCCCGGCAACGATGACGATGTTGTGAAAGACGCTGATCGTATTTTTCGGAAGCAGGGATTGGAGATTCTCGTTGGCACAAACGTCACCGGTGCTGACGTGCGCATTGATGGTGTGACAATTCACGTCGAGAAAGGCGGCGTTACGTCGTCGATTGAGGCGGACTGTGTCCTCGTGTCTGTCGGACGCAAACCCGTGCTCAGCGGCATTGATGCGACAGCATTGGGTCTCGCGCTTGGTGCGCGCGGCGAAATTGTAGTTGACGATCAACAACGCACGAACTTGCCCGACGTGTTTGCGATTGGCGATGTGGTTGGTGGCAAATTGCTCGCGCACAAAGCCGAAGAAGAGGGTGTTGTTGCGGCCGAAGTTATTGCGGGCAAACCGGTACATATGCATCAGCGAACGGTGCCGGGCATCGTGTACACGTGGCCCGAGATCGCGACTGTTGGGCTGACCGAATCGGAAGTAAAAGCGAGTGGGCGAGCCTATCGCATCGGTAAATTCCCGTTTAGCGCGAACGGTCGCGCGCGCACGATGGGCGAGACGCAGGGATTCGTGAAAGTTGTCGTCGACAAAGAGACTGACGAAATTCTTGGTGCACACATGATTGGGCCGAACGTGGCCGATCTCATGGCGGAAGTGGTGTTAGCGATGGAGTATCGCGGCAGCGCGGAGGATATTGGCATTACCGTGCACTCGCATCCTACGCTCTCGGAAACGGTGAAGGAAGCAGCGCTCGCCGCGCTCGGTCGGGCCATTCACATTTAGCATTGCAATGACGTCAAAGGCCGACTTCGCAGTGCGCGAGGTCGGCCTTTGTTTTGTCTGATCGCGTACACGCAAACTACACGAACATTTTTCCTACCACGATTCCGATCGCGAAGAATGCCGCACCAACGGCAATCATCATCCACGATGCGACACCGGTTGCGGGCGCGGGTTCTGCCGTGAGCGCGGTCGCGGTGGCCAGCGACGTTGCGGTGGCGGTGCTGATGTTGAGTTGTGGCAACGCGGACATGATCTGCGCGCTGACGTGTGCTGGCGTGGTCATGCGGCGACGACGATCCGTCTCCGAGGCCATCCGATTCCAGAATTCAACTTGCTTCGTATCGGAGCGACGTGCGTCGACTTCGCTCAGATCACCATCCAACCACTGTTGAACGGCCGTTACCGCCTCAGCGGACGCGTCGGCTGTACCGGGAAGCGGCACTTCGCGATCAGCGACTGGTCGGTCCGCGACTGGTCGGTCGCCTACGGCGTCGCGGTGATCGTGGCCGAGGTCGTTGCGGCCATCTTGCGCTTCATGTCGGTCGAGCATCAGGCGTATTTCTCCTCAAGCAGTGCCTGAAGGGCTTCGCGTGCCCGATGCACGCGCATCTTCAGAGCGCCTACGGTGGTCCCCAGAAGGTCCGCCATCTCTTCGTACGAACGTCCTTCAACGTGTTTCATGATGAAGGCTTCGCGAAGCGACGGGGCCAGCTTTCCAAGCGCGGTGTCGAGGTCCGATCGCAATTCGGTGCGGTCGAGGTCCTCATCGGGGCTCGCGAAGCTGGAGGGCTGATCGTCTTCGTCGTAACTCAGGTGCGTGCGCCGAATGTTCTTCAGCCAATCCTTGCACCCGTTTGCAACGATCCGAAACAGCCAGGCGTCGAAGCGTCCTCGCACCTCCGTGAGATGCTGATACGCCTTAATAAACGACGTCTGGAGAATGTCCTCGGCGACGTCAGGACTGCCCGTCATGCCGAGTGCGTGTCGATATAGCGGATCGCTATATCGGCCAATGAGCAACGCGAACGCATCACGATCACCTGCCATAACACGGCTGATGACGTCTTGGTCCGAGTCGATGTCTGTAAGCTGAGGTGTCTCTTCCGTCATTTTCACGGCGCTAGGATAACGCCGTACGAACGGTCTCGACACCCCTTCTTCCAACTGAATCGTTTGCGACATCGTGCCCACTCGTCTCGCAGGAAAGACGCACGGACGGTGAAGAGGTCACACGTCCTGTGGGTCCAGTATCGGCACGTGATCAAACGCACTCCAGTTTTTTGTTCGGATGAGATGACCGTGTTCATTAAGCGCCGGTGGCGCATAGCGAATTTGCCCGCCAACGGACGATGGAACGCCCGTGGCACTGGACGCCGCCGTGCCATCAAGCGCTTCGCGAACGGAACGTACCATACCGCACGGCACCCCGGCCATGTCGAGCTGTTCAATCCAGTGCAACGCGGTCGCGCTGGCAAGTCGTTCCGACATCTGTTCGGTGACTCGCGCGCGATTGGCGATCCGTCCCGCGTTTGTTGCGAACGTGCTGTCGGCAGCGAGCGCGTCCAATCCAAGTGCTCTCGTCGCCGCGATCCACTGCGCATCCGTGCCAACGGCGACGACGAACGGTCGGTCGCAGGCGTCGAATAGTTGATACGGAACAAGGTTGGGGTGCGCGTTGCCCCAACGCCGCGCATCATCCCCGCTGACTAGCGCATTTTGAGCGACATTGACCAGCGCAGCCGCCGCGGTGTCGGCCAGCGAAATGTGGACGGCTCGTTGCGCATTCGGCTGGTGTCGTGACAGCAACGCCGCGAGAATGGCGGTCGTGGCGTCCTTTCCGGCGAGGACGTCAACGAGGGCCACGCCTGTTCGCGTAGGCTGGCCAATTTCTGGGCCGGTGATCGACATCCATCCGGATTCCGCCTGCAACACAAAGTCGTATCCGGGTCGCGCGCTTCCCGGTCCAAAACCGGAAATCGTGCACCAGATCAATTGGGGATTTTGCGCCAGTTCAGCGCTAGCATGAAGACCGAATCGGGCCAGCACATTGGGCAGATAGTTTTCAATCACTACGTCGGCCTTTGCGACGAGCGCGTGCAGAAGCGTCATATCTTCGGCGAGACGAAAATCGAGCGCAACGGACAACTTATTGCGATTCGTGCTGAGGAAGTACGCTGACTGCCCACGTGGGTCGAACGGCGGACCCCACGAACGGGTGTCGTCGCCTGCTCCGGTCCGTTCGACCTTGATGACGCTAGCACCGAGGTCGCCGAGCGTCATGGCGCAAAAGGGCCCTGCGAGAACGCGGGAAAGGTCGATTACTCTAAGATTTTTTAGCTGTAAATGCATATTCTGTTGTTATAGGTCTTCGATACTGTCTCGATGATGCTGTTATTTATGCCTTTTTTGGCACCCGCGTATTGTTTCCCTAACCATGCATGTTCCGACCTATATATAGTAAGGCGAAGTCACCTTTCACGTCAGAACGACTTGCGTAGATGACTGAAAATCATATAGTTACCCGGATTCTGGTGTACGCGGGACGAATGTAGGAGCGCATCCGCGTTTCGTCATTCGTTCTTGTGCGTTCACCGCTATCACCATGTTTGGCGGAAGGAGTGCGTTCGACCCATGGCCGACACCCCGCAGGCTGACGAAGATACGATGACCGAAGGCGACGCGCCGGCAGCAAGTCCGGCGCCGCGTCGCGGACCTGGACACCGCGCAGCAGATGCTCGGGATACTGCTGCCGAGATGGCGCAGCGCGCACACGAGATCAGCTTGGAAGCTGGCAGTAAGATGGCGGGCGCCATGCGCGAGGTGATCGGCGCGGCGGCTGGATTCAGCGCCTTCGCGATCGAAAGCGCTCGCGATCTCGTGCATTACATGGTGCGACGCGGCCAGATGGGCCAAGAAGAAGCAGAAGTGCTCATTGGACAGGCTGAGGCGGCTTACATCGCCAAACACGGTTCGCTACCGAAGCCGGAGCCCAAAGCCCCACCGCCAAAGCCGATTCCGCTCGGTCAGATGCCAAAAGCTGTGGCGGCTCCAGCAGCGGCGGCCGAAGCGGCGCTCGAAGCACGCGCCCAAATGCGTCTAGAGCCTCAGCGACCGGCGAACGCTGGTCCGCCGTTGGTACTTACGTCGAAAACACCGACGCCCAAGCCCGAGCCGAAAGTTGAGCCGCCCGCTCCTAAGGTGGTCGAGAAGGTTGCGCCGAAAGCGCCGGTGAAAGTGGTGGCGGCGCCAGCGAAGCCTGCGGTAGTTGTGAAGGCCGCTCCGCCAGCGAAGCCTGCCGCGAAAGCACCGGTGAAGTCGCCGACAAAAGCACCGGCAAAACCAGCGCCCAAGGCGCCAGCGAAGGCCTCAACGAAGCCTTCCGCTAAGGCGCCGGCGAAGCCCGCACAGAAGTCGTCTAAGCCTGCGCCAAAACCGACTGCGAAAGTACCGGCCAAGAAGGTTGCGAAAAAGCGGTAATTAGCCCGGTGATCGTTGCGAGGGCACCAACCCGCCTCGACTTTGGCGGAGGGTGGACAGATGTCCCACCCTTCCCCGAGGAGCGAGGCGGTTTCGTATGCAACATCGCCATCGATCGGTACGCAACCGTGTCGCTGATGCCAGAATTGGATCCGCGCTCGACGACGCGGAGGCGTGCTGGACTCACGCCGCTGCTGGTTTCGGCTGCGTTGCGACGCGCTAATGTGAGCAATGTGCATGTGGAATTGCAGAATGACTTTCCGGTTGGCGCCGGCTTGGGGGGTAGTTCTGCAGCCTGCGTGGCGCTTGCGGCCGCTCTCGCGTGGCAAGATGGTCGCGATCTCGCACCGCGCGCACTCGCGGAATGGAGCCGCTCGGTTGAAGTGGAAGAAATGGGTATTGCGGGCGGGCGACAGGACCACTATGCCGCAGCGTTTGGCGGGGCACTCGGTTTGACATTTTCCGAGCGCGTTGACATCGACGCTATTCCAATCAGCGACACATTCGCCCGCACATTGGAGCGACGTTGCTTGCTCGCGTATACTGGCGAGTCTCGCATGTCAGGCACCACCATCACGGCTGTTCTCGACGCGTATCGCGACCGCGTGCCTCGAGTGCTACACGCCCTTGAAGCGATGCGCTCACTCGCGCAGCACATGTGTGCAGCGCTCGGTCGCGAAGATATCGACCTGCTGGCCACGCTCGTCCATGAACACTGGCAACATCAACGCGCGCTGCATCCCGCCATCACGACGGACCGCATCGACGCAATCGGCGCCGCTTCACACTTCGCCGGCGCGATCGGAATGAAGGCGCTTGGCGCGAGCGGTGGTGGTTGCGTCATCGTCTTTACAACGGACGATGATGACGGTCGTGCGGCGCGCGCGATTGCTCCGATGGCGACACTGTTGCCGTGGCGTGTGGCGCGCGACGGTGTAACGGTAACCGCCTAAAGTCGCGCGTTGGCGAATCACCTGGTGCGCCGCTTATCAGACTGCCGCACGTGACGTCCGTACGATAAGCTCCCAATGTGTCCTCAAATTTTCCGCTTGATCCTGTCGCGCTGACGGAAGCGCTGGTGGCCATCGACTCGCGTAATCCGAGTTTGGTGGCTGGCGCGCCTGGCGAAGCGAATTGTGCGCGCTTTTTGGCAAGCGTGTTAAGCGGCTGGGGATTCGCGGTATCGCTCGACGACGTGCGTCCCAATAGACCGAACGTTGTCGCACGGATTGGCCCGCCGGGGCAGTCGCCGTTGGTGCTGAACGGTCACCTCGACGTTGTCGGTACAGACAACATGGTTCACGATCCGTTTCGACCGTTCGTTCGCGACGGCAATTTGTACGGACGTGGCGCGACCGACATGAAAAGTGGAATAGCGGCGATGTGTGTGGCGGCGGCGCGCGCGGCTGCACGCGGCGCGTTGGCAAGCGAAATCATTGTCACCGCAGTCTGTGACGAAGAATTCGAATCGATCGGTACGCGCGCGCTGCTCGATGGCGGACTACGCGCAACGGCAGCCATTGTCACCGAGCCAACGCGTCTCACGATTTGTCCTGCACACAAGGGATTTGCGTGGATAGAGGCAACGTTGCACGGCAAGGCAGCACACGGAAGTCGCTACGACGTGGGCGTCGATGCCATCCGACACGCGGGCTTACTGCTCGCGTCACTCGACGAATTTGAGCACCACGTCCTAATGTCACGCTCACACTCGTTGCTGGGCCGACCATCATTGCACGCGGCAATGATCAGCGGTGGTACGGCGTGGTCGACCTTCGCCGAGCTGTGCACACTGCGCATTGAGCGCCGTACGATTCCGGGCGAAACGGGCGAGGAAGCGTTGAACGAGTTGCAGTTCCTGTGCTCCGCGTTGGCGAGCTCTCGTGAGTCGTTCGATGCCAGACTATCGCTTGTTTGCGCGCAACCGCCGAGTGACTTGTCGGCCGATGCCCCCTTGACCCGCGCCGTTGTGGCCGCAGCTCAGCATCGCACGTTGCCTGGCACCGTTGCGGGGCTGCCGTGTTGGACCGATGCCGCTTTATTCAACGAAGCTGGGATTCCGGCGCTCTGTTTTGGTCCGGGAGACATAGGTCGAGCGCATTCGGCAGAAGAGTGGGTGGAGTGCGCGGATATTGATCGTGCGACCGACGTGCTTGAAGACGTCTGTGCGGCATGGGGGAAATAATTGCGTGCTGACGGTTCTGGAATACGACACACTCGAACATGCGATCACCAACGGCACTCGGCTCGCATTGCGCCGACGTGGCTCGGAGTTTTTGGTTATCCCGGAGCGGTTGCGCATGGCCAACGGACGCGAGGTTATTCACGCACGACACCCGTCTACAGGTCATTTTTTCGAACTGTTCGTAGACGAACTTGATAGCATTGAGGTGGTGCGATGAGCGCGAGCTACCCTCTCGTTTCTGTCTTCGCTGACGAATCGTGCCTCGGCAATGGAAAAGTCGGCGACACACCGGGCGGTTTTGGTGCGCTCGTGGAGTTCCGGCGAGGCGACCAGCCAGTGCAGCGTTTCGACATTTGGGGGTCGGAGCGCGATACGACAAACAACCGTATGGCGCTGCGCTCCGTCATCGACACCATGCTGGCGTTATCTCGAAAAGGCAATCAACTGTCGGTGCATTTCACCACCGATTCGCGATACATCGTCGACGGCATGTCGTCGTGGGTGCGCGGATGGATGGCGCGTGGATGGAAACGAAAAGTTGGTGCCGTTGAGAATCTTGAGTTATGGCAGGAAGCGGTGGACGTTATCGCTTCCCACGAATGCATGTGGGCGTGGGTGAAGGGACATGCGGGACATCCGCAGAACGAATACGCCAATCACTTAGCCACGCGTGCGGCGGCGCAGCAGGATGCAACCGACGGGCTGATTCCGTCATTGTTCGAGAGCTGGATTGCGGCGCTTCCTGTACGCGCTGGCCAGAAAGCACCGGCCATCGCGCCGTTCCCGGACTGGGAGCGATTTATCCCTGCGCCACCGTTACCGGACCTAGCAATGACGCGTCGTCAGGGGTAGATCTGCGCGCGTATCGAACGTCCGCGGCAACCCGAGACACCCATGTACAAGCTACTGTTCATCCTCGCGTTGGGCGTGGCCATCGGATACGGCTACGGTTGGAAAGATGCGCAAACGCATGACAAGAACGTGGCCGAACGCATCGTCGAGCAAATCGGCGGTGACAATCGCGCGCTTGTTAGTGGCGACGTCGATGCGCAAATGCGCGCGGCCGAAAAGCGGTGAGTTCGGCCGCTCGATCGATGGACGATCTTGATCGTCTGGCATTTCGTCTTGTTCGGACGATCCGCCAGAACTATCCGCATTTGCGTGAGCACGGATTCACGCTCTCGGATTTGGAGGAGCGGCTGCTGCCGTTTCGCGACTCGCGCCGAGAAATGGCAGACAGCGGGGCGGACGCGTGGGAGAAGGCCTTGCTCCGATTGATTTCTGGCGAGCGCGAATACGTGCGCACCGATGTGGAGCTGCAAGCAGCGTGTCGCAGTGCGTTAGCGCTCCCGTCACCGACCATGGCCTTAGTGCGTTCATGGGCGACCACGTCGCTCGTGCTGGGAGCCGCGGTGGAGCGCGTGGGTACGGAACGGGTGAGCGGTGCGTTCGAAGCGGCGCGCATGACGGAATTGATGCCCTCACTGGCGATTTCAGCGATGCCTGTTGCACGGCCGATCGTCGATATTGTCGGCGCGGTTTCCTCATTTGTTGCGGTGTCGCCCGAGAGCGCGGGTAAGAAACTCGCAAACGTTTGCTGCAGATTTTGCAGTGGACGTTTACCTGAAGGACGGCGTGTCACATTTTGTCCGCACTGCGGCGTCGATCAAACCAAGCGGCAGTGTCCGGCGTGCAGTACTGAACTTGATGCTGCCTGGCGTTTTTGCGTGACGTGTGGCCGCAGCGCGGATCTACCCGACTTGCCAAATGTACCAATGCGAGAAACGCGAGCCGCGAGTTAAGCTCTACCCGTCGCGGCCACCCCGTGGCGATCTTCCATGCATGCTTCGCACCTTGTTTCTCCATCCTCGGGCCGCCTGCACGCCGCGCTCCGCGTTGATCGCCATGATCATCAGTGCGCTGTTCTCCGTTGGCGGATGTCGTGGCCTCGTTGGTGTGCCTGACGCCAGTGCCCCGCCCGCGCCAGCGCGTCGGAGCGAGCCATCGGCGATACCGTTAACACGATGGCCAATTAAAACCGTGGAGCCAGTGGACTTGTGGCTACACGCATTTGCGCTTTTGCTGGACGATACGGCAGCGCCGCCACTGTTTCGTCGTGGCTACCGCGATTCGCTCACTGTGGTAAAGAATCGGGCGAATGTGCTTACAACATTGGATACGACGCGGGCCATGTTGACGAAGCGGCTGTTGATCACTCCGAGCTATTTGCAGGCACAGGTTTTGGCATTCGAATTTGATTCGTGGGTTGAGCTGCGAACGGCAGCCGAACGATTTGTGCTCGCCGACGGCGATGATCGAAAGGTCTCGGACCGCGCACCAGTCGAGCACTTTGTGCAGTTCGCGCGGATTTTCCCCACCGCAGCCGATCGCGAGTGGTTGGCTGTTTTCATTGTCGGTGTGCAAGACGAGCAAGTGCGGTTTTTCAACGCTGAGCACACGCGGCTTGTGCGCATGCGCAACGCGACGATTACGGCCGTCGATTCATTATGGCAGCGCACGTATCGCGCGCGATTTGATCGGTTTCTGGCCAGCACGGGACAGGCGAACGGCGACGTGCTGCTGTCCATTCCGATCGGCGGCGAAGGGCGCGCCGGCATTGGTCGCGAGCGACAACGCATGATAGCGGTACCGTTCCCGTCTCGTGTGGAAGACGCGCGGGACGTGATTTTCGTGTTGGCGCACGAGCTGACGGCAGGCTTGGTGTCGCGTGTGCTTTTAGGTACCAGCGCCGCGTCACTGCAGCGGAGCTTCGCCGTTACTCGCGCGATTTCGACGGCGCAGGTTCGTGCTGGCGCCATGTTGCTGGAACGTGTGGCGCCAGAACTCGTAGAGGCATACATGCAATTCTATCTGACACAATCGGGCGTTGCTGTGCTCCCGCCCGCGCTCAGCGCGACCTTTGTCCGCACCTTCGACATTCCTGTTGCAGCTCGTGATGGTGTACGTCAGCAGATTGACGTTGCCGTTGGTGGTATCTGATGGCTGCTGACGAGCTAGTGCCGACCGCAACAGCGAGTGCGGCCAGTGGGACTGAACCCGCGATCGCTCGCGCGGCACTTGAACGCGTGCTTGCGCGAGCGACCGAATTACAGGGCACCAATAGCGAGTCTTCAGAAAACATTTCCGAAGCGCGATTGCTCGAAGTGGCACGGGAAGTTGGTATCGACACCCAACATGTGCGACAGGCGATTGCCGAAGAGCGTGCACGGATCGAAGTGGACGCTCCAGAAGGTGGTATGCTCCTCGACAAGCTTGGCGGTGCCATGGTTGGCGGGCAGCGTGTCGTTCCGGGCAATGCGACGGACGTGCAAGCGCGATTAGAGGCATGGTTGCCGCGCGTGGAAGGGCTCACGATGCGCCGTCGATTAGCCCAGCGGGTGAGTTGGGAGCCGCGTCGAGATCCGGTGGGAAATGTGCTGCGTGCGCTTGGCTCGGCGGGGCGGCGCATGGAACTGTCACGCGTCGATCAGGTCATCGCAACTGTGACACCCGTTGATGCCACGCGATCGGTGGTGCGCTTTGATGTTGAGTTGAGTAGTCTGCGACGCACACAGCGCAACGTGATGTTGGCGATCGGCGTGGCCCTCAATACCGCAGCGTTTCTCACGCTATCGGTGCCCGTACTTTTTCTCGCGTACGGCTCGCCGAACGGAGCCGGTTTGGTGAGTGGACTCGGCGTTTTGGCTGTTGCGCAAGCCGGTATTGGTTACGGGCTGTGGCGCGCGTTACGCACGGGTTATCGCCGTACTGTCGCCCGCGTACAGTTGCGCGTTGAGCAAATGTTGGACGATCTCGAACATGGCGGCATGCAACCCGCGCCGTCGCTGGTTAAACAAGTCACGAACGCTTTGTTGGGTGGACGTTAGCCGAGTAGTGGGACGACTACGCGAACGTCAATTCGAAGGCGCGCAGTCGTACGCGACGTACGAGTCGGCGCACCGCCCAGTTGCTCATCACCAACAGTGATCCCGTCATCAGCAGGGATTTCACCTCGCGCCGCGAAATCTTCACGGAACCGCCTGGTCGCAACATGGCGGTACTTTGCACGAGATCGCGTAGTGTGGCGTATGCGAGCAAGAGCGGCAGTATACAAAACAACCGAATGGAAACGGCGCGTCGCGGAATGAGCAGCAGATAGTTGCGGGCTTCTTCGAGATCGTGCCACGCGAGCTGAATTAGTTGGGTGAGTGCTTCTCGGTTTCGTGTGAGAAATTCGGGCGCGAGGATACGACTTTGCGTGCTCCCGTGGGCGCGAAGCAACTCTTCGGGCACATAGATCGAGTTTTCTTTTTCGACGTCCAGGGCAACGTCTTTGAGGATGTTGACCGTCTGCAACGCTTCGGCGAACGCGCGGCACCGTTCGCGGAGAATGCCATATCGGCGCACGTTGATGCTCGACGAGTGCTCGTGCCACAAATCCGTGAGCATGTATCCGACGGTACCGGCCACGTAGTAGCAATACTCCTTGTACTCTTCGATGGTTTGAATGCGAATTCCATTCGGATACAGCAACACAAATTTGCGCATGCCGCCCGCCATCTCGGTGACCCATTTCCGGACCATAGCACGCGTTTTCTCGGGTAACGACGCAAAGTGTTCGAGTACGAGATCGGTGTTCTGCGTCAGCGTGAGATGTGCGATGTCACCCTGCAGCGGTGCAACGCTCACGAGAAAGCGCTCCAGCGCCGTGCGATCATCGAAGGCGGCGAGGAGATCGTCGAACATGGCTGCCTTCACCTGCGGATCGAGGCCCGGCGCGTCCTCGACGGTATCGGCAATACGGCACAGCAGATAGGCGTCGAGCACAGCCTGCCCGAGTGCACCGGGCAACAGCTTGATACCGAGAGCAAACGTCCGTGAGACGACAGGAAGTATCGCATGACAGAAGCGACCCGCGTCTCGGCGTTCGACGGCGGCGAGGATGTTCGCATTGAGGCTAGGGTTCATGCGGAAGCATAGAGTAGGGGCTAGGGACTAGGGAGTAGGGACTAGAATTAGGGACTAGGGACTAGGGTTTGGAGACTGGGGACTGTCGCGCAAGCCGTCTGAGCTTCTCGCTATTTTGTAAGTCCTAATCCCTAAGCCCTAATCCCTAGTTACTCGTCGCTCTTGGGCCCGTGATCGCACCAACGAACTTCCGTGGAGTTTTCCGTACAGATGTGTTCGCGCGCGCGATGTACGCGGAGGGCGCGGGTATCGCGCGCTGTATGCCGGTCGCAGTGAGCGTACCGACGGACGCGGACGACGTGGCCACGTTGGTGCGATGGGCGCGGCGCGAAGGCCATGGCTTGATACCGCGAGGTTCTGGCAGCGGAATGGCCGCGGGTGCGGTAGGACACGGCATTATTGTTGACTTCAGTCGATTTTCGCACATCGATGCTGTTGATGTCGAACGACGTCACGTGCGTGTTGGTGTGGGCGCGTTGCGCGGGGCGGTTGACGCGATGGCGCGCGCCGCTGGATTACGCTTTCCGGTGGACCCGTCGAGTGGTGCATTTTGTACAATAGGCGGTATGGCGGCCACCAATGCCGCTGGGGCGCGCACATTGCGATTTGGCGCAACACGGCCGTGGGTGCAGGGCATTCGCTGCGTGTTTGATGATGGCAGCGATGTGTGGATTCGTCGCAGGGAGGCCCTGCCGCTGCATGTACCAGCGATTGCAAGATTGTTGTCCACACTCGATACGATTGGCGTGCATGCGACGAGGACGTCGTTATCGCACGCAGGCGTGCGTAAGGAATCGTCGGGCTATGCGATTGCGACCACGTTGGCGCACGGAGGTCATCTCGTCGACCTCTTGGTTGGTAGCGAAGGCACGTTAGCGATGTTCATCGAAGTAGAGCTCGCTCTCATTCCGGTTGCTGGTGCCACGGCGACCGCACTGGCAACGTTTGCTTCGCTTGATGCGGCGACGGCATGCGCGATCGATGCACGCGACGCGGGCGCAACCGCGTGTGAGTTGCTTGATCGAACGTTTCTCGACGTGGCCGCCAGCGATGGGCCGACCGGGGTGCCGTCGGGTGCGGAAGCGGTGCTCCTCACTGAAGTCGAGGGCGATGAGGCGGCCGCCGCCGCGAACGCGGTGCAGCACTTGGCCGCGGTGTGCCGCAGGCACGGGGCAACGGACGTTGTGACCGCAGTAGAACCCGACGCGGAGCACCGATTGTGGACGCTGCGTCATGCGGCGAGTCCAATTTTATCTCGTCTGGCACCGCGCCTGCGTTCAATGCAATTCATTGAAGATGGATGCGTTCCACCAGAACATTTCTCAGAGTACGTGCGCGGCGTGCGCGCCGCGCTGACGCGCTTCGAGATGATCGGCGTGATCTTTGGACACGCGGGGGATGCGCATGCACACGTCAATCCGCTCGTGGATGTAACGCGCGGTGGGTGGCGTGATCGCGTGCTGGGCATCCTTGATACGGTATGCGAGATCACGGACAAACTGGGCGGTACACTGGCAGGCGAGCATGGCGATGGGCGGCTTCGTGCACCGCTGCTCGATCGCGTCTGGTCGGCGGAGGCGCGGGCTGCGTTTGCCAATGTGAAGGCGGCGGCCGATCCGGCCGGCGTGTTTAATCCTGGCTGCAAAATTCCCCAAGATGGCGATCGAGCGATTGGGGTGTTGCGGCATGATCCGGAGGCACCGCCGCTCGATCCGCGCGCGCGTCTCGCGCTGGACGCCATTGAACGGGATCGGGCGTGGGATAGATACAGACTAGGGATTAGGGATTAGGGAACTTAACTTCTCTTCGCGCTCGACCCACGCTTGCTCACACCTTGCCCGATTTGTACACGATGCCGCTCGCTGCCAGCGCAATTTTGCGCGAACCCAAAGTCACGGTCCTTGCTCGTCCCCATTTTGCGGAGCCAACGCATCTACCGGTGCAATGGATGGGCGAGGCAACGGACGGTGAACGATTGGCCGAGTTTGCGGGCCGGTTGTGCTACATGAGTCAGCGAAATCCTGCTGGTCGATCGACGCGAGACTATCTCGAGAATATCAAGAAACAGGGGCACGGCAGCGTGCTCGAACACGCGAACTACTCCCTCTTGCTGGAAGGCGTGAGCCGATCACTCACGCACGAACTCGTGCGGCATCGCGCGGGATTTGCTTACTCGCAACTGTCGCAGCGGTACGTCGACGAGAGCGATGCGCAATTCGTGATGCCGCCGGCGATGATTGGCGACGACGCGTTGGAGCTAGCGTGGACCACGCAAATTGAAGGCGCGCTCGAGAGTTACATCGCGCTCGTCAATGCGTTGATGACCCGCTACTCGTGGGTGGACGACAAGGTGCATCGCCGCAAAATGGCGCGTGAGGCGGCACGTGGTGTGCTTCCCAATAGTACCGAGACCAAGATCGTCGTCACGGGCAACGCACGCGCGTGGCGTACGATGCTGGAATTGCGATCTAGCGAAGGCGCCGAACTGGAGATCCGCCGCTTAGCGGTCGACGTCCTGCGCGTCATGCAAACCGAAGCGCCTGCGTTTTTTAGTGATGCCGAGATTTATGTGGCGGCTGATCGGCGCGAGGCGGCACGCATCGGATTTCATAAGGTGTAGTGGTGTCGAGACGGGCACACGAACCTCCGATGGCCGGAGATGAAACAGGTTGTGCCCGCTTCGAAATGCCTGCTGTCCCATGAGCGGTACGGTACGCGGTCGCGTGACAATTTTCGCGAAATTCGATGGTCGTTTTGAGTGCTTTTGAAACAGGCGACGAGTCTCGGTATTACCCCAGGTAATTGTTCGGCAGACGACGATGTGGTTGGCCTATTTGCTGGCGAATATGTGGCCTACGCTGACAACCACCCTCGCACCGCCACAATGGAGGCGCACAACCAGCAGCGGCAGTGCATGGACTTGGCCGCGCAAAGAATTTGATCTATCGCCCATGTCCTGACATCGCCATTCATGCCTCACTACTCGCGCTCAAGTCGGTGATCGCCGAACGCGCATCACCAACCAGCGGGCCTCGCCGCGAATCGATGGGTTGATCGCGCAACGAGACCATTAATTGGCGGCACGATCGAGGCTAGTTCCGGTCAGACCGGTTTAGCGGTCGATGGGCGGCGGAGTCGGCGCAAGCGCGAGTTTCGACGTCGGACAAACAGCACGGGCCGCGATCATGAAGATCACGGCCCGTGCTGTTGCATCGTCAGACAAATCAGGGATCGTTAGTCGCCCTCGATTTCGAAGGTGAATCCATCAGCTTGTCGCAGGGAATCCAGCCAGTTTTCTACGCCCACTTCATCCCGGAGAGTGTCGCCCGCACCGCCACCGATCAACGCCGTATGATTGGCGGAGAGCGTGAAGCTGAGCGCACGTTCTGTACCTTCAGGCCAATCCGGCATCGCCAGTCCGGCCGCTACTCGGCGCAGCGTTGCGCCACATTCACCGAGCAACTCCGAGGCGCGGGCCTCGAGGATGAGCAGCGGAATGTCGAGATCACGTGTCACCAAGCGTCCCGTCGTGGCGTCGCGCCACGCAGAATCACCAACCGCACCGCGGTCTGGCCACACGCCGAGATGACGCACGACACCCGATTGCTGCGCTTCCATCCGTTCACTCTCGACCGTAGCCGCTAGAGCTAGAGCGAGCGATTGTGCATCAGCCTCACCGTACAGCGTTACCACTTCACGCCGCGAGCGAGTACCAAACGGAAGGACAGGAATCGAATTCACGTGCGCGAGCACCGGCGAATCACCCGGACGAGCCTCGATCCGTACGAGGACGTCCATTGGTACCTCCTGGAAATTTGTGAATACCGAGATGGGGGTCGCCTGTCTGTGCGCCGTCCACAGACATGACGGCTTACCCCATCAAACAGCAACGTAGGCCACGCCATCCAAGTTCCGCTGTGATACAGATCGCAAATTCGGTAGCGAATCTGTCACAATGCTTATGCATCTGGCGTGCCGATCCAAATGCCGCCGCACAAAGCCGCAAACATCGCAACACTAATAGGAACCACGGCGGACACGTTCGACGTCACCGCGTAACCAATTCGTAATACGGGCGGCAATATCCAGAGCGCCGCAACGACGTACGCCATCACCGCGACTATCGCGGCAACGAGACGTGCACGTCTTGTTGTTGGCCAAAGCACAAGCAGCCCGAAGATGGCACCCCACAAGGTCGCCACAACGAGATGATGCGTGTAGCCGATCGCCACCGAGGTGAGCGGTGCGTTGAGCGACGGAATACCAAGGCGTTCGAGCAGCGCGCGACCCACCAATCGGAAGAGGCGACTGGACTCGCCGTCGCGCAGTCCAAGACCAATCAAGGCCCCACCCGTGGCGATCGTTGTCAATGCCCCGGTGGCGAGCGCATCATCAAACAACGACCGGGGATGTACAGTTTGAGTCATGGTGCAAACAACCGACGTCCACGCATGCGCTCAAGGTGCGCACGTCATTAACGACGCCTGTTCGCACCCGTCCAATGTTGTGACTCCAACCGCCGAGACTTCCCATGCGCCTTCGCTCGTCCTTCCTGCTGCTCACAATCACGGCGCTGGTCGGCGCGTGCGGACCACATGGGCCGGCGGTGCGGAATGCATCGTCCGCGCGAATACCCTCATCGTCCGAGATTGCGGCGCGCGAGCAGACGGCTGATCAGCAGGTGCATCACGTGCTGAACCGATTGTCGTTCGGCGCGCGACCGGGCGACGTCGACGCGGTGCGCGCGATTGGTGTTGACCGCTGGGTGGCGCAGCAGCTCGATCCGGAGCGTATCAGCGACGCGCCCACCGATGCATTTCTGACGCAATTTCGCACGCTCGGCAAGACCGGCGAACAGCTGCTCGCCGATTACCCGCCACCAGGTGCGCAACTCGCAAAGTTGGCAAAAGGCGGCGGCATGATAACCGCAGCGGACAGCGCGAAGCTCAAAGAGCAAGGACGACAGTCATACTCGTTTGTCGGCGAGATTTCCACCATGCGCGTTGCACGAGCGGTGAGCAGCGAACGACAGTTGCAAGAGGTCATGGTGGATTTTTGGGAGAACCATTTCAACGTGTTCGCCGGTAAAGATCGCACGCGGTATTTCTTGCCAGAATATGACGCCAACACCATCCGTCCAAACGCCCTCGGCAAGTTTCGCGATCTATTAGGCGCGGTCGCCAAGAGTCCGGCCATGCTTTATTACTTGGACAATTGGCAGAGTGTTGCGGACAGCGGGCGATCAACGCTCACTACCGCGCGTCGTGTCGCGGCAGGGGGGCGCCTCGGCGCGCCGGCAGCACGCCGCGCAGCGGTCGCGAAGGGTAGTGTTGGCACCGGGATCATGGGGGCAACGGCAACGCGTGCGCCAGCCATGGCGAAATTTGCGGCACGTCGGCGCGGACTCAACGAGAATTATGCGCGCGAGTTAATGGAACTCCACACGCTTGGTGTCGATGGCGGATACACACAACATGACGTCACGGAACTCGCGCGTGCGCTCACAGGATGGACGTTATCGAAGGGTGTGAACGGCGGTGAGTTTGTGTTTCGTGGTGAAGTGCACGACGCTGACGCGAAGACGATTCTCGGCAAACACTTCCCGGCTGGTGGCGGGCAAGAGGAGGGTGAGACCGTCCTCGACATGTTGGCGCACAGTCCGAATACTGCGCGTTTTGTCGCCACGAAGTTGGCGCGACGCTTTGTCAGCGATACACCGCCAGCGGCGCTGGTGGATCGCGCCACCGCAACGTTTCGCAAAACCGATGGTGACATTCGCGAAGTGGTGCGAACCATCGTGACGAGCCCGGAATTTTTTGCGGCGGCATCGTATCACGCAAAGGTCAAGTCACCGTTTGAACTGGTCACCAGCACGTTGCGTGCGATGAACGCGAAACCTGATTCGTCGCCGCGTGCGGTGCAGTTGGTGAGTCGTTTAGGTGCGCCCATCTTTGGTCATCAGGCCCCAAACGGGTATCCGGAAACGGGTGACGCGTGGATGAACACGGGCGCGATTTTGAATCGTATCAACTTCGGACTCGCTGCAGCGGCCGGTCGCGTACCTGGTGTGAAATTGATTGACTGGCCGGTAACGAAACAGCTCGCGTCGTTATCGAAGGAGCAACAGGTGGATGGTGTGATCAAAGAATTATTTGGTGGTGCCGCGTCCCCGGATACACGCGATGTGCTACTCACCGGAACCAATCCATTTTTGCAACGGCGCGCGATGGTCCCCGACAGTCTGTCGAAGACAAACGCGGCCGACGCGGCGATGATCGCTGATACGACCGGCGGTGCCGCGCGTATGGCGCGCGGTGGTGGTGCGGATCGCGCTGCGCGTCGTCCACTGCAGCAGCAACAACAGGCAGCAGGACGTGAGGCGGTGAAGCCGACGGCGAGTGCGACGTTGACGCAGTCGATCGGCAATCTCCCCACGCTTGCCGGCTTTAGTCAGATCGTCGGGCTCGCGCTCGGCGCGCCAGAATTCCAGCGACGTTAGTCACACGTTTCGCGTCGCTAACCATAGCACGAGGGTTTACTGATGAACCGCCGAGTGTTTTTGAAGGGTGGTGCGCTGTCGCTGGTGACGCTCGGATTGAGTCCGAGCTTCTTGCGTCGGACGGCCCTCGCGATGGATCTGCCGCGTGCGGCTCGTGGCAAGACATTAATCGTGCTGTTCCAGCGTGGGGCAGCGGACGCGTTGAACGTGGTCGTACCGTTTGGCGATGCTGCGTATTACGCCGCGCGTCCACAACTGGCGATTGCGGCGCCGACGCAAACCGCCAGTGCGGTCGGCGCGATCGACCTCGATGGGTATTTCGGATTGCATCCGGCACTCAGCTCCTTCAAGCCGCTGTGGGATCGCGGGCTGCTCGCGCCAATTCATGCCGTTGGTAGCCCCAGTTCAACGCGGTCGCACTTTGACGCGCAGGACTACATGGAAACCGGCACGCCCGACGTGAAAGGTACGTCGGACGGTTGGTTGAATCGCTATCTCGCCGTACGCGGCACGTGTGAGCAGTGCGCAGTTGGCTCCGATGCGCCATTTCGCGCAGTGGCGATGACGGCCCAGACCCCTCGCATACTTGGCGGTGCGGCGCCGAGCGTCTCGATGAACTCGCTCGATGAATTTTCGATTCGGACAAATGGTGGCGAATCGGAGAAACGGCTCGAGGCATTGTATCGCACCGGCAACTCGGATGTGGTGCATGGAAGTGGCGCCGAGATGTTTGAAGCGTTGCGGGTCCTCCGCGCGGCAAATCCGCAGCAATACAAACCCGCGGATGGCGTGGAATATCCAAAGTCACCGTTCGGACAACGTCTGCTGCAAATCGCGCAACTGATCAAGGCGGGCGTGGGGATGGAAGTTGCGTTCGCGGACGTTGGCGGTTGGGACACGCATGTCAATCAGGGTGGTGCGCAAGGGCAGTTGGCGCAGCGGCTCAGCGATTTTTCAGATAGTATCGCGGCGCTCGTGTCCGATCTCGGCGATCGCATGGGCGACGTAGTGATTTTAACCATGTCGGAGTTTGGTCGCACGGTACGGCAGAACGGCACCGGCGGTACGGATCATGGACACGCGGGCGCAATGTTCGTGATCAGCGGCGCGTTGAAGGGAGCGCACAAGGTGCATGGTAAGTGGCCGGGCCTCGCACCAGAGCAGCTCAACGAGGGGCGCGATCTTGCGCTAACGACCGATTTCCGCAGCGTGTTCAGCGAAGTTGCGTCGAAGCATCTCGGCGCGCAGTCGCTGGAGCAGATCTTCCCGGGTTTCCGCTCGTCGACGTTGAATTGGCTCGGCGTGTTGTAGCTGCCGCATTTGCCGCCGCCCTTGACGTGCTTGCTCGCGCTGCCGTTCGGCGGCGCGATGCAGTTCGTCCATCACACGACGCGAAATGTCGCGTGTGAATTCTACGAAGCCCGGTAGTGCATCGTCGTCGCTGATGGCGTTGCGTGTCTCGGCCTCACATTCGTCGCGCGGTGCACTGCCAGTACGAAAGAATTCGCGGCGTGACGGTCCGCACCCGTCATTAGCCAACTTGCCACTACTTACCTCAATGCTTCGAGATTCTATACCGGAGGGCGGCGTCCATGCACGGTCTTGTTCAGGACTATGCCAGCCTTCTTTGAGAAAGCGCGCCCAGATGGGTGCCGCGAGGCGTCCGCCTGTGGCAGCGCGACCAAGTGGCGTTGGTTCGTCAGCACCAAACCACACGCTGGCCACGAGCGTCGGGGTGAAGCCAACAAACCACACATCAGCGCCGTCGTTTGTCGTGCCGGTTTTTCCTGCAACAGGACCGCGAACACCGGCACTTCGCACCGCGCGTCCGGTGCCATCGTTTACCACGCTTTGCAGAAGCGACGTGATCAAGAATGCGTCCGTTGGTTGGAGCACCGGCACCGGTGCGACAATGGGTCGTGACCACAGCACGCGACCGAAGACGTCTTCAACACGTTCGATGGTGTATGGCACGATGCGTGATCCGCCATTGGCAAAGGGCGCATAGGCGACGGTGAGTTCGAGTGGCGTGACCGCGCCGGCGCCGAGTGCGAGTGCGGGAACCAGTGGGAGGGTGCTCGAAATTCCTTGTGCGTGTGCCAAAGCCGCAATGACGGGAATGCCAAGGTCTTGGCTCACTCGCACCGTTGCGGCGTTTGCTGAACGAGTGAGTGCGTCACGCAGCGTGATGCGACCCGCGTAATCATTCTCGTAGTTGGTTGGCGTCCACGTATCGCGACCAACGGCAATGTCGATGGGCGCGTCGTCCACCATCGTGGCCGGTGTGAACCCGTGCACCAAAGCGGCCGCGTACACAAATGGTTTAAACGCGGAGCCAGGCTGTCGCTGTGCGCGTAACGCACGATTAAACCCACGCCGTTCAACGCGTCGACCACCGACGATTGCGCGCACGGCGCCGGTGTTTGGATCGAGCGCCACGAGTGCGCCTTGTGTGCGTTGGCGCATGCTCGCGATGTCACCGCGTTCGTTGTCCACCTGAACTGCACCACCCACAATAGCGCGTTCGGCCGCGAACTGCGCACGTCGGTCAAACGTGCTGCGTACGCGCAACTGTCCATCATTAAGCGTGAACGGTATCGCGCCAGCTTTCCGTAGTGAGTCCAGTGTCGACCGCACCGTTTCAAGCGCCCACGAATCGATCACGCGCGGCTCCCACTCTCGCGCTGGCACGACGATGGCAACCAGACGCGCGGCCGCGATCGCACGGGCAGTCGCGACATGTTCGCGTTCCATCACGGTGAGGACAACGTCTCGACGGGAAAACGCACGGGCGGCATCATGACGCGGCGTGTAACCTGATGGCGCCTTCGGCAATCCTGCCAGCAACGCGGCTTCGGCAACGTTGATGTCACGCACACTGCGTCCGAATAGGTCTCGACTCGCGCCCTCAACGCCATATACGCCATTGCCGAGGTAAATCGCATTGAGATAGCGCTCGAGAATTTGGTGCTTGGTGAGCGCTGATTCGAGCAGCGTCGCGTAGCGCCACTCGAGGAGTTTACGCGTGATGCTGCGTTCTGATGCGCGATGACTGAGAAACACGTTGCGCGCGAGTTGCATCGTGATGGTGCTCGCGCCCTCACGCACGCTGCCTGCGCGGAGGTTGCTGACGGTCGCGCGTGCGACACCGTGCCAGTCGATGCCGTGATGTGTATAGAAGCGGCGATCCTCAACCGCAACGAATGCCGCACGTACGTGGATTGGCACACGTGCCAGCGACACGTTAAGGCGTTTGACGGGTGCGAGCGCACCGATGATGACATTATTTCGATCAAGCAGCATGCCTCCTTCGGTGGGTTGCCACACGCGCAGCTGCGCGACGGACGGACACCCGTCGTAGCCGCAGGTGTACCACCATGAGCCCGCCATCGCGAACAGTGCGAGCGCGCCGACGAGGCTCGATATCCACCGCATCCGGCGATTATTCTTCGCGTCCATCTCCACACCCCTTGGATCCGGAATACCCGTATGTCGCGCAGAAGCAAGACACTCGTTCTCTCGCTCGCTCTCGTTGGACTGGGCGCATCGGCGCCGTCGGCCCTCGCCCTCGTACGTGCAAAGCCGCATCGAAGTGCCAGCGCACTTCCGATGGCGCGTCGCCTCGCCGCGCTGCCACCCAACGAACTCGGGCGCATTCCGATTCTTGAGTGGCACCAAGTGGTTGATGCCGACGGCAGCTATAAGGTGTCGCGCGAGCGATTCAAGGCGGAGCTGACGGAGTTGCACGCGCGAGGGTATGTGCCGATAAACTTGTCAGAAATGCTGGATAAGAAGATCGATATTCCCGCGGGGAAGTCGCCGGTGCTTTTCACATTTGATGATGCGTCGCCAAGTCAATTTCGGTATCTCGAGCGCGGTGGTGCGCTGGTTGTGGATCCCAGTAGCGCGGTCGGTATTCTATTGGATTTCATCAAGGCGCATCCAGATTGGAAGGCGAAAGGACTTTTTTGCGCATTGCCGGCTGCATCCGTGGGCCATGCATTTTTTGGTGACAAAGGTATTGATGGTCAGAAAACGGCGTGGCGTTTTCCAAAGCTCCGTTTTCTCGTTGACCAAGGATTTGAATTGTGCAACCACACCTTGTGGCATGCGCAGTTGAACAAGTTCAGCGATGCGGTCGTGCAAGAACAATTGGCCCGCGGCGCACTCGCCATCGACTCAGCGCTTCCCAATTATAAGATTCGGGGCTTGGCGTTGCCGTACGGCATTTGGCCGAAAAATAAGGCGCTCGCGTACAGCGGTGTCTGGTTCGATAAGAAAGCCAAGCGCGACGTGACGTATGCCAACGAGGCTGTATTTCTCGTGGCGGGTGGTCCAGCGCGCAGTCCGTTTGATCCGGAGTTCAATGCCAAGGCACTACCTCGTGTTCCGCTGCAGGGTGGTACCAAACTCACACCCACTTTGGATGCAATGGACAAACCTGGATCGATGGCGCGTTATGTGTCCGACGGCAATCCGAAAACGATTGCGCGATAGCGACCGCTACAGTTTGTAATTTCGGAGCGAGGCGATCGCTGTTTCAAGGGCCGCGCGCTGTTGTTCAGTCGGTGACAACGCCCACAGTTCTTCGTAGGTGTTGATCGCGAGGTTGAGCGCTTCGCGGTCGTGCTCTGCCGAAGCGAGGCCGGAGGCATTGTCCGCCAGCGCTGCTTTCGCCAGCTGATCGTCTGGGAAGCGTTGTGTGACTTGCAACCAGCGAATGGTACGGTCCCGCTGATTGCCCTCCGTGAGGGCCCACATATGCCACGCACCGCGATTCGCGGGGTCGGACGCAATAGCGCGGCTCGCCAACTCACCCACCACGTCTGGGCCTCGACCAGAGAGCCAGAACGCGTTGGCTAAGATGACGAGTGCGTGCGCATTGTTGGGTTGTTGATCGACGACCCGTTCGTACAACGGGCCGGCCACTTCCGGCATATGGAGGTACAACTCGGCCGCGACGACGAGCGCGTCCGCTGTAGCGCCTTCGCGCAGCTCGTGCAAGCGTTGCATGAGCCCCCCCATGTTTCCGCTTGTTTCGTATGCGGAGACGGCGTCGGCAAGGGCGGTCGAGAGGTCAGTATGAGGAGCAATCATGGCGTGGAATAGTAGCAACGTTGTTGCAACCGGTGGGCTGCGGGTTGCGCGAAACGGGCTTGGTCGTAATACTCCGAGTGTCAGTATGTCCGTTCTACGCGACACGCACTGCATTGCCCCACGAACGTTGGCCGTCCGCACCGTGATTGTAGGCTGATCGCAACGTGCGGAGTTCGAAGACCAATCGTTTCGGACCGGCCGGGAAGTCGGGTGGTTGAAACCGGTAGTTCTTCCCAGTGACCGGATGCGCATTCTCGCGCGCCCTATTTAGTGGTACCGGACGGCGATTTTTGTTGCTCCGGTTATGTGACGGAACGAACAGCCCCGTCCTCAAGCAACATTTACAGTTTCTCGCGCTTCGCGCGTTTCGAGCCTCGTTGGGGCTCGACCTTCCCGGTCAGTGGCGTTTGTCACTGTGCCGCGCTCCGTCCGTTTTGGACGCGAGCCCACGTTCCACACGCAGTATCTGAATGAACGAACGCAAACGTCCCGTCCGCCGCAGCCGCGCTGCGACTCAGTCAGCCCCCGACAATGCCGGGGACGACAATCCGTACGCACCAGAGGTCAGTACGCCGCGAGAGGCTCCCGTCGCGTCGCGTCCTCCAGCGTCGCGTCCTCCAGCGTCACGCCCTCCTGCGCCAGCGCCGCTCCCGCCGCCCGTCGAACGACCGCGGCCAATCCCGCAACCCATTCCGCCCAGCAGTTTTGAGTCGGCACTTGAGCGTCTGCACGGGGACCGTGTCGAGCGACTCGAGCGCGTTGATCGTATCGAACGCACTGATCGGGTGGAACGCACAGATCGCCCGCGCGGTGACCGACCGGTTCGCAATGAGCGGCCTGATCGTGGTCCGCGGCCCGATCGTGGTCCGCGTCCAGAGCGTGTTGAACGCGTGGATCGGTTAGATCGCGGCGACCCAGCCAGCGGCCCGGACGATTCGCGTCGCAATCCTCGTCGAGGCCGGAGTCGTTTCAGACGGCCTGGCGCACCTGGCGTGGCATCACCGGCCAGCGAACCACAGTTTGATCGCGTGTTGCCAACCGGCGTGCCATTAACTGCGGACGGCACAATGGTGGGTTGGTTTGATCCGGCACGTGATGGCGGGTTTCTTCGTCAAGCAGTGAATAGCTACCTCCCCGATGCGGCGGATCCGTTCGTTCCGCCCAATTTGGTCCGCCTGCATCAGCTCCGCCGTGGCGACAAAATCGAAGTGACGTATGGCCGAGATCCGCGTGGTCGGTCGGCGGCGATCGAAGTGCTGACGCTGAATGACGGCTCGCCCGTGTTGTTGGAGAAGCGCCTCGATTTCAATACGCTCACGGCCAGTTATCCGGATCGTAAACTCACGCTCGAGACTGGGCGTCCGGCAAAGACCGGTCCAGAGCTCACACGTCGTGCGATCGATCTGATTGCGCCGATTGGCTACGGGCAGCGCGCGCTTATCGTCGCCCCGGCGCGTGCCGGCAAGACCACGTTGTTGCAAGCGATCGTCGAGGGTGTATCGATCAATCATCCGGAAGCCGTACTCTTGGTGTTGCTCGTGGATGAGCGCCCCGAAGAAGTGAGCGAGATGATTACGTGGGGGTATGGCGAAGTCGTCGCGTCGAGTTTCGATATGCCGTCAAAGCGTCACGTCGAAGTTGCGGATATGACGCTTGAGCGTGCGCGACGACTGGTCGAGCAAGGGAAAGATGTCGTGATCGTGCTCGACTCGATTACGCGGTTAGCGCGAGCGCATAACACGACTGACCGCGGCACTGGGCGCACGATGTCGGGCGGATTGGATTCTACGGCGATGCAAAAACCGAAGGCATTTTTTGGCTCGGCCCGCATGATCTCTGAAGAGAACGGCGGCGGATCGTTGACGATCATTGCGACGGCGTTGGTCGAAACCGGCTCGCGCATGGACGACGTAATTTTCGAGGAGTTTAAAGGGACGGGCAATTGCGAAATCAAACTCGATCGAAGTTTGGCGGATCGTCGCATTTTCCCTGCCTTCGATATCGCGACGAGCGGGACGCGTCGAGAGGAAAAGCTGTATCGCCCAGATCAGTTGGAAAAGGTGCATTTGCTTCGACGTGGTTTGCATCAATTGCCGCCGCAAGCGGGCATGGAGTGGTTGATCAAGCGTATCGCCGCAACATCGAACAACGATTCTTTACTGGACGGATTGTAAGCGCCATGCTCGTTACTGCTGACTCTCGACGGTGAGCCCTCGGCCAATCGCGTATCGAACCGATTTTTCGTTGCGGTGCGCGTGCGGCGAGTCGTACAATACGAATGATACGCACGTCGGGAAGAAGCTCCGATGTCGGTGCGGGCGGACGCTGACAATTGTTCGTCCCTCGCATGCCAAGCCGCGCTCCATGGCGTCGATTGCGGGAGCGATGCGCCGTTCACGTGCAATGGTGCGCGCGTGGGCCGGAGACACGATGCAGCAGCTGCAAAGTGAATCCGTCGTGCGCCGATGGACCACTCGACTGACGTGGGCTTGGCTCGCCTGCACGGTCGTGACGTGGATGTTGCTTATCACAACCTCTGAGTCGTTTCTGCCGGCCACTTTGCTCGCGTACGGACCGCGATTTGTGCTCCTCATTCCAATTCTTGCGCTCGCGCCCTTCGTACTATTTTCAGCTCGGCGCGCGTGGCTGCCGCTCTTGATTGCTCTCGTCATTGTGGTGGGGCCAATCATGGGAGGGCGAGTTTCGTGGCGAACGCTCGGGCGCTCACTTCCGGCACCGATGCCGAAAATTGCTGTTCGCGTGTTGACCTTCAACGCGGACGGCGGCGGTGCGGTGGCCGTTCGTCTTCGTGACATGATCGAGCAGGTGCAACCGCAGCTCATCGCGTTTCAAGAATGCGGAGACGCATTGTGGGATTCATTGCAGGCCATGCCGAAATGGTATCACCATCGATACTCCAACCTCTGTACGGCGAGCAGATGGCCGATCCAATCGTTCGACTCTATGCCCCGCGCATCATTCGCGCGAGTTTCGACGCTCGGATTCGGCGGCACTGGACTTGTGGCGCGTTATGTCATCGCGTCGCCGCATGGTGCCTTTGCCTTCGTGAACCTCCATTTGGAAACCGCGCGAAAGGGTCTCGAAAGCCTAATGGGCTCGGGCGGGTTTATTTCCGATCAAGGCGACCGTGCGAGCACGCTCGGATCCATCGTGAACCGTTACGATCCGAAGCGCATTCAGCTTAATGCACGCATCCGCAATCAGGAATCTGAGCGCGCGTCGGTGTGGTCTGCGTCGAACAGCCACGCTGCGCCGGTGATCATTGTTGGTGATTTTAATCTTCCTGTGGAGAGCGCAATTTTCCGACGCCACTGGCGTGGTTTTTCCGACGCGTTTGAAACTACGGGTTCTGGTTTCGGGTGGAGCAAACGCGAAGGCAGTCTCCTGCGTATTCGAATCGATCACGTACTGGGAAATGCTTCCGCCCCGCAGGCGATTGGCGTGTGGCTCGGTTCGGATCTCGGCTCCGACCACCTACCGATCATCGCCGATTTGGCGTGGCGGACTCCGTGATCCTGCCTGCTACCGTGGTGGTGCGGCACGAACATGCACATCCGCGAGCAGGACCCGTACTTCAGCAGCGTACAACACACGCCGATACCACAAGGTGAGACCTCTAAGCCTCACGCGCCGTCGCGTGGGCTGTGCAGCGGGGTCAATCCTTTCTCGTGACGCCAATGTTTCGTACGTTGACCCTCCGGTCGAAGATCCTCGCCTTACCCCTTGTCGCGGCGTTGGGCTTCATCGTCACGCTGGGCACGACCGTCACGCTCGGCTCGTTCGCCCAACAGAAATTGACGCGCATCGAGACGGGGTTTTCACCAGCACTTGAGGTGAGCCGCCGTCTCGAAGTGCGATTCGATGCGTATCAGCGGGCGCTGCGCGACGCGGTTGGCGCGAGCGATACCACCGCCGTGATCATCGCTGACAGCATCGCACACACGTTTGTCGCCATGACGGATTCGCTCGCGCGCAACGCCACGATGGACTCGGCCGCAGTCACGTCCATTCGCGACGAGTTTTCCTCGTACGCGAAGCAGGTGCGGACGACGAGTTTGGGTGTGATTGGTGGCGCAATGGCGGATATGATGGGCAATCTGCAGGCGAGCAAGTCCAAGTACGCAGCACTTAGTCTCAAATTGAACGCGCAGACGCGAGAGAACGTCGGACGTATTTCCATGGCGTTCGCGGATGCGCGCGCGTTGCAATCCACCGCGCGGTTGGTCACGTCGGTGGTGCTCGTTCTTTCGTTGATCGTGCTTGCCGTGCTCGCGATTGGGACGCTGCGCAATATCACCGGCGCGATGCAACGCCTCTCCACCGCCGCGACAGAGATTGCACGCGGTCGCATTGAGCAGAAAATTGATGTCACCACCACGGATGAAATTGGCGAGCTTGGAACGGCATTTCAGGGCATGGTGCAGTATGTGGCCGGTATTGCGCATGCGGCAGATCGATTGGCGGCCGGTGACTTATCGACGAAAGTAGAACCGCGTTCGGAGCATGACGTGCTTTCGCGCAACATGAATCGCGCGTCGGAAACGTTGCAGGGCATTATTGGCGAGGCGCAGCTGCTCGTTCAGGCAGCGCAGCACGGAGAGTTGAGCAAGCGCGGTAATCCGCAGCAATATCAAGGCGCGTATGCGGAGTTAATGGTAGGTACGAATCGCATGCTCGACGCCGTCGTATTGCCGATCAACGAAGCCAAAGATGTCCTCACGCGTGTGGCGAACCGCGATCTTACCGCGCGCATGGAGGGCACGTATCACGGTGATCATGCGGTCATCAAGCAATCGCTGAATTCGGCACTCGATAACATCGCTGAAGTGTTTGCGTCGCTTACCACGGCGATCGCGCAGGTCAACGCGGCTTCACGTGAAATTGGTGCAGGCAGTCAGAATTTGGCAGGTGGCGCAGCGGATCAAGCCGGCTCAATTGACCAGGTGCTCAATCGTATCAAGGTTGTCGATCAGCGCACCAAGGCGAACGCGGCCGACGCCGGGGAGGCTCGCGCCACAATGGAGCGCGCGAAGACGGACACTGAGCAAGGTGTTGAACGCATGCAGTCGTTGGCAGAAGCCGTGGCGGAGATCAAGAAGTCCGCAGATTCGACCGCCAAGATCGTGAAGACGATTGACGAAATTGCGTTTCAGACCAATCTACTCGCGCTCAATGCGGCCGTCGAAGCGGCGCGGGCTGGCGATGCGGGGAAAGGTTTCGCGGTGGTCGCTGATGAAGTGCGAAGCCTCGCGATTCGCGCGTCGGAAGCATCGCGCAATACTGCCGCGCTAATTGAAGAGTCGGTATTGAAGGCGGAGACGGGTGTGAAATTGAATGAGAGCGTGCGTCGTCGACTGGAAGAAATTCGGACGGGTGTGCAGAAGGCGGCCATGATGATGCAGAACATTGCCGAAGGCGCGAAGGAACAGGAGCGTGAGTTGGCCGAAGTGACGAACGCGATGACGCAGATCAGCACCTTGACGCAGCGTACCGCGGCGAATGCCGAAGAGTCCGCGAGTGCGGCAGCGGAGCTGTCGGCGCAAGCTGGCGAGATGCATGAGCTGGCGTCGCAATTCACCGTGGAGTTGTCCACCCGTCGATCGGCGCCGGTTGCTCGTGAAGCGCGTCGACCGTCTAAGCCACGGAGCGTAGCGCGAGTGAAGCCGCGCGGTGCAACGCTCGCGGAATCGTCGTTTGTTGGCAGCGACAACGTGTTTCCGATGTCCGCGTCCGCCGCCATTCCGTTTGACGACGATACCGATTTGTTGTCTGACTTTTAGCGTGCCGTTTGGTGGCAGCCTATCCGCGAGACATCGTAAATGCTACCGCAAATTCGTCGAGCAACGTGGCGGCGGCGCGAATGCCGAGTTGATAATTCTCGACACTAATCCACTCGTTTGGTGCGTGCGCGTTCTCGCCGGGAAGCCCGAATCCCATCAGAAGCACGGGTGCGCCGAGTATACGTTCGAAGTCACCGACAACGGGAATTGACCCGCCTTCGCCGGTGATCACCGGCTCGCGTCCAAACGCTGCTTGCAGGGCGCGCTTCCCGGCGTCGATGATTGGTCCTTGCAGGTCAGCACGCCACGGACGTCCACCGTGCAGGGCGGTTACGGTTGCCGTGACACCGATGGGCAGCACGCGCGCAACATGCTCGCGCACGAGGCGTGCGATCGTGTCCGGGTCTTGATCAGGCACTAAGCGAAAACTCACCTTCGCCATCGAGATCGCGGGGAGCACCGTTTTCGCGCCTTCGCCTGTATAACCACTGAGCAATCCATTGACTTCGCATGTAGGACGCGTCCACAACCGCTCCAGCGCGGTGTATCCCGGTTCACCGCCAAGCGCAGTGACGCCGACTTCGTGCATAAGCCCTGCCTCGCTGAACGGCAGCGCACGCATCTGTGCACGCACGTTGTCCGGAAACGGACGCACATGGTCGTAGAATCCTGAAATCGCCACGCGACCATCGGCATCGTGGAATGTTGCGAGGATGCGCGCGAGTGCCATAGCCGGATTCACGACTGCGCCACCGTACATCCCAGAATGCAAATCTCCGGCAGGGCCTTGTACATCGATTTGCAAATACGCCATACCGCGTAACGACGACAGAATACTCGGAATGCCTGGCGCAAACATCGTTGAATCGGAGATGACCACGGCATCGCACTTGAGCCGTTGCTGTTCCCGTTGGAGAAATGCTTCGAGATTTTCGCTGCCCACTTCTTCTTCACCTTCGGCGAGAACAATCACATTGACCGGGAGCGTACCACGCACGGCGAGATGCGCTTCCAGCGCTTTGATGTGCAAGTAGAGCTGACCCTTATCGTCTACCGAACCGCGCGCATAAATACGTCCATCCCGCACCGTGGGTTCGAACGCGGGCGACGTCCAGAGCTCGAGCGGCTCGGCAGGTTGTACGTCGTAGTGTCCGTAGACCAACAGTGTTGGTGCGTCCGGTCCGGCGTGGCGCCATTCTCCGAGGACGATCGGGTGACCCGGTGTCGGAATGATGTCCGCACGAAAGCCGATGTGCGTGAGCGCGTCCGCGACAAACTGCGCGGCAATGAGGCAATCCCCTTTGTGTTCCGAGCGCGCACTCACGCTTGGAATGCGCAAAAACGCGAATAGTTCGTTCTGCGCGCGCGCATCATTGGCGACGCACCATGCGGCGAGATCGGACGGAATAGTGGGAGCGGTTGATGACATGTTTGCGCGCTGCTGTTGTGAGTGAATACAATCGAACGTTGTTGTTCGCCGTCTATCGTGCGGCGATGATGCGGTGACCGAGGGTCATGCCAACAAGCGTGGCGAGAATGCCCATCGTGACGCTCAGCACGACGTACAGCACCGCGCGCATTTCGCGGCCTTCCTGCACCAGCGTCACGAATTCCGCGCTGAAGGTCGAGAACGTCGTAAACCCTCCGCAGAAACCGATGGTCAGCGCGGCGCGCATTACGGGGCTACTCCCCGCCGTACTGAACAGGCGAACGAACAGTCCGATGAGCAGACACCCGGTGACGTTGACGAGCAGCGTGGCGATTGGAAAATCGACTTTTACGCTCTTCATCCAGAGCGAGACCAGATACCGCAGCACCGAACCAGCGGCGCCGCCAAATGCTACGGCCCATATCATTTGAGAATCATGCGCGTCTCACCGCGGACTGGAAAGCGACGGCACGAGATTGGACCTCCGCGGTACGCTGCGCGCACTACGGTAAAGCCAGACGCGTCTCGTTGCGACCAGCCCGCCGTTCCGCCTCAGGGCGACGAGAGGTCCTTGCTTCAACTGTTCAAACCACGTTCCAACACGCGTCGCAAGCGAGTCGCCGTTCGCATCGGCATCAAACGTGGCCACGAGTCCATCGCCTACGCGCACTTTCTCGTATGCCGTGGGCCACAGATCGTACTGATTAGGCCGTCCGCCAAGGTTGAGTGAAAAAACGACGGGCTGATCGGGGAGATGAAACGCCAACTCGGACGCATCTTGATAGCGATCTGCGGCCACCCAGCGATTGGTGGTGCTGTCGAAAAATGCGTCGTGGCGTGCAAGATCCACGGCGGCCGCGAGCGTGTCCCAGCCGTATGCACGGGCGATTGGATCTTTGCTCGGCGCCACGGGAAATACTGGTTTCCAGGCTTGAACCGCCACAAGTGCAAGCAGCACACCGGCCACAACTAGGCCACTCCGCCACGCGCGACCGCGCGCCCACGACGCCGAGCTTGTGGCCAACAGCGTCAACGCGCTTGGGTAGATGAGTGCGGGCCAATTGGCTTCGACAGATCGACGCCATGCGCTCACCGCAAAAAACAACAACGGTACGGCGGCCGTGGCCGCGAGCGCGAATCGACGCGCGCTCACGTCGGTTGGCGTGACGCTATTGCGCAGGCGCCAACCGTCACGCAACGCTACGTACACGACGGCGGCAAGCAAGACAAACAGAATGGGCGACGCGAGTCCTGCTTGTGCGCCGATCATTCCCAATTCTCGCGACAGAGGGTTCCCCCTAGAACTCGCACCGAAGCCGTGTCCCAACTGAAAACGAAACGAAATCCATTCGGTGGCCGCGTTCCAGCGCAGTACGGGGGTAAAGATCAGCAGGGCGATGGCGGATGCGAGCCACGGTCCGGGTTCGCCAAAGCGTACGCGCAACGCGGGATGTACGCCACACGCCAGTACGAGCCCGAGCGGCAACAGCACCGCCGTGTATTTGGAGGCGAACGCCGCTCCTAGTGCGAGGCCGGCCAGCAACCACCAGTTCCTAGACGCCTGGGAACGGAGCGGCGAGGCGAGGGCTCGCTCGACCGCGAGGAGCGCTATCGTGCTCGAGAGAAAGAGCGCTGCGTCCGGAGTGGCGAGTAGGAGTCCGAGCGTGGCGAGAGGCAACAATGTCATGAGAATTGCTGCACGCACAGCTGATTGCGCGCCTTCAAATTTCCTGCCACCAAGCGACCATGCAAGTGCCACTATGGCGACATGTGTTGCCAGTGCCGAAATTGCTGGCCCCGCTCGAACGCCCGCATGCGTGTCGCCAAGAAGCCGTACGCCGAAAGCAACAAGAAATGCGATCCCCGGCGGATGATCGAAATAGCCCGCCTGGAGGCGACGTGTCCATTCCCAGTAATAGGTCTCGTCGGGGACGAGTGGCACGAACGCTGAAAGAACAGTGCGCAGCGCGAACGCACCGACGATCCATGCGATGGCGTGGAGCCACGCGGTGCGGGTCGCGGAATCTCTTTCGGCGGAGGACAAGGGATAAAGATAGGGAATGGGAGGGGATTAGGGATTAGGGATTAGGGACCAGGGATTTGAAATTGGGCCGCGAACCCAGTTTGTCGGCACGGGTACAACTCCTCCGACCACAACGCTTCGTAACCACCATCACATCGGCAATTCCGGTGACGATTCGCGCCGGGTTGCTCCACTGTCCGCGTCCCATCACCTTCCGTTCAGCTGTTCCCGTGGTGTGACAGTTACGACTCGCGCCGACGGCGCGTCTCTAGGATGCGTCGCCATCGACGCCGTTTTTCACTCATTGCCGATAGGACGACCTGCATGCGGGTCTTTGCCCCCTTTGCCATTCTCCAGCCTCGCCGCCTTGGCGTCGTGGCTTCGTTGCTCGCCCTTGGCGTACTCGCCGGCTGCGACCTCAATCCCGTTATCACCGCCTGCACGGTTACGATCGCACCAACAGTGATCTCCGTTCCTGTGAACACCAGGCAGCAAGTGGTGGGCACCGCGTTCGATTGCAAAGGTAACTCGATCAGCAGTAAGAAAATCAGCTTCTCGTCTGCCGATCCAACCGTTGCCACCGTGGCCATTGATGGCAGTGTGATTGGTATCGCGCCGGGTCAGACCACAGTGTCTGCGGTGGCGGATGGCAAGTCCGGTGTCGCGCAGGTGACCGTCACCCCAGAGGTCGTGTTCAGCGTGCAAGTCACGCCGACGTCGTTGACGCTGCGGCGCACCAATTCCCGCGCGTTGACGGTCGTTTTGAAGAACGCGTCCGGCACCGTGATTACTGGACGCAGTGTTGTGTGGTCGTCCAGCAATTCATCGATCGCGTCAGTCGATCAGAACGGTAACGTGATTGCACTGACTCCGGGTCAAGTGGTGATCACGGCCACGTCGGGGTCTGCGCAAGGCAGTGCCAACATCATTATCACGGAAATCCCGATCGGTAGCTGTAGCATTTTGCCGGCAACGCAGAAGGTGACGGTCAGTGCCTCAGTGCAGCCTGCCCTAACGTTGCGCGACACCGCGAACAATGTCCTGACATCAGTAGGACGTACGATTTTGTGGAGTAGCGACAATGATGTTGTCGCGACGGTGATTAGTACGGGCGTGATTACGGCGCGCAAAGCAGGCACAGCGAAGATTACAGCCGCCGATCAAAACAACACGCAGGTGAATTGCTTCACGAGTGTTGAGGTGGTCGACGCACGAATTGTCTCTGTGGTGATTTCGCCGCGTACGGGTTCGCTGCGAATAGGCGCACCGCGTGGATTGGGTGTGACGTTGTTGGATAGTCTCAACCAGAATATCCCAGCGGGCCGCATCGTTACTTGGTCGAGTCTCGATCCAACGGTTGCGTCTGTGTCCTCTGTAGGTATCGTGACCGGATTGTCACTTGGGACGGCGCGAATTTCCGTCAGCGCCGAAGGGGTGCGCGACACGGTCTCCTTCCCAGTTACAAAAATTCCGGTGAGCGCGGTTCGTGTTTCGCCACTGCAGATTTCCCTGCTGCAAGGCGCGACCGCACAGCTCACTGCCACCGTTGAAGATTCCACCGGCGCTATTGTCACCGATCGCATCGTCGAGTGGATTTCCAATGATCCGACGAAAGTCTCAGTCACAAGCACCGGTCGTGTCACGGCCATCGCGCCGGGTGTTGTTGGCGTGAGCGCGATCAGCGAAGGCAAAGGCGCCACGTCCAACGTGATCGTCAATCAAATCCCAGTTGACTCGATCAAGGTGGACAGCGTCTTCACGTTGGTGAGAGGCACCAGTAGCGCGTTCACAATTTTTGTTCGCGATGCACAAGGCGCGGAACTACGCGGTCGGACGATTGTCACCACGAGTGACAAACCGAGCATCGCGTTGGTCAATCCGTCGACGACGACAACGACGGTGACGGTTGGTGGTGTGGCCGTCGGCGAAGCGTTCGTCACGCTGCAGGCGCTCAATGCCAACGGCCAAAACGAAGGAAAGCCGAGC
Organism: Gemmatimonadaceae bacterium; assembly: GCA_025358925.1. Taxonomy (GTDB): domain Bacteria; phylum Gemmatimonadota; class Gemmatimonadetes; order Gemmatimonadales; family Gemmatimonadaceae; genus Gemmatimonas. Next base: position 2,409 of record JANYHT010000015.1, on the reverse strand, counting down.
AGAGTACGTGTCATCGTCACGGCACCCGCGACTGCGACTTCGCCGCCCTGACGGATGCTCTTGTAACGACTAGCTTTTGCCACGGGGCGGCCTCGAATATGAAGCCGCCCCGTTGGCGTCGGTGATCAGTCGGTCACGATTCGTGAATCGCGATTGGTCAATCACGCTGTTTTCTGCTGTGGAGCGTTCGCATGAGCAGTACCAAACCGTCGTTCTTACGCGGACTCTTTGGCGGAGAGATTTCCGACGAGTTGCTCTTTCCGTATCCCGCGCCGCTCGACGAGCGCAATCCGGCAGAGGCGGCGACCGTGCGGCGACTGACAAACGCGCTCAATGACATGCTCGCGACGGGACTCATTGACTCGCGACAATTTGACGAAGATGAGACGATTCCCGAGCCCGTCATCCGTGCGTTTGCTACCGCGGGACTCTTGGGCATTTCGATCCCGACGCAATACGGTGGACTTGGACTCTCGACGTCGGGCTATGCCCGAGTTTTCGGCGCGGTCGCCTCGATCGATCCGTCACTCGGCGTTTTGATTGGCGTCCACTGCGGACTTGGCGGCAAAGCCATCGTGCTCTTCGGCAACGACGCGCAGAAAACACGATATCTCCCCTTGCTCGCTCGTGGCGATACGCTCGCGGCATATGCGCTGACCGAACCCGAGACGGGGTCCGACGCACAAAACATCGTGTCACACGCACGTCGCGCGGACGATGATCGTGGCTGGATTCTTACCGGACGCAAGCACTGGATTGGCAACGGGCATCGTGCCGGTGTGATTGTCACGTTCGCACAAACGCCCGTGATGCGTGATGGGAAATCGGTGATGCGACCCACCGCCTTCATCATTCGACCGGACATGCCCGGCTTTCGAGTGGATGGCACAATTCACAAGCTTGGCATCCGCGGATCGACGCAGGCGGAGCTGGTGTTTGAAGAGCTCTTCGTGCCGGACGATCACGTGTTGGGAGACGTTGGCAAAGGATTTCGCGTGGCCGTGCATGCGTTGAATGCAGGGCGACTGAGTCTCGCGTCGGGATGTACCGCGGCGTGCAAGCGTTTGGTCGGTGAGATGACGCGGTATGCCGAAGCGCGTACACAATTTGGTGGTCCGCTCGCATCGTTTGAGATCACGCAACGAAAAATTGCGTCGCTGGCGTCCGACACGTACGCGGCGGATGCGATGGTGGGCGCATTGGCCGCGGCGCTTGACGCAGATCATGTAGATGCCTCACTCGAAGCCGCATGTGTGAAAATCTTCGCGAGTGAATTGGTGTGGCGTAGCACGGATGAAATGGTTCAGGTTGCCGGTGGTCGCGGATTTGTTAAACCGTGGCCATACGAGCGTTACCTACGCGAGGCACGCATCAATCGCATTTTCGAAGGAGCCAACGAAGTACTGCGTCTTTTTGTCGGCCTCAACGGCATTCACGAGCCCGCCGAGGAGCTCAAAGAACTCGCTACCGCTATTCGCAATCCCATCCAAAATTGGGTGCTCGTCTCAAGTTACGCCGCACAGCGCGTACGGTCCGCACTGGGCGCACGCGACAAGTTTACCGTTGCGTTTAATTCGCGATTGCGCACCCATGCAGACTTTGTCGAGCGGCATGTGAAAGAATTGGCGCAAGCGACGGAGAAAGCGATCACAAAACACCAGAAGGAAATTGTCCATCGCCAACTTGTTGTCGAGCGGCTCGCCGATATGGCGATGGAGCTTTACGCCCGCGCGACCACCATTGCGCGCACGCAGCGTCTCATCGAACAACACGGCGTCGAGACGTGTGAGCGAGAATTAGCACTCACCGCACTCTTCTGCGTACAATCTGGACGTCGTTTTCGTGCTATCCGAATGGAGCTTGAGGGTGACGCGGGCGAATCGATGGATGATTTGCGTCGCGCAGTTGCGGCGACGGTGCGTCGCGAAGTGGGGTATCGATCCGACGATGCCTTGCTCGACGTTGTGGTACCGCCGCTTCCCGTATTCAGTCTCGTGCGCGATGAACAGGCGGCCAGTGTTGAACCACGCAGCCGTGCGGCGAAATAGGCGCGCGATACCAACGGCACTGCTGATCGCGAATGACACGAATAACGCGAATTTCAATAGTGCAATCTCGGGTAACGTGTCGACGGGCAGACCGGCGTTGCACGATTTCTTTATGAACAATGCGATTTCAGATGAACGCGAGCCGGCCGCATCCCGTTCGGAGGCACATGCGCGTCCTTCATGTTATTCGCGGTCAGCCGGTGCTGTTCGACCGGCGCCTTTCCCGAAAGTCCCCGAAGACGCAAGAAAAGCAAACTGCGGAACGGAGAAGGCACGGATACACTGAACGGAGACAAAGCGGATCACGCCGATCCAGCAACCGCAACCACACAGCATGTTGTGGTATCCGTGCGTTTCCGTG
>JANYHT010000026.1 GCA_025358925.1 Gemmatimonadaceae bacterium | reverse complement strand
CCGATGCGCGAGCGAATCGAAGCCGTGCGTGACGTCGTGGGGGTCGTCGAATCCGCAATCCCATCGCGTGCGATTCGACGGCTGATCGATCACGTCGCGAATTGCGTCGATATGTTTCTCGGGGTGAAATTCGGCGTGCGTAAAGACTTCGGGGACGTATGCGTGGACACCGTACTGCAGTCCGTGATAGCGAAATGACATCGATACTCCTAGAACGAGATGGGGTGAACGCCAGCGCCGCCGCCACCAGAGCCCGAACCGCCGCCGCCATAGCCAGTCGTCGCGCGGCCCGTCGTGACGGCTCCGTTGCTACCGTTGATGCCTGCGATCGTGCCATAGCTGGTCGCCGCGTTAAATGCGTCGACGCGGCTAAGATCGGTTGGGACCGTCTTCGACATAAACAGTCCGTTCTTGCCGGTCGAGTGCACCTCGGGCGATTGACGAAACTGCATGATGCCGTCGCAACGAAAGCCGAAGTATTTATTGTTTCCCGTTAAGAGGTTCCGGAAACTTGTCGTCGTCGTTGTCCCGTAAAGCGATGAGTTGCCAGAGGCGATGACGACGGATGTCGCGTTGTTCGTCGCGTTGTAAACGAAAAACGAGCTCACTCTACGCTGAATAGAATTTGTCAGGAAGCCCGCTGCATACGCACTAACCGTTGACCTGTTGACATACGAGTTGGCGTTTCGCTCGAACGTATTTATTAGGCCGTCGGATGTAACTTGCGTGAGCGCGGCGTTCGGTGGCTCTTGCCCGTTTACGTTTGCGTCAGCATAAACCATCGAGCCGTAGCTTGAGCCGTTGGCAGCGAAGTAAATCAATGCTTCCGTCGAAAGCTGCTGCGCGAACGTTCGTCCGTTATTGTCCACGTATTGGTCGTCGATTGGCGAGCACGTCTGCCCTGCATTGTCCCACATTCCAAAACGATTGTTAGAGTCGGGCTGGTGTACGCCGGACGACATCCGTTTGAGTCCAAGGAAATTGCTTTCCATATTGCCGTTACTGTCGATGGTATTCGTGAATGCTAGGCCATGATTGCCGTAGTTAATACGATTGATATGATTTGCGTAACTGTAATCTATGCCGCCGCCACTGTTGACGGTATTCGTGAAGTCGGGATGAGTTGCTCCGCGCTCGAAATGGCCCGCCGAGTGATTGCTTTTATTCGGCTTGTAGCCAGTCGCGATCGAGCCGTTTTCGATTTGGAACTGCCCGAGGGTCACGGCGTAAAGATTCGCACTACCGGCGGTCGGCACGTTGATTTGAAAGATGAACGATAGATGCGAGCAATTCGAAGGCGCTGTAAATGCGAACGAGCGGCGCGCGCTGCCGGTGCCTGCAGAGATCGTGATGCGCCCGATCTCGGCAGAGACGTCGGCGTTCATGACGAGTAACCCAACGGAAGCGCCCGATGGTAGCCCGCTTGCGTCCATGAACGCCGACATAACGTATGGCTGACTCGGCGAGCAATTATAGACGACGGCCGGACTCGTCGCGGTAAAGTTTTCCGCCGATCGCGTCCCGCCCGTGTAGTTATAGAGCCATCGGTTTTGACCGGAAGCAGCAGTCGTGTACCAATTCAGCGCAGGCGATGTCCAGTACGTGTTCACACCTGTTCCGAATGAGATATCGGAATCTGCGACCATGTTGACTTGTGAGCCGCTCGCATTTAGCGAGACGACTCCGCGCGATACGCCGTTTACGAAAGACGTATCATTCGACACGCGATTTTCGGTGACGTTCGCGCCGATCTCTTGCGGCCGAAGCGCGCCGACCGTCGTGCCGTCGCTATAGATGGCGTTACCGTTGACGTCGACCGCCGAACGGACTTGCGTGCTCATCGCGCCGTGGTCGATGTATCCCGTTCCGGCGTCGAGTTCGTTCTGTTTGTATGCGCCCATGACGGAACCCGGCTCACACATGGGCGTCTGAACGTAGAAGTAGAAACCCGCGGCGATCGTGACGCCGTTGGCGGCGAAGATGACGTTGCAAATGGTGGTGCCGCTGCCGATCGCGCCAGGAGCCGTGAACGTTACGGAGCGTCTACCGTTTTGCCCGGCGATCGCGCCCACGGATGCACCCGCGAGATACGTGCCCGTTGCGGATGTCGTGAAGCCTTGGCCGAGCGCCATGAACGGCATCGTGCCGCTTGAGTGATCGCCAAGGAATTGGCATGAAAGCGTATACGGCTGACCGTTCGCAAGCGAAAGCGGCTTTGAGAAAACGTAAGCTGCCGTTCCTGAGTGAGGCGAGTCGACCTGGAACGCATTGTTCGCCGCGGGATCGTTCAGCGGGATGGTCGACGCCCACGAAACCGTATCGCTCCGACTCCAATAGGGCGCGGTTTTTGATCCGGTCGTGAAATATCCGAATTTGAATCCAGAATCGGGCACGACGTTGACGTTGCTCGCGGTCGGCAGCGACGAGAGCGGTGGTATGCCGGACACCGGAATCGCAACGACCGCGGCGACGAATGCAAGCGCGATCACGCCGATGGTCGATTCGCCGCCTTGCGCGTTCTCGAAACTCACGCCGAAGTCGTACGACGTGCCGTT
>JANYHT010000013.1 GCA_025358925.1 Gemmatimonadaceae bacterium | reverse complement strand
GGACGGTCAACGCGTCCACCATCTCTTCGTCCACCGTCACACCGATTCCCGCTTGATTGCGCGGAACATGCACCATCCCGTCGTCGTCCATGGTCCATTCGGGCGAGACGATGTCGCGCTCCCAATAGCGCGCGCTCGGGCTCAAATCGCCGGGCAGTGAAAAATTTGGCAACGATGCGAGTGCGACGTTGTACGCGCGCCCAATGCCGCTTTCGAGCATGCCGCCGCACCAGACGGGCATCCCGGCGCGTCGTGCAATGTCGTGAATGGCCTTTGCTGCAGTGAATCCTGCGACACGACCAGGCTTGATGTTGATGATGCGACCACTCTGCAACGCGATCATGTCCTCAGCGCGATTGACGGAGGTGATCGATTCATCAAGACAGATACGTGTGGTCATGCGCCGTTGCAATGTGGCGTGACGAACGAGGTCATCATCACCAAGCGGCTGTTCCAGCATGATCAGATCGAACGCGTCGAGTTGTGCAAGATGTTCAATGTCATCCAGTGTGTACGCCGAGTTGGCATCAGCCATGATGCCGACGCGGTCGCCCAGCGCCTCCCGGACTGCGCGGACATATGCGACATCTTGGTCGGGTTGAATTTTGATTTTGATTTTTCGATATCCCGCCGCAACCGCAGCGAGCGCGCGCTCGACCAACAGCGCCCGCTCAGGCTGGATGCCTAGCGAAATACCGGTGGGTACGCGATCACGCGTGCCGCCGAGCAATGCAGAAAGCGACGCCCCATTGACCGTGGCGGCGAGACCCCAGCAACCCATTTCCACGGCCGCCTTGGCCATGGGATGCCCGCGAATATTTTTGTCGAGCACACCGTGAATCGCGGCCGGACTGTCGAACGATTGTCCGAGGACGCGCGGCGCAAGCCACTCACGGATCGCCATCCATGCACCGTCGATCGTTTCTGAGGTATAGATCGGCAGTTGAAATGCGACGCACTCCGACCATGCTCTCGCACCGCTCGCGTCGTGCAGCTCCAACAACGCGATGCGTCGCTCAGCCATCACTCCTGAGGAAATACGAAACGGCTCGCGAAGCTTGAGTCGAATTTCGCGCAGGACAATGCGATCGATATGAAAGCCGGTGTTCGTCGTGGTGATTGCGTCGCTCATGTTTTTGCATCTCGGCTCAACAGGTAGAATGCACGTGACGCGTTGACGTCGCGTTCGAGCGTCTGGACTTTGTAACCATGATTGAGCGCCCAAGTGAAATGATTGCGAACCGCGTGACGCCATGCTGCGGCCGCCTCAGGCGCCTGCTCGCGCACAAGTTCCACGTCACTCGGCACTTCAATCCACAGTGAGGGCGGCGGCACGGCAGTGTTAACGGCCACGTCGCCCGCTCTCAGACTCATCGTGAGCATGGGCTGACGAGGCGGCGCGCTGTCGACCGCAGTGTGCGTGCGCGCTGCGGCACGCGTATCGACGGTGACAATGAGTCGATCGGTTGGCGTCCCGTGGTGCAATGGACTCGTCGACGTTCCGTACATGTCGTTGACGTATCGAACCACACGGGCGCCGAGTCGATTGAGATTGAAAAATGCGTTCTTGGCGACCAACGGATCGAAGGTCCAGGATATGCGAGTTACGCCGAGCTGCGCGAGCGTGTCGCGTTGCGCCTCCTTCAGCAGGCGACCAACACCGAGATCGCGCGCCGAGTCACGCACGGCGAGCATGTGCGACCAGTGCACGCGCTCGTCACCGTCGAAGCCGGAGAAGCCAAAGACCATTCCGATGAGTTTGCCGTCCTGGAACGCGCCCAAGACAACGCCGACATGCGCTGCCACTTGAAGGAGCGAGGCGGGGACGCGGTCGGCGTATTCAGGACCCCACACTTCCTCCTGCAATTGCACGCACGCCTGAAAGTCGAATAAGGCGGTGACAGGGCGCACCTCGATCGCGCGGGCCACGTCTGATTGGCGTGATGTGGCCAGCGAATTGGCGCTGGTGCTGTGGCGGAGCGTATGGTTCATGCGGTAGGGTGCGTGCGGTTCGAATCGGGTACGCGCGAACATACGACCCGTTTTGGTATACCGCAATAACAACCGTTGTGGCTGCCATTGTGGTGTATTCGGATGGAACCCCTCGCGCACTCGTCACGAGCGCCGTACGTTGGCCGACCACCCCTCCCACAAGCTCCCATTTCAGAGGCTGTTCATGCATCGCTTCGCTGTCATTGCGATGTTGTCGCTCTCTCTGGCGCTCGCGCCGCAATTCGCGCCGCACGTCGGTGCACAAGAGAAGCCCACCATTGCGCAGTTCCTAAGTCACGCGTTCCCCACAGATCTCGTGACCGCGAAGAAAACCGACCGCATTGCTTGGATCGCATATGAACGCGGGATGCGCAACATCTATACGGCGGCCGCGCCCGACTTCACGCCGGTGCGCTTGACAAGTTTTCTGCAGGACGACGGGAATGAAATTCCGGCGCTGTCGCTGTCGGATGATGGATCGACGGTGTTGTTCGTGCGCGGTACGGCACCGAATCGCCAAGGATGGATTGCGAATCCGTCGCACAATCCCGATGGCGGCGACTATGCCACGTGGACGGTGAAGACGAGCGGTGGACCGGCATGGCGTGTGGTGAGCGGCGATGGATTTGTGCCCTCACCAGACGGACGCTTCGCTATCGCCTCGAGAGACGGCCAGCTCTATCGGGTCAGTCTCACGCGTGGCGGCATACGGACAGCGATGGACACCGGCGGCTTTCCGTTCATCAAGCTGTGGGGGAGCAATGTGAACCCGCGGTGGTCGCCTGACGGTTCGAAGATCGCGTTCGTCAGTCTCCGTCTGAATCATTCACTCATCGGCGTATATGATGGGAAGACTCGCACGGTGGATTACATCGCGCCGAGTTTTGATTGCGATGCAAGTCCGATGTGGTTCGCGGATGGCAAACGACTTTTTTTCAGTCGGCGACCCGGCGTGCCATTCGGTCGACAGGCGCAGCAGGGGGACGGCGGCATTGGATTCCCGGCAGGTGCCGCAGCCACGCCGCCCACAGCGAACGGCAAGGCGATTGTGGACTTGGAATCCGGGTGTGGTACCGGGCGTGGCGGCGGCTTCGGACGTGGTGGAGCAGGGCGCGGTGTTGCCGCATCGAGCAATCCGTTGCTCACCTCACCAGGGTTGTACAGCGCCGCATTTTACGGCGGCTACACCCAATCATTCATGATCGCTGATGTCGCCGCACGTACGGCGCGTGAGGTGTGGCACAATCAGGTCGGCGACGCGCTCTTTCCCAGCATTGGCAACATGCGTTTGGCGGGTGAGAAAATCGTGTTCCCGGTGCAAGTCCCGAGCGATGAATGGGATCGCTTCTATAGCGTAAGTCTGACGGCCGTCGGCAATCCGGCGCCAGTGCAACTGACCACCACCGATGGCCTCATTGAAGGCAGTGCGATTTCTGCCGACGGACAATCGCTCCTCTATCACACGAACGCGACCGATATCGAGCATCGTCATGTGTGGTCGGTGCCCGTCGGAGGAGGAACACCGAAACAGATCACAGTCGGTCATGACGCAGAAACCGATGCAACACCGCTCTCCTCGGGGAAAAGACTCGCCTACTTCTCATATGGTGCAGCGCTGCCACCGTCCGTGTCGGTAATGTCGCGCGAGAACGGACGTGCGCGGGTGATTTTTCCGACGCTGCCCAAAGATTTTCCGATAGCGGCGCATGTGACGCCGGAGATTGTACTCACCAAAGCTGCTGATGGGATGGAGGTGCACAACCAGCTCTTTCTGCCGAAGAATTTGAAGCCGGGTGAACGCCGTCCCGCTTTGGTGTTTGTGCATGGAGGCCCACCGCGTCAGATGCTTCCGACGTACCACTACATGCAGCCGTACACCTTCATGTACGCGTTCAATCAGTGGCTCGCCGATCAAGGTTATGTGGTACTCTCCGTCAACTATCGGATGGGCATCGGATACGGGAAATCGTTCACCAATGCACCTGGCACGTTTGTGAATGGCAATGCCGAGTATCAGGATGTTGTTGCCGGCGCACAGTATTTACAATCGCGAGTGGATGTTGATCCGACGCGCGTTGGCGTCTACGGACAATCGTATGGCGGCCTGCTTACGGCACAGGCGCTCGCGCGCAATTCAGACATCTTCGTGGCCGGTGCTGACCTGGCGGGCTTGCATCTGTATACGAACTCGATCACGGATAGCTCGGTCGCGTATCGGTCGTCGCCCATCGCCGCGATTGATACGTGGAAATCGCCCGTCTTTTTGTGGCAAGGTGATGACGACCGAAATCTGGATGCCTCGCAGACGGTGGGGCTCATTCCGCTGTTACGCGCGCGCAATATTTACTTCGAACTCGTCATCGTACCGGACGACATGCACGAAGCGACAGTGCATCGCCGCATGCTCGATATGTATGAGCGCACCGCAGACTTTCTGCATCGCTTCGTGTGGCTCAAGCAGACGCCACCGTCCACCAAATAGTCGCGGCGCCAACTCCTGATTCAGACTCTGCGCGCACCAGTGATGGTTATTGGCATGTCGATCCTCACCCCCGTCGCTCTCAGCGCCGCCTATGGCGATCTGTTTCTATCGCTGCTCTGCGCACTGCCAGGCCATAAACCCTCGTCCCCAACCCCAAGTCCCTAGCGTACCTTGTATAGGTGTCTCTGCATCTGCTCACCTACTTCCTCCGAGATCGCGAATGCTCCCGTTGCGTCCGCCGCAAGTCATGCCTCATCGGGTGCGCGTTGCGCTCAGTCTTGGCCTCAGCATTACCTGTAGTTCGGTGGCCGCTGCGCAAGCCGTGAAGGCACCAAAACGAGTGGCCAAGGCCGTTGCACCACCCGCCGCGCTCGCGCCCGTCATCCTCGATTCTGCTACCCTGAGCACTTATCGCTGGCGCAATGTCGGTCCCGACAAGGGCGGTCGCTCCATCGCGTCAAGCGGTGTGAAAGGTCGACCGAAAGAAGCGTATTTTGGTGCGACGGGCGGCGGTCTTTGGAAAACAATGGATGCGGGCGAGACCTGGACACCCGTCACCGACGGTCAACTCACGAGCGCTTCCGTTGGCGCCGTAGCGGTCAGTGAATCAAATCCTGACATCGTCTTCATCGGCATGGGCGAATCGGCCATTCGCGGCAACATCATGCCAGGCGATGGCATTTACAAAAGCGCTGATGCTGGTAAGACGTGGATGCACGTCGGTTTCCGAAACGTCGATGCTATTTCGAAAATACGGATCCATCCCACGAACCCTGACATCGTTTTCGCCGCCGTATTTGGTAAGTACAGTGTGCCGAGTGCGGAGCGTGGTGTGTTTAAAAGTGTGGACGGTGGAAAATCGTGGCGCAAAGTGTTGTACCGCGACGATAAGTCTGGTGCGATTGACATCGCCATTGATCGCACCAATCCCCGCGTGATGTACGCCGCGATGTGGGAGGCGTACCGCAAGGAATATCAGATGTCGAGCGGTGGGCCGGGCAGTGGCCTATTCAAGAGCACCGACGGTGGCGAAACGTGGACGGAGATTACGCGCAACAAGGGGTTGCCGAGTGGGTTGATTGGTCGCATTGGTGTGGCCCTCACCGCAGCAAATCCAAATCGCGTATATGCGCTCGTGGAGAACGACAACGGTGGCTTGTTCAAAAGTGATGATGCCGGCGCCACGTGGACGGTGATGAACGAGAATCGTTCGGTGCGTCAACGCGCGTTCTATTACACGCACGTGTTCGCCGACCACAAGAACGCGGACGTCGTGTACATGCAGAACACCTCGCTGTTTCGCTCGACGGATGCCGGAAAGACAATCAATGCCATCGACAACGGCACGCACGGCGACTTCCACGATCTGTGGATCGACCCTGAAGATCCGACACACTTAGTCGTCGCGAACGATGGTGGTGGCGCCGTGTCGACCAACACCGGCGGTCGGTGGACGGCGGAAGATTTTCCGACCGAACAATTTTATCACGTGATCGCGACGAAGGGCATGCCGTATCACATTTGCGGATCGCAGCAAGACAACAGCACGCTCTGCATTCCATTTAATTGGAACGCGGGCGGCGGTGGCGGGCGTGGCGGACCAGGTGGTGGTCGTGGTGCTGCAGGCGGTCCGCCGACGGATATCACCGCCGGTGGTGTGGCGGTGTCGTATCCGGTGGGTGGTGGTGAGCCTGGATACATCGGCGCTGATCCCAAAGACCCCGACGTGTTTTTCTCGGGCACAAATAACGGCGGCTATCTCGACAAGTACAATCGTCGAACCGGGCTCTCGCGCGAAGTAAATCCGTATCCATGGTTTTACTCGGGCGAGCCGTCGAAAGACATCAAGGAGCGCTGGCAGTGGACGTATCCGATTGTCTTCTCGCCCATTGATCCGAACATGCTGTTCGTGTCGTCACAACGCTTGTGGCGCACGCTCGACGGCGGTCGCACCTGGAAAGCGCTCAGCGGCGACCTCACTCGGCACGCGCCGGAAACGCAGGAAAAATCCGGTGGTCCGATCACCGGCGACATGAACGGGCCCGAAGTGTACGCGGTGATTTTTTCTGTGGGGCCGAGTAAGAAAGATGTGAACGTGATTTGGACCGGGTCAGATGATGGGTTGGTGCACGTGACGAAAGACGGCGGTAAGACGTGGGCGAATGTGACACCGAAAGACATGCCCGATTTTGGTCGCGTCAGTCAGATCGACGCGTCGGCGTTCAGTGCCGGCGCGGCCTACATCTCGGTGCGCAAACCGCTGTTGAATGACGTGTCGCCGTACATTTTCAAAACCACAGACTACGGCAAGACGTGGACAAAGATTGTGAACGGACTCGCGTCGGATGAATACGTGCATGCGGTGCGCGAAGATCCCGCACGCAAGGGATTGTTGTACGCGGCTACGCAGCATGGCGTGCGCATTTCGTATGATGATGGTGCGGTGTGGCAGAAGTTGTCGCTCAACATGCCAGACGTACCAGTGTCGGATTTGATCGTTGAGGGCAACGAACTGGTGATTGCCACGCATGGTCGCGGTTTCTGGGTGCTCGACAACGTCGCGCCGTTGCGTCAAGTCACGCCCAGCGTGCTGACCGCCGACGCACATTTATTTGTGCCGCCTGTGGCCGTGCGGTCAGGGCCTGCGGTGACGTTTACCTACGCGTTGAATGCGGTGCCCAAGCGCGCCGTGATGCAGATCGTCGATTCGGTTGGCGGCATCATGCGCACGTTCGAAGTGGACACGGCCCGTGCGGATACAACAGCGCGTCCGGCTGCCGGTGGACGTCGTGGTGGTGGCGCGATCTATTTGCCCGTGGCAAAAGGGTTCAATCGGTTGCAATGGGATTTGCGCACACAACCCATTGAAAGTTTTCCCGGCATGATTTTGTGGGGCGCTGGTACGAATGGTCCGGCCGTTCCCTCGGGTCATTACACCGTCCGCTTGATTGTTGACGGCAAAACGCTTGACGCACCACTCGTTGTCAAGCGTAACCCGCTGTTGCCTGAGGTGACCGATGCTGACTTGCACAAGCAGTACGCGTTCGGGCGTCAGGTGCGAGACAAAGCCACCGTTGCGAACAACGCTGTTATCGCGATTCGCCGAGTGAAAGCGCAATTGGTGCAGCGTCTCACGAAAGCGGCGAATGATGCGGCGCTCGTGTCAACCGGTGCGACGTTGAAAACAAACGCGTCGGCAGTTGAAGAGACCGTGTATCAGGTGCGCAACCAAAGCGGACAAGACCCACTCAACTTTCCGATCAAGGTGAACAATCGCATTGCCAACTTGCTCAGCATGTCCGAGCGTGGTGATGGGCCGCCCAACAACAGTATGCCAGAGATCTTTGGTATTCTGACCAAGGAGCTTAAGGGCTACACCGATAAGCTGGATGTCGTGTGGAAGACAGATCTCGTGGCCGTAAACAAGGAGTTGGCGCGATTGAAATTGCCGCCACTCGATCCATCCTGCACGAAAGTCGAGGGGTGTGTCGTGGTGCCGTAAACGTCGTTGCGTGTGCTGTTGTGTTATAAAGCAAAAAAGACTGGCCGCGAAATTTGCGGCCAGTCTTTTTTGCCCGTAACGTCGCCCCTACATGCGCACACCACCAATCGCCCGATCCAACTCGGCCTTCACCGCTTCCAGTTCTTTCTTCAGCGCACCGTATCGCGTCAACGCGTCTTTCCCAACTTTCTGATCAACACGCGCCGTCATGCTGCTCAAGTACTGAATGTGTGCTTGCAATCCAGGCTTTCCGTACCGCACCGCCTGTGTATTCAGCTTCGCGGTTACCGCTTTCACCTTCGCCAACGTATCCGCTGCCGCACCAGTCGCCGCCTTCAACCGCGTTTCGGCCGAGCGCGCGCGTGCGACCACTGCGTTCACGTCTGTCACCATGTCTCGCACTTTTGCGTTATGCGCAAACTGCTGCTGCAAGTCCGCCGTAGTAATCCCGTCGCTCGCGAGTCGCGGATCGATCAACACCGTGAACGGCACCGTCTGTACCGCGGCACCAACCGTCAATCGTGCCTGATACGCGCCCGGCGGCATGCCAAGTCCGTTTTGATGCTGCACGCTCCACACCACACGATTGAGGCCGACGTTTTTGGTCACGATGTTCATCGTTGCCGGAGCACCACCGCGACCCGGACGGCCTTCAGCCATCGCTGCTTCCGGATCTTCCGCATCGACCGCCGCGCCACCACCACGACCACCGCGTCCTGCGGCGACAACCGGTGCATCGCTGCGATACGTGGTTACGATCACACCTTTCGCGTCGAGGATCTCGAGCTTGATCGTGTCCTTCGGTACCGACGCGAGATAGTACTCGATATTGGGTCCTAAGAACTGCGCACCCGTTGCGGTACGATATCCGTCGCGAGGCTTGTAGAGATGCATTGGCTCGCTCGCCGTTTGCGGCATCAGCTGTGCAAGCGACGATACGTTATCAATGATCCAGGTTGCGCGCCCCTGTGTCGCAACGATCAAATCCTTCTTGTACACCTTGAGATCGTTGATCGGCACATTCGGCAAATTGCGCTGGAACGATTGCCAATGCCCACCGTTGTCAAACGAGATGTACATGCCAAACTCGGTACCGGCGTACAACAAACCTTCGCGGTCGGGGTCTTCGCGCACAACGCGTGTTGGCGCATCAGCCGGAATGCCATTCGCGCCGTCTGTAATTCGCGTCCACGACGCGCCGTAGTTGTCCGTGCGATAGATGTACGGCGCGTAGTCGCCCAAGAGATAGCGATAGACGGCAAAGTACGCCGAACCATTGCGATGTGGCGATGCCTCAATCCACGCGACACGACCGCCAGTTGGTAAATCTTTCGGCGTCACGTTCTTCCACGTTTTGCCGTTGTCACGCGTGACGAAAAATGGACCGTCGTTTGAACCCGTCCAGATAAGACCAGCCTCGCGCGGAGATTCCGTGATCGCGTACAACGTGCTGTAGAATTCTTCACCCGTGACGTCACGCGTAATCGGTTCACCACTCGCCCCTTGGCAGCAGGCAGGAAACGCCGTGAGGTCGGGTGAAATCTTTTCCCACGTCACGCCTTTGTCGCGCGTGCGATGCAAATACTGCGAACCATAGTACAGCACATTCGGGTCATGCGGCGACAGCGCCATCGGTGATACGCGTTGAAAGCGAAACTCCAACTCACCGCCCGCATTGCCATACAGTGACTGTCCGCCAATCCAATAATTTCGCGACTGTCCCGTTTCGGTATTCATCACGCTGTACTGCCCCTTGCAGGAGCCGTACACGGTATTCCGTTCTGTTGGATGCGGCATGATCGGACCAGTTTCGCAACCGGGGCCCGTGCGAAAGTTTACCGTGTTGAACGGATCCGTCACCGAACTGAAGATGTACGTCGAGTTGTCCTGCTGCGCCGAATACAGTTTGTACGGAAACGTATTGTCGGTGGAGATGCCGTAAAATTCTGCCGTCGGTTGATTGTCTTGCGTGGACCATGTCTTCCCGCCGTCGAACGACACATTCGCACCGCCGTCGTTGGACTGAATCATGGTGTTGCTATTGTTCGGATTGATCCAAATGTCGTGATTGTCACCGTGCGGCGTTCGCATCGTCGTCATTGTCTTGCCGCCGTCCACTGACTTATAAAATCCTTCTGCGCCCGCGTAGACCACATCCGCGTTACTTGGATCCGTACCGAGCGTGGTGTAGTAAAACGGACGTTGCAATAACGCCGCATTGGAGTTCATCAGCGTCCACGACACACCCGCGTTGTCTGAGCGATACAAGCCGCCGCCTGGCAGCGCCTCAATCAGTGCATAAATGCGTTGCGGATTCGCGGCCGTCACCGCGAGATTTGCCTTGCCGATAAGCTCTTGTGGCAGGCCGTTCATTCCGCGTGTCCAGGTGTCGCCAGCATCCGTGCTCTTGTAAAAACCACCTTCGCGCGATCCACTGATGATCGTCCACGGCTTCCGTTCGATCCGCGACATCCACGCGTACACAATGTTTGGATTGCCGGGTTGCACCTCAACGTCCATCGCGCCCACGCTGTCGCTCACGTACAACGTTTTCTTCCACGATTTTCCACCGTCAACCGATTTAAACACACCACGCGATGTACTCTTTTTGAATACGTCACCGTACGCGGCCGTCCACACGATATTCGGATTGGTTGGGTGCACGCGAACGGCGCCAATCTGCCCAACGTCGTACAATCCGGCGAAGTCCCATGTCTTTCCGGCGTCCGCTGACCGGTACACGCCACGGCCCGTCGAGACATTGCTGCGCACCCCGTCGGAACCGGTGCCGAGGTACACGATGTTTGGATCTGATTGGGCGACCACAATGGATCCGGACGAACCGAGGGGCACTTTGCCATCAGTAATCGGCGTCCAGTTTTCACCACCGTCGAGAGTTTTGAAAACGCCACCGCTTGCCACACCCATGTAGAACGTGCGTGGCTCCGACGGCACACCGGTTACCGTGGTCACGCGACCACCGCGCGAATGCCCAACGAGGCGATACTGCAGACCGCTCAGCAGGGTGGTGTCAACCGAGGCCATCAGCGGAGCGCGAGTAACGACCGCACGTGGTCTTACTAACGGCTTTTTAATCGAGACGTTTGATGCGGGCGCCTTTTGCGCCGTCGCCGCCATACTTGGGACGAGACCCACAACCAACGCTACAACTGCGGATACAACCTTCATCGCGACATCTCGGCGTGACGGTGGAGAGGAGGAGGATGGCGAAAGATGCGCCAAGCGCGGTCGGAAGGAAGCAGCGCGTAGCAATCATTCGTTTTGCATTGATGATAGCGTATGCGCAATTATCGCTGACGCGAACATGTCCGATGACATGATCAATTCAATTTCCGGCGTTTTACTTCTGAATTGCCAGAGCTTCATACGCCAGTCGGTCGCCCACTCAACATTCTTTCACCAGAAACTTCACGATACGCATAGATCAATACATGGGACGAGTGGCGCGAACGTGGTGTCGCCCAACATTTGTCTAATGAAGAGGATTACTGCGCTAACCAGTCCCACACAATGCGTGAGCAGTCGGCGATGAGCCGCTGCGCGACCTTTTCATCGGGAATGCCTCGCGTGAGTACGGCAATCACATAGGGCGCGCGCGCATTCGGATAGACAATGCCGGCGTCGTGCAACACGCCAGTGATGGAGCCCGTCTTGTGCGCGATGCGTGTGCCGACGGGCAGGCCGGCCGGAATCTCGTCGTTAAACGCTTGTGCTTCAAGAATCGAGAGCATGTCGCGCGTTTGCGCTGCATTTGCCACTTTGCCTTGCTGTAAAGCAACAAAGATCGCAACCAGATCGTTTGCGGTGGTGGTGTTGTTGAGCCCTGCGCGGAACGCCGCGTTATCTTCCACGCCGCGTCGTACCATCATCTGTGTTGCGCCAAACGAGCGCGTGAGCGCCGTGATGCGCGTTGGATCGAGCAGCGTGATGAGGGCGTTGGTTGCGAGATTACTGGAGTGCGTGATCATCCGGAACGCGAGGTCGCGTACCGGCACTGTTTTGCCAACGAGCGCGTACACCGTGCTGTCACTGTCATCAGTCGGACTAAGTGAATAGCGCGATCCGTCAGCAATCGACTTGAACATATTCACGAGCGGAAAAGGCTGTGTTGGTGCGAGCCGCTTCGCTTGAAACTCGCGATACAGTGCGAAGAGCACGGGCACCTTCATCGTACTGGCGGCGTGAAACACGCTATCGCCGTTGAGCGACAATCGACGTCCGGTCGAGAGATCGCGAACGGCGATGCCGACCAGCGCACCGGGTACGGACGCGATGCGCGCCTCAAGCCGTGCACGGATGGTATCCGCACTAACACGCTGAGCGGACCCAGCGTGCAGTGGTAACAACAGAAAAAAGAGAACGCGTGCGATGTGATGACGCGAAGCCGAGCCACGGTTCATTAATACGCTCGAAAGAAGTGGCGCGAATACCAACGGCGATCTTCCTTCGAAAACTAAGTCACGGACGCGCCGCTAGTTGCGACGCTCACGTTCAGCGGGCGGGCCGTTCTTTGGCGCGTCGCGCGGCGGACGCGGTTGTGCGGTTCGCATTTCACCAGCGGGCGGTGCGCTCCGCCTCTCGCCATGTGGTGCGCTGCGCTCTTCATTTCTCGGTTGCGATTCGCGGGTGGGTTGCGATTCGCGCGACGGCTGATTGCCACCGCGTTGAATCTGCATGGTTTCGCGACTGCCACCGCGTTGCGCGTCTCGCGGCCGCTCACGCTCGAGTTCACGCTGCGTCACACGCACGTTGTTATTGTTGCCCTGACGTGCGTCAGCATCGCGCGGCCCGACACGTCGAAACAGCTCCGGTGTGCGAGTGATGGGGCGCGGATCATTGCGCGGATCGTTGCGTGGTTCGTACCGAGGCGCGTTGCCGTAGCCGCGCGGGTTCACAACGCGATAGTCCCGCGGATGATTCCAGCCCGGATAGCCGTACACAACACGATGGTTGCTCCACTCAAACCCGCTCTGTCTCCAGCCCCAAGGCTCATACCATCCACCCAACCGTACGCCGTAGCCAAAGTAGATGGCGGACGACACCACAAAGCGTGGGCGCGGCGGATAGTACACAACGTACGGGTCGTAGTATGGCACGACGATGTACGCCGGATTTACTGGAAGAATTTCGATGACCGGTGACGATGAAACCTGCATCTGCTCGTTGGACTGCAAATAGCCATACCGTTGTGCCTGCGCGCGCATGCGCTGCACCGCGTCCATGACGTCGGCATGCTGAATCGTAAATGCATCACCGATTTCGTCCGTCCATGGCGCCGCTGACGCCATCATCTGCAAGACTGTTGGAAACGCGACCATCGCCTGTACGCTGGGATCCCACGTCACCCGATCATTCGCTAATTGATCGGTAAGTTGTTGACCCGACATCCCACGATGCGCATCAAGCCACTGCGCGGCGACAGGAATCTGCTGCGGGAATGTGGCAGCGTTTAATAGCTGGGCGAGCAGCGGATCGGGATACAACGCGATGGGCGAGACGATACGGTCCAACTCGGTCGCATCGTATGAACGCTGTGACTCGATCACCGGAGGCTTTGGCGCGGTGGGCAACGGCGCCCCGCGGCCTGCCTGCCCGTAAGCCACGCGTGACACGGTGAGCACACTCGCGATGCTCGCCAACACGAGGAATGCCGCGAATGCTCGCGGAACGCTCGCGCGCGCGCCGCCCGACGGTGATTGTGAGACTCGCAATGCGGTTCTGAAAGTCATGGCTCCGATCTCCAGCAAGTGATCGGTGTTACAGCGCATCGCAACGTTCTCGCGCGGAGGACACCGAATTCCCAATTCGAGGACAGTACTTGTTGATACACCGCACGTAAGTCGTTGTAGCGCAACAGTGATCGCCGACGTCCGCATAGTGTCGCAACTGGCATGCGTGTTGATAGTGCAGGACTAGTGCCGGTCACTTCAACCTTGGAGACCTAGATGAAGCACGTCACACTCACTGCCTCGATCATGCTGCTTGCAGCGGCGCACACTGCGTCGGCCGAGCATGCCAACGGGATAGCCAAAGGGAATTTCAACGGAGACCCGAAGGTCCGAGTGCGCTTGTCCGAAGACGCGCTCCTCACGGGCGACAACGCGAAGGTGAAGGTAAAAACTGCAGCTGATGGGCATCTCATCGTCTTGCGCATGGATAGTGAAGGGCGCGTTAAGGTGCTTTTCCCGGTGGACCCCACTGACCAAGATCGGGTTCGCGGCGGAAAAGAGTTAGAGGTGCGCGGTCGCGGTGATCGTGACGCGTTCACCGTCAGCGAACGCGCGGGTTCGGGGCTTATTCTCGCTGCCCGAACTGATCAACCGTTCAACGTCGCCGCATTTGTCACTGGTGACCGTTGGAATGTTGCTGCCTTCGTGCCCGATAGCGGCGGACGTGATCCGGAAAGCGCGCTGCTCAGCATCGTTGACCGGATGACGGGTGGCCACTTCGATTATGATGTCGCTGCGTATCACGTGGGTGCGCCGTTGCCGAAAAACGCATACGGAACGTCGCGGAATGCGCCGTCGCGATATGCACGATACGGCAGTTGGTATGACCCATGGTTTTCACCGTACGGCATGTACGATCCGTATTACCGCTCCGGACTCTCGTTCGGACTGGGATATGGCGGATACTTTCCGATCCTTCGTCCAGTCTATCGCGGCCACGGTCGGCGTTGATGCGGGCGCAGGCATGATGGGAACGCAGTAGCCCCACGCTGAGCGCGACGCCACTTTGCGAGAGTCTCGTTACCAGGGAGTCTCCGTGAATTGGACGTCGCGTTGCCGTTTAATCGTGTGCGCTGCGGGCGTTGCTTCGTACCATATGTCATTTTTGGTTGCGCCAGCGGCTGCGCAAGAACTTGTGGAAATCGGCACGACGATGGTCGGCAACCCGGTGTTGCTCGAGATTGGGTCCGTGCGCCGCGCGAATGGTATTGTACATGCCACGGTTCGTGCGCGCTTCATTCAGCCAGTGAAAACGCCGGGCGGAGATTTGCGGAGTTCACGGACGATTGCGATGTTTGATTGCGCGAAGTGGGTCGTCGCGGTGAAAGAAAATTGGTATTTCCTCGATGAGAAAGGGCAGAAAATCGGCAGTCATAAAGTGGTTGGGATTCCGGGGTACGGATCGCCAATCAAAGGCTCACTGCCCGATGTCGCGATGACCTATCTCTGCAAAAAACCGTAACGTTGACAGCACATTCCATGGATCTGCTCACTGCACACGAAGTGGAAACCGCGCGCGCAATTGTGGCGCCGCATGTCATGCCCACGCCAACCCATTGGTGGCCGCTCCTAAGCGAGCGCCTTGGCGCGGACGCTTATGTGAAGCACGAAAATCACGCACCACTTGGTGCCTTCAAGGTGCGCGGTGGCGTGGTGTATATGCACGAACTCATTGCGCGCAACGCAAATTGTCCTGGTGTTGTTGCGGCAACGCGCGGGAATCACGGACAGTCAGTTGCGCGTGCTGCGGCAGCGTTCAACCTGCCGTGCACCGTTGTCGTGCCGTTTGGCAATTCAAAAGAAAAGAACGCGGCCATGCGCGCGCTTGGCGCTACACTCGTTGAACATGGTAACGATTTTCAGCAAGCGCGCGAACACGCGGCGCACTTGTCACAACAACGCGACCTGCATTTTGTGCCGAGCTTTCATCGCGACTTGGTGCGCGGTGTGGCGACGAGTTGGATGGAATTCTTTGAGAGTTTTGCGAATCGCGACATTGACTTTCCCGATGTTGTTTTCGTGCCGATTGGACAAGGGTCGGGCATTAGCGCGTGCGTGTCTGCGAAAGCCATTGTTGGCGCATCAACGCGCGTTGTGGGTGTAGTGTCGGCGCACGCGATGGCCTATCACGATTCGTTTCTTGCTGGGCATGCAGTGGAGCGTGCGGTCACGACAAAGCTGGCCGACGGTTTAGCGTGTCGTGTCCCCGATGCCGCTTCGCTCGCGCTGATTTTGCAGCACGTGCACAGCATTGTGGCCGTCACGGATGATGAAGTGGCCATCGCGATGCGACAGCTCTTTACCGATACACACAATGTTGCCGAGGGTGCGGGTGCGGCGTCGTGGGCGGCGGCGATGCAACAGCGAAAGCTGTTGGCGTTGCAACGTGTTGGCATTACGCTGTGCGGCAGCAATGTGGATGCAGACGTCTTTGCGCGTGTGCTTGCGGATAAAATGTAAGGATTGGCTTGATTCGACTGTGCGAAGGGCTTGCGTCGGGTGCGGGCGGGCACGATCCTCTCGAAGGTTATTCCTTCCTCATCTTTCGAGAATCGGTCGATGCGTCGTACCACTGTTTGTTCCGCCGCATGCATGCTGCTCCTTAGCGCTTGTGCAAGCGCGAAAAGCGGCACCTCATCTGGTGCAGTCAATCCGCAGTCATCGTCAGTCGCGCCAGCACCCAGCGGTGCCGCGACCCGCGGTTTTCAAGGTACGGTGGACAGCGTACGGGCGCGACAACTCTATGTCAGCAACGATCCGAAAGACCTGCCCACGGCCAACTTCAATACGAGTGTCGTGGCCAAGGCAAAAACGGACAGCATTTACGCCGCGCGCTTTAAAGGTCTCGTCGACTTCAAAAAGATCACGTATAAAAGCACAGCCGACGGTGCCGATGTGCCGGCGTATCTGTTCGCGCCATTGAACAAGCGAGGCGCACGTGGACATGCGGCCATGATTTGGGTGCATGGCGGCGTTCATGGCAACTGGGATCAGTCCATGTTGCCGTTTGTGAAGGAAGCGGTTGACCGCGGGTATGTGGTAGTCACGCCTGATTATCGCGGTAGCACGGGGCACGGCGAAGCATGGCATATGGCTATCGACTACGGTGGGAACGAAGTCGCTGATGCGATGTCAGCATTTGAGTATCTCAAAACTCTCGCGTACGTGGATACGGCGCGCGTGGGCATGATGGGATGGAGTCACGGCGGCTTTATCGCCACGCTGAACGCCACGAAGCCGGGGACGCGCATCAAAGCGGCGGCCGCCATCGTGCCCGTGACCAATTTGATCTTTCGGTTAGGCTACAAAGGGCCGAGTTACGCGCGCGACTTTGCGGCCGAACCAGCAATTCGTGGATTGCCGTACGAGAAACCGGAAGAATACATCAAGCGCTCGCCGCTTTACCACGTCGAGAATTTGAACATTCCACTGTTGGTGCATGTCGCAACGAATGATCAGGACGTGAACTATGTCGAAGATCAGCAGTTAGTCTGGAAACTGCGCGCACTGAAACCCGATCTCGCAGAAACAAAAATTTACGTTGACCCCGCGCCGTGGGGCGCATCGGTCGGACATGCGTTTAGTCGCCGTGTTGATCCCGTAACGCTCGTACGGGTGGATTCGCCAGCACAGATCGATTCCTGGAATCGCACGTGGACATTTTTTGAATGGAACCTGAAACCAGCAGAAGATCGCTCGAAACCAATCGCACCCGTGCGCGTGCAACCGGAGTGACTGACGCAACGCTCGATCTTGATGCGCTGCGTACTTTGTTAGCCGATCGATATTCAATTGGTCGGCAGCTCGGCCGCGGCGGCATGGGTGCCGTGTATCTCGCGCGGGATTTGCAACTGGACCGCTCGGTCGCCATCAAGGTGTTGCCAAGTGAGTTTGCGTCGCAACCGGATTTGCGTGAACGCTTTTTGCGGGAGACACGAACGGCGGCGGGATTTTCGCATCCCAATATTGTGCCGGTGTTTGCGGTCGAAGACCGCGGCAACGTATTGGCGATGGCGATGGGTTATGTCGAAGGAGAAAGTGTTGCGGAGCGCGTGCTGCGCGCAGGCCCACTCACGATAAAAGAAGCGGTGCGATTGCTGCAGGATGTTGGGTACGCGCTGGCCTATGCGCACGGGCGTGGTGTCGTGCACCGCGACATCAAACCGGATAACATCATGTTGGAGCGTGCGACTGGTCGCGCACTGGTCATGGACTTTGGAATTTCGCGTACGATTGCCGCCGCGCCGACTGAATCGCGCGCCGGATTAACGCGCGTTGGCGAAGTCGTGGGAACGCCTGAATTTATGAGTCCGGAGCAAGCGTCGGGCGACCAAGTGGATGGACGCAGCGATTTGTATTCGCTCGGACTTGTTGCGTGGTATACGGTGACTGGAGTGTTGGCGATCAGTGGCGAGACCACGCAAAAAACGCTGGTCAAACAACTCACGGAAACAGTGCCGCCGGTATCCAGTGCGCGCGCCGACTTGCCAGCCCCGTTGGCCGACGCTATCGATCGGTTGCTGCGCAAAGATCCGGTCGAACGGTTCCCAACGGCAGAGTCGCTTGTTGAAGCAATTGACGCCGCGCAACTCTCCGCGCCCGATGTACCATTGCCCGTGCGACTATTTCAACAAAACGGCAAGAGCTATGTCGTCAATGCCGGGATGGTTGCCGTGCTCGCAGTCGTGAACTACACACGTGCCGAACGAGAGGCGAGACTTGATCAGTTGATGACGGTCAGCGTCGCCGTCGCCCTAGAGTTCGTGCTGTTGATGACCATCGCTCGGCAAGCGCGTACGTTGCGAAGCTTAGGGTTTGATCACGGCGCGCTGCGCAAAGGATTGCGCGCGATTATGGACGAAGGCGACGAGGCGCGAGCGCAGGGGCTGACCGTACCGGGCGTCGCGCGCAGACGTCGTATCCGCTTGTTCTTTGCAGGTCCGGCGTTTTTGATCGGACTGTATAATGTGATCGCGGGCATGGCGCGGCGCGTTGAGTACAAGCCAGGCTATTTCTCGCTGTCGCGATCCGGCGCAACGCTGGCGATTTTTGGTGTGTGCGGCATGGTCGTGGCGGCGATGCTCTTCGTGATCGACCCATATCGACGCCCGATACTCCAACGCATTGCCAATGCGTTTTGGGGCGGTCCGCTTGGTGCGTTGCTGATGGGCGGCTCGCGCACGTCACAAATGTCCTCCGGCATCACGCGTCCAAAAGCGCGTGCAGTCGTCGCCGTTGCGAGGGCAACAGCGAAACCGGTGAGTGCAAAGTCCGTTGCGGCACCCGATGGTCGGCTAGACGACATTGAGTGTCGGTTGCGAGTGCTGGAACAACGTCTCGATTCTCGATGACGTATTGTTGGCAAGTGCTGAGCCGGTTGTCGGCTCCAGCGCTGCAGGTCACCGTTTGTCCATCATCTGTTCGGAGTGTCGTATGGTTTGCACATCGTGGCGGCTGCCGCTCGTTCGGTTCGCGCTTTCAACGATAGTCGTTGTGCTTGGCCAAACGTTACCCGCGCAGGCACCGGAACCGATCCGCTTTGCGCGATTGGCCGGCATCGCGAATGATGGGCGCGTCGCGTTTACCTATCAGGACGATATCTGGATGGTAGACGCCGACGGCACGAATCCTCGACGCATCACCGCGCACATGGCCCGCGACTTTTCACCACGATTTTCGCCGGATGGCCGGACGATTGCGTTTACCTCCAATCGCAACGGCAACAATGATGTGTATATCGTACCGTCAAATGGCGGCGAGCCGAAACAGCTTACGTGGTACGCGGGCAACGATGAAGCGCTCTATTGGACGCCGGATGGCAAGGGCGTTGTCATGTCGAGTCAGCGCGGCGCCAATGCATGGGGCTCACCGCTGTACGTGCAGTTACTCGACGGCAGCATAGCATCGCCGCTCGGCATGGGCATCGCGCGTGCCGGGATGCTAAGTCAAGACGGCGCGACCATCGCGTTCAATCGCAACTTGCCAAGTGCGTGGCGGAAAGAATATCGCGGCAATGCGTCGGCAAATATCGCGGTGATGAATGTCAAGAGTGGCGACATCACGGAGATCACCAACACCGATCTCAAGCAATTCAAAACGATGTCGAACAATGTGTTTCCCATGTGGGGCGCGGACGGCATGATTTACTACGCGACCGAACACGATGGTCCATACAATTTGTGGCGTATGTCGCCCAAAGGTGGGGCACCGCAACAGGTCACGTCGCATAAGGACGGCGGCGTATTTTTCCCCTCTATCTCACCCGATGGCAAACACATCGTGTACCAGCACGATTTTGATTTGTATACGATCGATATACCGAACGGCAAGTCGAAGAAGTTGACCATTGCGATGTCGTTTGATCGGAAAGAGAATGACATCTCCCTTCTACCGGTGCAAAGCAGAGCCGAAGGCTTCAGCATTTCTCCCTCGGGCGAATACTTGGCCGTCGATTACCACGGCGAGATCATGATCGTCCCGACGGAGCAGGGTGTGGGTGAGCGGACGCAGGTCACCAATTCGCCGTGGCGCGATGTTCAAGAAGCATATTCTCCCGACGGAAAGAAGTTGGCGTACGTCAGCGATGAATCGGGCGATCAGGAAATCTGGGTGTTTGATCTCGTGAGCGGCGGACGCAAAAAGCTGACAAAAATTGCAGCGGAAAAAAGTGCAATCACGTGGGCAAACAATTCACAAAAGCTCGCGTTCACGTCAGACAATCGCATTTTCGAAGTAGACCTCACGGGGGCGCCCGCGCGGGAACTCGCGCATAACCAAGCAGGTGGTTTTGCGCTCGACCAATACTCGGCTGACGGAAATTGGTTGCTGTATAGTCATAGCGATGATGAGCAAAACTCCGACGTCTATCTCTTCGATATTCGGGCGAAGAAGGAGTACAACGTCACGCAGAATCCGTGGAATGAACGTTTGGCGGCGCTCACACCTGATGGGAAAACGGTGGTGTTCACCTCCAACAGGAACGGCACGAGCAATCAGTTGTTCGCGGTGACGTTGTCGAAAGTGGCGGAAGATCCGAACGATCCGTTGGTGCGCGAGCGCACGCGTCGTGTGAACGGCGGTGCGGCCAATCGTGGTGGTCGAACCGGCGGTGCGGGAGGCGTTGTTGCAGATGACGCGTTGGCAACTGACGTGAGCAACATTCGTCCCGATCTCGCTGGGATCGGGCGTCGTGCGATTGAACTGACAAGTGGCACCAATGGTGTCGGACAATTTTTCCTCTCACGTGATGGACGCACGGTGTATTACGCGATCGGCGGTGGTGGGGGACGCGGCGGGCAAGGTGCTCGCGCCGTTGGCGCCGCGCCTGATGCATCAGCGAATGGATTGTATTCTGTCAGCATCGATGGTCGTGACCGTCGTCGCATCGCCAGCGGAACGTTTGTCGGCATGCAACCCACCGCAGATCGACGCACAGTGTATTTCCGTGGACAAATTGCGGCGGGCACACCGGGTCGCGGTGGTCGTGGTGGTGCACCAGAGGTTGGGGTGCCTATCGAACGCCTCGCCATTCCGGCCAATGGCGGTACTCCGATTGCGGTAGGCGTCGGTGGTGGACGCGGTGGTGCGAACACTGGTGGCGCGACCGCGAGCGCCGGTGAGACGATCAACTTTGCCTTCAACGTGAAGGTGGACCGTCGCAAAGAATGGCAGCAAATCTTCGATGAGTCGTATCGCGTCATGAAGTACCGCTACTACGACCCGAAGATGCACGGGAAAGACTGGGCCGCAATTAAAGCGAAGTACGAGCCGTTACTGAAATACGCGGGCACCAACGAAGACGTGTACGACATTGCGAACGCCGCGATCGGTGAACTGAGCTCGTCGCATACAGGCGTCAGCGGTCCGTCCTCCGTTACCATCGATCGGACGTACGGTACGCGCTACTTAGGCATGGAACTTGAGCCGTCGAACGGCAAATATCGCGTGTCACATGTGTACCGCGATGGCCCAGCGGACAAAGAGTGGGTGGATGTTCACACCGGCGACTACGTGCTCGCGATCGACGGCACTGATGTCAAAGCCGGTGACGACTACTGGAAAATTCTCAGCGACAGCGAGAACGAATACGTGCCCGTGAAAGTCTCGAAGACGACCGACGGTGCGAATGCAAAAACATATCGGATCGCGAGCGTTACGAACTTGGCGATTACGAAATACGAGGAGTGGGTGGAAAACAATCGTGACTCGGTCGACAAAGCCACGAGCGGGCAAATTGCGTACGTCCACATTAAAGCCATGGACCAACCGTCACTCGAGCGCTTCCAAAACGAGATCGATCGCTTCTGGCAAAAGAAGGGCATCATCGTGGACATTCGAAACAACGGTGGTGGAAACATCGATCAAGAATTGCTCGATATTCTCGAGCGTCAGCCGTATCAATTCTGGAATAATCGCAACGGCTCGCGCGTATGGGGACGTCGTCCGCGTCAAGCGATTGTTGGACCGAAGGTGATGATGATTAACTATCGCTCGGTCTCGGATGCGGAAGTAACGCCTGCCGGTTTTCGTCAGCTTGGCCTCGGCCGCATCGTCGGCAATCCAACGTCGGCACAAGTCATCGCAACGGGCAGCTACGCGCTGATCAATGGCGGCGCCGTACGCACGCCGGGGTCGCTGGTGGTAAGTTGGGATCCGACAAAGCCCAACAATTATGGATTCGATCTCGAGAACTTCGGTGTCCCGCCAGATGTTTGGGTCAAAAACTCACCGGCGGACGACGCAAAGGGGATGGATCGCGAGCTGAAAGCGGCGATCGACGAAGTAATGCGGATGTTGAAAACGGGGACGGCGCGAGCGACTTCGCAGCGCTGAAGCGCGACTACCGACACCGATGCAGGTCAACGTCAGCGGCGGCGCCGCGCAACACCATGACGGATACGGACTGTTTCTTCCCGGCTAACGCGCAAGTCAACGTCCACGATTCTTGCAGATGTGCTTGCGCGTGCTGACTCGGACGCACCGACGGATTTACATGCCACGTGACGGCGGTGAGTCCACGTGGCACAATGAACGTGGACGTCAACTCCATCGGAAAGGTAAGCGCCGGCGCTTTGCCGCTGTCCGCGCCAATCACCGGTGATGACTCCATCGTGAACAGTTTGTGTAACGTGAGCGTCGCACCGGCCGGCGCTTTGATGTTCAGCACCGAGTGGAGCGCAGGGTTTGCCGCTGCTTCGTAGAGCCGCATGAATCCTGCGCGAGCACTTGAGCCGGGATATGCGCCGGTTCCAAAGTATTGATCGATGACGAATGAATACGCCGGATGAAATGATCGTTGCCCCGGCGCGTTTTCAAACGTGAAAGCAAAAGTGCCGGCCGAGTAGTACGCAATTTCTTCCAACGTGCCACTGGCGACGTAATAAATCTTCGGCCACGGACCGGCAGGCCACTTGAGATCACCGCCCAGCGCCTGTGCGAGTGAATCGTATGGAATGACGTCGGCCGGAATTGGTTCTTCCGCGGCACTTGGAACGCGCAACACTTTCGCATCCGGCGTGTGATTACTTAGTGCGACCACCACTTGATGCGACGACAACAGGTCGCGAATACTCTGATTTTCCGGTTCGGAAAACGGCGCTTCTCCGCGTGAACTGCCGCCTGACACGCCAATGGTCGCGCCACCTCCGCCCCAAAACGCACCGTAGTTGCGGTTGTTGTCCACGCCAGCGTCTGCATTGAGCGGAGCTGCACACTCTGCCCACGTCGGCACTTTCCCAATCGTCACACGACAGTTCTTGCGTTTCTGTTCATTGATGAGCGAACGCGACATGTCGAAGCCGTCTGGATTGACGATAGGCACCACGATCAAACGCACGTCGTCAAGCAACGCGGTGATGCGCGCATCGACGCCATCATTTTTGAGAACATCCCACACAAATTCCATCGTCAACTCTACCGTCGGCCATTCGCGCGCATGATGCAATCCCGTCATCAAGAAAACGGGCTTGCCCGAGCTTCGTTGCACGTCACGCGAAATCTCGAGCCCCCACATCGTTTGACCGAGCAACGAGCGGTGCGACAGTGCAAATCGCTTGACGAGTAATGGATATGCGACGGCCATGCGCTCCAATTCACTATACGCCTCGCTCAGCGTGCGATACGTGACGCGACCTGTGGGCAGCGGCGACGGGTAGGGGACTGGAACCGTCACGGGCGCGGTTCGCGGCGTTTGCGCCAGCGCGGAACTTGCTGCGAACGCCACCAGCAGTGTGAGATGCGCCGCAGCACAGTGTATCGTCCGCCTGATGTCCGCGCGCACCTATGCCGCCAGACACTTGCGCAACGCTGCGGCAAATCGCGGCGCATCCGACACTTTCAATCCGCACACACCTACGCGCAATCCCTCTTTCATCGGCACGACAAACACACCTTCTGCTTGCAATCGCTCGGCTACTGCAAACGGCTCGTCGAGCAAAATGGCTACGAAAAATCCCCCGTCCCACGGCGCAGCGCGGAGTCCTTCTGCTTGCAGCGCAGTATCAAGCGCATCGGCGCGCTGCGTGAGTATTGTGCTCCAGCGTAAGTGTTCATCTGCGAGCGCACGCTGCGCTGATTCGTCGCGCGTCATGCGCAGCAATACGCTCATCGGCGCTCGCGCGCAATTGGAAAATGTGCCGCGACAACTGGTCGCCAATGCAGCGCCAAGTGCGGTGTCGGTGCTCCAAGGGAACACGAGCGCACCGGCGCGTGCACCGTACAGCGTAAAGGCCTTACTCAGACTCAGACTCGCGCCCACTAATACATCACGTTCGGCGCCGATTGCCGCGTATTCGTCCAATGCGGCGCGTACCGTACGCTGATCACGCGCGTAGTCGAGATACGCGAAATCAAGTAGTAGTGTCACCGGACCAAGCGGCGTGAGGTCTCGCAGCATCTGCAGTAATGCGCGACGATCGGCGGTTGTCAAACTTCGGCCCGTCGGGTTGTGGCACGGATCGTTCAACCACAACAGCAATCGCCCTTGTGTGCGCAAGATCGCTTCGCATGCACCACGCCACGCGACAACATCCAACAGTTCACCATCGGCCGGATACGGCACCGTGTCCATCACGATGCCGTTCTCGACGGCGAGGGTTACATACGGCCCCCAATACGGTGCGGCGGTAAGCAGTCGTTGTCCCGGCTCTAACATGTTGCGCAAGCTGACGGCGAGCGCGCCCGTTCCACCCGGCGTTGCCACACCAATACCGTACGACGTGAGCATCGGCCAATGACGCTGTGTGAGCGCGAGGAGGTATGCGGGATCGCCGGTGATCGGCGCGTACGGCGCAATTTCTGGCGCAGTGAGTTGACGATACAACCCCATCACCGATTCGTGCACCACAAGCCGACCATTGTCATCAAGCAGCGCGCCAACGGTGGCATTGATCACCGACTCGCCCAACGCCGCACGCGCTTGCGCCGCGGAATTCAGCGTGAAAATCAAATCCGTACCGTCGAATGCGTTGCGTGCAGGAACAAGATGGGCTGACAGCAAGGGACTAGGGGTTAGGGGTTAGGCACTACGGTCAGCGGATGACGCCGTTGCAGTCGCCGTTGCAAGGTCACCGATACTGCGCCTGTCGGCAACTCCGCTGTTCCTAATCCCTAATCCCTAATCCCTAACCGCTACCTCCATCGTCCATCAACGAAATACCATCCTTGTCTGTTATGCACCCACCTTCCGTCCTCATAACGGCGGAAACCTGCAAGTGGCAGTTCATAGCGACCGGGAATCCACACGTACTCGCGACCACGCCAATCGTAGTGGCCGGACATCCATACATGCGCACGCGATGGTGCGACGGCGAGGACTTCAACAATGCGCGCGGGTGGTCGCTGCTGCACGTATACCACGCCCGCTCGCGGACGTTGCGCCACGGCGCAGGCAGAAAACAGCAACATGCTTGTGAGCACAGCCGCTGCGCGGAACTTTGGAATATGTCGCATGAATTCTCCAGTGTGATCAGGTCATTCAATGAGACGGTGAAAGGCGGACACCGTTAATAGGGACAAGGGATCAGAGGATAGGGATTAGGGATTTTGGGAATGAAAGGTTACCGACCAACGAACGGGACGAACTTCGCTGCGCATGGCATGGGTGCTCCACTGCCAGCCGATTGTGTCACACGAACTGACTCGCCTTCGATGCGCAAATGTGTACCACCTGTTGCAACGCGCACATCCACGAAGCGAGACGTCACCGTGGTCTTGCCGATTGCATCGGTCACTACATTATCGAGCGTTAATTCCATGCGCCGCGCATTGTCATAGCCGTCGAATGTGGTCTTGCCGCCATCCACAATGCGCACGTTGCGCAACAGAATGGGCGTAAAGACAGGAACACGGGTGCCCGTTGTTTCTGCGGACGCCGTGTAATGCGTGTCCATAAAAATCGGTTCCTTTGTGTTGCGAATGCACACATCGTCGTACGTCACATTGGTCACAAGTCCACCGCGACTCGCGTTCGATTTGATCCGCAATCCGTTATCTGCGCCGTCGACTGAAAGATCCGTCACCAAAAACAGGATCGCGCATGCGGGCGGTATGACTGGCTCGTTGACGACGCGCGTGTCCTGCGCCCGCCCGTTCGTCGGAAGCACGAGTAGAAACGCCGCAGCTAACAGCGCCGCGCGGGTAAATTGAGAAAAGGACATAAGGATGAATATGGCGAATGCCATGTCACGCGCGCACATTGGCGTTGTCCACAGATTACCGCTGCCCTCCGTCAACGCCGATCATCCGGCACACCTTGAAGATCATCGCCGCGGTTTGGTGCGCACTTGTTTTCGTGGCGTGCAGCGCTGCTTCCTCCATAGAACCCGTCGCCACTGTGCCTGGAGCGCCGACAAGTCCCGTCGCAACCTCAGGGAACACCAGCGCAAGCATCGCATTCAACGCGCCAGCATCGAACGGTGGTTCGTCGATCACGGGATTTATCGCCGCGTGCATCGCCGGCACCGACACGAAAACCGGCAGCAACCCGATCAGCCCAGTGCTCGTGATCGGACTAACAAATGGCATCAGCTACAGTTGCTCCGTGCGCGCGATCAACGCATCGGGTACTGGCAGCGCATCTCCCAGTGTCTCGGTGACGCCTGCGCCACGATCTTCCCCCAACTAATCCGACCAGACGATGAACCAACTCTTCCGTCGAAAATCGATCACGGATTGTGAAAACGACCTCACCGAACGCGGCGGTCTCAAACGTTCTCTCAACAAATGGCATCTCACCGCGCTCGGTGTGGGCGCAACAATTGGTGCCGGAGTCTTCGTCACCACAGGTACAGCTATCGCCGGTGATGCGTTACGACCCGGCGCCGGACCGGCCATCATTCTGTCGTTCATTCTCACTGCAGTTGCGTGTGGATTTGCCGCGCTCTGTTACGCGGAGTTTGCGGCTATCGTGCCGATTTCTGGCAGCGCGTACACCTATGCCTATGCCTCACTCGGCGAGCTCATTGCATGGATCATCGGTTGGGATCTGATCGTCGAATATGCCGTGGGCAACATCGGTGTCGCGATTGGATGGTCGAGCTATTTTCGAGAACTTGTCAGTCACGTGGGCATCAATATTCCCGCGTGGTTGGCGACAGACTTTCGCTCCGCACATGACGCCGCAGCCGCCGTAGCCGCCGGTGCCACAGACGCCTCGAATATGTATTTGGCCTCTGCGCTTACGAGTGCGCCACTGCTGTTTGGCGTTCGCATGATTGCCAATTTGCCGGCATTTCTTGTCGTCGCGCTCGTGACGGTTGTACTGATACGTGGCATCAAAGAGTCGGCCAATTCGAACAACGTGATGGTGATTCTCAAAATCCTCATCATCATTTTCTTCGTTGGCATCGGCATTTTCTTGCTCAAACCCGACAACTGGACAAATCCGGCAATTGGCGGATTTGCACCCAACGGGTTTGCGGGCATCAGCGCGGGTGCGGCCATTATTTTCTTCAGCTACATCGGATTTGACGCAGTCTCCACTGCGGCTGAGGAAGCAGAAAATCCAGGACGTGATATGCCCTTCGGCATTATCATGAGCCTCGTGATTTGCACTGTGTTGTATATCGCACTTTCGGTGGTCATGACCGGCCTTGCACCGTGGAATAAGTTGGGAACGGCAGACCCGATGATCACCGCGCTGAGTTTCACCACTGGCCACGAGTCGCTCGTCAAAGTGTCGCGCATCATCATCGCGCTCGGCGCCGTGATCTCGATGGGCAGTGTGTTGCTGGTATTTCAGTTAGGGCAGCCACGCATTTTTCTTTCGATGGCACGCGACGGTCTGTTGCCGCCCGTAATGGCAAAAATTCACCCGAAGTACAAGACACCGTGGGTCGGCACACTCCTAACTGGAATATTCGTCGGCTGCTTCGCCGCATTTGCGAATATCGCCGAGGTGGTAGATCTCACCAATATCGGCACGCTGTTCGCGTTTGTGTTGGTCTCACTCGGCGTCATCGTGTTACGTAAAACGGACCCAGATCGCAAGCGGCCGTTCCGTGTGCCAGGCGTGCCCTTCACACCGCTGCTGAGCGTCGCCGCATGTTTGTATTTGATGTTTCAGTTGCCGTCCGTCACGTGGATCCGATTTGGTGTGTGGCTGTTGATCGGCTTTGTAATCTATTTCCTCTACGGCATTCGACATAGTCGCTTAGCGCGAACGGCGTAACAGCGGTTTCACGCGGAGGCGCGGAGGTCGCCGAGCATATGCAAACGCTTTGGTGTTCTCCGTGATCCTCCGTCTGAAACCGCAACGGCTGACCGCGAATGACATGAATTTGAGCCGAATTGGTTGCGTCGGCATCGCGTGAGGTCGATATCGCATTTTCTGTTCAAAAAAAGTGTCACGCCAGCTGCCCGCTGACACGCCAGCCAATCTCGCATTCGCGCAATTCGCGGCCCGTAGTGTTGTTCTCCGCGTCCTCCGCGCCTCCGCGTGAAACCGCAGTTGCTGTTGCGATTTCGTGCTACCGCACCGCCATTGAAACGGCGGCGAAGAAATCCACTGGCGTCACCACATCGCCACCAGTGGGTTTCGTCTGCGCGCCCCACTGCACAATGACGACGTTCTCTCGCGGGTTGATGTAAATCGCCTGGCCAAAAATTCCAACCGCACTAAACGCACCATTATTAATCGCGCCGATGCCGCCGTGCGTCGGCCACCACATATATCCGTAGTCCAGCGGCATTCCCGTGGGGAGTGTCTTGGGCGCACCTGCCTCTGCAGTCCAGCCATCCGGTAGAATGCTGATGTTCCCAATCCGTCCGCCCTGCAGAACGAACAGCCCAAATCTCCCATAGTCGCGCAGAGTGGCGCTAAATCCACTGCCGCCGATTTCGTGACCGTCGGGTGAATCCAACCACCAACTCGCGTCAGTCTCCATGCCAAAAGGCCGCCAGATTTTTTCGCTTAAGTACTGCGCGAGTGGTTTGCCAACAGCGCCACGCACGACTTCCCCCGCGACCTGCGTTTCACCCGTACTGTAGTTGTTCACGGCGCCCGGAGGAGCCGCACGGCCCAACGAACGCATCAGTTCCACCGCGCTCCCGGGCCGTTGTGCAATTTGGACTTCGAGCAATCGACGACGGTCTGACGTTGGGTCGGTGTACGTCTCGTTCCACCGCACGCCAGACGCCATCATGAGCAGCTGCCGTATCGAAACGCCGTCATACGCGCTCCCGACCAAGCGGGGCAGGTATCTCGTCACCATATCGTCGATACTGCGAATCTTACCGTCTTTAATTGCTGCGCCAATCAGTGTTGAGGTGATGGACTTCGCGACCGACATGGACATCCATCGTGTCCGTGACGTGTTGCCGAGTCCATAGTGTTCGTAAACGACCTGACCGTTTTTGATGACGAGGAGCGC
The DNA here is from genome assembly GCA_025358925.1 of Gemmatimonadaceae bacterium. GTDB lineage: Bacteria > Gemmatimonadota > Gemmatimonadetes > Gemmatimonadales > Gemmatimonadaceae > Gemmatimonas. The sequence goes on along the minus strand of JANYHT010000013.1, from coordinate 105,443 downwards.
ACTGACACGATTGACACGGACGTACTCGTCAAGCGAGTACGCCTTTCCTTCAACCGTGAAGTCGACGTTCCGCAATGGCACGACCGAGAGCGGTAGCGGATATGGAGTATCTCCATGCGCGACTGCACGTGTTGGAAAGAGTCGATCGATATTGCGAAATGTGTTGACGGCAACTTCTGGAGTAAGGGCGCCGCTGTACATCGCACGTACGGTACCAATGGCTTCGTACGCGTGCGGATTGACGTACTGCGACGTGACGTGCGTTTCAGCACGCGGAGTACAAGCGACGAACGCACTGAATAACGCGAGCGTACCGAACTCGCGCATGCTACTTGCGTCCGGTTGCAGACAACAATTGCGACACCGCCGCGCCATCCTTTCGCGCATCAGATGCACCAGAGTTGATTTTGGTCGAGAAATTGCGCTGCACGGCTTGCCCAGATCCCATGCGTGTTGATGAGAAATCACCGCGCATGACTACCTCATGCCCGAGTGCCGCGAGCGCGGTGCGCGTACTCTCGGAGATACGCGACTCGAAGTTCACGTCGCAGCCAAGAAACGTTTCCTTGGAGAAACGCGGGGCATCCAGGGCACCCTGCACGTTCATACCGAAGTCCACGATGTTCGATACAAATTGTGCGTGCGCTTGCGCCTGATTCCATCCGCCCATGATGCCGAACGCGATCCGGACATCACCCTTTTCCATAAACGCCGGAATAATGGTGTGTAGTGGACGTTTGCGACCGGCCAAAAGATTAGGACTCGATTTATCGAGTGAAAATCCGCCGCCGCGATTGTGCAGCGCGAAGCCCGCGCCGCCGACGGCGATTCCGGATCCGAAACCAACGGTTGAATAATTGCTTTGAATGAGCGAGACCATGTTACCTTCGCTATCCGCAACGCTCAGATATGTCGTTCCGTTGTCGGTGACGGTGGGCGTTCCTGCGCTCACGCTGCAATTTGCGCGCGTCGCGCTGATCAGCTTCGCCCGTTCTGCGGCGTACGCTTTTGATCGAAGGCTGGCAACCGGAATCGTCGCGAAGCGCGGATCGGCGTCGTAGTGTTGCATGTCCGCATACGCGAGCTTTTTCGCCTCAATCATTATGTGCAACGCGCGCGCCGAATTCTGTCCAACGTCAGCGAGCGGAAACGTCTCCATGATGTTGAGCATTTCGAGCGCGGCAATGCCTTGACCGTTGGGCGGCAATTCATGCACCGTCCATCCGCGATATGTCGTAGCAATTGGTTCGACCCACTCGCCGTCAAAATCGGCGAGATCCGCTGCTACCATTGTACCACCGTGACGCGCTGACGTTGCGAGAATGCGTTTGGCGATAGAGCCCGTGTAAAAAGCAGCTTTGCCGAGCGTAGCCAGTTGTCGATAGCTCCACGCGAGCTCTGGATTGCGAAACATCTCGCCGACCTGCGGCAATTTCCCGTTCGGCAAAAATGTCTTTGCCGTCGGTGCATCTGCGCGGAGTTCTTTCTCGCTGTCGCGCCAATACACGCTCACGACTTCGCCCACGGGAAAGCCGACGTCGGCGTATCGAATTGCCGGTGCTAGAACATCGGCGAGTGTCTTGCGACCGAAGCGCCTGAGTAGTTTATCCCAACCGTTCACGGTACCAGGCACTGTCACCGCATTGATGCCGTGCTGTGGCATACTCGTGATGCCTTTGGCCAACAAATAGTCAGCGGTGAGCGCTTTCGGTGCCCATCCGGACGCGTTGAGCCCGTACAACTTGCCGGTTTTCGCGATATACACGATGGCAAAGAGGTCGCCGCCAATGCCGTCGTTCATCGGCGCGACGAGCCCCATCATCGCATTGGCCGCCACCGCCGCGTCAATCGCGTTACCACCGCGTTCGAGTATTGAGGCGCCAACCTGCGATGCTAACACACTCTCCGTCGCGACAACGCCGAGGGACGACGACACCATGGATCGCGTTTGCGAGCGGTCTTGGGCGTGCGCGCTCGGTTGAAGCACGACCGCGGAGAGCAGGGCGGTGAAGAACCGAGTTGCACGCATAATGTCGTCCGAGGCAAGTGTAGTGAAAACAGGTTTCACGCGGAGGCGCGGAGCACGCGGAGAACTACAAAGAGAAGGGAAATTAAAAAAACTCACCGCACCTACCCAAAAAAGTTTTTGTTGTTCTCCGCGTGCTCCGCGCCTCCGCGTGAAACTGCGGTCCAACGATCAACGCTCCGATACCAGCCGTGTCGTCACGAAGTAATTCTCATCCACCCGAAAATCCGCCGCGTTCGCCAACTTCACCGTCAGTGTCTGCCACTCCGTGGTCGGATGGATGACGGTCAACGTCGGCCACACCACCGTCGCCGGAATCGGCATCGCAAACCCCGGCACCACATTGGTCCACCGGTAGCGCAGTGTCTCGGCAGACAACGCATATTCGAGCACCGGCACCATCGTCGTCCGCAAATACTGATCGAATACTTTCACCAGTGGAAGGCCAGCGTGCGTACTGATGTAATCCTCGATCTGCTGCCCCATCACGGTTTGGTGCCAGAAGGTTGCACTCAGTCCTCGCAAAATGCCGCGCCATTTTTCATCGTCGCCGACAAGTTGCCGAATGGTGTGCAGCATCTCGCCACCCTTCGGATACATATCGCCCGAGCCCTGCGCGTTCACGCCGTACGCGGGAATGATGGGCCGATCGTTGCGAATGCCACGTCGGTTTCCAATGATGTACTGCGCGCCCGCCGCAGTACCGAACTGACATTCCGCGTAAAGACCTTCGGCATAATTGGCGAAACTCTCATGCACCCACATGTCCGCCATGTCTTTCGTGGTGATGTTGTTGCCAAACCATTCGTGTGCGCTTTCGTGTACGATGATAAAATCAAACTTGAATCCAATCCCCGTACCTGAGCCATCCCGCTTCCGATATCCGTTCTGATACCAGTTGCCATACGCGACGGCGCTCTGATGCTCCATGCCGGCGTTTGGTACTTCTAAAAGTTTGTACCCGTCTTCGTACCACGGATACGGACCAAACCAATGTTCGAAGCACTGCAGCATGGATCGTGATTGCACAAACTGTCGATGCGCATTGTCGATGTTGTAGTCCAACGGCCAGTAGTCGAGCGTGAGCGGTCCCTTCTCGCCTTGGTACACGTCGCTGTAGTGCGCGTAGCTACCCGCAGCAATCGCGATCGCATAGTTGTTGATCGGGTTCACCGCAAACCATTCGTACGTGGTCGTGCCGTTCGCATGATGTGTCGTACTGCGCAATCGACCGTTCGACACGTCCACCATCGGATCAGGCACCGTCAACGCCACGCGTTGGCTATCCGGTTCATCCGCTTGCGTGTCTTTGTTTGGCCACCACACCGAGGCACCCATGCCTTGATCGGTCGTCACGATCCACGGCCGCTTGAGGCTGTCGGCGAGCCAACTCACGCCTCCTTGCCATGGCGGGTTTTTCGCAACCTGCGGCCGCCCATGATAAAACACCGTTACCACTTTCTGCTCACCCGCTCGCTGCTGAGCCACTAAGGTCGCAAAAAACGCGTTACCCTCGCGACGATACTTGAGGCGCCGCTTATCCTGCAGCATGCTATCAACAACGAGCGGTTCCATTAAATCAATCTGTAACTCACGCGCCGGTGCGATCACGCGATATGTGATCGCATTATAGCCGTGCACGCTGCTATCGCGCGGCACAATATCCACGTGCAAATCGTAGAAGGTAACGTCCCACCACGATCGACCGGCGGTCGCGAACGAGCCGCGCAAGGTGTCAGCGCGTGTCGACGGAGGTAGCGTCACAATACGAGGGCCGCGCGCTGCGGATGTGGTACTATCGACACGCGTGATGATCTGCGCGTGCAACAACGGCGCGACGCATAATGCGTGGATGAAAGACATCGCCAGCAGCAGCGGGCGCGGTGCAACATGTGTGATGGGTCGCATAAAACGGAATATGCATCGTCTCCTGCTCGTCGGATGCGTGCAACCCGTACATTGGCAACACACCGTCCCTTCAATCTGGGAGCACTGTATGACGCGCGCTTTCCCGCCACTGCTCGTTTTGATCACCGCTATTTCGCTGGCGCTCTCGCCGTCAACGGGCGACGGTCAGTCTATACCGAATCCAATGTCGTCGTGGCCGCAGCATTCTAAAGAGCGACCTCGTCCACCGATCATCACACCGGGAGCGCCGGCACTCCCGGTCCCGCCGCCCTCCGACGCCATCGTGCTGTTCGACGGCGCGAGCCTCGCCAACTGGAAGAGCGACAAAGGCGCGCCCGCGGCATGGCGACTCATCGATGGCGCAGTCGAAGTCGCCGCGGGAAAAGGCATGATGTTCACGCGACAGTCGTTCGGCGACGCACAACTCCACATCGAATGGATGTCGCCGAACCCGGCGCACGGTACCGACCAAGATCGCGGCAACAGCGGCGTCTTTTTTATGGGCATGTACGAAGTGCAGGTACTCGACTCGTACGGCAACGTCACGTATGCCGACGGACAGGCCGCCTCCGTGTACGGGCAGTATCCGCCGCTCGTGAACGCCAGCCGACCACCGGGGGTTTGGCAAAGCTACGACATCATCTTTCGTCGCCCGCGCTTTAATGCATCGGGCCATGTGCAATCCCCGGCCATCGTCACCGTGCTGCACAACGAAGTGTTAGTGCAGGATCACGTGGAGCTGGTGGGGCCAACTGCAAATCAGTCGCGACCTCCCTATGCAGCGCACGCGGATCGTTTGCCTATCTCACTGCAAGACCACGGGCATCCCGTCCGTTTTCGAAATATCTGGCTTCGGGATCTTGAGGCACGTCCATAACGCATCGCGGACACTCTGTTGCTATGGCACTGTCGGACGTATATTCGCGCATGACAACTCACGATCATACCGTTTCACGTCGCGATTTCATGTCCGGTGTCGCTGCCGTGTGGCTGACCGCCGCCATCGCATGTAGCAAAGAATCGGCACGCGACGAAGTGAAGAGCGCGGCGAATCCACTCGGTACCATGACCGACACCCCGGCGCCCGCGCAGACGCTGACCCACTTTTCCGTCGCGCAAGGTGCGGACATCGACGCCATCGCGTCGCGCATTATTCCAACCGACGATGCACCGGGCGCCAAAGAAGCCGGCGTCGTGTATTTCATTGATCGCATGCTCGGCGCCGCGGCCAAAGAACAAGTGCCGTTATTTGATGGAGGCCTCGTCGCACTGTCAAAATACGTGACAAACACATTTCCCGGGAAGACCACATTCGCGGCACTCACCGCCGAGCAACAGGATCTGACGTTGCGATCTATGGAGAAGACGCCGTTTTTTGGAGCGATGCGTTTCGCCACCATCGCGGGCTTTCTGTCCTTGCCCAAATACGGCGGCAATCGCGATTTCGTCGGATGGAAGTTTATTGGACAGGAACACACCATGGAGCAGAAGCCGCCGTTCGGTTGGTATGATCGTCCGGAAAACCAAATGACGTTGCTCGGACGGGTGCTCTGATGCGTCAAACACAGCCGGTCGCGACAAAGACATTTCCCACGGACACACCGGTCGATTTCGTTATCATCGGGTCCGGCGTTGCCGGTGCGTCGGTCGCACGCGAACTCACGCGACAAGGCTTTGATGTCGTGCTCTTGGAGCAGGGCCGTGCCGTGCCGCCGGAAGACATGGAACACGATGAGCTGGGCGCGCTCGTGTGGAATCGGTGGACCAACGACCCTGATACACAACCACAAACGTGGCGTGCGACATCGTCCGAAGTCGCGAAACGTCGTCCGTATGTGCAGTACGCGAAAGCGGTGGGTGGTACCACACTGCACTTCACCGGTAACTATTGGCGTTTTCGTCCTATTGACTTCAATGAATTTTCGCAACGCGGTGGCGTGCCTGGCGCCGACCTCGCCGACTGGCCCATCACGTACGACGAACTCGAACCATACTACTCGGCCGTCGAGTGGGCCGTTGGTGTATCAGGCGAAGAGAGCAACGCGAAAGGGGAGCCCCATCGCTCGAAGCCATTTCCGTTGCCGCCCGTCAATGTGCACGGACCGGGCGTGTTGCTCGAAGTCGGGTGCAAAAAACTCGGGTGGAGTTCGAAGGCCGCATCGATGGCGTTGTTGTCCCGCGAATACAATGGACGACAGCCCTGCCACAACTGCGGTTTCTGTCTCGGTTTTCCATGCGAGTGGGGCGCGAAATCCGGCGCCAACTACACCATGATTCCCGAGGCACTAAAGAGCGGTCGCTGCGAGTTACGCACACACAGCTACGTGCGTAAAATCGAAACGGATGACACGGGTCGCGTGAGGGGCGTCATCTATTTTGACCGAGACAAAAAAGAAGTAGTGCAACGCGCGAAGGCGGTGGTGGTGTGCGCGAACGGTGCCGAGACGCCGCGTTTGTTACTCATGTCCAAGAGCAATCGCTTTCCCAACGGATTGGCGAATAGCAGCGGCACGGTGGGCACACGATTCATGTTCAACGGCGCTGGTATTTCGCATGGCGAGTTTGAACACGAAGTGCACGCGCATAAAGGGCCGGTGGTCACGCGCATCACGCACGAATTGTACGAGCTCGACCCAAAACTCAATCTCATCGGCGGCGGCGGATACGATTTTCGCATCTCCGTGCCCGCGCTGTTCCGCACCATGGAAATGCCGAGCGGTGGTCCACAGTGGGGTGCGGGCTTTAAGCAGCGACTGCGACCGTGGTTTCTCAATTCGCTCTCGTCGTACGGCCACACCACTTCGCTTCCGGTGGCCAGCAACAGCGTGTCACTCGATCCCGAGCTCAAGGACGCGTGGGGCCTACCGGCCATGCGCGTCACCTTCAAGGAGCACGAGCACGATCTGCGTCTTTACAAGTACTTCCAGGACCGGGGACGTGACCTGCTGAGTGCCGCCGGCGCGCTCAAGATCCACGACCAGCCCATTTCCGACGATCCCGGCAGCACGGTGCACTTACTCGGGACGTGCCGTATGGGAAACGATCCAAAAACGTCAGTTGTGGACAAATACCATCGGGCGCATGACGTAAAAAATCTCTTTATCGTGGACGGAAGTTCATTCGTGACGAGCGGTCGTGGCCAACCAACGATGACGATTCAGGCACTCGCCTTTCGCGCTGCCGATCACATCGGGCAATTCGCCAAACGCAACGAGATTTGAAGACTCTTTGAGTCAAGGGCGGCTTTGTGATAGCGAGCTCGGCTCGCTACGCAACGTGTTGGGACGAACGGAGTAACGCTCACCACGGCCAAAGCGTATTTGTTGTGGATGGACCCCTTTCCGGCTCGTCCACGCTGGTGAATACTCCATATACGATATACTGCGAGTCCGGTCTCCCTCCCCCGGCTTGTAACGCCCGAAGGTGTCGCGGGCTGTAACGCACAGTCTTGCACCACGTGCAAGGAGCGCTCGGCATGAACTTGTTTTTGGCGAGTACCGGAGTGTTGACGGCGTTCGCGCTCACGAGCGCTTCCTCGCCCCCATCGGTGCGATCAACGCCACCCGCAACGCCGTCGTCCTCAGCGTTAACCACGTCGTTACGGTCTATTCCGCGACCAGCGAGGGGTGTTCGGCCGTCGCTGCTTGCCGTACGTGGCGCGGTGACCACCGGATCGCGTGGCATTTCGAGTGCTGCGCTCACCGGCGTTGTGCAGCGTTACTGCGGATCATGTCATAGCGCCACGCAAAAGAAGGGCAACTTAGTATTGGCCGAGTATGACGTTGATCTCGCCGCGTCCCACGTGGCGGTGTCCGAAAAAATGATTCGTAAATTGCGTGCGCAGATGATGCCACCGCCGGGCTCCAAAAAACCCACGGGTGACACACTGTTGGCGTTAGTCGAAACGATCGAATCAACGATCGATCACGCTGGCCCTATCAATCCGGGTACGCGTACGTTTCAACGCATCAATCGCCCCGAGTATGAGCGCGTCGTGAAAGATCTCCTCGGCGTGCAAGTCATCGCCGGCGACTATCTCCCACTCGACACAAAGAGCGCGAACTTCGACAACATTTCCGACGCACAGGCACTGTCGGCGACCTTGCTTGAGTCGTACTTGAATGCCGCGGCCGCGGTAAGTCGCATGGCGCTGGGTGATCGACGTGCGCTGCCTGCTCAGACCGCGTACAAGACGTCACCGTTTGGTTCGCAGCATCCGTGGGACCACGTAGACGGTACGCCGTACGGAACGCGCGGCGGTATGGTTGTCACGCACACGTTCCCCGCCGATGGCCAGTACGAGTTCAAGTTAAATGTTGGCGGCGGTATGGGTGCTCGTCTCGAAGATCTCGTGGTTTCGATTGACGGTGAGCAGGTCGCGTTGCTCAAGTACGAAAAGGGCATTGCACGCAACAACGGCTCGGCTGACGCGCCTGCCGGTGCAGATTACGTGCGCAGCGAGCCAATCAAAGTGAAAGCCGGACAGCGCAAAGTATCCGTCGCGTTTGTGCGCCGTACCGAAGGGCCGTACGAAGACCTTATCAAGCCGCATGAATGGTCGCGTGCGTCGCAGGGTACGGCGGCGGCTGGTACGACCGAAGCACCGCCGTTGATGGAAGTGGACATCAACGGTCCATATCGCGTCACCGGCGTGTCGGAGTCTCCCAGCCGTCGGCTGCTGGTTACGTGTAATCCGAATGGTCGCGTTGCGCAGCGTGCCTGCGCCGATCAAATCATTACGAGGTTGGCAACGCGCGCATACCGTCGTCCACTCACGGCGCGCGACAAATCCAGCTTGATGACGTTCTATGATGGCGCCGCAAAATCCGCCGACAAGGGCGCGTTCGAAGATGGTTTACAGAGTGCCGTGCAAGCCGTGCTCGCCAGTCCGTATTTCATTTTCCGTTTCGAACCGGCGCCGGTGAACGCGGTGGCCGGTAAAGACTATCGCATCGGTGACTTCGACCTCGCCTCGCGGTTGTCGTTTTTCTTGTGGGGCACGATTCCCGATGAACGCCTCATCAGCCTTGCGCGTCATCAGCAGCTGTCCGACAAAGCTATTTTCAACGCCGAAGTCAAGCGCATGCTCGCTGACCCGCGTTCCGAAGCGTTGTCAACGCGATTTGCGGCGCAGTGGTTGCGTTTGCAGGACTTGGAAAAAGTCCATCCGGATGCATTTCTCTTTCCGGATTACGACCAGCAAGTAACGACCGCGATGCAACGCGAGACGGAATTGTTTTTTAACGATCTCGTGAAGAACGATAAGAGCATGCTCGATTTGTACACCGCCAATTACACGTTCGTCAACGAGCGATTGGCCAAGCATTACGGTTTCCCGAACGTCACTGGTGACGAGTTCCGGAGGGTGCAGTATCCCGACGACACGCGTCGCGGATTGCTCGGACAGGGCAGCATGCTCGTGCAAACATCGTTGGGCAATCGCACGTCGCCGGTGCTGCGTGGTAAGTGGGTGATGGAAGTGTTGATCGGCATGCCGCCACCACCGCCGCCGCCAAACATTCCTGACTTAGAAGAGACGCAAGGCTCGAAAGACGGCAAGCCGCTCACCACACGACAGCGCATGGAAATTCACCGTGCGAATCCCACGTGCAAAGCGTGCCATCAGTACATGGATCCGATCGGGTTGGCGCTTGACAATTTCGACGTGACAGGAAAGTTGCGCTATCGTGAAAACGGGGCGCCACTCGACACGCGTGGTCAGATGTATGACGGCGTCCAAGTCGCCACGCCCACCGATCTCTATAAATCGTTGCTCTCTCGGCCCATCCCGCTGGTGCGGTCTTTTACTGAAAATTTGATGGCCTACGCCATCGGTCGACGAGTGGAAGATTTCGATCAGGCCACGGTGCGCCTGATCGCGAAAGATGCCGAATCCAAGGGATATAAAATCTCCGCGTTCGTGATGGGCGTGGTGAATAGCAGTGCATTTCGCAGCAAGCGCGCCGATCCGATTTCGGCCGACGCGTCGTCACACTAGTCGTTCACGTTTCACACTTCCTTCGTCCCCTCAAGGACCCAACGTCATGACGTTTCTCACCCAGAAGCATCTGCATCGTCGCACGTTCCTCCGCGGATTGAGTGCGACTATCGCGTTGCCGTATCTTGACGCGATGAAGCCGGCGGGACGCGTGTTCGGGGCGATGGCCGCGAGCACTGCCCCCACTGACAAAACGCGCGTTATCTGCATTGAAACCGTGCACGGCGCGGCGGGGAGTAACACGTGGGGCGCTTCAAAAAACTTGTGGGCGCCAGCAGGCGTTGGACGAGATTTTCAGCTCAATCCCGAAGGCGCACTCGCGTCGCTCGAGCCGTGGAAGAAGTACCTGACGGTGGTGAGCAACACGGATGTGCGCATGGCCGAGCCGTTTGATGCGCCGGAAATTGGCGGTGACCATTTCCGATCGAGCGCGGTGTTCCTCACGCAATCGCATCCGAAACAGACCCAGGGATCGGACTTGTACGTCGGCACATCCTTCGACCAGATCGTCGCGCGACGACTTGGCCAAGACACCGCGATTCCGTCGATGCAATTGTGCATCGAGAATCTCGATCAGGCGGGCGGCTGCACATACAATTACGCGTGTGCGTACACGGACACGATCAGCTGGGCGTCGCCCACGCAGCCGCTGCCGATGATTCGTAATCCGCGCGCGGCGTTTGATCTGCTGTTTGGTACTGGATCGAATAACGTGGATCGTGCCGCGCGGCGGAAAGCCAACGGCAGCATCCTGGATTGGATGACTGGCGAAATGGCCACGCTCAAACGCGACTTGGGCGCGTCAGATCGGCATCGTCTCGAACAATACTTAGAAAATATCCGCGAACTCGAACGTCGTATTCAGCTCGTGGAAGCACGGAACAGCAGTGGCGCCGAACGTGCGCTGCCTGAAGCGCCAGCCGGTGTGCCGGATTCGTTTGACGAGCATGTCAAGTTGATGTTCGACGTACAGGTGCTCGCGTTTGAGTCGGACATGACGCGCGTGTTCTCGTTTAAAACGGGGCGCGATGCGTCCAGCCGCACGTTTCCGGAAAGCGGTACGAATAAGGGCTTTCATCCGGCGTCGCATCACGGTGGGCGCGAATCGGCGATCATGGACTTCAATACGATCAATCGCTACCACGTCGCGCAGCTGCCGTACCTCCTCGACAAGCTCAAGAACACGAAGGAGGGCGATAGCAATTTGTTGGACAAAACGCTCATCATGTACGGCTCGCCGATGGGCGATCCGAACATTCACAATCACCGTCGGTGCCCCCTCATTCTCTTGGGTGGTGCAAACGGGCAGATGGCGAATAACCTGCATCTCAAGGCACCTGATGGAACGCCGATGGCCGACGTCATGCTCTCGCTCTTGCACAAGCTCGGTGTAGACGATGTGCGCAGCTTCGGTGACAGCGTAGGTGCATTCTCGCTTAACGCGTAGGAGACCATGATGAACGTTGCTGCGGCTCCTCAGTGGGGAATACGTCGTACGGTGTTGCGCTCGGGCGCGCTGCTGGGTGCGTGGCTGCTCTTGGCGGCGGCAACAACACCGCCCCGTAGTGAGCGTGTTGTCACGTCGCTCGCCGACGCCGCGATGCGTGGCGAGATGTCCACGGTGCGCACACTCATCGCGCAAAAAGCGAATGTGAATGCGGCGCAGGGCGACGGCATGACGGCGTTGCATTGGGCGGCAGATCGCGGTGATGCGGCGATGACCGAACTGTTGTTGCGGGCCGGTGCAAAAGTTTCAGCTACGACGCGCATTGGCGCCAACACACCGTTGCACGTGGCTGCGCGCAATGGTCGCGCTGCCGTGGTGAAGGCGTTGCTTGCTGCCGGCGCTGATCCCAATGCGCTCACGGTTGGCGGTGCCACAGCTTTGCATTTGGCCGCCGCGTCGTCCAGTGCGGACGCCGTTGCAGCATTGATCGCAAAGAAGGCCGACATTAATGCGCGCGAATTTGAGTGGGGGCAGACGCCCTTGATGTTTGCGGCAAACGCCAATCGCGCGGACGCGATCAAGGTGTTGTTGCAGAATCATGCTGATGCCAACATCCTCACCAAAACAGTTGATTTGCAAGCGCAGAACGCGCGTGAAACCGCGCAGGCGAAAAAGCGCAACGACGTGTTGCTCTCGTACTTGCCAGAGAAGATGCGCGATTCGTTGAAGGCGGCAGCGGCGAAGAACGCGGCAGCAGCGGCAGCTGGTCGTGGCGGTGCGGGCGGTGGTGGCGGTGGCATTGTTGATCCACTCGCTGCCGGTGCAGCACCAACGCCCGCGCAACTGGCCGCGTTTGCCAGTCGCGGTCCGCCAGATGCGCCGCCCACGCAAACGCTCACCGCAACACAAATCCAAGACGCCATCACGGCCGGTCGTGCATTGCCAAATGCCGGACCGAAAGATTCGCTTGCACCGCGTGGCGCCGATGTGATATTGCCGGCCGACACGGCAGACGGTCGGGTGGCCGGATTTGCCGGAACTGTCGGATCGATGGGCGGATTGTCCGCGTTGCATCACGCCGTGCGGCAAGGCAACATCGCGGCTGCGATGGCCTTGCTTGATGGAGGCGCAAACATCAATGAACGCAGTGCTGGTGACAGCACATCGCCGTTATTGATGGCGACGATTAATGGCCAGTTCGATCTTGCGCTCAAGCTGGTCCAGCGCGGTGCGGATGTGAAACTCAGCAGCACACCAGGACTCACGCCACTCTATGCGGCGATCAATACCGAATGGTTGCCGCGATCACGTTTTCCGCAGCCGCAGTCAGTACAGAACCAGAAAACCACGCATCTGGAGTTGATGGATGCCATCATCAAGGCTGGAGCGGACGTCAACGTACGCTTGAAAAAGAATTTATGGTTCTTTGCGTACGACAACTGCGGCAACGCCAACTGTGGCCTTGAAATGCTCGATGGTACATCGCCATTTTGGCGCGCGGCCTATGCGGTTGACGTCGATGCGATGCGCTTGCTCAAAGCGCATGGTGCTGACGTGAACGTGCCGTCCACGCGACCGGCAGGACGCGGTGGCCGTGGTGGAGCAGGCGGTGCTGGTGGCTTTGCGGCCGCTGGTGCTGCGGCGGGAGCTGGTGCCGCCGTTGCCGGTGATACAACGACCGCTGCTGCTGGTGCAACCGTCGGTGGTGGTGGACGTGGCGGGCGTGGGGGAGGACGCGGTGGAGCTGGTGGCGGTGCAGGCGGTGCGGCTGGCCTCGCCGCACTGTTTGAAGGGATTCCCGCGCCACCGTCGCTCGATCCCGCGATGGACTCGGCATCGAAGGCATTCCCCGCTGGCACTGGCGTGTATCCCATTCATAGCGCCGCCGGGGTTGGGTACGGCAACGGTTTCGCCGGTAACTCACATCGCCACGCACCCGATGGTTGGATGCCCGCAATGAAGTATCTCGTCGAAGAGTTAGGCGCGGATGTGAATCAGCGCGATCTCAACGGATATACACCAATGCATCACGCCGCCGCGCGCGGAGATAACGAGATGATTCTATATCTCGTGAGTAAGGGCGCCGATCCAAAAGCGGTTGCTCGAAACGGTCGTACCACGGTCGATATGGCGAACGGACCAGTGCAACGCCTACGACCGTTTCCGGAAACAATCGCGCTGCTCGAGAAACTCGGCGCCAAGAACAGCCATCGCTGTGTCGGATGCTAGGGGTTAGGGATTAGGCATTAGGGATTGAACGGAAAGAGGCCGAGGCGAAAAACGCCCCGGCCTCTTTTGTAGTCCCTAATCCCGATTCCCTATCCCCTAACCCCTAACGCCAGCGTCACAGACTCCTGCGCCTGTTGCAGCCCACCTTCGCCGCCATCCCAACTAATGCGTCCGTCACTATTGAGATCTGCGCCAGCTACCAGCTGACCGCACAGCGACACCATTTCGCCCATCAACGTCGCCGCCGCGTTCGCATCCGTCGCTGCTTGCACTTGCTGCGCAAGCTTGATGATCTGCTCCGCGCGCGCCACGGTGCTGCGTGCCGCAGTCGCGACACGCGGAGCTTGCACCAAAACATTCGGTCCTGCACCCTCAGACTTTGCCGCCAATTCCGCGTGTGTCGCAACGCCGGTCGCAGCACGAATCACTCCATACCCTCTGCCCGGACCCGCCGTCACGATGGTGGGGTTGAGCGCGTTGATGACGTGTCCCGCGTGCAACTTCATCATGTCGAGATTGCCCGGTGCACGGAGCCCGAGCGTAGCGTGTTGAATCGCAATGCGCGCTTCCGTCATGGCCATCGGTAAGAGACCCGCTTTGTCTGGCGTCTCCATAAAACTGTTCACTATGTGTCCGAGGTGTACGCCAGCAGGACCCGCCGGAACTGCGACCAGCGGTGGTCCCGCAACGACGACCACTTGTCCCGGCGTCGGCGCGCCCGTCAGTTCGGCCACCACCGCATCAAACGACTTGCGGGCCAGAGTATCCGTGCTAATCAAATAGCGTTTCTTCTGAAACTCCGCATCGGTCATTCCGCTCTTCCTCAATGTCTCGGCAATGAGTGTTCGCATCTTTTCTTGCAATTGCGTTTGCATTTGCACCGTCTTGTTGCGCGACTGTGCGAGTTGCGCGTCAATCGAATCGTGAACCGTAGCGATGGCGACATGAACCGCCGCAAATGCTTTGATTTCTGGTGAAGCGAGCGAGGCGGCGGACGCAGCTTTCGCGGGCGGAGTGGCGACCGGCGACGCGGATTGCGCAACGGTCAGGGCAGGGGCGCCAAGCGCAAAGCACGCAGCGGTCAGCGCAATACGAGCGGAAAGCATAAGTCCGTGGGGTGGGGAGCAGTCGCTACTTCAGACGCTACTTCAAATTACGAAGCGGTTGGCCTTCGTGTTGGGAACGACGCAACATCGTGCTCCTAATATTGTGATTTGCTCTCATTCGGCAACAATCGACGCGCGTCAATCGCTTGCGCAGCGATGGTCTCCATTTGTGATGCGCGCATTCGTGCCCAACGGGGAAGTTGCAGTCCGATCGAGAGCAATTGGGCAATACCGAACGCGCCGAATATCGCTGGCGCGAGCAATGCTCCCGAGGCGACGTCACCGCCCCGACTCATGATGCCGAGCCACATGATGCTTGCACCGAGCATGGCGGTGCCGCCGAGCACGACGCGTGCGGTGATGTTGCCTTTGCGCGTGCTGAGCCGGAGCCGGTGACCGGTAGCCGTTGGCTCTAGCAGCGCTTGTAAGTTGCCGTTGGTCCATTGTCGAAAGGTGCCGTCTCGCTGCAGTTTACCGCGCGCATCAAATGTCTCTCGTAATGTCACAACGATGCGATCCCATTCGTCATCCGAAACGTTGCGCCCAAAGTCGACCGTTCGCGCAATGCCGATCGGCAAGCCAAGCCATGTACGCTGTTGTGTCGGGACGAGGAGACCGCTCGCCACTGCGTGTGCCGCGTTCGCAACAAATACGGGATCGATGCCGACTTCTCCGCCAATCTCTTGCAATTGCGCGAGCGTCAGTCCGTCACGCGCACTCACCGAGCGTGCCGCAAACGGCGTATCCTGCGCTCGCTCGTGCGCCGCACCCGCTTGCTCCAAGATGAGCGAAATTTCCTGTTCGTTGTAGCGACGATCGTTGGTCACCTGTGCTCCCGCCTCGGTTCGGATATAATGCTAACGTTACTACGCGCGCAGTGGCCTGTGGAGTTTCGCACTGGGCGTGTCAGCCTCCGCCAACTATCTCACACAGAACTCGTGTTGCTATGCGCCACATCATGCGTACTCCGCTCGTCGTGTTGTGCGTGATTCCAGTACTCGTTAGTGCACAGCGCGTCGAATGGCCCGTGTACGGTGGCGATGCTGGCGCCTCGAAGTATTCTACGCTTGCACAAATTGATCGCAACAACGTAGCGCAACTCGCGGTCGCGTGGCGTTGGCGCACCGGCGAAGCACCAATTCGCACTTCAGATTCCACCGTTGCGGCACGCCCTGGCAATTTCCAGGCGACACCGCTGATGATCGGCGACACCCTGTTTTTCAGCACGCCGTACAATCGCGTTGTGGCAATGAATGCAGCAACAGGGCGTCCATTCTGGACGTACGATCCCGCCGCCTATAAGTCCGGGCAACCGTCGAATGGCACGGGCTTTGTGCATCGCGGTGTGGCGACGTGGACGGATGGCACGCAACGACGTGTGTTTATGAATAGTCGTTGGAATCTTATCGCGCTCGACGCCGCAACCGGACAACCCATTCGCAGCTTTGGGGATACAGGTGTTGTGGATCTCACCGCACAGCTGCGACGCGCTGTCACGAAGACGCATTACACCAATACGTCGCCGCCCGTCGTATATAAAAATCTTGTGATCGTTGGCAACGGGGTGGGCGACCGCTTGCGATATCAGAACGATCCGCCGGGCGACGTGCAAGCGTTTGATGTGCGAACGGGGAAACGCGTGTGGAGTTTTCACACCATTCCCGACTCATCGGAGTTTGGTGTCAACACGTGGAAAGACGGTTCGTGGCGCACGACAGGTCACACCAATGTGTGGGCGCCGTTTTCACTTGATGCGGCGCGTGGCCTGGTGTACTTACCCGTGAGTACACCCAGCAACGATTGGTATGGCGGCGAGCGAAAGGGCGACGGTCTTTACGGCGAATCGATTGTGTGTCTCGATGCAAAGACTGGTCGGCGCGTGTGGCACTTTCAATTGACCCATCACGGACTCTGGGACTACGATCCGCCGGCGCCACCCGTACTCGGCACCATTCGCGTGGCTGGCAAACGCATCGATGCTGTCGCGGTGCCAACCAAGATGGGTTATCTGTTTGTATTTGATCGTGTCAGTGGAAAGCCTGTTTGGCCGATCGTCGAACGCGCAGTACCGCAGAGCGATGTCACCGGGGAGGCCACGTCGCGAACGCAGCCCGTTCCAACATTGCCCGCGCCATTTGCCGTGCAAGGTTTTAGTGAAAACGACGTGGCGGATTTCACACCGGAGATCAAGCAACGCGCGTTGGAGGTGCTTCGTCGCTATCGCTTTGGTGCGCTGTACACGCCGCCTTCCATGCAAGGAACCATCGTCATGCCGGGCGCGATCGGTGGCTCCGGGTGGGGCGGTGGTGCTTTCGATCCGTCATCGGGCATCATCTACATCAAGGCAACGAACAGTCCCGTGATGTATCGCATTTTTAAAAACAACACGCGTACCGATACCATTGATGTGCCGTACACGGCAGACTTACCAGGATCGTCCGTGAGCGTAAGTCTCGAGACGTCGTCCGCACGCGCTCCTGCACGCGGCACCACCATCCCGCTCAATAAACCACCGTACGGAACGCTCGTGGCGATCAATCTCAATACGGGCAAGCATCTGTGGAATATTCCATTTGGTGACACGCCGGAACTTCGCAAAATCCCAATGCTGAAAGGTGTGGCACTGCCGCCGCTACTTGGCGTAGCGGGTGCGCCAGGACCGATCGTGACGAATGGTGGACTGCTGTTTGTGAGCGGTGGTGGATCGGTGTTGTATGCGATCGACAAAGTGAGCGGAAAAACATTGTGGTCATTTGACCTCGGCAAAGAAGCGTATTCCGTGCCGATGACATACCGGACAGCGAGCGGCACGCAGTACGTCGTAGTTGCGACAGGCGCTGGCAGTGAGGCGGAGTTGGTGGCATTTGCGCTGCCGGGGAAGTAAGCAGCGCTCGTCATCCGTCCTCGCCTACATTCACCACATGTGGATTCTCGCCCGACGACGACTATTCGACGCCGCAATCGTCGTCTGGCTCGTCGGAACGCTCTCGTTCGCGCTCTTGCATCTTGCGCCAAGCGATCCCATTGCCGCCGCGATGACCGATCCGCGTGTCGCGCCGAGTGTGCGTGCGCACTGGCGCGCCGCATATGCGCTTGATCAACCACTCATCGAGCAATACGCGCGCTATGTGGCCGCGCTTGCGCGAGGAGATTTGGGCTACTCATTCTCACAGTTTCGTCCTGTGGCTGACGCGTTGGGCGAAGCACTCCCGTATTCCTTTTTGCTTATGGGAACGTCGCTCGTAACGAGCGTTATTATCGGCGCCGCAATTGGAGCGTGGCAAGCGGTGCGCGCCGGGAAGCCAATGGATCGCACACTCTCCGTCGTCACGAGTGGTCTCGGTGCGATCCCCGAAGTATGGTTGGCATTGATGCTGCTTACCGTACTTGGTGCAGAGTTTGCGATTTTTCCGTTAAGCGGGCGTTGTGATCCGGTACTCTGTGGCACGAGCAACGGCTGGCGCGCATTGATTGACGGAGGGTACCACCTCGTGCTGCCTGCACTCACATTGACGCTGCTGTTCTCCGCCGTGTTTGCCCGCGTGCAACGCGTGGCACTGCACGCGGTGTTGCACGACGAGATCACGCGTCGCACGCGCGCCAAAGGTGTGTCGGAGCGTCGCTTGCTCACGCATCACGCGATGCGACGCGCTGCGCGGCCGCTCGCCACAACCGTCGGACTGTCTCTACCGGCGTTGGTTGGCGGATCCGTGTTTATCGAGCGCGTCTTCGGATGGCCGGGAATGGGTTCGCTGCTCGTGTCAGCCATTGGCGTGCGCGACTATCCACTCGTGACAGCGACGGCGATGATCGGCAGCCTGCTCGTTCTGTTCGGAAGTCTGTTGACCGATGGCGTGGCCGCATTGCTCGATCCGCGATGGACTAACGCGTCAACGTGAGCAACCCGACGTCGCGCTCTGCGTGGCAACAATTACGCGGCGAGCCAAGCGCGAGATTTGCCGGAAGTTTTCTACTGTTGCTCGCAATTGCGACGCTCCTCGCGCCGTGGATTACCCCATACGATCCGCAATTGCTGCTGGATCCTGTAATGTTAAGCAGTCATCGCGCAACGTGGACGCATCCATTTGGGACCGATCCGTATTCGCGCGATGTGTTGAGTCGTATGCTTGCTGGTGCGCGCGTGTCGTTGACGTTTGCCATCGTCGCGGTGACGCTCTCCACCGGCATCGGCACACTCGTCGGTTTTTGCAGCGGATTTATTGGAGGCATGAGCGATCGATTGCTGATGCGCTTGGCTGATGTGGGATTGTCTATTCCACGCGTGTTGCTGTTGCTCACGATCGTCGGGCTTTGGGGTTCGCCACGCCCCTTCGTGCTCGCATTAATTCTCGCGGCAACTGGTTGGATGGGACTGAGCCGACTCGTGCGCGGCGAATTGCGCGCCTTACGCAACAACGAACGAATTCTTGCGCTCCGTGCGCTCGGCCTTCGCGATCGCGATATCGTGTGGCGTCACCTGCTGCCGGATGTACTCCCCTTCGTCATCGTCTCCGCGACGATGGGCATTGGTCAAGTTATTCTACTCGAATCGGGGCTGTCGTATCTGGGTATCGGGATACAGCCACCCACGGCGAGTTGGGGCACCATTCTTCTCGACGTCAGTGACGTGGTGGGTCCGAGCCGATGGCTCGCTCTCGGACCCGGTTTGGTCATTGTTGGCACGGTGATCGCCATCCAACGCATCGGCGACGGGCTGCAGACGGCGCTTGCCGCGCGTGAGCAATCGTAACGTTTCATGCCTGTGTACGACAAAATGATACAGCACGAGTCTCTTCGCACGATCACTGATTCACACCAACATCTTATGGTGTATAGAGTTGACGGTACCTCAACGATTTTGACTGACGGCGCATGACTTGCTACCACTGGCGTGCGCGGTATGCTGTGCCAATCCTATTGGCACACGAATTCGGTTCGCCGAGCCCACGCGATCTCCTGGAGTCTGGTGCAAGCGCGAAGCATTTCATCGGAGTGTGTAACACGACGCACTGCTGCATCGCGCCGAACTTCTCGCGTCGTCTCGTCGCTGCGGGGGAATGTTCTCGCGTCTCAAACCGTCCAATACGCAGCGCAAGTCGTTCCCATTGCGGGGGCACCGCGTTTGTCGCCCTCATGCCATAACACCGAGTTGTCACTCTCCGTTTTAAGCCTCAGTGCATCGTTCGGCGCAGTCTGGGCAGACTTGGCCTCCGACGTCGGCCTCACGATGCGCGAGGTCTCGGATATCGCTGACGTTGGTCATGTAGCTGGGACAATCGCGCTCATCGCGGCAGGTGGAGAAGAAGATCAGGTCGAACGATTGCTGCGCAGCAATCCGGTGCCGGATCTCGAAATTGCCGTTGTCGGCGCGATCGCGAGTCATCGACTCGCTGTCACGGTCGTCCGCGCCGGTGCCGCCGAGTACTTCGCGCTCCCAGGTGATCTCGAGTTGTTGCGCTCGTGGGTTCGGGAACGCGCCGATCGGCAGCGTGCGCGCGCCAATGCTGACAAGTTCACCGCTAGTGAACATGCCAAGTACACGTTTGAAGGAATTTTCGGTGACAGTCCGGCCTTGCGATCCGCGCTTGATCTCGCGTCGCGGATTATTCCGCACGGCGGCGTCACTGTGCTCATTACCGGAGAAACAGGGACAGGAAAAGAACTACTCGCGCGAGCGATTCATTACAACGGACCGCGTCGCAGCGCACCATTTGTCGACATTAATTGCGCGGCAATTCCCGAGCACCTGCTGGAAAGTGAATTGTTCGGCCACGAGAAGGGCGCGTTCACGGATGCGACGTCCGCCAAACCGGGGCTCTTCGAACTGGCAAACGGCGGCACGCTCTTTTTGGATGAAATTGGCCAACTTGCACTGCCGCTTCAAGGAAAATTGTTGCGTGCGCTCGAGGAACGACAAATTCGTCGTGTCGGTGGATTACGCTCGATCCCCGTCGATGTGCGAGTTGTCGCCGCTACGCACGTCGATCTCGCCGCCGCCGCGCGACTCGGCAAATTCCGCGAGGATCTGTATTACCGACTCAATGTGGTACCACTCGCATTGCCTGCATTGCGCGAACGTCGGACGGATATTGTGCCGCTGGCGAAGCATTTCATCACACGCTTTGCGAACGATTACGGCCTGAAGCCACCCGTGCTCAAAGCGGCCGCCGAACAGATGCTGCGACTGCATAGGTGGAGCGGCAATGTTCGCGAGCTGCGCAACGCAATGGAGCGCGCGGTGCTGCTGTGCAACAATTCCACTATCGATTCGTCCGACCTCGCACTTGGCGGGTCGGCCAATACGATACGGTATGGCGGTGCCTTGCCGTTTCCTTCCACACTGTCGGCGCTCACGCGCGCGGCCGTTGAAGAAATGCTGCGCCTCTGCAATGGCAATAAGAGCGAAGCGGCGAGACAGCTCGGAGTGTCGCGACCGCGTTTGATGCGCCTGTTGGACGGTGATACATCCCTCGAACTCCTCTCTGATTCCGGTGACCAAGATGCGTAATTCTGTGAAGGGAGCGCTCGTCGCGATGCTGTTTATGTTTTCGGCGTGCGATAGCCCGTCTCCAACGTCCGTCCTATTGGACCTTTCTCCCGTGTCAACGAAGGGCGGACCAGGCAACAGCAGTAGCACGTCGATCAATTTTCTCTCGCCCGCGTCGAATGCGCCGAGTCTTTCACTCGCTCCGGTGTCATTCTATGCCGTGCAGGGAGCGGATCGTCGCGTGGAAATCTTTTATAATCCGCGACCAGATCAGAGCAGTCCGAGTTCGCTGCTACGCCTTCGCATTCGTCAGAACGCGCAAATCGTTCTGCCGGACGGAACACCGCTTGCGGCAGGTGACTCCGTGCAGATCACGATCAACGTCCTCGATCCGCTCAAGCTGATCGTGCAGTTCCAGCCATCGGGACTTCGCTTTGTTGGACCAAACGTTGCGGAACTTCGGATGTCGTTTCTCGAAACGAATCGCGACCTGAATCACGACGGTGTTGTCGACAACTTGGATCGAGCGTTGGAGCGCACGTTATCCATTTACCGACAGGAAAGCGTTAATGATCCGTTTCTCCGCGTGTCGAGCATCGTCAGCTCCGGCAGCAGTCAGGTGGATTCGTTCATTGGCGGCTTTACTAACTACGTGATCGCGTACTAGTTCACGGACCGTTCCCCGCTCGCTGCACGTCAACATGCACACGTCGTCAGAAACATTGCTGACAGAGTGTCGGGCGCTTGCGGCTGCCGGTGCGTGGAACGAGCTGTGCGGCGTTGCGGCAAGTCGGCTTGGTGAAACGAGTCTCGCTCCGTCGCTCGTCACGCTCTACGCAGAAGCGCTCCTGCGCACAGGCGAACCCCGAGCGGCGCGTCGGTGGCTCGACGATCGAGAGGCTTTCCTCTTGCTGAGCGGCGATCGCGCCGCGATACGTCGCGCGGCCAATTTTGCGGGTGCGGCCAGTTTTGAGCAGAGTGACTTACACAATGCGGCGCTCGCGTTTCATCGCGCGCTCGACCTCGGACACATCGACGGTGATGACTTGCTCATCGCGCGCGCCACCAACAACCTCGCGGTCATTGCAACCATTCGCGGGCGTCACGACGAAGCGCTTGGCCTTTATGCGATGGCGATGCCAACGTATCAGCGCCTCGGCAACGTGAACGGTCTTGCCGAGAGCTATCACAACACGGCAATTGCGTTGCGCAAGTTGCGACGGTTGGAGCAGGCCGACGAGCATGAGCAGCGCGCGGCGGATTTTGCGCGGCAAGTCAAGAACGAACATCTCGTTGCACTCACGCTCGTGGGTCGAGCGGAAATTTCATTGTTGCGCGGGGACGCCGCGCTTGCGGAAGCGACCGCATTTCGCGCCGCACAAGATCTCGCGGCGGTGAACGATCCATCACGACAGGCCGACGCGATCCGTCTGTGCGGTACTGCGCGATTCGCCCTCGGAAAACTGATTGAAGCGTGCGAGGCGCTCAACAATGCGGTGCAACTCGCGGTGACTTGCGGGAACGCGCTCATTGAAGCGGAATCGCGCTGGGCGCGCGCGCAAGTGGAAGTTGCGAGCGGACAGGCTGAGGCGGCTCTAGACGATGGCGAGCGCGCCGCTGCAATATTCCGTGAGCTTGACGCACCAGCGGAGTTGGCCACCATTACGGCGTGGCTGGCGGCGCGGCGGCGTCCGCTGTCCTGACGAGGGGCATTCGGTTCCTCGTGGATTCACCGCGAGAAATTCGACATGCCGAATACGCGCCATCGCCAGCACTCCCTCCTCGTCCGCCCGTTGCATCGTGGAACATTGACCGTTGCCTTGCCAATTATTGCTGCCGTGTTCGGATGTGACCGGCCCGCGACACCACATAGAGAAAGCGTTGGTGGAACGCTTGTTGTCAGCGCCTTCGCTGATGCGGATGTGTTGCTGCCACCGCTGACGATAACTGGTGAAGGGCTCCAAGTGGTGGACGCGGTTTTCGACCGACTGGCGCAACCCGTGCTAGCGCCTGACGGAACCACGTCATACGCACCTGCACTCGCAACACAGTGGGCGTGGGCGAACGATTCACTCTCGATCGAGTTTACAATCAATCCGCGCGCGCGCTGGCACGACGCACAACCCGTGACGGCGGCGGACGTACGCTTTACGTGGACCGCGTATGTGGATTCTGCACTCGGCTCCGCCACTGCGCAGGCGCTGCACAACATTGACTCCGTGCAGGTACGTACCGCACAAACGGCAGTCGTATGGTTCAAGCGCCGATCAACAGAACAGTTTGCTGATGCCGTGAGTCAGATGCGTATTTTGCCAGCGCATTTGCTTGATTCGATTCCGCGCGCTTCGTGGCGCACGTCCGCGTTTGCACGACATCCAATTGGCAGTGGACGCTTCCGCTTTCGTAGCTGGCAGGCTGGCGCCCGCTTGGAAGTTGTGGCTGACAGCAACAACTATCGCGGCCGTCCGAAATTGGATCGCGTTGTCTGGACTATCGCGCCAGATCCGTCGGTCGCAACACTGCGACTCTTTACGGGCGACGCAGACTTTCTGGAGTCGGTGCGCCCGGACGCCGCCGCAGAGTTTCCGAAACATCCAGACGTGCAGTTGCTCAAATCCCCGTCGCTCGTATACGGATTTCTCCAATTCAATCTGCAGCCACGAAGTGTATCGCCCCGCATCGCGTCACTCTTTGCGGATCCCGCACTGCGGCGAGCATTGTCGATGGCCGTTGATCGCGCACTCGTGGTGCGCGCCGTGTTCGACACAGGGGCGCGCGTGGCACTCGGACCAGTCACGCGAAGTCAATTGGGTGCGGATACGCTGCTTCGCAGCATCCCGTTCGACACGGCGGGGGCGATCCACACGCTTGACTCGCTCGGCTGGCGTGCAACACAACCAGGCGCGGTTCGCGCGCGCAATGGACGCACGCTTCGCTTCAGCACGTTGGTACCATCGTCGAGTAGTCAACGTCTGCGTATCGCCGTGCTGCTGCAACAACTCTTTCGTACGGTAGGCGTGCAGATGGATGTTGAGAAGGTTGAATTCAATACGATGAACGCACGCCTCGCCAAAGGTGATTTCGAGGCGGCAGTGATGGCGCTGAGCGCCGACCCGGAACTCAGCGGCATTCGGGGCGTGTGGACCTCGGGTGCCGGTCGTGCTCAAGGTGGTGAGAATTTTGGGAGTTATGCGAGTGTGCGTTTCGATGCCTTGCTCGACAGCGCCGAACAGCAAACGAGCACATCGAGCGCTCGTCGAAAGTATCTCGACGCGTACGCGGTGATTTTGGATGACGCGCCGGCGATATGGTTGTACGAACCGTGGAACTTGAGCGGGGTGCGGCGGAACGTGCATCCTGTTGGATTGCGCCCCGACGGTTGGTGGATGCAACTCGGCGATTGGAGCAGGCAACAATAGCATCGATTCGATACGGCATGCACAGTTTGATAGTGCGCGATCAGTATGTATTTGACGCGTGCAATCGGATCAAGACAATGTCGTAGCACGCTTTGCGGTTATTTCATCGCACCTGCGAAAAGCGGCGCGTGTTGTGCTTAGGAAATGCTCAATGGCGGACGCGTGGCGACGATCGCGATGCGGAGACTGCCGGCCAACTTCCGATGGAGTTCCAACATGTTCGTTTGTGCGCGCGTGCTTCTCAGCGTTGTCGCGGCAACCGCGTTTCTCGCCGCATGTAGCAAAGACGGGAGCACCCTGACGTCGCCAGCCGCGCGTCCGGCATTCCAAGGCAGCTCCTCGACGGACACGTCGCTTTTGGGAGGTGGCGGTGGCGGTGGATCTGTTGCGATGTCGTGCGGTACGCTGTCCTCGAACATTAACACCTACAATATCGTGGTATACACTACGCGTATCGGCATCGGCTTCAACGGTAGTGCGACAAACTGCAGCACCAGAAACGAAGCGTTTGAAGTCGTGGTCAACGATGTGAATCCCGATCCGGTGTGCCACGTCAATGTGCCGCATTTCCTCGCTGCAAAGAACACGGCACCCGGCGAAACTGTGAACTGGAACGCGAATTCGACGTTGGTGAATTGCCTACGGACCACTCACACATTCACGCTTACGTTGGTAGATACGAAGACTGGTCAGTCGCTCGCAACGACGACTGTAAGCGCGTTCCTTTAGCAACATCTGCGGAAGCCCGGCAATCGCAGTAGCGATTGCCGGGCTTCGCGTTTACCGCGATGTTTACCACTATCGGAGGAAATTAGCACACGCACGATCAGCGTTTGAACTTTGCACCGAGGGGAGCTTGTATGATCCAAAAATCGATGGGCGCAGTGTGCACGCTCGTGTTGGCCGTCCTCGTGTTTGCAACGGTGCCCTCACATTTGGTCGCGCAGCGCATCCCAACGAAGACTGGATACGTTGCGACACCGGACGGCGCACGTTTGTACTACCGTGTGGTTGGGCGCGGTCGCGACACCGTGATTGCCATCCACGGAGGACCTGGCGTCGATCTTGAAAGCATCGCTGGAGATTTCGCTCCACTGGCTGAGCATCACATGGTCATTTTTTACGATCAACGCGGCACGGGTCGCTCTACGTTGCCGAGTGACACGTCGAGCCTGAATGCAACACAGCAGGTGCTTGACCTTGATGCGGTGCGGCAGCACTTCAAGCTCGTACACGTGACACTCATTGCGCATTCTTATGGACCATTATTGGCCGCAACGTATGCCATCGCGCATCCGACTGTCGTGCAACGCATGGTATTCTTCGGACCGGTACCGCCGCGTCGCGGGGCGTTCAACGCGCGTTTTGGTCAAGCGTTGAATGCGCGCATGGATAGCGCGTCACGTCGTCGTATGGGTGAAGCAAATCGAATGTTAGTTGACACAACCCAAGACGCACGTACCGCTTGTCGCGCGTACTGGAACGAGGCCATGCGTCCACGGCTTGCGGAGCCGGATCGCACGTTATCGCTCATCAAATCCGATTTGTGCGCGTCCGATCCGAAGGGCATTCGCTTTGGTTTACGTACGACCAATCGGTTGGTGATGGGATCCTATGGTGATTGGGATATCCGCGAACAGCTCAAAGCCGTGACGGCGCCCGTACTTGTGGTGCACGGAGAAGAAGAGGCCATTCCGATGGATCTGGTAGAAGAGTGGGCAACCGCGTTGCCGCATGCGCGCCTGTTTAAGGTGCCGCGCGCCGCGCATTTCACGTACGCCGAACGTCCCGAGTTGGTATGGCCGGAAGTTGAGCGATTTCTTCGGATGCCCCGCATCAGATAACGAATTGTTTGAAAGTAGCTTTCACGCGGAGACGCCCTCGGCGTCTCCGCGTGAACCGACCCTACAATAGCGCGCTACTCTCCCAAACTCACTGTTGGTTGACCGGCGGCTTTGCGTTTGGAGTTGAATGCCGCGAGCACCGTTGTTTTCAACGCGGTCCACTGTGGCATCACAGTCGCGCCTTGCCTGCGCGCCGCTGTGCAGGCAGCCACCTGAATTGCCGTTGGCGCGACATCGGCGCCCTGCATCGCCATCGCTGCTGCTTGCATCGCGTTACTCACGCTTTCAAGTGACGGCGCCGCCGCGCCACCAGGCCCGCGACGACGAAAGCCGCGGACGTTGCGCACCTGCGCACCGGTTGGTGCCAACGCTTCGATCTGCGCCTTGAACGCATCGACATCGGTGCCGCTCAGTTTATTGAGCTGCGCGATGAGTCCGCGCGCTTCGACAAACGCTTTATGCGTCGCGACCGCGCCGTGATACATCTCCCCACCTAACGTGGCCAACTGCGTCAATCCGAGCGCGCTGGTTTTGACGCGTGGATCAAGCTTGAGCACGAGCGGTTGCGATGTGCTCTTGCCGTCTACAGTCAACTTCACCGTGTACAAACCCGCTGGCGCCCACGGTGAATTCACAGCGGGATAGGTGCGGTACGGTACCGCACCTTGCGCTTCATCATCACCGACTGGAACCACATCTTCGGGTGACACGGGATCGAAATGCAAATCCCAACTGAAGCGATGAAATCCAGCCTTATCGGACATCACCATGGCGGGCGCTGGCCAATACAACGGGAGTCCGCAAAACGGTGCGCTCGGTGTTTGCTGACACACTTTGTTGTAGGCCGCTTGATCAACACCGGGCTCAGGATCGAGCGCTTTTTCTGCGCTTGAATACGTGCGCACAATTTTGCCCATCGCGTCGAGAATTTCCAACTTGACCGGCGAAGATGCATTGGAAGGCAAGTAGTAATTCAAAATACCACCCGGCGGCGGATTTTCACCCGACGGCAACTCGGCGGGCCACGGAGTCGGTTCGTTCGTTGCAAACCGGATACGCACCGCTGTGATTGGTTTGAACAGATAGGCCGCGCTTGCACTTTTCGCCGCTTGCATCGCTGCTGCCTGACGCAATGGCGTGATGTCGTCGAGAATATAGAAGCCGCGTCCGTGGGTGGCGGCAACGAGATCGGCACACATACAAGTGCTGTCGTCTTTCACTTGCAGGTCACGCACAGAAACAGCGGGCATGCCGTTCTTCAGCGATTGCCAATGATCGCCGTCGTCAAACGACACCCACACGGCCAGATCGGTGGCCGCGTACAGCAGTCCCTTCTTGCGCGGATCCTCGCGAATGGAATTCGATACCGCACCGCCCGCGATACCCGTGTTGATCTCCGTCCACGTCTTGCCACCGTCATGCGTGCGCAAGAAATGCGGATTAAGTTCGTCGAGACGTAGCGTGTTCGCGGCCGCATAGGCGGTCTGCGTATCGAAATGTCCAGCCTCAATATTGAAGATGCGCGTCCACGGTCGCATCGCGGTTGGCGTAACGTTCGTCCACTTCAATCCGCCGTCCATCGTCACCTGCAGGTTACCGTCGTCGGTACCCGCCCAAATGACACTCAATGACCTTGGTGAAGGAGACAACGCCGTAATGCTACCCAGCGCGGCGGGCGTCACGCCACTTGCATATTTACCGGCGCTTGTCGGAACGGCCCACGTTGCGCGTGCGAGGTCACCACTAATGCGCGTCCAGCTATGCGCGCGGTCCACGCTCTTCCACACTACGTTCGACGCGTAGTACAACGTGTGGTTGTCCACCGGCGACCAGTTAATCGGCATCGTCCGCACGTTGCGATTCATCGCACCGCCGTCCGGCAACGTACCACTCGCGTCGGGGCCAACCGCCGTAGTTTGCGCCGTCTTGCGATTGTACAACGACACGCCGCTGCGTTGACTGCCAAACACTTGGTCGGGATCTTTCGGATCCGACGCCGCAATGCCGTATTCCTGAATGTTGACCGGATGCCAATCGTGAAACGTGATCTTCCCGTCCATTGATCGACTATCTACACACGCGCTGCCAGAATCCTGTTGCCCACCACACACGCGGTACGGAAATCCGTTGTCGGTGGACACGTGATACATCGCGGCGGTGGGTTGGTTATACCAATTGCTCCACGACACGCCACGATTGCCCGACACAACGCCACCTTGATCGGACACCACGAGCACGATGTTCGGGTTGATGGGATTGATCCATGCCTTCTGATAATCGTCTCCGCCCGGAGCACCGCGCACGGCGGACCACGTCAACCCTGCATCTTCAGTACGCCAGAACACGGTTGACGCACTGTACACAACGTTTTCGTTTTTCGGATCGACGACGATCGTTGGTAGGTCCCCGCCACCAATACGATTGAGCGGTCGTGGGTCTGGTGCTGCAGGCTTGATTCCGCCAGCCGCAACCGGATCGTTGAACGCTAAATGCCAATGCTCCCCGGCGTCCGTCGACTTAAAGAAACCGACGGTACCAGTCGTGCTGCGTGACGCCGGTCCGTCTTTCGGCGTACCCGCTACTGTCGCGTACAGCACGCGCGGATTACTCGGCGCGATGGCAATGTTTGCTTGAATGACGTTTGGAAGTCCGTCACTGATCGGCTTCCAAGTCGAACCGCCGTCTACCGATTTGAAAATGCCTGTGCTCGTGCCACCAAAGGCGAGACCTTCAATGAAGCTCTGTTGTTGCTGCCACAACGTTGCGTACACGATGTTGGAATTGCTCGGATCGATACGAACATCGTTGGCGCTCGTGTACTCGTCCTGATACAACACCTTCGTAAATGACTTACCGCCGTCAGTCGAGCGAAAAATTCCGCGCTCTTCATTCGGTCCATACGGGTGACCGAGTGCGGCGACGAACAAACGATTGGGGTCTTTCGGATCGACGTCGATCATCGCAATCATCTGGCTCTGTCGCAATCCGAGATGCGTCCATGTCTTGCCTGCATCCGTGGATTTGTACACACCGTCGCCAACCGCGAGATCAGGTCGAATGATGCCAGCACCGGTGCCTACGTAAATGATGTTCGGATCTGACGGGGCAACCGCGATCGCTCCGACGGACCCTGTTCCCATGTCGTCAAAGATCGGCTCCCAGTTGGAGCCGTAATCGGTGGAGCGCCACACCCCCCCATTGTCAAAGCCGATGTAAAACACATTGGGTTGACTTGGCACGCCGGATATACCGCGCGCTCGGCCCGCACGCGTTGGTCCAATTTGTCGCCAACGCATACCCGCGAAGCGGTCAGTGGACTGGGCAAGGGCCGTTGCTGCTGAAATCGCGAGCGCCGCGATTACGAAGGTGCTACGAACGCGAAATGAACGCACAAGTCCGCCTGTCGGTGTGGGATAGATATCGTGCAGTATGCGGCAATTGATGCGGCGAGGCTAGCGGCGGTCCTCTTTGTTTCACGCGAAGGCGCGGAGGACGCGGAGGAAAAACAAAACAAAACCAGGCGCTTCGGGGAATTTCGAGGAGGGTGTCGCTCGAACAGCAACGGCCAACCGCGAATGACACTTTTGTGCTCCGGGAGATCGCACTTTCAAGCAAAGAATCAAAAAAAGGAAAATGATAATTTTACGCATGTTCCGCGCCTCCGCGTGAAACCGGCTGTTAATGTTGAGGCACCCCCCTCCGGAGTATCGATGCGAGTTTTCCGTAGCCTCGCCATGTTCATGCTGCTCGCTGTCACCGCGTCCGCCCTCCACGCGCATGACATGTTCTGGCGTCTCACCTCGTTCTTCGTCGCTCCGCAAACGGCCCTGCGAATGCCCGTCCTCAACGGCACGTTCTCAAAGAGCGAAAACGCCATCGAGTGGGCGCGCGTCGCGGACCTCAGCGTCGTCGCGCCGACTGGGCGCGCGAAGGTGGATAGCGCACATTGGGACACGCGCACAGATACTTCGTGGATGAGCTACACCACCGCGGCGGCCGGTACGTATGTCGTTGGTCTGTCCACCAAGACGAAAGAATTTCAACTCGACGCCAAAGCGTTCAACGCGTATTTGGCTGATGATGGAATCCCCGATGTGCTGGCCGCGCGCCGCAAGGACGGCTCGCTCACGAAGCCCGCGCGCGAGCGGTACTCGAAGCACATCAAAGCCATTTTTCAAGTTGGCAACACGCACACCACCGGTTGGCAAACCCCATTCGGCTATCCCGCCGAAATCGTTCCATTGTCAAATCCGTACGAGGTGCATCCCGGCGGAGCGCTGCGTGTCCGTTGCCTCGTAGACGGCGCACCAGTCGCGAACCAGCTCGTGCTGGTGGGCGGTCGCACCGGAGCGAGCGGCGATACACGACTCTCAACACAAACGGTGCGTACCAACGGAGATGGGATCGCGACGATTCAATTTCCCCGCGCCGGTCGCTGGTATGTAAAGTTTATCCGCATGGTGCCGGTGTCTGACGGCAAAGTGGACTATGAATCGAAGTGGGCGACGATGACGATGGAGATTAGGGGATAGGGATTAGGGATTGGGGATTAGGGATTAGGGACTAGAGGTTGGCGCTGAGTCCTAGCGCAGCGTCCCTAATTCCTCGACATTTCTGATGCGTCCGCACGCGTTCACTTACCTCCGAACGGATTTCACATGTCTCGACGTATTTACGCCCTTGCCGCGCTCGCGCTTGGCGCGTGTAGCATGCAACGCAGTTCCCCGCAGTCGCAGGTGCTCAAGTCGTCAGCGATGCCCGCAGACGATCATATGGCGCATATGAGTGCAGCGGACATGGCCGCGCCGCGCATCATCGTTGACGGCGTCGAACGCAGGAATCAAAGCGCTCAAGGCATGGCGGGATTGCCCGCCAGCGCGATCACGGCCGACGCGCGACTCAAAGCCTCTCCGCGTCATTCTGAATGGGTGAAGATCGCGTGGGAGGCTGGGTCGACCGACTCGTTGATGGCGTACGTCGTTTACCCCACCACAAAAACGAAAGCGCCGGTCGTGGTGGTCGTACACGAAATCTTCGGACTCAGCACGTGGGTGCGTGGCGTTGCTGATCAAGTAGCAGCAGAAGGATTCATCGCCGTCGCGCCCGATATTCTCTCGCGTGTGCGCGGCGGACCAAGCACTGTCGAACTCGCGAGCGATACCGCAACGAAGCTCATTCGCGCCATCGGATCGGCAGAGCGCAATAGAGCCGTCAACGCGTCCGCGAACTACGCCATGATGTTGCCGTCAGCGCAACAGAAGTACGGCATCATCGGATACTGCTGGGGCGGACAGACGGTGTTCATGCACGCGATTAACAACGGCGTGAAAGGATTTGCGGGCGGTGTTGCGTTTTACGGGATGCCGTACACAAAGGGCGGTTCGCCGGCCACGGCCACCGCGGCCGCAGTGCCGGCTACGATTGATACCGATTCACTCGCGAAAATCAAGATGCCAGTGATGTTACTGAGCGGATCGAAGGACGCGCGTATTGGCGCCTCCATGCCCGCACTCGACTCGCTTATGAAACAGCTCGGCAAGAACTACTCGGGCACCAACTACGAAGGTGCAACGCACGGATTCCTTCGCGCGCAAGACGATCCAAAAGCAACGCGCGACATGGCCGAAGAAGCAGCGAATGTTGCAGCGACGAAAGACGGGTGGCCCAAGACGGTCGCATTTTTGAAGAAGAATTTGGGTGTGAAATAAGTCGCCGCGTTCGAGGCGGGAGCATTCACCCGCCTCGAACGCGCACGTAAGATCAATCGCTCACCCCGGCGGATCAGTGCGAGGAGTCGAACTGCTCGCCAGCGTGGCCGCTGTCAGATGCGCCGTCACATTCGCTGTCGTCTTGAAGATGTCGGGTATGACGTCCACCGCGATGAGGATGCCCACCGCCTCAGCGGGCAGTCCGAGATCCACGAGAACCGGCGCAAGAATGAATAGACTACCTGAGGGAATGCCCGGTACGCTGAAACTGAGCAACGTTGACGTAAGAATGACCATCGCCACGGTGCCGACGCTGATGTCAACGCCGTACACCTTCCCAAGAAAGATCACGCCAATCACCCACGCGATGGGGACATTCACGCGAAAGATGGAGACTGCCAGTGGCAGCACAAATCCACTGGCTGCGGCGTCAAGCCCAAGCTTTTCTCGAGCCGCGATGATCATCATCGGCAACGCACTCAGCGAGGAGCGAGATCCTGCCGCGAGCGCCTGTGCCGGTGCCGCTGCGGCAAAAAATCGTCGCAACGGAACGTGACCAAGCAGCACGACCACGGGGTACAGCAGCACGGTAAAGACAATGAGTACCAGCGACAGTGTGCCGATGTACCGCGCGAGGGCGCCAAGACTGGAGATGCCAAGCCGCGCGCCAAGCGCAAACGCGAGGGCAAACACGCCAACGGGTGCGACGGCCACGACCCAGCCCACGACGACCAGTAACGCGTCCGAAATCCCCCGACAAAAGTTGATCACGGCGTCGCGACGATCCACGGCGACTCGCTTGAGCGCAAAGCCAATGGTCAACGCAAATACCACGAGCGGCAGCAGTGCGCCGTCAGCGGCCGACCTGATTGGATTCGCCGGAATTGTCTCGATGATTCGTTGACTGAGCGTTGGCAGTGCCGGTGTTGCTCCCGCCGATGTCGCGGATGCTCGAACGCGCTCTGCTACGTCAGCCGGGAGGGCGAAATCCGCGAATGCGATCTCGCCAATCACAAGCGCGAGTACACCACCGCTCACGAGCAGCACCACAAATACGGAGAATGCGCGTCCCATTGCCCGTCGCAGGTCGGCCGTTGCTCCAGTAGTTGCCACTGACGCTATCGTTAGTGCCGTAACAAGCGGGATCACGGTCATGCGAATTGCATTGGTCCACAGAGTACCAATGACATCGGCCATTCCGACGAACTGCGACTCGCCTCTTGTGGCGATGCTCATGCCGAGCGCGAGCCCAACGCTGAGTGCGAGGATAACGCGAAGGGATTGGTTACGCATGAGGGAGATGGGCATGTGTTCGTTTATGCAGATGCGATCGCGTTGTAACAACGGTACCGCGCGCGTCGCGAACGTCAACGATTCTACGAAACGAGACTGCGACATATGATTCGTCATGGAAATGCGCTGCACGCAACAGTGGTGAAGCGACGGAACGAGCGTTGGGACAGTTGATCAGACAAGGAGAAGACATGAATGCAGCACTGTACGAGTTTGTCACGGCAGCGAACGTTCCGGTCGCGTACGCGTGCGAGGTGGGCGTGTATTTGCCGGACACGTCGAACGTGCTCGGTTGGATCAATGACGGGGTACGCACCACCTTGGTAGAGTGCGATCCGTTGATTGTCACGGTGCTGCGTCAACGATTCTCGACAAACACGCACGTACGCATCGAAGCCGTTGCCGTTGCGGATGAAGCGGGACAACTCACGCTGTATCGCACGGCAGCGTCCACGTTTGGACAAAACGTGCCGGATGCACCAGCGTTAGCGAATGACGGGTATCAGCGAGCGGAGTCTGACGCATTCTCCGTGCAAGCGGTGACGTTTGATGTGATCGACGACGGAAGCATCGATGTGCTGTCGATCGATATTGAAGGCGGTGAGTGGTATGTTTTACGACACTTGCGCAGTCGGCCAGCGGTGATTTGCGTGGAGACGCACGGCAAGCATTACGTCAATCCGTTCATTTCAGAAATTCGCGCTTGGATGTCGGAGCAGGGATATGGCGCGTGGTATTTCGACGCGGCGGATACGGTGTACCGACGTGGGTGGAGCGAGCCGGTCGTGGATCGGTCACCGAAATTGTCGTGGTGGAAGCGGATGCGGCGCTGGAGCCGACATTTATGAAAATGTAAATTGGTCGTCGTGCTCAATACATCTGGGCCCAGGACCGTTGTTTCGTGCGCGACGGTGTGCTCAGGCCGGCGAACGCGTTAGTCACCGCACACGACGAATAGGAGAAGTTGGCGTTACCAAGGATGTCCGTGGTGCCTTGAACCATCACGGCGCCAAAAACATTGAGCGTGCCGTTGGCTTTGAAGTTTCCCTTGACCAGAATCAATCCGTCGTACGCGAAGTTGCCGTTGATCGTTAAGTCGCCGTTTACGATCAGCACGCCCTGACCTCGCCCACCGTTCACCGAAAGGGCTCCGGATGCATAGACGATTGGATAGTAATTGGTACAGCCGGCGATGTACCCGCCTGATCGAAGCGATTCGCCCCAGTTGGTGGTCGTCATCGTGCACGTCGTGGATGTACCGGATGGCGATGGGTTCGCGCCATTTGCGGTGACATTGGCTTTGGCCACCAGCGAGGCCCAAGTCTCGGTGCCGAACGTGTTGTAGGTGCTGAGATTGCCGGTGTTCGGGTCGGAATTGCTGCTCCCGTTCACCGCCTGGCTGGCCGGTTTTTGCACGCTCAACGTACTCGCGGGATTCACCGAGACCGCGAGGGTATCGTTCGAACTGGTGCACCCACTCCACCCCGGCGGTAACGTGTTCACGCCAGTGATGTTGGCCGATCCCTTGATCGACGTTGCCCCGAATGACGTGATGGTGGCGGCCGACTTGAGACTGGCGGTGCTGATGCTCACCAACATGCTTACCTGACGTTGCGTCTCGAGCCGACTGGACCCACCCTTCGTGCGCCCGACCGAGACGACGAGGAACGAGCGAGAGTTCAGCCGCATGACCGACACGGACGCTGTATCACCGTCCGCGACCACGACCTTGCCGGAGTCTATTGCGCCGTTGGCCATTTGATTGCGGATGCTCGTCCAGTTCGCAACCTGCTGGTTCAGTCCATATTCGGCAACAGCAAGTGCGCGTTGTTCCTGTTGTTGGTTGTGTGCGACGCGCAACTCTTCCATTGAGCCCATAATGGCACCGGTTGAAAGAAACGTGAGTACAATCATCGCCACGAGCACCAATACGAGTGCGGAACCGCGCCGTGCACGGCTCTTGCGGCGGCCGCAGCCTCGAAGGCGCGCAGGCCTGGTCGTGTGCGTCACTTGATCGCCACTCATCGCCGATTCCTCAGCGCGACGCTAAACGCGACCGTATCGATCAGCGTCGTGCTCGCGGTGCCATACAAGCCGGATGCATTCAGCCCCTGCGCGCGCAACGCCACATCGATCCGTGCAATCTTTTTTACGTTGGCCACCGCGCCGACGAGTGACCCGGTGCTGTCGTAAAACGTGAGGGTCATACCGCTCACACCGCTAACGGCCGGCGCCATGTACGGTCCGCTGAACGGCACCGCCGCAGTCCACGCGCCAGCGAGATACTCGGAACGACTGAGATACCAGAGCCCCGACGTGCCCTGAGTGAGCGAATACTTTCCGGTTCGCGTAAAGCGAAGCGCCGAGCTCACGACAACCGAGTCCGGCAATACCGGACTCACCGCAATCCGGAAACGCGATTTTGCCGCGTCAAGCGAGGCGTCAATGTACGGTGATACGGCGCAATAACTCGTCGCTGACGACACGCTGGTGATGCTGTGCGCCGTCCAGAACTCGCCCTTTACACCCGACGAGTCGTAACGCAACGCGAAGACCGTGTCGCCTGCGACCGGCGTCTGATACCAACTCGTCGTGAGTGCGCGGGCGGTGTTGAGTGGCGGGATATCAATAGTGGATGTCCCCGTCTTGGCGCAGACGAGCGACGCGCCGAGCGTACTGCGAAACGTGAGGGACGAGGCCGTAAAATCCACTACGTCCCCACCAACGGATGACAACCCTCGGAGTTCCGCCGGCAGCACGCTCAAAGCGCTGCGCAGCTCACGACGAACCTCCATCTGCTCAACGGTTCGTTGATAGTAACGTTGCTGACCCATCATAATTTGCGCGATAACCGTGCCGATCACCGAAAGCATCGTCAGCGTGATGAGGAGCTCCGCGAGCGTGTAGCCGCGCCGGGGTCGCATTGCATTCATACGCATGGCACAATTGTGGTGTAGATGACGTCGCTGGAGAGTCCAGGAATTGTCAACGTAAGCGTTATCAGCTTGCTGTTGGTTCCGCTGGTCACCGTCCAACCCTCGTGAATCCCGCGGGTTATGCGGTCGCCGGGCGAAGTGGTTACCAACGCTGCGCAAGAGATGCTCTGCAACGAATCAAGACGCGCTTGCGCCACGCTTGACGCCACCATCTGCTTGCGGCTCGTCGCCATTTGTTCGGACACCTTCTTGCTCGTGCCAAGGAGTGCGCCGATCGCGGTGGTCAGCAGCACCGACGCAATCAGCACCTCGATCAGTGAAGTTCCACGTCGGACACGCGGTTGCATAGCGGTGCGCATCCCGGGCTCGAACACCTGCCGACTCATAGCTGACACCCACGTCGAAGCACCATGCCGGACCCGCTCATACAAACAGTGTCGGCCCACTGACTAATGCTAATTTGGTACTTGCTTATACTCGCTGCCGCAGGTGTCACGAGACCGCGCGGATCGAACGTGACTGTCGTGGGTGCGCTACTCAATGCGTTCAGCAACGTCCCGTATTGAGCGTTGAAGCTAAGCGGACCGAGAATCGTCGACGCGGTGCCGGTTGAGGCGTTCAGCACCGTTACGCTCGCCCCGGTGCTGCTCAGGGTAAGCGTGGCCAGACGTCCCTTCTGCAACGCTGCGTTACGCGCCGCCGCGACCGCCGAGATCAGTTGCTGACGCGTTGCACGAAGCGCACTGCGCGCCTTGATCTCGCTCACAATCGGTATCAGGCGCAGGTAGACGACGCAGAGGATTGCGATGACGATCAATAGCTCAATCAGGGAGAAGCCCGACCGAGAACGGCTCTTGCGGCCAGTGGTGGTCGGCATCAGCGGCGACGTCGCTTGAAGGAAGGTCATACGTGCATGACGCGTCGTCCGGCAAAGCGTCACCGCGGTCCTGTCGGTGAAGCGACACGCATGTCGGTTGACAACGACCACCCCGGGTGCAGACTCCTTGGAGATCGTTTACTCAACCTCGGAGCGTTTCCATATGCCGTTACTATTGGCACGTACCGTTCGCGCCTTGCCCGTCGCATTGGCGCTCTTCGCCTTTCCGCTGCGCGCAGAGGCACAGCTTAGCGGACTATTGAAGAAGGCTAGAGAACAGATCGCAAAACCCGACGCGGTTGCACCGGCCAATGGCACGGCGAACGCATCCAACGCGCAAATTGGCGATCCATTTGATGCGGCGTCATTGGATGCGGCACTGAAGGGGATGGTTGTGGTGAAGGCTAGACAGGCAGAACTCGCCGCGCTGAACAAGCAATACGTCGACAATCAAGAGAAGCGTACGGCCCTCGTGGATAAGAGTGCACGCGTGATCGACGAGTATGAAAAGAAGCGCGAGAGTAACGACAACTGCATTTCCCAGGATATTTCTGCGCGTACGCCGGAGCGAGAAGCGGTAGCGCAGCAAAAGGCGATGGCGGTGATGAGTGACGAATTGACGCGTGATGAGTACGTGAAGGTGGCGACGGCGATGCAAGGCGCCGTGGCCAAAAACGACACGGCATCATTACGCAAGCTGACTGCGACATACATGAAAATGTTAGGCGTCGATCCGCAAGCGGATTCGATCATCGCATTTAAGAAGTGCGGTCACCCGCCGGCACTACCCGCGAGCATGATCGAGGCTGAGCGGATGCAAAAAGTGATGGATGGTCTTGGTGTGAAAATGCGCGTCGTCGAAAGCAGCGCCGACGCCGACGGAGCGCGAGCCGCCAACACAACGCCAGCAAAGTTCAAGCAAATGCGTGAGCGGCTCGTCACCTTTTCAAGCTCCGGCTCGCAATGGTCGTCCTCAGAAAAGGCGCTGCTGAACGGACGTAAAGCGGAAATCCAAAACGCAGTAAAAACGCCCTGATGTCTGTCCGTCGTGGCATCTGCGCCGTGCTGATCGCCTCGTCGATTGTCACGGCGCAACGTGCATCCCCACGCAGCGTATCCGCTCAACGCTTGCCCCACTCCACGCTCGCCGTTCGCCAGAACAGCGCCACGCGTCCGTTCTGGCGCAGCGACTCTGCACCCACGCACTGGACCACCGCACCGCTCGCCCCCGCGATGCAGTGGCGCACGATCGCGCGCGGCGTCGAGACGGCGACACTTTTGCTGGCGGGAACGGGAGAGGCATGGCGCACGCGGCTCGTTGCCGTTCGACTTGATCCGTCGCAACTCACATTTTCTCTCGACACGGCGGCAACGCCAAGCGGTCAACCCGCGTGGAATCTCAAACGCGCGCCGAGTAATGCGGTATTCGCAATGAACGCAGGTCAATTTCGCAGCATTCGTCCATGGGGACTCGTCGTGCTCGATGGGACGCGACTGATGCCCGCAGAGCGCGGCCCGCTCGCCGCAACGATCGCTGTCGATTCGACCAACACGTTACGCTGGCTTTTCGACGACGAACCTACACCAACACACGTCGCGCTTGCCTTTCAATCGTACCCTGTCCTCCTGCGATCGTCCGACACACCGTTCGCGTTGCGACAGGCCGAACGTGGTGTAGACGTTGCGCACCGAGACGCACGACTCGCGTTGGGGCGATTGGTCAGTGGTCAACTCATTGTCGTGATGTCGCGCTTTGATGGGCTTGGTCCGTCATTCGGCAGTATACCATTCGGATTGACAGTGCCAGAGATGAGTGCCGTCATGGGCGCGCTGGGCGCCCTCGACGCGGTATTGCTTGATGGAGGAATTTCGGCGCAACTCTTTGCCGGTCAGGGCGCGTCGCGCATCACGGAGTCGGGATGGCGTGACGTGCCCCTCGCGTTTATCGCCCGATCACGACGCGCTACGCGGCCCTAAGATGTCGGCCGAGCATACCGCGGCCCGACACGGAGTCTCCGGGTAACTGGCCGAGACTCCACACCCCGTCAAAATCGAACGCGTCGCGATCACGCGCGGCGTGTTCAGCTCGTTCGGCCAGAAAGAGCGTTTCTGCCAACGGATGACGCATCGCCGGTCGTTGGCGGCGATGATGTGCGCCGATGGCATCCGCCGCATGCGGACCAAGTCCCCAGCGATGCGCGGCAACGGCACCAAGCGGCTCGTGCAGTTGTTCGATGGCCAGCGATAACCACGCGGGCGGCAGTTCGACGGAACGTCGTTTCACAGTGCGAAGTGTAGAAATGCGATCAAACATTACCAGCTTGCCAACGTCATGCAACAACGCGATCGCAAACGCCTCTTCCGGATCGGCACCAAATTCTGGTGCGATGAGACGCGCGAGCGGGCCAGTGTTTACCATATGCGTCCAGACCGCATTGAGCATCACATCGTACGCATTCCCGGGCTTACTTAAGAGGCCATCGACGCAACTTGCCAACACAACGGCGCGCGTTCCGACCACACCAATGCGATCAATCGCCGAATCCACGCGCAAGATAGGAGCGAGACCCGCACCATAAAATGCACCATTTGCTTGACGCAACAATCCCTGCACTAGTGATGGATCGCGACTCAGTCGGTCCGCAAGTTCAGTGCGCGCAATGGCCGCATTGTCGCAGATAGCCATCGCATCACGCGCGGCCGCTGGCAACTGTCGCACAATTTCTTCAGCAGGCCCACCCAATTGATCGATGAGCTGAAGGACGTCGGGCCACTTCGCACACTCCGGGTCCTTCTGCCAATCACTGCGCAAGCGATCAAGCACATGTGAAGTCCGATCAAGCCAAAATGCCGCGTCACGCGCACTCCACTCGGACATCATGTCTGCAGTTGGCTCATCAAAGTCGGGCGCAGACGCGCGCGCGTGCAAGATCGATGTCGCTGATGCGTCGGCGGAGCGCGAGATCTTAGGAGTACGATCAAACATGTTGGACAGAAAACGAAACATTGAAGGCGTTTGTTGGGGAGTGCCTGACGTACACGGAGAACGCGGGAACGCGCGTGAACAGGTGCTCACGTGTTGGGTATCGGCTCTTCGCGTGCATTCTTAACGTGCTGTTCAACGGTCGATCGCGCGGGTCTCGTCCATTGACAAAACTGGGGTGAAGGCCGACTCTCGCTTTACGATGAAAACATTCATCATTGTGAATCCGCATTCGGGCGGTGGTCGCACGGGGCGCGTGGCCATGAGCGCCATCGCGCAATTGCGCGTGGCGATTGGCGCGTGTGACGTGGCGTTTACGACGCGACCGCTGGAAGCGATGACGCTCGCGCGCGCTGCACTTGATCGCGGTTACACTCGCATCGTTGCGATGGGCGGTGATGGGACGACGAACGAAGTGGTGAATGGGTTCTTCAGAGACGGTACGGCGATCAACGCGAGCGCGAGCTTGAGTATCGTGTCCAGCGGCACCGGTGGAGATTTTCGACGCACAATGGGAATTGGCGACGGCATTGCGGCAAGTATCGCCCGATTGCGTGATGTGCCCGCTCGACCGGTCGATGTTGGGCACGTACGCTATGTTGATGCGCAGGGGATGCAGCACGAGCGCTTCTTTCTCAACGTGGCGAGCTTCGGATTGAGCGGCGACGTCGTGAATCGCGTGGCGAGTGCCGGGCCATCGCGCGTCTTTGGCGGTCGCCTGACCTATGTACTCGGCGCGCTCTCGGCGTTGATACGGCATCGACGGGTCACCGTGCGCATCACGATTGACTCTCACTACGATAATTCGGCGGATATGACGATCGGCGCTATTTGTAACGGACGCTTCTTTGGCGGAGGCATGATGGTCGCGCCTGATGCGCTACCCGACGATGGTGTGTTTGATGTGGTCTTGTTGCGTGCGACAACACGCCTTGGTGTCATCGCGCGCATGAGCGAACTGGTGCGCGGGACACATGTCGCGCACGGCTCGGTGCAGGTCGCACGTGGTGCATCTGTAGTGCTCACCGCCACCGAGAGTACTGGTGAGCCGATCCGCTTGGAAATCGATGGCGAAAACGGTGCGTGTCTGCCCGCGCACTTCACCCTGCGCCGCCATGCGTTGCTGGTGCACGTATGAGAATCATTGCTGGCAAGTACGCGGATCGAAAACTCACCTCACCGAATGATTTTCGCGTACGCCCGACTGCAGAGTTAGTGCGCGGCGAGATGTTGCGTATGCTGAAGGATGATTTACCAGACGCGCGAGTGCTCGATCTCTTCGCCGGTACAGGGGCGTTTGGTCTTGAAGCCATTTCACGCGGCGCAAAGTACGCAGACTTTGTCGAGATTCGCCCATCAAGTTTACACGCGCTCAAGGCAAATATCGCGGCGCTTCGATTGCTGAAGAACACAAGAATTTTTAAACGTGACGCAATTCCGTTGGTGGCGGCGCTTAAAGAAGACAGCTACGATCTCGCGTTCGCCGATCCACCTTACAACTCGAAAATGTTGGATCGGGTGCTCGAGAGTTGGCACGCCACGAAATTTTCACGTGTGCTCGCGGTTGAGCATTCCCGCGAGCATGAGCTCCCGCTTGGTGATGATCGCCGACGTTTTGAAGAGACGACGATTACGATCTATCGATGGAAGTAATCATTTTACCGGGCTATCGTTGCCTTCGGCGCCGCCCAAAACGATGACGCGGTCTTCGATGCGGCCGCTGTTTCCCGACCAAACAGCGCAGCGTTGAACATCACGCGAAACGTCCCGAACGGTTGTCCGCGCCATTGAGGGCGAAATCCGATGAGCACCACGTGGCCCGTGCCGTGTCTGACGTCGAGCGCGGCGGCCATCCCCTGAAGGTATTTCTCGCCAAGGAGGTACCCGGACACCCGGGGTGAACCGGACATCTGGTACTTCGCCAACGCGCGGCCTTCAAATCCTTCGAGCGTCGTGAATACGGGACTGCGATCTACGAAAACCTTTGCGCGTTCTGGCATGCCCGACATGATGGGATGCGACGGATCGGTGATCACTTCGAGAATGGATCCGCTCGCGAAAAAGTCTTTCGACGGCAGTCCGGCGGTGACGACCTTTACGGGTAGTGCAAGTGCGCTAATCGCGAACGACGCGCTTTGATTGACGCAAATCAACGAGCCTCCGCCGCGCACAAATGCGTCGAGGGCGCGACTGCCAGCGTCACCAATGCCGCCCTCATACTTCGCGGGCACGGTGCCTTTCGCAAAGCCATCAGTAATGGTGCGCGATGACTCTGACGTCAGCAAGATCACGTCAAATCGCTCGCCG
The DNA here is from genome assembly GCA_025358925.1 of Gemmatimonadaceae bacterium. Lineage (GTDB taxonomy): Bacteria > Gemmatimonadota > Gemmatimonadetes > Gemmatimonadales > Gemmatimonadaceae > Gemmatimonas. The sequence continues at coordinate 62,875 of JANYHT010000013.1, read as the reverse complement.
AGGTTACCGGCCTGCACATCGGCATTGGTGATGATGGTGTAGTTGAAGCCGTATTGGTCAAACAACCACTCCGTCCAGCCTTCATCCATGCTGGCAGTGTAAGGTTTGAAGAGGGCAATGCGTGGCTTAACGTTGGCACCACGCGCTGCGCGACGTTCTGCGTGTAGCGATAGCTCGTTTACCCAGGCGTCCAATTTTGACGTGGCAACGCCACTGACGACGTAGCGTCCACTTTCAAATTGTACGTGTCCGCCAGCCGCGAGCGCGCGGTTGATGAGTTTGAACGCGTCGTTCTGCGCAGGGTCCACTGCGAGTGCGGCCCCAACACCCGTGATGCGCGCGGGCGGCGGCGTAATGCCCCCGACTGTGGCGTTTGTGGTGAGCGGTGCATCAGCGGCCGTGCGCCAATCAACGGGTGTGCCTTGTGGCGTCGTGAGGGCGCCGCCGAAATCTGTCGAGAGTGGCACACGCGCTTCGACCACCCGCACGTCCATCTGATAGGGCAATGTCCAACCGGCGGCATCGTACGGCGGCTCTGGAGGTCCGTCTTTGGACTCGCGCAAATCTGGGTACTCCTGCACGTCAAACAGCTGACGTACGAGCTCCGCAAATTCCTGATTCATGGGAATGACCCACGTGCCCTTCGCGTAGGACACATTTTCGTACGCGGCATCGCGCGAGAGCTGTTGAACGCGAATACCGTTAAATGCCAGTCGACGCAACATCTCGGCGGCCGTTCCGGGGTCGCGCTGCTGCTGCGGAATGATGTACGCGTACGGCGGGCCGCTGGTATAGCGCGCAATGGCGTTACGACCCGCTTGATACCGATTCCACAATAACTGTTCGCGATATTTGCTCGCGTAATCCAACACGGCCATCGACGCGGTGCGCATGTAGTCAATCGCGTCCTTGATGCGCCACCAGCCACCAGGCCATGGACTCGCGTAGAGTGATTGCGGACGTAGATCCTGAAATTCTGGAGGGAACTCGCGCGTTGTGTAAAAGTGCGGTGTTGCGTACTGGTACAGTGCGGTTTCAGTCCAGAATGAGGCGATGTTCTGCAGCATAGGCATGTAGTCGATGTAGCCCGGATACCATGCGTCGAATCCAGTCCCCATGTGCGTCGCTCCAACCTTGCCCTCCGTCTCCAACTGTTGCGCAATGGTCATACCGATGGTGTTCACTTCGCGCGACATCAACCCCGCGACGCGCGGTGCGATTGGTTCGGCAAATGGTGGCAACCAAATCCGGGTGGGGAAGGGCGCCGTTTGATGTTGCACGTAGATGATCTGCGGTTCCCATTCGCGCCATGTGCGCGCGACCACGCGTGACTCTGGCACGTTCAACATGTACGCGTCGCGATTATTGTCGTGCCCGATATACTTTTGATACAGTTCGTGCAGCGGGCTGACCTCGTACGGCGTCCCCACTACCTCGCGGTACCAATTCACCACAATGTTTTGTCCGTCGGGATTGATCGACGGCCAGAGAATAAGCACCGTGTTGTCGAGAATGGTTTTGATCGCCGGGTCGTCGGCGTGCGCCAGCAAATCGTACGCGAGCTGAATGGTGTGTTGCGAGCCCGCAATCTCCGACGCATGCAAACCCCCACTAATGTCGACAAACGCCTTTCCTTCGTGCGCCAGCGCACGCGCTTGGTCGTCAGTCAGACCTGCCGGATGGGCGAGCCGTTGTGCGATTTCTTTCAGCCGCTCAATCTTCGCCAAATTCTCTGGCGACGAGATCAGCGCGAGTGACCACGCGTGTCCCGAGGACGTCTTGCCAACGTCCACGAGCTTGATGCGACTACTCGATGTGGCGAGTTGCACGAAATACTTCATCGACTCGTCGTACGTCGCAAGCTTTAAATCCGCGCCGACCGGGAAGCCAAGTGACGACTCCGGGGTCGGGATGGCCCGCTGAGCGGGCACAGTAATGGGACACGCGAACACCAGTGCCAAAAACAGCTTCACAATTCGGTGCATCTCATAGCTCCGGTAGCTCCGGCTCAGAATGCGCTTGTTGTTGTGCAACCAAAAAACTACCAACTCCGACTGTCGCAAAAATCTCCGCCCAGCGCCTGAACAAATTCGCGTAATTCGCGTAATTCGTGGTCCGCTGTTGCAGTGGCGATATTGAGCGAACCACGCACGGAACCCGCTAGTCCACATCCTGCCGTCCGTCCTCCAAAAACGTCGGCCGTGCCAACCCATCCGTGTCGTCATAAAACTGCACCGCACCAGGCGTGAGCCATTTTGCGATATGAATGATCTGGCCCGTGTGTCCAGAAAAGTGCTCCACCACATGATAGATCGCCGCAAATACCGTCGTTTCGCGCCCCTGAATCAACCGCGATTCACTCAGCGAATTCGTGGTTAGTCGCGCCAATACCATATCCACGTTGTCACACGCCTGCTGGAGCGTGGCCAACAGCGTGGCGTGATCCGCACCGTCGCGCGCCGCAAATTCCCCATCCCGAAATCGCACGTCGGGCGCGCCGCCCACGCCACTCACAATCCACTGCCTGACGTTTCCGCTGAGGTGCAGGACGAGATTGCCAACGCTATTCGCGCGCTCGTTCGGTCGCCACCACAGTCGATCCGCCGGAACGGTCAGCAACGCGAGCCGGATTTTTGCCGGGTACTCGACGTGCAAATAGTGTCGAGAGCGTTCGAGAAAACGGGCGCCGATATCGAAGGTCATACGAGCGAATGTAGCCCGTCGCGCACCCCTCTCGTCAACAGGTGTGTCGCGAGCCATACTCTCGGTGTCATCATCCCTCTTACTCTCCCACCATGACCTACGCCGCGATTACCGGTTGGGGCGCCTGCATGCCTCCGGCCATCCTGACCAACGACGATCTCTCCACATTTCTGGAGACTTCCGACGAATGGATTCGCTCGCGAACAGGGATGCAGGAACGTCGCATCTCGCACGTCAGCGCCATCGAACTGTCCACGGTCGCCGCGTCACGTGCGCTGGCGTGCGCTGGTCTGGATGCAGATGACGTCGATTTGATAATTTACGGCGGCGTCAGCAACGACGAGCAGGTTCCCAATAGTGCATCCGGCGTACAGATCGCGCTGGGCGCCAAGAACTCCGCCTCAATCGATTTGAACACGGCCTGCACGAGCTTTTGCTACGGACTCGCCACTGCGACCGCCATGATTAAATGCGGCATGATCCGCAATGCCATCGTGATTGGCGTCGAATTGATCAGTCGATACATGGACTGGAGCAATCGCAATGTGGCGGTACTATTTGGAGATGGTGCCGCCGCTGTCGTCGTGCAAGCCTCCGACAACGAAGAAGGACTCATCGGCACCGTACTCGGCTGCGATGCTGAAGCGCGTGAGAGTTTGCGCGTACGCGGCTTCGGTTGCAGCTATTCCGGCCTCAACGTCACCTTTGGTGATACGCTGTGGGATTTCGACGGACAGGTGATTTTTAAGCGCGCGGTGCACGCCATGGTCGAGGCGTCAGCGCGCGTGCTTCGTCAGAACAGCATGACCGCGGACGACGTCGATCTCGTGATCCCGCATCAAGCAAATCTCCGCATTATCGAGTCGGTGGCGAAGTACACGGGCATTCCGCTGGAGAAAGTCATGGTGACGGTGCAGAAGTACGGCAACATGAGCGCGGCGACCGTGCCAGTTGCGCTGGTTGAAGCACTCAACGAAGGACGCGTCAGGCCGGGAAGCACCATTCTGATGCCGGCCTTCGGTGGCGGCCTTACGTACTGTTCTTTGCTTGTGAAATGGGGTGAACGCATCACACCAGTTGGCGTTTCGACTCGCGCGTTACCACTGTGTACAGAGACCGCGCTCGAACTGGTCAACCGCGTGCGTGCTACACAAGATCCTCACGGTCGTTCATTCCGTGGTCTTATGACTCCCGTGTTTGCTGAAACTCAACTGGTTTAGCATCATGATACGCAACGCCATCCGCTGCGGCACCACCACCGTCGCCCTGCTAACGATCGCGTGTAGCGGTCGCAGTGATACCATCGCGTCATCAGCAACCGTCGGCTACGATGTGGTGATCAGTAATGGTCGCATCATCGATGGCACGGGCAGTGCGTGGTATTGGGGCGATCTTGCGATCAAGAACGGGCGTGTTGCGCGCATCGCGCCGCGCGGTGTGCTCGCGAAGGCGGCCGCGACACGACGTATTGACGCGAAGGGCTTGGTGGTGTCGCCGGGATTCATCGACATTCAAGCGCAGTCGTACGACAACTTCATGATCGGCGACGGCAAAGCACTGTCCATGGTCACGCAAGGCATCACGACCGCGATACTGGGCGAAGGTGACACGCCCGCACCGGTCAATGAACACACGTTGGCGTTGGTCACTGACACCAGCATGAAGCGACTTGCTCCGCAGTTCACAGGCGCGCATGGCTTTGGCCAATGGCTCGACTTTATGGTCGCGCGCGGGGTATCGCAAAACGTCGGGTCGTTTGTCGGCAGTGGCACGGTGCGCGCCTATGCGAAGGGCGGAGCAATGACACCGTATACTTCCGTCGAACGTGACACGATGCGAGCCATGGTGCAGCGCGTGATGCAAGACGGCGCATTTGGCGTCGCGAGTGCGTTGATGTATCCGCCCGACAACTACAACACCACCGATGACCTCATCGAAGTGGCGCAAGCAATGGCGCCGTTTGGCGGCGTGTATATCACGCACATGCGCAACGAAGGCGATCATCTGCTGGCGTCCATCGACGAGGCGATTCGCATTGGGCACGACGGTGGCGTACCGACCGAGATCTATCATCTCAAAGCGGCTGGGATGAAGAGCTGGCCCACTATGCCGTTGGCCATCGCGAAGATCGATTCGGCACGTGCAGCGGGGCAGGATGTGCAAGCCGACATGTACTTGTACGTCGCGGGCGGAAATAGTTTTGCCAGTTGCATTGCGCCAAAATATTCGGCCGATGGTAAACTGCAAGCTAATTTGAAAGACTCGGCGATGCGCGCACGTATCAAAGCGGACCTGCATCGCGACATTGAAGGTTTCGAAAACAGTTGTCGCGAAGCACCGCAAAACGTAATGGTGGTTGGCTTCACTAAGCCTGAGCTCAAGCAATACGACGGCAAACGATTGTCGGAGATTGCCGTCATGATGAAAAAAGATTGGGCCGATGTCATTATCGATCTCAATCTCGCCGAACCAGACAAGCTCAGTGAAATGCTGTTTCGCATGACAGAGGCCAATGTGAAATTACAAATCGCACAACCGTGGATGAAGTTTGGCACCGATGCGGGCGCGAACGATCCGGCCACAGCCAAAGGTCTCGTGCATCCGCGCACCTACGGAAATTTCACGCGTCTCCTCGGAAAGTATGTTCGGGAGGAGCATGTCATTCCACTCGAAGACGCAGTGCGGAAAGCGTCGTCGGCTGTTGCGACACGACTCTCACTGCATGATCGTGGTGTGCTCAAAGAAGGCATGCGCGCCGATGTGATTGTATTTGATCCAAACACCATCGCGGACAAAGCAACATTTGAACAGCCGCATCAATTGTCTGTTGGCATGCAGTACGTGTTGGTGAACGGCGTGGAGGTGCTGCGCGATGGCGTCCACACCGGCGCTAAGCCGGGACAAGTGGTGCGTGGTCCCGGTTGGAGCGGCTGGAACATACCGCGGTAAGCGCGCAACGTCGCGTCGCTCACCGCCGAACAAAGAACTAGGCGGTCACTGGTCGCGCGGTGTTGCGCTCCTTAAACGCCGTGCGGAGTAATCCGAATGCGGTATACAGCACGACCACGACGACGAGCCATCGCACGACGGTTACGTCGAGTGACTTCACGATGAATGCGGCGATCAACACCGCAGGGATTCCACCAATGAGCAGGCCGAGTGCCGCACGTACGTTGAAACGGTTTTCACGAATGAACCGCACAGACGCAACAGGCATGAGAAACGCGCATGAGCCCATCATGATCGGGAAGGCCGTAATCGGACTCATACCCAGCATAGACACGAGGATCAAACACGGTCCGTAAAGGCCGATGCCAATGGTCATGAGCGCACCAAGTCCAAAGTTGGCGACTGCCGCAAACACAAGTGTTCCGCCGCTTAACCCAAGTGCTTCGCCACCAGCTGGTACGAGCTTAAACAGATTGAGCAGCAACAGGGACGCCGCGCCGAGTAGCGCGAAGCCCATGCCTAATTGCACCGTGCGACGCGACCACGACGAGACGAAGCCTGCACCAAGCCACGCGCCGAGCGATGCAGACGCAATCAAGACAATCAGCGTCGTCGCCTCGACGGGAACGGCGCGTGTAAAGATGATCGCTTGAATAATGGTCGGCAGGGTGTGTCCAACATTCAGCGTGCCTGGAATCTGTTCGTCCGGTACCATTTTCCACGCACGAAAAATTGACGTGGTCGGCGCGTACGAGCCGATGCCTAACGTGTCAAAAAAGTTGGTGACGAACCCCGTGGCTACACCACCGGCCGTTGGCGCCGTCGGCACGTCTGGTCTTTCCGCGCGACGACGTTTGATGCCGAGCAACAGCACAGCAACATACGCGATTCCTACAACACCGAGCGCGAGAAGCAGGATGGTTTTCGCGCTGCCAAGTTCAACCATGCGATGCTCCAAGTTTGGACTTCAGCAGCGCGACGGCCTGCGCAATGAGGTCGTTGCTGTCCGCCGGGACGTGACCGTTTGGCGTCAGTGAGTTGATCAATTCCGGCAACACTGAAGCAAGCGATCCGCTCGCTTGCGCTGGTGTCATCCCCATTTGCGTTGCGACCTCATTCACCGTTGACGTGCCAAGCACTTGCTCGACATGCTGTGCAGAAATGACGTGATTATCACCCGTTCCTATCCACGAATCAACGGCGTTGCCGTGGCCTTGCGCGCGAAACTTCGCGAGTATGCCTTCAAGTCCGCCGTTTTGCTGTACCATGTTGATCGCGGTCGTGAGCAGCACCTGTGATTGCTCAGGCCCACCGAGCCGGCTCAGCAAACTACCGAGCATGCCCTGGAGATTGGCCGGACCGCCAGCGCCGCCGAGTACCGAATTCAAGGCGTTTCCTAAGACACCGTCGAGCAAGCCCATCAGATCTCCGTTATGTATGAATGCGGAGCCTCGCCTAGCGGGCGCCGTGCGTCAAGGTGGGGTGGGACGACTGGTAACAGGAGCGTCGATCGCACCGGTCATCACTGCTACGGCATCACTCATCGTCACGAGCGACGGATCGAGTACGGCGACGCGTTTGCCAAGGCGCGCCACGTGGATGCGATCCGCTAACGAAAATACTAACGGCATATTGTGCGAGATCAGTACTACGGCCAGCCCGCGATCGCGCACGCGGCGAATGAGGTCGACCACCATGCCACTCTCGCGCACGCCGAGCGCGGCGGTTGGCTCGTCCATGATGACAACGTGACGCGCGAAATGTGCGCTACGGGCAACGGCCACTGCCTGTCGTTGTCCACCCGAGAGCGTCTCCACTGTTTGTCGCATGGATCCCAAGGCGACGCCGAGCTGTTGCAACTGCTGCATACTTTCGTCGTGCATACGCTGTTTGTCGAGCATGCGAAGTGCTGCGCCGAGGAGACCCGGCCGTCGCAGTTCACGGCCAAGAAACAGATTTTCGGCAATGCTCAGCGCTGGTGCGACCGCCAACTCTTGATAAACAGTTTCAATACCAGCACATCGCGCATCGAGTGGGCAATGAAAATGCACGCGTTGTCCATCCAACCACATTTCGCCGGTGTCGGGAATGAGTGCACCGGACAGCGCTTTAATAAGCGATGACTTGCCAGCACCATTGTCACCGATCACCGCGAGTATTTCATTAGCGCGCAAATCGAAATCACAACCATCAAGCGCTGTGACGTGGCCGTACCGTTTTACCAGCCCGCGTGCTTCCATCACCAACGTTTCGGCGTTCATCGCGCGCCCGCGTGGCGTCTTGATAGTCGATCCGCTGTGACGGCGAGAATCACCAGCACGCCCGTGACGAGTATCTGATATACGGACGACACGCCCATTAACGTCAGTCCATTGCGGAACACACCAACGATTAACGCACCAATGAGCGAACTGAGTACAACGCCGCGACCACCAAACAACGACGTCCCGCCAATCACAACGGCGGTCACCGCGTCGAGATTCTCTGTCTGTCCCGCATTCGGATCGCCGACACCAGTGCGCGCAACCGCCAACAGCGCAGCGAAACCGTAGCACACGCCAGCCACTGCATACACGCTCAGCAAAATGCGCGTGGTGGGAATTCCGGCTAGACGGGTGGCTTCGAGATTGTCGCCGATGGCGTACACATGTCGCCCCCACGCCGTCTGGCCTAGGGCAAACCATGCGACACCGTACATCGCGAACATGAGCAAAACGCCGTACTCGATGGGCGTGCTCACGACACTGAACGTGCGACCCAACGCTTCGAGCGCAGGCGGAATGTCGGTGACTGTCTGCGCGCCCGAATACAGTTGCGTCAAAGCAAACGCGATGTTGAGCGTACCCAACGTGACGATGAATGGCGGAAGGCGCACCACCGCAACGAGCGCCCCGTTGAGCGTGCCAAAAAGGGTGCTGACACCAATGCCACTGAGTACCGCAAGCGGCACGGGCATGCCGCTCAGTGTAGCAAGTTTTGTCATCACGATGCCGCCGAGCGCCATGACTGCGCCACACGAGAGATCGACGCCGGCCGTGAGCACAATAAGTGTCTGCCCGATCGCTATCACGCCTACGACCATTACTTGCTGCAGCACCAACGCCACGTTGTCGGTCGTCAGAAAGCGGTCGCTCTGTAACGCGAAAAACACGCCTGCGACGAGCAGCGCGACAACAGGACCAAGTGTGGCGACCGACGGTACGCGCGCCCGCCACGACATCGCGTCGCCCTCGACTATTTCGTTCCGAAACAGAGATCCAACCCTGTCTTTACATCGTCACTCTTCACGCCCGGTAACGCGGTGCGCGCAATCAGTCGCACCCCGGTATCTGTGTCGCCGCTCGGACGTTTTCCTGTGCGCACAAACGCGACGCCCGCCTCAACGCCAAGTTTCGCCATCAACATCGGATACTGTTGTGCTGTAGCCGCAATCGCCCCCGTGCCAACGTCGCGTATGCCCTGACATCCACCATCAACGGAAACAATGACGACCGCTTTTTCCTTGCCTGCGGCTTTGAGCGCCTTGTACGCTCCGGCCGCGGTTGGCTCGTTTATCGTGAACACCACGTTGATACCCGGATTTTTTTGTAAGCAGTTTTCCATGCCGGTCTGGCCCTTGCCCTGATCACCATAACTATCGGCCATGCACACCACGGCTGGTGGTTGGCCCAACGTGTTGCTGTTGGCGTCGGGCGCGAGAAGCCCAAAGCCCTTGAGAAATCCGTTGTGTCGCCGTGCACCCACCGGATGTCCCGGCAAGAGATCAAGCGTTGCGATCTGCGGCAACTTTGTACCCAACGCATGCTTCGCATATTGCCCGATCAACTCACCCGCTTTGTAGTTGTCGGTCGCGAAGAGCGCGTCGGTCGCGTCTTGTGGATCGGTTGGGCTGTCGAGTGCGATTACCAACACGCCTTTGGCGCGGGCCTTCTTGATCGTGGGCACGATCGCTTTCGCATCACTCACGGTGATGAGGATGACCTTCGCACCCGCCGCGATCATATTTTCCATGGCCGTAACTTGCCCCGCGTTGTCACCGTCTGATTTTCCGGCGCCGGACAAGAGCTTGGCGCCGTTCGCTACCACGGCCAGTTGCGCGCCCTCTTTCATCTTGACAAAAAACGGATTGGTGGCCGTTTTCGTGATCAAGCCGATGAGCGGTACTGCCGTCGTTGTTGCGGCAGAGATGGACTGCGCGCGAAGCGACGATGCCAGCAGACCCGCGCAGAGCACGACGACTGAATAACGAAGGAGCATGAGAGAGCCTTATAGAAGGAGACGTCGACAATATGCGCCGGTGCACACGAGCGAGCGCCCCTTGCGCGCGCAGGGTACGAAGGCACCTTGCAACGGCGTACGTGCAAATCTTCCCGTGCTCCCACCGACTTATGACTCGTCATCGTTTTTTCGTTATCTGTCTCGCGCTCGCGATTGCGGCGCCGAGCGTCGTAAGCGCTCAGCCTCAGACGGTCGGCCTGCTCGAGTATCACACCACGCTACCCACCGGATGGGCGTCGCGTGTCCCGTCGTCCAACATGCGCCTCGCCGAGTTCACCACCCCCGCAGTCGCGGGGAAGGGTGCCGAGGTGATTGCCTATTTTTTCGGCGGAGGGCAAGGTGGTTCGGTCGAAGCAAACCTGGCGCGTTGGCACGCACAGTTTTCAAACCCCAATGGCCAACCTGTTGAGCAAAAGCTGCTCACACCACAACCGTCCGCGTTCAAAATTACGATCGCCGAATATCGTGGGACGTACGCGCGCGGCATCGGAGCGGGATCAGCGCCGGACGCCGCGTTGCCCAATCACGTCTTGATCGCGGCGATTGTGGAAACGCCGAAAGGCACCATCACTTTCCAGCTATTTGGCCCTAGCGCCGCAGTGGACGCACAACGCGAAGCCTACATCAATTTTGTCAGTGCACTTAAATAGCGAAACGGCACTTTATCGCCGCATCACGTGGCGATTGCTCCCATTTCTCTTCTGTTGTTACGTCGCCGCATATCTTGATCGCGTCAACGTCGGGTTTGCAAAACTGCAAATGCTGGCGGACCTGAAGTTGAGCGACACTGCCTACGGATTTGGTGCCGGTATCTTTTTTATCGGCTACTTTTTGTTTGAGGTGCCGAGCAATCTGCTTTTGTACCGCGTGGGCGCGCGCGTCTGGATTGCGCGTATCATGATCAGCTGGGGCGTGCTGTCCGCGCTCACGATGTTCGTGACGAGCGCGTCAGCGTTCTACGGAATTCGCTTCGCACTCGGGCTTGCGGAAGCTGGTTTCTTTCCCGGCATCGTTCTGTATCTCACCCAATGGTTTCCGAGCATGATGCGCGCGCGCATCATCGCGTTATTCATGACGGCCGTGGCCATTTCTGGTGTCATTGGCGGTCCCCTGTCGGGCTGGATCTTACGTGCGATGGCCGGGGTGAACGGTTTGGCTGGTTGGCAATGGTTATTCCTTATCGAGGGCATCCCATCGGTCGTCATGGGCGTCGCCGTGTTCTTCTATCTCGACGATTCGATCGACCGTGCACGGTGGCTCAACGATTCCGAGAAATTGGTATTGCATCGCAATCTCGAACGCGATGAGGAAAAGAAGCAGACTCTCTCCATCGCCAACACATTTCGTAATCGCCGTGTTCTATCGTTTGCCGCGCTGTACTTCACGTTCACGATGGGATTATATGGCGTTGGCTTTTGGTTACCGCAAATCATTAAGAATATGGGCGTCAAGAGTTTGCTCGACGTTGGATTGTTGAGCGCAATCCCCTACGGCGTTGCCGCAATCACGATGGTACTTGTCGCCCGGCGATCCGATCACACGGGCGAGCGTCGGCGATATCTCGCCGCGAGCGCGCTTTGCGGTGGCGTTGGGTTGGCGCTCGCTGGCCTGGCCGGGCAGCACACGTTGTTAGGCATGCTGGCGCTCACACTCGGCACCACCGGTGTGCTCAGCACGTTTCCGTTATTCTGGACGCTGCCCACTGCGTTTCTAAGCGGAGCATCCGCTGCCGCCGGTATTGCTATCATCAACTCACTCGGCAATCTCAGTGGTTTTTTAAGTCCGTACATTGTTGGAGCCATTGCCGATGCCACGGGTAGTGCAACGATTGGGTTGTACGTGCTCGCGGCGTCGATGTTCGTTGGTGCGGTGTTCGCGCAGTACTACTTGCCTGCACAGGTTGCAACTTCGCGCGATGTAGAAGACTTCTCGTGAAGCAAGTCCGCGCCGAAACGCGACGGAATTTGCAATGGTTACGCAAAATCCCACCGGCAGTGTGCGCCGGTGGGATTTGTGCTACGGGTTTTTTAGAAACTCGATCAACTGTTTCCATTTGATAGGGTCATCGATCGTACGATGCCCGTATTGAATCTTGAGGCGATCAAAGCGCTTCCGCACGTCGGGATTTGCTGCGGCAATGAGGCAAAGCGTGCCAGGAGCGAACCTCACAAGCCGAGGTCCATGCAGCGTCCTCAATTCTTCGGCATGTTTGATCTCACCGCTCGCGTCGCACGCTTCCGTGCGCTTATCGAGTCGTGGCACATCAAACGTTTCGGGGAACGCCACGACCCGACCGTCCACAATACAGTCAGCGTACAGTTCCGACCACGCGAGCGCTAATGCTTTCGCTCTCGATTCGCCCACAATGGGTGTGAAGCCGCGAGCGAGATCGTCGACTGTGAAGTAATAGGTGTCAGCGATAGTGAATTCCGATGAAACTGCCTTGAACCTGAGCTTGCCCCGATTTGATGGACACTGGGTTATGGGTGCTACGCGGCGTGTTGCATCTGCAATTCGTACTCCATCGGACTGACATAGCCGAGCGTGGAATGGCGTCGTTTGCGATTGTACCGCGTTTCAATGTACTGAAAGACGGCGCGTTTCGCGTCTTCGCGCGTGTGCCAGTCCTGTCGCATCACGAGTTCGAATTCGAGCGTGGAGAAGAAGCTCTCGGCGACGGCGTTGTCGTAACAATTGCCCGTGCCACTCATGCTCTGGACCATGCCGTGCTGCAGCAACACGTCACGGAAGGCATGGGCCGCGTATTGACTGCCGCGATCGGAATGCACACTCAGACCTGCCGCCGGACGGCGTGCGAGAATGGCCATCTCCACCGCGCGCACCGTGATTTCGCTTTCCAACGAGTCGCGCATCGCCCACCCGACACAGCGGCGCGAGGCGAGATCCAGCACGGTCGCGAGATACAACAGGCCTTCGCGCGTCGGCAAATACGTGATGTCCGACACCCACACGTGATTCAGGTGCACGCCGTGCACGTCGAACTGCTGCGCAAGCAGATTCGGCGCGATGGGGTCCGCATGATGCGCATCCGTCGTCTGCACGCGAAACGCCTTCCGCGGTCGCGCGACCACGCCGTCGTCGCGCATCAAGCGCGCGACGCGTTTCGTTCTCGTCGCCAGGCTTTCCGCCATGAGGTCTTTCTGGATGCGCGGCGCGCCGTACGTGTCGCCGCTCGTCGCAAACGCAATGCGCACCTGGGCCAGCAACACGTCGTCCATCACGGCGTGCCAACTGGTCGGCCGTTTCCGCGACGCATAAAACCCCGACGGGGTGACCTCGAGCACCCGGCACATCAGTCGCACCGGACATTCGTCGCGATGGCGCGTGATCACGGCGTACCTCATCGCGATTCTTTCGCGAAGTACACCGCCACTTTTTTTGCGAACGCCTGCTCCTGCCGCAAGCTGTCATTCTCGCGTCGCAAGCGCCGATTCCCTTGCTCCAGCGTCTCCCCAGGCACTCGTCCGCCATCGCCGCGCGCGTCGCGCTAGGCGCGGGCCCACACACGCAACTGCTCCGCGGTCACCGCGAGCTCGCGCGGCGATGTGCGCGAGCGACACGCCGGCCCGACGCTCCTGCATCATCCGCACGGCTTCCGCTTTGAACTCGTCGCTCAAGTGGCGACGCGTCTGCGGTGCGATGGATTTCTTCTGCTCCATTCGTTTCATCGGATACCTCCACCCCCAATGTTAGGGGTCGTGCGGTGTCCACGAAATCTGGTCACGCCCAGTGTGCGCCGGTGGGATTTATGCTACGGGTTTTTTAGAAACTCGATCAACTGTTTCCATTTGACGGGGTCATCGATCGTACGATGCCCGTATTGAATCTTGAGGCGATCAAAGCGCTTCCGCACGTCGGGGTTTGCAGCGGCCAAGAAAGTAAGTGTACCCGGAGAGAAGTTCACAAGCCGACTTCCGTGTAGCGTACTCAACTCGTGCGCATGTTTAATTTCGACGCTCGCGTTGCAGGCTTGCGTGCGCTTGTCGAGTCGTGGCACCTCAAACGTTTCGGGGAACGCCACGACCCGACCATCCACAATACAGTCGGCGTACAGTTCCGACCACGCGAGCGCTAATGCTTTCGCTCTCGAAGCGCCCACAATGGGTGTGAAAGCGCGAGCGAGATCGTCGACTGTGAAGTAATAGGTGTCAGCGATAGTGAATTCCGATGAAACTGCCTTGAACCTTACCGCTTTGCTCAAATCCGAAGCTGACAACTTCGTTGGCGTTTCCGACGATTGGTTTAAGGCGGAGCGTGATTGGGATGCGACTGACCCAGTTGAGCGTCTCGCCCGGTGTTGCCCCTCGAATATGGGTGACAAAAGGTTGAACGTTAAGAGCATAGTTGCCGCGCCACCCCGTAGCGCCAAGATTAGTGACGCCCCAGTTGTTGCGATTGTAGTAGCCATCTGAGATATAGAAGAAGTGAGTATCGCCAAACTGGCAGGTGTAATTGATGGTGAATACCGGGCTATGCTTGTACACGTTCTTCAAAATGTAGCCAAATTCGTTGATTCGTTCGGGTGCGTAAAAGTCAGCGTCGTATCCGGGAAAGTCTTCGCCAACCGTTGTGATCGGATCGTAGTGTATCGTTGGCACGTATCCTCCACCTCCGCCTCCGCCGCCACAGCCGATGTCGCAGGGTAATTGGCTACCGCAGAACGCACCCGACGAAGCTGTTGCGTCCATGCAGTACTCAGGGCTGGTGCACTGTCCGCTACCGTCGAATCCCCACGGGCAAACATAAAAGCCTTTCCGCGCACTCGGTGAACTGGTGGCTACTTTCGGGGCGGTTGGTGAATCCGCGCAAGCGGCAATGATTACTGGAGCCCCGACAAGTACCAAGATTGCAAGTAGACGACCAAAAAAGCGCACGGTACGCGCTCCTGCATTTCGCCATTGGCCCAGTATTCCACTACGCGTTACACACGACCCCCCCCGCATAATTCCTGCCAGTGCTACGACTGTTGCGCATTGTCGATGTCCGATGAAAGTGAAAGACGACCAGCGATGAGCGCGCATGGTGTGAGCAACCCGTCACTGCGATGTCATCCGCTTCGCTCGAAAGGCCACTTATTCTGGCAAATGACTTGCATTTCCTTTCACATTTGCACCGAGAAGCGTTACGCTGCAGCCCCGTAATTCTTTATTTTCACATTATTGAATGAATTTGATCGTCGAAAAGCACTTTCTCACGCGCCTTTTAGTGGCGAAATGACGCGCAATGGAACGACTGCTGATGCGTCGGTGACGCACTTTGTTCAAATTGCCACGGCGTGTTTTACGCTATTCGCAACATGTCCTGCGCACTGCGTCGTCGCGAGCCATCCCTTGCGTCGTGATTTCCGCTTTGTTCAACGCTAGTGACAACACTTCGCGCGTCTCGCGATGGCGCCGCGCATGGTCGACTCGTCCTCGTCGAGCACATTTCCGACCTACATTCAATTCGGTGTCGAAAATTCCAACGAAATTGCTGGAAATCTTTCTACTTGCCAGCCAATGCTGAATCGATCACAGCACGAATGGCGGCTAACGGCGCCGTTACCGAGACATGGCGTGTGCCAACTAAAATCATTGGTGGCACCCCCAGTTTCGCGTTATCGGCCCAATTGATATCAGCACGAATTTGTCGGAACACGCGATGGCTCGCCGTGCAATTACGTAGCGTTGTGATATCAACGCCGGGCACTGCGGCAAGGGAATCGAGCAACACAGTGGGTGCTGATACGGACGCCCACAACAGTTGCGTCTCAAACAGTTTATTGATCGCCGACCAAAACTGACCTTGTGCAGACGCGCATTGTGCCGCATTGGCCGCCAGAACGGCGTTGGCGTGGTCTCGCAGCGGATAGTGGACAAACGTGACGCGCACGAGGCCTTGATCGACGTACGTTGCGCGAATGCTGGGCCACACATCCGTATGCCAACGTTTGCACGCGGCGCATTGGAGATCGCTGATGATGTACATCTGCACGCGCGCGCTGTCGGCGCCGAGCATTCGTCCGCGATCTGCGGCCGATAGCATGACATCCGGCACGGTGGCCTTGCGTTCTGGAGGCAGGCGACGCACATCACTGTCAGACACGATGGCAGCCGATGTACGCGGGTTGGTACCGGCGCGACGATCGCCGCACGCAAGCGCAAATACGGACAGCGTGAGTAGTGCGATAAAACGATGCATGAGGAGAAAATATGTCCGTGAGCACCGGAGGGCGACACGTGCGCCGCGCGAAGCTGCGATGGCCGCGTGCGGTTGGCGTGATATGGTTGTTGTCTTGGCTGACAGCATGTTCGCGCGTCGCCACTCCGGCCGATCCGCAACTCGTCGCCCAATGGTTGCGGACATCGCTCGCATTTGTGCGGAGCGAACGTCTCGGTCCCCCAGTGGCGACTCGCACGTCCGCGTACAGTGCGATCGCGTTATACGAAGGATACGCAGCGGATTCGCGATCACCACTTCGTTCGTTGGCCGGACAGCTCAACGGGTTAACCGCACTCCCACAAGCGTCCGGTGCGGTGGATGGCGCGACCGTTGCTGCTGAGGCGGAGCGCCTGGTGGCCGACTCTCTCTTTCGCGACGGGTTGCCCAGTACTCGTCGGACGATCGACTCTTTAGCGACGGCTCAGGTGAGCGCGCGTGAATTGGCCGGTGTACAGGCCGCGGAGCGTGATCGTTCGATCGAACATGGTCGCGCACTCGGTCGCGCCATTCTTGCGTGGGCAGCCACCGACAGTTTTTTCGCGACGCGCGGCCGGCCGTACGCGATAGGCGATCAACGGGAACAGTGGAGCAACACGGCAAACATTTCACAATTCGTGCCGCAGACACTGTCTGGACAATCAGATTTCGTGCAGTTTGCGAACCCGAATGTGCATGACGACGTCGAGCGCGCCACGAGCAAAAGCACGTTTGTCAATCGACCGAAACCAGAGGGCAGCACCACATTACCGTCGTTTAATCCGATCAAGCCAACGGAGCCCTATTGGGGGCAGCTTCGCACGTTTGTGTTGTCGGAGAGCGATGCGTGCGCACCACCCCCCCCGCCACAGTATTCCGAAGCGCCGGGTTCTGCGTTTTGGCTGATGGGCAGGCAGTTCTATGATACGGTCAGCGCACTCACACCCGCACAGAAGGCAATCGCGCTTTTCTGGGCAGACAATCCCGTCGCCACAGGGACACCGGGCTTTCATTGGATTAGCGTGGTCAATCTGATGGTAGCGCGCAAGCAGTTGACTGCGGAGCAAGCGGTTGAGACCTACGCGCTCACTTCACTCGCGATCGCTGACGCGTTTATCGGATGTTGGCGGGAGAAGTATCGTTCTAATGTGGTTCGCCCCGTGACATATGTGCAGCGCGTATTCAACAAAAACTTTCAAACCGTCATTCCCACGCCACCGTTTCCAGAATTTACATCGGGACATTCGGTGCAATCGGCCGCCGCCGTTGAAATACTCACGGCGCTGCTCGGCGATACGATGTCGTTCATCGACTCTACGCAAGTGGATATTGGGCAACCGCCGCGGCCATTCACTTCACTGCACGCGGCACTCACCGAAGTCGCGATCTCGCGCGTGTATGCAGGCGTTCACTATTTTCCGGCTGTTGTGCTGGGAATGCAGCAAGGCCAATGCATTGGTCGTACGGTTCGACGCAAGTTAGTCACCAGAAAAGCGGCGTGAAAGTTTCGCGTGCCGTGTTCGTACTGCTCCCGCTCGCGTTCGCCGCTGGCTGCAAAAGAACACCCGTTGATGTGAGTTGGTATCAAGAGTCCGGCGCACGTTGGCGCGCACTGGACATCGTGGCTGGAGGTCATGCTGGTTTCCGCATGCTCACTGCATCAGAGACCGGGCTCGCACACCGCAACGATATTGATGACGAGCATGGCTTAGCCAATCGCGGATTGTTGGATGGGGCGGGTGTCGCACTCGGTGATGTGGATGGCGATGGACGTCCAGATATTTTTCTTGCATCAGAAGAAACGCCGGCGGCGCTTTACCACAATGACGGTGGCATGCACTTCACCGACGTCACCACGACAAGCGGGCTCGATTTTCGCGGTGTCGCCACAACAAGTGCGGTGTTGGCGGACGTTGACGGCGATGGAGACCTTGACCTCATTGTGGGCACGTTTGGTGGTCCTGTTCTGCTCTTTACGAATGACGGGCATGGACACTTCACGAATGCCACCACGAGCAGTGGACTTTCTGGTGGTTATATGGCCACCACCATGACGCTGGCCGACATCGATGGAAACGGCTCGCTCGATTTGTATGTGGCCACCTATAAAACACACAACGCGCTCGATGTCTATCCACCGCAGGCGCGCGCCTTTGACCAAGTGCTCAGGAAAGTCGGCGATAGTGTCACGGTCGTCGACGAATGGAAAAAGGAGTATCGCGTTGAGGCGCGCCCGGACCTCGGCGGATTCATGCGCTCCCAACGTGCGGAGCCCGATCTCTTTTTCTTGAACGACGGCAAGGGGCACTTTACGCGCACACCGGTGAGGGGCCCGCGTTTTCGCGATGAGCATGGAAATCCGATCACAACCGACGCCGACTACTTCACCCTCGCGGCGAGATTTTACGACGTCAACGGCGACGGCGCACCAGATCTTTATGTATGCAACGACCTTGAGGATCCGGATCAGTTCTGGCTCAACGACGGGAAAGGCAACTTGCAGTTGGCGCCACAAATGGCGTTGCGCGTCACCAGCAATACGTGCATGTCGGTGGACTTCGCGGACATCAATCGCGATGGGCACGTCGATATTTTTACCTCCGATATGTTGGCGCCCACCCTCGCCGCACAACAACAGCAGATTCCCACGCATACGCCGCTGCCAAAGCCGGTTGGGTTGTCGCCGGAGCGCACACAGTGGATGCGTAATATGCTGCATCTGTCGCGGGGCGACGGGACGTGGGCGCAGATCGGCGACTTTGCGGGTGTCACCGCGACCGACTGGACATGGGGCTCAGCATTTCTCGACGTCGATCTGGATGGTTACGAGGATCTGCTGGCCGTCAATGGTCACCGTTATGACGTGCGCGAGGCCGATCCGTACGAACGGATTCGTAACAGCTTTCCGCGCGTGCCATGGAATCGTGAGTCAAAAGAATTCCCGCGACTCGCGACGCCGAGTGTTGCGTTGCGCAACGGACGTGATCTGATGTTTCACGACGAGAGTCGTACGTGGGGATTTGGCGTGGACAGTGCCATTTCGCAGGGGATAGCTCTCGCCGACCTCGATGGGGACGGCGCACTGGATGTCGTGGTCACGCGTCTTGATGCACCTGCCGTAATTTTTCGCAACACCAGCGGCGCTCCACGGGTCAGCGTACGGCTGCGCGGCGTTCGGCCCAACACGCAGGGCATTGGTGCGGTGGTCACTGTGCGGTCACGCGGACTGCCGGACCAGTCGCGCGAAATGACGTCGGGCGGCTATTACTTGTCGGGCAGCGATGCGCAACTCACGTTTGCTCTGAACGCGGATAGTGGCGGCGTGCTCGACGTGCGTTGGCGGAACGGGTCACATAGCGTCGTTAACGCCCGCGCAAATCGATTGTACGAAATCGACGAAGCGTCGGCTGCACTGACACCGACGGTGGCGTCCATCGCACACTCAGCGAATCCGACGCCGCTCTTTACGAACGTATCGGACCTGTTGCACGGTGCGACACACATCGACTCGGTGTATGCCGATTTTCGTCGGCAACCATTGCTACCATCGCGACTCAGTCAACTCGGACCGGGTGTCAGCTGGATTGATATCGATGGTGATGGACGCGACGATCTCGTGTTCACCAGCGGCCGCGGCGGCACGCTGAACGTCTTACACAATGGCGGTGATGGATTCACGCCGGTCACCGGATCGATGGTGGCGCAAAAGTACGATCTCACGACGACGCTTCCGCGGTTTGATGCACGCGGTGCAATCTCGCTGCTTGTCGGACAATCCAGTTACGAAGCAACGACGGCGAACGACGCGCTGCATCTCGCATCGGTGGTGCAATATTCGCTCACCGCGCGCGCAACGCACACGGCAGCACCAACGGCATTTATTGACGGTGATACCGCGAGTGTCGGTGTGCTGGCGATGGCCGATGTCAACGGTGACGGTGTGTTGGATGTGTTTGTCGGTGCGCGCGTCATTCCCGGTGCATGGCCGTTACCAGCGCGCTCGCGACTGTACTTGGGCGCGCGTGACGGTTCATTCACTCTTGATACGACAAACGCCGTCGCGCTTTCCAAGGTGGGGCTCGTGTCCAGTGCTGTTTTTGCGGATCTCGACGGTGATGGACGGCCCGAGCTAATTCTCGCGACGGAGTGGGGACCAATACGCGTGCTGCACAATGATGCCGGACGACTGCGAGACGTGACAAAAGTGTGGGGTATGTCCGATCTGACAAGCCGATGGAATGGCGTCACGGTTGGCGACTTCGACGGCGACGGTCGACTTGATATCGTCGCGACGAGTTGGGGGCGCAATATTCCTTGGACCGCGTCGATGTCGCGACCGCACGAACTCGTGGTCGCAAACGTGCCAAAATCGGGCCTCGCGCTGATCTTTGCGCGCGCCGACTCGCTCACGTCACGCGAAATGCCACTTGATCCGTTTTCACGACTTGGTGCCGCCATTCCGGATTTGAAGGAGCGCTTTGCGACGTTTGCAATGTTTGCGAAAGCCGATGTGGACGCGCTGCTTGGACCAAATGCCGCGCACGCGGTGCGTGTCGGTGCAACCACGTTCGCACACACCGTTTTTCTGAATCGTGGCGCACACTTCGAAACGCATGCACTGCCTACAGCCGCGCAACTCGCGCCGGCGTTTGGCGTGGTTGTCGCGGATTTCGACGGGGATGGCAAGGAAGATCTGTTTCTTGCGCAAAATTTCTTCCCCACCGAAATCAACACCATGCGTTTTGACGCCGGTGCAGGACTACTCTTGCTTGGCGATGGGCATGGAGGGTTCAACGCGCAGACGGTGCAGCAGAGTGGGATCAGCGTGCTGGGTGATCAACGTGGTGCTGCGGCGGCGGACTACGATGGCGATGCGCGCACCGATCTTGCCGTTTCGCAAAATGGCGCGGCGATGACGTTGTGGCACAACGTCGCGGCACGGCCCGGACTTCGCGTGCGCCTGCGAGGAACCGCGAACAATCCACTGGCCATTGGTGCAATGATGCGTGTCGTGAGCAACGGCACCCGAGGACCGGTGCGTGAACTGCACGCGGGCAGCGGCTACTGGTCTATGGACGCAGCAACGACTGTGCTCGCACTCCCCATCGGTGCGACAGCGCTCTGGGTGCGCTGGCCTAACGGACGTGAGCAAACGCTGTCGGTTGTTGACGGGCAACACGCGGTCTCGCTGACGATGCCGCCGTAACTGTTATTTCTTATGCCGCTTAGGCGGACCCGATCTGGTCCAAATCACAATCACGCCGCAGCCTGCGTTGCGACCGGCGTACTCACCGGGCACATCGGCAGGCCCGGTGTAAAACTCGAGCGCTTCGATGTCGCGCACAGGCACAGTCGGACCAAAAATATTGTCGACATTGTCATCCACCACATACTCGGGTGAACACCGCATTGGTGCGCGTGCCATGCGAATGGCGCAGCCTGCGCCGCCACCACATTCAACGTTCACGCCACGCACGATACGGGCGATGTCTTGCAGTGACGAGAACTGTCCCTTTTCAATTTCGTCGCGCGTGATGTAGTGGCCCGCGCCCGTTGCACGACGGCGTTCAAAATTCGCAAAGCGTGGACCAAGGCTTGCTTTCGCCTCAACGCTCACCAGCGGCAGCGGCTGTCCGCCTGCGCCTCGCGTTGGTGCGGCAGCCTTAAGTAGCGCTGCCGTGGCCGCCGTCGAATCGAGATCGACCCGTCGCTCCATGTATTCGCCGACTGTGAGCGCAACCACCAATCGCGCCGACGGAAACCCGGGCGCGCGTACCATGAAGCGCACGATGCCAGCGGGCAAACTGTCAAATTTGAACAAACCTGTTGAGTCTGCAGTCGCGACGCGATTGTCACCGAGTTGCACGATGACGGCCTGTGGCACGCCGGTTCCGGTGTGCGTGTCGACGATGAGTCCCACGAGTCGACCGCTCCCACGTTGCGCATGGACGATGCACGGAGCGGCCAGACAGAGGACCGCGAGCAGACGGCGTAAGACAGTCATGGAGTGAGATGTTACAGCCCCGAATAGGGAATAGGGAATAGGGGTTGGGGCCGAAAGTTTGACGAGCGAGCTCAACCATTTTCGACCATCCCTAATCCCTAATCCCTAATCCCTAATCCCTAATCCATACGGTGACTTCTAGCAGAACTCGAATTGTTGCTGATTGACATGGGATGAAACGTCTGCATACTGTGACCAAGCGTTTACAGATGCTGCTCAGGCGAGCCCTGCAAGTCCCAACCGTCCGCTCGGCACTGGTTCGAAAGTTCCCTCCTCACCGCACGAGGTCACGAATGGAAGGTGTCTTGATTCGAAGGTCACTCCGGATAGCGATTGCGCTTGCCGCCGCCACGGTATGGGCGAGTACGGCGCAGGCGCAAACCGAGATCTTCGCCGGTAAGGTCTCGTCATCGGGGCAACCGCTGGGCGGCGCCAGCGTAGGCATCCCTGAGATTGGCGCGGGTACCATAACCACTCCTGATGGCAAGTACAGTTTTACGGTGGACGTTTCGAAGTACAGCGGTCGCTCCGTCAACCTCGTGGTGCGTTTTATCGGCTACAAGCCGAAACGCTTGCCGATCATCATTGCCACCGGTCGCGTCGACAAAGACTACGATCTCGAGAAAGACATTCTGAATCTCGAACAGGTCGTCGTCACCGGAGTTTCTGATGCCACATCGCAAAAGAAAACAGCATTCGCTGTGAGCGTTGTTGACGCGAGCCAGATCAAAGAAGCCCCCTCGAGCTCACCATTGGGCAGCTTAGCCGGCAAGGTGGCCGGCGCCTCCGTCACTGTCACATCGGGTTCGCCGGGTTCCGAACCAGCGATTCGGTTGCGGTCGGCAACGTCACTCACCGGCAAACAAGATCCACTGGTGATTGTCGACGGTACGATCACCCGTTTGGGCTTGGCCGACGTCAACTCGGAAGACATTGATCGCGTCGAAATTATTAAAGGCGCCGCCGCGAGTTCGCTATACGGCTCAGACGCGGCGAATGGCGTGATCCAGATCTTCACGAAGCGTGGCGCAAACCTCGCCGAAGGGCAGACGAATTTCACGTTTCGTAACGAGTATGGGCAAAGTTATCTGCCCAAGAAAGTTGGATTGAATACGTCGACCGCCTTTCAACTGGACCCGACCACCACGTCCGGATTCAAGCTCGACGCCAATGGACAGCGCATTTCGAGAACGGACGACCTCTCCGATAACACCTATCCGAAACTGTTCGATGCACTTGACGCCGTGTTCAAGCCCGGCGCCACGATGAGCAACTACCTGTCCATCGGTCATCGGAAGGGTGCAACAAACTTCAACGCATCCATTCAGAACATCCGTGAAACGGGTGTATTGACGTTGTTGCAGGGGTACAATCGTCAGAACTTCCGTATCAATGTGGATCAAGCGGTAAACGAAAAAATGAATCTGTCGACGGGCATGTTTTACGGACGCTCGCACGCGGATCAAACAAATGAAGGCTCGTTGTTTTTCGGACTTCGCTTTCTTGAACCGAATATCGACATCCTCGCCAAAAACAAGGATGGTTCGCCCTACAACGCGGTCATTCGTCAGCCCCCGTCGTCTGGTAACGTGTCCAACCCGCTCTATCGCCTGAACAACCAGCAAGTCACGAACGATCGTGATCGCTTCACCGGCGTGATCAAGCTGAATTATCGGCCGCTGGATTGGCTCACAGCGGAGGGCAATTTCAATTACGACCAGTCCACGGGTAACAACAAGTCGTTTACGCCGATTGGGTTTCTCGGTTCAACCGGTACCAAAGGACCAGGCGCGCTCGATCAGAACATCGGCAGCAATCGCTCCTTCAACACTGGCGCGACGCTCACGTCAGTACGACGGGTGGGCAATTGGCTGACCAACACGACCAAGTTGGCGATGGTATACGAAGATCAAAGCAACAACTTTCTCGACGTGACCGCGCAGAAGCTGTCGGTGACAGGTGTGACGGAGTTTGGTGCCGCTGCGCAGGATCCTAATGCGCCCACGTTACCAGGGTCCACTACCATCACGATCCGCAATCGCAATCTCTTCGCTATTACGACGTTTGATATCAAAGACCGCTACATCATCGACGCGTTGGTGCGACAGGATGAGTCGTCCTTGTTCGGTGCGAAGCAACGGAAAGCAACATACGAGCGCGCATCGGCGGCATGGCGCTTTAGCGAAGACTTTCACATTCCGGGCATCGATGAAGGCAAGCTCCGTGTCTCGTACGGAACGGCCGGTTTACGTCCGCCGTTTGAAGCGCAATACGAAGTGTTTTCCGTGGCTGGCGGCAGCCCGTCCAAAGTCACGCTCGGCAACCCGAATCTGAAACCTGCGCTCTCCAAAGAAACGGAAGCGGGTTTCAATATCAACTTCTTCAAGAACTACACGTTGGAGTACAGCTACTCCGACAAAACCACGAGCGACCAGATTCTGCAGGTGCCGACATCTGCGGCAACAGGGTATCGCAACACGTGGGTCAACGCGGCAACGCTCAAGGGTAACACGCACGAACTCGCACTCGGCGCCGTGCTCGCGTCGAATAAAGATTTCTTCTGGCGCGTGAACATCACGGCTGACCGGACGCGCTCGAAGATTACGAAGTTGAACGTTGGTCCGTTTCTCATCGGCCCCGACGGCGGCGGCGGCAACACGAGAATTTTTCGCATTGCAGAAGGACAAACATTCGGTGTGATCTACGGCTCCGACTGGATCAGAACTGACGCACAGCTTGCCACCAACATCACCAACGGCAAGCTCACGGGCACGGCCGCCGATTACAAGCTCAACGAGCTTGGGTACTACGTCGCAAAGACCGCGTACGGCACGCCGCTGGAACGTCCGATCAAGTATTTCAACAAAGATGGCGCGTCACTACAAGCCATCGGTGACGTGAACCCTGACCTCAACCTCGGACTCAACTCCACGTGGCATTACAAAGGGCTGTCGTTGAACAGCGTGTTTACATGGCAAAAGGGTGGCAACATTTACAACTACACCCGCCAGTGGCCGTACAACGAACTGCGCGATGTGGACTTCGATCAGCGTAACGTGGCCGCCGGTGTGAAGAAACCGCAGGGATTCTTCCAAGCGTTCTACAATAACTTTGATCCGAACACGCGCTTCGTGGAAAACGGTGGGTACGTGCGACTCAAAGAGCTGGCACTCAACTATCAGTTGCCAAAATCGTTGGTGCGCATCGCCAAACTCTCGTCATTCGAAACGGCCAAAATCGGAATCGTTGGCCGCAACTTGTGGACCTCCACGAAGTACTCGGGCTACGATCCGGATGTGTCCGGACCCGGCGGCAACCCGTTTGCGTACAAGGTGGATTACTTCACCTACCCCGCATACCGGACGTTCACCGTCTTGTTCGAACTCGGCTACTGACTACTCGCCCACACAGGATAAAACCCGATGCATACACCGCGATTTTTGCGAGCAGTCGGCGTCCTGGCGGCAGTTGCCGTTGCAGGATGTGGCTCGCTCGACGTTGCAAATCCCAACGCGCCAGACGCGAAGCGCGCGCTCTCCGACCCGACCGCACTTGAGGCGGTCGCCGGCGGCACGCTCCGGACGTGGTTCAACACGTACGACGGTTGCGAAGGCAACTGCGTTTTATCAACGCAAGCGCAAACGTTTTCCGCCTCGTGGAATAACTGGAATATGAATTTTTATTCCAGTATCGACGCCGATGGAAAACGCCTCACGCGACCGTGGCAGAACGATCCCGCCGCTGCGGGTCGGACCAGTGTCGAAGTGCCGTGGGTGGGCATGTACTCCGCCATCTCGTCGGCCACTGATGTGCTGAAGGCCATTCGCATCAATAAGCAGGTCATCAACAACACGTCTGACACGAAGCGTTCCGAAACCATTTCGCAGCTTATGCTTGGTGCAGGACTAAGCTACATCGCGCTCAACTACGATAAGGGTTACATCGTCGACGAGAATGCCGATCCCGCTACACTCACGTATTCAAATCGCAAGGCAATACGCGATGCAGCGGTGGCCAAGTTGCAAGACGCCGCAACGATGGCCAAGGCGAACACGTTTACGACGCCTGCCGCGTGGACCAACGGCGTGACGTACACCAACGTGCAAATCGCGCAGATTGCCAACACACTCTCGGCGATGACGTTGGCCTACTATGCGCGCACTGCCGCAGAAAATGCGGCCGTCAACTGGGGACAAGTGCTCACGTTTACGCAGGCGGGCATGTCGAGTGGTACGCCCGTCGACTTTGTGTTTGTTGGCGACGGCTGCGTGGCATGGTGTCACGAGATACTGGTATGGTTTGACGGTGTCGACGGCGGTCGTGTGCATACGCGTGTCGCCAACATGCTGGATCCCGTGACGCAAAAAACACCGTATCCAGCGGGCGGCAATTCGCGCCCAAATTCCCCGGACAAGCGTTTGGGCGACGGATCATTTGGTGACGCGTCGATCATCGATGGATTTGGCACGATTCCCAAAACCTCGAATAGCGGCAGCGACTTTCTGTGGTCGCGCGACGAAATTTTCCGTCCAAGTCGCGGCTCCTATCATCAAAGTAACATCGGTCACGTACGTTACGACCTGAGCAAAAATCAGGATCCGGGCGGTATTTACGGTGGCTTCGGTCCGGCGCCGGTGGTTTCGGCCGGCCAGAGCGATTTGTTGTGGGCGGAAGCGCTCATTCGCAGCGGCGGTGCGCTTGGTACGGCAGCGACCCTGATTAACAAAACGCGGGTCACGCGTGGCGGGCTGGCACCGGCATCGGCGGGCGATGGCACTGCCGGCCTGACGGACAAGTTGGCCTATGAGATGGAAATTGAGTTGCTCGGTCTTGGTGCGGCGCCCTATTACTGGCGTCGGCGCACCGATGGCCTGATCGCCGGTACACCGCGCGACATGCCAGTGCCCGCGAAAGAATTGGGCGTGAAGGGCGAAGCGTTGTACACGTGGGGTGGGACAGGTCCGGCAAATTCAACGCCACCCTGAGACACGAGGACGCGGAATGATTGTAGGACTGCGGGGCCGGGGATTGTTCTCCGGCCCCGTGTGCTTTGGCGACATTGGCAACGGCGGTTTCACGCGGAGGCGCGGGGAGCAGCGCCGCAGAGAGAACAACACGCTGTGTCGTCCTGATTAGCGTCTACACGTCACGCGGGAAACGAGGAGACGTGATCGCATGGAACGAGCGCAGCATCGGTATAGTGCGGAGTTGAAGCAGCGGATGGTCGAAGAGATTGAGCGCGGACAGCTGTCGCTGCGGGCGGCCGCGCGGGACGCGCAGACGAATGTGGCGATCGTGCAGAAGTGGATGGAGGAATATGGCCGCGTCAAACCGGAACGGGATGTCGTGGAGGTGGTGATGAAGCGCGAACAGGACAACATCGCCGCGTTGGGGACGGCGTTGGCGGACGCGCACTTGCAGCTGCGCGCGCATGAGGAACTGATCGCACAGGCGAACAAACGCTACCGGACGGACTTTTAAAAGCGGTGGTGTGCCACCGCGTGCCATTTTTGTCGTGGACCAACTCGGCGACACCACTTGTGTAGACATTTCTTAGGACTGGACAGTGTATTCGCGGATGCTGTTGCAGTTTTTGATTCATTGTCAAATGCTGTTGCAGTTCTATTTTTTCTGGCTGTTTAATGTTCATTTTTTGATTTTGAATGTTGTTTGTTGTTCTCTCTTTTAGTTCCTCTTTGCTGTTCCCCGCGCCTCCGCGCCTCCGCGTGAAACCGCAGTTCCGCACCTCTACTCCCGACTCACCCGCGACCCCGCACTCCGCTCCGCGCTCGTCTGCCCGATAAACAGCGTATGCCACGCGCCCGACGTTGCATGCGCGCGCACCCGAGTGACCGTCACGTCGAGGCCCGCATGACGCAACGAGGTTTCAAACGCAATGTCATCCGTCGCCGACCAATACGCGATGCGGCCACCAGGACGAAGCGCCGCAATAGCAAAGTGAATGCCTGTCGTCCGGTACAACTTGGCATTGCCTTTCGTCGTGAGTGATTCAGCGCCGTTGTCAACATCCAAAACAATCGCGTCAAACGTATTCGGGTGTTCACGCAACACACGCCACACATCAACGTGGCGCATGTCGACGCGCGGATCACGCAATGCGTCGGCGGCCAACGCGTAGTCCGTGTTCCGATTCCACTCAATGACCTTCGCCACAATTTCTGCTACCACCACGCGCGCGTCAGGCGCCAGCGTCTGCAACGCCGCCTTCAACGTGAAGCCTAAGCCGAGTCCGCCGATGAGCACACGGGCGTCATGCGTCGTGGCGAGGGGCTCGCACACGGCCAGCGCTAAAGCGTCTTCCGAATGATGTCGACGCGTGGACATGAGCTCCACGCCATTCACGCGAATCACATACGCGCCGTCATGCTCGAATAGCGTGAGCACCGTGCCGTCTGGAGCGGTGGCTTCATCGAGCCGTTGGAATTTCTTCACGAGTGTGGTGTTTTAAGGAGCAGTGGCGCGCGCTGTGGGATAGCAGACGGCGGCACCACACGCATATTATGGGTGCAGTTCGTGCCCCGGGGTCGGATTCCTACCGTCATCGTTATGCAACTTACTTCACAGAGAGGGTTTGCTATGCGCTACTCCCACGCGGCTGCCGTTGCGGTCGCTGCCATGCTGGTCCTGCCCAATTTGTCGTCTGCGCAGGTGATGGATCAGGAATCGTCGCGCAAGGTTGCGGGCGGTGGCATTACGGCTGCTGGTTGGGCGGGAAAGATCGATGCCAAAGAAGAGAAGGCCGGGCAAGTGCTCACGAATTCGAAGCTGTCGATGGACGGCAAGGTGTTGAAGGTCACGACGGGTCCGGCCGTGACGTATTGGAACCCCGCCAACAAGGCCAGCGGCAACTATACCGTGAAGGCGACCTTCAATGAAAAGGAGTACATGGGTCTCAACGACCATCCACATCCGTACGGCATCGTGATTGGCGGGAACAATCTGGGCACCGACAACCAGAGCTATTTGTATTGCGCGGCGTACGGCAACGGCAACTTTATCGTGCGCGGTATGGGTCCAGCGCCGTTTCAGGTCAACGGACGTGGCGAAGCCAATGCGGCCGTGCACATCGCGTCTGGCAAGGGCGCTCCGGTCACGCAGGAAATCGCGGTCTCGGTGAAGGGCGATAAAGTGGAGTGCGCCATTAACGGCACTGTCGTCGGATCGTACGACAAGGCCACGCTCGTCACGGCCGGCAAGTTGAAGTCGACCGATGGCCTGTTCGGCATTCGCTTCGCGCACAACACGGAAGCGACCGTCACTGGTTTGACCGTCACGAAAAACTAGGGTTCAGCGACGGACTGTTCGCCGTAACGCTCCGGACATCGCACCCGCGGTGTCCGGAGCGTTTTGCATGCGTGTCGAACGTGCTTACTTGACCACCGCAAGGCACTCAATTTCGATGCGTCCGTTCTGGGCGAGTCCATTCGCACCAAACGCACTCCGCGCAGGATATTTTCCATTCGCGAAATACGTTTTGTAGACGTCGTTCATCGCCGGCCATTCCTTCATGTCAGCGAGGAAGACGGTGCACTTAACCACATGCGCCATGTCGGAGCCAGATTTTTGCAGCACGTCTTTAATGTTGTTCATTGCCGCCGTGGTTTCGGCCGTAATACCGCCCGGCACAAGGCCACCCTTTGCGTCGCTGCTCGTGCCCATCTGACCCGCGAGATAAAGCATGTTGCCGACTCGGACAGCAGGTGAGAACGGATACGTGGTCGGTCCGTAGGGCTGAAGAAACTGTGGCTGTTGCGCGACGACGAGTGTTGGGAATGCGGCAAGCAGTGCGAAAGCGAAGCGAAGGCGCATAGGACGCTCGTGGTTGGGGGACGACGGTCTGTGTCGAGCGGGAATGGACGACAGGAGCGATGTCATGAACATGCAGCGTCGCGCCGGTCGCCAACACCTCACCCAGCTGGTGCGTTTTAGCTCCGATGGTCGTGTTGAGTGCCGGCCACATCGGTCTTCCTTCCTTGGAGTTTGCAGAATGTCATACACGGCGCATCGTGCGACCGTTGCCCGCCGCATCGGTAGTGCGTTCGCGACCCTGGTGCTGACGGCGTCCATCGCGCGCGCACAGGTGCTGGAGCCGCATCCGCTTGCCCCCAAAGCCAATTGGGCGCTCTACGACAAGTTTAGCGCGGCCAACATGCGTGGCATGACCTTTAGCTCAACCATCACACCGCGTTGGATTGGCGAGACCGATTCGTTGTTTTACAGTTGGCGCGATCACACCGGTGAACATTGGTGGTTGGTGAACGCGGCGATGCGCATCAAGAAGCCGTTGTTCGATCACGGAAAAATGGCCGCACAGCTATCCGTGATGCGAAAGAAAGCCATTGAAGCCTACGCGCTCAACGACCAATTCACTCTCGTCAACATCACGAAAGATCATAAGCACTTACGTTTCGCGATCGATAGTACGCGTTATGATTGGGTGCTCGCGACCGAAACACTGAGCAGTCTTGGGCGATATCGCGGCGCGCAAGACTCGTTGATGACGAAGGATGAGGAAGTGGACGCCACGCTGGCCGTCGGTCGTGGCGCGGGAGGCGGAGGCCGGGGTGCGGTGCCTCCGGTTGGTGGTCGTGGTGCGACGCCGCCGGAGGTGCGCAATTGGTCGCCCGACAGCACGGTCTTCGTCTTCGCGAAAAGTCATAATTTGTTCTTGGTAGACAAGGCAAAAGGTGACACGGTGCAAATTACCAAAGAGGGTATCGAAAAATTCAGTTTTGCCAATGGCGGGCGTGGTGGTGCGGGTGGTCAGCAAGACACCACGCAAGGGCAGCAGCAACAACAACAAGACGATCAAAATGATCGTGGCGCAGCGGCACTGCGTCCCTCACGTCCCACGCTTTCATGGTCACTCGATTCGAAAGCGTTTCACATCACGCGTACCGACACACGCGGCGTGAAAGACATGTACTTAGTGCGCTCGCTCACGGAGCCTCGGCCGACGCTCATGCAATATTCTTATCCGATGCCGGGTGAGGACAGCATCCCGAAACCGGAAATTTGGACGTACGTGCGCGGCGACAAGGCCGCGCTGAAGGCGCCGTTGGATCATTGGAAAGATCAACGCATTGTGGCGTCAGGGCAGGTGGGTGTTGGCGGCGGTCGCGGTGGTGTCGGCGGTGGTGGCGCAGCCTTTGGACTTCCGGTGGGTCAAGGCTATTGGATGGGGAAAACCGGCACTGTGATGCGCGTCGTGCGTCGGGACCGCTTGCAGCGTAATATCGAATTTGTTGAACTCGATATCACGACGGGCAAGAGCACCGTGTTGCTCAGCGATACCAAGGGTGAGTCGGGTTCACTCGAACCGCAGGCGCCGATTTATGTGAAGAGCGGAGGTGACTTTATTTGGTTTTCCGAACGAGATGGGTGGGGACACTACTACCTCTACAGCTACGATGGGAAGCTGAAGCGACAACTCACGTCGGGCGAATGGCGATCGGATGCCATCCTCTCGGTCGACAGCATTAAAGGCATTGCGTGGATTCGAGGTGAGGGACGCGAAGCGGGAGAGAATTTGTACAACCAACACTTGTATCGAGTGAACTTAGCCGATGCGAGTATGTCGTTGCTGGATGTCGGCAACGCGAATCACACGTCGAGTGTGTCGAAGAATCAGAAGTTCATTGTCGACTTGTCGTCTCGCGTTGATACCGTGCCTCGCGTGCAGCTTCGCGACGGACTCACCGGCAAGTTGGTGATGGATTTGGAAACGATGGACTTATCGAAGCTCAAAGAAGCGGGTTGGAAGTTTCCGCAAACGTTTCAGACACTCGCTGCTGACGGTGTCACGCCGATTTACGGCAACATGTGGAAACCGTTCGATTTTGATTCCACGAAGAAATATCCGATCATTGCGAACGTGTATCCGGGCCCGCAGACCGAATCAGTCACCGGTGGATTTGCGGCGACGGCGGGACCGCAGCAGCTCGCGCAGCTGGGGTTCATCGTCGTTCAGATTGGCAACCGTGGTGGCACGCCAGCGCGATCCGCCGCGTATCAGGATTTTAGCTATTTCGATATGCGCGACTACGCGCTTGCGGATAAGAAAACGGGCATCGAGCAACTCGCGTCGCGCCACAAGTGGATCGACATTGATCGCGTTGGCATTTTTGGACATTCAGGCGGTGGCTTTCTCACCGCAGCAGCGCTGCTACTTCCGCCATTCAACGAGTTCTTCAAGGTTGGCGTGTCTGAATCGGGCAATCACGACAACAACATCTACAACAACAATTGGGCCGAGCAGTATCATGGGCTCAAGTGGGTGGCGGCGTCTGATACGGCGCGCTTGACGGCCGAAGCACGATCCAAGGGTCGGAGTGCCGATTTTATCGCGGGCGCGGCGATCGCGACGACGGAGTTTGGTGGACGCACGGGCCGCGGTGGTGTGAATGGCGGCGGTGCGGGTGGGCGCGGTGGTCGTGGTGGTGCCGGAGCAACGACGGCGGTGCCGGCCGCAACGCCGACCTCCGCTCCTGCGGCGGCGCCAGACAGCGTGTTTTGGATTTATGTGCCCACCAATATCGATATCGCGAACAACCTGAAGGGCAAGTTGCTGCTCGAGACGGGCGATGAAGACAACAACGTCAGCCCAAGTAACACGATTCGTCTCATCAATGCGCTCATTCAAAGCAAGAAGCGTTTTGATTTTATGGTGTATCCTGGGCAACCGCACGCGTATGGGCCAATGGCTCCGTATGCGTTCCAGTTACAGGCCGAGTATTTTGCGGAGTTTCTACTGGGCGATCGCAGTTTCCGGATGAGTGCGGACTTCAATTCGCATAAACCGTGAGATAGGTGGGCCTGCTGTCTGGAGCAGCGGGTTTCACGCGGAGGCGCAGAGGGCGCGGAGCACAGCACAAACGCAACAGCAAAAAATGGAATGGGGATTCGCCTCATCCGCTGCTATCTGTGCGCGGTACTCCACGTTCCCCGCGTCTCCGTGTGCACTCAGTTGTTCAAACACCAGCGTGTCTGAAACCTGTCGTTCTAGCAGCATCGCTAGAGCTGACCCGTCGAACGCCATTGTTTAAACCGCATTCGATATGAAGCATCCTCATACCGCGCGAGTGAAAAGGACGTCGCGTATTCGGGCAGCGCACTCCGCGTGATGTGTGCCGCGAGCAATTCTCCCGCCGCAGGTGCGGCCATTAATCCAAATCCAGAAAATGCCGCGCACACGAACGCACCATCAATTCCGAGCGGTCCAATCAGTGGACGATTTTCCTCGGTTTTTGTGTAATAGCCGCCGTCAACAAAGCTGTGCGGCAGCCGATCAACATACTGCTGCAACCCTGGCACAAGCCGCACCATGCCGCGCATCGCAAGTTCGGGATACAACGGATCGTCTGGAAGCGGAAACACCGCATCCTCATATCGGTGCGCGCTGTGATAGTCCCAAAGCATCAGCACCGTTTTGCTTTGATGGTAACCCTCGGGGCGCAGATGCACACCGGCCGGCATTCGTTCAGTCATCCATCGCGTTTCGTCACTCGCAGCCAACGCCAACCGCATCTCGTCGCACCACTCAAGCGTCTGCGCATCATCGAGAATAACCAACCCGGTGTCGCGATGCACCACACCAAGTGCGTCCTCAAATGCGACCTTCAAGTGCAGCTCAGAAAACACGGGCAGGTCAACAGCAAGCATCGCCGCAACGTGTTTGGCAAACGGACCAGCGGCGTTCACAAACGTATTCGTGCTGATCGTGTGGCTCGCACCACGCGCGTTCGCGACTTGCACGCCAATGACTCGTTGCCGCGAGACGTGCACCGCATCGACACGACCTGCCACAAGCGTCACCCCCGCCGCCTTCGCTTCGTCAAGCAAATACGCGCCTAACTGCTGTCCGCTGAGCCAACCACATCGCCGTGCGTGCAAAACGGCGACAATGCCGTCGGCCAAAAATGGGAAGTAGTCGCGAATGGCGTTCTGGTCAAGGAACAGATCGGAACCAAGGGGATGATGCCGAAAACCCGTATGCGCACTGGGCAGGTATTGCACCGCATCATCACGGCTGCGATAGACACGCACTTCTCCCGCACCTTGTCGCTCCGCGAGCCGCGCATCAGCGAGAAATAACGCAGCCCTTTGCGTGTCGGCGGTCGCGTACACATAGCCACGACGGTTCAACAAAAAACGATTGTCGCTTGCATCCGCATGCTGTTCAAGCAAGTCAATCGATCGATTCATGAAACAAATCATCGCGTCATCCACACTCGGCCACCAATTCCGATACGCTTCGGTCGACTTGTCGCTGGTGAGTGTCAATGGAGCCCGTTCGTCGACAAGCACCACGTTGCGGACACCGTGTCCCACGGCCAACGCGTGCGCCGCAGCGACACCCGCAATTCCAGCACCGCAGATCACCACATCCGCTGTATCACTCATGCATGTGCGGAGATGTCAACGGCGATCCCACGCCACTTACCTTGATTGAAGCGCCACACGCTGAGTAAACACCGCGTGATGTGTCCGGCAAGAATAGCGAGCCAGATGTGAATCGGCGCGAGTGTTCCAGTAGCGCGAATAACGAAGCAGATACTGAGCGGAATGACGACCTGCGAAATGATCGAGATGTAGAGCGGACTCTTCGTATCGCCGGTGCCCTGCAGCCCGCCGGTATACGTCAATGCCGCAGCGATGAAAAGTCCGGACACACTCAGCACTCGCAAAAGCTGCGTGCCGATGGCGATCACCGCAGGTTCATGCAGTCCAAAGACACCGAGTAACTGCGTGGGGATAAAGAAGTAGAAGAGCCCGAGAAATGCCGCGCCAACTACACCAATACGGGCTGCCACATGCACGGCATCGCGCGCACGATCCGGCTGTCCGGCACCAAGATTTTGTCCAGCGACTGCTGCGGCTGCACCCATCAAACCAACGGACGTCCACGTCACGAACGAAAAGAGCTGCGAGTACGATACGGTGAACGCCGCTTGCGCGGCTGCACTTTGTGCGAGCGATCCGATAAATGACAGCATTAAGACGCCACCGATATTCATTGCGATACCCTGAATGCCAGTTGGCAAGCCAAACTTGAAGAGCGATCCGATAATTGACCAATCTGGTGCGCGACTGCCACCGCGCGGAAACGAGATCACCCATCCGCCACGCCACAACCGCCACAACGAATAAAGCGCGACAAGGCCTGACGCACTCACCGTTCCCATCGCCGCACCACGCACACCAAACGCTGGAATTGGACCAGCACCACGAATGAGCACAACATTGAATGCGATGTTTAAAGCCGTCATGGCGAGGCCGAGCTTCATCGGTGTGCGCGCATCACCGGCCGACCGAAGCGCGCCTCCCAACATGAAGAACACAAGCATGCCGCT
Source organism: Gemmatimonadaceae bacterium (assembly GCA_025358925.1). Taxonomy (GTDB): domain Bacteria; phylum Gemmatimonadota; class Gemmatimonadetes; order Gemmatimonadales; family Gemmatimonadaceae; genus Gemmatimonas. The sequence goes on along the minus strand of JANYHT010000013.1, from coordinate 27,370 downwards.
GCTGTAAACAAACATGATACGAAGAAACGGAAGCGCCTCAGCCTTCACCGTCGGCGCTGCGTTAACAAAATCCAGAAGGATTGGCGCGAGCACGTAGCCAAGCGGAGCCAGAATAAACAATGACATACCAATCGCGGTGAGGAACGCTTGATACACCGTACGATCGACCTTCGCTTCATCACCTGCGCCCGCAAACCGTGCCACAAGCACACTCATGCCCGTGAACAGCGACGAAATGAAAACGATCACGACGAGAAAAATTTGCCACGACACGCCGATGGCGGCGTTCCCAGTGAATCCGACGTAGTGACCCACCATGACGTGATCGACGAGGCCCTGCAGCCCACCAATGATGTTCGCAAACATGGTGGGCAGTGCGATTTTCCAGACAGCATTCTGAAGCGGTCCCTCTACAATGGATCGATCATACCGATTTGTCGGAAGGTTCACTTTTCGGCAGCAGCCTTAAGATTGGCCAGTCCAGCTTCGAAATCCTTGCCGACAAGGGCATCCATGCTCACAAACACCGTCATTACTTTCGACACGAACGGCAACGGGCCGCGCATCACCCACGTCACCCCCGTGGAATCGCCCTTCGGCTCGAGCATAAATTCGATCACGTTGTTCGTCTCGAATGGTTTTGTGAAATCCAGCGCAATCTGCGCATTGAGCGGTGACGCGACATTTTTTATTTCCATGCGTCCCGCGCCCGCCTTACTGTTACCACTCCACGCATACACCGCACCGACGCCGTTCGGCGCACCGCTGTAGGTGCGCTGCATATTGGGATCGATCTTTTCCCACGGCGACCATGCACTCCATTGATGGAAATCGTTGATATACCCAAAGATCTTCTCAGGCGGTGCGTGAATAGTGGTCGCGCGTTGCAGACTAAATGTGTCCGGTTTTGTGACGGCGAGGCCGAGCACAACGACAATGGCAATGACAACGATGGTACCGATGATCTTGAGCATGACCGTGAGTTCCTCAACCCGAGTACGTGGGACCGGTGAATGGCGCTGAGACGCTTGAGTTTGCGACTGCGTTACGTGCCACGCCAGCAGCGGCCGACAAACACCCACGTGCACCGTTGCGTTTCTGGCACCGCTGTTACGAACCTGTGCCGATTTGCCGTGTGTATTTGAGCACCAACGAGCGCGATTGCGGACGGACCCAACGGAAAAACGAATCCGCCTCTTCGCCTTCGTTGTATACGACGTACAGCCCAGTACCGGCCGTGGTGAGCCACCCCAAACGCGCGTTCGCCGTCCATGCGCGCGCGGCGTTGCTGTACTGCACGAGTGAATTCACGAACACGTGCGGTGTAAAGTTGTAGCCAACGCGCGTACCAATGACGGTGCGCACGAAGTTACCCTGATCGAGATGCACGTCGTTGTAGTCAAACACGAACGATGACGTGATCGCCGCGCCGCGCCGGTAGGTAAAAGTGGCTCGACCACCGTTGCGAGTGCCGTTGTAAAACGGGCCCACATCGCCGCGCACCAGCACGGAGAGCGACCGACTCGGATCGGTTTCCCAATCCACTCCATACACCGGATACGTATACGATCCGACCGGCAGCGTCACGCCTTTTGCAATCTGGAACGGCTGCTGTAGCCCCTCGTGAAAAATGTTGAGTTCCGGACCAAACTTTCCACCGTTCGCAAACGTGACTTCCGTCAAGTCGATGTGTGCTTGCCCACTCTGGAAGTAACCATCACGACCATAGTAGCCACGCAGTGTGGTATGTGGATTCCACTGCCGCACGTGCGTCCACGACGCCTTGCGCACGAAGCGCATCAGTTGCACTTCCGCAAGCGAGTACCCACCGGCCCGATTCAAGAATCCCACCTCAGGATTAAAGTCACGACCGGTTTGGATAAACCGCACTGTGTTGTTCCAGTCACGTGTTTGATAGGTGGCCAACGATCCAACGGCCAACGCATCGGTACCGCGTCGCGGTGACTTGGTGAGCCCACTCCACCAATCGATGGTGAGTGCATCGTTCACTCCAATGCGACCATCGATGCCATACGTGCGATTCAGGTCGGACCGATCACTACCCAAGCCAAGTCGCTGCACCGCGATCGCGCCCAGCCGAGAGCGCTTTCCAAGTTCACGGGTCGCTCGTGCGACCGAGTACGAGTTTCCGCTTGTTGCGCCAACGTCTTCGGTGAAAATCTGCAGCAATCCAATGGTGGTCCCACCAACGCGTCCCGTGATGCGACCGCCCCCCCGAATCGGTACCGGGTTGCCGAGCGTGTCGATGCCGATGCGTCGAGAGAAAAAGAGGTCCGCCGCTTGGGGTGTGCCCGCAGAAAACACACCCGCGTTCTCGAGAAAAAAGGTGCGCTTCTCGGGGAAGAAGAGCGGAAAGCGAGTCAGATTGCTTCGCTGTTCATCAACTTCGACTTGCGCAAAGTCCGTGTTATACGTGAGATCAAGTGTGAGACTCGGTGTCAATCCGTACTTGGCATCTCCACCAAACTCCGTCGGGTGTCGAAAATGCGCGTCCTTGGCAAAGTCGCGCGTGTTTGAGCTGAGCGCATACGGCGTCACGGTCGCGACGCGACGAACGGGCACCGCTATATCCTCGAGCGTACCGGCACGTGAAAGGCGATACAGCGAAAACTGACGAGGCACGAAGGACCACAGAGATTCCTCATTTTTTCGGCGGATACTGCGCGCTATGTTCATGCCCCACGTTTGGTGCGCGGCCCCGCCGTACCGCAGTGTCGAAAATGGGATCCGAAATTCGGCGTACCAGCCGTTCGCGTCGATCGATGTCGCGACCTTCCAACTGCCATCCCAATTCAGATTAAATCCGCCCATGGAGCCGGATTGGGCGCGTGACTGTCCGGTTTGTGCGACGGCACCGCCTTCACCTTCACGCACAACCTGTCCATCGTACTCGACGCCCGCCGGCGTGGTGGCAAACACAAATCCATTCTGCCGGTCGAGATACGTGTCCAGAATAATTGCGAAATAATCGCTGTTCGTGAGCAGCACATCGCGCACTTTTTCGCCGGGAACGATGCCCTGCGGTTCGCGATCATACATCCACGCACCGATGTACAACGCCTCACCGTCGGTGAGTAACCGCACTTCCGTACGTTCTGTTGCGGGCTCGCCTTCGCGGGATTCACGCTGTACGAAACCGTCGAAAAGCACTCCCTCTTTCCAAACGTCTTCGTCGAGCTTACCGTCGATGATTGGCGCTTTGCTGATGACGTGTGCCGTTCCTTTGCGCGCCACGTTTGAAGCAATTGCAATTCGTGTTGGAGCCAACTCTTGCGCCCACAGTCGCAGCGCCGGTGTCGCTGAAAGAATGCCGACGGACAGGGCAACGCGCGCGAAGCGCCGCACGCTCAACGTGGCCAGCCCGTTTGCGGAAGACCTGACGTCAATTTCAGCGCGTTTTGGAAATAGACTTTTTTCAACACCGCGTCGGGCAAATCAATGCCGTACAACTTCCAGAACGCGTGATAGCCGCGGTAATAATCGAAGTAGTCATCTCGCGTTTCCAATACGCGCCAATAATATGGATACTCCTCCGGCTGGAATGAATCCTTGCCAAAGAGAATGCGATCCTGATACTGCACGAAAAAGTCGCGCATCGCGCGCGGCTGCCGTCCAATATCGTACAGCACGGCGCCGATCTCGGTGTAAACGTTCGGCATGGAAGCAAACATTCGACCAAGTCGCGTCAGGTCATTGGCGTGCCAACCCATGTGCGCGGCGACAAAAATGGTCTTCGGGTGATGCCGAAAGAGACTGTCGCGCTCGGTCATCAATTGCTCGAACGATGGATAGCGATCCGAGGGATACCGGCGATCACTAAAGAGCGACATCTCAAGCCAGCGTTCATTCGAGTAATCGATCGGTTGAAAAAATTCTTGCGGATCGGCGGTATGAATAAATACCGGTAACTTGAGGCGTGCACACGCCTCCCAAATCGGATTCAACTCAACATCGTCAATGTGCAAGCGAGACCCATCCGATTTCTTCACCGACAACCCAAAGCTCTTCGGAATTTCGCCAACGCCGACCGCGCCGTTCGCCACATCGGACTCGAGCTGGGCGACGGCCTTCGCTGCCCAGCCCGGACCAACGTTTGAGAAATTGATGCCCGCGAGTACGCGCACGCGATCTTTCATCGACGACGCGCGAATGGTGGTGATCGTCGTTTTCAGGCGATCACCAGACATGTTGTCCGCCGATACCATCAGACGTACGTTCAGGCTATCAAGTGCGGCGCCAAGCCTTGCGAGACCTTCCGTCGTGCCGAGCAGTCCCGATGGGTGTCCGTGAAAATCAATTGCCGGATATTTTGAGGTCCTCGTCACGTGCGAGGTGGAGATGAGCGTCGAATGCGGTCGGTAGTCGACAATGCTTGGCGGCGCGTTGTCAGGCGCCATGCAACTACGCGGTCGCACTTCCGTCATCCCCGCGGGACATGATTCGCCCGGTTGAATGCTCGTGGCGTTCCGCATGCCCCCGCGTCCAGCCGGTGGCTGTTGTGCTCCAAGTGTGGAAACGGCAATTGTACTGCACGTGATCAGCATGCGCACGTGGACAACCACGGAACGACGGGGCATACACACTCCTGGAGACAGACGCGCGACGGCACCGTGTCGGCCGCGTTGGTGGACGAAGCGAACGCGAACGGTTACGGCTTGACGACGGGATGCGCTGAGAGGAAGGCCAATATGCGTGCGTTCACAAGTGTCGCTTGCTCCATGTGTGGCAAATGCCCAGCGGAATCAACGGGCACGAACTCGACCGATGGAATATTGCGCGTAATTACCGTCGCCTTTTCGATAGGAACGGTGTGATCTTGCTTGCCCCAGAGGAGCAAGACGGGCACGTTCGCCTTGCCGACGGAAGCGTAGAGTGCATCGAAGTCGGTGGCCGCCATCGTTTGCCGGGTCCGCAAGAGCGCGCGACCAAATCCCGGAAAGCGCATCTGCGGGCGATACTTTTCTGCCCATCCCGGAAAGTGCTCGGGGTGTAAGAAGTCCGACGTCTGATTGTCCGCCATGCCCGGCACTTGGGTTACCTGCCAGATCCACGGCCCAACGATCGGCACGCGAAGGAACCACGGTAGCGGTCCGCTTGACGCCACCGGATCAATCAAGGTGAGTGTACGCACGCGTTTGGCATGCGTGCTTACATAATGGGCGGTGACATACCCGCCAAACGACAGCCCGATCAAGTCAATGGGGCCACTTACATGCAATGAATCGAGGAGTCCATCCAACTGCGCATCAAACAGTGCGCCGTCGTACGCCACATCGGGTCGATCAGATAAGCCGCGACCGTACAAGTCATAGCGAATGACTTGGTATCCATCGTTGCGCAAAGCGAAGAACGTAGAATCCCAGATATACAGCGGCACCGAAAAGCCGTGCACCAACACCACGGTGCGTGCGCTATCCGGCCCGCCAATATCAAAGTGCGTGACGCCATTTACCAGTCCGCCAAACTGCCCCGGCACATTGGTGCGGGCCCGCACGTCGAGCGTATCGGTCTCCGGATTTCTCACCGTAGAGTATCCCACACCCGCGACAACGAGTACCACGAGCAACACCAGTGAAACGCGAAGCAAGCGCATGATCTGTCTGCGTAAAAGGAAATTCGATTCAGGTGGCGAGTCCGACTCGCGTGTTTACAAATGTGGTACGGTCAATCTGCGCCACGAGCCAATGCGCGAGCTCATCTCGTGCAATTCGACGTCCGCTGTCCGGCATCACGTTGGCCACTGCGCGAAAGATGCCTGTGCGCATGTCCTCGGTAAGATCTGGCGTGCACGCCAACGTCCACGCCAGCCCACTCTCCCGCAGCGCGTGCCACGTTCCTTGATGCTGCCGTGTAATGATCGCGAACGCCGCAGGAAATGTGGGCCGTTCGCTGCGGAGTCCGCCCGCTGCGGCGTCCAAGACACCACCGCCAGCGACCGCAAGAATGCGCTGCACACTGTGACGCTGCGCAGCAGCCACAATATTGGCCATACCGCGCGATAACACATCACCCGGCGACCGGAAATCGTCAGCGCCGAGCGTGCTGATGATGGCGTCGGCGCCATGTACCACAGCGCTCACGGTCGCCGCGTCCAGCACATCGCCGGTGATGACACACGCACCGGCATGCGCCTCACCGAGACGGGTGGGATTTCGCGCGAGAATCCTCAGCGTGTATCCAGCAGCGCGCGCGTGTTGGCAGACGCGCCAGCCGGTTCGGCCCGATGCGCCAAAGACAGCGAGAGTAGGCATGATGCAAGGTAGCGCGTGTGGCCGCACGTTCGCGTACATTCATCATGAAGCGACGTCCGGCACCTTGGGAGGACAGGCGATGGTTGACGACAACCTGCAGGCGGAAATTCAAGGCGCGCTCGGCGCGCAGTACACGCTCGAACGCGAATTGCCACGCGGCGGCATGTCACGCGTGTTTGTCGCCATGGACAACGCCCTGCGACGTCCCGTCGTGATCAAGGTACTGTCGCCCGACCTCGCCGCCACGTTGTCCGCCGAACGATTCAAACGCGAGATTACGTTGGCAGCGCGCTTGCAACATCCGCACATTGTACCGTTGCTCAGCGCTGGACTTGCCGGGGAGCATTTGTACTACACGATGCCCCTCGTGGACGGCGAATCGCTGCGCGAACGCATGACGCGTGAACGACCGATGGCCATGGCTGATATTGCGGGCATCGTCGAAGAGGTGGCCGGTGCGCTGTCGTATGCACACGACGAAGGCATCGTGCACCGCGACATCAAGCCCGAGAATGTGATGTTCTTTCGAGGCCAAGCGGTTGTGCTTGATTTTGGCATTGGGAAGGCGCTCGTGAGTGCGTCGACATCAGAAACCGAAGTCTTGCGCATCACGCAAGTCGGCATGAGCCTCGGCACACCCACATACGTTGCGCCTGAGCAAGCGGCAGGCGACCCCAATCTTGATCACCGCGCTGACTTGTATGCGCTCGGTGTCGTTGCGTACGAGATGATCACCGGTCATCCGCCGTTCAGCGGTCGTACGCCGCAAGCGGTGTTTGAAGCGCACGCTACGCGCACTCCTGATGCCATCGATGCGCGTCGTTCAGGCGTACCAGCACGACTTAACGCGATCGTGATGCAGTGTCTCGCGAAGCGGCCGGATGATCGACCGCGTAGCGGCTCCGAGATTGTGCGCGCGTTGAGCGCGACGCCATCCGCGTCTGGCAATATTGACAGCGCGTGGACGAGAAGAATCGCCGGTATTCCAAGTTGGATACCGTGGCTGATCGCCGGCGTTTCGACTGTGGCTGCCGTGATACTGGCTATACTTTTTGCTCTCCGTGCGCGCTAAAAGTGTGTCGGGGAGGCGATGATGCTCGCGTGCGCTTCACGAAACGTATGATCACCCTTCGCGCTTCCGATAGACCACACTTCGGTTCTTTCGCCGCGCCATAGCCGCTTCCTGTCGTGCGTGTTAATGGCGGCTCTGTTCGCGTGCCCACGCGGCGACACCACGATGACGCCCGTCACGCCGAGTAGCACCGTACCCGGCACGCCGACCAGCGTCATTGCAACCGCTGGCAACAGCACCGCGAGCATTGCGTTCGCGGTGCCATCATCGACCGGTGGATCAACCATTCTGGCCTACACGGCAACGTGCACGGCGGCAGGCATTGCAAAATCCGGGATTGATACGAGAAGCCCGATTATGGTGACAGGTTTGGTGAACGAAACCTCGTATTCGTGCACCGTTGCCGCGAGCAACGCAAAAGGGATTGGCGCCGCATCAGCCAGCGTGGTCGTGAAGCCGAGTGCCGGCGGGAGCGGTACGGTGTTCACGTTAGCCAGCGCAACGGTTCCGAATGGCGGCACCTTGCCCTCCACATACACGTGCGACGACACAGCCTCAACACTCGCGTTACAATGGGCCAACGCCCCGCTCGGCACGACAGAGTTTGCGTTGTTGATGACGACGCTCCCAGGTGACGGTACCACGAAGTGGAATTGGGTGTTGTACGGCATTCCGTCCACGACCGCGAGTCTTGTCAAAGACAGCTACGGTGTCGGCACACTCGGCGTAGGCAGCGACGGTCCCGCGCTCGCGTACAATCCACCCTGTTCGCAAGGGCCCGGGGCCAAAGTGTACACGTACACGCTGTATGCGCTTTCCGCGTCGCCGACGGTGTCCGCAACGGCCAATCAGGTCACGGGACAAGCACTGACATCGGCCATTGCATCACTGACATTGGCAGCGACGTCGTTCAGCGTCACCTCAACGCGACCGACGTTTACTACTGCGGCAAATTGTGGCTTTGTTCGCGGCTCGATCATGATCGCAACAACCGGTGTCACCTCCGTCGGCTGCGATAGCGTAAACGCGTACCTCAATACAGACGGACTGGCCGCGCATGTGATGATGAACGGTATCGTCGCCACCAATCTGCAAGTCCCCCACTCGCAGGCCTTCATTGGTGCGAACGCATGGAGAAGTCCGCTCACGCCAGCCATTGCGGCGAGCACTACCTCGGTGGACGACGGGCCGATCGGTATCGCAGTGAACGACGTCCGAATTTCTAATCCATGCAAACAAGGCGGATGTCAAAACGGTGATACGAAAGTACTTGGCGAATTGGACGATTGTAACGGACATGCCGGTCGTGTCGATGATTATCACTATCACGCCGCACCGTTGTGTTTGATGTTCACGCGCGCCGCGAACTATTGGGACACGCATCCGTTGGGATGGGCACTTGATGGATACGCCATTTTTGGATTCAACAACACGGATGGCACTGTCGCGACCCGTGATAATATGTGCGGTGGCAACACGAACGCGGTGCAGAATGCGCCAACGGGCTACAGCTATCATGTGACAAACATGATGCCCTCTGTGCTTGCCTGTTTGCGCGGCACACCAAGTCCCGATCTCGCGGGGCAGGGGGGCAAATATCGGCCGATGCGTCAACCACCCGTTACGCCATTTCCAAATTCCGCCATGACGCTTGTCACGGACGCCACGGATGGATATCAAGTGCTGCAAATTACGTCCGCCCGCACTTTTACAACAAGGGAAACCGGTGCGGATAGCTACGTGAATGCAGCGGGTACTTACAAGATTCGCTACAAAGCGATTGTCGGTTCTGCACTCGTGACGTTATTAGCGCAAAATGCGAAAACCGGAAAATCGGCGTGCTGGAATTTTCAATTCGTGAACAGCGCCGGTGCAACCACGCAGCCCACGATCTCTTACTGCCGTTAGGACGATAGATGCACACTCGATTTGCGCTCGCTGCGGCATTTGCGCTTGGCGCTGTGTTGTCGCGATCTGTTGCTCTCGATGCGCGTTCCGACATCGGAGCGTTTCACGAGCTCACGGATAACCGCGCGACCTTGGTGCTGCGCGATCAAACGCACGTGTCAGTGACGATGTATCTCAACTACACGGATGCATTGCATCGGGTGCTCGCGCCGCAGCGCACCATGACAGAATTCGTTGTGGCGTATTCGACAATGCCGCGCCCGGCCCTTCGGGTCGGGCTGCAAAAAGCGCAGACGCGATTTATTGCCCAGTTGCGACTGGCGTCGGCGTCGGGCGGTGACGTTGTGTTGCGCAATTGGAGCTGGCCAGATGCAGCGGCCGTGCGAGACATGCTGCAGCAGCAAATGATGCAGGCTGTCGTCGCGCCGGAAGATCACGCGCATCAACCACCAAAGGAAATTCACGTCGATGCAAATGCATCGCTGCCGATTGCCGCAATGACGGCGCGATTTCCCATGGAATTTCAGCGCGTGCTGGTGGTGTCGTACAAGCCGAGTCAGGTGTGGGTGGATCCGGCGGTGCCGTCGCCACGCATTTCGTTTTAGGAACGCGCGCGAGATCGCGTTTGCGGCATTGCGTGCTGGTTCGTACTTTTGATGCTCACGAGCGCCACACACTTCGGAGAATCGCGATTGAAAAACACCGGACGACCCGCGCTGAATGACTGACCCGCTAGCCGCCCTCGCTTCGGCGCTCACCGGTCGATATCGCGTGATCCGCGAAATCGGGGCTGGCGGCATGGCGACGGTGTATCTCGCGGACGACGCGAAGCACCATCGCCAAGTTGCCGTAAAAATGCTTCGCCCGGAGCTCGCGGTCAGCGTGGGCGCGGATCGTTTCCTGCGAGAAATCGAAATCGCGGCGGGATTGCAGCATCCGAATATTTTGCCGCTGTACGACTCCGGTGGCGACAACGGTGTGTTGTTCTATGTCATGCCATTCGTTGACGGTCAATCGTTGCGCGATCGGATAGATAAATCGGGGGCGTTGCCGATCGCCGACGCCACCCGCATTGTGCGCGAGGTCGTGGATGCGCTGGCGTACTCCCACGCGCGCGGCGTAGTCCATCGCGACATCAAGCCGGAAAATATTCTCCTCAGCGGCGCGCATGCACTCGTCACCGATTTCGGTATCGCCAAGGCGATCACCGAAGCGCAGGGCACGAGCCCGCTCACGTCGGCGGGGATGGCGATGGGCACGCCCAGTTACATGGCGCCCGAGCAGATCACGGCCGAGCCAACACTGGATCATCGCGTGGATATCTATGCGCTTGGTGTAATGGCGTACGAACTGATTGCTGGGCGCACGCCGTTCACGGGCGCAAATGCGCAGCAGATCATCGCGGCACATCTGTCGAGAGCGCCGGAGCCTCTGTCGATATACCGCGAGACGGTCCCGCCAGCGCTCGAAGCAATCATTATGCGCTGTCTCTCCAAGAATCCCGCAGACCGATGGCAGAGTGCCAGCGACGTGCTCGTCGCTTTGGACGCCGCAAGTGCGGGGAGCACAGGTGCAGTGACCACGGCGACGAGCCGCGGACAGATGACGTCGCCGAGCGTTGTGAACGCACCTGGATGGTCGGCACGCAGGCGAACCGCCGTGAGTGTTGGCGTAGGTGCAACGCTCGCACTAGGGCTCGGCGGAATACTTTGGTTTGGCAAAGACGGTCGTGCGGGGACGTTGATCGGCAACGACATTTTGGCCGCGAATGACCTCGTGCTCGTCGCGGATTTTCAAAATCGCACCACCGACTCGTCGCTCGCCAGTACAGTCACCGACGCCGTTCGCGTAGAGCTGCAGCAATCACACGTTGTAAAAGTGATGACACAGTCAGCGATGTTCGCGGGCATTAAGCGCATGGGACTTCTCGCCGGTGGCGTGCTCCCCGACTCGCTGGTGCATGCGCTCTCGGAACGGGAAGGCGCGAAGGCATTCATCGTTGGCGACATAGCGCGTTTGGGCGGCGGATACCAAATCACTGCGCGCGTGCTCGCGACCGCGAGCGGCGGCGAAGCACTAACTGCGCGCGCCACCGCCGCAGACGAATCGAAGTTGATCGGAGCCGTGGAAGCGCTAGGGCGTTCGTTGCGCAAGGGCATTGGTGAATCGTTGCGCAGTGTCAGCAACGCGCCGACACTGTCGCAGGTCACCACAGCCTCGTTGCCAGCCTTGCGCCTCTACTCGGCCGCGGCACGGGCGGGCAATAGTGGCGATGCGACACTCTCCATCACGCTCGCCAAGCAGGCCCTCGTGCTTGATACCACATTTGCCAGCGCGTGGAGCGCGCTCTATGTCGCGTACGCAAATTCAGGACAAATGCAATTGGCCAGCGATGCGGCCACTCATGCCTATGCGCTGCGTGATCGTCTGTCAGAAGCCGCCGCGTTGGTCACGAGTGCGCGCTACCACGACACCCGCGGTGAGGATGCCGAACAAGAAGCGGCGTGGTCGCGACTGGCAACGATGGATCGCGAGCAAACCAACTACGCAAATTTCTTGCTTTCGCGACGGCGTTTTGTGGATGCGGAAGCTATGCAACGGCGTGGCGTCGAGGCCGAGCCGAAAAAGGCCGTCGGCTATTTCAATTTGGTCGAAGCGCAGATGGCGCAGCAAAAGTTTGTTGCGGCAGAATCGACGGTCACTCGGATGAAGGAGCGCGTACCAGACGCCGTGCTCACGTTAGTTTCGGAAGCGGGAATATTTTTCGGTAGACGCGACTTCGCTGCTACCGCAGCCTATCTCGAGTCGCCGTCTGGCATCAAACTGGGCGAGGAACGCCCATTTTTTCGGTGCGGCCTCAACCTATACCGTGGACAACTGCGTGCATTTACGCACTGCAAAAATTTCTTGCCCAATGTGCGGGCGATCTTTGCGCTCGCAGAATTCCGCATGAGTGGCGACACAGCACGTGCGCGCCTAGGCTATGCAGCCTTTCTCGCGTCGACGCCGGACAATCGCAGTGTGGACGAGTATGGTACGGTGATTGCGCTGTTGGCAGATGTCGGGAAAATTCGCGAAGCGCAACAGCTACTCGACGAGTGGCGCGCACGAACGAAGGCAACGGCGCTCTCTTTCCGCGCCGACTCGGCGGGCGCCGCTGGTGCCATCGCTGCGGCGCATGGTGAATGGGATCGAGCGGCCACTGCATTCCTCGCGTGGAATTCTTCGCCAATGCCGTCGTCAACCCATCTCTACAGCCGCGGACTTCCCGAGGCGGCGACTGCGCTTGCAAGGTTAGGGAAGACAGATTCGTCGCGCGTGTTGTTGGAGCGCGCGTTGGACACGCCGTCGTTGGGGGGTGGATTTGTGTATGAAACGGCGTGGTACGCTCAGGCTTTGCAACAGTTGGGTGACATTTACGAGTCGCGAGGCGATCGCGCGAAAGCGGCGAGTTATTTCACCAAATATGTCGAGCTGTTTAAGGACGCCGACCCGTTGATGGCTGCTCAGGTGCGCGTGGCACAAGACAAACTTGCGCGGGTGTCGGGCGAGCCGATTGTGCCGACCATCAAGGTGAAACCCTAAACGCGACTGCAAGTCGGCACTCACAGCAGTATGGTTTCTCTAATTTTCTTTTGCACTATTCACATCATGTTGTCGATGACGACCGTCAAATGGCGCTTTACCTCACCGATGCTACGGCGACAGCGGTCACCAGCGCTTCGTAGTCCATCCGCGCGCGGTTGGCGAGCGCTTGTCCAAGCAGTCCAACGCCCATGTTGGAGTACTCGTACTTCGAGCCGATATCGCGCAGCAGTTGATAGGCGCCAAGAAATGTATAGAGCTGCTGTATTGTGTAGTCGGCGTACGGATTTTCGTTGTCGTTCGGTTTGAAGTTGTCGGGCAAGCTCGGCAACCCTGAACTCTGCGTTGCGAGGTCAAGTAGCGTGATCTTCCGGCCGTTACGTTCTGGCACCACCGTCCCGGCTGGCAGGAGGCCTGACACTGCATCGTCCAAAGCGACTTCGTGCGTGCGCACCATGTCGGCGAGAATTGACGCAGTGAAGGTTTTCGTAATCGAACCTATTTCAAATGCCGTGTTGCCATCGAACGGCTGCACACCCGCGCTCGGGCCATACGCAATCACGCGTCGCGCATCCGCGCGTGACACGAGACCAGCAACGATGCCGGCGAAGCGCCCTGCGTCAACTCGCTCGCGAAGGATGCGATGCACAACAGAATCGGTGGGCGCCGTTTGCGCATTGAGTTGCACACAGCATAATGCCGTTACAACAAGCGCGGCGTACAGTAAACGCATAGCGAGGTGCGATGAAAAGTGAATATGTCGCAGCGACGGGGAGCGGTCAGTCATTGCGCTCGCGATGCGCGACGAGTGCTGTTGCGGCGAGATCGCCCGTGACGTTCAGCACCGTCGCAAACGTGTCAGGAATGGCGTCGACCGCAATGAGAATGCCGATGCCTTCCGCTGGAAGTCCAATGGCCACAAAGAGCGGAGTGAGCATGATGAAGGCACCGCGTGGGACACCGGGTGCGGCGAATGACAGAAACACGGCGGCGAAGGCAATGGTGGCCAGTTCGCGCGCATGCAACGGCACACCGTAAAACCATCCAATAAAAAATGCGCCGATAGTCCAACTGACCGGCCCCCCGATTTTGAACGTCGACACCGCGAGCGGAACCACAAAACCACTGACCCGATTTGGTATGCCAAGCCCGCGTTCTGCGCTCTCAATGAGCGCCGGCAATGACGCGACGGACGAACTGGAACTAAACGCGATCAACTGGGAGGGCAGAACGGCGCGCGCGAATTGTCGAATGGGAACGCCACCAAAAACGGCAACCGTTGGATAGAGCAGCAGCGCGATCACGACCGATCCGAGCGAATACGCCAAGATGTACACACCAATCGCGCCCGCGACACTCGCTCCCAAATGCGCCGCCAGCGGCAACACCAACGCAAACACGCCAATGGGCGCTGCGAGCACGACCCATCGCACAATTCGCAGCATTGCGTCGGCAAGCGCGCGAAAAACTCCCACCAGTGTTTCGCGTTCGCGTGTGGGGCTTTGCGCAATTGCGATCGCCAGCAGCAGCGCAAACAATACCAGCGGCATCATCGCGCCGCTCGCCGCCGCCGCGACAGGGTTTGCCGGAATGAGCGACACAAGAAACGACCCTGCGGTTTGCACCTGACCGCCAGCCGCAAGCTGACTCGCCGCCTCGGCCGCACCGGCGGGTAGCGGCGGTCGAACGCCCTGCGTTGACGGCAATGTTGCAAAGAGCACGCCTACGAGTGGAATGATGATGGCCGCAGTGGCGGTCAGCAACGCGATAAAAACCACGAGCGTGCGCGCACCGATGCGACCAGTCGATTTCACGTCGGCCGCAGACGCAACGCCGGTGATGATCAACGAGACCACGAGCGGAATGACGGTCATGCGAATCGCGTTCACCCACAACGTCCCGAGCGGAGCAATCGCATCGGCGGCGCGAAGTAGTGCTGCATTGTCCGTCGCACCGATCACCATGCCACCAGCGAGGGCGACGCCGAGCGCAAGCAACACACGATCGGCTTCTTTCAAAACGGTACTCCGTGAAATGGGTGACTGCGCATCGCGGGCAACACGCTACATCATCAAATCGCCGCCGTTGATGTCAAACGCGGCGCCGCTAATGTAGCCCGCGGCTTCGGATGCCGCGAAACAAATCACATCCGCGACTTCGCGCGCCGTGCCGAGTCGCGGTACCGGAAAGCCGGATGCCAATTGCTGCAGCATTTCGGACGACGCGTACTCGCGCGTCAGTTCGGTATCAATCATTCCAGGGCAGACGGCATTAACGGTGATGCCGAATCGCCCCAACTCTTTAGCGGCCGCACGCGTCAACCCAAGCAGCCCAGTTTTCGAGGCTGTATAATGCGCGCCGCCGAGTGTACTCACCATCCGCCCGCCGGTCGACGAAATATTTACTATGCGTCCGTACTGCTGCGCTTTCATGGACGGCAACACGGCTTTCGTGAACACAAATGGTGCCGTGAGATTCACTTCAAGCGCAGCGCGCCATTCGTCTATAGATAATGCGTCGAATCGCGTTGACATTGCCAGTGCAGCATTGTTGACGAGAATATCGACGCGACCAAAACGTTCGAGCGTCTGTCGCACGATTGCTTCTGGGACACCCGAGTGCGTGATGTCGCCAGCAACCGCGAATGCACGTTCGCCCAGCACATCGGCGATGGCCTGCGCCCGCGCTTGATCACGCGCGTTGATGACGACACACGCGCCTCGCTCGTGCAAACGCTCGATCGCTGCGCGACCGAGTCCGCGTGCAGCGCCAGTCACGATGGCGACGCGACCGGCAAAGTCATTGAGCGATTCGCTCATACGTGATATGTCTCGGTCACCGGCGCCCATTGCGCACTACGTGAGGCGCATCGAGACCGTAATTTGGTTTGCTGGCTGACATGGCGGGGAAGGGAGTCGTGCGAGCGCACATGCGATGCGCAATAGTAAGTTTGAGGAGACCGGTCGGCAACCAAACCCGCCTTCACAAAAATCATGCGTGTATCAGAAGCAATAACCCAGCGCCGTTCCATCAAGCGCTTTCGCGATCTACCCGTTTCGCGCGACAACATCGAAGCGTTGCTGGGTGCGGCGACGCTCGCGCCAAACCATCGGCTCACGCAACCGTGGCGCTTCTACGTGCTGGGCCCCGACGCACGCTATGCCTTCGGACTGGCATTGGGTAATCGCAAAGCGCGAAAAATTGAAGATCAGGAAAAAGCGCGCACGACACGGGAAAACGTTGCGAAAGAACATCGTGCATTGCCGGCGATGATTGCCGTCGCAGTGGTGCAAAACGAAAACGAAGAAATTCGCGAAGAAGATTATGCGTCGGTCATGATGGCGCTGCAAAATTTGTCGCTGGTGGCGGTTGAGCTTGGACTCGGCACGCACATCAAAACGGGCGCGGTGATGGCCGACCCCGTGGCACGCGCGTCGATTGGTGCACGCGACGGCGAACGCGTGGTGGCGTTGGTCAACATCGGCGTTCCGGCCGACGTCCCCGACATGAGCCGTCGCGAGGGTGCGTCGACCTTCACGACGTGGGTGCCGTAATTCGTTGCATGCGCACCATCAAGTAACGCCACCACGGTATCGAACGAAAGTATCCAGTTCGGCAACGTCATTGAGCGACTCACTCATGCGCGACGTGTCACGGTCACCGCCGCCCTAACGTCATCACCCACACATCACTCTCGTTGCTGCCGATTGTGAAGTAGAACATTCGACCGTCGGTGGTGAATCCGTAGCGTGTCGGCTGACGTGATGGGTCGTCGAAATTCACGAGCGCGCGAGTCGGCCCGCCTGTGAATGGCACCGACCGAATGGACCAACCCGCCGAACGTCGCGACAGATAATAGAGCGTACGACCATCCGGCGACCATCTGGACAAAAACGCTTCACCGCCGTCCTTCGTGTTGTCGACGAGCAGTCGACTCGGCGTACCCGCCGATGGCATGATGCGAAGACCGTCGGTTGCGTGAAATGCTAACACATCATCAACAGGTGACCACGACAAGAAATCTCCTTTTGCGGCGATCATTCGCACGGCCCCTTCTCCCTGTGCCAATGGAAGCACATGAAAACTTGAGCCGCTGTCCACGAACACTTCATAGGCCAAGGTCGATCCATCGGGAGACCACACGGGATCCAGCTCTTGCGCCGGGCCGGATGTACGCTGGATCACTCCTGTTCCGTCGGCATTCATCGTGTAGATGTTGCGATTTCCACCACGCGTTGAGTGAAACGCAATCTGCGTTCCGTCTCGCGACCAAGCGGCGCTGTAATCACCAGCGGAGTCGGACGTGAGCTTGCTGGCGTCACCGCCCGCTGCCGACATGCGATATATGTCAGGATTACCACCACGATCAGAATCGAAGACCAATGTTTGGCCATCGGCCGAGAGGTCAACACCCTCAATGGTTTGATAGCCAGTGGTGATGGCGCGCGCTGTCGATGCGGATACGGGAGCATTGGTCGGCACGTTGATCGCCCAGATGTTCGAGAGCGTTTTAAAACTCGAGTACGCCAGATGCGCGCCGTTTGCCGAAACACTGATACTGTGCGCTTCGAGACCTGTTGTCAGTCGCTGCGGCGCTCCAACGGGCTTGTATCCACGATCGAGACGCACTTGGTAAATATCACGGCTGCCACCGCGGTCTGACACCCAATACAACGTGCGTCCGTCAGTCGACCACTGCGGGCTCGTGTTGAGGGAAGCGCCATCGGTGACACGAATGGCTGGTGTGCCGTTAATTGGCACAATCCAAATCGACGAGTTACCGACGTTGCCGAAGTATCCGGTACCAAATGCAAAAATGGCGTTGCCTGAGCTGAGCGCCACATGCGACCCATCCGGTGACCACGCCGACGATGCAGGCTCGGTAGGCGCGGCGACACGAACGGATTCGCCGCCCGCTACTGGAACGACAAATAGACCACCGCCGACGCGCGTGTACGCGAGATGTTTTCCATCGCGTGACCACGTGATGCCGGTCAGTGGTGTGTATGATGCCGAACCCAAATCCATCGCAGCCGTGTCGATCCGTACTATGCGTCGTGGCGGCCCACCGAGACTCGCGACAACAAAGATCCCGTCGTTTCCTTGATACGCGACCTGTGTGCCGTCGGGAGACCACTGTGGCGACCGAAAGTTGTCTTTCGAATCGTTTGTCAGTGCGGCGCGTCGACCTCCCGTCACCTGCTGCACAAAGATCTGCATATGCGTGGTCGCGCCTTGTGCATACGCGACCATCATACCGTCGGGTGACAGCGCGGGATCAATCTCGAGGCCAGGATCGCGCGTGACTTGCGTTGTGCGACCGATGACGGGGAGCGACCGGTCGGCTGTGCGGCGCTGGAACACGATGACCATAAGACTCGCGATGAGCGCAAGACCAATGACGGCGACGCCAACGACTTTTACGCGGACACGACGCGTCGCAGGAGTCGTGAGAACGCGCGTATCGGATGCCATCAGAGCACGTGCAAAGTCCTCGCATGTGGCGAATCGATCTGCTGGTGACTTGGACAGCGCGCGCTGCACGGCCGCATCGGGGCCGGCCAATACCGCCGGTCTCGCACTGCGAACACTGCGCGGTGTTTCTGTCATCACTCGCGCGAAAATCACTTGCGCCGTTGCACCCGTGAGCGGTGGCTCTCCGGTTAACATTTCGTACGTGAGCGCTCCCAGCGCGTACTGATCACTTCGCGCATCGACGGCACGATCACCCGCCGCTTGTTCAGGGCTCATGTAGTGGGGCGTACCCACCGACAATCCTGTTTCCGTCATGCGCGTTCCGCCGACCTGGACAATCGCGAGCGCGATGCCGAAATCGGCGATCACCGGTTGTCCGGCTTGCAGCAGAATGTTCTCGGGCTTGAGATCTCGATGAATCACGCCACGTGCGTGCGCGAAGTCCAATGCGCCCGCCATCAACGTCACAAGACGCAATGTTTCGTCGATTGGTAGCTGCTTCTCGCGGTCCAACCGCGCACGTAGCGTCTCGCCTTCGAGATACGGCATCACATAGTACAACAGTCCATCGGCTTCGCCAGAATCAAACAGTGGCAACAAATTGGGGTGCTGCAAATTGGCAGTGACTTTTATTTCGCTTAAAAAACGTTCGGCGCCGAGCACAGCACCGAGTTCGGGCTTGAGGACTTTTATGGCGACGTCGCGATCATGTTTCAGGTCGTGCGCGAGGTACACGGTCGCCATCCCGCCAGCGCCAATTTCGCGCTCGATGCGGTAGCGGTCGCGCAGGAGCGCTGGCAGCTGTGTCGCGCGCACCACCATGTCGGCGTCGGTTGGAATGTTGTTTTCTACGTGCTGTTATTCGGCAACGTTGTTGTCCGATCCCGATGGCAATTGCGGGACGCCATGTTTCGCCGCGACTCGCAACAACCCCGTCTCCGTATACAGTATCAGCTTCTCGCGCGTGTCGGCGATGTCCAAATTGCGCATGGTCAACTGTCCAATGCGATCCAACGGAGTGAAGAACGCCTCGCCGCGCTCCATCGTCAACCGCTCGGGTTTGTATGTGAGATTGGGGCTTGAGGTATCCATGATGGTGTAATCGTTGCCGCGCCGCAGTTCGACCGTCACTTCACCGCTGATCGCACGCGCCACCCAACGCTGTGCCGCGTCACGCAACATCAACGACTGCGAGTCCAGCCAACGTCCTTGATACAGCAACCGACCAAGTTTGCGACCGTTTGCGCGGTACGTCTCAATGGTGTCTTCATTGTGAATGCCGGTCACCAGTCGCTCATAGGCGATGTAGAGCAACGCCAGTCCCGGTGCTTCGTAAATGCCGCGACTCTTTGCCTCGATGATGCGATTCTCAATCTGATCGCTCATCCCCAAGCCGTGCCGTCCACCGATAACATTCGCGTCCATGAATAAATCGAGCGCGCTGTCGTACGTTTTTTCGTTGATGGCGACGGGCAATCCTTCGTGGAAGCGAATCGTGACGGCCTCGCGTTGCACGTCAACATCATCACGCCAAAATGCCACGCCCATGATAGGATGCACGATGTGCACGCCCTTGTTCAGGAATTCCAAATCCTTCGCTTCATGTGTCGCGCCTAAAATGTTCGAGTCGGTTGAATACGCCTTCTCCACAGTCATCTTATATTCGAATCCAGCCGCTATCAGATACTCGGCCATCTCCGTGCGTCCACCCAATTCGTCAATGAACTGCTGATCGAGCCATGGTTTGTACACGCGCAAATCCGGATTTGTCAGCAACCCGTACCGATAGAACCGTTCGATATCATTGCCCTTAAACGTGCTGCCGTCGCCCCAAATATTCACGTCATCGTCGCGCATGGCGGCAACGAGCATGGTGCCCGTGACGGCGCGGCCGAGCGGCGTGGTGTTGAAGTATGTGTTACCGGCGGTGGTGATGTGAAACGCTCCGCACTGCAATGCGGCGAGCCCCTCGGCAACGAGTTGCGCGCGACACTCAACCAGACGCGCGCGTTCGGCGCCATAGGCCATCGCCTTGCGCGGAATTTCGTCGTAGTCGGTTTCATCCGGCTGACCGAGATTGGCCGTGTATGCGTACGGCACCGCACCCTTCGCGCGCATCCAATGCAGGGCAGCGCTTGTGTCGAGGCCCCCCGAAAATGCGATACCGACTTTTTCGCCGACCGGGAGATGTTGTAGAATGTTGGGCATGGCGCAATTTAGGCGCCTCGCCGCGTACGTGCGACAACTCCGTGGCGCTCGGAGAGAGCATGGATGGATTCAACGGCGTTCACGCGGAGACGCGGAGAACGCGGTGAACAGCGCGCAGATATCCTAAGGTAGGGCGAATCCCCATTTCATGTTTTGTTGTTGTATTTGTGTTGCCTATGCTGTTCTCCGCGTCTTCCGCGTCTCCGTGTGAAACCTGCTGTTCCCGACAAGGTGGTATTGGAAAGCAACCGCGAGCGTTGTGAATCGGCTTCTCGCGTTGCATGCGATTTCGTACGCTGGCGCACCGCAGATGGATCGTAAACTACGACCGTATCGCCCGCACATCGGTGCAGTGACCGAATCGTTCGGAATTCACCCGGTCCGCTACCTGTGCGACCTAACACTTTGCGATGCGACCGTCTGCTGTAAAAAAACGGATCTCAGACGCTTGCTGATCTGCTATCACCACGGCCCCGGTCGACAGTCGCACCGCTCCACCAATACGACCAAACGTGAGTGCAGCTTCGCCGGCGATGACCAGTGTAGGCTTCGCGCTCAATCGCCGTGTTTGCTGCGCGTATCCCAGTCCCGCCGCAACGAGAACGCCGACTGTCGCGACCACAGCAATGGAAAGGATTCGCATGTCTCGTCCCACATTAAGGTCAATTTGCTCCCGGATGAACGAACCCTCTCGGGTGCGTCAGCCGCTCAGCTTTGAGAGCGCCGAGCCCTTGTGCACTGCGATGTGATCGGTCTTGTTGCTCTTGATCTCGTATTGTGGCGCCTCAGGACTCGCGCGGTGGGTGTGTCCCTTGTAGTTGAAATCTTGGATATGGACCCAGATGATCGTGCCGCTGACGTGTCCGGCTTCCGAGTTCCATCTGACCCGATCTCCGATCTTGAACGATTCAGCCACCTGCGTTCTCCTTGTTGGCGGGAATCCGCTTAACCATTCCCAAGCGGATCTTACGGATCCATTTTAGGCGCGTGAAGTCACTCGATGCCTTGCTGGCGGAGGTGCGCGCTTGTCGCGCGTGCGCCGATGTCTTGCCGTTCGGACCGCGCCCCGTCGTTCAGGTATCGGCAACGGCACGCCTCCTGATCGCCAGCCAGGCGCCAGGCACCAAGGTGCACGATAGCGGCATCCCCTTCTCCGATGCTTCTGGGGATCGCCTGCGCGAATGGATGGGCGTTTCGTCTGAGGAATTCTACGACGTGAGCAGGGTCGCCGTTGTGGCGTAAACGGCTGCTGGCGCATATGCCCGACCTGCGATTGACTTTGCTGGTTGGCACCCATGCCCAAGTCCACGCGCTCGGACGCGGTAAGATGGCCGAGCGGGTCATGGCTTACCGGGAGCACTTGCCAAGCGTGTTCCCATTGCCGCACCCATCCTGGCGCTCACGGCATTGGGCGGCGAAGAACCTGTGGTTCGAGTCGGACGTGCTTCCGGCATTGCGTATCGCGGTCCAACGAGCGCTCGCATGACGCCCGCAGAACGTCCTCCCGTTTATACGATCGGCCATTCAACGCGGAGCATCGTCGAGTTCGTCGAATTGCTGAGAGCCGGCAGGGTCGAATTGGTCGCCGATATCCGAAGTATTCCGCGATCGCGGACCAATCCACAGTTCAACCTCGATGCGCTCCCGCACGCGCTGGCCGCGTGGCGGATCGAGCATATGCAGATCCTCGAGCTCGGTGGCAGAAGAAAAAAGTCGAAGACCGTTCCACCCGAGGTCAACGGCTTTTGGATCAACCAGAGCTTCCACAATTATGCCGATTACGCGTTGTCAGTCGAGTTTCAGGTCGGCTTGTCGCGCCTCAAGGAAGTGAGCCGGGAGCGACGGTGCGCGATCATGTGTTCGGAATCTGTCTGGTGGCGTTGCCATCGGCGGTTCGTCGCCGATTATCTCCTTCACGACGGGAGAGAGGTCTTCCATCTGATGGGAACCGCGCGAGTCGATGCCGCCAAGCTGAATCCAATGGCGCGCGCGGACGGTGCGTCGCTCGTCTATCCCGCGCCCGATGCACCTAAAGAAAGATTATAGATTGGGCAGTTGGTCGTTTAGGCGCCTCGCCGTGTGGGTGCGACAACTGAGTGGCGAACGGATGTAGCTTGCCGTGATGAAAGTACTGATTCACATCCAGTGGCCGGTGAAGGCGTGGTCCATCCCTGATGCTCACGTGGCCGCGCTCATTGTGGCGTTCCCGGAGATTGAGTTTGTGCGTGCGTTCAACATGGAGAGCGCGGCGAGGGCCGTCGTCGACGTTGATGCGTGCTTCACCCCCGTCCTGACGGCGGAGATGATTGTCTCCGCAGCGAAGCTTCGATGGGTGCATTCACCGGCTGCAGCGGTGGAAGGATTGCTTCCGCTTTCCGTGCTTGCGACACATGGTGTGCTGGTGACGAACTCCAAGGGGGTGCAGGCGATCCCGATTGCCGAACATGTGATGGGTGGGTTACTCGTGCTGTCGCGAAAATTGCACCACACGTTGACCGCGCAGCGCGAACGGCAATGGATTCAGAACGCATTGACCAAAGATTGGCCGCGGCTGCTCCACGGTCAGCGCATGACGATTGTTGGACTCGGCACGATCGGTACGGAGATTGCGAGACGTGCGCATGCATTCGGCATGCACGTGACCGGCGTGCGTCGTACGCTCGATCAGCCGATGGTGCCGTTCGTCGATCGCGTGGTGGGGCCGGCTCAGCTAGACGATGTGTTGCAGGATTGCGATGTCCTCGTCCTGTCGGCACCCGGCGTGTCGTCGACACATCGAATGATAGGCGCCGAGCAGTTTTCGTTGCTGAATCGCGGCGCGTTGTTGGTGAATGTCGCGCGCGCTGGGATTGTCGACGATGCGGCCATGCGCGCTGCACTCGGCAGTGGTCAGCTTGGCGGGGCGATGCTGGACGTGTTCGACCGCGAACCGCTTGACGCGATGGATGCGCTTTGGACGACGCCCAACGTCGTCATCACTCCGCATTGTTCGGGCTTTCGCCAATCGCACTGGGACGACGTGGCCGCACTATTTAGTGACAATCTTCGACGACACCAGCGGGGCGAGTCGTTGCAGAACGTGGTCGATTTGGCGGCGGGGTATTAACTGCCGCGATTGTATGCTGTGCGGCCGGGTCTGGCCATCCCGCGTCTCGCCGCGTAGTGTCTGCGCTTTCCGCGTGTCACCCGATCCGTTCTTAGGAGTATCTATGACCGACCATCACCTCGCGAAAGCGGCGATCACGACACTGCTCATTGCATCGACGCTCGCGGTCACCGCCTGCGAGTCTCGTTCGCCGAACGCTGCTGATACATCAAATGCGGTCGCGGCGGCGAGCCCTGATGTCCGGCGACGGATGGCCGACTACACCACGGTGCATTTGGTCGCCGACACTGCGTCGCTGTCGCCGAATGAACGCCGGATGCTCCCGCTGCTCATCGACGCGGCGCGCGCCATGGATCCGATCTTTTGGCAGCAAACGTACGGATCGCGCGATTCGTTGTTGGCAACTGTCAACGATAGTGTGGTGCGAAAGTTTATCGACATCAATTATGGTCCATACGACCGTCTTGACAACAATGTCGCATTCGTAGCAACCGTGACCGCGCGCTTGCCGGGCGCAAATCTGTATCCGGCGGACTTGACGAAAGCGGAGTTTGCGGCTGCACTGGCCAAAGCAACACCGGCACATGCGGATTCGTTGAAACATCTGTACACGCTGGTTCGCCGTGCGGCGGACCGCACCCTAATTGCGATGCCCTATCACGTCGCATTTGAGGCGCAGAACGCGATCGCCGCCGCGAAGTTACGTGAGGCAGCGGTGCTCGCTGAGGATGCCGGACTCAAGAAATATCTTGAGCTGCGCGCCAGTGCGTTGTTGTCCGATGAATATCAGGCCAGCGATCTCGCGTGGATGGATATGAAGCACAACACGATCGATGTTGTAATCGGCCCCATCGAGACGTACGAAGACGCACTGTTTGGGTACAAGGCGGCGAATGAGGCGTACGTGCTGATCAAAGATAAAGCGTGGAGCCAGCGTCTTTCACGATACGCGTCGATGTTGCCGTCGTTGCAGCAGGGCATTCCGGTCGCGCCACAATACAAACGCGAGACGCCGGGCACCGACTCTGACCTCAACGCGTACGATGCGGTCTTTTATGCAGGGCAGGCCAATGCCGGGGCGAAGACCATTGCGATCAATTTACCGAATGATGAGGACGTCCAACTCAAAAAGGGAACGCGGCGTCTCCAACTGAAGAACGTCATCCAAGCCAAGTTCGACAAGATTTTGCTGCCTGTCGCGAAGGAATTACTCGATGCCGACCAGCTATCGATGCTCACGTTCGACGCGTTTTTTGACAACACGATGTTTCATGAAGTTGCGCACGGACTTGGCATCAAGAACACGATCAACGGCAAAGGACTGGTACGTACGGCACTCAAGGAGCGATACAGTGCGCTGGAAGAGGGCAAGGCGGATATCCTCGGTCTGTATATGGTGCAAACGCTCAACGCGCAGGGCGAACTGAAGGGCGAGGACGTTCGCGGAAACTACGTGAGTTTTCTCGCCAGCCTCTTTCGTTCTGTGCGGTTTGGCGGCGGTGATGCGCATGGACGCGCCAACATTGCAGCGTTCAATTTTTTGCAACAGGCGGGAGCATTCTCGCGTGATGCAACGACTGGCAAATACCGCGTGAATGTGGCAACATTTCAGACGGGGATGAACGCACTCGCCGAAAAGATTCTCACGTTGCAAGGCAACGGTGACTACGACGGTGTCGGTGCGTTTCAACAAACGTTTGGCACCATATCAGCAGAACTTCAGCAGGATCTTGCCCGACTGAAAACCAAGGGCATACCAGTCGATGTGATCTTTAATTTCTCCTCCGAAACGGCTTCCCATGAATAGCTCAGACTCTCCTCGCAATCGACACCGCGCCGCACGGTCCGGCCGCACGCGGGCCTTGCAGCTTTTGGGCGTTGTCGCTGTCACAGCGCTCGCTGTCGTCATGGCGCGTCGTGGTGAACCGTTGGGTGCGCAAGATGCAGCACCAACCTATGCGAAAGACGTCGCCCCCATCTTGTATAAGAATTGCACCACGTGTCATCGCCCTGGTGGTCTTGGTCCATTTTCGTTGCTGAATTACGACACGGCGAAAAAAAATGTCGACGATATTCGCGATGCGGTAAAGACAGGCTTTATGCCGCCGTGGCACGCCGAAGGACCGCACGGCACCTTCCTCAATGATCGACGTTTGTCCGATGTCGAAAAACAAACGATTTTGCGCTGGATCGACGCCGGTGCGAAGAAGGGCAATCTGAAAGCACTGCCGATGGCACCGGTGTATCCCACCAGTTGGGAGATTGGTGAGCCTGACGCCATCGTGAAAATGCCCGACGATTTTACGGTGCCCGCGAAAGGAACCGTGGAATATCAGTATTTCGAAATTCCGACCAACTTTACCGAAGACAAGTGGGTGCAAGCAATCGAGTTTATGCCGGGCGCGCGCGAAGTAGTGCATCACGTGTTGGTGTATGCGAAGGTGCCGCCGTCCGCCAACGCGTCGTTAACCGTCGCCCCCGTTCCTCGCGCCGCAGGAGCGCCGGCACCACGTCCACTGTTCGTGCGCAAACCGCAGTTTGATTCGCCCGAAGATCCGCCACGCCTCGACTCGTTGCATCCGCCTCCACGGCAGTTGGGTACCCTGATTGGTGGAACGGCACCGGGTACGAACGTGATGAAGTTTCCCACGGGTACAGCGCTGCGTTTGCGCGCAGGCACCGTGCTCACGTTCCAGATGCACTACACGGCACGTGGACATGAAATGCACGACCGCACCGCCGTCGGCTTTCGTTTCGCTACCGCTGCGCCTGACGAAGAAATTCGCATGAGTGCGTTCATCAACGGCGCCTTCACGTTGCCAGCTGGCGAGAAGGACGTCGCGGTAGCGTCAGAGCTTGAGCCTACTGAAGCAATTCGCATCTGGGGGCTCCTCCCGCACACACACCTGCGCGGCACGCGCTGGAAGTACACGCTGGAAAAACCAGATGGCACGTCGGATGTGATCCTCGATGTACCGCGTTACGATTTCAATTGGCAGACGTACTACTTTTTCGCCACGCCCCTCGAACTCCCGGCTGGCAGCAAGCTCAAGTCGATGGCGTGGTACGACAATTCCGCCAGCAACAAAAACAATCCCGATGCCACCAAAGACGTAAAGTGGGGCGATCAGACGTGGGAGGAGATGCAGTACACGGGATTTTTATATAGCGTAAACAGCCGCCGACTCAAACCGTCAACGAAGTAGGTGAGGGGCTGAATAGCACTGCGTGAAGGCCGCCCGCACCAAGCACGCACGCTTGATGCGGTAACAACGACGAGCGCTCTACTTCGAACTTGCGGCCGCCTTGAATCGCGTGCGAATCTGGAGCAGCTCGGCGCTGTGATCGATGTTTTTCTTGATGATGTCTTCAAGCATTTTCATCATCGCGATGTTGTCCTCAACCAGCGTGGGCTCGCCGCTCAGTCGCGTACCGAAGCCGAAATGTTCGCCTGGTACCAAGACGAGCTCATTCGCGAGCACCACATCACTCGTGCCATCGCCAACGCGCACGGCAACAAACTTCTTGCCGGATTTTTCCATGTAACTGATGCGCAACCCGTTTGCACTGGACGGCCACGGTGCGTACGCGTGCGACTGTCCATCGCTGCCTTCGAACGAGGTGGAAGCGGTGGTCAGCTTATCAAAGTTGCGCTCGAAACCGCCAACGTACAAAAGTGCGTGTCGCATGGAGATCAATCGGGAGAGAGGTCATGGGCCGGTTGGATAACCGGGCGCTCCCCAA
>JANYHT010000048.1 GCA_025358925.1 Gemmatimonadaceae bacterium | reverse complement strand
AGAGCGCATGCGCCCGCGGCTCGGCCAAACTGCCGCGCTCCCAATATGTGCGCAACTCATCGCGCACTTCGCGTGCACGCGACACGGCCGAGTGTCCGCGATAGAGCAACGTGTCAATCGGCACAATAATTGGTTCTGGTGTTGCGATGACGATGCCTTCGCCACTGCGTACGCTGGCCCACGCGAGAGTCGTGTCCTTGACGCGCGCTGCGAGTTCGTGATCGGTGAGCTCGCGATTCATAAGCAACTGTGCGAACGATTGCACGGTCATGCGCTCCCGTGATGGCTCAAGCGGTGAGCGTGCCATGCGCGTCGCCAAGGTTGCAATACTGGCTGCGCCATAGCTTTCCGCAACATCCGCTAGACCCATGAGTGCGCGTCGGACACCGTCACTCAATGCCAGTCGTGATGGACCAGCCGGGCTTGTGGCCAGCGCGGACGATTCGCGCGCCACACCGTCTGCTGCCGCAGCAATGTCATTGCGGAAGCGTTGTGCAATAGTGATCGGTGGCGCGGAACTGCGCTGCAGAATGGCCGGCATGCCATCTTCAGGAAAGAAGCGATTGATTGGCACGACTTGTGTGGACGGCGACTGCGCTGGCGCTGATGTGGCGAGATACCCAGCCGCCACCGCTGCGAGTGCAACAGACTGTGTGCGACTGCGCCGCTGCTCGCTCTCTGTCCACCGTTGCGAGTTGCCAACAAGTGCTCGGAGTTCGACGAGCGCACCTCGCACGGCGAAGTGCAATCGCTGATCCCACCGCAACTCACCGTCTCGTAGTCCGGTGGCCAATCGCTCAACGGTTGACGCGAGTTCTGGCAGTCCTTCTAATCGCGTCATGGTCGCGCTGCCGCGTAGTGCACGTGCGTGCGTGAGGAACGCTGTCGCGTCGGGCAATTGTTCGCCGGCATCGGCCATGAGTTGATCCAGCCGATCCAGATATTCAGTGGCTTCGTGTTGGAAGAACTCCAGCAGGGCGTGCGGTACAGTCATAAGGAGTGGGGGCGAGCGGCGTCCATCGCAGCGCGAATTTCGCGCACGGCTTCAGACAACCCGACAAAAATGGCGCGACCAATGATTGCGTGTCCGATATTCAGTTCTTCAATTTCTGGAATCACCGCGACGGGCCCGACATTTTCTATCGATAGCCCATGACCCGCATGCACCGAGAGTCCACGTGAGGCGGCGGCGGTCGCGCTCGCGGCTAGTGCCCGCAACGTCCGCGGATCCGCCGCCGCGCGCGCGTACTGACCCGTGTGTAGCTCAACGGCGTCCGCGCCCAGTGCATGGGATCGTTCCACCGTGTCGACGTCGGGATCAATAAACAGACTCGTGCGCACCCCCGCGCGTTTCAGACGCGCAATGGCTGCACCGATAACCGCCGCGCCGCGCACGAGGTCAAGCCCCCCTTCCGTCGTCACTTCTTGGCGGCGTTCGGGAACCAACGTGACTTCAGTTGGTCTGAGGGCAAGCGCGAGTGCTACCATCTCGTCCGTCGCCGCGCACTCGAAGTTAAATCCGCGCGTCAGCTGTGTGGCGAGTCGATGAATATCGTCGTCTTGCATGTGACGACGATCTTCGCGCAAATGCGCGGTAATGCCGTCCGCACCTGCGCGTTCACACAGTAGCGCGGCCGCAACAGGGTCTGGCGTCACGCTCCCTCGAGCCTGCCGAACCGTCGCCACGTGATCGATGTTGATATACAAACGTTGATACAACGTCATCTCGGAAGACTCCAGCGGTGGGTCCGTCGTGTGCGGCGCGTGCGCATGCAGTATCGTACTATATCGCGCGAACGTAGTGTCGACGTTTCGCAATCACGCCGAAGGCGGAGGAGTCAGTGGTACGTCAGGGATTTGTGCTGTGGGGACTCTTTGCGATCACCGCATGCACCCGCACGGTGGCGACCACGTCAGTCGTGCCCGCAAGCGCGACCGCCATCACCACCGGTGGCAGCATCGGCGCCGCCACGTCGCGCGGAGCGATTGAAGGTTTCATGGCCGCCGTGAAGGCGCAGGATCTGCAGGGTATGTCGGCCATGTGGGGCACGAATAAGGGTGCGGCGCGCGATCTGATGAAGCGAGAGGAGATGGAGAAACGCCTCGTCGTGATGCAGTGCTTGCTCATGCATGACAAGTGGAGCTTTGCCGAAGAGCAGGCTCGATTGCTTACCGGCGGACATCAGCAGTTCCTCGTGCAAATTCAACGAAAGCAAGTGTCGGCCAAGACCGTGTTCAGCACGGTTCCGGGTCCGGGCGGCCGATGGTTGGTGGAAAACGTCGAAGTGGCGCCGCTCAAGGATTTTTGTAGCTGACGGGTGGCGCGCGGCATCGACAGTGTTGGCACCCTGCTAATATTCAGAGAGTTCTACCAGGACGCCGCCGGTGGCGGACGGATGCAGAAACGCAATGCGTTTGCCTTCAGCGCCAATTCGAGGCACGTCATCGATGAGGCGGAGTCCGGCGATTCGGCATCGCGCGAGGGTGTCGTCCAGATCATCGACTGCAAAACACACGTGGTGGATTCCAGGGCCGCGCTTCGCAACAAACCTTCCGATAGGTGAGTCTTGAGACTTGGCTTCGAGAAGTTCGACAAGCGATTCTCCAGCAGCAACGCCGGCAATCGTGGCGCCGTCGGCGTCATCCAATAACACCTCGGGCATGCCGAGGATGTCGCGGTAGAACGGAAGGAGTGCGTTGAGGGTATCAACCGCGATGCCGATGTGGGCAATGCGGGTACCGCGGCGGAGGGGGTCAGTCATCATGTCATCTGGGCGTGGGCTGAGTCTGAATTCTAATCTTGACGGAACGCGCAGGTGAGCCGACGCAATTCGGTCCTGTGCAACGGAGCATACGATGGCAAACGCGGTTGAAGTAAAGGACGATACCTTCGCGACGGAAATTGAAGGGCACATGGGCCTCGCGGTCGTGGATTTTTGGGCCACGTGGTGTGCACCCTGTCGGATGATCGCGCCGATCGTTGAACAGTTAGCGGTTGACTACGCAGGCAAGGCGAAGGTGGCCAAGCTCGACGTCGACAACAACCAGAAAACTGCGGCGCGATTTAACGTGCGTTCGATTCCGACCATTCTGTTTTTCAAAGACGGAAAGTTGGTTGACCAAGTGGTCGGCGCGGTGCCTCGTCCCGCGCTCGAAGCGAAGTTTAAAGAACACGCCTGATTTGGACGACGTAGTCTGTGGCGGTTTGACCACCGTCATCGCGTGCCCGGGGCCAATCGCTCCGGGCACGACGTGTTTCAGCATGACAGGCTGCACTGAATACATTTGATGAAGATGACAGACGGACACGACGCGCTCGCGATTGCGGCGCATGCCAAGGCCATGCTGCCCGAGGCCGCAACCGTTGGGGCGCTCCACGTGGTGAGCACACCCATTGGTCATCTCGGCGACATCTCCATTCGGGCCCTCGCCGTGCTACAAGAAGTTACGGTCGTGTGTTGCGAGGACACGCGACAATCGCACACGCTGTTGTCACGGTACGGTATTGCCACGCCGATGCTGGCATTGCACGAGCACAATGAAGCGCAGGTCACACCGCGATTGCTTTCGCGCATGCAAGCGGGTGAGGCGATCGCGCTCATTAGCGACGCCGGCACGCCGCTGGTGTCCGATCCCGGTGCGCGACTTGTTGATGCGGCAGTGACTGCTGGCATACGCGTGGTGCCCGTGCCCGGCGCATCCGCCACGCTTGCCGCACTGGTCGCGTCGGGTATTACGCCGCATCCCTGCACGATTCTGGGGTTCCTTCCACGTAAGGGTGGCGAACGTCGCGATATGCTGCGCATGGCAGTCGAGTTGCCGCACGCGGTGGTGCTCTTTGAGGCGCCCAGTCGGTTGGTCGATACGCTTCGTGATCTGGCCGAGGTGGCCGGAGGGACCCGACGTGCGGCCGTCGCGCGTGAGCTCACGAAGCGGTACGAAGACGTGAAACGCGGAACGCTGGACACGCTCACCGCGTATTACGAGCAGACGCCGGTGCGCGGTGAGATTGTGTTGGTGCTCGACAAAGCCGACGCTGTGGTGCAGACCGACGAAAACTTTACCGCAATTGCACAGGTGTTACGCGCCGAAGGGCGGCATCCGCGCGAAATTCTCCAGCGGTTGATGGACGAGCACGGCGCTCGCCGCAATCTCGCCTACCGTATTGCCCACGACACCTGATGCGTCGTTCTCGTGCTGTCCTGTTACTTGCGTGCGTGGTCGGCCTGTCGATTGCGGCACGGCCCTTCAACGATGGTACACCTGGGCGACTCGCCATTGCACGGCTGCAATACGACGGCGGTGGCGATTGGTATGCAAATCCATCCAGCTTGCCGAACTTGTTGAGCGCCATTGCGGAGCGCACCGCGTTACCGGTCCAGCGAGCGGAGGCCAAGGTGCGTCTCACCGATTCGTCGCTGTTTGACTTCCCATTTTTGCATGTCACTGGACATGGAGAGATGAAATTCAGCGATGTCGAGATTGCACGGTTGCGCGAGTATCTCAAGCGCGGCGGTTTTCTACATGTCGACGACAACTACGGACTCGACGAAAGTTTTCGTCGCGAAATCAAGCGCGTCTTCCCTGATCGCCCGTTAGTGGAAGTGCCATACACGCATCCTATCTACCACGTGGTGTATGAGTTTCCAGCGGGCCCGCCAAAAATTCATGAACATGACGGAAAACCAGCACAGGGCTTTGGCATTTTCATCGGCAATCGCCTCGCCGTGTACTACACATTTTCCGCAGACCTCGGCAATGGATGGGAAGATGTGGGGACGTATACCGATCCGCCTGCACTCCATGAGCAAGCCATACGCATGGGTGTGAATTTGTTCACCTATGCGGTGACGAGTCGGGTGCAACCGTGACGGCGCCATCACTGCGCGGTGCGATCGTCGATCACGCGACGTCGCTAACGCTTGAAGCGCGTTTGGCGCGCGAACAAGCAGCACTGCGAACGAAAGCTGGCGTAACGGTGGTGTTGTTCGCGCTCGCAGCGCTGGCCGTATGCGCGGCGGTGGGTGCGTTCATATTCGACGCTGGGCGTTGGATGACCTTGTGGGCACCGTTGCCCTTGGCCTTGTGGGCGATGGCGCTGGTTGCGGCGGCGACGGGCGCGCTGTTTTTCGTTCGTCGAGATACTGCTGCGCTGTCAATCACGTCGATTGCCGCAGCGATTGAAGCTGAGCAGCGGTTGCGCGCCGGCTCGTTACGCGGCGCGTTGGAAGTCGGGCGGAGTGGCGTGCTCGGTGCGCGGGCGGCTCAAGATGTCGCGCGTCGATTGTCACCAGCGGTGTTGGTGCCGCGACTCGCACAGAGGCTGGTGCGTGCCCTCGCGATCGCTGCGGCGTGTGCGATTATCGGAGTGATCGTCGCCACGCTTGCGGCGCGCCTGTCTACCGATGGCTTTGCCGCCATGCGGCATCCGCTACGCGCGTGGCGCGGCTTGCTGTTGCCGGCGTTGGCGTTTGATCGCGTGCCAACGTCAGTGCCACGCGGCATGCCATTCACGATTCGGCTGTCGGCGGAAGGTCGTCGCGTTATCACTGTGTCGCGCCGATCATCAGGCGAAGCGTGGCGCGATACCAATATCGCGGTGCAGAATGAAAACGGCGTGGCAACGCTCGCGCTTGGTCCCGTGCGGGCGCCCATCTCTTTACGTCTGAGCGACGGTCGCGCACCGGTCGCTGAGGCCACAATTACCGTCGCGGATCGCGGGTGGATTGGTGATGTGTTGTTGTTCGCGCAGTATCCGGCGTATTTGCAACGCGCAAACGAGAATCTCGAAGCTGTACCACCGTTGCGCGTGCCGCGTGGAACTCGCGTCCGGGTGACGGCGACACTGCGCGGCGGTGCACGCGATGCGATGCTCACTGATGGCCGCGATACCGTGCGTTTTGGAGCGGAATTGGGCGCGAAAACGACGGATGACGGCGCGCTCGCGGTGACGACAACGATACCGTTGGATCGTGACGGCAAATGGGCCTGGATGGCGTCCGCCGCAACGCGCGATGGCGGTGGCATGCCGACATTGCCGCCCGAACTACCGGATGCGTTACCGTTTACGGTAGTTCCGGATCGCGCCCCGGAAGTCGTAATTCGCGCGCCGAAGACAGATACGACCATTGGCGCGCGCGGTGTTGTTCCGGTCATTGTGCAGGCGAGCGATGACCATGGCGTTGGCAACGTTGCGCTACTGGTGTGGCGCGAATCGGGCACGCTAGGCGCGGTGAAACGTGAACGTGTTGATGTGGCGGATCCGCAAACGCCAGTATTTATTGGCGGCGCGACGGTTGCACTGGACGGGCGTGATTTGCAGCCCGGCGACAAGCTACATATCGTCGCCGTAGCGACGGACGATTCGCCGTGGCATCAGCAGACGCAAAGTGCCGAAGTGATTTTGCGCGTACCAAGTTTGGCGGAGCAGCGATCGATGGTGCGGACGCTGGCCGATTCGCTTGCGGCGCGTGCCGCCCAAGTCGCTGCGCAAGAAAAGAAGCTCGCACAGAATACCGCAGACGCGTCGCGCAATCGTGATTTGAAAAATGGTGGGCGCGCCGAGGGCACGCAGTCAAATGGTGCACCAAAATCGCAAACGCCGTCGGGTAAGGAAGGATCGATGACGTTCGCGGCGGCAGAGAAAGCCAAGCAGTTGGCGCGTGATCAGCAACAGCTTGGCGCGCGCGTTGATTCGTTGCGATCTAGCGCGAAAGAGTTGGAAGACCGTTTGAAAAATGCGGGTGCGCTCGATACGGCGATGGCGGCTCGTATGCGCGACGTGCAGAAGTTGTTGCGCGATGCGATGACGCCAGCGATGCAGAAGCAATTGGCCGCATTAGAAAAAAGTACGGAACGATTGAGCGGTACTGAGGCGCAGCAGTCGATGGAGCAGTTGGCAGCGCAACAACAACAGATGCGTGACCAGCTGGAGAAGAGCGCCGAAATGCTTAAGCGCGCGGCGCTGGAAGGGGCGATGGGCACGCTGCGCGATGACGCGAAAGAATTAGCGAAGGCCGAACAGCAGTTGGCCGACAAGATGGATGCGAAAAATGGCGAGAAGGGTGGCGCAAAGTCCGGCGATGTGCCGATGGACGCGAAAACGTTAGCCGAACGATCGAAGTTGCTCGAGCAGGAAATTGAACGACTCACAAAACGCTTGGCGGACGCAGGTGCCAAACCAGGAGCGTCGAAAACGAAAGCCGCCCAGCCGATGGCGAATGAGGCGGCCGCCGCCATGCAGCGCGCAGCGCAACAGGCCGCGAAAGACGCGTCGAAAGGTGCGAGCGAGCAGCAGCGCGAGAAAGCTGGAGATTCCAACGCCGAGAAGAACGGCGAAAAGGGTGGCGCGCAATCGGGAGCGGATCCCGAGCGGAAGCCGGACGGACAACAATCCAACGCCAAAGACGGACCAAAGTCGCCAACGGCGAAAGGCGCGTCGGCGGATGGACAAGAGGGCAAACCGGGTGGAGAGAAAGGCGGAGAGAAGGGTGGAGAGAAAGGTGGGCAGCAAGGCGGCGGCGCTGGGGGAAATAGTGAAGGTGGCAACGACGCGCGCAAAGCGTCCGATGCGATGAACCGTGCGGCGCAGCAGCTCACGTCGGCGCGTGACGCGCAAGTCGATGCGTGGAAGACGGAGCTGTCGCAGGAGCTCGATCAATCGATCAACGAGACGATGCAGTTAGCGCGACAGCAGGCGAACCTTGAACAACGCGCGCGGCAACAAGGCGCGAATGCGCAAGGAATGCAGGGTGAGCAAGGCGCCGTGCAACAAGGGGTGCAACAAGCTGCGGAGCGTCTCGAAAAAGCTGGCCGCAGTTCGTCACTGTTGTCGCAGCGCTCGCAGAAAGCGATGGGTGAAGCGCAACGCCGCGTCTCGCAAGCCACGCAGCAGATGGGCAGCGCCACGCAACCAGGTGGGCCCGAAGCAGCGCAGTCGGCCATGAAAGATGCGACTGAAGCACTGAATCAAGCGTTGAGCTCACTCGTGCGTGATCGTGAGCGCGTCAACAGTGCGCAGTCGGCATCAGGTTTCACGGAAATGATGGAACAGCTCAAGCAGCTCGCGCAGCAGCAAGGATCGCTGAACGGACAGATGCAAGGGCTCAACCTCATGCCCGGTGGGGCAAAGGGCCAACAAGCACAAGCGCAATCACGCGCGCTTGCGAAACAACAGCGCGACGTTGCGAAGTCGTTAGCCGACGTGTCCGACGCGGACGCGACAGGTCGCACCGACGCACTGGCCAAAGAAGCGCAGTTACTCGCGCAACAGATGGAGCGCAGTGGTATCGATCCAAACGTCGCAACACGTCAACAGCAGCTGTATCGTCGCTTGCTCGATGCCGGCCGCTTTCTTGAACAGGATGAACGCGACGATCAAGGACCGCGCGAAGCCAAAGCCGCAAACGGTCTTAGCGCGCGCGGCACAGTCGACGGACCGCAGTCGGGAAAAGCGGCCACAAAATACGCCCCACCCACTTGGAACGAATTGCGAGGGCTCGGGCCCGAGGAGCGCCGCCTCGTGATCGAGTATTTCCGCCGTCTCAATGGCAGTCCGTAATCGGGAGCGCGTTGTCGCGTGGGTGATAGCGTGCGCGACACTTCATTCAGGAGTCGAGCCGCAGACTGCGGGCGCGCAAGCAGGAAGGTCGATAGTAACCGCAGCGGTAACTGATAGCATCGATCCGCTCGCGCGCGCCCTTGACGCGGAAGACAAACGCGACTTGAAAAAAGCCGCCAGCGCTTATCGCGAGGTGTTGCAACGTTCGTCGGTTCCAGGGGCGAGTGACGGCGATCGCATTGATATGGCGCTGCTTGGACTCGAGCGCATTTGGGCGGAGATGGGTGCGCGAGATTCGATACTGCCCGTTGTGCAGCGTGTGCTCGCGCTGCGTCCGGCCGACCCAACGGCACGTGGCATCCAGCTCCGCACACTTGTGGGCATGGGTCGCGATGACGAAGCGAAAGCGGCGTTTTCTGGATGGCGTCGGAGCGCCGCAGGCGACGGTGCACCATTTCGCGAGTACGCGCGGTTGCTCCTCGCCGCCGGTCGCGCGCAAGCCGCCGACTCGGTGCTCGGCGAGGCAGGCCGCTTGCTCGGCGCGGCCGGCATGATCTCAGGCGAAGTGGCGCAACTTCACGTGGCGCTCGGTCGATGGTCTGCTGCGGCCGTCGCATTCCGACAGTCGCTTATCGACCAACCGTATCTCGAAACGGCAGCCATGTTCGCGTTACAACGCGCACCACTACCCGCGCGCGACTCCATTCGCACCGTGATGCGCGCCGATCCAGTCACACTCCTGCCGCGCCGATTACTTGCGACACTCGAACTCACATGGGGAGAACCGCGTCGCGCGTGGGCGGCCCTCTCCTCCGTGCAGGCGGACGATTCGACGGCGGCGTCGTGGCGTGCATTCGGAGAGCGCGCAGAATTTGCACAATCGTGGTTGGTTGCCCGTGATGTATGGCTTGCCGTGCTTGCGCGACGCAGTACCGACCCTGCCGGTCAGCTCGAAGCGCAACAACATGCTGCGCAGGCAGCGCTCAGCGCTGGTGACGCGACGTCTGCACTGGAGATTGTGCGTCGGCCGAGCAACGCGAAAATAGACCCCGCGCTCCGCGTGCGCACGCTTCTGCCAATAGAAATTGGAGCACTCGGCGAACTCGGTCGCGGAGCCGACGCGCAAAAGCGTCTCGACGATAGCGCAAAATTGCTTGATGAACAGACGCGTGCGGCGATGGCGCGTCCGCTGGTCGCTGCATGGTTGCGCGCGGGTGACCTTGAGCGCGCACAATCTGCGGTGAAGAGCAGCGATCTCGTCGACGATGACGAAACCGCCGGTTGGCTGGCGCTCTATGAAGGTGACCTTGTCGCAGCACGCAAACGTCTCGTGCGCGCCGAGACAAAACGGCTTGAACTGGTGGATGCACTTGGGTTGCTCGCTCGGACCCGCATCACAAGTTCGCCGAGTTTAGGGCAAGCATTCTTATTGTTAGCGCGACGCGATAGTAGCGCCGCCGCACAACGGTTCATTCAACTTGCTGACTCGGTTGGCGACGCTGCACCGGCTTTGCTGGCGCTAGCGGCGCGTATCGAAGCGGCACGCAGCGATGGCGCGCGCGTGCCACAACGCGCGTTCGTGCTGTGGGATCGCATCATCGCGACTTATCCGCGAAGCCCAGAGGCGCCTGATGCGTTGCTGACATCGGCGCGCGCGCTTCGCGACGCCAACGACAAGCCGGGTGCAATCGCGCGCTACGAAACATTGCTTGTCGACTATCCTGAGAGCGCGCTCTTACCTCAAGCGCGGCGCGATCTCGAGCGACTGCGCGGTTTAGTCCCACCCAACACCTTCGCTTACTGATTCGCATGTTGCTTCGATCGCTCAGATCTCTCCGATGGTTCGCGTGCGTTGCGCTATGCGTGGCGTTACCCATGCACGCGCAGCAGCTGTTAGTGCCAATGGATGATGGCCAGCGCAATCATCTGAAGGCGTACGGCGTCGCGTATCTCGCGCTTAAAACCGGCCAGAAAGTTGAATGGTTTTTGAACTATCGCGGTGGTGCATTTTTGCTGCCGGATGCCGCCGATCTCCGTCGTCGTGCAGCGCTGGATGGTGTTACCGTACAAGTCATGAACGATGGTGCCGTGTCTGCCGCGCGCGCAGAAATTGCCGGCGGAAATATGGACGTGGTGGTCCTCGAGCGAGCACCAAAAATTGCGATTTACCGACCTGCCAATCAGCCACCGTGGGATGACGCCGTGACGCTCGCGCTCACGTACGCGGGCATCGACTTTACGTCCGTGTGGGATGACGACGTCATGAAGGGCGACCTGTCCAAGTACGATTGGGTCCATTTACATCACGAAGACTTTACGGGACAGTACAACAAGTTGTACCTCGCGTATCGCGATGCGCCGTGGTTTGTCGCCCAGCGTGACCGCGACATCGCCATGGCAAAAAAATTTGGTATGAGTGATGTGCCGTCGCTCAAGAAAGCGGTGGCCGAAGGCATTCGCACATTCGTTGAGAGAGGTGGGTTTCTGTTCGCGATGTGCGGTGCGACAGAATCGCTCGATCTCGCGATCGCATCTGCTACCGTCGACATCGCGGGCCCGTTTAGCGATGGCACACCACCGGCGCCAGATGCCGATGCACGTATGGCGTGGACGCGCACACTCGCGTTTACCGGTGCACACATTGAACCGTCGCCATATATCAATGCGTTGAGTGACATCGATGGACATCAGGTGAATGTGCCGGCACGTCGTCAGCCGCTCGGCACGTTCTCACTGTTTGATTTTTCGGCGAAGCTCGATCCCGTGGCCACAATGCTCGTGCAAAGTCATCGCTCGGTGATTCCCGATTTCTATGGCGTGACCACCAGCTTTAATCGTGCAATCATCAAACCAGGCGTCACCGTGCTGGCCGCGGAGGATGGTGCGCCGTGGGCCAAGTATCTCCATGGCGATTACTTCAAAGGATCATGGACATTTCTTGGCGGACATGATCCAGAAGATCCACAGCACGCCATTGGGAGTGCGCCAACCGATCTGTCGTTGCGTCCAAATTCGCCGGGCTATCGCCTGATTCTCAACAACGTGCTCTTTCCCGCCGCGAAAAAGAAGCCGCGTAAGACGTGACCGCGAATGCACCAGCGCTCATTGGCGAAACGCGCCTCTCCCGCCCAGCCGCCGCAGCAATGCGCACCGCGATTAAGCTTGCGGGCGGTAACGAAGTGTGCTTTGTGGGGGCCGTCGACGACGACGGCTTGATCACAACCGTGCGTGCTGTGGCGCGTGGCGACATCCGCAGTGTGCTGGCACTGCCCGGCATCGCTGAACGCGGCGAGATGTTGTTGCACAACCATCCGTCTGGTGGGCTCGAGCCAAGTGATGCGGATATGGAAGTGGCATCACGGGTGCATCTGAATGGCGTTGGGTTTGGCATCATCGATAATAACGCAACGCGTGTATATGTGGTGGTCGAAGTGCCCCGCGCATCGACCCGCGTTCCCGTTTCGGCGGACGACGTTGACGCCGTCTTGGGCCCATTCGGACGAGTCGCGCAAGCCATGCGCACGTTGCACGGTAATCGCGCATATGAAGATCGTCCGGCACAGCGTGCGATGGCCGCCGCCGTTACAGAGGCGTTTAATGCGGGCGGCGTGGCGATCCTCGAAGCTGGGACCGGTGTTGGCAAATCGTTGGGGTACCTCATTCCCGCGCTACGATGGGCCGCGGCCAACGGTGAACGG
Organism: Gemmatimonadaceae bacterium; assembly: GCA_025358925.1. Lineage (GTDB taxonomy): Bacteria > Gemmatimonadota > Gemmatimonadetes > Gemmatimonadales > Gemmatimonadaceae > Gemmatimonas. The sequence continues at coordinate 69,072 of JANYHT010000048.1, read as the reverse complement.
ACGGTGGTCTCCACGAATACGATCACGCTGCAAGAGCAGTTAGTGAACAAAGATTTGCCGTTCTTGCAGCGCGCGTTAGGAGATCAGCCGGTACGTTTTGCGTTGCTCAAAGGCTGGCGCAATTATTTGTGTTTGCAGCGACTGGATCAGGCGCGAGGTTCAGGTTCCGCGTTGTTTGACGAAGGTGCGGCTGGTGAACTGGAGCAGATTGTCAAGTGGGCCGAGCGTACGCGCGATGGAACGTTGTCCGATTTGTTGGTGGCGCCGCGCAGCGAAGTGTGGGATGAGGTCGCGGCTGAGCCGGATTTATGTGGACGTTTAAAGTGCGCGCACTACGACAAGTGTTTTTTGTTTAAGGCGCGACGCGAAGCGGCACAGGCTGATGTGGTCGTGGTAAATCATCATTTGTTGCTGAGTGATGTCGCCGTCCGTCGCACCTCGCAGAATTGGGATGACGCCGCGGTGTTGCCGGCGTACAAACGCTTGGTGGTTGACGAAGGGCATCATCTCGAAGATGCAGCGGCCGCACATCTAGGGGCATCCGTCACGCGTCGATCGATGGCGCGACTGTTTGCGCGGATGGAACGTCGCGGCAAAGGTTTGTTGCCCGCGCTGGCTGCTCGGCTTGGCGGTGCGTCGGATTTGCTGAGCGTGGCGTCGCTTGATTTGGTGAAGGAACGCTTGAGCCCTGGTGCAGCCACCGCGCGTGATCGCTCGCAATTGTTGTTTGAATTGTTGGCGATGGTGTTGCAGGAAGAGAATACGCCGGTGCTTCGACTCACCGATGCATTTGCCGATCATCCGGCGTGGCGTGGCGGTATTGAGAGTACGCTCAATGAACTACTGATCGAGATTGGGATGCTATCCCAAGGATTGCAGTTGGTGCGCGAACGCTTGGAAAGTGACGAGAAAAAGAGTGAAGAGATGGCGCCACTCATTGGTGAGTTGCGCGGCGTCACGCGTCGCATGGAGAGTGCCGGTGATGCACTCGCGCGGGCACTGCGTGTACCAGCGCCTGGCGCGCCCGTGGTGCGTTGGATGGAACTCGTCGGGAAGGCGGGGCCTGATCGCAACATTGCACTGCATTGCGTGCCACTCGATCTCGCGCCGGTATTGCGAGACGATCTGTTCGCACGCGTGGAGACCGCGATTGTGACGAGTGCGACGTTGGCCACAGACGGCGACTTCGCATTCCTTGAGCAGCGTCTTGGGTTGGACGATACAAAGCTGTCGCTGCATTCCGCGATATATCCGTCGCCGTTCGACTATCCACGCCAAGCGATGCTCGTGGTGCCGACGGACCTTCCGGCGCCCAACGAAGATGCGCGCGGGCACTTTACGGCGGTTGTGCAACAATTGCGCGATTTAGTCGAGGCGAGTGATGGTGGTATTTTCGCGCTATTCACGAGCCATCGCGATGTGCGTGAGATGGCGCAGCAACTGCGCGAGTCCGGGCACGACGCGCGCTATCCGTTGCTCGTGCACGGCGAAGAGAGTCGGGACATCCTGTTACAACGATTTCGTGATGCGGGACGCGCCGTGCTGCTCGGCACTGCGACATTTTGGGAAGGCGTGGATGTTCCGGGTGACGCGTTACGCGGAATCCTGATCGCGAAGTTGCCGTTTCGTGTGCCCACCGAACCTATGGTGGCCGCGCAGTGTGAGGCCATCGAAGCGCGGGGCGGCAATCCGTTTGGCGAATTCATGCTGCCGCATGCCGCGTTGCGACTCAAGCAAGGTTTCGGTCGGCTCATTCGCACCGCCTCCGATCGCGGTGTGGTGGTGCTCAGCGACCCGCGCGTCCTGACTAAACGGTATGGTCGCGAGTTACTGGCCGGATTGCCGCCAGCGCGTCGAATTTCTGGTCCATGGTCGCGCATGCGTGACGACATCGCCAACTTCTATAGCGCTTCGTCGCGCTAACTCACCTTCGCACATCAGGGTATGCCACTTTCTCCAAGCAAGATCGTTTGTGTGGGCCGCAACTATCGTGAACACGCGCGCGAGATGGGCAGCGATGTCCCCTCCGAACCGATGTTGTTTCTCAAACCGCCGTCGTCGATCATTCGCCGGGGTGAGAATATTGTGTTGCCAACGGTCTCAACGCACGTTGAGTTCGAAGGCGAAATTGGACTCGTGCTCGGCCGTCGTCTGCGCAAAGCGACGCAGGCCGAAGCGATAGCGGCACTCACGCACGTCGTTGCGTTGAACGACGTCACCGCGCGCGATTTACAGAAGACCGATGGGCAGTGGGCGCGAGCCAAAGGAATGGACACCTTTCTTCCGCTCGGCGAGCCGGCCGCCGTTCCGGCAAACTTGGCTTCCATCACCGTGGTCACACGTCTCAATGGCGTGGAGTGTCAACGGGCCACCGCCGCCGACATGGTTTTCGACATTCCGACGCTCTTGGCCTACATTTCTCAGTTCATCACACTCGAAGCGGGCGACGTGGTTGCCACAGGCACGCCAGCGGGTACAAAACAGTTGCATCCGGGTGATGTGGTGGAAGTTGAACTTGTTGGTCTGAGCAGCGTGTCAAACCCCGTCGTCGCAGGTAGATAGCAGCGTTCGTCCCACCGAATCTCGAGCAGTCCGGCACACTGTCGAGCCGCTCGGGTACAGCATCGCGGAATGCCATCAACGCCAACGCCTCCACGCATCGATTCTGACGCACCCAACGCATCGGGTGAGTCAATCGCCAAGCGTGGGCGTCGAGCGCTCTCGGCGCGGGCGAAACAGGGCGGTGAGCCGAAACGTGAAGGGCGGTCCACGCGCGCGGTGTCGATTGCCGTTGCACTGCACATCGCGATTGGTGTCGCCTGTTTGCAGTTGCTCACGTTTGGACATGGTCTCGCTGGTTTTTTAGGATTAGACAAATCCACCGAGCCGCGTGAAGAGCGCATCTCGTACGTCACACCGCGTGCGCCAACGGTGGTCGCCAGTACGCCCCTTCCAACGCCGCCTAAGCCAGCCGCGCAGACGCCACCGCGCCTTCAGGCACCATCAGAAACGCCAACCGTGGGCGTGCCGGTAGAAACGCCGCCTGCGGTCTCAACGACGTCTGCACGTGCGGACACGGGAAGCGGTGGTGGCGGTGCTGGCAATGGTGTTGGTGCGCTCGATCCGAATTTGCGCGGCGTGATGCCGGGATACACGGATGCGCGCATTTGGCGCGGACCCATTGGCAGTGGCGGTGCTCCAGCGCCGGGCCGCAATGGCACGCAACGTTTAGATAGCATTATTTCGTTTGCCATCTCGTCGGCCGCAGATTCGCTTGACGCAATTGCGCGCGCGCAAGGACGCTATGCGAAGGCACCGGGCGATTGGACCAAGACGGACAAAAATGGCGACAAATGGGGCTGGGACAGCAAAGGTATTCGTCTAGGAAAGGTCGTCATTCCGAATGCGCTGCTCGCACTGTTGCCGCTCAATGCGCAGGTAGCGATGTCGGGTAATCCGACGGCGACCGATCGTGATCGGCGCCTATCGTTGGCGCGCGAGGACATTATGCGCATGGCTGATCGTACGTTAGGCGAACAGGATTTTCGGAAGCTCGTGACTGAGTTGCGCGAACGTCGTGAGAAAGAGCGTCGGGATAGGTTGCGCGCGCCAGATGCGTCGACGGTTGTGGCCAAGCCGCAGGGGAACTGACGAACGGATTCACCGAGTTTGATCATTCTGTACCATTCTTTTGAATTTGAAGCTCGATCAACGACAAGTCGTATTAAATAGGGGTCTTTCGGGAATTTTTGGAGTACGCCAGATCGGGAACTCGGTGCGATCATTCAACTGGAAGGCCGAGGTGTCGTCACGCTCGACCTCGAACGTGAATCTCTCGTTGGTCGACTGTGGATTGTCGATGATCAACGGATTCGAGTTCGCGGTTGACTCCACCCTGGCTCCTCCTCGTCAAGTCGCTCCGGCTCACGCACAGTATGCGTTATCCGTTCCGTCTATCCCCGCTACGTCCCCGCGTCCTGCGACAAGTACGCCACCGCCGCATCCAGTCGCCCAAGCGATCGCTCTCGCCCGACATACAACAGCACATCAAAAATACCCGGGCTCACCGTTAATCCCGTCAGCGCAACACGCAGCGGCTGAAAAATTTTACCGCCGGAAATTTCTCGCTCTTCCGCTAGTTTCCGCAGTGCGTCTTCCATCGTGTGTGCATCCCACTCCGGAAGGGATGCCAGGCGATCTCGTGTGGCCTGCAGAATATCCGCGGTCGCCGCAACATCCCGCCACTGCTTGCCCATCGCTTCGGGATCGTACTCCACCGAATCGCGAAAAAAATGCGCGGCCAGTGTCGCGATTTCGTCGGTCGTACGCGCACGCACGCGCAACAGTTCGAGTAATCCGAAATACCAATCGTGACGCGCGTGCAATTCAGCCGCCGTGGCTAAGCCGGCGCGCTCAAATGCGGGTGTCACGAACGGCTCCAACTCGTCCAACGAAATTTTCGCGAGATGTTGTCCGTTCATCCACTCCAATTTCTTTGTGTCAAAAATGCCGGCCTTCTTTTGCAGCCCATGAACGTCAAACTTGGCGATGAGTTCGTCCATCGTCATCACTTCGGTGTCGTCACCCGGCGACCATCCTAATAGCGCGAGAAAATTGAGCATCGCGCCCGGCAACAACCCTTGATACTGATAGTCGCCCACGGCGGTTGCTCCGTGGCGCTTTGATAGCTTTTTGCCATCAGGCCCATGAATCATCGGCACGTGTGCAAACTGCGGCACCTCGGCGCCGAGCGCGCGATAGAGCAGAATTTGTTTAGGCGTATTAGAGATATGATCGTCGCCGCGCATCACCGTTGTAATGCGCATCGCAATATCGTCCGACACGACGGCCATGTTGTACACTGGCGTGCCGTCGGAGCGCAACACGACAAAGTCTTCGATGTCCGCATTTGGAAACACGATGCGCTCGTGCACAAGATCGTTCCACTCGGTGCTGCCTTCGGGCACCTTGAATCGAATCGCGTACGGCTCACCGTGCACCAGCTTTCCAGCCTCTTCGGACGCGCTGATCAATGCCATCCGTCGATCAAAACGAAACGCGAGTCCGCGAGATTCCGCATCATTGCGCAATCGTTCGATTTCAGCGAGTGGAGTGAAGTCCCGATAGGCCGCGCCCACATCGAGCAAACGCTGCGCATCACGTTGATGTTGCGCGAGATTCGCGCCTTGATGCACGACCTCCTCATCCCAATTGAGGCCGAGCCATTCAAGGCCTTGGAAGATTGCACGGGTGCTCTCGTCGGTGCTGCGCTGTCGATCAGTATCTTCGATGCGCAGCAGAAAATCGCCGCCCAATTTGCGCGCGTATAACCAGTTGAAAAGCGCGGTACGCGCGCCACCCACATGCAAAAAACCAGTGGGCGATGGAGCAAAGCGCACACGAGGGCGCTGCGAAGCAGACGTCATATGACGAAACCGGACCGGTAGGTCAGGGAGAACGATCAAGACTCGTACATCAGGAAATCGGAACTCGTAAAACGACAACGCGGGCCCGCCGACAGAGCAGCGAACCCGCGGAGCGGAGGAAGCGGGATTCGAACCCGCGATAGAGATTGCTCCCTATGCCGGTTTAGCAAACCGGTGCCTTCAGCCTCTCGGCCATCCCTCCTCTAGCTCTGCCACACACCGTGGGTCGGCCAGATTGTGAATCTGACCGCGTGGCTGGCCGCGGTCAACGGGCTTGACGTGTTACTTCTTGATCACCATCAGCGACGAATCGCGTCGAGCCTTGAACTCCGTGCCGTCACTCCAGCGCGGCCACGCCTCCGCACCAGCCACACGCCATCCCACCTGAAAGAGCGCCCGCATATCGTCCACCGCGCCGGTCAAATCCCAATCGGGTTTTACTTCGTCGCTCGGTTGGTGGTAGTCCTTCGACGTATATTCGTCGCGCTTCGTTTTGCCGTACGTTGAATCCTTGCCAATGAATTGCGTGCCCGCGTTGACGAACAGCGACGGCACGCCTTTCTTCGCAAATTCAAAATGATCAGAGCGAAAGAAAAACCCTTTCTCTGGTTCGGGATCAGCCGCCAGCACACGACCGCTCGGCTTAATCACGTCGGCCAGAATGCCGTCGAGCGTTGAATTACCAAAGCCCACGACGACTAAATCTTTCGTGCGTCCCCATTGATTGAATTCGTCAATGTTGATGTCCGCCAACACCTTATTCAACGGCACGAGCGGATGCTCGGCAAAATATTTCGCGCCGACGAGACCCTTTTCTTCGCCGGTGAGCGCAATAAACATGATGGAGCGTGCCGAGCGCGTCGGCAGTTTGGTAAATGCTTTCGCAATTTCCAGAATCGATGCGCACCCCGAGGCATTGTCCAATGCGCCGTTAAAAATTTGATCGCCTTTCAACGCAGTGTCGCGTCCAAAGTGATCCCAATGCGCGGTGTAGAGTACATATTCGTTTTTGCGCGCCGGGTCCGAGCCTTCAATGGTGGCCACCACATTGTGTGACTTCACCACACGCGAATCAATGCGCAGATGAAACTTGCCAATGGCGCCGAGTGGCACGGGCGTGAAATCTTTGCGCCGTGCGGCCGCTTTGAGTGTGGCGAAATTCTTTCCCGCAGCCGTGAGAAGTTCTTCTGCTTTCAGCTGCGTGATCCACGCTTCGAACTGCGTGCGTGTCTTGTTGCCGTCGAGTGACACGACATCGAAGTTTTCTCGCGCAACGCCGCTGATCGCTTGGTACGGATAGCCCGCCGGGCCTGTCTCGTGAATGATGATCGCGCCAGCCGCCCCCTTCGCTGACGCAATTTCGTATTTGTACGTCCAGCGTCCGTAGTATGTCATCGCATTGCCCTTGAACATCGCGGCATCGAGTTTGGTCGAATCTTTTGCGTCGGGAACGGCCGGATCGTTGATCAGCATGACGATGATCTTGCCTTTCACGTCCACGCCTTTGTAATCGTCCCATCCGTATTCCGGAGCGACAACGCCATAGCCGACAAACACCAGCTCGGCGTTTACGTCAACCACCGGGACATCACGACGCGAGATGGCCATGTAGTCGGACGGAAACGACATTGGGATCACGCGACTACCAATCATGACCGAGGCTTCGGGATGCGAAGTAAATCCGCGCAGCGCGACATCCTGTAAATACGAGCCGTCGGGATTGCCCGATGTCAGCCCCAACTGCTTGAATTGATCAGCGAGATAGCGAATGGTTTTATCTTCGCCCGGCGTTGCTGGACCTCGGCCCTCGAGCGAGTCGTCGCTCAATGCTTTCGTGTGTGCGAGCAGGCCGTCGGTTGTGATGGCGGCGAGTGCAGGAGCGAGCATGGAGCTATCGGGATTTGTCGATGTGACGTCTTGGAGGGCCGGCTTATCGCCAGCGCACGCAGCGACGAGTATTGTCGCAGCAAAGAAGGCGAGTGACGGAAGATGGGCGCGAGATAGACGCATAGCGTTTTTCTAAAAATGGTGAACGAAACGGGATTACCAATCAAGTCGCGTGATGCGACCACCACCGCCGGCCATCCACGCGCGATGTCCAGCCGCGTCAACGCCGGTAAAAATTTGATCGCTGATCGTGCGCCATGTTTTCGCACCATCACTGGTAACGAACGCGCCACCGAATCCAACAACGACGGCGGTTTGCGTGCCTTCACCCGGCACCCATGCGACACCGGACAGCGCGCCTGGAAGTGGCGGTCGCGGGCGCAAGGTCCACGTGGCGCCGCCGTCATCTGTGACGCCGACAACTGCGCTTGATGTGTCAATGCGCAAACCACTGATGTCCGCCGCCGTCGCTATACCGTGCATGCCGTCACGAAACGCGAGCCCCGTGAGTCCCGCAACCTTTCCGCGGACGAACGGTGTCTCCGATGCGCGCCATGTCAGTCCTGCATCGGTGCTGCGAAACAAGCGTGCCCTTGGTGAGCCAGTCGCAATAAAAACATGCGTTGCGCTACTGTGCGCGACACACAATCCGCTTGATGCAAACGCCCCTTCGCCGACGAGCGGCACTGGTACGGCGCTTGGTGCCAACAACGACCACGACGTGCCCGCATTGTCGGTACGCAAGATGAGGGTGCGTCCGGCTGAGGCATCACTAAAGGCGATGCCGCGCTTGGCGTCGAGAAACGTGAGACAATCATAGAACGCCAACGTATCGCGATTCGTAAATTGGAGTGTCCACGTCACGCCACCGTTGGTCGTGTGATAGATCCGCGACTTGGTGCCAGCACCGGCGGACAAAATCCACGCGGTGTCTGCGCTCGCGGCGTGTACGTCGCGATACTCAAGCGTATCGCCGCTGGGTGTTGCGACGGTGCTCCAGTGATCGCCGCCGTCGAGCGTACGCAGCACGACGCCGCCGTGTCCCGATGCCCACACCACGCGATCATTCACGGCGTGCACGGCTTGGATGAGCTGTTTGGTCCCACTCTCCTGTTCCGTCACACGCAGCGCTGGCGCAAACGCTTGCGCGCCGACGTGGAGTGGGCCGAAGATGGCGAGCGCAACAGCGGCGTGTCTGACGTGCGAGCGACGGCTGCGTGGTGCTGCGGGCATGGCGAGCGATGTTGGGAGATGGGAAAGCGTTTTCGGAACGTATCGCGACGCCGAGCGCCCGGCCATGCACGGTTCCATCGGCCGCTCTCTGGCGCGACGCGGGCACGTTGCTTCTATTGTGAGTTGTAAGAATCACGAATTCATTATCGCAACACTCCACCTCGGGACAGAATGTCCACTTTCCTTTCGTTTCCGTCACGCCGTCGGTTGTCTGGTGCGCCACTGCTTGGGTTGGCGAGCGCACTCTTTGCGCTGAGCGCATGCAGCGACAAGACCACTGAACCGGCAAGTTCTGTCTCAAGCATTGCGGTCACGCCGCGTGTCACCGACTTGCGCATTGGCGCCACCCAGCAGCTTGCTGCATCGGCATTCGATGTCGCGGGCGGCGCGGTGTCGGGCAAAAACTTTGTGTGGTCCTCGGCCGAACCCACCATTGCCACCGTCTCGGCGACCGGCTTGGTCACCGTGCTCAAAGCTGGGTCAACGTCGATCTTTGCGAGCGTGGACAATGTCAGTGGTTTCGCCGCGATTGTTGGCAGTTCGCCAATCTCGACTGTCAGCATTGTACCGCTCAGTGGCGTGTTGCCGCCGGGCCAGAGCGTGCAATTGGTGTATTCAACGACCGACGCGACCGGTGGTCTCATTCTCGGTCGTCCATTCACTTTTACATCGTCGGCACCATCAGTGGTGACGGTGTCCAACACCGGCTTGCTGACCGGCGTAGCGGCGGGCACTGCCACGGTCTCACTGGTAACCGAAGGTAAGACGGCCACGGTGAACGTGACGGTCGCACCGCTTGCACCCGTTGCAACAGTGGCGTTAACACCGATTGCGTCAACCGCAGCGACAGGTTCGACCGTGCAGTTGACGGCCACCTTGCGCGCAGCCGACGGTACGCTCATCACGGGTCGCACCGTTGCATTTACCACCTCGGCCGCGACCGTGGCGACTGTATCGGCGACAGGGCTCGTCACCGTGCTTACCCCGGGTTCGGTGACGATTACGGCGACGAGTGAAGGCAAGACGGCAACAGCGACGATCAATCAATTGGTGAGCGGGACCAGCATCGTGGTGGCCGGCCCGGTCAACTCCACGTACAACTTCTTTATTCTCGTGCCGTCTGACGCGCGCGCACTGAATGTGACGTTGCGCGGCGCAGCAGGTCAGGATCCCGACCTGAACGTGTTCGCGCCAGGTGCTGCCGCGGCGACGTGCGTGTCTGAAGTGGACGGGCCAAACGAGACGTGCAACATTACCGCCAACGTCGTGCCGGGTCTCTGGCGCATCTCGATTCTTGGCTTCACGACGTACGCGAACGTGACGTTGACGGCAACGGTGACCACGCCGTAGTTGGAGGATGCGTTCGGGCTCGTTGCGGCAGAGCGGGAGCCTTCGGGTTCCCGCTTTTCCGTTTTCTTTATGCGGAATAATTGTCGGAATGGCGGAGTCTACTGTAGTTGCGTACCAACGTTGTGGCCAATGAGTCTCGCGCCCAGCGTGACGTGGTTACACATTTTCCGGGTAGTCGAGCGCGGTCCTTTCCGTGCGGCAGCAGCCGCGCGGGCTCTCGCTGAGTGCGTTATGCAAACTCTTTCTGTGGTGTTGCAACGTTGCCGGTTGAAGCGCTTTCGCCTGCGCGCAGTTGGCGTGCTTGTTGTGTGCGCGTCGCAAAGTGCATTTGCGCAGACGAGTGCCAATCTGCGCATCAACACCGTGGTGAGCGGCAGCGTCCGGGACTCTGCGGGCATGGCTATCGCCGGCGCTGACGTGATGATTGATGGCACGCGATTACGCGCAGTGACGTCAGACGACGGTGGTTTTCGATTGGTGGGAATGACCGAAGGCCTTGAATTCGTTTCCGTTCGCCGATTGGGCTTTCGGCCCATGACGATGTCAGTGGATGTGCAATTGGGCACCGTGACGCGTGTGGTGCTGACGTTGGCTCGTGTGCAGGTCATTTTGCCAACGGTGGTGGTGACCAATATGAACGTCATGCGGGACCCCACGCGCGGCATGTCCGATCGCCGCAACAAGTCTGGTGGCGGGCATTACTTCTCTCGCGCGGACATCGATGCCGTTCGGCCGCAGGTGATGACGGATCTCATTCGACGCGTTCCTGGTGCGCGTGTCGCGGCCGTGGGCAATACGCGCAATGCGATACGATTTCGCGGTGCGAAATGTCCGCCGCTCGTATGGCTGGACGGCCTGCCACTTGGATCAAGTGAATTTGATATTGACGCGCTCTCCACCGGCTCCGTCGAAGCCATCGAAGTGTATTCGGGATTCGCGAGTATTCCTGCGCAATTCACTATGTCGCTCAGCTTGAAGCAGCAGTGCGGCGCCATTCTCGTGTGGTCGCGACAGGGCGAAGGTACGCCGCGTCGTCGCAAGAATAATTCGGCGGCGTCAGATCTCGCGGTGATGGTAGAAGAGCTGGCTGTCTTCTCAGCCGAACAAGTGGATATTCAGGCCCGACATGATAGTGTGGGATTTGTGCAGCCCGCGTACCCGGATTCGCTATTGCGATTGCGCGCGGGTGGTGACGTGCTGGCCGAGTTTGTGGTAGACACGATGGGGCGTGTATTGATGGAGCATTTCAGCATTATTTCCAGCTCGCATCCGGCGTTTAGTGCGGCGGTTGAGAAGGCGGTGCAGGACGCGCGGTTTAATCCCGCACGAAAGGAGGGAAGGAAGGTCAGGCAAGCGGTGCAGTGGCCGTTTCGGTTTCGTGCGCTGACGGGTGAGGCAGTGGCGGCGGGGAAGAAAGTGTAGTTCGTCCTGCATGCGCTACAAAAAACATTTACGGCGTAGGTGAGATTCGAACTCACGGAACCCTTTCAGGTTCGGCGGTTTTCAAGACCGCTGCCTTAAACCACTCGGCCACCACGCCCCACTACTTACTACTTTTTCTTCGCCGGCGGCGTTTTAACCGGTGCCGTGACCGGCAACTCTCTCGCACTGCTATCACCCAACAATCCAGCCGGTGTTTGCGGTCGATCAAAGCCAAACACCTTCTCACGACGCATCGCTTTCGCCACTGCGCGCGACTCTGCAAATACGGCCTCTGATTCTTTCATCCGACCGCTCTGCGCCAACGCTTCAGCCAATGTAATGCCGCTGATGACATACAAATCCGGAATGCCAACAGATGCATCGTCCACCCAGCCGTTGCGTTTGGCGAGCGACTTGTTCGCGGTGAAAACAGTATTCCACAACGCTTCGCTGCGCTTCACATCCACCAACCCTTCGCCGGGAATGAGCACGGTGTCTTTGCCCGCAACGATTTGGTGATCGAGCAACTTTTTCGCCATACCCTGCGTGAGGATGTATCGCTCGAGACCCAACTCATACGGATAGCCACCGGCCGTGCGACTGAAGTAAATCGGCCGCGCTGGAAACGCGTCGCGAATCATAAAAAACACTAACTGATCGGCGCGCATCAACTGCTCCGAACGCGGCGTCGCAATAATTCCGCCGCTCTGAAAAGCCATGTTTTTCGGAATCTGGATGCCGAGTGGAATGGCATCGGCTTCTTCGAACGTCATCTTGACTGGCGGACCTGTTGGCTTGGTCCACTGTTGATTGCGATAGATAGCCGGACCCTTCGCCGCGTCGTACTCGTACACGGGGCGACGAATAAGCTGTCGCGTATACCAATCGGTGTTGAGCAACGACGTATTCGCAACGATCACATCTTTGCGAATACCTTCCACTTCCTGCGCATACCACAACGGAAACGTGTCGTTGTCGCCAACGGTCACCAAAATACCGTAGGGCTCAACGGAGTTGAGGAGATCCCGCGCGAAATCGGTGGTATCGGTTTGATTGGCGCGTGACGCTTGCTGCCAATTACCAAAGAGCGGCACAAAAGCCACGAGCAAAATTGGCGCAGCCATGAAGTAGCTGCGCTCACGCGGCTCAGCAATGACTACGCGACCCAGCTTCACGTCGTCGGTGCCAAACAAACTGGCAATGGTTTCCCAGATGTACATCAGGCCAAGCGCGGCCCACACACTGAGTGCCGAAAAACTCCACAGATAGAAATAGTCTCGGTCGCGTACTTCGCGGTTCACCGACTCTCCAAGCTCGGGCGACTGCGAGTGTCCGTACTTGAAGTTGAGATAGAAGATCAACACGAACGTCATTGTGAAGATCAGCGGACCGAAAAAGAGAAAACTTCGTCGGTCTTTCTTGAAGTGCATCCAACCGCCCAATACGGACAGGATAAAGAAGAAGACGGCCAACCCGTTCTGCACACCGGGATTTTCGTTGTATGCGTCGCGCAGCCACTGCCATTTGAAGTACAACCACCACATGCCAAACTGCGCGGACAGCGGCGCCTGACGTTCACCAAGTTCCGGCTTTCCGTATTGGCCACGATCAAAATTGTACTTGAAGCGATCGTATGTCAGCGCACTAAACGTGCAGCCAAATTCAAGCTTCATGGCGCAACCGGTGGGCTCACCTTCGTTAATCGCCGGGAAATGCGCGGCGCGAATGGGCTGCGTGGCAAACGGCGTCATACCAAACACCAAGGCCGCAGCGCACGCCACTAACAGCTTCCAACGCAACACGGTTTTTGGTGCGCGTAACAGCACCGCGAGTCCAACCGCAGGTGCCGCCAACATACCGGCCATGTGATTCGCGTAACCCAATCCCAGCAGATACGCGACAAGCACCAGCAATCGATCCGCCGACTTCGTATCGGGCTCGTCGCACCACCGGACCGTGAGCCAACAAATCACTGCAAGTCCGAGCAACGAAACCGTGTACACTTTCTCGTTGACCACCGACTGATTCCACACGCTAAATGCGGTTGCACCAATCAGTGCCGCGAGCGCACCACCAGTAATGCGCTGCCAACGACGTGGCATCCAACCCACAAGCACGCGTTCAGTCACTAAAAACCAGAAGCCGGCCGATACCGCGCTCGACACCGCGGCCAACACATTGATGCGCATCGCCACCGTTGGCGCGATTGGCAGAATGGCGAACACGCGTCCAATCAGCACGAACAACGGATTGCCCGGCGGATGCGGAATGCCAAGCACAAACGCGGCGGTGATGTATTCGCTGGTGTCCCACATCGACGTCGTGGGTGCAAGCGTCAGCACATACAGCACGAAAACGGCGAGTCCGGCGATCGCAGCGGCAAGGTACGACGGCCGATAATCGAGATCGGCAACGCCTGCGGATATTGCGGGTGCGGTCATGAGAAAGACAAAGGGTTTCAGCGCGACAGACGCTCGACGACGGCGAGTCCGGCACAATCACGAAAAATGGTCTGCGGGAGCGGCACAGACAACCGATTAGCGCAACCGATCAGACATCTCTAGTGTCGAAAAAGTCGCTCCCCAGTAAAAATCATCGCCATATTGTGCTCATTTGCCGCGGCGATCACCTCAGCGTCGCGCACCGAGCCGCCTGGCTGCACAATGGCGCGAATACCCGCAGCGGCCGCGTGGTCGATCCCGTCGCGGAACGGAAAGAAGGCGTCGGAACCGAGTGCGGATCCGGCCGTAAGATGTCCGGCGCTCGTCGCTTTATGTACGGCGACAAACGATGCATCCACGCGAGACATCTGACCGGCACCAATACCAATCGTGGCGCCGTCACGCACGAGGACAATGGCATTCGACTTCACACTAGCCACGGCCCGCCATGCAAAGTTTAAATCGCGCTGTTCATCACGCGTTGGCTGCCGCTTGGTGACCGCCTCCCACTTGTTTTGCACCGACGGCACGGGCGCGCGATCCTGCACCAATAGTCCGCCACGCACCCGCTTGTAGTCCATGCCGTTCGTGGGCCACGCTGCGGATCCAGACAAGACTCGCAAGTTTTTCTTGCGACCTAAAATTTCGACTGCATCATCCGCGAACGAAGGTGCCAATATGCACTCCACAAACAAACTGCTGATGGCTTCTGCGGTCGCATCGTCAACGGGCACGTTGAACGCTATCACCGACCCAAAGGCGGACACCGGATCACAGGCGAGCGCTTTTTTATACGCATCCAATGCAGTACTGCCAGTGGCCAGGCCGCACGGCGTTGTGTGTTTGATAATCGCGCACGCCACTTGCTCGCTGAACGGTTCGATGGCCATGAGCGCACCTTCGAGATCAAGCAAGTTATTAAACGATAGTTCTTTGCCGCCTAATTGTTTAAGCGCGCCGAGTCCAGCGCCTGGGCGTTCGACATAAAAGGCGGCGCGCTGTTGTGGATTTTCTCCGTAGCGCAATGTCTGCTGCTTTTCAAAGGCCAATGGATAGCGATCAGGAAACGGTTCGCCCCGTTGCGCTGAGAACCACTGTGCGATGGCCGCATCGTAGCTACTCGTGTGCGCATACACTTTCTCGGCCAACAGCTTTCGCAGTGCCGGATCGTCAGCGCCAGCGGCGATGAGATCAAGCACTGGCGTGTAATCGACGGGATCGACCAACACCCACACCGCTTCGAAGTTTTTTGCAGCGGAGCGAAGCATCGATGGGCCACCGATATCAATGTTCTCGATCACCTCGTCGGGATGCACACCAGCACGTGCGGCCGTTTCGCGAAATGGATACAAGTTTACGACCACCAAATCGATCAGACCGATACCTTGGGCCGCAATCGCCGCCATGTGCTCAGGTACGTCGCGGCGCGCAAGGAGGCCACCGTGCACAACGGGGTGCAGCGTTTTCACACGCCCATCAAGCATTTCCGGAAAGCCTGTGATATCACTGACATCGAGCACCGTGAGACCGCTCTCGCGCAACACGCGCGCGCTGCCACCCGTCGACACAAGTTCAAACCCCAGTTGCACGAGACGCGTCGCGAAAGGAACGAGTCCGGTTTTGTCGGAGACGGAAAGTAAAGCACGTGGCATTGATGATCTGCGGTCAGCGAGTGAAAAGTGTGTCGAGTGCAGCAAGATTTATACGGCCGTGCGACTGTCCATCGGGCCCAAGGGTAATGGCACCGGATGCAACGGCCGCAACGCACAACGGATATAGCGCATGTTCAGCGCGTAGCACGCGTGCGGCCAATGTGCTCGGCGTATCGTTGGGCAACACTGGTACGGGCCACTGCGCAATAATTGCTCCGCGATCAAACGCGTCGTCGACGAAGTGCACCGTCACACCACTTTGTGTAGCGCCTGATGCCAACACCGCTGCGTGCACGCGCTCGCCATACATACCGACGCCACCAAATGCGGGCAATATGGATGGATGCACGTTGAGCAAGCGGCCGGCGAACGCGTGCACCACGTTGGTCGGCACAAGCTTGAGATATCCAGCAAGGACTAATAGCTCTACATTCGCGGCTGCGAGCTGCGTGAGTATCGCGACGCCATCCGTCGCGTCAGCAATTACGCCGGTGGCAATGTCCATTGCGGTCGCACGGGCCAACGCAACTGCACTTGCCGAGTTTGATCCAACCCAGACAATCTCACCAGCGTCTTTGTCGACGTGTGCGAAATGATCGAGCAACGCTTGCAGGTTTGAGCCTCCGCCGGAGGCCAGCACGCCGATGCGCATGTGATGATGTCTAGACGTGCGACGCGCGAACAGCGTCCAACGACATCTCCACGGCGTCGCCAAGTGATGCCGCAATGCGTAGGCGCTCCGACACGTGCGTGCGCGCCTTCTCGACGTCAGATTCCGATGTTTCAACGCCCGGCACCAGAACGCCAAACCCACCAGTGGCAATCGCGGGCTGCACGTCACGCCAGCGATCACCGATATACGCGGAGCGCGTCAGATCGATATCGAACTGCGCGGAGGCATCGCGGTACATACCAAGCCCCGGCTTTCGACAATCGCACGGACCATTGACGTCGGGCCAGTGCGGACAATGAAACGTGCCGTCAACGCGCGCGCCGGCGGCGACGAGCAACGTGTCCATCCGCATTCGAACACTTTCGTATTGCGCCAACGTGATCATGCCGCGCGCAATGCCCGACTGATTTGTTACCACAATCACTAAGACACCGGTACTATTTGCGCGCGCGATCGCGGCGGCAGCTCCGGGTATTAACCGCACTTGCGAGGCAAGCGATGGATAGTGCGCGTCGGCAATGATCGTTCCATCACGGTCGATAAACAGTGCAGGGCGCGTTTGTAGTGCAGCGCTCACCGTCGTTGGGGCAACGTGTCGCGTCGGATAGCGGGCGGCACGATCGAATCTCGCTTTACTGCAGGCAACGTGTCGCGTTTCGGCGGCTTGGGAGTCGTGAGCGAGCGTGCGGGCGATCGCACCGTCCCCGACAAGCTTTTCACGCTCGCCACCTGCACGCGGTACGATGATGCAAAATCCAGAGGCTCCGCCAACGTGATAAAGACATCGGAGTACACCATCGGACGTTTCATTTTTGGGAGCGGCGTCGTGTCGCGCTTTGGTTGCGGACGACCGCCGCGTAAAATCGCGAGACGACGTGCCTCACGATCAGCGCGATCAGCAGCAAAGACACTGTCGGCGCGGTTTTTTCGGGTGATTGAATCCGCGCGCGCACGGGCCACCGCGCTCGTGTCCGCCTTCCCACGAATCGAATCGCTCCGCACTTTTGCTGCAAGCGAATCGGTGATGCCGCGCTGCACGCTCGTCTCCACTTTCCTGACGCCAACAAGCGTTGAATCCTTCCGTTTGACTTTGAATTGCGCGGGGACAAATTGTTGATCTGGCACAAACGGTTTGTCGAATGTCACCTTGATCACGCGATTGCTGTCGAGCAATGACAGATCACTGATGCGCAGGCCCACGGTATCATGCGTGAACGTGTAAAACTCGAGCGACGCCGTTGTCGTCAGCGTCACACCCACCGTGTCCCACGCTTCGAGCGGATCGAGGTCGCGGTTGTTGTTCTTATCGATAAACGCACGCACGACGTACGGTCCGGGCGGGAGAAAGCCCAGGTCATAGCGACCAATCGAATCGCTCAACACTTGGTATGTCGTGCTGTCGGGTGCGACGGCTTCCACCAACGCCTTCGGCGCGATTTTGCCCAACACCCAATCAAATACCAAACCGGTGATGTGTGTTTGCGGAATGGCGCCACCGGTACTAAACACCACACGAATGGTACTATCGAGCGTATTGTTGCGCAGATCCGCGATGCCTGGAGTGACAGTGACGGAATACACCGTATTGGGCTTCCACCCTTTGCGCGGATGAATGGAAATGCGCGTGCGTCCCCATTCGACTTCTGGTAATCCGGCCTTCGGACTAATGAACACCAACGACCGGAGGTCCTGCGCTCCGCGCGGCGCTTCGGCGATGACCTCATCAAACTGAATCACGACCGCTTTCGGCTTCGCACCAACAGATCCGTTTGACGGTGTGGTCTTCAACACCAACGGCGGATCTCTGTCTTCAGGACCACCCGGTGGCACCGTGACGTTGGCGCACGCGCCCGCGATGATGGACGCGGCAAGCGCACCGACCAGCAACACATGTCGCGCGTACATCATTCGCCCAACGCCTTCAGCTTTGCCGTGAGCTGCGCCAAACGTGAACGCCATTCCTCGGCCTTTGCCCGTTCGGCGTCGACCAACTCCGGTGGCGCCTTCGCCGTGAATTTTTCGTTGGCCAATCGACCGTCGAGTGCCGTGAGTTGTTTATCGAGCTGCGCGATCTCGCCATCCAATCGTTGACGTTCCTTCGCGACGTCGATCATCCCGGCCAACGGCACCACTAATTCCACGCCGTTCGCCAACACAATTCGCGAAGCGAGTCCGGCTGGCGCGACCTGCACAACGGTGACGCGCCCCCGTGCGATCACACCGATCGTCTCGATTTGTGCCTCAAGCACCGTCGCAATCGTACCCGATGCAACGAGGACCGCGTCAACCCAAGTACCGGGCTGCACATTGTATTCTGCGCGCACCTTGCGAATCGCTTGCACCGTTTCGCGCGTGTATTCAAACGCGTCACCGCTCAGGACGCGCGTGATACGTTCCTTTGGCCATGCTGCCGTGGCCAGCAGTGCTGGGTGCGGCGTTTGCGGTAACTGCTGCCACAACGCTTCCGTGATGAACGGGACCATCGGATGCAACAGGCGCAACGCACCGTCAAACGCATGTGCAAGCACTGCGCGCGCCACTTCGCGATCCGCACCTTCTGTGGCGAGGCGTGGCTTCACCGATTCGAGATACCAATCGGCCAACTCATTCCATACAAAGCGCCGCGCTGCTTCAGCATACTCCGACAAGCGCAGCCCGCGACCCTTCTCGACCTCTGTCCACGCACCGCGAAATGACGGTCGCGGTGGCCCGAGTGCTGCGTCACAATCAGCGATGGCTTGATCGAGTCGGTCAAGAATCCACGCGTCTGCGGCCGTGAGTGCCTCCGGCGCGAGCACACCAATAGGATCGACGTGTTCAGTGCCAACACGCGACAGCAAAAACCGTCCGATGTTCCACAACTTCGTGCAGAAGTTGCGGCCAGGCGCAAATGACTTTTCGAGATCGTCCGGATCGAGCATCACATCAACACCCAACCCAAGTCCCGCCACCATGGTCCATCGTAACGCGTCGGCACCGTACAGTCGCACCACGTCCAACGGATCAATGCCGTTGCCGAGGGACTTGGACATTTTGCGATGCTGCATATCGCGGACGGTGCCATGCAAATACACCGTGTGAAATGGCGTTGCATCGAGAAACCAACAGCCAGCCATTACCATGCGCGACACCCAAAAAAACAAAATCTCGGGCGCCGTGACGAGCACATCGCCTGGATAAAATGCTTTGAGATCGGCGCTGTTCCGGTCCGGCCAGCCAAGTGTCGAAAACGGCCATAGCCAGGAGGAGAACCACGTGTCCAGCACGTCTTCGTCCTGACGCACAGCGCCGCCGCAGGTCGGACAAAACAACACGGGATCGCGCGAAACAATTGGCGTGCTGCGCTCGGCGGTGCTGTCGCACGCATCGCAATACCACACAGGTATGCGATGTCCCCACCAAATCTGACGCGAGATATTCCAGTCGCGAATACCTTCCAGCCAATTCACATACACGGCTTCCCAGCGCTCGGGCAAAATGCGCAACTGCCCGCTCCGTAGCACCGCGAGCGCCTTCTCGGCGAGCGGCTGCATGTGCACAAACCATTGGTCGGAAAGACGCGGCTCCACCACCGTGTCGCAGCGATAGCAATGGCGCACGTTGTGTTGATGCGGCTCAACTTTTACGAGCGCGCCTTCCGCAGTGAGCAATTCGACAATGCGATCGCGCGCAACAAAGCGATCCAGTCCGGCGAGCGATGGCGGTACGCGTCCGGCGGCGAGTTCTACTTCGCGCACAATGCCGTCGGCATCGATGATCACCGGCATTGTTAGCGCGTGCCGCTTGCCCACATCGAAGTCGTTCGCATCGTGTGCTGGCGTGATCTTTACCGCACCCGAACCGAATGTCGGATCGGTGTAGCTGTCCGCGATGACCGGAATACGCACGGCGGTGATGGGCAGCAATAACTCACGACCGACAAACGGCGTATAGCGCGCGTCATCCGCATTGACGGCCACGGCGACGTCGCCGAGCATCGTTTCCGGACGCGTCGTGGCGACGGTGATGGACTGTGATGCATCATCCGCGAGCAGATAACGGATGTGATACAGCTTCCCTGCCGTCTCCGTAAACTCCGCTTCTTCGTCTGATAACGACGTTCCGCATCGCGGACACCAATGAATGACGCGATGACCTTTGTACACGAGACCGCGTTCCCACAATCGCACGAACGCTTCGCGCACGGCAACGGAGAGTCCGGGTGAAAACGTATAGGCGGTGCGCGTCCAATCGGCGCTCGAACCCAACGATTTCAACTGATGCAAGATCTCGCCGCCGGTTTGCGCGACGAATTGTTCAACACGTTCGACAAATGGCTCGCGTCCGAGATCGAAGCGCGTGTGTCCTTCGGCGGCGAGCTGTTTTTCGACCACGTTTTGCGTCGCGATTCCCGCGTGGTCGGTGCCTGGCACCCACAACGCTTCGTCACCCGCCATGCGGCGCCACCGAATCAGCACATCTTGCACCGTGCTGTTGAGTCCATGCCCCATGTGCAAAACGGCCGTCACATTGGGTGGGGGCAACACGATCACGAACGGTTCACGATGTGCCGCGCGCGCGGCGCTGGCCGTGAACACGCCACGCTCCGACCAACGGGGATACCACTCGGCCTCGGTGGCCGCGAAGTCGTAGTTGGACGGGAGCGAATTGGTGTCGGGCGTAGTCATGGCGGGAAAACTAAACGACGCGGCGAACCGCCAGTCGTTCAACGACGTCGAGTACGTTGGGAACACCGCGAGCCACTGTTACCGCGTGCCGGACTTCCGAGATTGCATGCACCCAACCGGTCAGCTCGATCGTCCCGTCCACATTCGCGCAAAGATCGATGGCGCGTACGCTGAGGATGGGATCATTGCGGAAGACTTCGAGCACGCGCGCTTCCAGCTCGATTTCATCGGTCTCGTTAAGCGCATCGCTGGCCAAGTCGGCGCGCTCGAATTCGGTGGTTTTGTGCCTGGCAGGACGGTTCAATAGCGTGCGGGCCTCCCGTTTGCGGACGGCGGCACTTCGCTTCGGCGTTGGGCCACCGAGACGGTTCGACACGACCAACGTGAGCACGGCTCCGGCGACCACGCCAGCCAGGAGTAACAACAAACCAGGCGCGGACGCCCTCTCTCGACGACGGGCCTGCAGTCGCGCCTCTTGTCGGGTCATGCGACGCTCGAAATGCCGTGGTGCCATGGACTTTCCTCTGGTGGCGCGGGTATCCACGCAACGATAAGTTGTGATAATAGCGCGGCGAGGCATTGGGACCGATCCCGATGCCCGCCGCGCGTGCAGTCTGTCCTTCTCCCGCCCGACTCGCATGCTTGCCGGTTCGCCTTCTGACGCCCCGCCCACGACGCTGGTTCTAACGCTCCCCGATGGCTCCACGCGAGAGGTGCCGTTTGGCACGTTTCCGCGTGAGGTCGTGGCCACCATCGGTGCGCGGTTGCTCCAAGCATCTATTGCAGTGGCAGTCGACGGTGACGTGCAGGATTTGATGACCCCGCTCCGGAAGTCTGGTGCCTTTGTCGTGCTGACGGACAAGGATCCGCGCGCGTTAGCGGTGATGCGTCACTCTGCCGCGCACATCCTCGCCACGGCAGTCCGTCGATTGCGCCCTGACGCACACATAGGGTTTGGTCCCGCCATTGACGACGGTTTTTACTACGACTTTGAAGTAGCGCAACCGTTCACGCCGGATGATCTGGACGCGTTCGAAGCGGAAATGCGGAAGGTGATCGCTGAAAAATACCCCTTCGTGCGCGAAGAAGTTTCATTGAGCGAAGCGCGCAAACGTTTTGTGGATGATCCGCTCAAGCTCGAACGCCTCGACGATTTTGAAGGGAGCGACGAAGTCATCTCGACGTACACTGACGGACCGTTCATCGATCTGTGCCGTGGGCCGCACGTGCAAGACTCCTCGTATCTCAGGCATTTCAAACTGCTCTCCGCTGCCGGCGCGTATTGGCGCGGTGACGAGAAGCGACAGATGCTCCAGCGCATTTACGCAACGGCGTATTTTAAGAAAGAAGATCTCGACGCGCGGCTCCAACAGCTCGAAGAAGCGAAGAAGCGCGATCACCGGGTACTCGGCAAGCAGCTCGATTTGTTTCAGCTATTCCCGGTGTCGCCGGGTGGAGTGTTTTGGACGCCGAAGGGCACCATCGTGTACAACACACTCGAAGCGTTTGTACGTGAACGGCAGCACGAAATGTTTCGCGAAATCAAAACGCCGTTGCTCTACACAAAAAAGCTGTGGGAGCAGTCTGGGCACTGGGGCAAGTATCGCGAGAATATGTTTCTCGTGCTCGACAAAGAAACGGGCGAGCACGACATGTCGCTCAAGCCGATGAACTGTCCGTCGCATCATTTGTATTACGCATCGCAGCGTCACTCGTACCGCGAATTGCCCATTCGGTACGTCACGTTTGACGTGCTGCATCGGAACGAGCTTTCTGGTGCGTTGTCCGGTCTGACCCGCGTCCGTCAGTTTGCGCAGGACGACTGTCACGTGTATTTGCGTGAAGATCAGATTGCCGATGAAGTGCAGCTGCTGATGAACTTCATTCTCAGCTATTACGACACGTTTGGTCTCACGGCGCGTTTAAAGTTTGCGACGCGGCCTGCCGAACGCATCGGATCGGACGAGTTGTGGGATCGCGCCGAAGCGGCGTTGCGTGCGGCGCTCGAGTCCACGGGTCGCGCGTATGAGTTGAAGGAAGGCGATGGCGCGTTTTACGGTCCCAAGATCGACTTCGACGTGACGGATTCGATTGGGCGCGCGTGGCAGCTCGGCACTATCCAGCTTGACTACAACGCGCCCGAACGCTTTGACTTGCAATACACAGGCGAGGACAACGCGGCGCATCGTCCGGTCGTCATTCATCGCGCGGTGAGCGGTTCCTTTGAACGCTTTATCGCCATTCTCATCGAACACTTTGCCGGCGCGTTTCCGGTGTGGCTCTCACCAGAACAGGTGCGTGTCTTGCCCATCGCCCCCGACTACAACGAGCATGCTGAGGCGTTTGTTCGTCGCTTAAAGGCGGCAGGTATTCGGGCGCATCTGGATGCACGCAACGAGACGCTCAATTACCGCGTGCGTGAAGGTGAGATGCAGAAAGTGCCGTACATGTGTGTGATCGGACGACGTGAAGCGGAAGAGAATACCGTCGCGCTGCGCGTGCGCGGTACGGGAAAGAAACAAGAAATTCTTTCGACGGATGCATTTTTTGATCGCGTGGTCGATGAAGTTCGCACGCGCGCACTGACGCCGATGGCCGATGCCACGAGCGATGTGAGCGAGGCAACCGCGTGACAACCAGCTCTGCCACCCTGCTCGACGTCTTTGTTTTGGCTCCTGTTGGGTTGGTAGAAATAGACGAAGACGGTCGCGTCGAGGTGGCCAACGCGGCAGCTCGAAAGCTCCTCGCACCATTTACGCGTGGCGATGCGCTTGACGATCTGTTCGCCGCGCTTGCAACGGTGGCGCCCGATCTCGCCTCACGCGTGCGCAGCTACGAAGGTCCGCGCGGGGTCATCGTCGATTCGATGGAGCTGTTGGCGCCACGCGATGGCAGCGGTGTGTATCTGTCGCTCGTGAAAGTTGCCCCGGGTCGTGTGGTGGCAGTGGCAACCGATGCGAGTGGGCTCGCCGACGCACGCGTGCAAGTGGCACGGTTGCAACAGCGGCTTCGCGCGGTCGAGGGTGCGGTGCGCGACTACGCGATTTTCACTGCGTCCGTGAGCGGCACGATTGATACGTGGAATGAATCGGCCGAGCGGGTGCATCAATGGCCGGTCACTGAAATTCTTGGTCAGCCACTTTCAACGCTCCTGCCCGGAGACGCCAGCGCCGACGCTCATGTGCAGGACGCCCTGAGTTTGGCCGCGCGTAACGGCTGGAGCGAAGAAGAAGGCGAGCGAGCGCGTCGGGACGGGACCACGTTTTGGGCCAATACGATTATTACGGCGTTGCGTGGTGCGAACGACGTGGTGTTGGGATACTCTGTGATCACGCGCGACGTGTCTGAGCGGCGCAAGCTCGATGAAGTGACGCGTGAGGATGCGTCCAGCACTACGGACTATCTCACTGGTGTTTCAACGCGACGCGCCTTCTTTGACGTCGCGGGCTCGGAAGTGTCGCGCGGTCGTCGATACGGTCAACCGTTATCGCTCTTGTTGGTCGATCCGGATCGCGTCCGCGAACTTGTGAATGCGCACGGAGAGGCGTTCGCGGATGAATGGTTGCGCGCCATCGCCTCGCTATGTCGGCAAGAGTCGCGGACCACTGACATCGTCGGTCGCGTTGGTGGCGAAGAGTTCGCGGTGTTGTTACCCAGCACCGAACTCTCGGGCGGTCTTGTGCTCGCGGAACGTATTCGTGAGCGGATGCAACGCCACGTCTTTCAGGGTGAGCATCAGGGCGTGCGTTGTACGCTCAGTGTTGGCGTGGCCGAATTAACGGACGATGTGACGAGTGTGGATGGCTTGCTGACGGCCGGTGCGACGGCGGTGGGGCGAGCGAAACAGGCGGGCATGAATTTGGTGGTGGGATATGATGCGTGAACGGCAGGGATTAGGTATCAGGGTTAGGGATTAGGGATTAGGAGTTCTGAGGGTCAACGAATTTTGTCGTCGCACGAATAGTATTTATGTACGGAACATTGTTTCGCTGCCGCTGTGCGTTCCGCCTCCCTCCTGCGTGACGTTTCCCCTATGCCCTACCGCCGATGACGTATTCTCTCGCAACGACAATCGCTCTTCTCGCACTTCCGGCCTCGTTGGCGCTGGCGCAACGACCGGCCGCGCCAACGGTTCGGTCCAAGGGTCCGCTGGTAGAGTTTGAAATGATGACGTGGCCCGAAGTCAAGCAGGCGCTTGCTGCTGGAAAAACCACAGCGTTGATCTATACGGGTGGTACCGAACAGCGTGGTCCGCAAAACGTGAATGGTGGACACAACATCATGGGTCGCGCGATCGTGAAAGAAATTGCGATTCAGTTGGGCAATGCTATCGCCATGCCCGTGCTGCCGTACACGCCGAATAACGCCAGCGCTACCTTGCCTGGCACGATTGGTCTTACGCCTGATCTCCTCGGCGCAGTGCTCGAACGCGTGGCGGAACAGTCTATTGTGACCGGATTTAAAACCATCATTTTGATGGGCGATCACGGCGGTGGCCAAGGGGCGAAGGGACCATATGCCGACGTCGCCGCAAAGCTCGAAGCGAAATACGCCGCGCAAGGGATACACGTCTTCTACTGCGACGAAGTGTACGCGAAAGCGCAGGGCGATTTCGACGTGTACCTCAAGTCGAAAAACTTGCCGGTGAGCGGACACGCAGGCATCCCCGATACGGGTGAGTTGATGTACCTCTGCGGCGCCGAATGCGTACGACTGGAGCTCGTGAAGGATGCGTTGGGTGACGTGCCACCGGCGCCTGGTGAAACGCGTGATCCCAACGCGCCGCGCAAAAACAACGGTATTTCTGGCGATGGGCGAAAGGCCACGGCCGAGCTTGGAAAGAAGCAATTCGATATCAAAATCGAATATGGCGTTCGTCAGATCAAAGCGTTTCAGGCGGGGACGAAGTAAGGGCTTCACATAGCGGGAATCAGAAGGCGCATCGACTATCTTTCACGTGGCTCCTCGGGATTCGGGGGGCCACGTGTCTTTCTTCCGCACTCTCTATGTCCGATCTTTCACGCCAGCCGGTGATCGTGGGCGCAGCCCGCACACCAATCGGGCGTTACCTCGGGGGGCTCGCCTCCCTGTCTGCGCCGGAGCTTGGCGCCATTGCCATTCGCGCTGCCTTGCAACGCTCCGGAGTATCGGGCGATCAAGTGCAGGAAGTCATCATGGGGCACGTGCTTCAAGGTGGTACGGGCCAAGCACCCGGGCGACAGGCGATGCTCAAGGCGGGTATACCCGCCACGGTCTCCGCAGTCACCATCAACAAGGTGTGTGGCTCGGGCCTCAAAGCGGTGATGCTCGCGGCACAAGCGATCAAAGCCGGCGACGCCGAAGTGATTATCGCGGGCGGACAGGAGTCGATGTCCAATGCGCCGCACTACGTGTTTGGTATGCGCGGCGGTATCAAGATTGGCGATCAAACGATGGTGGATGGCATGATTCGCGACGGCCTGTGGTGCGGTACCTGCGATGTACACATGGGCGTACATGCGGAGTATACGGCGACCAAAGCGAATGTCACGCGCCAACAGCAAGACGCCTTTGCCGCCGAGTCGCATCGTCGCGCGATTGTCGCGCAAACGACTGGTAAGTTTGATGCGGAAATTGTACCGGTCGAAGTGCCGGGTCGCAAAGGTCCGACCATCGTCAGCGTGGACGAAGGACCGCGCGCCGATACTACCGAAGAATCGTTGGCGAAACTCAAACCTGCATTTCCCTCGAAGGGCGCCGACGCAGCGACGCTGACAGTCACTGCGGGCAACGCATCGTCATTGAACGACGGTGCCGCTGCCGTGGTCGTCACGTCAGAAGCGTATGCTATTGCGCACGGACTAAAAATTCTCGCGCGCATCACGGCCTATGCGACAGGCGCCGGCAACCCGCAAGATCTCTTCTTCGCGCCAATTACGGCCGTAAAGAATTTGATGGCGAAGCAAGGCACCACCATCAACGACTACGATCTCGTTGAGGCCAACGAAGCGTTTGCGTCACAGTCCATCGCTGACCTCGTCGGCCTCGAGCTGAACGCGGATCGCGTCAACGTCAACGGTGGAGCCATCGCGCTCGGTCATCCCATTGGTGCGAGCGGCGCGCGCGTGCTTATCACACTCATTCATGCTTTGGCCGACCGCGGCGCGCGAACAGGATTGGCCACGCTCTGCCTCGGTGGCGGTGATGCGGTCGCGTTGTCGGTGGAACGGGTCGGATAAGTGTTGCGCAAATCAGGGCGCGCTGCGGACAGCTCCGACAACGCGCCCTCGTTCCTGTATGCGCCGTCGGGCATGCTGCGTGCCCCATGGAGACTTTTGTCGTTTGGTGTGTGCCTGGTCTTGGCGCAGGGAATACTTGGCGCCGTGCTCATACCGGCGTTTGCCGCGTTGTCGCGTGTGGTTAGCGAACCCGTGCCCGCGTATCCATGGGTGTTGGTGGCGTCGGTGTTCGCGGCATTGGTCGGTGCGCTTCGCTTCGTTGACGATGCGACGTGGTCGTCGGCTGGACTTGGTGTTGCGTCGTGGGGACCGCGCACTGTTGGCCGGGGATTTTTGTTCGGCACGGGCGCGATCGTCGGCACCGCCTTGCTATTGTTCGCAACGCGTGCGTTGCACGTGGAATCGATGGCGGTGAGTTTTGGCGACAGCACATCCGGTGTGCGTGCGTGGAATGCGGCGACGTTACGGATCGTGCTCTTGCTTGCACCGGCCGCGCTCTGGGAAGAACTGTTCTTTCGTGGGTACTTGTGGAGCGTTGCGAACTCGGCGGGTGGCGCGCGCGTTGCCTTGTGGAGCACAAGCGTCGCATTTGGTGCAGTGCACCTGAATAATCCGGGCGCAAGTGTGCGAACGACGGCGTTGGTTGTCTTAGCCGGGCTTTGTCTGGGCACGATACGCGAACGACTGCACAGCGTGCCCGCAGCGTGGAGCGCACACGTGGGATGGAACGTCGTGATGGCGGCGGTGCTGCACGTGCCGGTGAGCGGACTTCCCTTTGCCACACCGGCCTATCGGAGCGTGCTATCTGCACCGGACTGGTGGAGCGGCGGCGCGTGGGGCCCTGAAGGTGGAATCGCTGCAGCCGTTGTGCTTGGTGGCGCGCTACTGTTCTTCACGCAATTACGGAGCTGACGTTATGATCTCGGAGCATACGATGGACGTGTCGACGAGCGCGATCACCAACGTCGCCGTGGTGGGTGCCGGACAGATGGGAAATGGCATCGCGCATGTTTTCGCAACGAGTGGTCATCACGTGACCATCATTGACGTGAGCGCCGATGCGCTCACGCGTGGAATGGATACGATCGCGCGAAATCTTGATCGTCAAGTGAAAAAGGGTGCCGTGACTGCGGAGTCGGCCGCCGCTGCACTGGCGCGCGTGCACACATCAACGTCGCTCGATGCGGTTGCGAACGCGCAGTGCGTGGTAGAAGCCGCGACGGAGCGCGTGGACCTCAAGTTCAAAATCTTTGAAGAGCTGGATCGTTTGGCGCCAGCGGGCGCCATTCTCGCATCCAATACCAGCTCGATTGCCATCACGGAAATTGCCGCGCGCACGAAACGTCCGGAATTCGTCATTGGCATGCACTTCATGAATCCGGTACCCGTGATGCAGTTGGTAGAGGTGATTCGCGGCCTCGCCACGTCGGATGCCACCACGCAGCAGGTGATGGCGCTCGCGAAGGCGTTGGGTAAAACACCGGTGGAAGTGAACGACTATCCGGGTTTCGTGGCCAATCGGATTCTCATGCCGATGATTAACGAAGCCATCTTTTGTGTGATGGAAGGCGTTGGATCGGTCGAGTCGATTGACACCGTGATGAAGCTGGGGATGAATCATCCCATGGGGCCGTTAGCCCTCGCGGATTTCATCGGCCTCGATACCTGTCTCGCTATTCTCGAAGTCCTGCACAAAGGCCTTGGTGATCCGAAGTACCGACCGTGCCCATTGCTCCGCAAATACGTTGCGGCAGGCTGGTACGGCAAAAAAGCCGGTCGCGGTTTCTACACTTACTGATCGCGCACACGAACGCATGTCGCTCATATATCTCAACGAAACGCAACAGCAAATTCAGACGCTGGCGCGCGAGTTTGCGCAGCGTGAACTCGCCTCGCTCGCCGCCGAACGTGATCGCGAATCTCGCTTCGATCGCAGCATGGTCGCGCAGATGGCGAAACTCGGGTTTTTCGGCATGCTCACCCCTGAAGCGTATGATGGACTCGCACTTGATGCGCAAAGCTATCTATTAGCCCTTGAAGAAATTGCCGTCGTCGATGCGTCCGCGGCCGTGTTGTTAAGCGTACACAATTCGTTGCCCACGCAGATGATTCTCAACTTCGGCACCGAAACGCAGCGCACGCGCTTTCTCGGTCCGATGGCGCGAGGCGACACCATCGGCGCGTTCGCATTGTCCGAAACGGAAGCAGGGTCCGACGCAGCATCGCTGCGCTGTCAGGCCGTTCGCGATGGCGACGATTGGATTCTCACCGGTACGAAAGCATGGGTCTCGCACGGGAATGAAGCAGGGGTGATTCTCTGCATGGCGCGCACAGACACCGCCGATGCGCGACGCGGCACGAAGGGCATTTCAACATTCATCCTCACGCCCGATTTGCCCGGTTTTCAGTTGGGCAAGAAAGAATCGAAGTTAGGACTGCGCGCGTCACCCACGCTGCAAATTATTCTTGACGACTGCCGAGTGCCGGGCGATCGCCTCCTCGGTGATGAGGGGAAAGGACTGATCTACGCGCTCGGTTCGCTCGATCACGGTCGCTTGGGCATTGCGGCGCAAGCCATCGGCATTGCGCGCGGCGCCCTCGAGGCGGCCATGCGGTATGCAGTCGATCGCAAACAGTTTGACCGGCCCATTACCGAGTTCCAAGCAATACAGTTCAAGCTCGCCGATATGGCAACCCGTATTACCGCCTCGCGTACGCTGCTCCATGCGGCCGCGGCGGCAAAGGAGCGCGGCGAAAAAATCACGCGCTTCAGCTCCATGGCGAAACTCTTCGCCAGCGAAACGGCGATGTGGGTCACGACCCAAGCCATTCAGATTCTCGGAGGCTATGGTTACGTCACCGATTATCCCGTCGAACGTTTCTTCCGTGATGCCAAAGTGACTGAGATCTACGAGGGAACCTCGGAGGTACAGCGCATGGTGATCGCGCGTGAAGTGCTGGCCGCTGCCGCGGCTGCTGACGGCTCTCTTCCGGACTAATTTTCATGCGCTTCTTCGACACGATTGCGGACATGGGGCACGAGCAGGTCGTGCTCTGCCACGACAAAGCCACGGGGTATCGTGGTGTGATCGCGATTCACGATACAACGCTTGGCCCCGCACTCGGCGGCTGTCGATTTTGGAACTACGCTACGGACGAGGACGCGATCACTGACGCGTTGCGGCTTTCGCGCGGCATGACGTACAAGAATGCCGTCGCAGGTCTCAACCTTGGCGGCGGAAAGTCGGTAATCATCGGCGACAACAAGACTGTCAATCGCGAAATGATCTTTCGCGCACACGGACGATTTGTCGATTCACTCGGCGGACGGTATGTGACGGCCGAGGATGTCGGAACAACCGTCGAAGATATGGACTTCGTGCACATGGAAACGAAGTACGTGACCGGCATCGGGTCGAAGTCTGGCGATCCATCGTCGGTCACCGCGCACGGCGTGTTTCGCGCTATTCAGGCGTCCGCCTGTGAGCGATGGGGTAGCGATTCGTTAGACGGGCGTACGGTCGCGATTCAGGGCTGTGGTCATGTGGGCTATCATCTCGCCGTCGAACTGCATAAAGCGGGTGCGTTACTCGTCATCACCGACATTGATGCGATGCGCATGCAACGTGTCGTCGACGCGACTGGCGCCACAGTTGTCGCGCTCGCTGACATCTACCGTGTAAAAGCCGACATCTTTGCACCGTGTGCTTTGGGCGGCGTGCTCAACGACGACACCATTCCGCAGCTACAGGTCGAAATTGTGTCAGGTGCGGCCAACAATCAGTTACTCGAAGATCGGCATGGCGACGCGCTTGAAGCGCAGGGTATTTTGTACGCGCCGGACTACGTGGCAAATGCTGGCGGCGTCATTAACGTGTATAGCGAATTGACCGGATGGAATCGTGAGCGTTCGCTGCGCAAAGCGGATGAGATTTATCACACGGTGTTGAGCGTATTCCGTCTGGCAAAAGAGACGCATATTCCAACGTACAAAGCAGCTGACCGTGTTGCAGAGCAGCGTATCAAAGCCGTGCGCGGCATGTTGCAGACATGGCCACAGTACCCTAATCGCGAGACTTGATCATGACACACATTACACACATCGCGCATGCAGGCGAACGTATTCCCATCGCATCCGATCACGCGGGTTTTGAGATGAAGGAGCGCTTGCGCGCATCCCTCGTCGACCGTGGCTTTGCTGTCGAGGATATCGGCGCGCATAGCACGGCCAGTTCTGACTACTCCGACTTCGGGCATCCACTCGCGCAAGAAGTGTCAACGGGCGCAGCCGAACGCGGAATACTTCTCTGTGGAACGGGCCTCGGTATGTCATACGTAGCCAATCGGTATCCGGGTGTGCGTGCCGCTGTCGTGTGGACGCCGGAGATTGCCGCGTTGTCGCGCAAGCACAACGATGCGAATGTGCTCGTGTTGCCCGCGCGCTTCATTTCGGATGAAGATGCACTGGAGATTTTAACAACGTGGTTGAGCACCGAATTTGAAGGTGGACGTCATCTCCGTCGCATCGAAAAAATAGAGCGCGACGATCTCGATATCGTGGAGAGCACATCGTGAGCACCACACACCGCGCGGGTGACAGCACCGCATGGCACTTGTGGGATCGCTGCCCACCGGGGGCGGCGCTATTGGCGGCCGATCCTGAAATCGCGCATCTCATTGAAGAAGAGATTGTTCGGCAGAGCGACGGGCTCGAGCTCATTGCCAGCGAGAATTTTGTGTCGCCAGCCGTCATGGAAGCGATGGGGTCGCCGCTCACCAACAAGTACGCCGAAGGACTGCCGGGGAAGCGATATTACGGCGGCTGCGAGGTGGTAGATAAGGTAGAGCAGATGGCGATTGATCGAGCAAAACAGTTGTTCGGTGCCGAGCATGCGAATGTGCAGGCGCACAGTGGGGCTTCGGCAAATGCGGCGGTCTTCCTCGCGTTCCTAAAACCTGGTGACACGTTTCTCGGCATGGATTTGTCGCAGGGCGGTCACCTTACGCATGGCTCGCCTGTGAACTTTTCCGGATTGTTGTACAAGGCGGTGTCGTACGGTGTGACGGATGACGGCATCATCAATTATGAGCAAATGCGAGCGCAGGCGCGTGAGCACAAGCCCAAGATGATTATCGCGGGATACAGCGCGTACTCCCGCACGATTGATTGGCAGGCCTTCGCCGATGTGGCAAAAGAAATCGGCGCGCTGTTTATGGTCGACATGGCGCACTTTGCTGGCCTCGCCGCCACTGGTGTGTATCCGTCACCGGTGCCGTTTGCTGATGTCGTGACGAGCACGACGCACAAGACGTTGCGTGGACCGCGTGGTGGCATCATTCTCTGCAAGGCGGAGTATGCGAAGGCTGTCGATAAGGCGACGTTCCCCGGTATGCAGGGTGGTCCGCTGGAGCATGTGATCGCGGCCAAGGCCGTCGCGTTTCGCGAAGCACTCCAGCCAGAGTTCACCGCGTATTGTCGGCAGGTGGTCACCAACGCGCAGGTCTTATCGTCTGCGCTCATGGAACGTGGGTATCACATCGTTTCCGGTGGCACTGACAATCACCTCATGCTGGTCGATCTACGCAGCAAGAGCTTGACGGGTAAGGTGGCCGAGAAGGTGTTGGATCTGGCCGGTATCACGGTCAACAAAAATACGGTGCCGAAGGAAACGCAATCTCCGTTTGTCACCAGCGGCATTCGCATTGGTACGCCAGCGGTGACTACGCGTGGCATGGACGCGAGCGCGATGCAACAGATTGCGTCGTTGATTGATCGTGTGTTGCTCTCGCCCGACGATGCGGCGACTGTTGCCGCGGTGCGCGCCGACGTGAAGCTGTTGGCGGATCGCTATCCGCTGTATCGTGCGGTTGGGTAGCGCAAGGCATTGTGGCACCCGCGGCGTGCCTGCATCATTTACGGGTGCGCTAGCGGCGGTTGCATCGCGCGGTTACCGCTCGTCTTTTGTCGACATCAACGTAGTGTACCGTGTGAGGGAGCAGCCGCAGTGACCGAGCTGGCGTTTCGCGATGGCATCATGGAGCAAATTCGACTGCGAGAACCGCGCTTTGACGAGCGCGCGTACATGTTTGTGCTCGCCGCACTCGAACACTCGCAGACACATCTCACCGAGCGGCGCCACATCACGGGGCCGGAACTCGCGCGGTCCTGCCGCACGTTGGCGTTGCAGCGCTTTGGTGTTACGGCGCGCATCGTGCTTGAGCATTGGGGCGTCTGCTCCACGAGCGATATTGGTGACATTGTGTTCACGCTCGTCGATATGGGCTTGCTAATCAGTCAGCCACACGATTCGCGCGATGATTTTATTGGTGTCTTCGCTTTTGAAGATGCGTTTGAGCGAGAGTATCCGTGGAGTACCACGCACGTCTGATCTGATGCGCGGTTCACTCCTGCGCGTCACATCCGCTGCAGAATCTTCAGCGCGCGATCAAGCCGCCATTCGCGACGGTGCCGCATCGTCCGCCCTCATGGTGCAGGCAGGTACCGTTGCTGCCGCTGACATGTTGCGCGCATTTCCGGAGCGGCTCGCGCATGGCGTGGCCCTGTATGCCGGCACGGGGAACAATGGCGGTGATGCGTATATCGTCGCGGCGCAACTAGCGCGCGCTGGCGTTGTGGTGCGCGTGCATGCCACCGCTCCTCCACGATCGGCGGACGCACAGCACGCGTGTGCGATTGCGTCACCGTATCTCGTCCACGGCGCGCCAACGGGTCGAGAACTCGTCGCGGTGGATGGGGTGCTCGGTACAGGCCACTGCGGACCGTTGCGTGATGGCGTTATCGTTGCGTGCGCGATGCTCGCGTTGGCGCGCGAACGGGGTGCGCAAATTGTCGCGCTTGATCTCCCGTCAGGACTCGACGCATCGAGCGGCGATATCGCAGCGGGCAGCGTTGCCGCGCATCGCACGTTGAGCTTTGGCACCATTAAGCGCGGGCAACTCATCGCGCGATCACATGTTGGCGTGTTGCAGATCCTCGATATTGGTTTGCGTAGCGCCGTAGCGCTGAACGACGAAGCATGGTGCATCGCCGATGATGCGGTACTCAAGCGCGCGCTGCCAACCATTGCGTGGAACGCGCACAAAGGCACGCGTGGGCACCTCGCGCTCGTCGGTGGCGCGGATGGTATGGCGGGCGCCGTCATGCTCGCCACACGAGCCGCACTGCGCGCGGGCTGTGGGCTCGCCAAGGTCTGGGTGGATCATCGTGGAGTTGCGTCGGTGCAGCAAGCTGTGCCGCAGGCCATCGCGCACGACTGGCCGTCCGATGATGTGGCACGAGCACCCTGGGCGCACGCGCTCGCGATTGGACCCGGTCTCGGGCGTAGTCGCGCGTCGTTTGCGGTGTTGCTCCGCGCGTTGCGGGAAAACGCCGAGCGTCCGGTTGTCCTCGACGCGGACGCGTTGACGTTGATGACGATGTACAACGTGGATGGCACGTTGCCCACGGACGCGCATGATGCAGCGACAATTTTACGCGCCGTGACGTCGCGAGCACCACACGCTGTGATCACGCCACACATTGGTGAATTTGTCGCTCTCGCGCGCGTGTCGCCGACCATGGACTGGCAAACGCGCAGTGACGTGCTGTGTGATTTCGCGAGGCGCGCGAATGTGACCGTGTTGTTGAAAGGCACGCCAACGCTCATCGCGACGCCTGATGGTTTGCCGGTCACAGTAATGGCGCGCGGCAATGCACTGCTCGCCACCGGCGGCAGTGGTGATATTCTCACCGGGATCATCGGCGCGTTGCTTGCACAAGGTGTATCAGGTCACGATGCAGCGATGCTCGGCGCGACGGCGCACGGACTCGCCGCAGAGTTTGCTGTTACGACCAGCACTACCATTCGCGGTCTCACGCTCGACGCCGTACTCGATGCGCTCCCCGCAGCGTGGAACGAAATGGCGCGCGCGCCGGCACTTCCGCCGAGTGTGTTGGCGAGTTTTCCCGCACCGTTGCAATAGTCGGATGCAGAATCAACGGCGAAGGCTTCGTGGACTCACGATTATCATCTGGTTCATGACGGCGCTCACCGCAACCGTGAATGGGTGCGCAAGTGTCGGCACCAGCAGTAGTCGTTCCAGTAGTGACGGTTACAGTCGACGTGACGAACGGCAATACATCGGTAGCTTTAGTGAGGTGCTCGCCGTCGCGGTATCGCGTCGCTACGTGTTTTCTGCCACTCCAAGCGGTGTGGGTGTTTACGATCGATTGTTCAACACGTGGAGCGCACCGTTCACGCGAGAGAATGGTCTCACGGACGCGCGCATTTCGCTCATGGTGGGCGATCCCGTTGAGGATGCGGTGTGGATTGGCGTGCCGGGCGCCGTCGTGATGTATCGACCGCAAGTAGAGCAGGTGCAACGCACGATTATTCCAGGGATCCCAGACTATATCGCGTTTGACAAAGGCGGCACCGGCGACGCGTACGTGCGCGCGGGTCGCCAATGGACGCGTGTTTCTCGCACCGGCATGGCGTTTGGCGTGTCGAATCCGCCGGCGGCGAGCACGCTCGTGCTGCCAAAAACGCTCACTGATTTGTACGCGCAATTTCCTGCTTTGCGTTCCTCACAGTCACTCCTGTTTCGCAACCAGCAGGGCGATCGTGCTCTGCGGTCATTTGCCATAAGCAGCGGCGCGTCGTCGCCGGAACGTGCGAGTGAGGTGTGGCTGGGCACGAATGGCGACGGCCTGTACAAAGTTGATCCAACATTTCAACAAGCCACGCCGCTGCGTTTTGGACCGATCGAAAGTGGCATTGGGGCACTGGCGCTCGCTTCCGATGGTGTCTGGAGCGCGGGACTGGGCGAGTCACAAGTGCGCGGAGGTTTGAGTTTCACGAGTAACGACTTGCAGCGATGGCGTTGGGTGGATGGTACGATCAGCGCGCCGCTGCTTGGTGTACGGGTGCACGCCATGTCGTTGCGTGCGCAGCGCGCGTGGCTCGCCACCGATCGCGGTGTCGTTCGCGTGCGCCTTGATGCGGGTGAAGATGTCGCGACGTGGACCACGTTGGACGGGATGCTGGACGATCGCGTGTATGCAATTTCCGCGCGTGGCGAAGGTGCGTGGGCCGGCACAGCGCGCGGACTCGTGTGGGTCAACGACAGCGGTGCATCGCGTGATCGAAAAACGCGTGGGCTAGGCACGCGCGTGCTCGATGGAACGACGATCTACGCGCTGCAGCAAATCGGCGATACCCTGTGGATGGGAACGTCGGGCGGTGTCGTCGCGATGCCCGCAGATGGAGCGTTGCTGCGTCCGGCCGGCGTTGATCCGGCGTTACGTCGACCAATTCGCGCGCTCGCGTGGAGCGACACCGTCCTGCTTGCGGCAACAGACGACGCCGTCCTGCAACTCTCGCCAAAAGGTGGCGTGGAACCGTCGCGCATCGTGGCGTTGGATATGCGCCAAGTGGGAACGGTCACGCGACTCGCCATGGATGATCGAACGATTTGGCTCGCAGGCAGTAACGGCGTATTGATCATGGCGCGCAATACTGGCGCAACGCGCCTGCTGCGCATACCCACCGACTTGCCCGGTCCGGCGCTCGATGTTGTCGCGAGTCGTGACTGGTTATGGATTGCGACGCCATTCGGACTCGTGCGACTGCGTCGTGCGAGCGATGGCGGTTTGCCGTGAGCGACGATGCGGCGAGGCGCGCGCATCAAGCCATGGGTCCGGGCAATGAGTTTGACATGGTTCGATTGATGATGGCGCAGTGGGGTGCACTCGCGGTGGACATTGGCGACGACGCGGCGGTATTGCGCGCACTCTCGCGCGAGATCGTCGCTACTGGTCGCGAACTGATAGTCAGCACCGACGCGTGCGTGGAGGGCACACATTTTTTGCGCGGTTGGCTCACGCCGCATGAGATTGGTGCACGTGCCGTTGCGGCGGCACTCAGTGATCTTGCGGCGATGGGCGCGCGAGCGGACGCCGTGCTCTTCGCTTTTGTGGTACCGGATCTCTGGCGTGCGTCGCTGGTCGATATTGCCGATGGCACTGCGCAAGTTGTACGGCCGACTGGCGCCAAAATCGTTGGTGGGAATTTGAGTCACGGACGAACGTTTTCGCTGACGACTACGGTGATTGGCTCGACGCTGCACGCCGTGGCTCGTCGGGGCGCGCAGACCGGTGACCGTTTGCTCGTGACAGGTTCACTTGGCGGCCCTGGGCAGGCTGTAGCAGCGCTTTACGCGGGACACGAGCCCGCAGCCTGGGCGCGTGGTCGGTTCGCCAGCCCCGTGCCACGATTGCGCGAAGGAATGGCACTGGCTTTGGCCGGTGTACACGCCATGCTGGATATCTCGGATGGATTGGCGGCCGACGCGCGGCATCTTGCCGCTGCAAGCGGCGTACGTCTGCGAATTGACGCCGCATGTATTCCAATCGGGCCTCAGGTTGATGTCGTTGCTGCGCTTCAGAGCGGTGAAGAGTACGAGCTGCTCATAGCCGCGTCCGTCACTGTCGCGACTCAGCTGTGTGAACGATGGCGCGAGCAGTTTGACGTGTCGCTCACGGATGTCGGCGAGGTCGTTGGTGTCCAATCCGAGGGCGCAGTGGAGATTGTGGGTTTGCCCGATCCCGACGTACGCGTTGAATTCATCGTCGGGCATGACCACTTTACGGAGTGATCCGCACCGCGATAACCATGCTGGCCCTGTTGTTCGGAACAATGATCTTCGGCTCCATCGTGCTGCTGGCGCAGCTGGTGGGCGCGCCGCAGGGGCCGGGCAGCGTGTATGAACGGGCGACACGCGGTTGGGCGTCGTGGTTACTCAGGGCAGCTGGCGTGCGCGTCGTGGTACATGGCGGTGAACATTTGGTGGTCGGTGCACCACGTGTCTTCATCGCCAATCATGTGAGCTGGTTTGATATTCCCGCCATGATTTACAGTTTGCCGCACTACGGATTTGTCGCGAAACGCGAGCTCGCAAACATTCCACTTTTTGGTGCAGCGGCGCGCGCCGTTGGTGTGATTTACATCGATCGTGAAAACCATAAAGCGGCGTTCAGCGCGTACGAAGATGCGGCCGCACGTATTCGGGATGGACGGGCCGTGTTGGTTTATCCCGAAGGAACACGCGGCGACGGTTACGCGCTGCGGCCATTCAAGAAGGGGCCGTTCGTGCTGGCGGTCAGTTCGAGCGCGCCCATCGTTCCCGTGGTGATTCACGGTACGATAGAAGTCAATCCGCGCGGTTCGTTCAAAGCCACACCCGGCGTGGTGCACGTGCATATGTTGGAGCCGATTATTACGGAGGGTCTCACGTATGCAGATCGTGAAGTGTTAGCGGAACGTGTGCGACATCGCATGGCCGATCTGTTGCGTACGCAGTATGGCGTTGAGCCAGCGCTGCAACGTCGCTCCGTTCCAACCGGTGCCGCGTCCGCGCCCGGTGTCACCGTCTAATTCTTCTCTCCCTCAACAGAGTACACATGGCTGCCATCGTTTCCATCAGCGCGCGCGAAATTCTCGACAGTCGTGGTAACCCCACCGTTGAAGTCGACGTCATCCTCGAGACTGGTGCGGCCGGACGT
Source organism: Gemmatimonadaceae bacterium (assembly GCA_025358925.1). Classification (GTDB taxonomy): domain Bacteria; phylum Gemmatimonadota; class Gemmatimonadetes; order Gemmatimonadales; family Gemmatimonadaceae; genus Gemmatimonas. The sequence continues at coordinate 30,540 of JANYHT010000048.1, read as the reverse complement.
GCGGCGGTGCCGAGTGGTGCGTCAACCGGTGAACGCGAGGCGGTGGAGTTGCGTGATGGAGACCCTGAGCGGTACGGAGGCAAGGGTGTCTTGACCGCCTGCGCGAACGTGAATGGCGAGATCGCCGTAGCGTTGGAAGACATGGACGCGACTGATCAAATGGCGATTGATCGCACGATGATTGAGCTCGACGGCACGGAGAACAAAGGGCGCCTTGGCGCGAATGCGCTCTTGGGTGTGTCGATGGCCACCGCACGTGCCGCAGCCGCGGAAGTTGGTTTGCCGCTATATCGCTATCTCGGCGGACCCATGGCGCGCACATTGCCCGTGCCGATGATGAATATTTTGAATGGTGGCGCGCATGCCACGAACACGGTCGACTTTCAAGAGTTCATGATTGTGCCGGTTGGTGCGGAATCATTCTCGGAAGGACTGCGCATGGGCACGCAGGTCTTTCACGCATTGAAGAAAGTGCTCGTCGGTCGCAAACTGTCGACGGGTGTTGGTGATGAAGGTGGGTTCGCGCCCAACTTGGCGAGCGATGAAGATGCGCTCAAGGCAATTATCGAGGCCATCGAAGCGGCCGGATTGCGTCCCGGACACGACATCGCGTTGGCCATGGACGTTGCGGCCAGCGAACTGTTTCGTGACGGCGCGTATCAGTTTAAAAAGAGCGGCGCGAAAACGCGGAGCCCGCAGGAAATGGTGGAGATGTATTCGCGCTGGGTGGAAGAGTATCCGATTGTGTCCATCGAAGACGGCATGGCCGAAAATGATTGGGATGGATGGAAGTTGTTGACGGAAGCGCTGGGCGACCGGTGTCAATTAGTTGGCGACGATTTGTTCTGCACGAACAGCGCGATTCTGGGCAAAGGCATTGAGGAGGAAGTCGCGAACGCAATTCTCGTGAAGGTCAATCAGATCGGCACGCTGACGGAAACGTTGGAGACGATGGAGCTCGCGCGCGCGGCCGGCTACAACTGCATCATCTCGCACCGGTCGGGCGAAACGGAAGATACGTTTATTGCGGATCTTGCGGTTGCGACGCAGGCGGGGCAGATCAAGACTGGAGCGCCGTCGCGTTCTGATCGTGTCGCGAAATACAATCAACTGTTGCGCATCGAGGAGCAGCTGGAAATGCACGCCGAATATCCCGGCGGGTCGCTGTTCGGCCTATGAGCAAGGCGTCGCGTCGGACCGAGACTCCGTTTCGCCGACTCCTGCGCCGCAGTGCGTGGACGGTGGGAACGCTATTGGTCTTAGCCTTCGCGATTGAGGGTGGTGAATACGGCACGCGCGATGTTTTGGTCCAGCGCACGCGGAAACAGACGCTCACCGCCGACGTGGCGCAGTTGCGTGTGGATGTTGATTCGCTCAAGGTCGAGTACACGACGGTGACCAAGGATACGATGCGCTTGGAGCGCATCGCGCGTGAGCAATACGGCATGGTGCGCGGCGACAAAGAGCTGCTGTACTTTGCGCGCGCCACGCGCGTGGCACGGGACACGACGACTCGTGTGGATTCGACCGGAAAGGCGTCGCCTCGGGGTTGACTCCGTGGGGCTGGCGGCTAGGTTCCTCGAACTGCCGCGGGGTGGAGCAGCCTGGTAGCTCGTCGGGCTCATAACCCGAAGGTCGCGGGTTCAAATCCCGCCCCCGCCATCAGTTGGGAAGCGTTAAAGTACGCATCGGCCGGTCCTCACCAGGGTCGGCCGTTTGCGTGGCAGCATCAGTTTGTCGGAAGTTGGAGTACGGCTGGGTAGCTCAGCTGGTTAGAGCACGGCACTCATAATGCCGGGGTCGCGGGTTCGAGTCCCGCCCCAGCTATTGCATATGGACCAAGTCGTACATGCGCACAGAAAACGCCCCATCGAGATGGGGCGTTTTCTGTGCGCGGCGCGCGCGCGAACGTCGAAACCTCGCACGCTATCGTCGCATGCCCATGCGAAGCGCCTCTGCCACGCCCCCGCTGTCCACATCAGCGACCACATTTCGCGCAATGGCCAACGCGCCTGCCTCCGCATTGGCCATCGCCACGGGCCAGCCCACTACGCGCATTGCCGACACATCATTGCCGCCGTCACCCACGAACATCACGTTCGTCATCGCAATGCCATACTCGGCGGCTATCGCACGCACTGCGGTCGCCTTCGTGACGCCCGCGCGCGTCATTCCAACAAACGTGGTATCAGGCATCACCGGTGACGTAGAAGGTGATACCTCAAGCCCATCGTGTGGCTCCGCAAGGATCAGCGCTGCCTCCGCATGCGACAACAGCCATTGCGCGCGCACAACGTCACCGTGCAGCGTGTCAAACGGACGTGGCAGAAACGGCACGCCGAGTAGCGCCGCGTGCTGACGCACACGATCAGAGTTGCTCTCGACAGCAAATGCATCGTCAGAGTAGAGCTCCAATGTGAATCCGGTCGCGTGCGCACGCGCTTTTAACATGTCGACGAGATGCACCGGCAAATACGTTGAGCGCGACGTATTGTCGGCAAGTTGCACGACGCTTGCGCCATTCTGAAAACTGTGCCATCCGCTCGCACTCATCTGCGTCGCGTAGTCGCGCGCGAGCCCGAAGTTTGGTCGGCCGGAGCAAATGGCAAGCTGAATGCCGGCGTCGCGTGCCTCGTGTGCAGCGATCCAATTATCTGGATGCACCGCACCACCCGACCCAACCAACGTGCCGTCCAGGTCGATGCAGATCAATTGTATGACACGCTCGGTGGGCGCACGAAGCGTGCGGTCAGGCGAACCTACCGGCGCGATGGCGGTGTCCCCAACGGTGCTGGTGTCGGGCCCGCGTACGGCTCATACGCCGCGTCAAGCGCGCCACACGCCACCCACTGCGCGACGATGTCACTCGACAGTCCAACGACTTCACGCAGTTCGTTGCACAACTCATCGCGTGTGAGCGCAAGGGACTGCACGCCATGCACGGTTTGCCGATGTCGCGTATGTCCCTGAAGGACGCTGCGCGCATCACCGCGATTATAGCGGACCGACAGATGATGATTGAACGGCCCCTTCGTGCGCGAAATCTCGTACCGCTCTAAGTAAAAATCGTAATCGACCGGATCGAACAGCAAGCGACACGGGAAGTAGTCCTCGTGCGGTGGTGAATCAAACCACACCACGTGTGTGCCCGCGTGGTCGCCTACCCCCGGCTCTACCTCAACGCCAAAGATCGGATGTCGATCAACGTGCAGTGTGTCGCGGATGGGGATCGGATACATCGTGAGCATCGAAGAATCCACCAACCAATCAACGGCGTCAATCAGCACTTTAATTGAGCCATGACCCGGCACGCCCACGTCGCGCATCGAACCCGCGACACGACGCGCGTTGAACCCAAAGCCGTGCACCATTTCGAACAGCGCATTACTGCTCGACCAACACGTACCGCCGGTGCCGTGCAACAAAAAGTTTTCGAGAAAGTCTGTTGCATCACTGCCGGGCAACGGACCTGTTGCACCGGTCCGCAACGCAATCAGTTTGCGCACGTTGTCGAATGGGACGCTCCCACACCACGCCGCATACAACGCACGCAGCCCCGCAAGATCGCGAGGCTGCGCACTGTCGAAACCGAGTCGCGTCGCAACTCGGTTTCGCAAGTCCATCGATATCACGTACGTATCACCTAGAGTCGAGGACGCGTGACGCGCGGCACTTTACCACAGTTTGCAGGCCACGTGGCCGGCCACGTGCCGGGCGATCGATCACGCTTAATAAAATCCGGATCTTCGCTTGCGAGATAGACCATCATCGCCGCCAACGTGGCGTTGTGCTTCAGATCATCAAACACGACTTTATCGTACGTGTCGCGATTGGTGTGCCACGTGTAGGTGCTGTAATTCCAACCCACCCCACCCATGCCAAACGATGGCGTGCCAAAGCATGCGAACACGGCGCCGTCGGTACCGCCCGGGTTGCCGGTTGGTATGTCGTTAAAACTCCACGACACCACATTGGAGCTCATGCTATCGGTGTAGAACGCCGGCAACTGATTATACCACGACTTGAGATGACGCCCGATGTCCGTAAGGCCTGATGACGTCAACGACTGCACGCGCCCGGTCCCGTTGTCCTGATTGAACAACGCCTGCAAGCCCTTCATCACCTCAGGATGATCTTCCGTAAACGCCGTCGAACCGTTGAGTCCCTGTTCCTCGCTGGCCCAATGTCCGACCATGATCGTGCGTTTCGGATGCGGATACACTTGCTTGAGAATGCGCATCGCTTCCATCGCCATCATCGTACCCGTGCCGTTATCTGTTGCCCCTGAGGACGCGTCCCACGAGTCGAAATGCGCGGAGAGCATCACGTATTCGTTGGGCTTCTCAGTACCTTTGATCATACCGATCGTGTTGAACGCCGACTGCTCACCGAGCAACGACGCATCAAGATCGAGGCGGACCATTGGTTTCTGTTTGTTCTCAGCCAAGCGATACACCAGACCGTAATCTTCGCACGTGAGCGTAACGGCAGGTGCGATTTTGTTGTACGTCTCGAAAACTTCAATCACGCCCCATCCGCCGGCTCCGCCGGGTGCGACAAATCCGCCACGTGCTTGTGCTGCCGCCGCGAGACTAGTGGCGGGTCCGCCGCCGCGTTCACTCGCACCGCCACCCGCGCGACCGCCCGGACCGCCGCCACCGCCGGCGCCACGTCCGCCGCCTGTCGGGAACTGCCCACCGCCTTGCGCGGCAAACGGGTTTGCAAAGCCACTCAACTTGTTGCGCGACGAGATCATGCCAACAATGCCGGCCTTCTCCAATCGCATGCCGAGTGTGCCGGTACCGAGTGCGAGCGCGTAACCAGTGCCGCGATACAGCTTGGAGCTGTCGGGACGCAAATCCGTACCAGTCATGATTGTCCAATCCTTCAGCGTCTGCGCAACCGCAGTGTCCATACGCGCTTTCGATTCGGGTGTGGCAAACTTGATCCAATCTTCCGATGGGCGACATGTGGGATACGCCGGGGACAACAACACAATCTTGCCCTTCGCCTGCGGCAGCCACTTCACGAACTCGGTGCTGTCCTTGAACATCGGCAAAATGATCGCTTCGGCACGTACGGGAACGCCTCTTGTTCCCGGACTCCACGCGAGCATTGTGCCTTCCAGCGAACGCACCCGTGGCGCCATGAGATCGATATGCGAGATGCCGCGACGCCAACCGCGCCACGTGCCATACTGCTCACGCTTTGCTTCAATGCCCCAGGCCTTGTACTCGCGCATCACCCAATCGCTCGCCGATGTCAACCCGGGGCTGCCCGTTAACCGCGGTCCAATCGAATCGAACAACGTCTGTGACAGTTGCTGGACATGGGAGCTATCCATGCCAAGTCGCCAGATGCGCTGCAGGTTTGGATCGGACGATGCGCCCGGTTGGGCGCCAACTGGCATAGTGGCCAGCAACGCCATGAGGCTGGCCACGTGCCATAGCCTCATTTCGCTTTCTTCAAATCGCCGCATGCGACAATCTTCGCCATCATTGTTGCCGACTCATGGATGTTGATGTAATACATGCCAGTGTCCGGTAACGCGACAGGAAGCGTGGCCTTGCTTTCGCCCGCGCCCTTTGCATCAATTGCGACGGCTGTGTATGACTTGCCACCGCCGAACACGCCACCCGCTTTTGCACAGCTCCCCGAATGCACATGCCACGGCCGCGCCCCGGCGGCGGCGTCGCCCGACAATTTGAGCATGACATCGGTGGTGTTCGCCTCTTTGCCTGCCTTCATAGTCGCACTGCCGTGTATAGCAGAACCGTCCTTACCCATCACCATACCGCTCCATTCCTCATGCAACACGAGCGCGAGTGCGGCAGATGACGACAACGTAAGTAGCGCTGAAATGCCGACGATCGATGAATGACGCATGAAATAACTCCTGTAAGGGTGTCCGCGGAGGATCGCGCTGTTTCAAGCGGAATGCAACGGGCAGTTGAATGCACCGCAGACGTCCCATAGCGTTGAACGCATGAAGCTTCCTCGCGCCGCTGGCATACTCTTACATCCAACGTCCCTCCCGAGCCCAAACGGCGTCGGAGATGTTGGCGCAGCCGCTTTGCGCTTTCTCGACGTGATGACTGCTTCAGGCTTGCGCGTGTGGCAAATGCTTCCGTTGGGACCAACCGGATATGGCGATTCGCCGTATCAGTGTTTTTCGGCGTTTGCAGGCAACCCATTGCTCATCGACGTCGCCGCGCCAACGCAGGTCGGGCCGGTTGAGAATTTTTCTTCACACGTCGTCGACTTTGGCCGAGTTATTCCGCACAAACGCGCGCTGCTTGACGCGGCGACTGCGCGCTTGGTGCCCGACGAACGCTATCGCGCGTTTGTGGCGGCAAACGCCACGTGGTTGCCCGACTTCGCGTTGTTCATCGCGCTTAAAGAGGCGCACAATGGCACGCCGTGGACCGACTGGGAGCCGGACGCGGTCGCCCGTCATCCGGCCGCGCTTGATCGCTGGCGCCGCGCTCTCGCGACGTCAATCGAGCGCGTGCAGCGCGAGCAATATTTCTTTTTCGCGCAATTTTTTGCCCTCAAAAAAGCGGCCACCGTCCGTGGCATTCGCCTGATGGGAGACTTGCCCATTTACGTCGCGCACGACTCGGCCGACGTCTGGGCGAACCGCGCACTCTTTGATCTCGATGAGCGCGGACATCCCCGCGTGCAAGCGGGTGTACCGCCCGACTATTTCAGTGCCACCGGGCAGTTATGGGGCAATCCGCTGTACGCGTGGTCAACGCACGCTGCCGACAAGTACGCGTGGTGGGTCAAGCGCATGCGGGCGTCATTTCGACTGTTCGACGTGGTACGCCTTGATCACTTTCGTGGCTTCGAGGCTTACTGGGAGGTGCCAGGCGACGCGACAACCGCAGCACATGGTCGCTGGGTGGCGGGCCCGGGAGCCGCGCTGTTTGACGCCGTGGCGACCGCCCTTGGACCACTGCCGATTGTTGCGGAAAATCTCGGTATGATCACACCAGCGGTCGAAGTGCTGCGCGAATCGCTGGGGTTTCCCGGCATGAGCATTTTACAATTTGCGTTTGGTGGAGACGGAAAGGCGACTGACTTCACGCCACATCGGTTATCACGCGACAACGTCGTGTACACGGGCACGCACGACAACGACACAACGGTTGGTTGGTGGAAGTCTTCAGGGACAACGGATTCTACGCGAAAGGTTGCGGACGTTGCGATAGAGAAGGCGTACGCGCTACGCTATTTGAATGCCGATGGCCACGACATGCATTGGACCCTCATACGTGCCGCGCTCGCGTCCGTCGCGAATACGGCACTGATACCCTTGCAGGACTTGCTTGGACTCGGCAGCGAAGCGCGTATGAACATGCCCGGACGTCCCACCGGCAACTGGGGTTTTCGTTTCACGTGGGAACAGCTCACGCCGGGAATTCTTGATCGGTTGCGTGAGTTGATCGCAACGTACGAACGATAGCAGGCGCTAGTATCGAGCGGTTGTCGCATGAAATGTTCGCCAACTGTGCCAATACTCCTGGCTGGCGTTGAGCGGTGGTAACACGCTGTGCATGCCGCGACCGGTTAAATCGTACGCGGTATTCGCAGTGACCAGTGAATCGTTGCGCCCACGATTTCTCCTGCCATGATGCGGAATTCGTACCGATTAATGCATTCCTGCTTGTGCCGCGTTCGTAGGCAGAATCGCGCGCATATTCGTTCGCGCAGTTGGTATCGGCTTGCATCACGAGACTGCGCGGATACAACGTCACCCACTGACGCAACGTGACCTGACGACTCGGCAATTCGGGCAGCATCGCCCCTTTCCGCGCGCCCGCGATCGCCTCACACCAAACGAAATGTTGTCAGCGTTCCATTGACGATGGGAACAAATGCACGACCCGTGCGACATACGGTGCAGTAGCTAATTCAACACTGGCTGGCCACCGATGGAGTCGCGCACCTGATGGCGGCCAGACGGAAATTGAACGCGTACACGCGGCAGCGAGTCCAGCGGCGATGCCCACAGCAAAGCAAGCGCGAAACGCCCATCGCCATGCGTACACGTGATACGCCCAGTCAATGCCGCGCACGCGCTGACTGCCTGGCATCGGCATGATGAAATACACGTTGGCGATCTCAAGCAGGATCAGCCCGAGCACGCCGCCAGCAAACAGTTTCCGCACGAGCGTGCTCCGTCGAGAAGGAAGAACGTGCGTCGATGGAACGATACCAAATTATATCGCTGAACGCGACGCGACCGTCGGCAACGTTTCGGGCCCGAATTGCGTAAGCTGTTCGATGTGGATCGTTCAACTCGCGCTTCGGCGCCCCTATACATTCATCGTTGGTGCGCTGCTCGTCGTCATTTTCGGCGTGCTGTCCATTGTACGCACGCCCACCGATATTTTTCCAGAAATCGACATCCCCGTGGTGTCGATCATTTGGCAGTATAATGGGTTGCCTGCGGAGGAAATGGAACGGCGTTTTGGCACGGTGTACGAGCGGGCGATTACGACAACCGTGAATGATATCGAGCACATTGAGTCGCAGTCGTTGGCTGGTGTGACCGTCATTAAGGTGTTTTTTCAACCGAAGGCCAAAATCGAAGCGGCGGTCGCCCAACTCGCCGCTGTTTCGCAAACGATTTTGCGCATTATGCCGCCCGGCGCGTCGGCCCCCTTTATCCTGCGCTTTAATGCGTCAAATGTCCCCGTGCTGCAGCTGGTGTTGAGCAGTGCCACGCTCAGCGAGCAGGAACTGTACGATTTGGGGTCCAATGGTATCCGGACCAAATTGGCCACGGTACAGGGGGCGAGCGTGCCGCAGCCGTACGGAGGTCGCGCGCGCTTAATCAATGTCGATCTCGATCCGCAACAACTTTTGGCGCGCGGCATCTCTCCGTCCGATGTGAGCGCGGCAATCAACGCACAGAATCTCATTTTGCCGTCCGGTACGGCAAAAATTGGCGATCGTGAATACGCCGTGCGTATGAATGGGAGTCCGGATGTCGCCGATGCACTCAACGACCTTCCGATCAAGGTGGTGAACGGGGCGCTGGTGCATGTTCGCGATGTCGCGCAGGTGCGTGATGGATACGCGGTGCAAACCAACATTGTCAGGCGCAGCGGGAAGCGCGGGGCGCTGATCACCGTGCTCAAATCTGGAGGTGCGTCAACGGTGGATGTTGTGCAGCGCGTGCGCGCGGCGCTGCCAGGCATTCTGGCGACGCTCCCACCAACACTCAACGTTGAGGTACTCGCCGACCAATCGCTGTTCGTTGTCGCCGCGCTCAAAGGAGTACTGAACGAAGCACTGATTGCCGCGTTACTCACCGCTGCGATGATCCTCCTTTTTTTAGGCAGTTGGCGCTCCACGCTGATCGTTGCCTTATCCATTCCGCTGTCCATCCTGAGCTCAATCATCGCGCTCGCCACACTGGGACAATCGATGAATGTGATGACGCTTGGCGGGCTGGCTTTGGCCGTCGGCGTGTTGGTTGACGATGCGACGGTTGGGATCGAAAATATTCATCGCGTGCTTGAAAGCGGCCTCGCGATTGACGACGCCATTGTACAAGGGGCGCAGCAGATTGCCGTGCCAACACTCGTGTCCACACTGTCAATCTGCATTGTTTTCGTACCCATCTTTTTTCTCGGTGGTGCTGCTGGGTCATTGTTTGCGCCGCTGGCGATGGCCGTCGTGTTCGCGATGCTCGCCTCTTACGCAATTTCGCGCACGTTGGTACCAACGTTGGTGCGCTATGCGCTGCAGTACGAGGCCCACCATCACGGAGCGTCAGGGCCTATGGAACGCGTGCACCTGCGCTTTGACGCTGCTTTCGAACGGTTACGCGCGCGTTATCGATTGGCACTGAAAGGCGCGTTGGCGCATCGTGGTCGCGTGGTGACCTGCTTTGCTGGCGGCGTCATTGCGTCGTGCGCGCTCATTCCGTTTCTCGGACAAAACTTCTTCCCAAGCGTCGACGCCGGACAGATTCGCCTGCACGTGCGTGCACCCGTCGGGACGCGCGTCGAGGCGACGGAGCAGTATGTGGCGGGCATCGAACGCATTATTCGCCAAGTCATTCCTGCCGACGAATTGGCGCTGGTGCTCGACAACATCGGTATCACGTCATCCGGTGCAGCCAATCTCGCGTTTAGTGACAACCCGACCATCGGCTCGACCGATGCAGATATTCTCATTGGTCTTTCGAGCAACAGACACGGGGGTGTCGATGACTATCGGCGTGCGCTTCGGGCCCGACTGCACGCTGAGTTTCCGGATGTCACCGTGTTTTTCCAAGCGGCAGATATCGTGGGACAGATTCTCAATTTTGGACTCCCGGCGCCGATTAACGTCCAAGTCATTGGCCCCAATAAAACCAAGAACTATCAAATTGCGCGCTCCATCGAAGCGCGCGTGCGGAAAATTCCAGGCGCCGCAGACGTGTACGTGCAGCAGCTCATCAACGCACCCCAACTGTTTGTCACGGTGGATCGTGATCGCGCGGCCGCGCTGAACGTGACGCAGCGCGACGTATCCAATAATTTGCTCGTTTCGCTCGCGTCCAGCGGACAGTCGGCGCCGAATTTTTGGCTCAATCCACTCAATGGCGTGCAGTACGCAGTGAGCGTGCAAACACCGCAGTCGCGTATTCGCACACTCGAAGCCATCACCGGCGCGCCAATTTTATCGTCCGGCACGAGCGCAGGCGGCGCACAAACGTTGGAGAATGTCGCCGAGATTTCACGCCGTACAGGCATCGCAAACGTCAGCCATTACGACGTGCAAGGAGTGTTCGACGTATTTGCCAATGTGCAAGATCGTGATCTTGGCGCCGTCGCGAGTGAAGTGGACAAGATCATCGCCGACGTCACACCAACACTGCCGCGTGGCACCACCATCGCGATGCGAGGACAAGTCGCGAGCATGCGTACGGCGTTTCGCGGATTGGGATTTGGCCTCGCCTTTGCGGTCGTACTCGTGTATCTGCTTATGGTCGTGAATTTCCAATCCTGGCTCGATCCTTTCATCATCATCACCGCGTTGCCCGGCGCACTCGCGGGGATTGTTTGGGCACTCTTTGCTACGCAAACGACGCTCAGCGTACCTTCCTTGATGGGTGCCATCATGAGCATTGGTGTGGCGACGGCGAACAGTATTCTCATCGTCTCTTTTGCGCGCGAACGTCAACTGGCCGGCGTGAGTGCGTACGATGCCGCGCTTGAAGCCGGTGATACGCGTCTTCGCCCTGTGATCATGACCGCCGTCGCGATGATCATTGGCATGCTCCCGATGGCGCTCGGATTTGGCGAGGGTGGCGAACAAAATGCGCCGCTCGGTCGCGCTGTGATTGGCGGACTGAGCGTGGCCACGCTGGCCACACTGTTCATTGTGCCGATTGCGTTCAGTGCATTGCGCAATCGTGCCGTCGCGACGCCGTTGCAAGCGATCATTCCTGTGCATGAGCGTGCCGCATGACCTTAACGGAATCCGCAGTCCGTTGCGACACCAACTCCGTCGCGCATCGCGAACGGCGTGGTGGAATGGCGATGATCCTTGGCGTCGTCGTGTTGATTGTCGCGCTGCTCGTGGCTGGGATTTTGCCGCGACTCTCGCGCGCGAAGCAACTGGCGGCGGCGACACGGTCGTCATCGGCACAACCAATTGTCACGGTTGCTTACGCGCGGCGCGGCGACTCGACGCAAGCGCTCACGGTGCCGGGTACACTGTATGGATTGCACGAAACAGCACTATATGCCCGCACTAGTGGATATGTGAAGCGCTGGCTTGTGGACATGGGTTCGCGCGTCAAGGCCGGGCAAGCGATGGCGGAGATCGAAACGCCAGAACTCGATCAGGAATTAGCGCAGTCCAAATCTACCTTGGCACAAATGCAAGCGACTGCCGAACTTACGCGCACCACGTTGGATCGATGGCGTAACCTTATCCAACAGAATGTCGCCACGCGACAAGAGCTCGACGAAAAACAGGGTGCCTATGACGCCGCTCGGGCGAGCGCGAGTGCTGCAGCATCGAATGTGGAACGCCTCACCGCGCTGAAACATTTTGGTGGGATTCTCGCGCCCTTCGCAGGTGTGGTCACGGCGCGCAACGTTGACGTCGGTGCGCTCGTTGTGCCGGGCGGCAATGCCAATGTTCGACCGCTCTTCACGCTCGCACAAACAGATTCGTTGCGCGTTATCGCCAACGTCCCGCAAAACGCCGCGCCGAGTGTGCGCGTGGGGCAGGTCGCGGAAATTTTGGTGCAGGAGCTCGGCGCGACCGCATTTATTGGACGTGTCACGCGAACGTCGAACGCGCTTGATCCGTCGACACGAACCTTGCTGACAGAAATTCAACTCGCGAACAGCACCGGCCGACTCCTTCCGGGCATGTATGCGCAAGTCAAGTTGGTGCTGCAACGCGTCACTCGGCCCATGCTCATACCTACCAACACACTCATGCTGCGTGCGGACGGGCCACACATCGCTGTCGTGGTGGACGGGCGCGTGCGCATCGTGCGTGTCACCCTTGGTCGGGACTACGGCACAGAAGTGGAAGTTGCGAGCGGCCTTCCGACTGACGCCGTGCTCATCGTGAATCCGGGCGATGACATTGTGGAAGGCACAGCCGTCACGATCGCCGTGCCAACTTCGGCGCACTAGCTCAACATTTTGTTGGTTTTGGAACAGGGCAGGACCTTCCGTTTTTCTGGCACTCACGCGCGAGTAGCAGGAGTCGATCGCCGATACGTGAGGTGGGGAAGCGCACCGTATCGGGATCTTCTATGGTGGGCCATGCAGCGCTGAGTTGATCCATCAATCGCGTCCCTTCCTTCACGGACGCAACTCCAGCACTCTTCGCGTGCAATCGCAGTTGTGCCAGATCAAAGAGCACCCACGCATTTTCAGCGGTGACGTTACCGACCGCGTGAGTCGCACTGTCTTGGATATCCCCTTCGTGCACACGCGTAGCGATCTGTAGCGCGGAGCTCAGCGCCGTAGCCGCAGCGTCTTCGTGCTTCGCCGCCCGCTCCACCGCTGCCATACCTTGCAGAAAGGTCACGCTTTCGCGCGTGATGTTGCGACCCACCGACGGCACATCGGCATACGCCCTGACGAGCACGGCGCGTGCACCGGCCGCATCACCGTGCGCCGCAAGCACACGAACGAGCGCGTCAGCCGCAGAACGGTCACCCGGTGACGCAATGGTCACGGCATCTTGTAAAATGCGTATCCCCGAATCCGCGCAACTTCGGTAGACGAGATAGACATCGGCGGTGGCCCGAGCTGCGGCCGTTACCATTGCCCAATCTCCACTTGCGCGCGCCATGGAGCCGACGGCGGCGAATGTGACGAGCGCTGAGTCTGGTTGCCCGGCGAGCGCGAGGGCGCGACCAGCTCGGAACGCGACGCGCGCTTCATCCGGCTGCGCCCGCGCCGCGCTTGGCGTGCTGGCAATGAGCGCCGCGATGCCGACGGTGAGAAGGTACGGAAAAATTTGCACGCGCATACTCATTGCAGAGGAGACGGGACCGCTTGTAGACGAAACAACAACAGCATGCGGCACCAAATTATCGAAGCGCGAGCCCCGTTAACGCCTCCGGCATGCTCAGTGCTGCCTGGGCGGCTCGGAGAACAGACGCAGGCAGTGGTGACGATCCCGAGCGCTTCGCGGCTTCGAGCACCATCGTCAGCGCACGCGCTTGCGACGCGAATGCAGCAAGCAACGCGCCACCGGCTCCTGGTGTAGAGACGATATCTTGCGCCAATGTATCGAGCTGTAGAACGAGCGCCTTCGCAGGATCGGCGTCCGGCGAACAAGCGCTTGCTATTACGGAAGAGTCAGTAGACGGCGGCCGCGTTTGCTCGCCGAAAAATCCAGGAAAGGCACTCGGCGACAATGCTTCGTGCACGCGATCATTTGTCGCGGCGAGTGTTGCAAAGCGCCGACTAGCGGCGCGAGAGGACTCAAAACCCACCAGGAATCTCCGGAATGGCGTCTGTCAGGGGTTGACAGACGCGGACCTGTTACATAAATGCGACAGTAGTGCGAAGGGGTCGCCAATGCGGTCGTAACCGCATGGGGTTACTTCTGTTTGAACAGTTGGATTAGCGTTCAGCGCAGGACGCGGCGTCGCGGGTCACGATCAGTCGCTCGATCGTCGACTGCCGGTGCCGTGAAACGGCTCGTGTCGCCACCACATCCGGTCGGCGAAGGAGCGGAAGGGTTCGATCCCTCCAGAGGAGACGGCTGAATGCACGTCCTCACCCCCACGGTGGAGCGCGATAGCGCGACGCGCGATCTGGGTGTACTCGCGAAGTGCACGCTGGACGAGCACTGGGCCGTCGCCGCTATTCCGCCCGAACGACGAGCGCTGTTGCTCGAGCGGGCGGAAGCCGCGTCGCTGCTTCCAGGCGATGGCCTTGGTGAGCCCATCGCGGACGGTTTGGCACTGTTGGGCACGGCGTACGAACTCGCCGCGTTGAGCCACTTGGAAGCCGCGATGCAGCCCATGCCCTCGGCGAACCGAGACATCGCTCAAGCAGTACTGGCCGTAGGTGCAGCACGAGCGTTTCGATGTTCTGCCGCGCTGCGACCGCCCGTCGACGACGGCGAGTCCGCCGTCAAATGGGCGCTCCGACTTGGCGCGCTCGCGCTGGTGGCCAGACAATCCGACAGCTATCTCCGATGGTGGGAAGTTCGGAACGGGGTTGCAGAGCTGGTGCGGAAAACGGGCCGTGCACTCGATAGCGAGCCTTGGGAAGCCTACGCACGAGGTACGCTGTGGATGGCCTGGCTTGGACTGGTCGGTGCGCCTGTCGCCACCTTGGCTGAACAGGCCCACGAGGAGTTGCCCACGCTGTCCGCCACGCGAAGTCGATTGGCGGCCTTTCGCGAACGTCGCGCTGACCATGAAGTGCCCACCGAAGGACCGGTGTTGAATGCCGCTGCGCTGCGTGCTCGGATGACGGAGTTCGCCATTCGACACATGGCCGATGCCACGGAATTGCTGACAGTGGCCGTCCTCCGTCGAACCCTGCCAGACGTCTCGGCCGAGTTCAAACTCCATCTGAGCGCGGCACGCTCCGCCATGGCTGGGGATCATGGGCAGGATCTGCTATTAGCGTGGCTACAGGCGGCCGGAGTTACGCTGGCAGGCGGCGTGACCGCGCAGCTCGAACTGCCAGGATTTTAAAACGAGCAGCTGCGCCCGTGCTCCGCGAACGCCATACGCGATACACGGTCCGACCCGAACTACCCCACGGAAACGCAACGCGCCCGCCGCCGATCGGTGTGACGTCCGCGAGTAAATCAGCCATTGCACGCCGAGTCGCATCGTCGCCCGCCTCGGGTAATGCCTCCATCTCAATGCGATACCAGGCCATGCCGTCCGCCGACTCGGCACGCACGAAGTAGTTGTCGTCGGACGCCCAGAACGCCGCAAGTCCAAAGACCGAATCACTGATGCCGAGTGGCAGCGAGGTAAGCGGAGCGGATTCGATGGAACCCAATGGAGCGGCGCAGGCGACGACGAGCATGAGCGGGATTTGGCTGAAGTCAGAAACGTGAGCCCCGCAGAAACTTTGCGTTCCAGTTCCGTGGCGGGCGGTGATGTTATGACGATCTACCCGTCCACGCAATACGAGGCCTGCACCCTAACTTGTTGATGTCCTTGTGGATATACGTTAGTAATGATGTGGAAAAGCAGGTAAGTGACTGTGGCAATGTATCATCGACATTTCGTTTTTTGTGGAAAACATCATCCGTGATACACCCGTATTTAACGGGCTGCAGTGCATAATTATCCACAGAGCGCGATATCACAAATATGCTTTTTACTGGACTGCAAACACGAGCCCACGGACGTGCCCGGTAACGCCTCACGCGGCGACAATTATCCACTCACGCCTCGATATTCCCCATGGCGGCAACTGGGCAAATGCTTCATTCTTGCTAACGCTGTTGGAACGCCCTCATGTACATCATTCTGGAGACGAGATTGGCGATCGAACCTCGGATTGGCTTGTTGGTTGGGCGAGAATGGTCATTCCCACCTGCATTCATTGACGCCGTAGCCAAGCGGCAGTCTGGCGTCACTGCGGAATACATCAGGCTGGACGCGACGCATATGGCACAGCCGGTGCCGTATACGCTCATTATTGATCGCATCTCGCACGAAGTCGGCTTTTACCGAACCTTTCTCAAGCACGCGACCCGAATGGGCGTGACGGTCATCAACAACCCGTTCATGTGGTCGGCCGACGACAAATTCTACGACGCGACCATGTCCGTGCAGCTGGGCGTCGCTCACCCGAAGACGATGGTGCTCCCCAACAAAGATTACATCGCCGGAATTTCGCATTCGGAGTCGTTGCGCAACCTCTCGTATCCGCTCGATTGGGCCAGGGTTGCAAAGCATATCGGCTTTCCCTGTGTGCTCAAGGACGCGCATGGCGGCGGATGGCGCGATGTCTATATCTGTCAGTCTATGGACGAACTGATGAAGCATTACAACAGCAGCGGCACGCTGACGATGGTGGTGCAGGAGTTTGTGAAATGGGATCAGTACGTCCGCTGTATGGTGCTGGGACGCGAGCATGTGCTGCCCATGCCGTATGATCCAGGCGCGCGCGCCTAC
Source organism: Gemmatimonadaceae bacterium (assembly GCA_025358925.1). Classification (GTDB taxonomy): domain Bacteria; phylum Gemmatimonadota; class Gemmatimonadetes; order Gemmatimonadales; family Gemmatimonadaceae; genus Gemmatimonas. The sequence goes on along the minus strand of JANYHT010000048.1, from coordinate 13,904 downwards.
ATCCCAGACCCTGGCTATCTATCGAAAGAGGTTGAGGGTCGATGCGTGCGAGATGCACTCACGCTCTGTCGCGGGCTCGGCTACGACATGAACACCGTTGAGTTTGCCGTAAAAGACGACATCCCATATGCGATTGACTTCATGAATCCGGCGCCGGACATGGACATCAATTCGCTGACGCCATCGTACTTTGAGTGGGTGGTGACGCACATGACCGACCTCGCTATCAAATTGGCTACCGCACCACGTCCACCAACGTTGACGGGTGCGCCCATCGGTCCGAATTGAGCGGGGGCCGCGCATGCTGGCGATGATAGAACGCTATCACGGGAGCCTCGAACACGGTGATCTGGCTGAAGCCTCGGCCTCCATGTTGGACGAGCTGCTGCGCCGGGAAGGTTTGTTCTTCGGCGACCGTCCACTCTGCGGGGTATTGCGTCCGCGCTTTCTCTCGCCCGGCGAATATCGGCATATTGCTCGCGCCTGCGCGTTAGTGGGTTCCGCATTTGAAGCCGTGCGCGTGTCGGCGATGGGCAATGACGCGCTGCGCGCGCAATTCGGCCTGACGGCATGGGAAGAACAGCTCATCCACGCCGACCCTGGCTTTGCGGTGGCCAGTCCGACGTCTCGTCTTGATGCGTTTTTTGCGCCTGGCGCTGGCGGCCTCAAATTTACGGAGTACAACGCGGAGACGCCTGCGGGAGGCGCGTATAACGATGCCCTTTCCCGCGTCTTCATGGCGTTGCCGGCCATGCACGCGTTCTCGCGGACCCACGCCGCGTTTCCAATTCCTGCGGCGCCGTCCATTGTCCACGCGATGCTCACTGCATTTCACCAATGGCGCGGCGTCCGTGAGAAGCCCAACGTCGTCATCCTCGATTGGGCGGCGGTTCCAACGCGCAGTGAATTTGTGCTCTTTGAACGTGAGTTCTCGGCGCTAGGAATCGATGCGTTTATTGGCGATCCGCGTGATGCGGCGTACGACAACGGCGTGCTTACGGTCGCGGGCAAGCGCGTCACGCTGATTTATAAGCGTGTGCTCATCGACGAACTGGTGTCACGTGAAGGGCTAGACTCACCCGTCGTGCGCGCGGTACGCGACGGAGCCGTGTGCATGGTCAATCCCTTCCGCTGCAAAGTGCTGCACAAAAAGGCGTCGCTGGCCGTGGTGAGTGATGAACGACAGGCACATTTGCTCACGGATGCACAGCGCGACGCAGTCACCCAACACGTGCCGTGGACTCGCGTTGTGGAGGAACGTCACACGAGCGTACGGGGCGAATCCGTCGACCTGTTGCCCTACGTTGCGGCGAACCGTGAAACGATGGTGTTGAAGCCCAACGACGAGTACGGGGGCAAGGGGATCGTCTTAGGGTGGACAGTCAACGATACTACGTGGCAGGCTGCCATTCAGTCGGCGCTCGCGGAACCGCACATTGTCCAAGAACGGGTCACGGTGCCGAGTGAAGATTGGCCGGCGTGGACTGACGGTGCGCTGCACATCGGCGAGCGCATGTTGGATACGGCGCCATTCTTAATAGACGGCACCGTCATGTCCGGCGTACTCACCCGCATCGCAACCGATCCGCTACTCAACGTCACCGCCGGCGGTGGTTCAAACGTGCCAACTTTTCTTGTGGAGGAACGCTGATGTCCGTGGTTACCCGACCAGTGATTGGGTTGACAACGCAGACGTTGCATTCAATCGATGGCATTCCACCGGCGCTGCCTGCGTCGTGGGTGATGAATCAGCGCTATTTCCTCGCAGCAACAATGGTCGGCGGGGTACCGTGGATGATTCCCTTGCTCGACGACGATCTTGCGACGTTGCGCGAGATCTACGAACGGCTTGACGGCATTCTCATTCCCGGCGGTGTTGATGTAAATCCGGCCGAGTATGGCGAGGCGGTTCGACAGGAATGTGGTAACCTCGATCCGGCACGCGACCGCGTCGAGATCCAGTTGGTTCGTTGGGCCATTGAGGAGCAGAAGCCGGTGCTTGGGCTGTGTCGTGGATTGCAAGTGATTAACGTCGCGTCCGGCGGATCGCTCTGGCAGGATCTCGCGGCGCAAAACGCCGCCTTTCAGAAGCATGATTATTTCCCGAATGCGGGATATGATCGCGACCATCTGGCGCACGATGTCGATCTTGTGGCTGGTACGCGGCTGGCCACGTTGTTGGCCACGGAAACGGTGGCGGTGAATAGCATGCATCATCAAGGCGTCAAGCATGTCGGTCGCGAGCTTATTGTCTCGGCAACAGCACCAGACGGATTGATCGAAGCGCTCGAAGGCGCAGGCGATTCGTTTCTGGTTGGCGTACAGTGGCATCCCGAGGTGTTCGAGATGGCTGATCCGCATACGCGTCACTTGTTCGGCAGTTTTATTAGTGCATCGGTCGAATGGCGACAATCGCGGTCGGCCCACGCAGGACAGGTGCGGTAATGCGCGGACCAAGCCTGACAGTGGGCATCGAGGAGGAGTACCAGATTATCGATCCCGTGACGCGTGATCTCACGCCGGGCTTTGATGCGCTGATGACCAGTGACGATGCCGTCCTCGCCGACGTGAAAGCCGAGCTGCACCAGTGCCAAGTCGAAATTGGTACGAAGGTGTGTTCGTCCATCGCGGAGTTGCGTACGGAGCTCACGAAGCTACGCGGACTGGTGATCAAGGCGGCAGGGCAACACGGGCTGACCATCGCCTCGGCGGGTACGCATCCGTTTTCGAACTGGATGAACCAAGAAATGACGCCCAAGGAGCGCTATCTCGGCGTGAAGGCGGAGCTGCAGGATCTCGCGCATCGTCTGCTGATTTTCGGTACGCACGTGCACGTTGGTATTGAGGACAACGAGTTTCGCATCGACTGCCTGAATGCGTGTCGGTATGTCTTGCCGCACATTTTGTGTTTGTCGACGAGTTCGCCGTTTTGGTTTGGTCGCAATACGGGGCTGCATTCGTACCGCAGTATAGTGTTCAAGAATTTTCCGCGCACCGGTGTGCCGCGCATCCTGAACGGGTGGAGCGACTTTGCGGATCTGACCGATACGCTGGTGCGCACCAACAGCATACCGGACGGATCGAAGGTGTGGTGGGATGTGCGTCCACACCATTTGTATCCGACACTTGAGTTTCGCATTTGCGACGTGAATACGCGCATTGATGAAGCGATTTGTGTTGCGGCTATTTTGCAAGCAGTGGTGGCAAAGATGTGGAAGCTGCGCCGAGATAACCTGACGTTTCGCGTCTATGCCTCGGACCTGATCGAAGAAAACAAGTGGCGCGCGGTGCGATGGGGATTAGGAGGAAAACTCATTGATTTCGGTAAAAAGCAGGAAATGCCCGCACCGGTGCTTATTCGCGAGCTCATCGAATGGTTTCTTGATGACGTACTGGACGAGTTAGGCACCCGTAAGGAGGTCGAATATGCATTTCATATTATGGAGCACGGCTCCAGCGCACAGCGACAATTGGCAACGTACGCGCGCACGGGTGATTTGCGCGCGGTGGTCGATCAGCTGATTCGTGAGACGGCGGAAGGCGTGTGCGAGCCGACGCTTGGTCCTCCGCTCGAACGGGTGAGTGCACCGCTGCATCCATCCAGCGAAGGCACCTTGGCTGTGCAAGCGGAGCGTCCAGTCGGTGCGGTGCGTGGACAGTCCATCCCCTAAGCTGCCGACAATTGCGGAGGTGCTATGCGCACTAATACGAATGCAGGGAGCGCGAGCAATGCACTAGTCTGGCAGCATGAGAGCGTGTCACGACCCCTCTGAGTCGGCGCTCCGTGCTTCCACCGACTTCAGGATACCTCGCCGATGCAGTTTTCCGTTCGCCGTTATGTGGGCGCTATGTGCCAAGTTGCCGTCGTGATTGGCGCCACCGCGTGCTCAGAAGGGCAGACTGACCCGACCGGTCCGGGTACGTCCACGCCAGAACCTGCAGTCAATCAGATCGTGACCTTTGGGCCGCTCAACGCGAGCAGCACGGACACGCTCGTGTATTTCAGCTTTGCGACCGGAGGTTTGGTGGCGAAGTCGGCCGATTGGGATCTGGCCTTTCGTCGCTACGAATTGCGCCTGAATAGTCCGGCTATTGGTGGTGCGACGAGTAAGAACGTGTTGGGTTATGCGTTTGACAACAATAAGGGGGCCACAGATGCCGAGGTGCTCGCGCTTTCTCCAACCAGTACATTGTCCGCATTTGACGCGCTGCGTGACGCATCTATTCCGTCGGATGACAAATTTCAGACGGATCGACTGACGGAAAATAAACAAGGCTATTTGAATCTCAGCGGCATTCCATCGGCAAATGCCGCAAACTACTGGAAGGTGCGGCTTGCCGGCGGTGGTTATGCGACGTTGCACGCAACGAGCATTGTTTTCACGCCGCAGTTTGCGGTGCAGTCGTTGACGCTGGAAACGCGTGTGCAGAATGGCTCGGTGCTTGGCGCGCCGCAGTCGGTGCTGCTCACTCCCAATGGGCAACCGGTTGCCATCAACATTGCGGCGAACGCAGCGGTTGCGTCGGCGATCGGCTGCAATTGGGATGTGCGATTTGATCCGTCGCCATCACAGTTGGCGTTGACGTTAAATACCGCGTGTAGTGTGGGCACATATCCGGGGCCTGCATCACCAACATTCGCCACTGCAACGTCCGCGACGGATGCACCACAATACGCGGCATACCTGGCGACGCTTGTAGGCCCGATTCCCAATTCAGTTGTCGACAAGAGTGCGCCCTTTCGCTACAACCTGACCGGTACGGATCGCCTCCATCCGGCGTTCAACGTGTATCTCGTCAAGAGCGGAGTAAAGATCTACAAGTTGCAGGTCACGGATTACTACAGCAACACTGGCGTCGCGGGCTTCCCAACCATTCGCTACGCGCGCATTCGATGATCGTACGTGGATTGGCGGCGGTGTTATGTGTGCTACCGTTCACGGCGGTGCGAGCTCAGGAGCGTGTGGCTCCGCCGTTGATAGTGGTGAACGGCACCGTTCTTGGTCGGGCGGATAGCGGCCGCGTGCTCGCGGCGGACATCCGCGCCGCGCGATCGCATTCGCGGACGCGCAGTAACGACGTTGGCCACTTCGCGCTTGCAGTCTGGCCGGGTGATACGTTGGTGGTACGCGCGCTCGGATTTCGGGAACAGCGCGTTGTAGTATTGCGTGACAGTATGCGAATACAGCTCGATGCGTTGCCAACGGTGTTACCGGTATTCACGACGACGGTTGGTCAACGGGTCATTCGTGCAAGCGAGTCGACACGTAGTGTGACCGTGCTGGACAAACGCGACATTGCGGCAGTGGCGGCCGTGTCCGTCAATCAATTATTGCGTCAAGTGCCGGGGCTGCAAGAAATACCGTCAGCACCGTCGAAAACGTCAATTTCCGTGAGGGGTTTTGATGACGCGCGTGTGTTGGTCTTGATCGATGGAGAACCGGTGGCCGGTTCGCTGATCGAGAGTCGCGATATTGGACGTTTGTCGACGATTGCAACGGAACGCATCGAAGTGACGAAGGGCCCATCAAGCGTCGAGTTCGGGAGTGACGCGCTTGGTGGTGTCATCAACATTGTGCAATCGGCACCAACACGCAGGCTCACACTCGATGCGTTGGCGCGCACTGGTGCATTGGGGCGGAGCGAAGGCACGGTTGGCGCGAGTCAGACCGTGGGAAGCTTTGGCTATCGCGTCAATGGCGGCTGGCGACAATCAGATCGTGTGACGGGCTACGACGCGGTAGGTTCGACGTTGAATCGCGTTTATGATGTACGAACCGATCTGCGTTTTGCAGTGAATCGGCGGCTCACGCTGCGCGTCGATGGCCAAGCATCCCAAGAGCGGCAGCGCTTCCCCTTGGATGCGCAATTCAATGGCTTCATCGACAACAAGGGTGCGCAAGGATTTCTCGAAGCGCAGGCGGCCGTGCTGGGTGGCGGATTACGAGCGCGCGTGTTTGAACAGCGGTTCGTGTATCAATACCGACAATCGCGTGGCCTGCTGCCGATTCGTGGATCGGCTGATTCGGTGGAGCAGCAGGAACACCAGTCGCGGTATCTGCTCGCGTTTACGCGCGTATTCGGCGCGCACGCGATGGACATTGGGGTGCAGCGTTCTGTGCGGACACTTATTGCGCCGCGTAAAGTAGATGGCGATAGCGCGCGGGATGAAGTCAATGAAGTGTATGCGCGCGACGCGTGGTCGACGGGCCCGCTGCTCCTGACTATTGGTGCGCGACACAGTGCGAGCCAACTCTGGGGCAGCGCAACGAATCCATCTGTGGGTATTGCATTGCAGAGCACATCGTCATTGCGTCTCCGCGGCAATGTTGCGCGTGGATTTCGCGCACCCGGATTCAAGGAGTTGCGTTACACGTTTTTCAATCCAGCCGCAGGTTACACGTTAGTTGGCAATCCGGCGTTGACACCGGAATCCTCGTGGAGCAGCTCGCTGGGCATCACGTGGGCGCCTGTATCGACACTCTCCATCGACGTTGAAGGGTATCGCAATAACGTGTCTGATTTGATTGACTGGCGGTATCGAGGGAATAATGCCGCCGGGTTTCAAGTCTACACCAACGTGAACGTGGCGCGAGCACGAACACAGGGCGTTGAGAGCAATGTGCACGCGACGTTCGGTGCAACAGAATTTGCCGCTGGGTATGACTTCTTACGCGCGCGCGATCTCGGGACGGGGCTGCCGCTGAGTCGTCGCGCGACGCACACGGCGCGCGTGCGCTTGTCGCGAGAGTGGGCGGTGCGTCGAGGATTGTCGTCTGATGTGTCGGCGCGATATACCGGCGCTGCTTCGCTGGTGGGTATTCCCAGCGGCGCTCCGATTACCGGCGCATTCTCGACGGGGTCGGGCATTATTGGCCGGCAAGGTGCGTTTCTGTCGATCGATACCCAATTTCGTTGTGCCGTGACGCGTCGCGCAGAGCTGTCAGCGGGCGTGAACAATGTACTCGGTCAGCATCCCGCGCTGTGGACGCCAGCATATGCGCGCCAATGGTACGCCGGCGTGCGGTTGCAGTGGGTGGGTGCACCATAGCGCGATTGTAGCGGCGCACGCCCCGAGAGCTTGTCATCTCCCTTGCCAACGTTGACGCGCGAGAAATATTCGGCATCATCACTCTGACGCGAGAGGTGGTGTGCGTTCATGGTTGCTGGATCGTGAGCGCTTTGCCGAAAGTCTCCGTCGTGGTGCAGATGATTATCGCGGGCACTCGGCCGACGGCGCGCTTGTCGTGCGAATTTAGGATGAGGCACGGACCGCGCTGCTCACATTACAGCTCTCGTCGTCGTCCGAACTCGTCGTAGCCGAATGGACCGAGTATCGTCGTTCATTCGATTCATCCGGCAGCACGATTCAACAGCAACAGCTCACCAATTCGCGCAATCCCACGCAGCATGCATTTCAGAGTGCGCCGCCTGAGCAGGGTTAGCAGCGTCGCGCTTGGAGGCAATACCATTCCGATTGTGCTTGATCGCGCGCACGTCCCTTCGTTGGATACCATGCGCGTCCTTTCTGGCACGCCTGTACTTATGCGATACGCGGCCGTTGCGGCGCGCCGACGTCGTGGTGATGCCACGGCGAGTATTTCACGAGAGGAGATCGAAAAGCGAAATCCCGTGAGCCTATGGCAGATGCTCACGCGCGTCCCCTCTGTGTCGATTGTGGATAGTGTCGGGCTAATTGTCGCGACATATGAGCGAGCCATGTTTTTTCGCGTTGCGATAGACGGCATGCTGCAATCGCAAGTGCGTGTCACTCTCGCGAACCTTCCGCCACCAAGTGAGATCTACGCGATTGAGGTGTTCTCCCGCGTCGCCACGGTGCCGGTGCAATACAATTAGATGAGCAATCGGGAGGGTGACAATATTTCAGGGCGTGTGGGTTGATTGCGATTTGGACGCGGTGAGGTAGCGCTTTACTCCCCCAGCGCATCTAGGACTGTGTGCGTGAGCAAGCGCATCGCGATCGACTCGGGGAATTCGCTCATGCGCACCTCGCACGTGGCGGCTGCACCTTGCTCTCCGATTGTCACGATGACGTCGGCGCCGAGTCCGCACGCGGTGCCAACGAATGCGCGAAGTTGACCGGTGCGGCGATGCAGAAGCATGGCTTCCCACTCTGTGCCACTTTTCTTCACGGTGATGTCAAAGACTGCGGCGCGCGAAACGAAATCGTCACGCGCGGCGCAGGCGATGGCGCCCGCCGCAGTGATCAGCGCGGCGTCGTCATGCGGCACGGCCTCGCGCACAAAGACGTCAGCCGCCGTCGGGCTATTGGCACGATTGCCAACTGCGGTTGCCAACCAACGTACGAGGTCGGGTTCAAGTCGCGCCGATCTGCCCGAGAGCTCAAGCGCGCGTGCGGCGTAACGCAGCACTTGTCGTACTTCGATGCGATCCACCTCGTCGAAAAACCACGCGCAGGAAGTAAACGTGCGCAGGGAGGCGCGTGCGAGTTCGAGGAGCTCGCGCGCGCGAAGGACTTGTGATTCGCTGGCATCAATGATGATGTGCTCGCGGACGAATGCGTCGAGCGGCGCGCCGTCGAGCGCGACGACACTGCCGTAGGCATCGCGCACCGACCATGCGTCGCCCTGAAACAACGTGCTCCCTTCGCGTTCATAGATCTCATGACATTGGTCAGCGAGCGCGGTGAGCGCACTGCGAAGCGGGCCACGCCATTCTTGTGCCGGCGGTTTACTCCCATCGATGCGACATCCGCAGTTGCTGCGCCAACGCTCGACGCCGTGTGCACAACTCCACGCCGATGGCGCAACGAGACTGACGACCTGCGAGGCTGCATGTGTCGCGACTAGGGCGCCAGCATTTGTGAGACGCGCCGTAGACTCGCGGGCAATGCGGAGCATCGCGTGTGCGAGGGTGCGCTCACCGCCGTGATGATGGTGCCCAAATGTCTCGCCATCGGTTGCGAGCGTCGTACATCGCGTTCGACGGTCCACGTTGCCATCGGGCACGAGAGGCGCGAGAGGCGCGAGAGGCGCGAGTCGTTGCGCGAGCGCATCTGCGCTTTGCAACAGTCCGCCAAATGCAACTTCGCCCGCAAGATTCCCATCGTATGGGACAATCGCGATCTCGCGGCCGTTTGCACCGCGCCATCGGACGGGCATTCCGCTCCCGTCCGCGCCGCGCACTTGGTACGGTGCCAGAATGGTAAAGCGAATGCCTTCTTGTGCGAGCACGTCGAGGGTATCCTCATCGACCGCGCATTCGGGCAGCCACATCCCGTCGGGCTCACGACCAAACCGTCTTCGGAAATCTGCAATGCCCCAGCGCACTTCCGTGAGGCGGTCGCGTGGTGAGGCGAGTGGCAGAATCACGTGATGATACGGTGCGGCAATCGCGTTGCCATACCCCCATCGTCGCACACTCGCTGCATCGCCTGCCTGTATCGCCGCGAGCGTTTCTGGCGCTTCGCTTTCCAGCCATTCGCACAGTGTAGCACCGACGTCAAATGAACACCACGCGTACAAATTGATCAGGCGTTGAACTCCGGTTTTCGCCTCTGGATCGGTGGGCGACGCGAAACGTCGGCGCACGCGCACCTCGGTTGCGGCGAGGCGCGCGTAGCACTCGCGATCGATGCGCGCGTTCCAATCATGGTCGGGTGCAGCAGACGGTTCGGCGTCGACGACTTCACGCCACGGATCTTCGCGTGGCGGCTGGTAGCAATGCGCATGGACAATGACCGATTGTTGGCTACTCGCGACTATCTGCTGCTCCTTCATGACGTGCTAACGGGCAGCGCGCGCGATGGCCATCGCGCGACGATAGACCTCGCTGTACCGTTCGGCGGAGCGTTCCCAGCCGAAGTCGCGACCCATCGCGGTGTCCATGCGCGTCGCCCACTGATCGCGGTCTGAGAAACGCGCAAGCGCGCGAGACATGGCCCAATCCAACGCGCCGGCCTTGAACTCGTCGAACAAGAATCCGGTCACGTCATCCTCGACCGTGTCGGCTATACCACCAACGCGTCGTCCAATAGGGAGGGCGCCGTAACGTTGCGCGCGCATTTGTGTGAGACCGCATGGCTCATACTGCGACGGCATCAAGAACATGTCAGCGCCCGCCATGAGGCGATGTTCGAGGCGATCCGTAAAATCGAGTTGGACACCGACATGTCGCGGTCGCGCTGCGGCGAGCGCCTGCAACGCGTTTTCATACCGTTTCTCACCTTGGCCCAAAAACACAAACTGGGCGTCGAGGTTCCAGACAAGATGTGAGTTCAAAATCAAATCCAAACCTTTCTGCGTGACCATGCGCCCGGTCATACCGAACATCGGTGTGCGGCGTCGCTGCGGCAAACCAAACGAACGTTGCAGCGCCGCCTTGCATTTGGCCTTCTCCGACGGATCGTCGCGCGTGTAATGCGCGGTGATCTGCTCATCGACATGCGGATCCCACAATGTTTGATCGATGCCGTTCGTGATGCCGGTAAAGCGATCACCGAGCCAGCGAAAGAGGTCATGCAATCCGAATCCACCACCCGGTGTACGCAACTCCGTCGCATGCGTCGGACTTACGGTCACTACCATATCCGCGAAGGTCAAACCCCCTTTCAGAAAGTTGATACGGTCGTACCACTCGAGATGACGAAAAGTGTACAGTTCCGGGGGAATTCCGCAGTCATTTAGCTGCTCTTTCGGAAAATGCCCTTGATAGCCGGCATTGTGCACCGAGAGCACCGTCGGCGTGGCGGCGTATCGTTGCTGCAGATCGCCGTAACTGCGCATAAACATTAATGCAAGTGACGTGTGCCAATCATGTGCGTGCACGAGCACCGGCCCCGCGATGAGGCGCGGAATCGCATCGAGTACGGCGCGCGAAAACATGGCAAAGCGACGTGCGTTGTCGGTGTAGTCCCGACCACCTTCACCATACAGGCCGACGCGATTGAAGTACTCCGGTATGTCAACGAACACCACCTTTGGACCGGGCGCCGGCTGCACTTCGCGAAAGAAGCGCACCTCAGATCCGCGAAAACCAAGTTCGATCCGAATTGGTCGACCGAGTGGCGCGAGATCGGGGGCGAAGTCGCGCACGGTCCGATACAGGGGGACGAAGACGACGACCGTCGCACCAGCCTTGACTTGGAAATTGGCCAGCCCCATCACCGCTTCGGCGAGACCGCCCGTGCGCGCAAAAGGACTGTATTCGGCCGAGAGATGCACAATGGTCGGCGCTGCATCCTTGGACGATGCAACAACCGGTGAACCGAAGCCCGGTGTGGGTTGGCCAATCGCTGTCATGGCGCGCAGGTCAAGAGATGAACGAGAGTCAGGCCGTTGGCGGATCGTCAGGCAACACGTCGCCAAGGATGGAGGGCGCGTAATAGCCGCGTGCATATTGTTCCACCATGCGACGTGCCGTGAAGTGCTGGCCGGCAACGCGAAGCGCGTTTTTCATCGTCGTCAACCACAAGTAGGGAAGGCCGTTTACATCGCGCTCGTAGTAGCGCGGCACGACTTCCGTTTCGAGCAGTGTGTACAGGCGATTTGCGGTGGAGGTCCCGTCGTCACTGTCTTCTTCCGGCGTGATCGCCCATCCGTTGTTGCCCTCATATCCTTCTTCCCACCAACCATCAATCGTGGAGAACTGCGGCACGCCGTTGAGTGCCGCTTTCATACCACTGGTGCCCGATGCTTCCATCGGGACGCGCGGCATATTCATCCAGAGATCCACGCCCTGCACCAGCATGTGCGCGAGATGCATACCGTAGTCTTCGACGAACGCGATCCGCCCTTCGAAGCGCGGATCGCGAGTGAACTGATACACGTTTTGTAAAACTTGCTTACCCGGATTGTCGGCTGGATGTGCCTTGCCGGCGAACACGATTTGCACGGGGCGCGCGCTGTTCGTCACGAGGGCGCGCAATCGTTCAACGTCGCGAAAAATCAAATCGGCGCGCTTGTATGTGGCGAAGCGTCGCGCAAAGCCAATCGTGAGCACTTGTGGATCGAGCAGCGTTCCAGCGCCGACGAGTTGCGCCGTCTCCAGCGTGCGTTGTGCGAACGCACGTCGCGCTTCCTCGCGCACCACACGCATCAACGAATGCTTGAGCCGCATGTGGGTGAACCACAGGGCTTCGTCATCCATCGACAACACTTGATCCCAGATGGACGGATCCTGTCCATGGCCCCACCACGGGCCGAGGTGTTTGTCGAGGAGCTTCATGATCGGACTGGCCATCCACGTGGCGAGATGCACACCGTTGGTGACATGCCCAATCGGCACCTCGTCTGCCGTATGCCCGGGCCAGAGTGCGCGACTTGCTTCACGCGTAACGATACCGTGGCGACGCGAAACGGCGTTCACGCGACGCGACATGCGAATGGATGCGGCGGTCATGTGGAAGCTGTTGGGACCCGCTTCGGGATGATAGCCGATGCGCACAAATGCTTCCGCACTAATGCCCATGTCCTTCCACATCTCCCCAGCACATTGGGCGACTTCCGTCACGGCAAATTGATCGTGCCCGGCCGGCACTGGTGTGTGTGTCGTGAAGACGCTGCGATTGCGTACTTGTCGCACGGCGTCGTCATACGCAACACCGCTGACGCACAGCTCGCGCACCCGTTCGACCATCATGAAGGCGGCGTGCCCTTCATTGGCGTGCCACGCCGCCGGTGCAATTCCTAACGCTCGCAGTACACGGACGCCGCCGACGCCCAGCAGCCACTCTTGACGTAACCGTGTTGCGGGACCGCCGGAGTAGAGTTTCGACAACAGTGGCCGATCATCCGGATGATTTTCCTCGAGATCGGCGTCGAGCAGGTACACCGGCACGCGACCAACCTGCAAGGTCCACACGCGAATGTAAATGTCGCGCCCGAACGTTTTGACGACGACAAGGTGCTTCGCACCATCAACGCCTGGCACGGCAACGATGGGTACCGAATCGAGCGAAAAACGATCGTCGGAATCTTCCTGCCACCCGTCGGGTCGAATGCGCTGATCAAAGTAGCCATTGCGGTACATCAGGCCGACAGCGACAAGCGGCACGCCCAAATCGGACGCGGTTTTCAAATGATCGCCAGCCAGCACGCCCAATCCACCGGAGTAGATCGGCACGGAGTTATGAATGCCAAATTCCGCGCAAAAATACGCCACCGGTTGTCCGCGTAGCTCTGGAAACGTGCGCGCATACCAGGTGTGCTCGTCCGAGCGTTCCGTGGCGAGCCACTGCATGACGCGATCGTAGCGCGCGCAGTAGGACGGATCGGACGCAAGTATCGCGAGTCGCGCGGGCGACGCTTGCTGCAAAAGCACAATCGGATTGTGACGCAACATTGCCCACTGTGTTTCGTCGATCTCGCGAAAAAGCGCGCGCGCATCACGATTCCAACTCCACGCGAGGTTGTGCGCGACCTCTGATAATCCGGCGAGCCGATCGGGAATCGTTGTGAACGAGGTCAACGTCGGCGAAGCCGACGGAGTGAGCGAAGCGGTGACGGGTGCGGTCATGGAGATTCGACGACTGAGAGGGCCATTCGCCGTCGTGGCGATACGCCTATAAGACTGGACATAAGGTACGTACGGGTGCGCGGGTGTGGACAGGTCGTTCAACCGCAACTAACCTGCGAGAAGGCGGTCAATGCATAGAAGGCTGCGCCCCCACTTTGGTCATTCGATGTCGCCTCGCCAAATTTCCATCGAGGTCTTCAAGTTTGGCGGTGCGTCTCTTGCGGACGCCGCCGCCATACGTCGTGCCATCGAGATCATCGCGGCGCCGCCTCGCGCGAGAATCGTGACGGTGGTGTCGGCGTTGGCGGGCGTGACCGACGCGCTGCTGGCACTCACCGCCACGGCTTTGCGGGGAGACCAGCACCACGTGGATGTTGGCGTGGCACTCATACACGCGCGTCATCGGA
>JANYHT010000020.1 GCA_025358925.1 Gemmatimonadaceae bacterium | reverse complement strand
CACGGCGCGTGCTCGAGCACTCATCCACGCGGAATACGTCACACGCGCCGGTGATTTCGCAAAGCAATCCGGAGGGGCGAACGCCAGCCTCGCGCGTAAGCTCGCGATATTCGGCGACACCGCCGATGCCCGCGCCCTGCTCGTCATGGCGATCGACAAGTCGTCGCGGGAGTACGTGCGCGAAGATGAAGTGGCACACACTTTTTCCTGCTCGGCGACCGCGAGAAGTCGATCGAGTGGTGGGCGCGATCGGTTGACTCCAATGGCGGGCAGGTCATCTTTTTGGCTAAGTCGCCGGTGTGGGCATCGCTGCGCACCGATCCCCGCGTGCAGGCCCTCATCGCCAAGGCCATCGTTAAGTAATCGCAGCGAACATCTCGCGCAGCACGAACCGTCGACGACTTTTTCCGACCACATGTCATGACCGATACGATTCACACCACTGCACTGCCTACGCCGATCGTCTCCACCATGTGGCTCGCGCAGCATCTCGACGCGCCGCATGTGAAGGTGATCGATGCAAGCATGTATCTCCCCAACGCGAATCGCAACGCACGCGCCGAGTACGATGCGTCGCACATTCCAGGCGCGATATTCGTAGACTTGAGCGTGCTCAGCGACGAACTCGCGCCGTTTCCGCACACGTTGCTCGATGCGGCGCGTTTCGCTGAACGCATTGGAGCGTTAGGCGTCGGCAGTGACGATGCGATCGTGGTGTACGACACGTCAGGACAAAACTTTAGCGCACCGCGTCTCTGGTGGATGCTGCGCACATTTGGGCACGACAAAGTGGCTGTGCTTGATGGCGGTTTCGAGAAATGGACAATGGAGTCGCGAGACGTGACGTCGCAGGCGACCGTCATCATACCGGCCACGTTTCATGCGACGCTCGATGCTGCGCGCGTGCGCAACATCAACGACATGCGCGCCAATCTCGATACGTACGCCGCGCAGGTCGTCGACGCGCGTTCGCCGGGCCGCTTTGAGGCGTCAGAACCCGAGCCGCGTGTCGGCGTGCGCGGCGGGCACATTCCGGGCAGCGTGAACGTGCATTACGCGACACTCGCCAACGGTGACGGTACGTTACTCCCGCCCGACGACCTGTACGCCGTCATGGTCAACGCAGGTCTCGACCTGACCCAACCCATCATCGCCAGCTGCGGCACCGGCGTAACAGCATGTGCCGTTATTCTTGCACTCGACGTGCTCGGTGTGCGCGATACGGCGGTCTTTGACGGCAGCTGGACTGCGTGGGGGAGCGCGACCGATACACCGGTCGTCACCGGGCCCGCGTAGCGCATATTTTCCCTGCATGACGACCATCACCCAAGCCGACTTCATTCAGTCCGTCGCAGACGCGCTGCAACACATCTCGTACTACCACCCGCTCGACTACATCGAAGCGCTGGCGGACGCATACGAGCGCGAACAGGGTCCTGCCGCGAAAGATGCCATCGCACAGATCCTTACCAACTCGCGCATGTGCGCAGAAGGACATCGCCCAATTTGTCAGGACACCGGCATCGTCGTGGTGTTTCTCAAAGTCGGCATGAACGTGCGATGGGATGCGACGCTGTCAGTGCAGGAGATGGTGAACGAGGGCGTACGTCGCGCATATCTGTTACCCGAAAATGTGCTGCGCGCATCGATTGTCGCCGATCCAGCGTTCGCGCGCACGAACACACGAGACAATACACCGGCAGTGGTGCATGTCGAAATCGTACTTGGCGACACGGTCGACGTGCGAATCGCCGCGAAAGGTGGTGGCTCCGAAAACAAGTCCAAGTTTGCGATGCTGAATCCGAGTGATTCGATCGTGGACTGGGTACTCAAAACCGTACCAACCATGGGTGCCGGTTGGTGCCCACCAGGCATGCTCGGCATCGGTATCGGTGGTACCGCCGAAAAGGCGATGTCGATGGCGAAAGAGTCGTTGATGGAGCACATCGATATGACGCAACTCAAAGCACGCGGCGCGCAAAATAAAATCGAAGCACTGCGCATTGAACTGTTCGATAAGGTGAATGCGTTGGGCATCGGCGCGCAGGGGTTGGGTGGACTGTCGACGGTGCTGGATGTGAAAATCTTCGACTTCCCCACGCACGCGGCGTCTAAACCCATCGCCATGATTCCGAATTGTGCGGCGACGCGACATGCGCATTTCACACTCGATGGATCGGGCGTTGCATCGTTGCCCACACCAAAACTCAGTGATTGGCCGACGGTCACGTGGAAGCCGGACGTGAACGCAAAGCACGTTGATCTCAACACGCTCACATCAGAGATCGTATCGACGTGGAAAGCGGGCGATCGACTGTTGCTCAATGGCAAACTGCTCACGGGTCGCGATGCGGCGCACAAACGCATCGCCGATTTATACGCGTCGGACGAAGGCTTACCTGATGGCGTCGACTTCACCAACCGCGTGATTTACTACGTGGGTCCGGTCGATCCGGTGCGTGATGAAGCGGTGGGGCCAGCGGGTCCTACAACCGCGACGCGCATGGACAAATTCACCGAAATGATGCTCGAAAAGACGGGGCTCATCGCCATGATCGGGAAAGCCGAACGCGGGCCAATAGGACTCGAAGCCATTCGTAAACACAAAGCCGCATATCTCATGGCGGTGGGTGGCGCGGCCTATCTCGTCAGTAAAGCCATCCGCTCGTCACGCGTGATTGCCTTCGCCGAACTTGGCATGGAAGCGATCTACGAGTTTGATGTACACGACATGCCGGTGACGGTGGCGGTTGATGCAGCCGGGAACAACGTGCACGAGACGGGGCCGCGCGAGTGGGCGGAGAAGATTCGGCAGCTGCCGGTGCTCGCGGGGTAGAGGGCGCGCGGCATGGTCGCGGTACGTACCGCGGAGACGTCGACCGCTTTCGCAACACCAAAATTGCCTCGAGTTCAATCAAGTGTTCGAGATCCTTCTTTCGTCGTGCGGCTTTCCTGGACGCGATCAGCGTTTCGAGCGTCAGTGCGCGAAACTCGGTCGAGCCAATTTGCACGACTTCCGAACCAGCGAACGCATCGCGATAGGTGCCGACGCCAGGAGTGAAGTCCAGCAGGTCGATTGCACTCATCGACGACGTCGCCGTCATCAATGGCGTCGTGCGAAACGTGCGTGCATCCAGAATGAACGGCAGACCCGGTTCGACGCCACGCGGGTATGCGTTCCATTCGGTCAGCATCGCAACGAGCCGATCGATGTTGTCAGACGCCGTATCGTAGCAAATGTCGATGTCGTTGGTGAAGCGCGCCGAGCCGTGCACAGTCGCCGCCACACCGCCCACCAAAACGAATCGAATGCGTCGCTCGACCAGCGTAGCAAGAATGGTCTCAAACATGCGAGGTGCGCGTTATCGTGATACGCGCCGTGCACCGCGCGCGAGCCGATGCATCGCGTCGAGCTGG
>JANYHT010000071.1 GCA_025358925.1 Gemmatimonadaceae bacterium | reverse complement strand
GCCGAGCGCGTGGTCGAGACAGTGCTCAAGTCGTTACGCCATTCGTGCAGGTCGGAACTTACCCGACAAGGAATTTCGCTACCTTAGGACCGTTATAGTTACGGCCGCCGTTTACCGGGGCTTCGGATCAAAGCTTCGCCTTGCGGCTAACCTCTCCCCTTAACCTTCCGGCACCGGGCAGGCGTCAGTGCGTATACGGCGCCTTACGCGGCTTAGCACGCACCTGTGTTTTTGCTAAACAGTCGCTTGAGCCGATTCTCTGCGGCCTCTTCGAGCGACCAGAGCAAGTCTGGCTACCCCAAAAGGCATCCCTTCTTCCGAAGTTACGGGATCATTATGCCGAGTTCCTTGACCACGTTTCACTCGTTCACCTGAGGCTACTCGCCTAGCCCACCTGTGTCGGTTTGCGGTACGGACATCTCACACCCTCCACAACCAGCTTTTCTTGCCTGCTGACTCTACACGACTCGGAGTTGGGTTGCCCCGCCTCCTCGTATTCAGGTCTCGGTTTCCCTACACCCTTAAACGGTCAATCCACAAGACCGCTCGCGCTTCGTTCCAGGGTCCCTGGTTGCTTCAACGGATACAAGATGGGGCCGGAATATTAACCGGCTGTCCATCGACTACGCCTTTGGGGCCTCGCCTTAGGGTCCGCCTCACCCTGCGCTGATTGCCATGGCGCAGGAATCCTTGGGCTTACGGTGTGCGGGGTTCTCACCCGCATTTGCGCGTACTTAATCCGGCATCCTCACTTCCCTTCGCTCCATGGGTTGGTTTCCACCCCCACTTCAACGCACAGGGAACGCTCCCCTACCCCTCTAGCAAAGCTAGAAGGCCAAGCTTCGGCGGGCCGCTTAATCCCGACCATTCTCGGCGCCATCACGCTGGACTGGTGAGCTATTACGCACTCTTTCAAGGAATGGCTGCTTCTAAGCCAACCTCCCAGTTGTCTCTGCACGACGACATCCTTCGCTATACTCAGCGGCCACTTCGGGGCCTTAGCTGTGGCTCTGGGTTCTTTCCCTCTCGCCGCTGGACATTATCGCTCAGCGACTGCCTCCCGAGGTCCATTAGACAGGTATTCGGAGTTTGGTAGGGGTTGGTAGGGTCTACGACCCCCCGCGCCCTTCCAGTCGCTCTACCCCCTGCTAACACGCCTCGAGGCTCTACCTCAATAGATTTCGGGGAGAACCAGCTATCTCCAGGCTTGATTGGCCTTTCACCCCTACCCACAGGTCATCCGAACGGTTTTCAACCCGTACCGGTTCGGGCCTCCACTAAGTGTTACCTCAGCTTCACCCTGCCCATGGGTAGATCGCCCTGGTTTCGGGTCGTACCCCCAGATACTCATGCGCCCTCGTTACAGGACTCGCTTTCGCTATGGCTCCGCTGCTTAACAGCTTAGCCTCGCATCTGAGGAGTAACTCGCCGGATCATAATGCAAAAGGCACGCAGTCAGCCGTGAACCGGTTGCCCGGTCCCAGCCTCCTACCGCTTGTAGGTATGTGGTTTCAAGATCTATTTCACTCCCCGCACAGGGGTGCTTTTCACCTGTCCCTCACGGTACTCGTCCACTATCGGTCACATAGGAGTCTTTAGGCTTGGAGGGTGGTCCCCCCGGCTTCACGCCCGATTACTCGGGTCGGGCGTTACTCAGGAAATCCACTACGACTGCCGCATCGTCTTCGCCTACCGGGCTATCACCGTCTTTGGCGCCCCGTTCCAGAGGACTTCGGCTGACTTCGACATTCGCGTCCGTGGCTCCTACAACCCCGCCCCCACAAGGAGGACGGTTTGGCCTGTACCCGTTTCGCTCGCCACTACTCAGGGCATCTCGTTTGATTTCTCTTCCTCTGGGTAATGAGATGTTTCAGTTCCCCAGGTTTGCTCCGCTTGCGCGGTGACATGACTCGCGTCATGCCGGGTTTCCCCATTCGGCCATCTCGGGATCAATGCGTGTGTGCCGCTCCCCCGAGCTTATCGCAGCTTACCGCGGCCTTCATCGCCTCTATGTGCCCAGGCATCCCCCACATACCTTCGTTCGCTTGACCCTTTCCCAACTTTCAAGCAAAACGTGCGCTACTACAGACTTCATGTGTTGCGTCAGCTGCCCACAGTCAGACTTTCGTCCTCCCGTAGATAGTGAGCCTCACTGAGGTTCTTCGTCCTTATAGTTAACTCACCACCCGGAGGCAGCGCGCTAACCAAAGTACCCACGATCACTTCCCTTATCCGTTGTCAAACAGCAAAGACTCTACGCAAGCGCAGAGTCCAACCAAAATCGAGATCGAGTGATGCACAAAGCGGGCGACAAATCTGGGACTTTCGAACTGCCACCAAGTCAGGTTGCCCCAACAAGGCCGCTCTACTCATCGCTCCAGAAAGGAGGTGATCCAGCCGCAGGTTCCCCTACGGCTACCTTGTTACGACTTCGCCCCAGTCACTGCGCTCGCCTTAGGCGGCTTGGCCCCTTGCGGGTTCCGACACCGACTTCGGGCGCTCACAGCTTCCATGGCGTGACGGGCGGTGTGTACAAGGCCCGGGAACGTATTCACCGTGGCGTCGCTGATCCACGATTACTAGCGATTCCAGCTTCATGCCGTCGAGTTGCAGACGACAATCCGAACTGAGGCAGGCTTTGGGGATTGGCTCCAGGTTGCCCTTTCGCAGCCCTCTGTACCTGCCATTGTAGCACGTGTGTAGCCCTAGACGTAAGGACCATGATGACTTGACGTCGTCCCCACCTTCCTCCGGTTTGGCACCGGCAGTCCCCCTAAAGTCCCCGACATGACTCGCTGGTAACTAAGGGCAAGGGTTGCGCTCGTTGCGGGACTTAACCCAACATCTCACGACACGAGCTGACGACAGCCATGCAGCACCTGTGCATGAGCTCCGAAGAGGGGCCCCTGTTTCCAGAGGCTTTCCCATGCATGTCAAGCCTAGGTAAGGTTCTTCGCGTTGCGTCGAATTAAACCACATGCTCCACCGCTTGTGCGGGCCCCCGTCAATTCCTTTGAGTTTCAACCTTGCGGTCGTACTCCCCAGGCGGGGCACTTAATGCGTTAGCGCCGGCACTCGGGGGGTCGCTCCCCCAAGCACCTAGTGCCCATCGTTTACGGCGTGGACTACCAGGGTATCTAATCCTGTTTGCTCCCCACGCTGTCGCGCCTCAGCGTCAGCAACTGCCCAGCAGGCCGCCTTCGCCACCGGTGTTCTTCCGGATCTCTACGCATTCCACCGCTACACCCGGAATTCCACCTGCCTCTACAGTGCTCTAGTCCACCAGTTCGCACGGCAGACCTGGGGTTGAGCCCCAGGCTTTCACCGCACGCTTAACAGACCGCCTACGCGCCCTTTACGCCCAGTGATTCCGGACAACGCTCGCACCCTCCGTATTACCGCGGCTGCTGGCACGGAGTTAGCCGGTGCTTCCTCACCCGGTACCGTCAGATCGGCTAAAGCCGATTGTTCGTCCCGAGCAACAGGGGTTTACACACCGAAATGCTTCATCCCCCACGCGGCGTCGCTGCGTCAGCCTTTCGGCCATTGCGCAATATTCCCCACTGCTGCCTCCCGTAGGAGTCTGGGCCGTATCTCAGTCCCAATGTGGCTGGCCATCCTCTCAGACCAGCTACCCGTCAAAGCCTTGGTAGGCCGTTACCCCACCAACTAGCTGATAGGCCGCGAGCTCCTCTAGATGCCACGAATGTTTCCTCACCAGGAGATGCCGCCCGGTGAGCGTATGCGGTATTACCCGGCCGTTGGGCCGGCTATCCCCCACATCTAGGCAGATTGCTCACGTGTTACGCACCCGTTCGCCGGTTACCCTTGCGGGCCCCCTTGACTTGCATGTGTTAAGCACGCCGCCAGCGTTCGTCCTGAGCCAGGATCAAACTCTCCAATGGAAAGTATAAACAGGCTCTTCAACGCGACCTCCGAAAAGATCTAGCGCCGAATCACTAAATAAATCATCAGGTTGTTTTCTCACTGCGACCCTGATGGAGCCGCAGGTCATAGAAACCGCTCTGTACATCCTTCGATCTCAACTTCAGTTGTCAAAAAGCAACTTCTATGTTTTGCAACTCGTTGGAGTCGCTTGACTTAGCTTGTTTTGTTTTGCCACCATCTCAGCGGCAGATCGAAATAATAACCCGATGTCCTCGCCGCGTCAAGTCCGCTCAATGCTGATTTGCGGTCCTTTTTCAGCGTCCAGCAAGCGATTCGTACCCATCGTCGCTGAAGCACCATATCGGCGGAAGGCCGAGGACTTACGCCACCATGGTAATGAACGCAACCCCATCGCTCACACCGCTCAGCAGTGCCGCACTACCCCGAACAATGACTCGGTCGATTTACGCACATCGCGCAATCTCCATGAAACAGGTGCGCCCCATCCGATCGCGTTTCCGCTTTTCGCCCGCGCTAGCCCATCATCCGCGACATCCTTGATGTCCGATGATCGAACCGCAGCGCTCGGCAGTTGTTCGGGGACGGGAGAGATACACCCTCGCCGTATCGTGGCGCAAGGGCGCACCGACGATCATTTACGTCGATCTCAAATCGACGCTTAGCTCAGAACGGCGAACGGGCCGACGATCAGCACGATTGTCAGCCCGTTCGATGTATGTCACCCATGCGCCCTCTAGGACTCGAACCTAGAACCTACTGATTAAGAGTCAGCTGCTCCACCATTGAGCTAAGGGCGCCCACCGCACCGGCAACTCCACTCACGTTTCACCCCAGCGCGCCAGGAGGGACTCGAACCCCCGACCCGCAGCTTAGAAGGCTGCCGCTCTATCCACCTGAGCTACTGGCGCCTACATCTGCCGCCGGCCTCCCTCATGGGAACCCAACGTTACCTGCTGGTCCTGCTACCCATCTGTGCCTAGTCGGGGCGGCCGGATTCGAACCGGCGACCTCCTGCTCCCAAAGCAGGCGCGATACCGGGCTACGCTACGCCCCGCAACAGCCGCGAATGTTACTTCGCACGAGCAGATTGGTCAACGGGCGTGAGTAATATCTGCGGTAGCAGCACAGTCGAAGGCAACAAGGCGAGCAGCGCGCGAAAGGCGCGTCCCCGGTGGCTTTCGCGCGCCTTGGTACTCGCCGATACTTCAGCAAACGTCGCCTCGAGCTCGTCCGAGTAGAAATACGGGTCATACCCGAAACCACCGTCACCGCGCGCCGCATTCAGTAACCGCCCGTACGAGTGTGCGCGCACGACGAGCTCCCCAGTGGGCCATACACAGGCTGCCGCACACACATATCGCGCGGTGCGCGATGAGCGGCCCTCCGCAACGGCAATTTCGAGCGATTTTTGTAAGAACGCGTTGTTCGCGTCATCCAGTGCACTCCCTGAAAGGTCGCCACGCCCGGACCAACGCTTACTGCACACTCCAGGCGCGCCGCCAAGTGCGTCTACTTCGAGACCCGAGTCGTCGGCGAAGACCACACGACCTTCACTCGACTTGGCGAACCACCGTGCTTTCGATAACGCGTTCGCCTCGAACGTGTCGAACACTTCGAGCGCGTCTTCATCCGCACTCTCGACTATGTTGGCTTCTTGGAGCGTTTCGGGTTGAAGGCCCACATGCGCAAACACCGGACGCAGTTCGCGCAGCTTCCCGTCGTTCCGTGTCGCAATGAGGACGCGCATGCTTACATCTGCCATCCCGCGCGAGGAAAATGATGCCTCAACTGACGCCACCCGCAAGCACAGCACGCTGTGCGACGTCAAGCTCCGCGATGCCCTGCTCCGCTATGTCCAACAAAGCGTCAAGTTCTGCGCGCGCAAAGGTGCCGTGCTCTCCAGTACCCTGCACTTCAACAAATCGACCCTCACTGCTCATCACGACATTCATATCCACGCCCGCGCGCACATCTTCATCATAATCGAGATCGAGTCGCACTTCGCCATCCACGACGCCAACACTGATCGCCGCTACACGTCGCTTGACTGGTGACAAAGGAATACGCCCGGTGCGCACCATCCATGCAAACGCATCCTGCACGGCGACGCATGCGCCAGTAATCGCCGCAGTGCGCGTACCACCATCCGCTTGCAACACATCACAGTCGACTTTGATGGTAAATTCACCGAATAGAAAATCGTCAAGCATCGCACGTACACTGCGCCCGATGAGCCGCTGTATCTCCTGCGTGCGACCACCAATTTGCTGCCGCTCGCGCGACGACCGCGTCCGCGTGGCGCGAGGCAACATAGAATACTCGGCGGTGATCCATCCTTCACCGGAGCCGCGACGCCACCCCGGCACTCCATCCTCGACCGATGCCGCGCAGAGCACGCGCGTTTCACCAAATGACACAAGACACGAACCCTCGGCGTATAACACGGCGTTTCGTTCGAGGTGCACCGTGCGCAGGCGATTGTTCGCACGCGCGACTCTCGGAAGTACGGATTTGACAACGGATTCAACCACGCAAACGCTCGATGATGGAAGTTGTGGATTGACCTGCTAGCAGCGGCACTACGACGACGCGGCCACCGCGCGCCTGTACAATATCCGCACCAACGATGGTGTCCGCTGCGTAATCGCCGCCCTTGACAATGACATCGGGCTGCAACGCGCGCACCAGTTCCAGCGGCGTATCCTCTTCGAAGATCACCACCGCATCGACTGCTTCGAGCGCGGCCACAACGGACGCGCGCTCTTGCTCGTTGCGTACGGGACGCGATGGACCTTTTAAACGACGAACAGAGGCATCGCTATTGATACCAACGACGAGCACGTCGCCCTGCCGCCGCGCACCGTCTAATACGTCGACATGCCCCGAATGCAGAAGATCAAAAACGCCGTTGGTGAAGACTACTAGTCCCGACACGTTACCGCGCCACGTTTCGGCATCATGACGATTCATGATTTTTGAACCGGGTGTGCGCACCGCAGTCGCCCTTACCATTGCGACTGCATCCCCTCGATCAGCTGCGTCACTAATGTTTCGATCGCGTTCTTGCGTCCTGTTGCCTCGCCGCCCTCGGGATACTGACCTTCCTGCGAGAGACCGGCTCGCTTGAGCAACGTACGCCCCGTGGTTTGATCAACAATCTCCACGTCGATCACGATCTGCAGCCGTCTCCTTGTTGAATTTGTTTGACGTGGATCAGCGCTTACGCCTGCGGGCAAGTCCACTTCATATTTCACGATTGTGCCACGCACAAGCACATCCGCTTTCTGCTCTGTCGCCTCGCGGAGATTGAGTCGGTCTTTCATGCCTTTGCGTAACTGCTCGAGCACCTCGCGCTGAAGTTCGGGGACCGCTGTTTGATTGTCGAACGGCTGCACGGACGCACTGCGAAGATTCTTGGGCAGGCCGCCACCACCGGAGAAGCCATAGAGGCAACTGGTGCACAGCAGGAGCATCGCTACGTACAGCGACACTGAGACCCACGTTGCCGCACCTGCGCGCTCGGTGCGCACGCTACGGTTTGCGCCAAATCGCGTCATCAAATCCTTCGACTATGGTGGTATCGGTCACGTTGATGCCGAGGCGACGTCTCGCGCCCTCGTGCACATACTTTAGGTCCCATTGGCCGACACTATTTCGACGGCGCGTGACCCATTCGACGATGCGTCCGCCCTCGATGCGTTCGACGCGCGCGAGCGACGTGCCGACGTACGCTAATCGCCACGCTCGACCGTCGGCTGCAGACGCATCGCGTCCGCGTAAATCTCCGAGATCCGCGCGTAGCGTGTCTCCATCGACGCGCACAACGGTATCACGCGTTGACGGCAGGGCAAGGCGGCCGAGCGCAGACCAGAGCAATGGTACTGGAGGTAAAAACCGGCGTACGAGGTCAATACCCGGTACTTCGAGTGAATCCCGCACGAGTATCGCGTATCCGCCGGTCATGCCGTTCTTCAGGAAGAAATCAAGCCGCGCACGATCAGGCGGCCCAACTCGAACCGCGCCGTCACCGTTAGCTTCGAACGTTTCGTCCTTGTACGTCCACGTAAACTTGATCAGTGTTGGCTTCGCGGACAAACGTGTCGGCGGCAATGCGGCTTGCGTTGGTGCGCCACGCAGCACTCGCGCGCTCGGTGTACATGCGGCAACCGAAAGCATTATCGCCGCCGCGCCAACTATTCGTAACATCAGCGCACATCCACGCGAATCACGCGATCACCCTGCACGATACGATCCAAAATATCCATTCCTGAGAGCACGCGTCCGAAGACGGTGTAATGACCGTTGAGATGTGGTTGCGCCGCATGACACAAATAGTACTGACTGCCGCCGGTGTCCGGGCCAGACGTTGCCAATCCAAAGCAGCCACGTTCGTGCCGCTGACGTGTGAGCGCATCGCGGAGTGCAAAACCAGGACCGCCGGTACCGTCACCACGTGGATCACCGTCCTGCGCCACGAAGTTCGGTACGACGCGATGGAACCGCGTATCACGATAATACCCTTTGTTTGCTAACGTGACGAATGCATCAACCACCAACGGTGCATCAGTACCGAACAATTCGACCGTGACCGTTCCGCGCTCCGTTTGGATCCACGCCTGCGGCATTTTCGCATCTGGAGATAACAAACGCTTTGCAATACGTTCGTACTCGGCGAGTGGTCGAGTTGCGTTCCGAATGGTTTTCCAACGCGCGAGCGGTGTCACCGACTGTACCACCGCGCGCTCCGCGGCAATTGACGACGGTACAAGCTTCTCAACGCGCGCGCGTGTGATCGCGTCAAACCGGAGACTGTCGCGCTCCCATGCACTTGCGAGATAGCGCAGCGCTGCGATTCGGGCGTCGCCATCCGCGTCGCGCTGCGCCAGCGCATATGCGTCGAGCACAGAGGGGACTTCGTCAGCACGTGCGCTTTGCTGCAGAGCGGCCGCGCTCGTCGCGCGCACGCGCATATCGGCGTCAGTCAGGGCGCGGCGCAACAATTGGCGGATCGTGCTGTCTTCAGCGGCGCGTGGCGCAATGAGTGCAAATCCACCGGCGCGCACGCGCCCATCAGCGTCACTTAGTGCGCGCTTGCCGACGGCCACGCGATCGCTCTTCGGATCTTGGCTTTGCGCATCAGTCACTGCAGCACGCAACCGCCAGTCCGACGCCGCGGCCCATCGTGACTCAGCGACGCGTAACGCGGCCGTACCAACCATACGAGCGTTCACGAGCAGTGTGCGGCGCACCATGTACGTCGTATCGCGATCCCACGCGTTTTGCCACGCGATAACATCGCTTCCAAAAACAGTGCTGATATTTTCGGCCGCCGCCGCACGAACATTCGCGTCGACATCAGCCAACGATCGTTCAAGATCTCGTCGAGCTTCTGGGCCAAACGTTGCAAGGCTCCGTACCGCATTCGCTCGCACTCGCGGGCTCGAATCACTCACGAGCGTTTGCAACACTGCGCGGGCACGGGTCGCCAGAGAATCTCCGGCGGTTGCCTTTGTCAGCGCACGAGCCACGTGTTGACGAACCTCTTCATCGGGATACGATGCAAGTGGCAGCATCGCCGAAAGGCCTGTCGAGAGTCTCGGGCGCGCGATCACGTACGCGGCCGCGCGCACGACCTCAACCGACGCATCGCTCAGCCACGGTAACGCCGTCGCAACGGGAATCTGTCGCAGCTTGACGATCGCGAGAAGCAACTCGGCGCGAATTAGCGGCGCGCGTTGCGCGGCAAGACTGACAGTGCGCGAGTGCGCGGTACCATCACCGAGCGCCGACAGCATCATGTTTCGTGCTGGCTCGCCGATCTCGCCGATTGCCCACGCGGCCTCGCGCGCGACGGCGTCCGGAGCGCCCGAAAGCGCACGACCAAGGGCGGCTAGCGACAACGTATCTTTCGCGAGCCCTAGCGCAAATGCGGCATTGGCGGCAACGGCTGTATCAGCATCAAGCAAGAGACGTCGCAGCAGCGGATAGCGCGCGCGCAACTGTACTTGTCCAATGGCGAGCGCCGCCCGAGATCGTTGCACTGTGCTTGTAGCGCGCATTACCTCATCAATGAGTAGCGTATCGCGCAACCGCTGATCGCTCATCGCCAGCAACCGTGCGTCAAGCGACGCATGGGTTTGGGAGGTTGCCATGTGTGTCGAGGGACCGGCAGACGATGCGCACGCGCTCATCCCCGTCGCAACGACGACGAGCGCGATCAGTCGCCGCGCGCGGTCGCGGTGCGACGCACCAGCGGATACGAGTTGAGCGTTACAGGACATCGTCAAACGTTGGCGCAAGCACGGCGGTCATCGTGCCTCGCAAATCTGGTGGCAATGTCGCCATGCGCCCAGTACCGGACAGTGAAACGAGCGTTGTGCTGGCGTCGACGAGTATGTCGTTCGACTGCGCCTTCAGGATGCGGTAGTGGAATGTCATTGCCCGAGAGCGCACCGACGTAAGCCGCGTACGCACGATGATCGAGTCGTCGTATCGCGCGGATGAGAGATATCTGAGCCTCGCATCCGACACAGCAAGCTTTAGGCCCTCCGATTCAAAAGCGGCATATGACTTGCCAAGCGCGCGAATAAAGTCGGTGCGGCCGATTTCGCACCATACGAGGTAGTTGGCGTGATACACCACTCCCATCTGGTCGGTTTCGGCGTATCGCACGCGCAGCTCGGTAAGGGTTTCGTGGGCCATGGCAGACCGAAGATACTAACCGGCGCAAGGAGTTTGTGGGTGCGCTCGGCGCGCATTAGACTGCCCACGTGCTTCCAACCCCCTGTCACGTTATCGGCGACGCCCATCTGGGCGTTGCCCCCAAGAACGCCGAACAATCACTGTTGGCGTTCCTGCGCGCGCTTCCTGGTCGAACTCGGTCGCTCGTCATCATGGGAGATCTCTTCGACTTTTGGTTCGCGTGGCATCACGTGATGCCGCGCGCCGGATATCGCGTGCTCGCAGCAATTGCCGATCTACACGACGCTGGCATCGAGGTGCTGTGGATTGGTGGCAATCACGACTGCTGGGGTGGCGATTTGCTGATGGCTGAGACGGGCGCTACGTACACGTTGAAGCCTTGGCGCGATCACATCGGTTCGTGGTCAACGCTATTGCAACACGGCGATGGTTTACGAACGGTGGAAGACGTGAAGTACCGTCGCTTGCGCAGCGTCTTGCGAAATCGACTTGCGATTCGGGCGTTTGGTTTGCTGCATCCTGATTTTGCAACGCGCGTTGCGCTTGCATCGTCCGACACGAGCCGTCATCGTCGGGCTGGCGATGAAGGTCGCGGGCTCTTGCGTGTCGCGACGGATGCCCTTGTGCAACCGAACGGTCCAGACCTCGTAATTCATGGGCATTCGCATGTACCGACGCTTGCCCGCGCAGGCCGCGGATGGTACGCCAACGCTGGTGCGTGGTATCTCGATCAGCAATTTCTTCGGATAGATGACGAGCGTATTGTGCGGTGCGTGTGGAGCGAATCAGGCGAAGGAGACGTGCTCGACGTTGGTGATCGCACCGGGTAAAAATTGTCGCGCTAACATCAGAAATTTTTCTGGCGCGTCCGATGCAACAAATCGATGCATTGCTGGGCCGCCTGATCGCAACAGTTGTCGCGCATCGAGTGTGAGCGCAGTCTCAGACGCTGTTTCTTCGGCACTATCAATGAGCTGCACGCTACGGCCCATTTCTTCGGCGATAACCGTTGCGAGTAGCGGATAATGTGTACATCCGAGCACGAGCGTATCCACGTGCGCATGCTTTAAAGGCGCGAGATACTCCCGTACGACAACTCGGGTAGCCGCGTGATCTAGCCATCCCTCCTCGACTAGCGGCACCAGCAATGCACAGGCTTCTTGACGAACCTCGAGCATCGGGGCCAGTGCGTGAATAGCTCGAGCGTACGCGCCTGAACCGATCGTACCTGCAGTACCGATCACTCCGATTGGTCCGCCGCGGGTCGCCCGGATTGCCGCTCTCGCCCCTGGCTCGACCACGCCGATGACTGGAATTGTCACATGCTGCTGCAGATACGTCAGTGCATGCGCTGTTGCGGTGCTACATGCAACGATGATGACTTTCACTCCTTCAGCCACCAGCCACTCAGCAATTTGCGATGCATACCGCTGTACCGTTTCGGGACTCTTGGGACCATACGGCACTCGCGCCGTGTCACCTACATAAATCAGCGATTCGTTCGGCAGGCGTTTCAGCAGTGACCGAACAACCGTGAGCCCGCCCAGACCGGAATCGAAGACGCCAATCGGTGCCTCACTCGACGCGCTCACCATCGTAGTGTGGCCACTACGGAGGCTCCGCCGTGACTTGGGAGCGCTGAGAGCGCCACGGGTACGTCCCACAACTGTGCAGAAACGAATGCATCGGCGGCGCCGAGCAAGTGATTGAACGCGAGCAACGCGAGCCAATCCTCAACGGCTAAGCGTCGCGTCCGCACAAGATCCGCCGTGTACGAGCTGGCCAGTCCGCCACTCTTTACAGGAACG
The DNA here is from genome assembly GCA_025358925.1 of Gemmatimonadaceae bacterium. Lineage (GTDB taxonomy): Bacteria > Gemmatimonadota > Gemmatimonadetes > Gemmatimonadales > Gemmatimonadaceae > Gemmatimonas. Next base: position 61,681 of record JANYHT010000071.1, on the reverse strand, counting down.
CCACCAACCACCGTAAACTCGGACGCGAGCGAGTCAGCGCGGAATCGCCGCGCCTCACGAACGTCTGCTTGACTACGTCGCACCATGGCAAGCGCGCCAAGCTCAATACTCGCGAAAAACGCGCCGGATGTTCCGCGGTCGAGTCGGGATTGGCCGTATCCGGGAAGAGCGAGCGAATAGAGAAACGCGCGCTTCGGCGATATCGGCGGTGTCAGGCGCGAGGGCAGGCCGCCTACGCGTCGGCTTGGCGCCTGTACCGTGTCGAGACGTCCACGCACGCGCAGCGAATCGACTTGCTGTGCGCTAGCATGAGTCGACCCCATCACGGATGCCGTGAGCAGAATCGCGATCATACTCAGTTGACGAAAACCAATCGTTGCCAGGTGTTGCCTCATCGCGTTTCGGAACGTGTTAGTGCCAACCGTACTTCCTGAGCGGAGATACCCCACACTGGACCTGATGGACTCGGACTGTGTCGGACCTACCGACGGTGCCGTTCCACGAAGCGTCAGAGCGCGACAATCGCTTCGATTTCCACTCGCACATCTCGCGGAAGTCCGAGGACGGCCACTGTTGAACGCGCGGGCTTCGCATCACCAAGCACGCGCGTGTATACCGCATTCATCGCGGCAAAGTCGGCCATGTCGCGCAAATACACCGTGGTCTTCACGACACGCGACCAATCTGCACCGGCGGCGGTAATGATTGCGGAGAGACTTTGCAGAACGCGTTCCGTTTGCGGTGTCACATCGCCCGCGATGAGTTCCATTGTTTCCGGATCCAGTGCGATTTGACCGGCGGTGAAAAGAAATCCGTTTGCTCTCACCGCTTGTGCGTAGGGTCCGATGGCTTTGGGAGCAAGATCGGTATGCAACGATTCGATGGTCATGGCGTCAGTATGAAGTGTTTGGGGAAGTCGGAGCGTCGAGCAGGGCAAAAAGGCGTCGAGTATTCGCGAGCGTGGTTGCGCCCAAGGCATCAGCACTCGTTTCGCGCGCTGTTGCGAGTCGCGCCAGCGTTATCGTCACATGCACAGGCTCATTGCGCTTGCCACGAAATGGAATCGGTGCGAGATACGGGGCGTCGGACTCCACAAGCAACCGGTCGTCCGGGATATGCCGCAACAACGGGATATTCAACCATGTTCGAAAGGTGATAATCCCGCTGAACGAGACGTACCAGCCAACGTCGAGCGCGGCACTTGCGAGCTCGATCGAACCAGTGAAGCAATGCAACACGCCGCGCACTGCCAGCGCACCTGCATCGCGCAGAAACTGCCGCGTGTCGTCTTCAGCGTCACGCGTGTGCAGTACGATTGGTACTCGTCGCTCGGCCGCTAGGTGCAGCTGAGACGCGAGTACGCTGCGCTGTTGTGCGCGTGGTGCGTTCTCGTAGTGATAGTCCAAGCCACATTCCCCAACGGCAACGGCTCCGCTGTCGACCGCGTGATGAATGGCCGCGGCATCGCGCGCATCATGCCACGATGCTGCATCGTGCGGGTGTACGCCACACGTGTGGAATACAAACCCGGGATACCGTGACGCGATGATTTGCGCGCGCAGTGCCGCCGTCGGGGATTCACCAATACACACGAGGGCCCGCGCACCTGCGGCGCGGGCCCTGTCTACGACGTTGTCGACATCGTCCGCGAACGCGATATCAGCGAGATGCACATGACTATCCGCGAACATGGCAACGTCTCGGAAAAGACCGGCACCGTTACGCTAGCGTGTTCCCGCTCGCTCTTGGCTTCGCGGCTTTGCCGTGGACGACGGCTCAGCGCCAGTGTCGATCCGTGAGGTTTTACCGCGACTGTCCGTATTTGCGCGGGGGTACCGACTTTCGATCCAGAGCAACACCGGTCCGGCGACATAGATGGACGAGAACGTCGCAACGAAGACACCAAACGTCATCACCAACGCAAACGGACGAATCACTTCGCCGGCAAATACGAGCAGCGCGAGAGTCGCTGCAAGCACTGTCGCGTGGGTCATGATTGAGCGCGGCAGAGTTTCGTTAATGGAGCGATCCAGTAAGTTCCGAAATGGCTCACCTTTGCCACGTTTGCGCAGGTTCTCTCGCACGCGGTCGAAAATAATGATCGTATCGTTCGCCGAATATCCGAGTAGCGTGAGGATTGCCGCGACGACGGTCAGCGACACTTCAATGTGCAGAATCTTGATAAAGGCGACGGTCACTAAAATGTCGTGTGCGGTGGACACGACCGCCGCCACGCCGAAGCGCCAGTCAAAGCGGAACGCGAGATACATCAGCGTAAAGAGCGACGTAATGATCATGGCGTAGAACGCGCCCTGCCGAAGTTCGCCACCGACCTTCGGTCCGACCGCTTCAGTGCGCACGACCGTCATCGCACCAACGCCAAATTGTTGCACAAGAGCCGCTTCGATGCGTTTCGAAATACCCTCAGCGCCCACTGCTGCTTGTTCTTGCACTTGCTTTTCATCACGCGCACGGACGGTGTAGTCGAGATCCGTTCCGAACTGTTGGATCTCCGCCCCGGTGATCCCGGCTTTATCGAGTGTCGACCGCAGGACTGCAACGTCTGGCGGTGTCTTGAACTGCAATTGCATCAACGTTCCGCCTGTGAACTCGATGCTGTAGTTGACACCACCTTTGACGGCAAACGACACAAGTCCGGCGACGATGAACGCCATCGTCAAGCCGGCGGCGACGCGCCACCAGCGAATGAACTCGTAATGAGTGTTGTGGAAAATGCGAATCATGATGGCCTCAGATGCTCAGCGTCTGGGCGCCGCGCGAGCGGTTCATCCAGAGCAGGAAGAAGGTCTTGCTCACGAAGATCGCGGTGAAGAGCGATGCGACGAGGCCCGCGATGAGCGTCACGGCGAAGCCGCGCACAGGTCCAGTGCCGTACTGGTACAGCACCATGCCCGACAGGATGGTCGTGGCCGAGGTATCGATGATGGCGCTCAGCGCGTGCCGGAAACCTTCATCGATGGCCAGGCGAACTGACTTGCCATGATCGAGTTCTTCGCGAATGCGCTCGAAGATCAGCACGTTGGCGTCAACGGCGATACCAATCGACAAGACGAAGCCGGCCAGTCCTGGCAAGGTGAGTACTGCGTGAAAGCCCGCAAGCGTAGCCAGCGTGTAAATGAGATACAGGGCTAAACCTGCAACCGCCAATACACCGGCGAAGCGATAGTATCCGATGAGAATCACGATCACGAGCAACAGCGCGATGCTTAGCGCGAGCACGCCCTTATTGATCGAATCTTGCCCAAGGCTTGAGCCGATGCTGCGCACTTCCGCGACCTTGAGCAGCACCGGCAACGCGCCCGCACGCAGCACGAGCGCAAGGTCCTGCGCGGCTTGCAGCGATCCACCGCCGAGTGTGATTTGTCCGCTGCGGCCGATGGCGCTGTTGAGTACAGGTGCCGTGACCACACGATCATCAAGTACGATGGCCATGTTGTCTTTGACGTGCTTTCCTGTCTCCACTTTAAATCGGCGTGCGCCTTCGTTGTTGAGCGTGAACTGCACCACGTTTCCTTCGACGGGGTCCGAGGACGGTCGTGCGTCCGTGAGCACGGCTCCGGTAATAATCTCTCGCGAATCCAACACGTAGAAGGCGCGGAATCGTTGTGTGCCAGAGACGATGGAATCGACCGCCCACAAGATGGTTTTGCCAGGTGGCATTGCGTCTTTCATCGCCGGCAGTGCGAGCGCACGAGAAATGGCGTCGTACGCCGCTTCAGGAACGAGATACTGCCCCGCCATTTGTCCCGGCGCAACGTTCGATCCGAACAGGCCGCCCGGAACGACAGGTTTCGCCACCGTTGAATCTGCCGCAGTTTTGCCGGCCGACTTCGTGGTGCTGTCTTTCTTCCCACTGTCCGTCTTTTGCGTGAGCAGCGACGTTACCCCAGCCTTCTTCGCCGAGTCACCAAGCACCTTGTTGGACGCCACCGAAATGCCCGCCGCGCGTGCGATTTCATCGAAGCGCGTGACGACTTTATCGAGTGCTTGTGATTTGTCTACTATGGTGAATTTTAGAAACGCTGATTTTTGCACGACATCTTGCGCACGCGCCGGATCATCGATGCCTGGCAACTCGACGATGATGCGCTCGTTTCCGGCTTTTTGTACGACCGGCTCCGCAACACCAAATTCGTCAATGCGTTGGCGCACCACTTTCAACGCGCGATCAAGGGCTTCGGATTTGTTGGCGACCGCTTGCTTTGATTCATCGACTTCGAGCGTGAGGTGCATGCCGCCCTGCAGATCCAGTCCGCGCTTCAGCGGCACGCGTCGCACCGTATCAAAGACGATGACGCCATCACGCTTCACCCGTTCGATGACGGTGCGCGGAAAGAGGGCCCAGACGGAGGCTGCGAGAAGTCCCACAATGAGCAGGACGCGGTACTTCAAGTTCGCCATCGATTCCGGTGGCCAGGGGTGGTAAACGCGCAGCGTTGCGCCGTTCGAGGTGTCACGGTCAGTGGCGTATCGCTACAACTACTCGACCAGGGAAGCGACGCGAAATGCGTCTAGCCTCCAAACTTAGGTAATCTGCAGCGTTCGCGGTAGGCAGACACGTCCACATTGACGCCTATTTCAGCGCACTTCGTGCATCATGTTCGTCCCGGTCCAACTGTGCACGCAGGGCGTCAGGTCCGGGGAAGCGCTGTGTGTCTCGCAGACGACTGACGAAATCGATACGGACAATCGCGCCATACCAGTCATGCGTCGCGTCAAAGACGTGCGCTTCGATGCGACGATTGTGGTCATTGAATGTTGGCCGCGGCCCTAGGTTCACCATGCCGTCGAATGCGCCTTGCGGCGTCTGCACGCGGACAGCGTAGACGCCATCCGGCGGTAGTAGCTTCCGCGAATCTGGCGGTTGCACATTGAGCGTTGGATAGCCCAGCAATCGGCCGCGTTGATCGCCGCCGACGACCTTTCCGCTCACGCTATACCAACGGCCCAGTCCTTCCATCGCTTCGGTGAGCGCGCCACCAGCGAGCGCACGACGAATTGCGGAGGATGAGATCGCGAGGCCGTTGGCTCCGTGGACAGGCTCAAGCACGGTGACGTTAAATCCGCGAACGGTGCCGAGTCGACGTAAGACGTCACTATCGCCAAGTCGGTCGCGACCGAATCCGTGATCGTGTCCGATCAAGAGCTCGCGAAGACGGAAGCGTTCGCGCAGAATTTGATCGACAAACACGTCTGCGTCGTACGCGGCCAATGTCGCTGTGAACGGCAGCACCGCAACGTAGTTCACTCCACATTGCACAAACATTTCGAGTTTTTCATCCAAGAGCGTCAACAGCGGCGGTGCAAATTCTGGTCTGATAATCTCGAGCGGATGCGGTTGGAAGGTGACGACGACGCTGGGTCGACCGTGCGCGTTTGCCACACGAACAAGCTGTGTGAGCACGTCTTGATGACCACGATGCACCCCGTCAAACGTGCCAACGGTAATCACCGCACCTGCATCTCCGATGGGCAGGCCGAACTGCGGTTTGAGTGCGTGGACGGTCACGACGCGTTATCGAGAAGTACGACTTTTGGCAGCCATCGATCTGCGGGCGTTCGCTCGCCGATCCCCACAACCGTTAATGCGCCACTCGACACGTCGCGCCGCAACAGCGCAGCGCGCGCACCTGGAAGCGTTGCCCTGACGGCGCGACCGAACCCCAGCGCCTGCAGCCCTTCGTCGGAGAGCACTTCGTGGGCAACATCTCCCATGATTTCGAGTGGTGACCGCAATCGCACACGACCATCGTCCACCGACCCCGGCGACAGCGCGTCGAGTGGTACTGCTTGGGACACGTTTGCCGTGCCACTGGACACCCGTCGCAATTCGGCGCAATGCGCTGCACTGTTCATCGCGCGACCGAGATCTCTGGCGAGCGCGCGCACGTACGTACCGCCACCGCATGTGATGCGGGCGCGCAGTTGATCGCCTTCGCGCTGCAGCGCGGACCACGCGTGCACCGAAACGTTCACGGGCGGAAGGACTACCATATTCCCCGCGCGCGCGAGTGCATGCGCGCGCTTTCCCTCGACATGCTTCGCGGAGTATGCAGGCGGGACTTGTGCGATTTGTCCAGTGAGTGACTGGATCGCGTCGTGCAAACGTCCGTCTACCTCTACGGCCTCCCACGTCGGTGTGGGGCGTACCGCCACGACAGAACCGGTGCAATCATCAGTATCAGTTTCGGCGCCAAAACGAATGCATGTATCGTAAACTTTTGGCTCGCCGACAATGTACGGCAGCAATCGGGTGTACGTGCCCACAGCAACCACGAGTAATCCGGTTGCAAATGGATCTAGTGTGCCGGCGTGCCCGACGCGCTTAGCTCGCGCCGCACGCCGCACCACGGCAACCACGTCATGGGACGTGACGCCGATGGGCTTATCGACATAGAGCAGCCCATTCAGTTCGCGTTGCATGCGTGCGGATTTGCCGTCGCTTAGTCGACGACGGGAGGTGCGCGCTCCGGCAACTCCACCGCAACATCCGCCGTCGCTTCACGTTCATTGCGCACTTGCGCGAGCAGCTGTTCGATGCGCGACGCGCGCGCGATGCTTTCGTCGGCGCGAAAGAGGATCTCTGGTGCATTGCGCAAGCGCAACGACTTCCCGAGGAGCCCGCGCAAATGGGTTGCCACGCTCGCCAGTCCTTCGAACGTGGCTTTTTTGGCCTCATCATCACCCATCACGCTAACAAACACCGTCGCATGCCTCAGGTCGCGCGTCATGTCCACTGCGGTGACCGTGACAAATCCGCGAATCCGGGGATCCTTCGCGCCTTCATTCAAAAAAGTCGCGACCTGCTCCCGGATGGCTTCGGCGACGCGGTCAGGACGCCGCGGTTCACCCATACGCCCTCCTCAGGACTTGGATGCTTGATCGAGCGTCCGCGCCACTTCTTCGGTGCGATAACACTCGAACACGTCGCCAACCTTGACGTCGTTGAAATTCTCGATGCCGATACCGCACTCGAAGCCATCCTTGACTTCGTTCACATCGTCCTTGAAGCGGCGGAGTGACGCGATTGCTCCGTCATACACCTCCACGCCGTCGCGAATGACGCGAATGCGACCTTTCCGGTTGATGACACCACTACGTACAGAGCAACCGGCGATGACACCGACGCGTGCCACCTTGAAGGTCTCGCGCACAGCGGCTTCGCCGTACACCACTTCACGTTTTTCTGGGCGCAGCATGCCTTCAAGCGCGGCCTTCACATCGGCGACGGCCTCGTAGATGATGCGGTACAGCTTAATTTCGACGCCTTCGCGCTCGGCCGCCGCACGTGCGTTGTTGTCCGGACGGACATGGAAGCCAATGATGATGGCGCCCGATGCCTTCGCGAGCAAAATGTCCGTTTCGGCGATCGCGCCAACACCACGATGCAAGATGTCGACAGAGACTTCCGGGTTGGAGAGCTGTCCAAGTGCGTCGGCCAAGGCTTCCGCTGGTCCACCCTGGTCGGCTTTGATGACCAACCGCAACTGCCGTCGCTGACCCGCTGAGGCTTGCGACATAAAATCTTCCAAGGAAACAACACCACGCGTCGTGCGGCGACTCTTGGCTTCACGATCAAGCCGTTCGCGACGTTGCGCAATTTCGCGTGCAGCGGTGGCGTCTTCGACGACGAGCATCTGATCGCCCGCCATCGGTACGCCGGTGAGGCCAAGAATTTGTACCGGAATTGCTGGCCCCGCAGACTTCACCGGCTTACCGCGTTCGTCCAGCAACGCGCGAACGCGACCAGAGTAAATCCCGCAGATGTAATCATCGCCGACTTTAAGCGTGCCGTTCTGTACGAGTACCGTGGCAACCGGCCCCTTGCCCTGATCGAGCTGGGCTTCGATAACCGAGCCCACCGCGCGCCGCGATGGATTGGCTTTCAGTTCGAGAATGTCTGCCTGTAGCAAAATCTGATCGAGCAATTCAGCAACGCCCGTTCCCTTCTTGGCGGAAATTTCCGACATGAGGGTGGTACCACCAAATTCTTCAAGCACGACTTCGTGCTGCAGCAAGTCCTGCTTCACCTTGGCGACGTTCGCCGTGGGGAGGTCGACCTTATTGATCGCGACAATCATCGGCACGCCGGCACTCTTGGCGTGCGAAATTGCTTCGACGGTTTGCGGCATAACTTGGTCATCTGCCGCAATGACTAAGACAACGATATCCGTCACCTGCGCGCCGCGCGCACGCATGGCCGTGAACGCTTCGTGGCCCGGCGTATCGAGGAACGTGATCGACTTTCCGTTAGCGACTTGTACGTGATACGCGCCGATGTGCTGCGTGATGCCACCTGCTTCGCCCGCGACCACGTTAGCCTTTCGGATATAATCCAACAACGACGTCTTACCGTGATCGACGTGACCCATGATTGTCACGACGGGAGGACGCGGTCGCAAATCTTCAGGCGCATCCACTTCTTTTGTTTCGCTTGTCAGATCCGCTGCATAGTCGGACTCCTTCACCGCTTGGAATCCAAATTCGCCAGCGATCAATTCGATCTGGTCGAAATCGAGTCGCTGATTAATCGTGACCATCAACCCAAGCGTCTTGAATGCGAAGCCGACGATTTGCGTTGCCGAGACGCCGAGAATTTGCGCGAGTTCCGAGACGGTGATGAATTCGTTGACGCGAACCGTCTTCCGCTCACGCTCCGCCGCCGCTACGCGCTGCTCCTCAGCCTCCGCGCGCATTTCCGCACCAAAGCGTCGACCACCGCCACGACGAGATGGTGCACCTCGCATGGCCGTCATCGTCTTCGAGATGTTTGCGGTCACGGCCTCTTGATCCACTGCTCCGCGCTTACCCTTCTTTCCCCGACGAGGGCTTTGCGCGCCGGTCGGCATACCGCCACCAACGGACGCACCCTGCGGCGGCGACGCGCCCTGTCCGGTACCCTGTCCTTGCACCGGCGGACGGCGATCATCGCGACGTTGTCCTTGACCGAGTCCACCGCCTGGAGCCGCGGAGGCGATTGGTCGTGCGGAACCGAAGTTCGGCGTTCCGCCACCTTGCCGCGGACGAGGCGCACCTGGCACGACCGGACGCGGACGCGGACGGTCAGGCGACAACGTTACAACGGTCGGCCCGAACGCGGGCGCTGGGGCTGGTGTTGGCGGTACAAGCACTACCGGCGCTGACGCTACGACGAGCGGAGCAATGGTCTCAGCAACGACCGCTTGAGGCACGGCTGGTTCCGAGACTGCCGGTGCGTCGTGCACCGGCGGCACAGACACGCCGTTGGTTGCTGCGGGTGCGGTTGCCGTCGCTGGAGCAGCCACGGGCGCTGCGAGCTCTCGACGCACGCCCGACGCACGCTCTGCTTCACGCGGTACGTGCGGTCGTGGTTCCATTCGCGTAGGTGCAGCGGGGGCGCTGACGACAGGCGCAATGGTCGCAACGGCCGCAGGTGGTGTCACGGTCACTGTCGGCTCTACGACTTCGATTTCGCGGGCGGCGATTGTTGGCGCACGCGTCTCGAGCTCGACGACGGCGGCAGCGGCGATCGCAACGGCGAGGGGCTCTCGTGACGTTTCGATCTGCTCTGGTTCGGCGGCGACGACGTCGTCAGTTGCTAAATCGCTCTCAGTCTTGCGCCGACGTCGCACCACGGAGCCGGCAACCTCCGGCTCAGCCACGGAAGGCGCCACTTCGGGCGCGGCCGTGCCGGTCCGACGGCGACGCGGAGCGATCGGCGCCGGCAGCGCCTTTTCGGCGCGCACGCGCTTTTCACGCTCCCAACGAGCGCGAATACGAGACACCTGGTCATCTGTGAGCAGCGACAGATGGCTGCGCACAGGAACATCCATTTGGCGAAGCAGTGCGATCACCTCGTCTGCGGAGATGCCGAACTCACCTGCCAAGTCATGCACACGAAGCTTGCTCAACCCATCCTCCTACCGCGAAACGCGCGTCGCGTCGCTCGCCGGGGCAGCCCCGGCTACGGCGCCACGGATACCGCGCGCCAGCGCCTGATCTACGATTCCGACCGCTGCCGTCGTATCACGTCCAACGGCACCGCCCAGCTCGGCCGAACTCGGCCACTCTATCACCTGTACGTGTCGCGCCCGAAGTACCGGCACAACCTTGTCCAACGAGTGTCGCGAAACGTCAGTCGCCACGATCGCTAACTGCACGGCGCCCTTCATCGCTTCGTTGCGCACCCGCTCCGCACCGACCACCACCAATCGACCACGCACTCCTAAACCCACCAGCGCGAGCACTTTCCGACGTACAGCATCGTCCAACTCAGGAGAAACCGCCTCCGCCATCACGCATTTCCGCCTGCGGGCGTTGCGCCATCTCCATCGACTTCAGTGGTCAACTCATCGATGATCGCCATGATGCGATCTGCCTCTTCCGGAGCAATACCCGGCAGCCGCAAGAGATCGTCGCGATCAAGGTCGAGGATGTCGTTCAGTGTGCGAAAACCGGCTTCAGCCAGTACTGCAACGGTGGAGACTTCCAGACCGTCGATTTCGTTGAGCGGGACGTCAACTTCGACATCCGCTTCTTCCGGCAGCGGGGCAAAAAGCGGCGCTTCCCCGCCCTTCTCCAACCACTCGCGACTGGAATACAGATCGATCTTCCATCCTGTCAGCTCGGACGCGAGGCGCACGTTTTGCCCGTTGCGCCCAATGGCCAACGACAGTTGATCTTCGTCGACAACGGCCTGAATGGTGCGCGTGAGCGCATCGCTGAACACGCGCGCCACACGTGCCGGTGCCAATGCCAACTTTGCGAAGCGTTCCGGATCGGGGGACCATGGAACGATATCGATGCGTTCACCGCCGAGTTCATTGACGACGGCCTGCACGCGCGAACCTTTCAGTCCGACGCACGCGCCAACGGGATCGACTGCGTCGTCACGAGATGTGACCGCGATTTTCGTGCGGCTACCCACTTCACGGGCGGCGGCCATAATCTCCACGATCCCCTGTTGGATTTCAGGCACTTCAAGCTTGAAGAGCGCTTGCACGAACAAGGCGTCGGCGCGACTCAGGATAAGCCGTGGACCCTTGGGCGTGTCCTCGACGCGCTTGAGCACCGCGCGCACTGGCTCACCTTGATGGTAGTGCTCTCGATGGTTCTGTTCACGATACGGGATGATCGCTTCCGCCTCGCGAAATTTGTTGAGCATGACGACGAGCTTGCCGCGCTCAATCTGCTGAACTTCGCCCGAGAGGAGATCGCCAACGCGATCAGCAAATTCGTCCTTGATGCGGGTGCGTTCGCCTTCACGCACGCGTTGAATGATCCGTTGCTTCGCGGCCTGCACGGCCGTCCGGCCAAACTCCGCGAAGTCGACCGGAATTTCCATGACATCGCCGATCTGGAACTCGGGGTCGACGAACCGTGCCTCTTCGAGCAGCGCTTCGCGCGAGGGGTCGGTCACCTCCTCGACCACCGTCTTGAGCAGCACGATGCGGATGGCGCCCTTTTCCTCGTCGATCTCGACCTCGGCCTGCACATTGGCGCCATGCTTTTTCATCAGGGCAGCATGAATGCCGTCCTGCAGCAGACCGTGCAGTTCCGTTCGATCGAGCTGCTTCGAATTGGACAGTTCGCGGAACGCTGCGAGAATCTCCGCCGATCCGACCATCCGCTATCCCCTATCGTTTCCAGTGAAACGCAAGCCGCGCCTGCGTGATCGCCGACAGCGGGACCAAATGGTCCACACCCTTCGCGTCCCGCACGTTCGCAACCTCTGCGCCTTCCTCGCCATCTAATGCGAGGATCTCGATTTCCTGTTTACCGCCCACCAACATCGCGCTCGTCACCGTCGCTCGGCGACCGACGAAGCGGCGCCAATCGCTGGCCGTCCGAAGCGGTCGATCTGCTCCAGGCGACGAAACTTCTAACACGTATTGCTCGGTCACCAACGCGCCCGCTTCCAATCGCGCTTCAACAGCACGGGAGACGCGGGCGCAGTCGTTGATCGTTACCTTACTTCCGTCGCGCCGATCGATGCGAATCTCAAGCACCGGTCGTGACTTTGAGCCAGCCCGACGCAGTTCGATTAAATCGAACCCCAACGAGTCAAGCTCCTGCGCGACAATGGGTTCCACCGTCTCGCGCATGTGCAAACCTCACCTGCGGAAAAACCAACTTAGAACAAAAAAGTGTGGGGACCATCCCCACACTTCCATCGCCACGCGGGCGACGCCAAGTAGCAATTGCTGATCAGATTGTGAACTTAGGGACCGTGCCGAAGAAGGTCAAGATGACTCACCCGGTAACACAATAACGCCAAGTTGTCGTCCGTCGTCACCGGCGCGATGACTGAAGAAGTGATCACGGTCGCACCGCGTGCACCACGTGGACGAGGCGACGGATGCAAGGCGACGTTTGTGAGCGTGTTCCGTGAGAACCGCGCGTACGTCAAGCTGACCGTGCGACGTATGCGATTGTCCGAAAACGGCCGTCAGCACCTCGGGTCCCACTTCATAGCATGACGCACAAATTGCCGGCCCGAGGTGAATGGCGCATTCATCGGCAGGATACCCTATCGATTCGAGCAGATCGAGTCCGACATCCAAAATGCGCGCGGCGGTTCCGCGCCAACCCGCGTGTAATGCAGCGACTGCACCAGCAGGATGTGCGATGAAGATCGGGGTGCAGTCGGCGACCGTGATGACGAGTGCGGTTCCCGGCACGTTGGTTACGTGACCGTCAACGCCGCGCATGCGCAGCCACCCATGCCACCCTGCTTGGTGCTGTTCAACGACAGCACCGTGCACCTGCGTTGCGGATGCCAACCGCGAAACGCCGAGCGCGGATAGTCCGTCCTGCAAAGTCGACCATCGATCCCAGACTGTCGCCACGGTTTCTGACGAGCCAAAACCGAATGAGCCTGCGCTCCGCTTGGTCGTGAACGCGAAAATGCCAGCAGGAAATGCCGTCACGTGGTCCGCGTGCGGCAACGCGGCGTCGACGTTGATCACCACGGTTGCACCGCGTTCAACGGGCGCTCAGCTCAACGCGACGAATACGCGCCCCAAGTGCGCCAAGTCGTTCTTCCACACGTTCGTACCCCCGCTCGATTTGCTGTGCGTTGTTGATGGTACTGGTTCCGTCCGCGCAAAGTGCGGCGAGTAGCATGGCCATGCCCGCGCGGATATCCGGCGATTCGACTTTGGTACCGCGCAAACGCGTTGGACCCGAGACAATCGCGCGATGTGGATCGCACAATACAATACGCGCACCCATCGCGACCAGTTTGTCCACGAAGAACATACGTGATTCAAACATCTTTTCATGCATGAGAATCATGCCCTCGCATTGTGTCGCCGTGACGATCGCGATCGACATGAGATCGGCGGGAAACGCCGGCCAAGGTTGGTCCTCCAGCTTCGGCACATGGCCCCCGAGATCACTTTGAATACGCCGCGTTTGTTCGGCAGGAACAATGAGGTCATCGCCATCGATCTCGCATTCGATACCGAGACGTGCGAACCCCATAAGCGTGCTGCGCAGCTGTTGCACGCCGGCACGTTCAATACGCACTTCCGATCGCGTCACGGCAGCCAAGCCGATGAACGAGCCGACTTCAATGTGATCCGGTCCAATGGTATGCGTGGCGCCGTGCAATGGACGTCCACCGTGCACGGTGTAGACATTGGAGCCGATGCCTTCAATGTGAGCGCCGAGGGCGATGAGGAAATGCGCAAGATCTTGTACGTGCGGCTCGCTCGCCGCGTTACGAAGAATCGTCGTGCCCTTCGCTGCGACGGCCGCAACGAGTGCATTTTCCGTCGCGGTAACGCTCGGTTCGTCGAGAAAGACATCAGCGCCGACGAGCCCTCGCGTCGCGAAACGAAAACGCTCGCCCAGCTCATATTCGGCGCCGAGCGCGCCAAGCACGTGGAAGTGCGTGTCTAAGCGGCGGCGGCCGATGACATCGCCGCCGGGCGGCGAGAGGGTGACTTCACCGCAACGCGCGAGGAGTGGTGCCGCCAGCAAAATCGACGCGCGAATGCGGGCGCACATCGTTGGGTCGAGATTTGCGGCACGAATCTCGCGCGCATGTATGCGCAGTGCATTCGGACCCGTCCACTCGCACTCGGCCCCGGTTGTGCGAATGAGCTCGACTAGCGTTTCGATATCCCGGATGCGTGGCACGTTTTCCAGCATCACCGGCTGATCGGTGATAAGCGCGGCGGCAACAATCGGCAGCGCGGCGTTTTTGTTTCCGGCGGGTCGGATGCTTCCACCGAGGCGTTGGCCCCCTTCTACGACGAACTGGACAGCAGACATGCGGATGGGGTTGAACGCGGACCTGAAGGTGCAGCCTTCCTGAAGGATCACCGACACGAAACCACAGCGTCAAGCGCACATTTGCTTGACCACCTTCTCAGCACCCCTTAGATCACAAAGAATGTCTCTGGCTTTCGCACTTTCAGCGCAGGTGCTCCAAGCGGTCACTCACCCAGATACGGTTATCGCGCGCGTTCTGCCGATGCGTGGCCTGTTTGAGTGGACTAGTGGTGTTTTGCAGATCGTCGTTCTTCTGCTTGGCGTTGCGGTGCTCGTCACCCTCGTGCTGTTACTCAATACCGTCCGACTAGGCGTCTCGAGACTCAACGAGGCCGTGGAGCGCCTGTCTAACGAGACGCGTCCCTTGATTGAGAACGCGAATCGCGTCGTGGGCGACGCCCGAGCGGTGGTGACCCGCGTGCGACGCGACATCGAACGGGTTACGAGTGCTGCGGAAGAAATTGGTGATCGGTTGTACGATGCTGCGGATACAACGGCGCAGCGTGTAGACGAGGTGAACGCCGTACTTGACGTGCTTCAGGCGGAACTGGAAGACGTCGCGATCTCGGCCGTCTCTGCTCTGCGCGGGGCGAACATGGGCGCGCGTGCATTCGGTGCTGTTTTTGGGAAGCGGTCGCGCAGCAACCGGAGGTCGTCGGTCGTGCGAGAACATCAGGAAAAACCCGCTGTGCGCGCTCGAGGCGCGTCGCGTGACGGGTCGGAGTCTGCGTAACGGTCCGCAGTGGCCGCCATGGGTAGCGGCGGCGGCCGTGATCGTGATTGCGTCGATGATTGCGCCTGCACCGCTGTTCGCGTGGACGCCGGGTACACACGTCTTTCTTGGCGACGCAGTCCTCCGAAATCTAGCGCTTGTTCCGGGGGCGATTGCGGAGTTACTCGCAGCTTTCCCGTCTGACTTTTTGTACGGGTCGATCGCGGCCGATACGAGCATTGCGAAAAAGTATGCCGATGTAGGGCGACACTGTCATTCGTGGCACATCGGCTTAGAGATACACGATCAAGCCGAAGATTCTGCACTCCGCGCGTTTGCTCTGGGATACATGGCCCATCTCGCGGCGGACGTGGTCGCTCATAATTTTTACGTACCTCGTCAACTCGCCGTTACGTCCAGCACCACGGCCGTGGGTCACAGTTATTGGGAGAGTCGCGTGGACACACACCTCGGCGATCCATGGCCGCGTCGCGCGCGAGAATTACTATTTCTCGATCACGGCAATTCCGATCAGCACTTGGATCGGATTTTAAGTCCAACAATATTCGGCACGCCGACCAATCGTCGAATCTTTCGTGGCATGGTGTACGTCACCGATACCGATTCGTGGCAACGTATTTTTCAACTTGTCTCGGAAAACAGTCGCTGGGACTTAAGCGATGCGGACGTGGGGCGGTATCTCACGCGCTCCTTCGACTACATCATTGATTTGCTGAATCTCTGGGAACGCAGCGAGGCGTTTCTTTACGATCCGTCGGGTGACGAGCCTTTGCGGTCCGCAAAAAAGGTGCGACGACTTGCGCGTCGACAAGGTGGTGATGTACGGGCCGCATTGGAAGCGGATCGTATGTTCGGCATGCCGGAGACGGCTCTCCGACACGCTGCGGGATTGTCCGCACCATTGTTTCAACCCGTGCGTGTGGCCAAGAGTTGATTCACTTTGCGTGGATCCGCCGACCCCTTCGATTTTTTCATCACGTAGCCCACAAGCACGCCTTGCAGTTTTACTTCTCCAGCGAGAAAGCGTCCGGCTTCAACGGGATGCTCGGCGAGCACGTCATCGATCCACGCAATGATCGCGTCGTCATCGCTAATCTTTAGCAGTCCTTCTCGATTCGCGAGCGTGAGCGGATCGATGGTTTCGGTTTCGAGCATCGTGAATAGCTGACGGGCCGCAGTGTTCGAAATGGCGCCTGATGCTTCCAAGCGAATCAATGCGCCGAGCGTGGTCGCGGACACCGGGTGTGATTCAATGCGGCGGCCCGACACGTTCAGCGCTCCGAGCAACGGTCCGAGCACCCAATTTGACGCACGTTTCGCGTCGCCACATGCTTCGGTTACGCGCTCGAACGTTTGCGCTATCGCTTCTGTGGCGGTGAGCTGTTCGACATCGGCAAGGGTGAGCGCGTAGGTCGCAACAAATCGCAGACGTTTGGCTAGCGGCAGTTCGGGCAGTGCATCGCGCTGCGCGTTAAGCCAAGTCGCGTCGAGTACGAGCGGCGGGAGATCCGGTTCTGGGAAATATCGATAATCGTGGCTCGCCTCTTTGCTCCTCGCCGGACGAATCACTCCGCGCGCGCCGTCCCACAGCATCGTCTGCTGTTGGATTGTCCCCCCTGCTTGGACGATCGCGCATTGCCGAACGAATTCCACGTCAATCGCGCGTTCAACGCCGGAGAACGTATTGAGGTTTTTAATTTCTGTGCGTGTATTGAGTGCGGCACTTCCGATCGGACGTACGGAGATGTTGACGTCGACTCGGAGTGATCCTTCTTCCATGTTCGCATCCGATACGTCTGCGTACTCGAGGATCTGCTTGAGCCGGCGGAGATAGAGCCCCGCTTCCGCCGATGATCGGATATCCGGCTCGGAGACAATTTCGACGAGCGGCGTTCCGGCGCGATTCAGATCGACAGCAGAAACGGATGGGTAGCGGTCATGCACCGACTTACCAGCATCTTCCTCCATGTGCACCCGCGTGATGCGAATCGCGTGCGCGGATCCGTCGGCATTCCGCCCGATCTCAACAAGTCCACCTGTCGCAAGGGGACGGTCGAATTGTGAGATTTGATAGCCCTTTGGCAGATCCGGATAGAAATAATTCTTGCGTGCAAAGACTGACGTTGCGTGTACGGTGCACCCGAGTGCGTAGGCTGCACGCGTTGCTAATTGCACCGCATGACGATTGAGCACGGGTAGCGCGCCGGGCAGCCCTAAGCACACGGGGCACGTGTTGCAATTCGGCGTGTCACCAAATGATGTTCGACAACCGCAGAAGGCTTTCGTGACTGTTTTGAGTTGACAGTGCACTTCGAGGCCGATCACCAGTTCGTAAGGAGCGGTGGTCATCGGTGTGCCTCGTCTCCCAGGGCGCGCTCGAGCGCATATGCCACCCGGAGCATGCGCGCTTCGTCGAAATGCGCAGCAAGTAACTGACCGCCGACCGGCAATCCGTTCACTCGGCCGATGGGCAGCGACATTGCGGGAATACCGGCAAGATTTGCGGTCGCGGTGAAGATATCGCTCAGGTACATGTCGTACGGATCTGAAACAGCGCCGAGCGGGAATGCCGTTGTTGGCGTAGTGGGCGTGAGCAGAATGTGCACACCGGATGCGAACACGGTGGTGAAGTCAGCGGCGATCAATTCTCGCACGGCTTGTGCGCGTCGGTAGTAGGCATCGTAGTAGCCCGCCGACAGCACATAGGTGCCGAGGAGAATGCGCCGTATCACCTCTGCGCCAAACCCTTCGGATCTTGTCCGCTCGTACATCTCACGCAAGCTGCCCTCACCTTTCCGTGCGCCAAATCGCACCCCATCAAAACGCGCCAGGTTACTCGACGCTTCGGCGGGCGCCACAACGTAGTAGACCGGAATCGAGAGATCCGTGTGCGGCAATGACACGTCGCGAATTTCGGCGCCCAGCGACTGTAGAATGTTGGCAGCGCGATCGCAGAGTGTGCGGATGTTTCTGTCGAGTGAATCGGGGAAGTATTCGACGGGTTTGCCGATCACGATCCCCGCGAGCGGTTGCTCGCTTTCCACGGACATTCCATCGCGATAGCCTACCACAGGACGGTCAATGGATGTCGCATCGAGTGGATCAACGCCAGCGATACTTTCTAGACCTAATGCTGCGTCATCGACCGTGCGACCGAAGACGCCGATGTGGTCGAGCGATGAGGCGAAGGCAACCAACCCGTGGCGACTTACGCGTCCGTAAGTAGGCTTAATACCGACGACACCGCAGAATGCCGCCGGCTGGCGCACCGAGCCACCGGTCTCTGAGCCAAGGGCGATGCGCACAACGCCAGCGGCGACGGCAACAGCAGAACCGCCGGATGAACCGCCGGGTACGCGTGCATCGTCGTGCGGATTTTTCGTAGGACCGAAAGCGCTGTTTTCCGTCGACGACCCCATGGCAAATTCGTCCATGTTGGTCTTTCCGAAAATGATCGCGCCGGCCTCGCGCAACCGTGCTATGGCCGTCGCTTCGTACGGACTGACATAGTCGCCAAGAATGCGTGAGCCGCAGGTTGTTGGCAGGCGCAATGTTGCGATGTTGTCCTTCACCGCGACCGGCACGCCAGCGAGCGGCATCGGATCATCGCGCAACACACGAGCGCTGACCATCGTCGCCGCGTTGCGCGCTCCATCCACGTCGAGATGTAAAAATGCATTGAGTCCGCCGGTACCCGCATGCACCTCGTGAAATCTCGCCACGGTTTCCGCGAGCAGTGCACGAGGATCGATGTCACCAACAGTGACGCCATGCGCGAGCGCGGCGGCCGACACGGCCAGCAACCCGTCGGGCAGTGTTCGATTCATCCGTCAGTCTCATCCGCGTGGGTGGCGAGACGCGGCACGAGGAAAAATCCATCGCGAAGCGCGGGCGCGAAACTCGCGCGTTCCGCCTGCACACGCACGGGTGTGTTAACATCCTCACGCAACGGCATCTGTCGTTGCGCACGTGACGGCGTCGCGTGCGCATCGGAAGCGATGGATGGAATCGCCACACTCTGCAGCACATCCATGTGCTCCAGAATGCGATTTAATTCGTTGACGATTTCGGGCCGCCGCGCGTCATCAATGACCAATCGCGAGAGCTGCGCGACCGCCATTACATCCTGTTCTGTGACGGCCACTATTCCAGCCCGCGTTCAAGGTTTGCTTGCGCGATCACCAGTGTTTTCCGTCCGATTTCTTCGTTGTCGAAATCGATGCGCACCTTTGCATCGCGCCCGTTTCCACTGAGCTCTGCAATCGTTCCGCTACCAAATTTTGCATGCCGCACACGCTCGCCAATGGCAAATTGCGGTGCATCCTGTGATTCGTCTTCGGGCGCGACCGACTTGCTTTTCGCCGACGGTGATGCGGCCCACGACTTCGGCGCCTTACCGAACGCGGAATCGTTGCTGCGATATGTGGCGCTGCCGTACGGCCCGACCGCGCGCTTTCCGGTCGAGGACGAACTGCCACCAGCGCCGCTGCCAAATGAACTCCGTCCCCAACTCTCGTCGCCGGAGGGTCGACCTGCTCCACCATATGCCCTGCGACCTTCGGTGCGCACGCGCTTCGTCTGTTGTCGTTCGGCGAGCGAGAAGCTAATCGTTCGCAAGAATCTGGAAGGCATCGACGTCATCAACTCACCGTTACGGCGCCGTTGTTCTGCACACGTTAAGTACAGTTTTTTTTCCGCGCGCGTGATCCCGACGTAAAACAGTCGCCGCTCTTCTTCGAGTTGTTTCGGATCGTCCGCTGCGCGCGCAAGCGGAAACAGTCCGTCTTCGAGGCCGGATACAATAACCAACGGAAATTCGAGTCCCTTGGCGTTGTGCATTGTCATCATGGTGATAGCGTCTGCGTCAGGGTCGAGCCGATCAATACCGGCCACGAGTGTGGCTTTTTGTAGAAAATGATCCAGTGGTGTGAGCCCGACCTCGCCTCCGTCGTCGGCGACGACTTCTGCTGCACCGGCCACCATTTCGCGTACGTTTTCTACGCGCTCGATCCCTTCTTGTCCTTCCGCGCGCAGGTACTCCGCGTAGCGCGTCGCGTCGATCAGATCGCGCAATAGCTCATCGACTGACGCATCGACTGCTTGCACACGTAATTTATGCACGAGTGCGACAAACTCATTAAGTGCGGCACGCGCCGCAGGCCGCATCCCGGCGAGTACGTCGGCGCGCGACGCGACCGTGAGCAACGAAACGCCGTCTACGGCGGCACGTTCGGCGAGCGCCGCGAGCGTGACATCGCCGAGGCCGCGTTTCGGTACGTTGACCGCACGGCGAAACGCTTCGTCGTCTGCCGGATTGGCCACCAGTTTCAAATACGCCATCAAATCGCGTATCTCTCGTCGATCATAGAACCGAACCGCACCAACGAGTCGGTACGGAATACCGCGTCGGCGACACGCGTCTTCCACCGCGCGACTTTGTGCGTTTGTGCGATAGAGCACGGCGCAATCGCGGCGTTGCCAGTCTCCGCGCGCGGTGCGATCAATCACCACGTCGGCAATAAAATCTGCCTCGTCACGTTCGTCTAAGGTCTCGACAAGCGTGACAGGTTCGCCTGCCGGGCGCGTCGCACGCAGGGTCTTCCCACGACGTTCTGTATTCTCGGCGATGACCGCATTCGCCAAGTCTAAGATATTTGGCGTGGATCGATAGTTTTCTTCAAGTCGCACGACGCGCGCGCCGGGAAAATCACGCTCAAAATCGAGAATGTTGCGAATGTCCGCGCCGCGCCAACCATAAATGGATTGATCGTCGTCACCCACGACCATCACGTTCCCTCGACCACCACCCATGAGCGATACAAACTTATATTGCGCGGCGTTTGTATCTTGATACTCGTCGACCAGCACGTATCGGAATCGCCGCTGGTAGTGCGTCCGCACAGCTTCGTCGCGTTGTAGTGCGCGCACGGGGAGCACAAGCAGATCGTCAAACGTGACCGCGTTCGCGCGTTCGAGCGCACTCTCGAGATCCGCGTAAACGCCCGCGACGGTTTTCGAGAACACATCAAATGCGTTGGTCGCGTAGTCACTCGACGAGACGAGCGCATTTTTCGCATCGCTGATCGCGCTGAGGATTGCTTTTGGCGCAAACTGGGTGGGGCTGACCCCGCGACGCTCCATGACCCGCTTCAACGCCGCCAGCGTATCATCTTCATCGTAAATAGTGAAGTTTGGTTCGCGACCCACCAGCGGTGCAACACCGCGCAACAGTCGCGCGCCGAGTGCGTGAAAGGTGCCGCACCACATGCCTTTCGGTTCGTGACCGAGCAGCCGCGCGATCCGATCACGCATTTCGCCAGCGGCCTTGTTTGTAAATGTGACAGCGAGTATTTCGTGCGGCGCCACGCCCCGGGTCCCAATGAGTCGCGCGATGCGCGTTGTCAGCACGCGCGTTTTCCCTGAGCCCGCCCCGGCAATCACGAGCATCGGTCCGTCATCGTGGGCGACCGCCTCACGCTGCGCCGAATTGAGCCCTTGTTCGGCGGCGTCCAGCTTCAGTGTCGGTTTCGGTACTGCGTCGAAAAGCGATCCAGTAAAACCCGTCGTTGTCATCCAGGCAAGATAACGTCGAAGGCGGCGCCACGACTCGTCTCCGCGAGCGTCAATTTTCCACCGTGATTTTCTTCGACGATGCGGCGCGCGAGGGCGAGACCGATGCCCCAGCCACGATCTTTCGTCGAAAAGCCGGCGTCGAAGATGCGCTTTCGCAATTGTCGCGGCACGCCGGGGCCGTCATCCGCAACGCGAATGTTCACGCCACCTTCGGGCAGGGGGTGGGCGGACACGACGACAAGCCCGTCGCGACCTGCCAACGCATCGATCGCGTTCTTGATGAGCACTTCAAGTACCCACTCAAGGAGCACACCATCGCCGACGGCCACCAGCGGCGCCGTGGGATGTTCTGACGTGATGAGAACACGACGCGCCAACGTTGGCGCACGAGCGGCAAAGTATGCGGCAAGGCGGTCAACCAGTGCGGTGCATTCCACGCCATCTCGACGCGGCGGTCGCCCAATGCGCTCGAAACGATGCGAGACGCGATCGAGTCGTTGAATATCCTGCTCCATCGCAAGCACGGCGCGCTTGGCGGTAGGCGTCTCTATTTCGTCGCGCAGTAGTTCAATCCAACCTGCCATTGCCGATAGGGGCGTACCGAGTTGATGCGCCGCTTCGCGCGCCATGCCGGCCCAGACCTTTTCCCGTTCGGCGCGACCGCGTTCGACGAGCGCATACAGTGCGAGAGCCAGTAACAGCCCGATTGCTATGGCCTGCAATACTGGTATGACTCTCAAGCCAGTGATGATCGGGCTATCGCCGTAGTGTACCCCGCCGACACCCAGCTCGATAATGGGTGCGTTGACACGATCCAACTGCTGCACGTAGGCCTTGGTGCGCGGGCCATCCAGTGGCTCGTCAAATGGCAGATTTGCCGCACCCGAAACGCCACCGTGTGCATCAGTGAGCACGAGCGGAAGCCCGGATTCGCGGACTTGCCCCGCCAGCTCGAGCAGTACGGTGGTGGGATCTTGACCAGCGACGCTGGTATCGTTGAGCGCGAGGTAGATGCGCGAATACATACGCCCTTGCGACGCGGCAGCAACGCGGAGTTGGGTGACTACGTGCTGCGTGTAGCCCACATACCAGGTTAAGAGTGCGAGCACGCCAAGTACCATTACGACTACGGGCCAGCGGCGGCGGCGCATGCAGAGCCTCGCTTACGCGTCGATCGATACGCGCGCTTTCACTACGCGCACCCGATCACCGCAGCGTGCTACATCCAATGTACGACTGCAACGCTTCGGGAACGCGCACGGAGCCGTCCGCCTGTTGTCCGTGCTCGAGCAAGCTGGCAATGATCCGGGAGAACGCGAGCGCTGAGCCATTTAGCGTATGTAAGAAACGCGGCTTTTCGCCGGGCGCGGGGCGATAGCGAATGTTTGCGCGGCGCGCCTGAAAGTCAGACATGACGCTGCAGCTCGAGACTTCCAACCATTTGCCAACACCGGGCGCGAAGACTTCAAGATCGTACGTCTTCGCGCTGGCGAACCCTGTATCACCGGCGGCGAGCAAAAGCACGCGGTAAGGCAACTCCAATCGCTGCAAAATGACTTCGGCGTGCGACGTGAGCAACTCAAGCTCCGTGAGCGACGACTCGGGTGTGGTGTATTTCACCAGCTCCACTTTATCGAACTCATGCACCCGCAAAAGTCCGCGCGTGTCTTTTCCAGCCGCGCCGGCTTCACGACGAAAACAAGGGGTGAACGCACAGAAGCTTTTCGGGAGTTCGGTCGCGTCGAGAATCTCATCGCGATACAGATTGGTCAGGGGAACTTCGGATGTCGGAATGAGGAACAGATCTTCTTCGTTAATGTGGTACATGTCGTCTGCGAACTTGGGAAGCTGTCCGGTCCCAGTCATCGACGCACGATTCACCACGAGCGGCACTGAGCACTCTTCGTACCCATGCTCGACCGTGTGAATATCGAGCATCATGTTCATAAGACCGCGCACGAGTCGCGCGCCAATGCCGCGATACACGATGAACCCCGATCCACTTATTTTCGCGCCTCGCGTCAAGTCCAGCAGGCCCAAACGCTCGCCGATTTCCCAATGAGGCTTGATGAGCGAGCCGTCTGGTCGCGGCGCACCCCATGCGCGCATGATGCGATTCGCTTCGTCGCCTCCCTCGGGGACTTCGTCGAAGGTGAGGTTTGGCAACTCGTACACGAGCGCTTGCACGGCAGCTTCTGCAGACGATTTCCGATGTTCGAGCGCTGCAATGACATCGCCGACCGCGCGACCGGCCGCGATCAAATCGGTCGCCTCGAGCCCCGCCTTTCGACGCTCGCCGACTTCCTGCGTGAGCCGATTTCGCTGCGCTTGTTGTGCTTCAAGCTCGGTGATCGCAGAGCGACGATCACGCTCCAGTTCTTCGGCGCGATCTAGGAGCGGCGCAAGTTCTCCAAGTTTTTTTCGACGACGCATGCCGTCGCGCAGTCGATCCAATTGGTCGCGCAGTAGGCGAATGTCGTGCATAAGGAAATCAGAAGGTCGGCAATCCGTCGGTGAGCGCGAAAAAGCCGCAATTTCGGTTGATGAGCGATCGCACAACCACGCGTCGCTGCGACAACACGATGCTGTCGACCGTGATCTTCGCGTAAAATGGTTCGCGAAAAGTGCATCCGGAATTTGCGAGCTTGATCGTGTACGTCTCGCCGATGCCAACAGTAACCGCGCTGTCGGTTTGAAATCCGGCGGTTGGCGCCCGCGCGAGGAGATCGAACGTGACCGTCATTTTCTGAAGACCCACCACGGGTGCTCCAGCGGGTGGTAAGGGCACGACAAACTTCGCTGGCAAGACGCGCACCCGCCCGTCGGAGGTAATGTCGAAGGCGACATCAAAATTGATGGCACCAGAACTCAAGACCTGCGGACGTTCGAGCGATTCTGTTGTGAATTTGTACGCGGCCGGGAGAGCGTTGGACGTGCCGGTGAGCGCATACACACTAAAAATGCGTGTGACGTTTTCGATGGACGCGGGCGACAGCAACGACGCTGCGCCACCGCATGCCGCTTGCGCGAATACCGCGACGCTGACCGCCGAAAACGACAGAGCGCGTCGCAGAAACGTGCGCGCGCTGAAATTGCGAAGCAACAGTGTAGTCCCCATGGCAAAAGCGAACTCGGAGGTTACCGCCCAACTCGTGTCCGGGCAAGCGGTTTAGTCGCTTGACTTCACCCCACGCGAAGCACAGCGTTCCAAAATGGCCACTATTCGCGACCTGGTAGGAGCATTACGACGCCGAGATGGCGTCGATGCGGTGATTGTGCTGGGCCGCGATGGCCTGCTCATCGACGGCGCCGCTGAAGGCGCGCTCGACCCCGACGGTCTGGCGGCGCACGTGCCGCCGATGGTGGCTGCCGCAATCGACATGGGCACGGCAGCCGGACGCGGCATTTTTACGTTGATGGTGCTCGAGTACGGTGCGGGCACGGCGATCGTCACGTCGGTTTCCCCCGAGGCGATCTTACTGGTGCTGCTGCGCGAGGGCGCGAACTTGGCCGCACTACTCTACGACCTGCGCCGACATCGCGCGCAGATTGCGGCGATCGTCTGACGCTGACTTATTCAGCACGCGCCCGCGACCACGCACCGCCGCCTGCGCAAATTTTCGTTGTCGATGATGAGCCGCGTCTCGTCCGCGACGGCTCGATGAGCGCGTCCTCCTGACTCTCGCATGATACTTTGGAATGTGGTACTCGCTGGTGGTGTTGGCTCGCGGTTTTGGCCGCTCTCAACACCGGAACGACCGAAGCAACTGCTGCCGCTGATCAGCGATGCACCGATGCTGCGCGACACGCTGGATCGCATGGCGTCGTTGGCACCACCCGAGCGAACGTTGATTCTCACGAATGCGTCGCTCCGCGCGGCGGTACTGGCAATGGATTCAACATTGTTGCCGGACAACGTGATCGCCGAACCGCGTCCGGCAGGGACATGCGCAGCGCTTGCGTGGGCTGCGACGATTATCGCGAAGCGATCAGGTCCGGACGCGGTGATGCTGTGCGTGCATGCCGATTGGGCGATCGGCGATGTTGCGGGGTATCAACGCACGCTGCTTGACGCCGCAACACTTGCACTCCGCGAACGCGCGCTTGTGACGGTGGGGATTGTCCCTTCGCGTCCCGATCCTGGGTTCGGATATATCCAACCCGGCGCGCTGGTCCATCCGTCCGTACATCGGGTCGCTCGATTTGTCGAGAAGCCGAATCGTGCGCGCGCTATTGAAATGGTTGCCGATGGTTTTTTGTGGAATTCCGGAATTTTCGCGTGGTGTGTTGGGGATCTCCTCGACGAGATTCGTGCGCACACGCCCGAGGTGCAAGCGGCGCTCGATTCGGCAAAAGGCAACATGACGGACTTCTTTTCTGTCGTGCGCTCAATTGCAATTGACGTGGGCGTGCTCGAGCGGTCGTCTCGCGTGCTGGTCATGGCTGGCGACTTCGGGTGGGATGATGTGGGTACGTGGGCTGCGTTGCACCGCGTGCGGGCGCTGGACGCAGACAACAACGCGCTGCGTGGACGCACACACGTACTCGACGCTACGGGCAACGTGGTTCATGCCGAGCATAGCGCGGTGGTGTTATACGGCGTGCACGACCTCGTGGTCGTGGTGCGCGACGGGCTCGTCTTGGTCACGACGCGCGAGAAGGCGGCCGAACTTAAGGTGTTGCTCGATTCGCTGCCTGCGGATTTGCGCGGACCGTGATCGTTCTCTTCGACGACCTGTGCGCGCGCGGTTTTGAACCGTTCGCTTCGACACGTCCACTCGGCGAAATGCGTGTGGGCGCGTTGCTGATTCGTGAACGATGGGCACACCGCTTGGGCACCTCGATTTCTTCTTTTGTCGGTGCACCACATCTCGCAGCGTTTACGGAATTTGACTCACCACCTGCGGCGCGCGGGACACTTCCGGTAGGGACCATTATCGCGCACGCGCGCGCGGTGCCGTTCCTCGTTGGTGTTGTCGGCAGTGGCGCCGACGCGCACATCGACGGGTGGCAGATGGATGGTCGACTGGCGGCAGTTCGGCTGTCTGCGGCACTTGATAGTGCAACGTTGGCGCGAGGAGAGATGACGTTGGAGTCGCTGGTCGTCCCAACATCCGTTCTGTCGATTGAAGGCGTGTGGCTCGACGAGGTGTGGGACATTGTTCGGCATCTCCACGCGCTGCTGCTCCACGACATTCCCGCGCTCGCTGCATCACTGGCATGCGCGGCGTTCGAAGACACCGATAGCGACGCGCGTGGACCGGTCGTGCTTGGCGGGCATCCGGTCTGGCTTGAAGCGGGCGCGCGCGTCGAGCCATACGCGGTCTTCGACACCACGCTCGGCCCAGTCTTACTGCGCGATGGTGCGGTCGTCCAAGCATTTACCCGTGTCGTTGGTCCGTGTTACGTCGGCCGCAGCTCGACGGTCATGGCCGATCGTATTTCGGGATCGTCGATTGGCGACCACTGCCGCGTCCATGGTGAACTCTCGGCGACGGTGATGATTGGTCATGCGAATAAAGGGCACGATGGTTTTGTCGGGCACTCCGTGCTCGGGCGCTGGGTAAACCTCGGCGCGGGCACCGTGACCAGCAACCTCAAGAACACGTATGGCAACGTCGCCTTGTGGACACCGACTGGCGTGCGTGATACGGGCCTACAATTTCTCGGTACGCTTTTTGGCGATCACACGAAGACCGGCATTGGTTTGCGATTGACGACTGGATGCGTGCTTGGCGCTGGTGCTAACGTCATGGATGGTATGCCGCCGAAAGTCGTTGCGCCGTTTTCGTGGGGCACGCGTGTGCCGTATGATGTGTACGCGCTCCCGAAATTTCTTGAGACGGCCGAGCGCGTGATGAGTCGTCGTGCCGTAACGATGGATGCGGCGCAACGTGCGCATCTCACACACGTGTATGCGTTTGCCATCGCGAACGCGCGCTGGTTCGCGCGCTAGCTGCGTCATGCTTCGCGTTACCGTCTTGGGCAGTGGGAGTCGCGGCAATGCGATTTTGATAGAAGGCGCAGAGACGTGTGTGCTTGTGGATGCTGGATTTGGTGTTCGCACGTTGGCCAAACGACTCCACGCGATTGGGAAACACCCGTCGCAGATCTCGGCGCTCGTGCTCACGCACGAACATACGGACCATGCAAGCGGCGCGGCTCAGGCATGTCGCAAATGGGGATGGCCCCTATTCGCCTCACGAGGTACCCTGTCGGCGTTGGCGGAATCGACCGCCGGGTGCCCGCTTGGCGCGACGTTGCTCGCGCTTGATCGCAGCACGAAAACAGCCGGGTTTGACATTCGTGCTACCGTTGTGCCCCATGATGCGCGCGAGTGTACCGCGTTGGTGCTCGAGGACGAACGAAGTGGTGAGCGCGTGGGTATTGCGCTGGATCTCGGACATGTGCCGTCCGCGTTGCCCGACGCGTTTCGTCGACTCGACTTCCTTATCGTGGAATCGAATCATGATGAGCGCCTGCTCGCGGATGGTCCCTATCCTTGGAGTCTCAAGCAGCGCATCAGCGGCGCGTTGGGGCATTTGTCGAACGGCGCGGCAGCAGCGTTTGTGAGTGCGTGCGCGCATCGGGGGCTGCGCGGCATCATGCTCGCGCATTTAAGCGAAACGAACAACACGCCGGCGCATGCACTCTCGCGCACTCGCGATGCACTGCGACGCTCCGGCTGGCGTCGCGATGCGCTCTGGGCGGCGCATCAGACACGGGCCTGTGGACCGCAAGGAACGAGCAGTCTGAACACGTCCGCTCCCGTGCAGCTTCTCTTGGGGTTTTAACGGGACGCCTCCGTATTCTTGCGGTGTCGCCGTCGTTGGTCCGTGGGATATCGTTCTCGCGGTCCAGCTTCGCGCGCACTCGGCTCGCATCCCGCCCCCGTTACACCACAGGTAATGACTGACAGCCATTCGTCGTCCCCGTCACTGCGAGAAAGTTGGCGCAGCGATTTGCCCGCGTCGCTCGTCGTCGTGTTGGTCGCGCTGCCGCTTTGCCTCGGCATCGCACTCGCGTCCGGTGCGCCCCTCCTTTCCGGTATTGTATCGGGGGTTATTGGAGGGATCGTCGTTGGTCTATTGTCGAACTCACAGTTGATGGTCAGCGGGCCCGCGGCTGGTCTGACCGGCATCGTGTTCACTGGAATCGCGACGGTCGGTTCATTTCAAGCCTTTCTTGCTGCAGTGCTCATTGGCGGTGTGCTGCAAATCGTCTTCAGCCTTCTGCGCGCTGGTGTCATCGGCTACTACATCCCGAGTGCGGTGATCAAAGGGATGTTAGCCTCAATCGGCATCATTCTTATCCTCAAACAGTTGCCGCACGCTTTCGGATACGACGCGAACTTCGAAGGTGACGAAGCGTTCGTGCAGCGGAATGCGGAGAATACGTTTTCAGCGTTGTCGCACATGATGCAACAGGTCCAAATAGGCGCCGTCATCATCGCGGTTTTAGCACTGCTTGTGCTCGTGCTGTGGAATCGTCCAGCATTCAAGAAGCTGAAAATAGTACCAGCACCTTTAGTCGTCGTGCTCCTCGGTATTGGGGCGAACGCTGTGTTTGGCGCGCTCTGGCCATCGTTGGCGATTCGCGCAACTCATCTTGTGCAGCTTCCGTTGGCGGAGAGCGCACGCGATTGGTTGACCTTCTTCACCGTACCGGATTTCCACGCTCTGGCGTCATCTAAGACGTGGCGACTTGGCATCACGATCGCGATTGTTGCGAGCTTGGAGACGCTGTTAAGCCTCGAAGCGACCGACAAGATGGATCCGTACAAGCGTGAGTCGGATACGAATCGAGAGTTGCTCGCCCAAGGTGTCGGGAACACGCTCGCGGGATTGTTGGGTGGGCTTCCAGTGACCGGCGTTGTGGTGCGTAGCGCGGCCAATATCGACGCCGGGGCGCGCACGCGTTGGTCGGCGGTGTTACATGGCCTGCTGCTGATGGGATTTGTCTTGGCGATTCCCGGCGTCTTAAATCTGATTCCACTCGCTGCACTCGCCGCGATGTTGTTGTACACCGGGTACAAGCTGGCCTCACCCTCACTGTTTCGAACGTCATGGAAACTGGGCTGGTCGCAATTCATCCCGTTTTTGGTTACGGTGGTGGCAATCGTGACAACCGATTTATTGGTTGGGATTGGGATTGGGCTGGCCATCGCGCTTTTCTTCATTCTCGCGGAATATCTTCGTCAACCCGCACTGAAAGTTGTGAGCTTGCATGGTGCCGTGCTGACCCGGTACCAACTACCCAATCAAGCGACATTTCTTGCGAAGGCGAATATCGAGCGCACACTCAACGCGCTGCCCGAGGGATGCCGCGTCGAGATTGATGGCGCCGATACGACGCGGTTCGATTACGATGTGCTCGAGCAACTCCACGAATTTTCGCAAACGGCTAAACTGCGGCACATCGATTATCGCCTGGTCAATATCCCAGCCGCGGCGACCACTCCAACCCACCAGCACTGATTCATGCAGAGCTACGATGAACTGTTCGAGAACAACCGCGCGTGGGCGGAAAATATTCGGCGCGCGGATCCGACTTATTTCGAGCGACGCGTTGCTGGTCAGGAGCCGCATTTCTTATTCATCGGCTGTTGCGATTCGCGCGTGCCCACTGAGATGCTCACCGGCTCAAAACCGGGTGAGATGTTTACCCATCGAAACATTGCGAATCAGGCACACCCCAACGACTTAAGCATGTTGTCGGCGTTGGAATACGCCGTCGAATTTCTCGATGTCAAACACGTGCTCATCTGCGGACATTACGGCTGCGGTGGTGTGAAAGCAGCCATGATGCCGCCGAAGCATGGAGTCGTTGATCATTGGTTGCACGTCGTGCGCGACGTCTATCGTTGGCATATGGCGGAACTTGAGCAGCTTGCGGACGACGCAGCGCGTCTGCATCGGCTCGTCGAACTCAATGTGGTCGAGCAGATTTTTCAACTTTCGCGTACGCCCATTGTTCAACGCGCATGGGCACGCGGCCGCCGTCCCATTTTGCACGGACTCGTGTACGACCTGCACGACGGTCTGTTGAAGGAACTCGTGAGCGGTATCGATGGCGAGGACAAAGCGCGTGAGTTGCGCGCGCAGGTGACCGGACCAACGTCGGCGGAAAAGCCTCGCCACCAGTAGCGTGTGACAAAATGACAACGGGCGCCCATCGCTGGGCGCCCGTTGTGTGCTGCAGTTGCGATTGGTGCGACTAGTACATGCCGCCCATGCCGCCGCCACCGCCGCCGCCGTGGCCGCCAGCGGGTTCCGACCGTTCCTTCTTCTCTACGATCAACGCTTCCGTCGTGAGCAACAGGCCCGCGATGGAGGCGGCGTTCTGCAACGCCGTGCGCGTGACTTTCGTTGGGTCGATGACACCGGCCTGTACGAGGTCTTCGTACACATCGGTGAGCGCGTTGTAGCCAAAGCTCGTTTCCTTCGCGGTACGGATCTTCTCGACCACGATGGAGCCTTCGCCGCCAGCATTCTGCACGATGATACGAAGGGGTTCTTCGATTGCACGACGAACGATGTCCACGCCAATCTGCTCATCGCGCTCTGCAACCTTGACGTCTTTCAGCACGCTTTGCGCGCGAATGAGCGCCACACCGCCGCCCGGGACGATACCTTCTTCAACGGCCGCGCGCGTTGCATGCAACGCATCTTCAACGCGAGCCTTCTTTTCCTTCATCTCGGCTTCCGTTGCGGCGCCGACATTGATAACGGCAACGCCACCCGCAAGCTTCGCGAGCCGCTCCTGCAGCTTTTCACGATCGTAGTCCGACGTGCTCTTGTCGATCGCGCCACGAATTTCCTTCACGCGGCCTTCAATGTCCTTCGATTCGCCACCACCATCGATGATGGTCGTGTTGTCTTTGTCGATGATGATGCGCTTCGCCGTACCGAGATCCGTGAGGACCGCGTTCTCGAGCTTGAAGCCCACTTCGTCGGAAATAACCTGACCCTTCGTCAGCGTCGCGATGTCTTGCAACATGGCCTTGCGACGATCTCCGAAGCCTGGAGCCTTAACGGCACAGACGCGCAGCGTGCCACGGAGCTTGTTGACGACGAGCGTAGCTAGAGCCTCGCCTTCGATGTCTTCCGCGATGATCAGGAGCGGCTTGCTGAGCTGGGCCACTTTCTCGAGGACCGGCAGCAGATCCTTCATCGACGAGATCTTCTTGTCGTGGATGAGAATCATCGCGCCTTCCAACGCAACTTCCATCTTTTCCGGATCGGTCACGAAATACGGCGAGAGGTAGCCGCGGTCGAACTGCATACCGTCCACTGTTTCCAGTGTGGTCTCCAGTCCCTTCGCTTCTTCGACCGTAATGACGCCATCCTTGCCAACCTTTTCCATCGCTTCGGCGATGAGATTGCCAATTTCTGGATCATTGTTGGCGGAGATACTACCAACCTGCGCAATTTCCTTCTTGCCGCTGGTCGGCACGGAGATGCGCTTCAGTTCTTCAACAACGGCGGCAACGGCCTTATCGATGCCGCGCTTGAGCGCCATCGGGTTGGAGCCGGCGGTGACGTTTTTGAGGCCTTCGCGGAAGATGGCTTGGGCAAGCACGGTCGCGGTCGTGGTGCCGTCACCGGCAAGATCAGACGTCTTGGTCGCGACTTCCTTCACCATCTGCGCGCCCATGTTTTCGAGCGGATCGGCAAGCTCGATTTCCTTGGCGACGGTAACGCCGTCCTTCGTAATCGTTGGTGCGCCAAACTTTTTGTCGATGACGACATTCCGACCTTTCGGGCCGAGCGTCACCTTTACTGCTTCGGCCAACTGATCGACGCCGCGCTTGAGTGCCGCGCGTGCTTCAACGTTGAAATGGAGTTCTTTGGCAGCCATGGTCGCTATTTACGGTTAAGGTCCGACTTAGTTGAGCACAGCGAGAACATCCGACTCACGAAGAATGAGCAACTGCTCGCCTTCGATCGTCACTTCGGTGCCGCTGTACTTTCCGTAGAGAATTTTGTCGCCGACTTTGACTTCCATCGGCACGCGCGTCTCTTTTTCAAAACGGCCGGGACCGACGGCGACGATGGAGCCCTGTTGCGGCTTCTCCTTCGCGGTATCCGGGATGTACAGCCCACCGCGCATCTGCTCGGTTTCCTCGAGCGGCTTGACGACGACGCGATCGGCGAGCGGCGCTACTTTCGCGGCACTCTGGGTGGCCATGGTTACGGTCTCCTGCTTATGTGTCAGAATATCGAGGATTGAACCAGCTCGATGTTAGCACTCACAGACCCCGAGTGCTAACACCAGAAACGTAAGCGCTCCGTCACGCAGCGTCAAGCGGCGAGGACATCAGCAAGTACGAGGTAAATGCTTACCAATAAAGCGCTTACGACAGCTCAATAATGCCGATTCGACACGCCGGTGCGCCACGCTGGCCGGTGCAGATGTCACCATGGCAGGCACATCATGTGCCTAAGTGTCGCCCAACTCAGCAGCAAAGACTAAAGACCCAGCGCGAATCGACGTCAGTGCGTCACTCGTACCTTCCTGCACGAGCAGTGCCCCGTCGACGGCAATACCGCGCGCTATACCAACCGTTGGCTGCGTGACGCGGCGATCACGTGCAAGATCACGTGCACGCCACTCCAGAAGCTCGTGCTGGGTGAGCACACCGAGCTGCTTCGACGCGTCGCGCATCGAGGGGACAACAGCCTGCAAGAGCGTGCGACGCGTGACGCCATGACGCACGGCGCGCGCGCGCTCAAAATCTGCAGGAACGCGCATGTTGAGGCCGACGCCAATCGCCACCCAATCCAGCGCTGCATCACGCCATCGCGCTTCAACTAAGATGCCGGCAATTTTTCCATCGTTGACATACACGTCGTTGGGCCACTTGAGGCGGACTTCGCCGTCGACCAGTGGTTGCAGCGCCCGCGCGATACCCAGCCCAAGTCGCAACGCGAGCACGCCTGATGCCGCCGAGTCAGAGGGACGTTCAAGAAGCGTCATCCACACACCGTCCCCAGGACGTGACGACCACGTACGTCCCGCGCGACCACGTCCGTTCGTCTGCTGATCCGCGACTACCAGAAGTCCTGCGGGCGCACCCGACGCGGCGAGCCGATGCACTTCATCCATCGTCGACGCAACTGCGGCGTGATGAATGAGCTGCGACAATCCGAGCGCGCTCGCCGTGGGCCAATCGTCACGCTGCAAATGCGTCATCAGCGACGATAGGCAATCGTCGCGAAGACTGCCAAAGCCAGTGCAATACGGTATAACGCAAAGATCCCGAAACTGTGTTTGCTGACATAGCGCAGTAATACTGTAATCGCAAACAGACTGCTCACGGCCGCTGCGACCACACCGGCGACCAACGGTAACGAGAACCCTTCCGCGCGAATGGCGTGCGGGACTTTCAGGACAACGGCCGCAAAGGTGATCGGCATGCTCATGAGAAAACTGAATCGCGCCGCACTGGGCCGATCAAGCTGTAACGCGCGACCTGCGGTGATGGTGGAGCCGGACCTTGAGACGCCGGGGATCAACGCCAGCACCTGCGCGCAACCCACCACGACCGCATCGCGCATCGTGACTTCTTCAATTGCGCGGACACGCGCGCTCCATTTATCGACGGCCCACAACAGCACACCCATCACCAAGAGCGCTGACGCAATCAACGCCGGTGAGCGAAACGTGGATTCGGCGTAGTCATTCAAGAGCAAGCCGCCGATACCGCCGGGGATGGTCGCGACAATGAGATAGACTAGGCGTTTGTCATGCACCGTCGCGATGCGACGTGTGCGCACGATGCTCCACGCACTGGCCGTCATCTCCACCCACTCCCGGCGAAAATACCAAATGAGAGCGAGGAGCGTGCCGAGATGCAACGCAACGTCAAAGGCAAGCCCGGGATCAGGCCAACCGAGAAAGTAGGGCGCGAGGGTAAGGTGCGCGGAACTGGAGACCGGCAGCAGTTCGGTGAGACCTTGCACGACACCGAGAACGATCGCTTGAAAAAGAGTCACTTGGCGGGGATGGCGGCGAGTGTGCGTTCGTAGAGCGCTTCGTATTGTGCAACAATGCTGTCCTGCGAAAAACGGCGACGCGCGTCGCTCGCGGCAGCGTCACTCATCACCTGCCACCGCACGGGGTCCGTGAGCAATGCAATACCGGCAGCGGCCATGCCGTCAACATCGCCCACCGCGTGCAGCGAACCGGTGACGCCGTCGGTGACTACTTCCGGCAATCCGCCTGCTCGATAACCCAGCACCGGGACGCCTGACGCTAAGGCTTCGAGTGCGCTCAGTCCGAATGATTCTTTGTCGCTCGTGAGCAAAAATAAATCAGCACCAGCGAGCAGCTCCGCGATGGCATCAATCTTTCCGAGAAACAGCACACCATCGCTGACGCCAAGGTCGCGCGCTTCCGCTTCTGCTTCAACACGATCGGGTCCATCGCCCACCATCACCAGTACGGACGCAACGCGTTCGTTCATTTTGGCATACGCGCGCACCACGTCGCGCACACGCTTCACCGGGCGAAAATTTGAGATGTGCATCAACACTTTCCGTCCGCCAATCACGTCTGCAGGAATCGGGAAGCGGTGCAATGCGCGATCGAACGTGGTCGGATCGATGAAATTGTGTATGACTTCGACGTTGCATCCGACGCAGCCAAACGCGCGATACGTTTCATCGCGGAGGTAGTCGGAGACGGCGGTAACGGAGTCCGACCGTTCGATGGAGAAGCGTGTGATCGTGTAAAAAGAGCGCTCCTGTCCGACGATCGTGATATCGGTACCGTGCAACGTGGTTACGACCTTTACATCGCCCGCGCCCTCACGCAGCATTTCCCGCGCGATCCACGCGCTCGTGGCGTGCGGTATCGCGTAGTGGCAATGCAGAATGTCCAGTTGATGATCGCGCACGACTTCGTGCATGCGAACCGCGAGTGCAAGATCATACGGCGGGTACTCGAACAACGGATATCGTCCGACGTCGACCTCGTGAAACCACACCCGCGGCAAAAAACTTGGGAGACGGAACGGTTGTTGATACGTAATGAAATGCACTTCGTGCCCGCGAGCTGCGAGCGCGATGCCCAGTTCGGTCGCGACCGCACCAGAGCCACCGTACGTGGGGTAGCAGGTAATGCCGATCTTCATCGTTCCTCTTCACGTTCGTCGTCATACCATGCGAGCGCGTCGGCAAATGCGTTCGGTGCATCCGGATTGAGCTGAGTCACGGGACCTTCGTGCAGTTGATGTCGGAACCACGTTCGCTGACGCTTTGCATATTGTCGAGTCTCGATGACAATACGTTCAATCGCGGCGTCACGACTTAACGCGCCTGAAAGATGGTCGCGCATCGCACTGTACCCACTCGCCTGCCACGCGGGCGCATCAGGCGCAATGCATCCAGTGAGTTGCGCCACTTCGTCGATCCAACCGGCGGCAAGCATCGCGTGCACACGCATGCGAATGCGCTCCGCGAGCACAAATCCAGGATCAACTACAAGATAGCGCGCGGCGCGAATGCTTGCCCTTGCACGCGCGGATGTTGCTGCGTGCTGCTCACTCATTCGAACCCCCAGTAGCAAGGCGGTTTCTATGGCTCGTAGCTGTTGCGTCCGGCCAAGATGGGCTCGCGCGGGATCAAGCCGCAGACACCAACGCGCAATGTCAGCGGCGCTCAGTGTCGTCAGCCACCGTTGCAGCGCCTCACGACGCGATGTATCGAACGGCGGCAGTTCATCGAACGGTGCGAGTAAGGCGCGCACGTAAAAGCCCGTGCCTCCAACTATGATCGGCGGTCGGCTCTGCGCCGACGCGTCACGTATCCATGTGTCGGCATCCGCTGCCCACGCGTGTGCGGAATAACGGGTCGTTGGAGGGAGCACGTCGATGCCATAGTGTCGAACCCGCTGTTGTTCGTCGGCGGATGGCTTCGCCGTCCCGATGTCGAATCCCGCATACACCTGGCGCGAATCCGCACTGACGATGGATAGCGCCCGTGCTTCGGCGAGTTGCAGCGCCAACGAGGACTTGCCGGCACCCGTGGGACCGACGATAACGCGCAACGTCACGGCACAATCACGTGCGGCCGAATCGCCGATCAAGTTCTTCCCATGCCAATCGAACAATCGTTGCACGACCGTGCACGTCGTGGGCGGGCAGTCGTGTTTCCGCGAGTGCGATGTACAACGCCCGCATCTCACCAGCGGACAAGACGTCGCCCGCCTTGATCGCTGCTTTGCACGCGAAAGTAGCCGCGAGGCGTTCGTGTCGCTTCGCGTCACTCGCGGCGCGATCACCGGTGAGCGCCGCTAAGGTCTCTCGAAGACAACGCTCAGCATCAAAGCGTGGATGTGGCATTGGTACTGCATGCACAAGCACCGAATGTCCGCCAAACCCTTCGATTTCAAAACCCAACGCATCAAACGCTGCACGGTGCGATTCAAACGCCTCCGCCTCGATCGGTCCAAGATGCAACGTCATTGGGAAGAGCAATCGTTGTGCTGGCGCTTCGCCACGCTCCAGCACACCGAGAAACTGCTCGTAGAGCACACGCTCATGTGCGGAGTGTTGATCGATAAGCACGACGCCTTCGTCATGCTCGAACATCAGATACATCCGGCGCAACTGCAGAAGCGGCGGTACCAAGATGGGTTCTGCCTCGAGCGCAACCGGCGCCGACGACGGTTCGAACAGTCCGTCGCCAGTCGGCTGTGCGCGCAACGACGGTACGTCGAATGGCGCACGCGCAAACGGCACCGCTGCCGAGGGGTTCGGAGACCATGTCCGCCAACCGATCCCCGCGCTTGCCTCAAAGATGCCGAGACTTCGTCGGACAGCTGCTTCAACAGCACGTTCGACCGGCCACCGATCACGTAGCCGAACTTCCGACTTCGCGGGATGCACGTTGACGTCAACATCGTTAACCGGCACGCGGACTTGCAACACCATCGAAGGTCGTACGCCAGACGGCAACGTTGACCGATAGGCGGCCTCCGCCGCGCGCACGATGCCATGATCACGTACGGTGCGTCCGTTGATCATCACGAGTATGCGTCGCGTTGCCGTCCCCGCATCGGCTGGTCGCTCAACAAGTCCGGCCACGTGCACGGCACCGTGCACGTCATCCGTATCGACGAAGCGCGCAAGATCGGCGTGGCCCCAAAGCGCCGCGAGTCTCGCACGTAACGACTCAGCGCGAGGGAGCTCAAGCACGACCTTTCCATCGTGCCGAAGCGTGAAATGCACATCGCGACGAAGCACGGCAATTGCATGCACAATCTCGAGTATACTCCGCCATTCTGAGCGCGCGCTCTTGAGAAATTTCTGTCGTGCTGGCGTGTTGTAAAACAATCGTGCGACAGACACGGTGGTGCCTTGACGACGCGCGATAGCACGGGTTTCCAGCAACGCGCCAGCAGCCGCGCGCACCAGTGTGCCTCCGTCATTGTCTGACGCTGTTTCGATGTCAACCTCCGCGACCGAGGCGATGGCCGGCAACGCCTCTCCGCGAAATCCGTAGCTGCGCACGCCGACCAATTGTTCCGCCGATGTAATTTTGGACGTGGCGTGACGTTCGAGGGACAACACCGCATCCTCGGCAGTCATTCCGGAGCCATCATCCGCCACGCGAATGAGCGCCCGTCCGCCTTCTTCAATTGTGATTTCAACCGACGTTGCGCCTGCGTCGAGCGCATTCTCAACCAATTCTTTCACGACAGACGCCGGACGTTCGACCACCTCACCGGCGGCGATTTGATCGGCAACCGCACTAGCGAGAATCGCAATTCGTGCCATGTGGAAGGCTATCGCGCCGCGGCGTTCTGCGGCAATGCAACAACGCGTATCGATGGCAGCCATCCAAGGCGGCCGTCCGCGTGATGCACGCGATCCCAACCATCGCGCTGCTCAATCACCCGCACCACGTCTCCGGTGCTGACACCGCCCAGTGCATCGGCATCTGCTCCTGGCGCGACGTGCATGGTTTCTGGGCGAACGACAACTCCAAGATCCGTTGGATCGAGCGCGCGACGTCCCCAAACTGCAATACCGGCCGACGCGACGGCCACTACACACAGTGCAACACCGACGGATTTAAACACACTATCCGTCCGACGCAGGTTCATTCGCGACCGACGCAATAGCGCATACGCGACGCACGCCCAGCCGATGAGCCACGCCACGACAGCGATCGCCTGCAGCACGGGCACGGGTACCATTGGCACCTCGGCAAGACCGCCGCGCGCCCCTGCGGGTAGCAGCGCAAGACGTTGTTGCAGATCGTCCGCCAACGGATCACGTCGCGCCGCGCGCTGCCATCCGATGACGGCGTGCACCGTATCCCCAGCGGCCCACGCGGAGGTTCCCCAATTGGCGGCCACGTCAACATCAAGCGGACGAGTGCGCGCTATGTCGGCGAACCGTTGTGCGGCTTCCAAGAAGCGGCGCGCGTGATAGGCATCAACGGCACGTTGGAAGGACGCGGCATTTGAGACCCCAGTATCGCGGGCGGCGCTCGCACGCACGACGCGTGACATGACCGTTGCCGAATCGGACTGCGCGACGACGACACGCGATGTTGCGGCTATTAGGCAGACGACCAACGCACCTCCGAGCGCAG
The DNA here is from genome assembly GCA_025358925.1 of Gemmatimonadaceae bacterium. Lineage (GTDB taxonomy): Bacteria > Gemmatimonadota > Gemmatimonadetes > Gemmatimonadales > Gemmatimonadaceae > Gemmatimonas. Next base: position 22,489 of record JANYHT010000071.1, on the reverse strand, counting down.
CTGACCGCGTCGCGTGTGGGATGGCGCCCCCGCCACGAACCGCCTCGCTGTCGACAAGGGCAAAAACGGTTGTCGCGGCACGCGCGTAATCTGTTGCGCCGACGGCGTTGCTCGTGGATGCCGCAAAGCCGCGTACATCAAGTTCGTCGAGAAACGTGAGGACGCGCTGCGTGGATGCGCGACCAACCCCCCGTCGCCGCAGCACTCGCTCAACCTGTCGCCGCGACACGAGTTGATGCGTGGAGACGGCGAGACGATCCGCGAGGGCCGCGTGCAGCACGCGTCGCATTTGCCGGGCATCTGCGCCTTCATCAGGTGCCGCGACCATGGACGCCGTGAGCGTCTGTAACATCTCAACCGCGGACACGCGAACAACGCGCTTGCTGCTCCGCGTTCGTCGGCGGAGCGCGAGCAGCAACGCAGGTAGCGGCGCAAAGACACAGAGCAGAAGCACGGCAACACGAGACGACGGACTGTCGAGCATGAGTCCGCGGATCGATTGAACCGTTGCGTTCCGCTCACGCAGCGGGAGTAGTGCCGCAACGTCTACGTCATCGTTGGCGACGAGCACACCCGCGGAGACATCCAACGAAATGATAGGAGTGTCAGCGATCGCGTACTTACGTTGATAGGGGTCAAAATAGTCATAGTGCAATGTCGGAAGTTTGACGGAACCGTCGTGCGTCGGCGTGAGAATCCAGTCAAACTCTTTGGCTCCTCGCACAAGTGCACCACTGGTGTCGACTTGTACGCGTTCCGATCCGGCAACAGCGCTCGCCCATTCGATCTCTATTTTTGGTCGCGGCAACAGTTTGACGTTGCCGATTCCTTGCACACGAAGCGTCAGCACCAGTGGTTCGCCGACGCGAGCACTCGTCGCATCAAATCGCGTGCTTGCCCGCAGTACACCAACAGCACCAGTGAACGTATCTGGCCGACCTTCGATCGGCAGCGCGCGAATCACCAGGTGCGCACTCTCGGCACGAACGACATAGCGTTCCTCACGACTGAAATAACTTGACGATTGCGGCAGTGCGTAGGAGAGTTGCGGTGCGGGCACCGCGAGCGGTCCTGACGCCACGGGAAACAAGGCGCGCTGAAAGACGTGCGCTTCGTAGACACCACCCTTCATACTGCGCGGTGGGACACGCGTTGGCCGACCGAGTTCGTACGCCAACAAGCCGCGCAATTCAGGTGGTAGGAACTCTGGATTTCGACGCAAACGCGAACGGGCGTCGGCGTTGAGCAGCACGGCAACTTGATACGTGGTTTGCTGTCCGACGTAAAGCGTTTCCGGATACGCAGCCGCATGAAAATCAATGGGCTTACGCGCGTCGACCGTGACGTGGTCCAGAATGGTGAGTGGACCGACTTGCGCAGATAGCGCGTGTTGCGCACCGAACAGGAGCGCGATTGCAACGCGTTGCCGCCAACGCTCCACCGCACTCACCAATCCTTCCCGCGCGGCGGTGTGCGGCCCTGCTTCTGCTTGCGTCCTTGCACATCTTTTTCTTCGCGCGCAGCGCTGTTGAGCAGCGCTTCGGCCTGCCGCTGATCGATGCCGCCCTGCGGTTGCGGGCGCGGTTGCGGTTGCGCGTCACTCCCACCGCCACCGCCACCGCTTGGCGGTTGGCGTCGTAACGCCAGTTCGTAATTCCATTTGGCATCAACGTCGGCTGGCCGATCGATCAGGTACGCGCGATATGCCGCACGCGCCGCCGCGAGTGCGGGTTCGGCGTCCGGCGACTTCGCCACGCGCCCCGTTGTCAATGCTGCGAGTCCCGCATTAAAGCGTGCACGCATACGTACCTCGCCGTCTGCACTGCGACGTACTGCTTCCAGCAACTCTGCGGAAGGCGGTAACGAATCTGCGCCGAGCAAGGCACTGCCGAGATTGTACTTCGTCACGGCCGATATATCGCCGTGGAGCATCATCGTGCGATACGATGTAATTGCTCCCGCAACGTCGCCTTCGGCGAATCGTACCGCCGGATCCTTCTCTTGCGTGCAGCCAAACGTGGCGATTGGTAAAAGCGCGCAAAGGAGCAGAAGCGCAGTTGGCGGCGGTGATACCGTCGCGACGCCGCTGCGGAATGCCAAAGCGTTGTCCGCGGACGCGTTTCCGTCGCGCGGTTTTGTTGCGCGAACCATAGCCCACGTATCGTACAGCAGCAGCAACAACGCGGGGATAAGCAACCATAGGAAGCGCGGCACGTGGTCTTCGCGCGCATCGACCTTACGTTTTGCGGTGCGCAGTGATCGCAGCGCCGATCGAATGCGCGAAGCTTTATCTGACGCTTCTGCGGGAATGAAGGTACCGCCCGAGACGTTTGCCGCACTCTCCAACAACTCTGGGTTGTATTTCGTAATGACGACCTTACCCTGTTCATCGCGCTTCTCACGCACCACAGTACCGTCCTGCAGTGGGATGGTACTGCCTTTGATCGTGCCAAAGCCCACTGTCACGAGACTGACACCGCGCTTTCCCGCGTCGGTTGCCGCAGATTGAATATCTTCTACGGGTTCGAAGGCTTCGCCATCGCTCATTACAACAAGTGCGCGATCTGCACTGCCGTCGCTCGCCAATAACAACTCGGTGCCTTGGCGAATTGCGTGCGCAATTGAACTTCCTGGCTGACCGACAACAGACGGATCGAGATTGTCGAGGAATAGCTCAATCGCGCCATCGTCGGTGGTCAGCGGCGTAAGGATATAACTCCGGCCTGCAAAGGCGATCAGCGCCACTCGGTCCGCGTGCGACATCGCGCGCAGTCGTCGCACTTCTTGCTTCACGCGTTCAAGACGCGACGGACGATCATCTGGCGCCATCATGGACAGTGACGCATCGATCGCGATGGCCATGTCGATGCCGCGCACAGTGGACGGGCCGCGGGAAAGTCCCCATCGCGGACCCGCGAGCGCAACGCCCGAAAGCATCGCGACCAACACTAGTCGCACCGTGCGTGCGCCGTTGCCAACGCTCGACTCTCCCATGAGTCGCGACAATGCGATGGCATCGGCAAACCGTGCAAGGCGCTCACGACGCTCTCGCGTTCTCGACACGCGCAGTAGCCAGATACTCAGCGGCAACGCGAGGGCGAGGAGGAGAACCCAAGGCAAATCGAAGATAATATCCGGGATGCGATTCACGGCAGCACACCGCGCCGAGCCAGTAACAGAAGCTCCAAGAGCAACGCACACAAACCGACCGCGAGTGGCCAGCGAAACAGTTCAGCGTAGCGAATGAACGAGCGCGATTCAACGACCGAACGCTCAAGGGCATCGATCTGCTCGTAGATATGCTGCAATGCCTCCGCGTCGCGCGCACGGAAATATCGTCCGCCACTACTGACCGCAATATCCGACAAGAGCGCCTCATCGATTTTGACTGGTCGATTTTCGTATCGCAGTCCAAACAAGCCCCGACCAACGGGGACGGATGCCATCCCCTCAGTCCCAACGCCGATCGCATAAATACGAATTCCGAATGCGGCAGCGGCTTGCGCTGCAGTTCGCGGATCGATGTCGCCGCGATTGTTTTCACCGTCGGTGAGGAGAACAATCACGCGCGAACGACCCGGCGCGGTACGTAAGCGCACGGCTGCCGTCGCAATGGCAGTCCCGATGGCCGTTCCATCCTCCAGTTGACCGACCTGCAAGTTGTCGATCGCCGCGAGAACCACTGGATAGTCGGTGGTGAGCGGCACTTGAGTGAGTGCCTCGCCCGAAAACGCGATGAGACCGACACGATCATTCTTGCGTCCAAGCACGAAGCGTTTGACCTTTTCCTTTGCCACTTCAATGCGGTTTTGTGGCTGGAAGTCTTCCGCCAACATGGAACTCGAAATATCGACCGCCAATGCGATATCGATACCTTCGCTCGACACACTATCCGCACGCGCACCTGAGCGTGGCTGCGCCGCTGCAATGATGAAACCAGTTAGCGCGAGCGCGCGCAGCCACGGCAAGAGCCGCACGTACGAGACACGCGGATGTGGGCCCAAGGCCAACACACTTGCTCGTGAAAATGGAATTGCCAGCTCTCGATGTACGTGCCGGCGACGCCACCAGCCCCATAAAGGAAGTAACACCAGTGCGAACAGCACACTGGGGTGCGCGAAATTGACGCCAAAGATGGACAGGCCATCGATCTGTAGCACCGACCAGTCAAAGTTCTTTACTCGCGCGATCCAACTGGTCATCGCGCCCCCGCTGTTGGTCGCCGCGAACGACGCCGCGCCTCGTCATCAGTTGTTTGCGCGGTCCGTTCTTCCGCACGTTTATTTGCTACGCGTTCGGCTTCGATGGCCGCACGACGCGCGACTTCCGCTCGTTCGATGACCCCGACAATCGCGCGCGCTTCCCCTGCCAACTCGTGTGCACGAGCGCCCGTCACATCACGCCGAGCAAACTTGACGGCGTCGCTCTCGGCGAGGAGCGCCGCAAGGGCAGGAGCGGGAATTCGCGCGTCATTCTCGGTCAGTTGCAGCAGCTCAGCGCTCGTGCGCGACAGCGTCGCGTGTGGAACGCGTGCCGCCAGATACGTGCGAAGAATTTCGACCGCGAGTGCGACAAACCGGCCGCCTTCTCCAGCATCCGGAAGAGAAAGGCGATCAAGTCGGTCGAAGTCGTGCAATGCACGCGCGTATACATCAATGGGAGTGGCACGACGACGCGCTACTGCGGTCTTGCTCCGCCGATAGAACCACCACAAGAGGGCCAGTGCTGCGAGTACAACAGCGGCCGGCCACCACCGCTCCCACCACGGCAGCACGCGCGGAAATAGAATCTTTGCGGGTTTGGGTTTGTGCAATGACGTGTCACCGGGTAGCACCGTTTTGACATAGACGTGCGCTGCCGCCAAGGGGACATGTATCATCGCTTCGCCAAAGCGAATGATCGCGTCTGGCAATCCGACCGGCAGATCTCCAATACCCCACGCGGTCAATGCATACGTTGCTGTTTCACGTCGATTTGACGCGCGCTCGACGCCGTCGATATGGAAAGGCGCACGCATCACCACGGCGGCTGTGGTGTCATCAAGCGACGGCCATTCGACGCGCGCGCTCGTCGGCACAACGACCGTGATGATCAGCTCGAAGGTATCACCAATGCGCACCGTATCCGGTCGCACCAACATGCCCGATTGTACGTGATACTCGGGCGCGATCGCAGGCGGCGGCACGATCCCGCGCGCCTGCGCGACTGCGATTCTGCCCGTCGTTACTGCCGCGAGCGCTCCAAGCATCGTGAACACGCGGCAGCAAGCGCGCACTACCGTTGCGTTCCGTCGGCGCGAATTGCGACATGCGCCGGACGCACGTCTGCTGTTGCTCCCGCCGCATCGCCGAGTGCGCCGCGCGGGCCCGTGCGAACAGCGCCGTGTGGTCGTCGTGCGCGGGCACGAAAAAACGCCAGCAGCGCATCGACGTACCCGTGTTCGGTATGCACGATGATTTCGTCAAGACCGAGGCGCACAAACAATTTGCGGCGCGCGTCGTCAGCGGCAACGACGCGCTTGGCAAACGACGCGCGTACTGCGGGATGCGACGTGTCGACCTCTACCCGCTCGCCCGTTTCCGGATCTTCCAGTCGCGCCAATCCGATATTGGGAAGTGAACGCTCCGATGGATCTTCCAACGTTACTGCAATGACGTCGTGACGCTGCGCGAGACGCGCGAGCGGCTTTTCGAGATCATCCGTGAGAAAGTCTGAGCACAAGAACACCACTGACCGATGCGGCAACAAGCGCATCATCCGATCGACGGTGCCTGTGATTGCGGTGCGTCGCCCGACGGGCTGGGTGGTCATCAAGTCACGAATTAATCGCAGGGCGTGCTTACGTCCTTTGCGGGCCGGAAGCGCATGCTCAACGCGATCTGTAAACAGCAGGAGCCCAACGCGATCATTGTTGCGCACGGCGGCGAGGGCAAGCACGCCCGCAAGTTCGATCGCGAGATCGTGTTTGAAGCGCGCCCGCGTCCCAAAACGCGATGAGCCGGAGATGTCGATCGCCAACATGATGGTGAGTTCGCGCTCTTCAACGTAGCGCTTCACAAACGGACGTCCCATGCGCGCCGACACATTCCAGTCAATCGCGCGCACTTCGTCACCCGGTTGGTATTCGCGCACCTCAGAGAACTCCATCCCCTGCCCTTTGAACAACGAACGATACTCACCCGCGAACGTGGAGTCGACCAGTCGCCGCGTTCGCATTTCAATACGTCGCACTTGGCGTAACACATCCGCCGGTGCCACCGTGGCGGCCGATGCCGGCGACGTGGACCCGGACGTCGACGCGCCGGATGCAGCGACAATCGGCGGCACGATCCTCAGGGTGATTCGACGGCAGCGAGCAGACGCGTGACGATAGTGTCACTCGTCACGCCCTCGGCGTCCGCTTCGAACGAAGTCAGCACGCGATGCCGCAGTACGTCCGGCGCGATGCTCTTTACGTCGTCTGGCGTCACGAACGCTCGACCTCGGAGAAACGCGTGCGCGCGCGAGGCCTGTGCGAGCGCGATCGTCGCGCGGGGGCTTGCACCAAATTCAATGAGCGGCCGCAAATCTGCTGCTCCGACATCAGCTGGGAAGCGCGTCGCATGCACTAATTCGACGATGTAGTCCACAATGCGATCGTCCATGTACAATTCGGCAATACGCCGACGCGCGTCGAGGAGATCTTCCGGCGCCGCAACTGGTGCCACGGTGACCTTATCCCCGCCGGCCATCCGTCGCAAAATTTCGCGTTCCTCAGCACGGGTGGGATAGCCAACGCGCAGTTTGAACATGAAGCGATCAACCTGCGCTTCAGGCAACGGATATGTGCCCTCTTGTTCAATTGGATTTTGCGTCGCCAACACAAGAAATGGTTCGGCGAGCGGGTACGTCGTGCCACCAATCGTGACCTGCTTTTCCTGCATCGCTTCGAGGAGCGCCGCCTGCACTTTGGCCGGCGCGCGATTGATTTCGTCGGCGAGAATGATATTGGCGAAAATTGGTCCACGCTTGACGCGGAACTCGCCGCTGGGTTGATCGAAAATCTGTGTGCCGACGACGTCGGCCGGTAGCAGATCGGGCGTGAACTGAATGCGCTGAAAGGACGTGCGTACCGTCTCGGCCAATGTGCGCACCGTGAGCGTTTTCGCCAAACCGGGAACGCCTTCGAGGAGCACGTGCCCTCCGGTGAGCAGACTGATAAGTAGTCGCTCGACCATGTATTCCTGCCCGACAATGCGCCGCGCGACTTCGCGAAGTACGCCTTGCACCAACACCATATCTGCCGACGCGGTAGCGCTGGTGGTCACGACTTACAACTCCTGCTGGTCTGGATGATGATCAGTTCCGCAGACTCTGCGGCGAGGCGGAATTCGAGCAGCACACGCTCGGCTGTAACGTGCGCGGCTGCGTGCAATACCCACAACAGCGCCGTCTGCTCCGTTCAGCTAGACGGCAACAAGGTGTCGAGAACAGAACGCTCACTTGCATTGAGAGCACGCGTCTCACCTGGCGCGAGATCACCCAGTCGTACCGGGCCAAAACGCGTTCGTACCAAGCGTTCTACCTGCAGGCCAAGCGCATCGCACAAACGACGCACTTCGTGCGTTTTTCCTTCGGCGATGGTAATCTCGAATGCCCACCGGCGGTTGCCCATGGGCTGCGCGGTCACTTCACGCGGAACGACGAAGCCATCGTCGAGTTGCACGCCGCGTCGGGCTTCGCGCACGGCCGTTGCAGCATCGCCGCGCACCGTGGCCAGATACGTGCGTTCAATCTCGTTACTGGGATGCGTCAGCAAGTGTGCGGCACGTCCATCGGTGGTGAGCAACAAGACGCCTTCGGTCATGTAATCAAGCCGACCCACATACACGAGCCCGGGCACTTTGTGCACGAGATCGAATACTGTTTGACGTCCCTCGGGATCTTTGCGCGTTGTCATGACGGCGGCGGGCTTGTTGAGCACGATCCACCGATGCGTCGACACGTTGGCTGAGACTGAATCGCCGTCGAGCGTAATGACATCACGCTCAGGGTCGATCACTTGTCCAATGGTAGCGACGGCGCCATTTACTTGGACGCGACCGTCGGCGACGGCACGATCCGCCTCGCGTCGCGATGTCATACCCGCGCGCGCGAGCGCCCGCTGGACGCGCATTGGTCCTTCGGGAGCGGCCTTGACCGTTCCGCCCGCGCCACCCGCACCACGATCAATTTCTTGTCGACGCGGTGCTGATTTTTTTGTCGCAGTCTTCGCCGCAGCAACGGCCACCGCCGCTGACTTACCCGCTGCCGTTTTTGTGATGGACTTTTTCCCGGAAGCACGCGCACTAGCCGCCGCCGCGGACGCCTTGCTGGATGATGCACTTGGCACGCCGCGACCCGAACCACCTTTCGGTGCTCGCTCAGGGGGCTTCACGCCGCGCGGCGCCGCAGTGCGCGACTTCGCTGATCCACCGCGAGGACCCTGACCTGGACGCATCACTCGGCGAGGACGGCGTTACCCGCTCCACGCAAGGCAATCGCCAACTCGTCGGCGCGCGGCAACTCTTCGAGATGACGCAAACCGAATTGTTCAAGGAATTGCGACGTAGTGCCGTAGAGCAATGGACGACCGATGCCCTCACTGCGCCCGACAATGTCGATGAGTCCACGTTCGTGCAGTGACTTGAGCACGCTACCGACGGCGACACCGCGAATCTCTTCGATTTCCGCGCGTCCGATCGGTTGCCGATAGGCGATAATCGCTAGCGTCTCTAGTGACGCTGCCGACAAACGTTGCGGACGGACCGCGACTTGTGCACGCTCGATCGCTTCCGCGTATTCTGCGCGCGTAAGAATTTGCCAGCCGCCGCCTTGCTCTACCAGTTCGACGCCATGGCCGTCCACGTCATAGTGCTCGCGCAGTTCATCAAGCGCGGATGCAACCGCCGCTAAGCTCGACTGCGCATCGAGTGTGGCGAGCGCGTCGAGCGGAATGGGACGGGGGGCGGCGAACAGCGCCGCCTCAAGCAGCTTCGCTAACGGCGTCACGACTCTCGATTTCTACGGACGCGAAGGGCCGGTGCTGCGCGATTCGCAGTTCACCCAACTTCGCCATTTCAAGCAGTGCCAAGAGCACCGACAAAATCTGCCACGGCTCTGCATCACGTCCTACTAAGTCGGTCCATCGTGCACCGCGACCTGTCGCGAGCAGGGACCGAATGGTCGTCATCGCCCCCGCAACGTCAAGTGCGCGTGGAATGACATCATGCAACACCGGCTCTTTTGCGGTGCGCAAGACGCGATCAACCGCTGCCAGTAACTCGCCGAGCGACAGGGACAACGGCGTCGCGCTCGGTGCAAAATCAGCCGCTTGTGGCACCCAACGCCGACTAAACTGATGCCGACGCCCTTCACCACGGTGTTCAAGCAGATCGACCACTTCGCGCATCTGTTGGTACTCGAGAAGACGACGCACCAACTCGGCGCGCGGATCCTCCCACGATTCTTCGCCGTTGGCGCTTGGCAATAACATCTGCGCTTTAATGCGGAGTAATCGCGCGGCCATTTCGAGATAGTCGGCCGCTTCGTCCAATCCTAGCGTGCTAATGCGCGCGAGAAACTGTTCAGCGATGCGCGCGACCGGAATATCATAAATATCCAACTGCTCGTCGCGAATGAGCGAGAGCAGCAAATCGAGCGGGCCCGTGAAATGGCTGAGCTCAACAACGAACGCCGAGCCGTCAGCGTCGTTAACGCGAAGCGAAGATGCTATCACGCACCGAAGGGGTTAGGCAACATGAACGGAAGGTAAAGTTGCTCGGCAAGAAAACGCAGGTAGTACGCCGGAGTTAGCCACAGGGTGACCAGACCACGCGCGAACGAGAGCACCGCAAACAATATTAGAAGTCCGATCCCACCAATGCGCTGGTAGGCAAGCGACCACTGCGGTGGCAGTAAATACTTGAAGACGTGCGATCCATCCAACGGCGGGATCGGAATAAGGTTGAACGCAGCGAGAATCAGGTTGACGAACACGCCGAGCACGAGCATTTGTTGAAGTATTCCGAGCGGACGAAGCAGTACCGGTACGTTTTGTCCGATCAATCCGATCATGATGATCAGCGGTACACAGGCAAACGCGATGACGACGTTCGTCGCCACGCCTGCGAGTGATACGATGATGTCGCCGCGTTTGTAGTTGCGGTAATTGCGCGGATTGACCGGTACCGGTTTGGCACCACCAAAAATGGGCAGATTCAAATACGCGAGCATGACTGGAAGCAGAATGGTCATGAACGGATCGATGTGCTTGATCGGATTCCACGTTAGCCGACCCAGCTGATACGCGGTCATGTCACCCTGCTTAAACGCTGCGTATCCGTGCGCGTACTCGTGGGCGACCATCGAGAACAGCAGCACCGGACCAAGCAGAAAGAGTTTCTGGAGAAAATCCAACGCAGCGGGGGCCAAGGTTCGCGTTTTGGGGAGACTGCGTCGGAAGTGATTGCAAGCAAATCCCATCGGAAAGCTAGTCTTCGCGCGAGAGGGTGTCAAAAGGTGAACGTGTCGTAAGAGGCAGAACCGTGTTGGGTTCGCGCTTGACCCTAGTGCAAAGCCGGGATAGCTTTACCAGTCTGTTGACGAATCCGTCGACTATCACATTTTTTCGCGTTGCTGCTGGAGAGTTTCGGTGCCGAATATTCAGTCCGCTAAGAAGGACCTGCGTAAGTCCCGCGCGGCTGCACTGCGCAATCGGGCGCAGCGTTCTGCGTTGCGTACCGCCGTCAAGAAGGCCAAGACGAGCGCAGCAGCAGCGGACGAGCGCTTGACCGCCGTGTCGTTGCTCGATCGGTCCGCGCGTAAGGGCCTGATTCATCGCAACACGGCAGCCCGCCAGAAGAGCAAAATTGCGAAGATGGCGCACAGCGCGTAAGCGTTGTGTCCGCTATACAGAAGGGGCCGGAATCGTGTTGATTCCGGCCCCTTCTGTATAGCGGACAGAGGCGAGTGCTCGCTAAAACGCCGCGAGCTCTCCACCGCAGCGTTCGCAGTACCATTCCGTCGGAAAATTCATTGTTCCGCACTCCGTGCATCGTAATGATTTCGCTTGGTCTCCACCGGTGGTCGTACGTGCGCTTCCGCTTTTCGCGGACGGATCAATCACAGACCGGAGGAACGCGAGTTCGTCGAACGATTCTGTTTGTTTGGTTGCAGTTACCTGCTGACTCGCTGGCGTCGCCGTAGCTACCTGCGCAACCGCCGCGTCGACGCGAAACGTGTCGTGCACTGCTCGGTCCACAATCCCCGGATCCGCGCTTGGCGAGAATAACGCCAGCGCGTCATCGAACTCTGAGTTGTCGGACTCCAGGGGAAGGGTTTCGATCGCGACACTTTCAACTATGACGGTTTCGATTGCGACGCTTTCGACAGCCACGGTGTCGAGCACACGATCTTCATGTGCCGTGAGCTCCAGAGCAACAGATGCATCCGAAAAAACATCGGGCGCCCGTTCGTCGGCGAGATCTACGACCTCGATGTTCGCGTGGGTATGTTCGGTGTGCTCAGGCACGATCGGTTCAATGCGCGCACTCGCCAATAGCGCGCGCACGTCGTCAACCTCCGCGAGCACTGCCGTGCGCTCAACGGCGAGCGTCGAAATATTCGATTCGACGTGTTGCTTGACCTCATCCCATCGCGCGGCATCGTACTCGCCGACCGCAGTGCGCAACATCGCCTCGGCGCGCTCATCCTCGTGCGCCGACAGTTTGATCTCGACCGCATTTAAGCGCGCTGCGAGCTCGTCGCCAAGCGCAGCAAGTGTGCTGACGTGTTCGCGCAGTTGGTCCATAATGCCCGCGCGGCGACCCATGTAATCGGCGTGTACGCGATCAAATACGCGCGTCGGTGTGTCCGCGCGGCGTGCATCGAGCGCAGACAACCAGTCATCGTATCGCTGCCGTTCCGCGACCAACGTTCGAACGTCTTCAATTGACACTGCGCCAGTCTCCGTCATGTGAGTCCTTCAGGCGATACGCCCGCAGAATATGTTCGACGCGCTATGGTTCCAAATGTGACGGATGTCGCATTTGATAGTCGGAGCGCGGAAAGCGCCGACGCCTCGACAGTAGACAATCGCTGCTCGCCGCCCAACAGTCTCGCCACAAGGACGATGCGCGCCGCCTGCTCGACACTTTCCATCCGCAACATCGCATCGGAGAGCGACGTGCCCAAGACCGTCACTCCATGATTCGCCAGCAGAAACACCTCGTGATCGGCAAGAAACGGTTGCATGGCCTCGGCGAGCGCCGGAGTGCCGGGACGTGCATATGGGACGAGTGCGATCGGACCAATCACTACAGGCACCTCCGGCAGCACATCTGCCGGTATCGGACAACCCGCAGTTGCAAATCCGGTTGCAACTGGAGGATGCGCGTGGATGACCGCTCGCGCATCGGGCCGAGCTGCATAGCAGCCTACATGCATCCCCACTTCCGACGATGGGCGGTGGGCCGTGTCACGCGCACTATCGGTGATTGTGCCAGCAGCGTGACGAAGCGTGCCGTCGGCGTGCAAGCGCATCACCGTGTTTGGCGACAGGGTGGCTTTATCGGCACCAGATGGCGTGACGAGCAAATCGCCATTTGACAGGCGCACGGAAAGATTGCCTTCGACACCCGATAAAAGTCCACGCGCATGCAGCCGCGCACAGGCGACGCACAACTCCTGTGCGAGCCGAGCGATCTCGCCGTGAAGCGATTCTTCGCGCCCGACCTTGAGCACAACCCGATTACGCGTCCGCGCGATAAACGACCCGCCCACCGACCACCGTGATGCGCGTCTGCCCTGTGAGTTCATAGGCGCCGTAGGGTGTATTGCGGCCCTTCGACTTAAAGCGTGCCGGATCGACGATCCATCGACGTGCCGGGTCGAAGACAGTTACGTCAGCAAGCGCACCGCGCGCGAGCGAGCCGCCGGGTAGATGAAACACTTTGGCCGGTTTACAACTCATCGCATCGATCATGTGCGAAAGCGACATGATGCCACGATGCAAGAGGTACGTACAATTCACGCCGAGTGCCGTCTCGAGACCAACAATGCCGTTTGGCGCATCGGCAAACTCGCGTTCTTTTTCGTCGTAGTGATGCGGCGCATGGTCGGTGACAAGTAAATCGATCGTGCCGTCGGCGAGGCCTTGTTGCAGGGCTTCAATGTCTTCCGCCAAGCGCAGCGGCGGATTCATCTTCGCGTTGGTGTTGTAGCCGTCTACCGCATCGTCCGTGAGCGAGATGTGATGCGAACACACTTCGGTGGTGACATTAACGCCGCGCTCTTTACCCCATCGCACCAACTCGACCGATCCTTTCGTACTTAGATGACACAAGTGAATGTGTCCACCGGTCCGACGTGCGAGCAGAATATCGCGAATGACGTAAATCTCTTCAGCTTCTGCGGGAATACCTTTCAAACCGAGTTTCGCTGACATCAGTCCTTCGTTCATCGAGCCACCGTGCGCGAGCGACATATCTTCGCAATGTTCAGCAATGGGCACGTTGAAGGCGCGTGCGTATTCCAACGCGGTGCGCATCAAGTGTGCACTTTCGACCGGCCGTCCATCATCACTAAACGCCACGGCACCCGCTCCAACCATCTCTCCGAATTCGGCGAGCGTTTCACCTTTTTGCGCAACACTAATCGCGCCGTATGGATACACGCGCGCAAATCCCGCGGCCTCACCTTGACGTTTGACGAAACCCACCGTGGCTTGATTGTCGGTGACGGGACGCGTGTTTGGCATCGCGCAAATGCCCGTGAATCCGCCGGCAACCGCCGAGTGTGCGCCAGTCGCCACAGTTTCGACATCCTCGCGACCAGGCTCACGTAAATGCACATGCACGTCGATAAAACCCGGCGCAACTACGAGGCCGCTACAGTCGACGACCTCGGCACCATCGGGTGTACCGAATGCACCACCACATGCTTCGACGAGTCCGTTGCGCAACAACACGTCGCCAACGAGATCGAGGCCTTGCGACGGATCGACGATACGACCGCCACGCAGGACGAGATCACGCACATTGTTGGGCATCAGGGTGCTCCTTTCTTCGCGGCTTCCGCGAGCTCGGGCCGACCGCCAGCCAACAGATAGAGCACCGCCATCCGCACAGCGAGTCCGTTGGTGACTTGATCGAGAATTACCGAATGCGGTCCATCGGCCACGTCGCTATCGATTTCTACGCCGCGATTCATCGGACCCGGGTGCAAAATGAGAAGATCGCGCGGCGCTGCCTCGAGCCGCGCGCGAGAAACGCCGAACACGCGATTGTACTCGCGCAACGACGGGATATAGCCTGCCTGCATCCGTTCGAGCTGCAGGCGCAAAATATTCAGCGCATCGGCCCACTGAATAGCGTCTTCGATGCGATCAAAAACGGTGACGCCCATTTCCGCAATCGCATTCGGCAGTAATGATCGCGGACCACACACGCCAACTTCAGCGCCAAGTTTGTGCAGCCCCCAAATGTTGGATCGGGCAACGCGTGAATGCAGCACGTCACCAACAATGCAAATACGACGTCCGCGCAGATTACCCAAGCGATCCCGGAGCGTGAGCATGTCGAGCAAGCCTTGCGTGGGATGCTCGTGCATGCCGTCGCCCGCATTAATCACGTTGGATTCAATGCGTTCCGCGAGAAAACGCGCTGCACCAGATGCCGGATGACGCACCACCACCATGTCAATTTTCATGGCCTCAAGATTGCGCGCTGTATCAACCAGTGTCTCGCCCTTCGAGACACTGGAATTTGCGATGGCGACATTCACCGTGTCGGCACTAAGCCGCTTTTCCGCAAATTCGAAGGAGATGCGCGTACGGGTAGAGGGCTCAAAAAACAAATTGACAATTGTCATACCGCGCAGCGTTGGCACTTTTTTTATTTGCCGTTCGGAGATTTCGCGAAACGGCACGGCTGTGTCGAGAATCAGGTTAATCTGCTCGGCACTGAGTGTCGCTAAGCCCAACAGATCTTTGCCGAGTGAGCCGCCCATGACGTTAGCTCTCGCTCTGACGAGCGGCAATCACCACTTCGTCACGTCCATCAAGTTCCTCCACGAAGACATCAACTCGCTCGTTCGGGGCGACGTCGATCTTGCGTCCAATGATGTCCGCGTGAATGGGCAATTCACGTCCACCGCGATCAATCAATACGGCGAGCGCAATTCGTGCGGGACGTCCAAAGTCGGCAAGTTCATCGAGGGCTGCCCGCACCGTGCGTCCACTGTACAACACATCGTCGACAATGACCACGCGTTGGTCATCGAGCGTCCATGGTAAATGTGTGGCACCAACGACCGGGCGCGGTCCGACGGTTTGCAAATCGTCGCGATACAGCGTGATGTCGAGTGCGCCGCGCGGCACGTTCACCCCATCTTGCGCCTCGATAATACGACCGATACGCTCGGCCAATTGTACGCCACGCCGCTGAATGCCCACCAGCACCAGTGCGTCCGTGCCGGCATTGAGTTCAAGAATCTGATCTGCCATGCGACGGAGTGTGCGGTCTAACGCGCGGGCGTCAAGTACGGTTACGGTCTTCGGTGTCATGACCGGTG
Organism: Gemmatimonadaceae bacterium; assembly: GCA_025358925.1. Lineage (GTDB taxonomy): Bacteria > Gemmatimonadota > Gemmatimonadetes > Gemmatimonadales > Gemmatimonadaceae > Gemmatimonas. Next base: position 6,898 of record JANYHT010000071.1, on the reverse strand, counting down.
AATATATCGGCCTGCCACCAATTCCCTACCGCTTGCAGTTACATCGCCACGACTACCACTCGCGCAGACCGCGCGGCACCTCACCCTCGGCCGGACGCGCGGGCCTCACACTCGAGAGCGGAGACACGGTGCGAGCAGCAGCGCGCGCCACGCGAAGGCGGGCCTTGTCGACCGGCGGCAGCGTTGACGTGGCTGCGTACATCGCGATGTTGCTGGCCGCATCGAGCGTTGCTTGCGAAAATCCATGACACCAGTCAGGGCCGTACGGATGTGCCTCGGCGCGCTCTTCAACGCCTCGACCAAAGGCCACGCACTTCTCTGCAGCTTCGCGCAATGTGCGGCTTGATGCCAAATGCGCAACGACGACATGATATCCATCGCGACGACCCAGTTGATACGTCGGCGATTGCAACGCTTCGCCAGTGGATGGCTCGATCATGCCGGACGCAATCCCCGTCAATATCACACACAGCTGCGAGAAGTAGCTGCGTACCGGATCAACCGGCGGTTCTTCGAGGATCCTGGACATCGGTGTTTTCTCAGCCGGGGACACGTCAGCTCACAGAAGGCGAGCCAGTCACCCTCCCTACCGAGCAAAGGGCGTGCCGCCCGACGGCGGCACCCTGTCACTCTGAATAGTTGCTGCACTGTTACCGCAACGTTGCGGCGCGACGACTGCGAGTGCGGTTCCAACGCCACAACTCAGCGACCTGGGCTAAGCGGCGAACAGCTGCAAGTGTGTGCCGACCATATCTGCCATGTGCATCAACGTTGGCCAGTCAGCGTGCCGCACTGTCACATATCCGTCGGATAGCAGCGTGCTTTTCCAATCACGTCGTGGCGCGCCGATGGGCAAGAGATCGACGGTGCAGATCGCATCGCCCAATCGCTGACGGAGCAGCTCCAATCCTTCGATGCGGATGATGCGCCCTTTGCCGTTCGCGCGTTTGGTGATGCACGCCGCATTGTATTTGCGCTCGATCTGCAACGAAAATGTACCGTGCACTTCGGCTTCTGCCCAACCAGAAAACAGATCGACGTCGCTGGCAAAATTCATTAAATCGACCGTGCGTGCTCCTGGTGGACGCGCGGCCACTTCACCAAAAACAGCTTCACCATCCGCCTTGCGATACCACTCCATGTGCGTAAAGCCCGTGTCATAGCCCAACGTTCGCAACACTTGTTCACCCATGGCACGACCACCGGCCAACTTCGGATCATCGACGTCGCGATAGCTCAATGTTTGTGGACTGATCCATTCGTTGGTGCGTGCGATCAGCGGTCGCGGCCTGTAATACGCGATGTGAAAATATTTCGTCTCACCGCCCGCGCAGATTGTGTCGAAGGTATACTCCTCGCCATCGATAAATTCTTCAATGTCGACTTCCGCGATGTGTCCGAGTTGCGCGATGGCATTCGCGACATCGTCTTTGTCGTCGCAGCGAAACGTGTCCATCGAACCCGCGCCGGAAATTGGCTTGATGATGAGCGGGTAGCCAATTTTTTCAGCACCAGCCCAGACTTCAACCGCGCTTGTCGCAACTTCGTGTCGCGGCACCCGTACACCACCGGCGGCGAGCGCTTGCTTCATCAAGTCTTTATTGCGAAAGCGCAAAGCCTGTTCATACGACTGTCCCGGAACACCAAGTGCTTCACGAATCAGGGCGGCGAGTTCGATGCCGGGTTCCCACAGACAACAGACGCGATCAATCGTGCGCGCACTAAGCCACTGCTGAATTTGTGCGATGGCCGACGGCGTATCAGTAAACAGATCTGGCACCTGCAAATAGCCGCTGAGATGCTTGCGCGCCATTTCCGGAAGATCGTTGAACGAACCATTGGCGACGCCAAGTACCGTGGCACCTTGCACGGACAGACCGCGAGCAAAGAAGGGCATCTCGCCGGGAAATCCTGGCGTGAGCATCAGCACCGTTTTGGACATGCAGTATCGCTCGTAGAGGGTAAGACGATGTTGACGTGATCAGCCGAGATGCACGCGAATGACAGAGATGACGTGTTGCAATGCGCGCTCGACGACGGCCGTATCCGGATGGCGAAGCATGATGAAGCCTTCGCCTTCGTAACTCCCTGTTGGCGTTTGGCCGACTGTTGGGAGTTTTGCGTCGCAGATGATGGTGCCGAGTTCTCGGAGCATGGTGTCGAGTCCCTCGACGGAACGGACGCGTCCTGTGCCCTGCCCGCGCAAATAGGCCGTGCCGACTGCGTATTGTCGTGTGGGTTTTGTGAACGTGCCAAAGAGCATGAGTTTAACCCATGCTCGCACAAAGTCGATATTGTTGGCGCGCGACATCATAGTTGTGATTTGAGCGCCGGGCGGTCGCGCCGCGATCTCACTGATCGCGACTGTGCCATCGGTGCGCCGAAACCATTCGCAATGCGTGACGCCGGTGTGCATACCGAGTGCAGCGAGTGCGTGATCGCCAACGGTGCGAATGTCGTCGAACTGCGCATCATCGATGTTCCGCGGCAGCAGCACGCCCCATTGAATCCACGGATTTTCGATGACGTCGAGCGGTGTCGGAAAATAATGTGTGAGCGAATGCCAGACCGGCGTGCCCGCAATGGAAACTGTTTCGAGCGAGTGCTCGGTACCTCGCAAAAATTCTTCGGCAAGCATCGGATTGTCCGCCGTTGGCGGACTTGCCGCGAGTAACGTGTCGAACGCGGCCATCGTGGTGATGCGGTGTGTTGCCAATGCACCCGCGCCCGCCGGAGGTTTGATGACGATGGGAAAGCCAACGTCGCGAACAAAGGCGAATGCGTCATTGCGATGCGTGACCAGTTGATGTCGCGCCACCGGAATGTTGGCCGCGCGCAACACGTCTTTCATACGTGATTTGTCACGAAAATTTCGCGCGGCGGCGCTTGGTAATCCATTAATACCTAGTCGTTCGCGGACGAGAGCGAGCGGTAGTTGCAATTGTTCATACGCACCGAAGCAGTGCACGACTTGTCCGTGCTGTCGCGAAAGCGCGCGTACCGCCCATTCGAGCTGCGCCGCATCTGTGACGTCGTCCACTTGCCAGTGCCCAATCACTTTTGCGGCGAGCTTTGGCGCCAATGCGGTGAGTGGTTGTTGGGCGATGACGGCAACTCGTATGTCCGCAAACGATGTTGCGGCCTCGATCATCTCCGAGGCCGCCGGTGAAAACATGGGCGCGACAAACACAGCGAGTGTCATCGTGCTTCGGTGTTAGACGCGCCTTACTGACAAACCCACGCCCCGCCCTGCACTTTCGTCATGGCCTTACTGCCCGTGGCCGAATCGGTCGCGGTGATGGTCACTGGTTCGCGGGATCCGTCTTCGGTGTTGCTCGTGCTGCAGGTCGCGATTTTACGCGCGGTGAGATTGCCGCTGCTATCGGCGCTGAACATGCCGAAATCTTGTGTGCCGCTGGCACCAGGCGCGCGCGTGCCGGTAAGCTTCAGGCGTGCGTTGGCACTCCAGCCTTTGCCTTTGAACGTGAGCCGTGCGCCTTGCGCTGAGCGCTCGGCTTCGACCGTGAGTTGAGGTTTGTTCTGACGGTGCGTCAAGGCAAATGCAGTGGTGGTGCTGAGTGCAATCGCGGCAAACGCCATTGCAGGAGCCACGAAATGGCGCACGAGCTGTGCACCTCGGCTGGTCCGATCAAACTGCGGCATTGCACTCCTCCGTCGTCGTTAGGGGCGGCGGTACCGATACCGCCGCGTGGGAAAAAATGTGTGCGAACACGCGCTGATGCAACGGCGTGCCCGACGTGTTGTAGAGCAAATGGCTTATTAGCGAACCGTCCATATTTGGAAAGGTTCTCACGCTGGCGACAGCAAATGTGAAAGCTAATCCGTTCGTCCGATGGCCACGCCTTAAAGCGTCAACATGTGCGCAGACCGCGCTAGCACCGCAGCCACGGCACTGTCAGTCGAGATACCGGAGCATCGATGCAATCACGGCTGTCTGAGCGTGCATTCTCCGTTCCTATTCTCAATTGGCGTGAGCTTCCAGCCCGGATTGACGGTAAAGTTTGGAGCCGCACACACATAATACTCCCACTTCACGGTCAACGTTTGATCGGTGTTCTTCTTCAGCGCGCAGAGCGGCGTGCTGACACTGCAGCCGTTGTCATAGCTGACCAAATTCATGGGACCAGGACTGTCTTTGGGTTGCGGTCCAGGCGGCGGCAGCGCTTCGAACGTGATCGACGTCTCCTCGGCCGTGACAATGGAAAAGCAGTGGGTCGGCGTGAGCGCCGTTTGGTAGCACTGTGGAACCTCGCCGTTCAAAAAATTATTCCCGGGCGTCGCGACGCGGGTCTGTGCCCCGATCTGCAGAAGGTCGGCGATTCCGTACGTCGGAGGCGCAACAATCTTGATTCTCCATTCGTTCGAGCCGACAAAATTTACGCGCGTCCAATACAGTGGTTTGTATTTGACGAGGAGTGTTTGATCGGCGTTTCCGGTGAGCACACACATCGCCTGCGGTGATGACTGCGCACACGTCCCTTCCATCCCGCTGAACTGCGACCGCCTTTGACGCGGATCGATGTTCTGCTGATTAAATTGGATCGCGCCAATTTGCACCCCGGCTTGATTATCGTTAGAGGCGACCGTGATGACTTGCCCTTTCGGTACTTGAAAAGTGCAGGTTTTCGGTCCGTCACCGGCGGCACATTTGTAATCCTGGTACGTGAACTCCGCGCGCGTAAACGCGCGATCGCCCCAACGCACCCAAATGTCGCCGGATGTATTGGTCGCTGGAATGTCCGTTTTGATCGTGAGCGTTGTCACCGTGGAGCCCACGGGCGGCTTCGGATTGGTGATGACACCGCCGTCGCTACTCCCGCCGCCGCTGCACCCGGGCAAGATAAGCAGCGCTGCAAATACAACGGCCAATGATTGTGCTGGTCTCGTCACCGCACCCCCCCCTCGTCTGAGAAAGATGAGAAAATTATTGATGCAACGTACTGTGTTCAAAATTTCCCCGCGTCGGCGCATCTCGCTCACTGTCCGGTCCGGTACTTGGCGGGTACAGCCGATGCACGTGCTTGCGACGGCGCGAATGACGGCGAATCATTCAGGTTCCTTCCGTCCCGGCTGCACCCCCTCGCCGCTGGCGGCAGAATCGATTGCCAATTCGGTTGCCCGTTTTCGATCAGGTGCGGAAGTTCATCATGCTCTTCGAAGAGGCTTAGGCATTCATACGCCAGACGCTGCCTCACTTCGCCCCGATTGCAAATATTGTCGTCCAGAACCGCGGCAGCGGTCACGATGACACGAATGATCAATAGATGGCGCTACGCCGCGGAGGCCGCCGCCCTTAAGAGGGCCGACTCTCGGGGCAGCGAAATTCCCAGACTATCAGACCGAACAGCACAAAGATCACTTCTTATCAATAAAACAACAGCCAGCGGATTAGCGCGTCGTTTATGAGTTACCTTCGCACATTGTCAGCTCGAAATGAACAAAGAGACGATGCGCAGCGGCAATCGGCGTTGTGCGCGGTCGACTGCTTACCTGTGCGACCGTCTACACAACACAGAAAAAACTCCATCCCGCAAAATATTCAATACGGCGCGCCGAGGCGGGGGCTGTCTCAGCCGGTCTCCGCGCACTGTCTTGCAAACATTCTCTGCCTACACTGCGCACGCGACCCAATAACTTCAAAGACACAGTCGATGTGTCAGCGTCACGCTTTACTTTTGCTTGCTTGCGCCCTGAGCCGCCGTTGTGTGCGAGTGAGCCTGTCCGCTGTGCCGAATTGCGGAATCCGCATGGCTCATCGCGCCGTCGTCGTGCCCGGTCTCGTGATGGTGCACCGCTTCAAGGTGATGATGCGCCGCCGCCTGATGATGTGCCGCCGCCTGATGGTGCTTTGCGGTTGCAGGATGCTGCTTCGCGTCCGTCATGGTTCTGTCTCCACAATGATTGTGCCTGGTGCGCGGTGAATCCGCGTCAGCCGTTTGTTGCGAATGCGTCAACGTCTGTGTACCGAGGTCTACGGCGAACAAGCCTCGTCTCACCACATCCCTCGAAGCGATCAACAAGCTGATCGCATAACGGAGCGGTGCAAAACTTAGGCCGTCGTTGCGCAAGGTCAGCATCAAACAAGAGTGGCATGCAGTAGTCAAAGCATTACGACACGCCGCTGTATGAAGTCGGGGTCGGTGGCATTCTGCTGCGCCGATCGATTCGGCAAGGGCCGAAACGTCGCTATTAAAGGCCGATGAAACCGTGGGCACCGCCGAGCCAATGACGGCATGGCGCTCGGTGGCGTCAACACTGGCGAGCGGCATGCCGGTGACCTTCGCGCGCAGGGCCGTAACGGTATGCAGCCCCGCCCGACGCGGCATACACTTGGCCCGTGGCAAGAGTGGAGCAGGACGCATTAGCGCGGAGAGTGAGCGCACTGCGATTCGAAACCAATCCAAAACTCTGGCGGCATTTACATGGAAAAGCACAATCCCGCCAATAGCGTGAGCCATTGGCGGGACAACGGATGAGGCGAGATTCGAACTCGCGAGACGGTTTCCCGCCCACACGCTTTCCAGGCGTGCGCCTTCAACCACTCGGCCACCCATCCGGGGTGCGTGTTACAACTGCACGAGCACGGACAGGGTGAGATTCGAACTCACGATACCCTTGCGGGTACGCCGGTTTTCGAGACCGGTGCCTTCAACCACTCAGCCACCTATCCTTCAGTGGTGCGGTGCGACCCGGTGCGTTGGCTCACAGACGCGTTCCGATGTAGCCTCTATTGATATCATGCCCGCAGGGTCGGTGTCAACGACTGTCGGGCGTCTGTGCATCGACACCCTGATTAACGGATGTTTGAACGCTTACCTGGACAAGTTTTCTGGCCCGTGAAAGAACAAACTTTACCAACTCCACGACCGCAATCGGC
>JANYHT010000033.1 GCA_025358925.1 Gemmatimonadaceae bacterium | reverse complement strand
GACGGGACTCGCGGCGCTTGGTCAATATGCTGCGCGCGGTTCGCAATACCTCGTGTTACTGCGCCCTTCAAATGGGGTGATCGTGATGGAGCAGTTGCACTACGCTGACGAAATACGCGCCACTACCGAAGTCACCATTCCCGCTGGCGACATCAAGCCGATGGAACTCGCGATGGCGAAACAGCTCATTGCGCAGACGGCGAGCGAAACGTTTGATCCGGAAAAGTACAAGGACACTGTGCGCGAACGCGTGATGGAAACCATTCAACGGAAGGTGGACGGTCAAGACATCACATCCGACGCGAAGCCCGAAGGTGCCACAAAAATTCTCGACCTTATGGAAGCGCTGAAAGCCAGCCTCGCTGCGCCAGCGGCTGATACAGAGGCGTCGAAGCGCAAGCGGAAAGCATCGTGAAATTGCTCGCTGGCACAAGTGGCTACGCATTCAAAGAATGGAAAGGCACGTTCTATCCCGACGACCTCCACAACGACGCGATGCTCGGCTACTATGCATCGAAATTTGCGACGGTCGAGATCAACAACTCGTTTTATCGACTGCCAAAAGAACATGTTTTGGAGGAGTGGGCGGCGCAGGTGCCCGACGCATTCACGTTTGCGATTAAGGCCAGTCAACGCATTACGCATTATGCGCGACTAAAACCGGAGTGTGCGAGTGCGCTTGAGTTTTTGTTGAAGAACACCCTGTCACTTGGCGCGAAACTTGGACCGATTCTATTTCAATTGCCGCCCAATTTGAAAAAGGATATCGATCGGTTGCGTGTGTTTTTGGAGATGCTGCCCGCGGACCGTCGCTACACGATTGAGTTTCGACACGAAACGTGGTTTACCGACGATGTGTTTGATGCGTTGCGTGCGCGAGATATTCCGCTGTGCATCATTGATCAGCCGGAGTTTGCATCACCGATCGTGGCAACGGCGACGTGGGGATACGTGCGGCTGCATCGGTTTGACTACGACGCAGCGGGGTTGGATGTGTGGGCAAAACGAATTGGTGAGCTGCCGTGGAGTGAGGCATTCGTGTACTTCAAGCACGACGAGGGTGCAGGCTCGGGACCTCCGGCCGTGGATGGGTTTTTGAAAGCGTGCGGTCAGTAGGCGGGCTGTATTGACATACGATATGTCAGTGACATTTTAGACATATGATACGAACAACGGTGCGCCTCCCGGATGATTTGTTGGAAACCGCCAAGGAACGGGCGCGACTCACGGGGCGCAGTTTGACACAGTTGCTTGAGGATGCCGTTCGCGCTGACCTTTCGCACTCGCTGCCGAGTGCGCGAGTTGCTGAGCGTTCGAGGCGTCGCGAAGAAATCGCGGAAGAAATCGCGGAACTGCAAATGTTTTTACGTGAACAGCCTGATCGGGATGGTCGCTCTGCAGATGAGATCATCGGCCACGACGCACAAGATGTACTAAGGTAAGCGATCGGAATCCGCGCGGCTCTGATGAACGCCATCATGGCAGCGCCGACAATGATTTTTCTCAAACGGACGTCGAGGTGGCCGCATACTGAATCTGCACGGTTGACCGACGTGACCAGTCATGACCATATTATGACCATGATAAAAAAGAAAGAGAAATCCGTTCGTGTCGCTGAACTAAAAGCACGTCTCAGCGAGTTCCTACGCATCGTGCGCGCGGGGCACACGGTCACCGTGTGCGATCGCGACACTCCAGTTGCGCGCCTTATACCGTACGACACCGACGATGAAGCGCTGCGCGTTCGCAAACCACTGCACGGCTTGCGCGAGGTGGTGTTACCGCCGCCACTTGGTCGACACATTGACAGTCTCGCAGCGTTGCTTGAGGAGCGGCAGAGCGGGCGATGATTGCGTATCTCGACGCCTCGATCGTACTTCGTCTCGTGTTGGGGGAGCCGCACCAACTTGCGGAATGGCCGACGGTGTCGCAGGCTGTCGCCAGTGCACTGACAGAAGTCGAATGTCTGCGCACGCTGGACCGGCTTGAACGTCAGGGGTTGCTGACGATCAACGATTTGGCGGTACGTCGGGCCGGCGTGTACCGCTTGCTCGAGGCGGTGGAAATCGTCGACGTGTCGCGGTCCGTGCTGCAACGTGCATCAGAATCATTTGCCACACCACTCGGCACGCTGGACGCCATTCACCTCGCGACTGCACTTGCGTGGCGATCGCAGGGTCAACGCGCCATCGTGATGGCAACGCACGACAAGGCGCTCGGCACCGCATCACGCGCGCTCGGCCTTGAAGTTGTTGGCCTAACTCCTCACGCCTGATACGCAACGGCCCCACCAACAATTGTGCGTACAATCTGAATATCCTTGATCTTGTCCTGTGCAACCGTATGCGGGTCGTCCGCCAAGACGACAAAATCCGCCAGCTTTCCTTCAGTGATCGATCCTTTGAGCGATTCTTCGTGCGACGCGTACGCGCCGTTCAGGGTGTTCACCTTAAGCGCCTCGTCTACACTGATGCGTTGATTGGCACCCCAGGTTGTACCGTCCCATCCAGTGCGCGTCACCATCCCCTGCATGCCCATCAATGGCGCAAATGGCCCCGGACTGAAATCGGAGCCCGCCGCCACTGAGACGCCCGCATCCAGCAGCGTGCGATACGCCATGCACCGCTTCATCATCTCGGCACCGTAATACGGAAACTTGTCGGTGTTGTAGTAAGCGTACGTGGTGAACATGGCCGGCACCGCACCGACAGCTTTGATGCGTCGCACGAGATCGTCATTGATCAAAGTGCAATGCGTGATCTTGGGACGTGCGTCCGCGCGAGGTGCAAGCTTTTGCGCACGTTCGAAGGCCGTGAGATACATGTCGATGGCCACATCGCCGTTCGCGTGAACATTGACTTGAATGCCCGCGCGATGCACGCGTTCCACCCACGCGTTGAGATCGTCCTGCGTTTCCGTCACGTTGCCTTTGTACGGCGGCTGCACGTTAGGGTACGGTGTACTCAGTGCCATCGTCCGTTCGGAAAACGAACCGTCGGCAGTGTGCTCGGACGTCGCGCCAAGCTTGATCCATTCATCACCAAAGCCGGACTTGATGCCGCCAGTGATCATCGATTCCAGCATGCGACCGCTGGCCTCGTAACTGACACGATGCCGCAAGTCGCCGCGCGCACGCACGTCCTGCAATGCAGAAAAATCGCCGCCTTCGTGATGCACGCTGGTGAGACCATATCGCACAAATTGCTTCGAAATATGAGCAAGTCCGTCGCGCTCACGTTGCGCACGCTGTTCTGCAGTGAATGAGGGTCGTCGCCCAGCACTGTTGATCACGCCTCGCGCATTGTCAGTGACGCGCCCGTTTAGGTCGCCATTTGCGCCGCGGTCGAACGTGCCGCCGAGCGGATTTGGTGTGTCTTTCGTGATGTGCGCGAGTTCGAGCGCCTTGCTGTTATAAAACGATGTGTGCCCACCGCGATGCTGCACCACTACCGGGTGTTCGGTCGAGACCAAATCAAGATCGTGCCGGTTCAGCGGTCGCTTGTCCTTGAGCTTCGTATCATCATGGAAATAACCTTCAACCCACGTGCCTGCTGGCGTCTCCCGTGCTTTCACTCGAAGCTTTTCGACGATGCTCGCGATGGTCACAAATTCGACCTCGAATGGATTGCCCACCAACACTTCGTACAGCAGCGTGGTCCCGTCGGCGTGATTGTGGCAGTCGACAAAGCCCGGCACGATGGTCATCTGCTTTGCATCAAATGTCTGCGTCCCTTTGCCGGTCAGACCTTTGATGTCGACCGTACGTCCGCAGGCAATGAAGCGTCCGCCTTTAATCGCGAAAGCTTCAACGCGCGGTGTCGTTGCATCGACCGTGTACACCTTGGCGTTATACACCACGAGGTCGGCGTCTGGAGTGCGCGCAGACGCTAAAGCGAAGTTGTTCGTTTGCGCACTGCGAAGCCACGATGGCGTGAGCACGCCGGCCACACCGGCGGCCGAAAGTCCCATGAAGTTGCGGCGACTGTGGTGATCGGTCATTGCTTCTCCAGATGTCCCGGTGTGTACGTGCGCCGCCAGTGTTCAAAGATCAACACCATGCTGAGCGTGTCGAGTTTGCAGTACTGCAGCAACAATGATCGCCACTTTGCCTTTGCTTCGACGTCTGTTTTCTCGACGCCGTACATCATCGCTTCGTAGGCACGCATTGCGCCAGTCCCTTCGCGTACGTCCTGCACGACGCCCGCAATTTCCAGTGCGGGTAATGCGTGATACGGGTCAACGAGCGCCGACACCGACACCGACGCATCGGTCCACGTCGCATACTGGTCACGCATTGCGTCGTCCGATTTCCAAAGCGCGTCCAGCACCACTTTCACTGACGTGCGACCACCCATCCCCGGATGATAGAAGTCGTTGACGGCACAGTTGTGCAAATCGAAAATTCGACCCTTCAATCCATCCACCCACTCGATGAGTGTCGCATCCCGATCCATAAAATGCTCGTGCTCAGTTTTCAGTTCGTTCATTCGTCCTTGCTCATACGGCGACCACGTCAGCACACAGTCTCTGTCGCCAATCACGGCGCGTAGCGATTCCCAGAACGCGATGTTCGGCCATGCGTGCTCACCATTGAGCCACTCCGTGTGCCTCGGCGTTACGCCCTGCGCGTCAACCGTGTGACAGCTCCACTGAAAGGCAACTTGTCCGTACGGACGCATCTTCGCGTGATACGGCAGTGCCAAACGCGACACTTCAAAGTCGATAAAGTGCATTGGATACGTGAGGCCTTCAAGCTTACCGCGCAGTGCTGCACTTACCCACGTCGTACCCGCTCGCGAATGTCGAAGTTGCCGTAATTGTCGTTCAGCTACTGGCCCGACTGATCCATCTTTCTTGGCAAGCCGAGCTTCGGGAATGTCGAACAGCGATGCTTTACCGGCACGTGCAAGTGCCGTCACTATCGACGTACCATCGGTGTCGCTGACACTGCTCACTTTGAACAAACCGAGTGCATGCGGTGTGATGGTTGCCAGCGTACCCCAACATTGTGCAAAGCCGCTCTCCGCGATTGGCTCAGTGCGAAATTCGCAGTCGCCGCATTTCGGGCCGAGCGGTGGTGTCAGTTCCGCGAATGGCGCGTCGAGTTGCGTTTCGAATTGTGCCGCAGCACCGTCGACTGTGTCGCGTAGCAACGCGACTTCTGCAGATGCATCAGCTTCTGTGAGCAATTCGAGTTTGCGCAAATCGTCGTCGCTTCCTAAAAAGTCTGCCGAGAGCAAACGTGTTGAACCGTCTGCGTGCTCGTGTCGCAGCAACGAAAACAAGCTGGGCAGATTGTCGAGGGCGGAGCGTTTGCTTTTGTCGACCAGCAAGAGAAATGGTTGCACCGTCACGCCAGGTAGTGCACGTTCGATTACCAGCACTTGATACGTGAGGTCTTGAAACTTCGGAAGCCAGTCCGTAAGAATTGCATTGCCTTTCACTTTTGATCGAAATACGCCAGCACCGCCACTCAGCAATCGCGCGGCATGCTCTGCGCCGTCAAACGACTTGGCCTTCACCTCAATCAAACGCACAAGGTTGCTGCGCTTTTCGATAATATCTGTACGCACAAGACGTCGCCCGGCAAGGAACGTTGCTTGGTACAGTGTGACGTTGTCTTCGCGTAATAGTTCGAGCGTGCGTGCGGCGTCGGCCGTTGCGTTTCCACTCGATTCGACCATCGTGCCACCCGCGTACATTGCTCGAGCGAGCGCTTCAACCATGTAGCCACCGTCTGCCAACAACTGCAGATACGGATTGAATGCGCGGTTGTCCGGAAAACCATTTTCGCGCCAGTGCAGCTTCATCACGCAATCGTTCGCGTGCTGGAAGTCAGACTTGGAAAGCGTGCGAAGGAGGGGCATTGGGTGACCGCTGGAGATTCGGCAGAACACAGCGAAGCTTCAATTTAGTCGGTCGCGAGATTTATTCTAGTTGAAACGGACGATGTCGAGGTCCGTTTCCGACGTGCGGCTCAGATATGAGATAGTACATTTACGGTATGTCTCTCGATGCACGCGATGCCATCTGGCATCAAGCCGTCAACACGCGCGATCCATCGTTCGACGGCGTCTTCTTTGTCGCGATCACATCGACGCGGATCTACTGTCGTCCCGTGTGTCCGTCGCGACTCGCCCGTCAAGAAAACCGTCGGTTCTTCGAGACGCGCGAGGCGGCCGAAGCCGCTGGATATCGCGCGTGTCTGCGCTGTCGGCCGGAGCTGAAATTGGGAGAGACTCCGCTTGATAAAGTACCCCGTCTCGCGCAAAGGGCGGTCGCCCAAATATCCGGCGGCGCACTCAACGGACAATCGGTTCAAGCGCTTGCGCTCGAACTGGGCATGAGTGATCGACATCTGCGACGGGCACTCGAGCGCGAGGTCGGCGCGTCGCCATACAGTCTCGCGCTCGCACAACGACTACGCGCGGCGACAGACCTACTTGCCGCCACGCGCCATTCAATCACGCACGTCGCATTCGCGAGTGGTTTTCAGAGTTTGCGCCGGTTCAACGCGGCCTTCCGTCAACACTTCCAGATGTCGCCGACCGAGTGGCGGCAGCGAAGGACGCGCGAGTGAAGACATACGGAAACGTGGGCAAGATGTTCATGTGGCTCGCCCGTTCTGTCAATTCGTGCGCCCTTGCCGACTCGCCGAGGCCCGCGTAGGCGCGTGCCGTCGCGGCCCACACCGCTGGATTCTGTTGATCAGCCGCTGCGAACTCAGCGAGACTTTTGTAAAACTGTTTCGCTGCGAGTGCCACGAGGCCGCTCAGTTCGTGTGACTGCCGGATGCGCGCGTCGTTGTGACGCGCCGTTGCGCCCGACGCGTACGCTTGCGCCTCGACCTGAGCAGATTTGACGTCGCCCTTCGCGAGCGCCACGCGCGCCGCATCGTAGTGTACCGCTAGCGCATCATCACGTTTGACTTCGGCAGACCCGCTCGACGTTGCGAGTTGCGCGTGTGCGTGCGTGAACCGATCACGCGCCGCATTGACCTGCCCCGCCTCAAGCAGAATGTCCGCGATCATCACGCCGTCTATCGACATGCTCCCGGCATCGTTGATTGCGCGCGCGATCGCGTAGCGCCGCTCCATCGCGCGAAGTGCTTTGGCCGTTGCGCCTTGGTCAACGTGTATCATCGCAATCGTAAGCAGTGCAGTTCTCCGCTGGCCATCATCACGCGCCACCGCAAAATATCGCTCCGACTCGGCGATGGCCGCATCGTATCGGCCAGCAAGCATCTCGTTTGCGGCGATGCCAACGAATGAGCCGGCGAAGTGCTCGTCGATGGAAAGCGCCTTGCGATACTGCGCGATGCTCTCGTCGAAGCGACCGACCTTCATGAGCAACTCTGCATACGAATCGTACGGATTTGGATCGTTCGGGACGAGTGCGATGTATCGCGTGAACGCCGTCTCTGCTGCCGTCATCCGGCCTGCCGAGCGATACGCGTAACCAAGCTGGTTGTAGGCGAGCGAGTAGTTCGGGTTGAGCGCAATGGCGGCACGAAATTCAGCGATGGCGCGATCGTACATTTGCTGCGCAGCGCATGCGTTGGCGAGTGTTGCATGCGCGCGTTCGTCCATCGGGTACTGTACGACGAGAGATTCGGCGAGCTGTCGCTGGCCTTCGGGGTCGCCGTGCTGTCGCGCCTGCAACCCGAGGATTATCAGTCGCTCGCCGGATGAAGCATTGTCCGCGAGTACGAGCGCCTTCTGGAAATGCTCCGCGAGATCTTTGGCCGTCGGAGACGTCGCAGCGAGGCTGTACTCGCCAAAGGCAAATGACGGATCGAGCACAACAGCCTGCTGAAAGAGCGCATGTGCTTCGTGCGTCTGCAGATTCTCGTTCAGCGCGCGACCGCGAAGGAAAATGGCGCGCGCTTCTTCCGACCGCGTTGTGATCGGAATTTTTCCATCGCCCTGCGACGGTAACGCGGCGGACCTCGTAGACTGCGGAACAGGTTGACATCCGATAGCAAGTGCGAAGAGACACCCGGCATACGCGATTTGACGCATCAATCCTCCATGTTCGTGAAGTGACGATGGTACGCGTGCGAATGTCGAAGTGCGCGCCGGTTTCGGACCTGCTAACGCGCTTGTTGCAAAATCATTTGGGCGCATTCAATGCTACGTATTTTCATTCCAGATCCGTTAGCGTTTTGCGGGCAGCCGCAAGCCAACCTGAAGTGTCTTCATCGTCGACCACGACGTTCGCGTTGTCTTCGGCGCTCCAGCGGGCGGTACTACGTCCAACGAGAGGCGAGTCCAGTGCGTCGCAGCCGACAGCACCACGAATCGGAAAAGTATGAAGGACACCTGTCCCCCGACGTGCCGCATGACGTGTTGACCGTCCTCTTGCCCCCGGGCAACGAAACCATGACGACCAGAAATAATGCCGCTCAGCACAACACCCTCAAGCTGCACGCGACCAGTGCCGAGTCGTGCACCAATGCCGAGTCCGACGCGCGTCGCCCCTTCCAGTCGGAGTGTCGTGGATCACAGCAACTGCGTCCTTTGGAGGTTCGCTGTTTCTAAATTATCCGCTGTTTCCGTTCGTATCCGTGTCGCGTTGTTGCTGTCGGGGATTACTCGCGTACATCTGAGCCATGAGCATCGCCGCGTTTAGGCAACCCAACAGCAAACCAATAACCGCGAATTACGCGAATTGTGACAGTGCGCGTACATGTGCCGCGGCGATGGGCAGTTGGCGTTGCAGTCTTTTTATGTAAAAAAGCGTTTCGAGTTTGCGTGGACGCGCACTCATAGATCACCGCGCCGTCTCAATTCGCGTAATTCGCGGTGGTGGTGTCGAGTCACTCAAGCCACAATCGCGTCGCATCGCTGATTTCCTCCATCACCATCGCATCCGTGCGCCCCGACCGTTTGAGCACGTAAAAGCCGTGATCCGCGTCGTTCACCCAATGCATGGTCCATGGCGATGTCACCGTGATGAGCGCGCGCTCCATCAATGCCGGTGTACACAGCGCATCGCGCGTGCCGTTGAAGCAGAGCACCGGCATTTGTATTCGCGATAAATGTGCATCGCGTAACTTTTCCGGTTGACCGGCAGGATGCAGCGGATAGGCCAGCAACAGCAATCCGTCAGCGTCATATCCGTCGGCAGCAAGCATTGATGCAGCGCGTCCACCCATGGATCGTCCACCAATAAATATGCGAGTCGGCGTGAGCGCTGTTCGCACATACGCAACCACGGCGGTCGTGGTGTCCATCAAGCGCGGCATCGGATCGGGGCGACCAGATTTCTTTTCCGTATACAGAAAATTGAAACGCACCACACCGAGCCCAGCGGCGTGCATCGCTGCGGCCGTCGCGAGCATACCACGATCGTTCATGTTGCCCCCCGCACCGTGCGCGCAAACAAACACTGCATCGCTGCCGCTCGCGGTTGCCGACGTATACGCAGCGCTCACGCGGTCTTCGCCCACCGGAATAGACCAGGCGATGTCACTCATCGCGGTGAAGTCGGAGTGAGATGCATTTCGTCGAGAAAGCGATGTCCGGTCGTGGTCTTCGCTGCACGCGTGTCTGCTGTCGTAAGCACGAGCCTATCAATCGTGCGTGTCATACCCACATAGAGCAATCGGCGTCCCTCCTCGAGCTCATGTGCTGTCGGACCATTCTTGCTCGATCCAGGAAGCTGTTCGTCTTCCACACCCACGACATACACGCGAGAGAACTCGAGCCCCTTCGTTGAATGCAGCGTTAATAGATTGACGCGAGCATTAGCACTTTTCTCTCCATCAAATTTTGAGAGCACAACGCGCTCAAGAAATACGGAGAGCTGGTCATGAAATGACGCGTCCGGCAACTCAGCGATCAGTCGGCGCAATCGCAGCATGGCTTCGGGATAACGATCATCGGCCGATTTTGCAGTCCGAATTTTCTCCATAAGTGCGACGCCGCCAAGTCGCGCTATCAAATCGTCGACCGTTGGCAACGTCGTGTCGTCACCGCGAGTTTTTTCGTACCAATCGACAGCGCCACTGTACCGGCCCAGCGCAGACACGCGCGTCAACTTCTGAAAGAGCACTCCCTCGTTCTTGAGCAACTCCGCACCAGAGAGTGCCAGCGCAACACCAAGATGTCCGAGCTGATCACTGAGCGCGGTTTTCCGTGCGCGTTCGACCTTCGCGCGTCCAAGCGCCAACGTCACATGTGCCAGTGCGCGCGTATCATCAAGCGCGCGGTGTGATTTCCCAGTGGGCACGCCGAAATGCCGCGCGAGATCAACAAGTTTTCGACTGGTCGGAAACAGGTCGCGTGCTAACGGCAACGTGTCAAACGTTGTGACGTCAAACAATTGTCCGTGCTCTTTCGCCATCCGGCTCAAAATCTGGAAGTCGAAGTCGTAGCCATTGTGGGCAACCACAATGTCGTCGCCGAGAAAATCACGAAACTCTGGCCACACGTCTTCGAAGTACGGCTTGTCCGCCAACTCCGCAGCATCAATGCCGTGCGTTGCCGTCGCACCAGGCGCGATCGCTGTCCGTGGCCTAACCAAGCGCGCAAATTCGGCGACAATCTGCCCGTCACGCACACGCACCGCCGCGATTTCGACAATCTCGGCGATGCTCGTGTCATTGTCGGTAGTTTCCAAATCAACCGCAGTGAAGTTCGTAAACGCGACGGCCGACGCGCTCATTTCCAGCAGCTGCGCAGCTTTAAAGACGCCAAGCGGGACGTCGACATTGGTGATGGATCCCAGCACAAGCCGCAACGTATTCGCATCGAGCGGCTCTGCACCACGAATCACGTTGATGCCGACTTCGGCTAACATACCGGCGAGCGGAATTTCTACACCGCCCATCGGCGGGATCCAATATTTTGCGCGGTGCGTGCGCGCGGCTCGCAAAACATCAGCGAGTGCCACGACATCGGGAAGTGTTGCCGGATCAGTAATCTCGTCGTGATGATCGTCGAGAATCGAACGGGTCGCGCCCACCTTACGCGATAGCAAATCCTGCACGAGTGTTGTTAACGAATCCTGCTGCTGGCCAATTGCTTCAAGGTTGCGCGAATCGGCCAGTGCGCGACGAATTTGTCGACCGTTTTCATCGGCGCGTGGAAGGTGCGCGGCCATGCGACCAAGTTGCTTGCCAAGCACTGTTACGCTCTCCTCCGCTTTGGCCATTGCTTCGTCAAACAGTGCGCGTGGCAATACCTCTCGGAAAAACGCGTTGCGAAAGAGGTCGTCGTGCGGCGAGGCAATCACGCGTGCGGCAGCAATCACATAACGCACTACTTTGTCGTCCGCGAGCGCGCGTCCTTTCGCGAGTATACATGGTACCCCCGCGTTCAGGCACGCTGCTTCAAGTCGATAGCCAATGTTATGTGAGCGGTACAACAGCGCGACGTCGCCCCACGCATGCCCATGTTGCGCGCGGTCTCGACGAATGTCCTCAATGATCCACGTGGCCTCGTCGTCATCATTCGCGAAGCGCAATGCAGCTACAGGAAATGCGGACGCGCGTTCGGCGCGTGCAGGCACGCGATTGGCGAAAAGGGGTGTATTGAC
Source organism: Gemmatimonadaceae bacterium (assembly GCA_025358925.1). Lineage (GTDB taxonomy): Bacteria > Gemmatimonadota > Gemmatimonadetes > Gemmatimonadales > Gemmatimonadaceae > Gemmatimonas. The sequence continues at coordinate 194,029 of JANYHT010000033.1, read as the reverse complement.
CATCACCAACTGTCGTGCAACAGCGAACACATCGTGCGGGCAGCGTCGATTCTCTTCGAGTTCAATTTTTGCGGAGACGCCAAAATCGTTCACAAATGTGATGAACACTGTGGGGTCAGCACCGGCCCATGAATAGATCGACTGATCATCGTCTCCCACGGCAAACACGTGACGATGCTCGTGAGCGAGCGCCCGCACGACGCGGTATTGCAGCGGATTCAAATCCTGAAACTCGTCGACGAGCACAACATCAAATCGAGCGCGGATGGTGGCCGCAGCGTCTGACGTTTCCAGTAGCTCTACGGTTTTAATCACCAGTGTGTCGAAGTCCACGATGTTGCGCTCACTGAGAAAGCGCTCGTACTCCAAAAACAACTTCATGTCATTGGCGTACATGCTATCGCCGCGAAATCGATACGCCGAAAAGCGCGTGAGCGTGTTGCGATGCCACTTACGCGGACCTTCAATGCGCCGAAGCGCACTCAGTTGATATTCCTCGTCGGCGATACCGAACCCCGGATCGAGCCCTACATGCGCGCCAAATTCGCGCAACAACTCGGCACAAAACGCGTGGAGTGTGCCGCGTGTAATGTGAGCGGCGGCGTCTCCTAAGCGAGCGGCAAGTCGATGTGCAATCTCACCTGCCGCCTTGTTGGTGAATGTGAATGCGCAGATGCGTGCGGGATCAAATTGATGTTGCTCAATGAGAAAGCGAATACGCTCTGTGAGACAATAGGTTTTACCAGCGCCGGGTCCCGCCAGCACCAGCAGTGCGTGCGGCTCCGCTTCGATCGCACTCTGCTGTGAGGGGGATGGCGTGGTGACTGATGTCATGTCCCGCCGTGCGGGAGTGATGCGGCCAAGAACGCGCCAACATTGCCTCCCATGATTTTTCGCACGTCATCGGCGGACATCCCCGCCTTCAACAAGCCATCGGTGATGACATCGAGATGACTTGTATCAAATGGTTCATGTGTTCCACCGTCAAAGTCAGAGCCAAGCGCCACATGATCGGCGCCAACAATTTTTACGGCGTACATGATGGCACGTATCACGGCATCGACCCCAATCGTACAGGTCGCTGCATCCCAGTAGCCAATACCAATCACCCCGCCGTGCGCGGCGATTTTCTGCAACTGCACGTCCGTCAAATTGCGTGGACCCGGACACGTTCCGACAACGCCTGTATGCGACACAACAATCGGCCCGGGAAAGAGCGCGAGCGCTTCGTCCACCGTTTGTGGTGAGGCGTGCGCGAGGTCGGCGATCATACCGAGGGCGTTCATGCGCTGCAAGACCGCGCGACCGAATGGCGTGATGCCCGCATGCGTGACGCCGTGCGCACTTGCCGCCACTTCGTTGTCGAAGAAGTGCGTGAGGCCCAACATACGAAAACCGGCCGCGAACAGCGTGTCGACGCTTTCGAGTTTGCCGTCTAATGCATGCAACCCTTCAATTGCCAGCACGCCGCCAACCAGTGACGGCGTGGTCGCTCGACGCGCGACAAAATCGGCAAACTGTTTTTGCGTGGTGATGACCGTCAACGATCCGTTGGATCGCGCCGCGGCATCGTACAATTGCTGCGCTTGATACACGGCGCGCGCACGTAGATTGCGCCACGTGGCAATGGGCCACCGTTGCAGGAGCGCAAGTAAAAGAATGTTGTCCGTCTCGCCGGTATTGTGATCGTAGTTCATGCCGCGTGGTGTTTTGGTCACCACGGAAAACACTTGCAGCGCCACATTGCCTGCTTGCAAACGCGGAATGTCAACATGTCCACGATTGGCATGCACCAACGGGTCGCGGCCCCACAATAGTTGGTCAGCATGCAGGTCGGCCACGAACAAACTCTTGTGCAACGCCATCGCTTCTGGCGAAACGGTAGGCAACGGCGTCGCACTCACCGTGTTCATGCGGCCGTCCACCACGATAGGCGCGAGAAAATACGCCGCGACGACGACAAGCAGAACAACGACTAGTGAAGCTCGACGCATTAGCGTAGCCCTCGTGGCATGGGTTCACCCGACATTTCCCGCGGGTTGGGTAGCCGCTTCGCTTCAGTGTTTAACCGCAAACTGCCGCACACTTTCAGCGCGGCATTTGATCGCGGGTCAATCGTGTCGGAGAGCGCTCGCGTATTCACGCGCAGTGAATCCGCGCGCGTACGACTGCTACTCCACGCACTGTCGCACCCCGCACGCAGCCGATCGATGCGTGCGAGACGATCCAGTCCTTTGTCCGCTGCAAACGACAATCCAAACCACGTACCGATGCCAAGTACAACCGCGACCGCCAGTGCAATCAGCGCGCCGCGACGTGGGTTTGTCGCTTCCGCATCGTCACTCATGCGCGTACGTACGACGCCGATGGCAAAAACTTTGGTGCGCGACGCGCGTGCGTGGCTTGCTCGTACGCATACGCCAACGCGATGAGTTTTGGCTCGCTCCACGCACCGCCAATGAACGAAAGCCCAAGCGGTAATTCGGCCGTGAAACCCATGGGCACAGTAATGCTCGGATATCCAGCCACGGCAGCTACACTACTGTTTCCACCACCATAGTGATCGCCGTTCACCAAATCTGTTGGCCACGATGGTCCATTGGACGGCGCGATGATCGCATCGAGTTGATGCTTTGCCATCACCGCATCAATGCCATCTGCGCGCGACAGTTTACGACAGTGCGCGAGCGCGTCGATGTACTTCTGATCGCTCAGTGAACCCTTCGCTTGCGATTTTTCAAATTGCTCCTGCCCAAACCACGGCATCTCGCGCGCTGCGTTGGTTTTATTGAATGCAATAAGGTCTTCCAACGTTTTCATGCGTGACGTTGCACCCCGCGACGCGAGATACTTGTTCACCCCATCCTTAAACTCGTACTGCAACACTTCGGTCTCGGCGTCATCATACTTTCCCACGGTTGGCACGTCTGCTGGATCGACAATGACGGCGCCCGCAGTGCGTAACGCCGCGATGGCTGCGTCAAACGTGGCATCCACCTGTGGATGAAATCCGGCCATGTTGCGCGCGACGCCAATCCGCGCACCCTTCAGCGCGTTCGCGTTGAGAAATTGCGTGTAATCGGTTTTCGATTGGCCGTTGCTGGCAGTCGTGGCTGCATCACGCGAATCAACACCAGTAAGCGCACCGAGCAACGCCGCCGCATCCGCAACCGTTCGTGCCATCGGCCCAGCGGTATCCTGCGAAACAGAAATCGGAATAATGCCGCTCCGACTCCATAACCCAACTGTTGGCTTTATTCCGACCAACCCGCAAATCGACGATGGGCAAATGATTGAACCATCCGTCTCCGTACCAATGCCAACAGCGGCAAGATTGGCAGAGATTGCGGACCCTGTACCGGAACTCGATCCACAAGGATTGCGATCAAGCACATAAGGATTCCGCGTTTGACCACCGCGTCCACTCCATCCACTCGTTGAACGCGTCGAACGAAAGTTGGCCCACTCGCTGAGATTGGTTTTCCCCAGCAATACCGCACCAGCCGCGCGCAACTTTTCCAAAATAAACGCATCGCGCGGCGCCGACGATCCGGTCAACGCCATCGAACCCGCTGACGTGGCCATCTTATCGGCACTATCGATGTTGTCCTTGATCAGCACTGGAATGCCATGCAGCGGTCCACGTACTTTGCCTTGCTTGCGCTCAGCATCCATTGCATCCGCAATCGCCAACGCATCTGGATTGCGTTCAATGACCGCGTGCAACGATGGACCACTCGCATCAATTGCCGCGATGCGCGCGAGATACGCCGCGGTGAGTGCATGTGACGTGAGCGTACCCTTCGTCATGCGCGACTGCAATTCTGACACAGAGACTTCGGCGAAGGCAAACGGTGTTGGCACGACGTCTTCCTCCGGCGCTGGCGCACCATCGGCACGTACAACAGCGGTGGGCGTGATAAATACCGCGGCACTCGCCGCCAACGATGTCCCGACAAAATTACGACGATCCATCCCATCTTTCATCGGACGTTATCCTCACACGGCGGCAAGCGCCGTTGCAAAATCGTTGAGCAAATCACGCACATCCTCGAGCCCAATGCTCAGGCGCACGAATCCTTCTGACACCGCGTCGGCACCCCAACGCGCACGACGTTCCGCGCTCGTGTGAATACCGCCAAAACTTGTCGCTTCGTGCACCAACGTTGCCGCTGCAAAAAACCGTTCAACTTCGGCGCGTCCGTCCAGCTCGAAACTGATCACGGGCCCAAAGCGCGTCATCTGCTTCGAGGCGATCGCGTGCGACGGGTCGTTCGGCAATCCCGGATACCGCACGCCGCGTACCTTCGCGTGCGACAAAAGGAACGTGGCCATCTGCATCGCACTCTCGCACTGTCGCGCGAGTCGTACATCAAGCGTGCCCAACGACCGATGCGCGAGCCACACTTCCATCGGCCCCGGAATCGAACCCATACGCGTACGCCATGTGCGTAACGCGTCCGCCCACATCGCATCCTTCGCCGCAACGTGACCGAGTACAACATCGGCGTGACCGGTCATCGCTTTGGTGTCGGACACCACGGCGAAGTCCGCACCCAGTGCAAGCGGCCGCTGACCAAGTACGGTAGCGGTCGTGTTATCTACCGCGACCAACGCACCCACGTCATGCGCGGCTGCGGAAAGCGCAGCAATGTCGCAAACATCAAGGCCTGGATTGGTTGGCGATTCGAGCCACAACAATACGGCTCCATCAAGCAACGCGCGTTGTGCATCATTCGCGGTGGGTGCCATCACCACTTCAATACCATGCGTTGCGAAATACTGCGTGGCGATGAGTCGCGTGGTGTAGTAGCAGTCATCGGGCATGACAATTTTCTGTCCTGCCCTGAGCACGGTACCAAGCAGTGCGGCGGTCGCCGCCATGCCTGAAGGAAAGAGCACCGTTGGCCCGCCTTCCAGCTCCTCTAACGCACGTTCGTAATGCGTCCACGTGGGATTGTGGAAGCGACCGTACGTGTACGGCGAATCAACAACATCACCCGCCGCGTGGTACGGTGCAGCAAACGTTGGTCCCGGTAAGTACGGGGCACCGGGCGTGGCATGCGGCAACCCAGCTCGAACCACGCGCGTTGCATCGCGCAGCTCGTCACTCATGATGCCGCACTCGGCAAATGTGCAATGAGTGCCATGGTGCCCATAGTATTCACAGTGGTCGGATCTCCAGATACGATGCGTCGGTGATAGTCGAGTTGTCCGAGATGATAGCCAAGGTGCACCGCGAGATGCATCAGGAACGCATCAGTACGCAGCTGCACGTCTAACACCTTGATCGGATATGGTGCCTCAAGCTGCGTCGTGTCTATGGTGGAAAGTGTCTGCGTCACTTGCTGCATCGCTCGAACAATTTCCGTCGATACTTCGGCTCGCGTCTGGCCACGCGCTGAAAATTCGTGCTCGCGATCGCGTACGTAACCGCCGCCGGTCAACACCGTGCCCAGGAAATATCGGAGGTTACCGGCGATGTGCAGTGCGTGCGTGCCGCCGGGATTACTGATTCCTGGCACGACACGCCACAACGTCTCGTCATCCACATACGCATCGATCTCGCGTTGCATGGCGCGCAAATCGCGCAACAACAATCGATGGATGGTGTCGCGCACTTCAAGTAATGCATCGCTCATCGCAGCGGCCTCACCGCAGTGGTTGTTGACGTCGTGCGACTGTCCAACCACGTGATCGCCGCATCGAGAGCACGCGTGCGTACGGGTTCGCGCGACAAATACAGATCGTGCACGCCATCATCAAATGCCTGCAGTGTCACGTCCGTACCAAGTCGCGGGCCACGCGACGTCATGTGGTCGATGTTCAGCACGATGTCCGCCGTTTGATATTTCTCTTTCCATGCAGTGCCCGAATACATCGATCGTCCGGCGTGTTGCAGGAGCACCGGACATGACACGCGCAATCCGCGGGCCACGTGGGCTTGCACGCGTCGAACAGCGCGAACCCATCCAAAGTATGCGGGAAATCCGTTTATTGGTTTCCATCGCACATCGTAGGTCCACTCCCCGTGATACTGTGCGAGCAACGTCTCGCCGTAGCGCGCGGAAATGGCCTTCGGGTCCGCGATCGTCGGGAACACTGCGCCGAGCGCTGTCACGACTGGTAGGATATAGCGACGCGGTATGGGCACAGCGAAATCAAGAAACGGGCTATTCAACAGCAATGCTTGCACACCGCTTTTTTTACCGTGGCGATGCACGTACCACGAGGCAATTAAGCCGCCCGTCGAATGCCCTAATAACGCAACCGTATCATGTCCGTCTTCGCGTCGAATGATATCGAGCGCTTGTGTAAGTTCGGTGTCGTACTGCGTAAGCTTGGTGCAATAGTTTGGTCGATTGTCCGCGCGCAACGAGCGACCATAGCGCCGCAAATCGAGCGCATAGAAATCCCATCCGCGCGTGGCAAACGCCGCTGCCACGTGCGATTGAAAAAAGTAGTCGACAAATCCGTGCACATATAACACCGCTCGACGCGTGGATCGCGTGCGAATACGTCGCACGAGTGTCGCCACCAGTGTGCCGTCGTCGTCGGGCTCCAACGGAAGCGTCGTCATTTCGAAGTCGTCAAGCGCGACGTCGCTGGTCCATCCACGTGCAGTCACGCGCGCGGAAATTCCGCGTCGTCGAGCACGCGCGCCTGGTCGATGAGCATCACCGGAATACCATCCTGCACCGCATACACCAACGCACACGCTCGGCAGAGCAACACCTCTAACGGTTCAACGCGATACTCGAGCGGCCCCCGACATTTGGGACACACAAGGATCTTCAGTAGGTCGGGCGACAAGGGCATCGATCAGACTCCGGGGGAGCGAACGGGGACAGGCGAACTACCTTTCGGCGCCTCGGCCGTTGTGACAATGCGCGGTCCGCCGATCAACTCTACGCAATATGGAATCGCGGCGAACACTGCGGCGAGGCACTCTTCGATCGCCGTCGGTTTGCCTGGCAAGTTGATAATCAGCGATGTGCCGCGCGTGCCGGCTAGCTGACGCGACAAAATCGCCGTCGGCACGGCGCGTACAGATACGGCGCGCATTTGCTCGCCAAATCCCGGGAGCTCGCGTTCAATCACGGCGCGCGTTGCCTCGGGCGTCACGTCGCGCGGCGCCGGTCCCGTGCCGCCGGTCGTCACAATGAGCGGACACCGCAAATCGTCCGCCAACGCACGCAGCGCCGCTTCAATGTGCGGCTGCTCGTCCGGCACCAAGCGATATTCGGAACGCCATGTCGAGGCGATCCAGCGGCCCAATACCTCTTCAATGGCGCGACCGGAACGATCCTCATAAATGCCAGCGCTCGCGCGGTCCGAAATCGTGACGATACCGATGGGAATTGCCGTGAGAATTTCGCTCGCAGTCATGCCAACGAATGTATCCACCGAGTGGACGCTTGACGATATTTCGTGCGCCCATGACCTCTGCATTGTGTTCGCGCGCCCAAACGCCATTATTCTCGCGCGCCTCACCGCTCACATCCAGCTGGCTCTACAATGAAATCTTCCCTGTCCATCGTCCTGATGGCCGCCGTCCTCGTCGGATTCTTCGCGCCGGTCGTCGCGACCGCACAACCGGCCGCGACGCCGGCAGTCACCTTACCGCTCAAAACCGCGCGGACCGCGACCTTTACCACCACAAAGGGCACGTGGATGTCGCTCGACGTCTCGCCCGATGGCCAAACCATCGTGTTTGACCTCTTGGGTGACCTCTACACGATGCCCATCACTGGCGGAAAGGCCGCGCGGTTAACCAGCGGCATGGCGTACGACGCGCAGCCGAGGTTTTCGCCGGATGGTCGGAAGATCACGTTCATTTCGGATCGCTCGGGCGGCGAAAACGTGTGGATCATGTCGCTTGATAAGAAGGACACCACACAGCTCACGAAGGGCAATAACAACATGTATGTGTCGCCCGAGTGGACGCCGGACGGACAGTATGTGGTGGCCTCACGCTCGGGCGGGTTAGGTGGAACGGCGAAGTTGTGGCAATACCATGTTGACGGCGGTAACGGATTGCCGCTCACCACCACGCCGGCAGTGCCCGCGTCACTCAAAATGGTTGGTGCGGCGTACGGTAAAGATCCACGCTTTTTGTGGTTTGCCGCGCGCAATGGCGATTGGCAATACAACAGCATCGGCGCGCAGTACCAACTTTATGTGTGGGACAAGGAATCGGGTCGCGCGTCGCAGATGTCCACACGCTTCGGATCCGGTTTTCGTCCAGCGTTGTCGCCTGACGGAAAATATCTTGTGTATGGCACGCGCTTCGAGACGAAGACTGGTTTGCGTATTCGTGATCTCGAGACACAGCAAGAAGACTGGCTTGCGTTCCCCGTGCAGCGCGATGACATGGAATCGCGAGCGTCAATGGACGCGTATCCGGGCTATTCGTTCACGCCCGATTCGAAAGCCATTGTGGTGACGTATGGTGGCGAATTTTGGCGCGTGCCTGTCGACAAAACGGCGCCTGTAAAAATTCCATTCGAAGCAGAAGTGAAGTTGGAGATGGGTCCCGAAGTGAAGTTCGCATACAAGATTGATACCGCGTCCACGTTCAAGGCACGACAGATCCGCGACATTGCACCTTCGCCCGATGGTAAACTCGTTGCGTTCTCGTCGCTCGGTCGCATTCACGTGATGACCTTGCCGAACGGCACGCCCAAGCGCGTGTCGACGACGGACATCGGCGAGTTCAATCCGGTGTGGTCGCCGGATGGTAAATCGCTCGCCTACGTGACGTGGCATGACGCGCGCGGCGGCAGTATCACGCGCGCAACGCAAGACGCAAAAGGCAATTGGAGCACGCGTACGCTTGCGAGCGGTGGACTGTATACCGATCTCGCGTGGTCGGCTACGAATCGTATTGTCGCGTTGCGTGCGGCCGCCCGTGAGATGCAGGAGGCGGGCGCGGCATTCTTTGGTCCTGCTGCTGCGGAGTTTGTGTGGGTGAATGCGAACGGCGGTAACGTCACCGCGATTATGCCAACTGGTGGCATGGGCTCACCACACTTCACGCAGGACACGACGCGCATCTTCGCGTACGGCGGAGCAGGACTGCAGTCGTTTCGTTGGGATGGCACCGACTTGAAAACACATTTGCGCGTCACCGGTCCGCTGCCTCCGGGCGCGAATGGTTCGGACGGTGACAGCGACGCGCCAATTGGACTCGACGCGGCACTCATCGCGCGTGGTGCGCTGCAATACATCGGCGGCCGCGGCGCGCGTCCGATTGGCGCCGAAATAGGTGGCGGAAACAGTTTTGCAGGACTCGGATTTGGCACGCACTTGGGCCACGATCTTGAGCCCACGCCGCCGCAAGCTCCACCAGCAGGACTCGTGTTGATGGCACCGAAGGGCGATCAAGCGCTCGCCATGGTGGGCATGGATTTGTACACCATTACTGTCGCGCAAATTGGTAGCACGGCGCCAACGGTGAATGTTGCCGCCCCTGCAGCAGCGTCTGTTCCCGTGAAGAAGCTCAACACGATTGGTGGAGAATTTCCGACGTGGACGAATGACGCTCGCAAAATCATGTGGGCGTTGGGCAACGCGATGTGGACGTACGATCTCGACAAAGCAAAGATCGTCGACGACTCGCTCAAGGTTGATGGCAAAGCCAAAGCGTTGTTGCGCGCTGACACCACGAAGTCCGTGAAGGACAGCATCACGCGCTCGGATTCAATTGCGAAAGCAGACACCACCACGAAGACGGTGGGATACAAGCCGGCCGAAGTGCGTATCGCGTTGAATGCAAACCGCGATTTGCCGAAAGGCGTGGCCGTGTTTCGCGGCGGACGTGCCCTCACGATGAAGGGCAAAGAAATTATTGAGAACGCCGACGTCGTGGTGCGTGATAGTCGCATCGTGGCGGTTGGTGCACGCGGTACCGTGACCATTCCCGACGGCGCACAAATTTTTGACATTACCGGAAAGACCATTATGCCGGGCTTTGTCGACACGCACTATCACCCGCAGTGGCTCACCCCACAAATCCACAACACGCAAACGTGGCAGTATCTCGCGACGCTCGCGTATGGCACGACAACCACGCGTGACCCGCAAACGTCGACCACCGATTTTCTCTCGTATACCGATCATGTCGAGATGGGTGACATGATTGGCCCTCGCATTTACACCACTGGCCCTGGTGTTTTTTCATCGGAGCCCGTGCGCGACTTAGCGCATGCGCGTGAAATCTTGGCCCGCTACGCGACGTATTACGATACGAAAACACTCAAGATGTACATGAGTGGTAATCGTCAGCAGCGGCAATGGATCATTATGGCGGCGAAGGAGCTGAGCATCATGCCAACCACGGAAGGTGGCTTGGATATGAAACTCAATCTCACGCACGGCATCGATGGATATCCGGGCATCGAGCACACGTTGCCGATCACACCGAAGTACAACGATGTGTTTCAGTGGTACAAAGAAACAGGGGTGACAAATTCACCCACGCTCATCGTGGAGTATGGTGGACCTTTTGGTGAAGGCTGGTTCTACCAATCAGAAAATCTCATGGACGATGCAAAACTGCGTCACTTCACACACCCCGTTGACTTCGACACCAAAATTCGGCGGCGCGGCGCTGGCAACGCACCTGGCCCGGCCGGTTTCGCCGTGAAGGAAGAGTATGCGATGTGGCAACACGCGATCGACGTAAAAAACACTGTCGAAGCCGGCGGGAAAATCGGCGTCGGCAGTCACGGCCAGTTGCAAGGACTCGGCATGCACTGGGAGATGTGGTTGCTGCAATCCGGCGGGCTCTCACAGCACGACGTGTTGCGTTCCGCCACCATCGTTGGCGCCGAAGCCATCGGACTTGGCACCGAAGTTGGGTCGCTCGAAGCGGGTAAGTTTGCGGACATCATTGTGCTCGACAAAAACCCGCTCGACAACATTCGCAACACCAACACGGTGAGCATGGTGATGGTGAACGGCCGTTTGTACGACGCGAATACGTTGGATGAAGTGTATCCGCGAAAACGTGCGTTACCGAAACAGCCGTGGTCGTACGCGGTGCCGGTGGCGGGGGCGGGGATGCGGTAGTGTGTTTCCAAGCGCATGACGCCAGCTGCCGTTACTGGATTTGAGAACACGCGAATGCTGCGTTAGACGCCTCTGTCAATTCGAAGGCGAACTACCCGTTCTAGCGACCGTGTCAGCTCCGGTCGTAGAACGGCGGCGGCTCGATGCCGAGCGCACGCAAATACACATATCCCTGCCCACGATGATGGATTTCGTTATCCACGATATAGAGCAGTAGGTCGTAGCCCGGCATCGTCCACTGACCAAACGCGGTCATCGTTTCCTGAAAACGAGCGGCGGGAATTTGCGGAAAGAGTATGTCGAGTTGTCGCGTACTTTCATCCCATTGCGTGAGGACCTCGTCCTTGGTTGTAGCAGCCGACGGCACATAGCTATCCCATTTGTTGGTGATCACACCGTTCACGGTGGACACGGCCATGCCTAACATTTCATTCGCGAGTGCGCCAAACGTGCGCATCCCACTCACCGAAAAGGTGAAGAGCTGATCGTCAGGAAAGGCGACGATCGCGCGACGCGTTAACCGACGGTGGGCCTGCCAGTGCGCGAGGAACTGCGACGGCGAAATGACAAGTGTGGGCGCTTCTGTGGTGGACATCGAGGTCTCGAGGGTGGGGAAAGTTAGTGCAGCAACAGCTTTGGCTTTTGTTCGGGTGATTTGAAATCATACGACCATCCTTGGCAACGCGCAAGGATTTGAAACGTGAGACACCACGCGTCAGGATGTGCCCGGATTCGCCAGTGACGCTTTCACGCGCTCCGCTGTGGGTTGCAACTCGGCATCAGCGTATCTCCATCGCTCTATGAACCGCGTATACCAAGGCGTTACACAGTCGTTATCAGGCGCCCCACACGCAATGTCAGCGGCCACACCAGCTGCTGCGTTGTTTGCTCTCCCCACGTCTCGCGCAGCGCCGCCGTCAATGCGACCAACGGATCGTGCCCCGTCGATGCACGACAGCGCGACACGGCCGACCACGTCTCAACATACCCAAGCAGTTGTTCGACCGACCACGCTGCGTTCATCGCGAACGTGCCGATATCAATTACCGCAAACGGAAAGGCAAGATCACGATAGTGCCGATCAACAAACGCGCGCTCTTTGGGCCACCACTCGCCCATCGTGCGATCGAAGTCGTTCATCAACTGCGTCAGCACCGGCACCAACGGAAATTCGAGTAACGCATAACTCCATTCGGCGATAACACCATTCGGCATAAGCACACGCGACGCTTCCACGTGAAATGCATCCACGTCAAACCAGTGCAGCGCTTGCGCCACCGTAATAAGCGCCACGCTCGCATTCGCGAGATCACTCTGCTCGGCCGGCGCAACACCGTAGGTCACACGGGCATCCGGTGTCGCGTGCGCAATCTGCGCAGCGCTTGCGTCGGTTGCGACGACCTGCTCGAAATATGAACCCAGCGCAACACTGGCTTGGCCGGTGCCACAGCCGCAATCCCACGCGAGTGCGCGCGACGGCGCGGCGTCCGCCAGCGCAGCAAATAAGGCCGACGGATACGACGGTCGAAATGTCGAGTATCCCGTCGCTACTGCAGAAAAGTGATCAGAAAACTTTGGTTCGCTCACGGCATACTCACCCCGCTCGCGCCTTCGCTCTTCAAGCGCATCCGAATGAGTCGTACCGAGTTTAGAAAAACCAAGACGTCGGGCCCGAGATGAATCATCGCTGCCTGTACTGGGCCGATAAATCGGAGCAACGCAGCAACAATCCCAAGCACGTGCACAACGCCAACACCCACGTACAGATTTTGTTGAATGGTGCGATAGGCGCGTCGCGCAATTTCGCGAGCATCCGCAATTTTGCTGATATCATCCGTCATCAGCGCAACATCCGCAGCTTCGATCGCTGCCTGTGTACCGGCCACTCCCATCGCGATACCAACGTCCGCCTGCGCCAACGCCGGCGCATCGTTGATGCCGTCGCCAATCATCGCCACTAGGTGTCCTCCTGCTTGCAATCGCTTGATGGCGTCGACCTTCGCATCAGGAAGGAGGTCCGCCATAATCTCGTCGACACCTAACTCTGCACCAACGCGTCGCGCCGTCGCTGCATTGTCGCCCGTCAGCATGACGATGCGATGAATGCCACTCGCCTTGAGTCGCGCGAGTGCCGCTTTCGCATCAGGGCGCACGGGGTCGGCCAAGTGCAGCACACCAATCGCGCGCTGATCGGCGGCGATATACACCACCGTCAAATCATCTGTGCCGTCTCGCGACGCAAGCGCAATTCCACTCTCCGTGAGATACGCGGCGTTACCAGCCAGAATAACGTGACCGTCCACGACGGCACGTATGCCGCGACCACGAATGACTTCAAACGTGGATGGCTCAGGCACGTCAACATTGGCCGCTGTCGCTCGCTCCACCACCGCTTTTGCCAGCGGATGACTCGACCGTCGCTCCGCCGCCGCCGCAAAACGCAGCAGCTCATTCTCGCTGGTATCGCCGAAACGTTCAATGCGCACAACGGCCGGTCTGCCCATCGTGAGCGTGCCGGTCTTGTCGAAGGCGAGTATGCGGACTTTCGCCAGTTGCTCGAGATAAATGCCGCCTTTCACCAGAATACCCGCGCGAGCAGCGCGCGCAATCGCCGCAATCATCACCAACGGTGTTGCGAGTCCAAGTTCGGCCGGCGACGTAAAAATCAAAAGCGTGATCACCATACGAAGATCACGCGTGAAATACCAAACGCCCAACAAGAATACCAAGACGACAGGAATGAGCCACGCAGCGACACGATCGGCAAGTTTTTGCACTGGCGCTTGGGAATCTTCCGCCGTCTCGACAAGCGCAACGATGCGCGCGAACATCGTGTCGCCGCCTACCTTCTGCGTTTCAATGTCCAGCGCGCCTAACTCGACGACCGTTCCCGCAAAGACCGTCGCGCCCGCGCCTTTTTCTTGCGGAATGCTCTCGCCGGTGATCGGCGCTTGGTTGACTGACGCTTCCCCCGCCCGCACGATGCCGTCAACGGGAATCTTTTCGCCGGCGCGAACGATGACGATGTCGGCAACACGAACGTCAGCGAGTGGCAACATCACGTCGGCACCGTCGCGACGAACAAGCGCGGTTTGTGGCACGCTGCCGATGAGTGCCTTGATAGACGCGCGCGCACGATCCGTGTTCAGCGCGGCGATAAACTCCGCAATGAGAATGATGACCATCAACACCGCGCCGGCGATGTACTCACGTCCAAGCATAGCAATCAACGTCGCGATGGTCACAAAAACTTCCGTGCCGATTTTGCGCTCGCGAATGAGATCCAGCAGGCCAATTTTGGCAAGCGGATACAGACCGACGGCCACACCCGCGAGCAGCACAGGCAACGGTACTACGTCAAAGCGATACAGTCCCACAACAACACCAACACCAACGATCCGAGCGACCTCCACCCAACGCTCGGCCGTCATCAATGGCGTAGTCTCCGTCGACGGCCGAGTTGTCGTCACTTGGCGATAGCCGACGTGCAAGCGTTCATGGGTGTATTGCTACTTGGTACAGTGTGCTCCGCCCCATACTGACTTACGATCAACGCCGCAGGATGTCCATCTCTCGCTGGCTGCAAGATAAAAAGCAGATTGTAAGTATTGTCGCAAATGTCCGGCAACGTTGGTCCTCCCAACGCCTTTATCACGGCTGGTATCGTGTTGCTGTGTCCGATCACCAGTACAACGCCGCGCTGTTGGCGGACGGCCTCCGCGACAGCCGTGATGTGCGTGGCACCACCGCCCGCGAGTGAAATTACAAGTGGCGTCACACCAAATTTTGTCGCGCTCGGGATTGCCGTGTCTGCAGTGCGTTTCGTTGCGGTGACAATAATCGCCGTTGGCGCGGAGTGCGCGACCGCATCCGCCAGCGCGAGCGCGCGCGCAGTACCGGCGTCGGTCAGCGGTGGATCTGCCGCTGGTTGCGCCGCCTTCTCCGCGTGCCGCACCAACACGACCAACGATGGTCCACCCTGTGCAGACACCGCGCGTGATACGCCAAGTAGTAAGAATGGCGCCGCAGTGAAAAATAAAATCCTTGACCGCCACACGAGCGATCTCAGACTCAAGTTCGTCTTCTCTGGTAATCGTTTCATTTACGCATCCGCTACCCGTGGACCGAGATTAGCCGCGAGATTTGGTCGCGCCCACACCGATGAGGACCAAGCCAATGGCGACACCAGCACCGCCAACCCACGTCGGTACCGCGCGCTCTTCAGTGACCGACGCCTTGAGCGGACCCATGTCGAGCACCGTCTTGTCCTTTGTAAACGAGAACCCACGAAACAGCACAAAGGCCCCGGCCAACAGAATCACGATTCCTGCGATCAACATGCCGCGCATAACGCCTCTATGGTAAGAACAGGTTGTGAATCAACGGTGGATACCCAAATGACAATGGGCATCGGCTCAAAGACAAGCTGGTCTGAATTCGGTGCACATGTCGTGCCACACCGCTTGGCGTCCAAACTGAAATTGGACAATCTACCGGGACAGGACAACGTTCAACATTTTCATTTCCAACACTCGTCGCACGTACGGCCAATCCTCGTCGGTAATGCCGTAGTATACCGAATCTCGCACGTAGCCGTCTCGCACGATCATGTGTCGGCGCAATACGCCCTCACGCACCGCACCGATGCGCTCCATCGCGCGCTGCGACTGTGTGTTGCGTGCATCGGTCTTCAGCTGCACCCGAAGCGCGCCCAGTGTGTCGAAGAGATGCGAGAGTTGTAAGTACTTGGCTTCGGTGTTTACCACAGTGCGTTGATGCGATGGGGTAATCCACGTGCCGCCAATTTCTAAGCGACCGTGCGCGCGGGCGATGTCCATCCAGCGCGTACACCCCACCAATGTATTCGAACGCGTTTCGATAATGGCAAACGGCACTTCGGAGCCGTCGGCGGTCGAGCGCGCCGCTGCGTCGAGGTACGCGGCGACCGCGCGAGCGGAATCGAGCGCTGGTTGTACCGTCGTCAGCCAGAGTTCTGCAAAATTTCCGGCCGCCAGGAGTCCGGCGTGATGCTCCACGCCTAATGGTTCGAGGCGCACGTGCTGTCCGGTGATCGTCACTGGTACCGGTGTGAACGGCCGACGTGGTTCCACGTTTTCTGTCACGCGTACGCAATCGCAGCCGCATCCCAATTCACCGTCGCGAGGACGGCGTCGAGATACTCAGTGCGACGATTTTGATATTTGAGATAGTACGCATGCTCCCACACGTCGATGCCGACCACCGGACGCATTCCGTCGGTGAGCGGCGAATCTTGATTGGGTAGGCCTCGCACAGTGAGCTTTCCGCCGCCGTCACGCATCAGCCACGACCATCCTGAACCAAACTGGCCCAACCCGGCCGTCTTCATCGCCGCCAGACATGCGGTCACCGAACCAAAGTCCCGCACTATCGCTGACGCAAGCGCACCACTCGGCGTCTTCGCACCGCCTGGTGCTAACAACATCCAGAACATCGCGTGGTTCGCGTGACCACCACCGTTGTTGCGCACTGTTGTTCGCACGCCGTCGGGCAGCGTCGCCAGTCCGGTCAACAACTCACGGAGTGTTTTGCCTTGCAACGCCGTCTGCGTTTCAAGCGCTTTGTTCAAGTTCGTCACGTATGTCGCGTGGTGCTTGTCGTGATGAATGCTCATGGTTTGCGCATCGACGGCGGGTTCAACTGCGTCATTGGCGTAGCCGAGTGGCGGAAGCACGAACGGATAGTGTTGCGATAAGACGTCTTCGGAGACCCGAGGACGTGCGAACGGCGCAGTTGCTGCACGCGCGCGTTCGGTAAGCGAGGACGCGACCGCCAAACTTGCGGCAGCGCCGACGGTGGTGCGCAAAAACGTGCGACGGTGCATAACAAACACTCCGGGACAAGCTGCGATGAACCTGCGGAACCTGGGTTGAGCACGTTAACGGACTTGAAGCGCAGCAAAGATCTGAATAACTACGAAGGATGCAGAAACGCACGAATACCACAGTAGCAACTGGGTTTTGGTGGTTCGCCGTATCCGCGACGTCTCCGTTCTCTCCGTTCGTATCCGTGTCCGCTGTTGTGGCTGATTGTGAAAAGAAACGCCAACTAGTACCGCGCGAGATACCGATCCAATTCCCACGCGCTCACCTGACTATTGTACTCGCGCCATTCGGAACGTTTGGCTGCAAGAAATTGTTGGGTCACGTCTTCACCAAGCGCACCAGTTAAGACGTCGCTTTTCTCGAGCTCGTCACACGCTTCGTTGAGATCATGCGGCAAATCATCCACCCGCAATCGACGTCGCTCACGAAACGACATCTCCCAGATGTTCGTGTTCACAGGCTCACGCCAATCGGCCTCCGTCGTCACGCCATCCAACCCCGCGGCCAACATGACCGTCAGCGCGAGATATGGGTTTGCGCTCGGATCGGGGGTGCGCAGCTCTAGGCGAGTACCCGCACCACGTCGTTCTGGTACGCGAATCATCGGCGAGCGGTTGCGCATGCTCCACGCGACGTTCACCGGCGCTTCGAAACCGGGCACCAAACGCTTGTACGAATTCACCAATGGGTTCGTGACCGCGCACAGCGCGCGCGCATGCTTGAGCAAACCACCGATGTAGTGTAGTGCCGTCTTCGACAGCTCCCACTCGCGTTGTGGATCCCAAAATGCATTTTGACCCTGCTTAAACAGCGACTGATGCGTGTGCATGCCACTGCCGTTCTGGCCAAACACCGGTTTTGGCATGAATGACGCAATCAATCCGAATTGCCGCGCCACCTGCTTCACCACAAACCGAAACGTCGCGATGTTGTCCGCCGTGTGTAATGCGTCCGCGTAGCGGAAATCAATTTCGTGCTGGCCGTGCGCGACCTCATGATGTGCCGCTTCCACTTCGAATCCCATCTGCTCTAACACGTCGACAATGGCACGACGCGCATCTTCGCCTAAGTCCATCGGCGCCAAATCAAAGTAGCCGCCCACATCGTGCGTGTCTGTTGCCGCGCGACCATCCGCCGCGGGCTTGAACAAAAAGAATTCCGCTTCCATACCCGCGTTCATAACGAATCCCAGTTCCGTTGCGCGCGCTAATTGACGCTTGAGCACACCACGCGGATCGCCTGCGAACGGCGTGCCGTCAGGCATCGACACGTCGCAAATCACACGACCAACGCGTGCCGATGGATCGCCCCACGGAAAGATCTGAAATGTTGACAGGTCGGGCACCAGCAGCATATCCGACTCCTCAACCCGCACAAACCCTTCAATGCTCGATCCGTCAAACATGATGTCACCGTGCAATGCTTTCCTGAATTGCGACGACGGAATTTCAACATTTTTGATGACACCCAGAATATCCGTGAACTGCAAGCGGAGAAAACGCACCTGCTGCGCCTCCGCCAACTCAAGAATGTCGGTGGCGGTGGCGCCGCTTAAATCGGCGGGCACGATAGAACGGCTTGGGCTCGGCATACTGAACGATGCACACTGCATCGCTGAGAGTCGAGTCCAGTTATCGATCCAACACTGCGAACTACTTGCCCAGCTTGCGTTCAAACTCTGCGATTTCTCGCGTCTGATCAACTTTCATCTTCTGCGCCATAGCCTTGAGGTCGGGACGGGTCAACTTTGGCAGAAACTGATCGATCATGGCGAGCGCTTCGCGGTGATGCATGATGGTGTTCATGTAGAACATGTGGTCATAGTTGCTCCCCGTTTGCTGTAAGAGCGAATCCGTCATCATCTGACTGTGCCGTCGGATCATCGGCTTGTACGGATCCTTGAAGTCTTTTTTCAGTATCCCCAGCATCGTTTCAATTTCGGCATCCTGGGCGGCGTCAATCTTCTTCGCGTCATCGCGCACGGCGTCGGTCGATCCTTTCCCGTTCTTCGTCGGGTGCGCCATGGCAATCATCCCCGTGTGGTGATCGCTCATCATGCGCAGAAAATTCTGATCAGGATTCCCGGACATGCCAGACATCTTTGCGTCCTCCATATCTGACATACCGGACATGCCCGACATCTTCGAGCTATCCATGCCGGACATGCCGGTCATTTTTCCTTTGTCCATGCCGGACATGCCAGACATGTTCGAGCTATCCATTCCCGACATGCCGGTCTTGCCCATCATGCCATTGCTCGAGTCTGTCATGACCGCCTTTTCTTTTGACGAACAGGATGTGAGGAGAGCGCCAAACAACAGCATCTGCATTGGGAAGACGAGGGCGTAGGCACGTGGACGTCGGCAGGCGCCCTTTGTATCCTGTAACATTCTGATCTCCAGCGGGAAGTTTGCTTCCGGTGGTACGTGAGCAAAACGCCTGAAGTGCATAATACGTGCCTCGTTTTAGCCGCCATAAAATATCTCGTGCACCGGAGCCGCTGATGACCGAGCTTACCTCCATGCTGCAGTGCCCCTTCTGCGGACATGCTGAACCATTGGTAATGCCCACCAATGCCTGCCAATTCTTTCACGAATGCGCGGCGTGTCGGGTGTTGTTGCGCCCGAATGCGGGCGATTGCTGCGTGTTCTGCTCATTCGGAAGCGTGCCGTGTCCGCCGATTCAAGCAGCGCGGGCTGCGGGAATTCAAACGTCGTGTTGCGAAACAAAGCCAAAGACGGCCTAGGCGCGACGACACTCCCCTCCACCTCGTCTCAATTCGCGGCTTTCCGTTGAACTACAGCACAGAGGCAATTTGTTCGCGTACCCATTCGGGATGTCGTAACACCAAATGATGATCACCGCCCGTAAACACGCGCAACGTGCAGCCGCTGTGTGTAGCTGCAAGCGCGCGCACCGTAGCGACCGGGGCGGTTTCGTCGAGGTCGCCGTGTAAGCACAGCAAGGGAATGCGTCCCGCAAGATTCTGTAAGTCGCCACGCACATCGTAATTATAAATGACCTCGTTGGTTGTCGACGTTGACGAACGCCACGTCATTTGCAACAAGTCTTCGGCAACGTCCGGCGGAACGCTCGTGATCATCTTTGGCAACCACGGACCAAATACACGTCGAGTGATCAAACACGCGATGGCCAGCGGAATCGTGTGCGTCGTCACCCATCCTTGCGCGCCTTTACGACGGAAGAAACCTTTCGCACGCTCAGTGCTCCCGTAATACGGCAAGCTTACCAGCACCAACTGTCGAATTTCAGACGGAAATCGCGCCGCGTACACCGCCGCTAAGCGCGCGCCGAGGGAATGGCCCACGAGTACAAGCGGGCCGTACGTCTTTGCTAGTGGGCCAATAACATCATGCAAGGCGGTCACGTGTCGGTCCACCGTATAGGTCGTCCACGGTTTCGGTGAACGACCAAACCCCAAGAGATCAATCAGGATCAGTCGTGCGCGATCCGTGAGCGCACTGACTCGACTGTTCCAGTAACGAGTTGTCGCTCCAATGCCCGGAAGAAACACCACCGCCGGGCCCGTCGCGCCAAGCATCGTGCTGTATAACGGGCGATCCGCGTCTGCACCACGATCACCCTCGCCGAACGCGACACCGGTTGCTCCAACTGCAACGATGCCAAGCGCTAGGCCAGTACGTCGGAGCAATACTCGACGCGACAACCGGCCACTCACGCTGACATGTTCAGCATCCGTCAGGAACCCAACGCTCGTTCGATCGCATTCGACAGCGACGTGTCATTCGGCGCAATCGGTCCGATTTTGCGCCAGCGAAGAATACCCTGTCGATCAATCAAGAAAGTTGCAGGAACCCCAACGGTGTGAAACAGCGCCGACGTGCGTTCATCCGGATCGCGCCAGATCGGAAACGTCATCTGAAACTCTTTCATGAAGCCTCGAATGGTTTCGTCGGTGCCATCAGTATCCACACTGACGCCGATGAGCTCGAAACCTTTGTCGCGATAGCGCGCGTGCAAGGTGCGCAGTTCAGGAATTTCTGCACGACACGGATGGCACCACGTTGCCCAAATGTTCATCAGCACGACTTTACCGCGTTGTCCCGCGAGCGAGACCGAATCACCCGCGAGTGAGAGTGTCGCGTAGGCGGGTGCGGGCTCGCCGATCTCAACACGCGTGTTCGCTCGCCGAGCAATACCGTCTGCTTTCGTGCAGCCGATCGTCGTCACGCTCACGACGAGCATCGCAACCGCACTCCAGCGCAAAGCCGACATCACTTGAACTCCGAGAGCGACGCACGGGCCACGCGCACGACCGATGGTTTCCCGGCCAACGTCCACGCGAACACCACGTTCGTTCCGGTCACAACGGATTTCGGAAATCCACTGGCGCGCGCTGCGGAAGAAGAGGCAATGGTGACCACCGCGCCCCCCTTACCATCACGATTCACGCGACGCGCACGAACCTGTGCAACATCGCCCCCGGTACGCTCAACCCACGTCACCAACGCACCCCCGTCCGCGAGTAATGACACATCCACTCGTCCGGCGGGATCGCCGCCGTCCACGCGCGTTGGTTTGCCAAACGTTGCGCCATCGTTGTCAGAGAATGCGACGTTGACACGGGCGCTGTCGTTCGGTGCAGTAAACCACGCGAGTGCAACCCGATGTCCGCGTGCTGCAATGGCCGGACCATTCACGGGACACGCGGCAATCTTCCAGCGATCATTGTTCACCGGAACGCCGGCGATCCATGTGCCGGCAACGCGACGCGTCAAGTAAACGTCGCGTATCTCGTCAGTCGATCGATTACGATAGGCAACAATTGGACCGGTGCTTGTCACGGCCGCCGCGTTCTGGCAACAATCGCAGGTGCGCTCGTCCAAACGCACCTCCGGTCCGCGCGTGCCGTTGGGTGACACGGTTGCAGTGACCAATGACATTTCGTTCGACGGATCGTGCCCCTCTTTGCTGAACTTGCGACCATCAAGCCACGCCGCGCTCAGCGTTGTGCCTTCGTGCCACATCGCCACAAACCCATGTTCTGTTTGCGTTGAATCACGATGCGGCGTGAGCGGGGCACGCCACGTCACACCACCGTCGTTCGATTGCGCGATACGAACGCCGTACGCGTACGTGCTGCGACCATTGCGTTGCAACCAATGCGCTGCGAGATGCGTGCTGTCGAGCACTTCGATCGACGGAAAATCGGCCCAGTTAACAAAGAAGTCGCGACTCGCGGCAATCGTGCGGGCGGCGGACCACCGCGCGCCATCGTGCACGGCGAATCGAAGTGCAGAGCCCGAATCGGACGATTGCAGCCAACTCATGTACACGCGACCATCGGCCGCGACTGTCAGATTCGGTTCCGCGCTGCCTGGGCCGGTCGGACTCGCGATACTGTCGATTGTAAATGGTGCAAGCGAGGGAGCTTGTGCGCTGTTCCGTGTTGTAACGGCTACGAAGCTGGAGACCACGGCCAAAAGCACGAGTGCAGGCTTGATCATAAAGTTTGCTGAAACGGTGGTCGAGCGGCGTGGGAGGACGTATCGTATTTTACCGTGCGTAAATATCATCGCAAGACTGAACCCGCTGTCTCACCTCTTTGCACCCGCAAATCTCATGTCGCTCTACGCCTCCTCCTCCTTCTCCGCTCGCGCACGGACTGCCGCGCGCGCATTCGCGATCGGCGCCAGTGTATTCTTGGCCTCGAAGGCGGCGGGACACGATTACTGGCTGCTGCCCGATATGTTCGCGTTCCCCGCAAATACATCCATACACGTCGGCGGCCGACAGGGAACGCGATTCCCGGAAGGACGCGCCATCGAGGCAGCACGCATTATCGACGCCCGGATCATCGGCGCGTCGTCTGACATGAAGATCACTGATATGTCCGTCGAAGGGACATCGCTGCGGATGCATCACAAACCCACGACAGCGGGTCAGTACCTAGTCGCTATACGCCTTACGCCGCGTACGTTGCGCACTCCGCCAGAGGGCGTGATTCGCTTTCTGCGTACCGAGAGCGGCGTGTCGGAAGCGGCACGTCTAGAGCGTGAGAAACCGCTCGCCGGGCTCGATACCGTCATCTATACCGCCACATCATACGCTGCGACCGTCGTCCAAGTCGGCGCCGACGGCCCGCGCGCTTTCTCAAAAACGGCCGGGTTTCCATTGGAGTTCGTGCCTGTGAATGACCCAGCACATCTCCATGTCGGTGATACGCTACACATCGCCGTACTGGGCGGTGGCAAGCCAGTGCCAAACATTGGTATCGACGCTTTGCCGGCGGCGGATACCACAGCGGGAGCAGATGCAACCGCAGCGAAGTTGATTGTAACGGTCAATGCGGACGCAAAAGGCATCGTACATTTACCGCTCACAAAAGCAGGGCCGTGGATGTTGCGATCCGCGTACGCGAGTCATAAAAACGGCGGCGCGGCGAACGAGTGGGATGTTTCGCGCACGTCGTACGTGATCCAGGTAGGCGCGAAGCACTAAGAGGTTCGGTATCGACGACGCTCGCTCCTCTCTCCGGATGTGATGATGTGCTTTTCCGCTACCGCGAGCTTCGTCGCCGGTACCGCGCTTTCGGGCATTGGCGTGGCAACGGTCAGAAATTCCCGTGATCGTTCCGAACTTCCGCTGGCGATGATTCCGCTGCTCTTTGGTGTTCAACAACTGATCGAGGGCGTGGTCTGGCTCACCTTCCAGCACGACGCGCCCACGCTGAAGCAGGTCTCTACATACAGTTATTCAGTGTTCTCGCACGTGCTGTGGCCGATGTATATCCCGTTTGCCATGCGGTCACTCGAGTTCGTGCCGTGGCGCAAACACACGCTGCTCATTTTTCAAACCATCGGCATCATTGTCGGTATGTATCTATTGTTTTTCATCGTCACGCGGCCTGTCGTCGCGGAGATCGACGGCATGCACATCGTGCGACACTTAGTCTATGATTCACCGCACTTTTACATCATTCCCGTCATGGTGTTGTACGTGGCGGCGACATGCGTGAGCTGTTTCTTCTCAAGTCATCCATTCGTGCGACTGTTCGGCGTACTGGCCTTTCTGTCGTTCGTCGGCACGTACCTGTTCTACGTGCGAGCGCTTGTCTCCGTGTGGTGTTTCTTTGCGGCCGTATTGAGCCTGATTATTTATCTGCACCTGCACTATCGTGATCTCGGCGGCTTCCCCGCGCATGGCGGTGCGCATGGGATACGCTCTCGCTCCACGTGAAGTGCTCATAGACGCTGCTCCAATACATGCCGAATACGGCACCGAAGAGCAATTCTTCTAGTGGAATTCCAACAACGAGCACGCCGCTCAACGCCCGCAGGTTCCAGACCTGCGGGATAAACGATGGAGTAAACCAAGTGAGCCCCAGCATGAACGCCGCATACAACACAAAGAACAGTCCGCCGCCAATGATCGTCGCTCGAGCGAGTGCTGGTCGACAGATCACCGACAGCATGCTGCCAAGCAGCAGCGACGTGATCACGGCGTAGATAACGTTCCACGGTAACAGCGCGAGCGGCACAAAGGCGATCGGCGCGCCGAGCAGCCCAATGGTGTGGAATCGATGTAATGCGCCAACGCGACGATTTGCCGGAACGCGCTCAATGTGTGTCGCGCTCTCCGCGTGATAAAGCACGATACCAATACCACCAATCGCAAATGAGAACACGATGCTTTCGAGATCAAATCCCGTCCGCTGCGCGAGGTCAAACAGACTCGGTGGATTCCAATAGTTGGGAATGAAAATCGGCTCGGTGAGCCCAAAGAGCGCGGTGATCGCACTGGTCTGGCGCATCGCCGTCCGCAGCAACGGATATGCGACGTACAGCACGACCCACAACACGAGAAACGCGCCCGACCACGCGAGCCAGACGTAGTGGTATGTCACGCCGCCATCTTGAGAATGTTCACGATTACCCCGTCGAGGTTTTAGGATCGCGAGTGCAACTTTTGGACCGAAGATCGCGTGATAGATCTCCTTCCATGTCACCGTCCAAAATATGCACGCGCGACGCGTGAAAGTTACCGATGAAGTCTGCGCGTTCACATTCGCACCAACGACGGCCCGGTGTGAGGTACGATTACAACCATCCGCCCGCAAACCCTGCCCGACGCAGTCCGCACATGATGTAGGGAGATCGTCGCATCAAGCGCCACGGCAGGCCGCTGCGATAGTTCTCAATCATGAGAATGATTGGTCCTTGGTTGAGACCGAAATGCCACGGCGAGACCCAGACGTGATCATCGCCCGCTGGCAAAGGAAAGCTGGCATTAAACGACGCTTTAAACCCGTAGGGATTTGACTCAGTCAACTTCGCTTCGTGTATGCAATAGCCCAGCATCGGCAACACGATTTCTGGCGCGAAGGGTAGCGAGGCGACAACCGCCCACGGTGCAATCGTCCCATCATCCGGTCCAAACGGTACGCCACGTCCGACGTAGTCGAAAAACTCTTGCTCCCGACCGGCGAGTGACGCGATGGTCGGTCCCGGACCTTCACTGGCACTAATTCCCCAGCAAGTTGCTCCGTAGCCCTCGAATTGCCGGGGATTTTCAATGGCATACTGTTGTTGCACATACGTCGCTCGACGGCTGTTCTCGAAATAGTCGATGCCTTTTGCGCGCATGTATGCATCCTGAATGCCGCGAAAATCGATCCAAATATGCGAAAGTTGGTGGATGAACAATGGCCCGGCATACAGAAATTCCTGATCATATAAGCGCCGCCAATCGTAGGTCGACGTCCACGCGGTGTAGCTCGTCTCCGGTAACGGAAATGTGGGAGAGCCAAGTCCCAACGTGTAGAGCAGTAGCGCCTCATCGTACCCTTCCCATCGGTATGGAAGAAATCCGTCTTCCGGCCTCCAGCCGTGCGTAACAGTCAATCCGTCATTTTGCGCCCATTGCCAATCAGCACGACGATACAGCGCGTCGGCCAAGGCGCGAATCTCGCGCTCATCAGCGGTCTCGGCATCGAAGTACAGCCCTGCCGTCAGCGCACCAGCCAAGAGAAACGTGCTGTCGACCGTCGACAGCTCGCACTGCCATGCGCGTTTGCCTGTCTGCATATCGAGAAAGTGATAATAAAACCCCTTGTACCCGGTGGCATCTGCTTCTGGACCTTGCGCGCTATTCCAGAAAAACCGCAATGTCCGCAGGGTGCGCAGCGTTGCCGCCGTACGCGATATGTAGCCGCGCTCGACGCCAACCGGGTACGCCGCAAGCGCGAGACCAGTCGCGGCAATGCTGGCAGGCCAATTCGGAGCGGTTTTATCGATCACCAGCCCATTGATAGGATTCGCCTCATGCACGAAATACATGAATGAGTCGTGTTGCAACTTTTCCATGTCGGCAGGAGTCGCCGGTGCTCGGTGCATTATCGTTCCGCCGTCGCATGAGGTTGCGCAAAACCTACGTATATCCCGAAACCCACGAGCCAGATCAGGAATGGAATCAACAGGATCCATCTGAAATCAGAATGGATCGCAAAGTTTGTGGCCGCCATCAGTGCGACACTGACTACGCCAGCGAGTGCAATGGTCCATGACGTGTATCGCAATCGCAACGGCATTGCCACTCTCGCCACGAACACGGTGAGCACGCCTGCGCTGGTTATAAAGCCGCCCATGACGGTGAACACGCGCGTGAGCCACTTCGTTAAACCGGGCACAACTGCGTGAATTTGCGCGTCCGTGCCGCCCATGAAGCGCGCGTCTTCCGGCAAGAGCGGCGGCCGCACAAACATGAAGTAGACGCCCAGTGCAATCAACCAAATCCCGCAGGCGCTCATTAACCACGAAGCGACGCGTGCACTTTGAGTCGCCCTCATCGTCGGACGAAAAAAATCGTTCAATGTTGCTCCGTGTGATGTGGCAACGCTTGAACCAACGGCGTCTTGCCAGTCAGTGATTGTCGCAGCTTTTCTAGGATGCGAACCTGCACGCCCGGATCGTGCGCGCCTTGTTCGCGTAAGCGCAGTCTGACCTGTTCCTTCAACGTACGTTCGTCATACCCGCGCTGTGGTCCCACGATCAAGGCGACGATGCTGGTCGCGTTTTCCTGCACCACTTGCCATCCGTCCACCGGTGCGGGTTCAAGCACATCATGAAAGATGTCGGGGGTGATTGCCACCGGATCGCCGCCATCACCTTGTAAGAACATTGTGTCCTCCACTCTTCCCTGAATGCCCGCCAACACGGCGAACGGTTTGCCGCATTCACATGGGGTCGGTAGGTCTGCCAATGCCACACGATCACTGAGCTCATATCGGATCAGCGGCACTGTTCGACTGAATAACACAGTCACGAGCACCTTTTCTCCATAGGTGCCGATCGGCACCGGATTATTCTCGCCGTCGACGATCTCTGCGATGATCAGATCTTCGGCGAGATGCATCCGGTGGTGCGCACAATCCGCAGCAATAAGCGCCGTTTCGGTCGCGGCATAGGCGTTGAACGGCTGACTGCCCCACGCGGCGGTAATACGTTTCCGTGCGCTCGCGGTGAAGACTTCGGACGACGCGAACACCATACGCGGCGAAATATGTAAGTCGTGGCTGAGTTGCTTGAGCGCCAGCGCATTCGCTGTTTCGGCGTACGCGACGAGAATATCCGGTTGAAACACATTCAGCCGCTCCACGATGACGTGAAGCGATTCCGTTGAATCCAATCGCAAGGTCGGTAGAATGGACGTGTCCACCGATGCGCCGACGAGCAACGATTTGCACCACGCTTTCGTGGAGCTCACGATCGCCATCCGTAACCGATGCAGCGGTCCAACTCGTGCGCCAGCCCACGTGGTCGCGCGTGCATGCGACGCAACACCCCACAACCACTCCTCGCGATTGAATGCGAAGACGCCTTTCAGACCGGTGCTCCCTGACGTCGTGGCCGCCACGTATTCATTGCGAAAGAGTCGAGGGACATCGAGACCCTCGATAAACGTCCGAAGTTCTTCGAGCGTCAGAGATCGATCTGTCACCACATCATTCCAATGCTCCATCAACTTCTTTTTGGTGAGTACCGGCAATTTGTGCAACGGTACATCCGTCAATCCCGCATGAAACCGCTGATAGAACGGTGAGTGCGCGTACGCGTGCGCACGCATCTCGCGCAGCGCATCTCCTTGATGAGTACGCAAGGCATCCCGCGTCCAGCGGTCACGCTTGGATAATTGGCGACGAATCCAGAGCAGACGCACTAAATGCACGAGGGAGAATGCGACGGATTTTCCTGTCGCTGTGAATGGCGCGATGCGTTTCCCCATTGTGTTCGAGATACCGATACCTAGCGGACAGGAAGGCGCTCTGCGTGCTCGCTCGTGCGTACCAAACGCGCGTCACGTCAGGAAATCCCGCACAGCAGTTCAGCCTTTCACCGACTCCACCAGAGCGAAGCGACACGCACATTCACTGGGAGAGCACCGTTTTCCAGCACAGCCTAGACTAGGTACTTTCCGAGTCTGCCTGTGCCCGGTCAGCGTCCGCAATCTTCCGCATTCGATGGGATGGTGACGCTCGCCATTGTACGCACACAACGCGGGCTAAGCAGATTATATGATTCGACGCGCGAGCAACTGTTCCTCCGTCACTTGTCTCCGTGAATGGGAGTCACGTGGAAGTCGAATCATTTTTGTGGCAATCTGTACGACATTTTGCACGGTTTCTGTTGCGCAAGCCGCACCTGCGCAGATCGACACAACCTTTATTCGTGTGCCCTCCGCACAGGATGACACAACGGCGCTCCGACTTGGAACGCTATACGATATTGTCGAGCAACGAAATCCGCAGATCACGGCGGCCCGAGCGATTGCGCGAGCAGCGGCGGCTCGTGTGCCGGGCACGAAGCGGCCACCAGACCCACAGCTACAGCTCGGCTTGATGAATCGTTCGCTTCCGTCACTGGCGCCGATGGATCCGCTGGGCATGACGCAATTGCAATTCATGCAAATGGTGCCGGTCGCGGGCAAACTAACGCTGGCCGGACGCGTGTCGTCCGCGCAGGCGGATGCCGCAGGTGAGCGCGTAGCTGACGTGCGGTGGGAGGTCCGCAGCCGTGTCGCCATGGCATTTTATGACCTCTTTCAAGCGGACCGCTCGCTGGTGGTCGCCATTACAACGCAGCGGTTGCTTGAAAACATCGCCTCGACCGCACAGACCATGTATGCAGTCGGCGATGGGCGCCAATCTGATGTACTCAAGGCGCATGTGGAATCTGCAAAAATGTCAGAGGACATCGTGCGCATGCGTACGATGCGTGTCGCCGCCACCGCCATGATTGCCGGACTGTTGGATCGCGTGCCCGACTCCACGCTCGCGTCTCCCCAGTTGCCAAATTTTCCCGCGACGCTGCCGACACTCGATTCTCTGATGGCGCTCGCTGATCAGAATCGTCCGATGATTCGTGCTGGTCTTGCAGACGTCCGCGCCGCTGATGCCGCGACGAAACTGGCGGCGAAAGAGATCTGGCCCGATCTGCAGGTCGGTATTCAATACGGCGAACGCGCCGGCGTGATGCAGCGCGAGCGTATGGGAAGTCTGATGCTTGGTGCAACGCTACCCGTCTTCGCGAGAAGTCGGCAGCTCAAAATGCGCGAAGAGTCCCAAGCAATGAACGCCATGGTGCGCGCGGAACTGCAGTCGATGCGCGCGCAGACACGCGCTCTCGTGGCCGAACGGTATGCAACCGTTGTGCGTGCACGAAACCTTGGCCGACTCTATCGCAGTACGATCATTCCGCAAGCACAGGCGGCGGTTGGCTCATCACTCGCCGCGTACCGCGTGGGGCAGGTGAATTTAATGACACTGCTGGACAACCAAATGACGGTGAATCGGTATCAGCAAGAGCTCTTCGTTCTCGACGCCGAGCAAGGGAAAACATTTGCGGACCTAGAAATGCTTATTGGACGCCAATTATTCGACGCGCACGCAGCGCCCATTCTGCTACCGGGTCGCGAGTAATGACTGATCCATTTGGCAGCGCACAGTCATCGCGTGTTTCACGCGCGACAATCGCCATCGTAATCGTACTCGCGTTGGCCGCCGCCGCGCTTTTTGCCTGGTTCGCGACAAGGCGTCCCATCGTTACCGCTGCCACTCTGGACGGCGACGCAGCAGCGCCAACCAAGGGAGCGCAACCGGTGATGCTTACGCGCGACCAGGCCCAGCGCATCGGCGTGACATACACCACGGCCGTCATGAGCGCGCTCGTGACCGAGGTACGCACAGTCGCGCAGGTCAATTACGACGAAACGCGTGTCCGCGTGATTGCACCAAAACTCGACGGATGGATCGACGAACTCTTCGTGAACTACACGGGTCAATCGGTTCGCGCGGGCGATCCGCTGCTGTCTATTTACTCGCCGATGCTCGTCGCCGCGCAACAGGAGTTGCTGCTGGCGGCTCAGCTGCAGAAGGATGTTGCCGGTGCAACAACCGAGGCGCAACGCAACGCGACCGCGCTTCGTGACGCCGCCCGCAAACGTCTGCAATACTGGGATATCTCGGCGACTGATATAGAGCGGATTGAGCAGACGGGACAAATTCAAAAGTCCGTAGTGCTGCGTGCGCCGGTGAGTGGAGTGGTCGTCGAAAAAAATGTGCTGTCTGGGCAAAAAGTCATGGCCGGAGACGCGCTCTATAAAGTGGCAGATCTCAGTGTTGTCTGGATTGAAGGCGAAGTGTTTGAACGTGATCTCGCCACGGTTCATGCCGGCCAAGTAGTACACGCTGAGTTTCAAGCAATTCCTGGTGCAACGCGGACCGGCCGCATCACCTACATCTATCCGACCATTAACGCTGATACGCGAACAGCGCGCATTCGAGTGGCAATGGCCAATCGGGACTTTGCGCTCAAACCGGGAATGTACGCCACTATTCGTGTCGAAAGCGCGAACGGTGCGAACGTGCTTAATCTCCCGCGTGCCGCGCTGCTATCAACGGGCACGCGCGATTTGGTTTTCGTGCATGGCGCAGAGGGAGCGCTGACGCCGCGAGAAGTTGTTGTTGGCACAGCGAACGAAACGCGGATCCAAATTCTTCGCGGGCTACGTGCGGGAGAATCCGTGGTCGCCTCGGCGACATTCCTCGTCGATGCAGAATCGAATCTCGGTTCGGCAATTGGCGGCATGGGCAACATGCCGGGCATGCAGATCGCCGCCCCCGCTCCGCCGAAGTTGGTCGCGCCGAAGGGCAACACGCCGAAGGGCAACACGCCCGCTCCGCCTGCGCGGTAGGAGCGAACGACATGCTGAAGCGCATCATCGCGTGGTCCGTCGACAACAAGTTGCTGGTGTTTCTCTTCACGTTCGCAGCAATTGTCGGCGGCACGTGGGCGATACGACGCACACCACTTGAAGCGCTGCCAGATCTGTCCGACGTGCAAGTCATTGTGCAAACCGAATACAGCGAGCAAGCGCCACGCATCGTTGAGGATCAAGTCACGTATCCCGTGGCGGCAGAGATGCTGAAAGTGCCCGGCGCTCGCACCGTCCGCGGCTATTCGTTCTTCGGTGTGTCGTTCGTCTACGTGATCTTTGAAGACGGCACAGACTTGTATTGGGCGCGCTCGCGCGTGCTGGAGTATTTGAACGGCCTGAAAGGAAAACTTCCAACGGTGGTGACGCCCACGCTGGGTCCTGACGCGACTGGACTGGGATGGGTGTATCAGTACGCACTCGAAGACACGACAGGCCGTCTCAATTTGGCGCAATTGCGGAGCTTGCAGGATTGGTATCTCCGCTACGCGTTGACTGCGGTGCCGGGTGTTTCTGAAGTTGCAACCATCGGCGGATTTGAGAAGCAGTATCAGATCGATCTCGATCCAGCAAAGTTGTTGGCGTTTCGCATTCCTGTAACGCGCGTGATGAGTGCGCTGCAAAGTGCGAATAGCGACATCGGCGCTATGGTCATGGAATTGTCCGAACGTGAGTACATGGTGCGTGGTCTGGGCTATCTGAAAAACTTGAGCGACATTGAAAACGTCGTTGTCGGTGCAACACCGAACGGCACGCCAGTCCGCATCGCAGAACTGGGCCGAGTGACGATCGGTCCGGGCGTTCGGCGGGGCGTTGCGGAGCTCGATGGGCGCGGAGATGCGGTTGGCGCAATCGTCGTCATGCGCTTTGGACAAAACGCGCTTGAAACCATCAAGAACGTGAAGGCCAAACTCGCACTGGTGCAACAGGGGCTACCACCCGGCGTCGTTGTGCGCCCCGTATATGATCGCTCCGATCTGATCGAACGCGCCATTGAAACGCTGCGCGGCAAGTTGCTCGAAGAAAGCCTCATCGTCGCGTTTGTGTGTGTGATTTTTTTACTGCATGCACGTTCTGCACTCGTGGCAATTCTCACGCTGCCGATCGGTATCCTCATCGCGTTCATCGCCATGCGGTGGGTAGGAGTTGGCGCCGACATCATGTCGTTAGGTGGCATCGCGATCGCGATCGGTGCGATGATCGACGCGGCAATCGTCATGATTGAGAACATGCACAAGCACCTCGAGCGCGCAATCACGGCGAAGGAGCGCGCAAGCGGGCTTACATCGAACGCGCGCACGCTCGATGCGAGTGTGCTCACAACGATCGAGCGCTGGCGTGTGGTCGTGGAAAGCGCGCAGGAAGTCGGCCCCGCACTTTTTTTCTCGTTGCTCATTATCACGGTGAGCTTCCTTCCCGTCTTCGCGTTGGAAGGCCAGGAAGGGCGACTATTCAAGCCGCTCGCATACACGAAAACATTCGCCATGGCGGCGGCGAGTCTGCTCAGCGTGACGTTAGTGCCGGTGACGATGGGTGTCTTTATTCGCGGCCGCATTTGGCGTGAGCAGGCCAACCCAGTCAACCGCTGGTTGATTCGCGCTTATCGACCGTTGATCACGTTCGTGCTGCGACACCGCTGGCCCGTAATCGGAATAGCGGGTGTGGTATTGGTGCTCACGTGGATTCCGTGGGCCTCGGTCGGAAGCGAATTCATGCCGCCGCTCGAAGAAGGCACCATTCTGTTTATGCCAACGACACTGCCTGGTGCGAGTGTTGCGCGCGACCGCGAAATCCTTCGGATACAAGACTCCATTTTAAAGTCGTTCCCCGAGGTGGATCACGTCTGGGGCAAAGCGGGTCGCGCAAACACCGCGACCGATCCCGCAGGTCTCGACATGTTCGAGACCACCATCACGCTCCGTCCGGTCGACACATGGCGGCGTGGCATGACCTACGATCGCTTGCTGGGCGCAATGGACTCGGCAACACGAATGCCCGGTGTCACGAATGCCTGGACCATGCCAATCAAAGGTCGCATCGACATGCTGGCCACTGGCATTCGAACACCCGTTGGCATCAAGATCTTCGGTCCGGATCTCACTGAGTTGGAACGCATCGGGAAAGAGGTCGAAAAATCGGTACAAACGGTGCCGGGAACGCGAAGTGCGTTCGCCGAACGAGCGGCCAGCGGATATTACCTCGACATCGATATTGATCGCGTCGCCGCAGCGCGACATGGATTGAACGTCGGTGATGTACAGGCCGTGATCGCTACCGCGATTGGTGGAATGACGATTACGCAAACAGTGGAAGGACGCGAACGCTATGGCGTGCGTGTCCGCTATCCCTTGGAGTTGCGTGACACGCCAGAGCGACTCGCTGCGGTACTCGTGCCCGTCAGCCATGGTGCTGGAGGTGCCGATGTCGGACGTGGCGCGATGCCCGCGCGGCCAGCGAGCGGTGCGATGGGTGGTTCTGCCATGGCGGGCAATGTTGCTCAAGTGCCGCTCGGGCAAGTTGCCACCATCAAACAAGTTTCTGGTCCGATGGTGGTTCGCACGGAAGGCGCAGTGCCAACGGCGTGGGTGTATGTCGATGTCGTCGGACGCGACATCGGCGGCTATGTCGCGGAGGCCCAGCGCGAAGTTGCGCGCGCGGTCACGATGCCCGCGGGATACAGCATGGTATGGAGTGGTCAGTACGAGTACATGCAGCGCGCGCAGGCGAAGATGATGCTCGTGATCCCGGCAACGTTGGCCATCATTTTTCTACTGCTCTATTTCAACTTCAAGAGTATTGGCGAGACGCTCATCGTCATGCTCTCGCTCCCATTCGCGTTAGTTGGCGGCATTTGGTTCGTCTGGTTGCTTGGTTACAACTGGTCTGTCGCGGTGGCGATTGGCTTCATCGCACTTAATGGTGTGGCGGCCGAGACGGGCGTCGTGATGCTGATTTATCTCGACCAAGCGTGGAAGGCCAAACAGGCAGCCCGAGAAAACGCTGACGTTAACGATCTGTACGCCGCGGTAATGGAAGGCGCCGTTGAACGCGTACGACCGAAAATGATGACCGTTACGGCGATTATGGCTGGGCTGCTTCCGATTCTTTGGGGGAACGGAGCGGGTGCCAGTGTCATGAAGCGCATCGCTGCACCAATGGTTGGTGGAATGATCTCAAGCTCCGCACTCACGCTCTTAGTCATCCCCGCGATTTACTCACTCTGGAAGCAGTGGGCGCTTGCGAACGATGTGCGAAAACGCTCGGCCGTTGGTGTGCTTGCATCGGCCCCATCACTCAAAGTGGTCGCAGCATCAACGCCATGATGCAACCGGTCGCGCTCCCTTGTTGTACTCACCTTTCTCGAGACTATGCGCAATGTCTGATGCACTACCCGACCACGATGTGATGCGCAGACGCCGGTTTCTTACGTGGGCGAGTGGGATCGGTGCCGCAATCGCTGCCACGGTGATTGGAACTCCAGCGCTCGCGGCATTTTTAGCCCCAGCGTTACGCAAGGTGTCACCGAAAAGTTGGGTGAAGGTCGCTGATGATATCAGCACGCTCGACGTAGGCGTTCCCATCAAAGTCGACTTTGTTGAAGTTGCGAATGATGCGTGGGTGGAAAGTCGCGCTTTACGATCAGTGTGGTTGTATACCGAAGACGGCGCAAAATTCACCGCCTATAGCGGCATTTGCACGCATCTCGGATGCGGCTACAACTTCGACGCCGACAAATCGCGCTATCACTGTCCGTGTCACCACGGACTGTTCGACATGAAAACAGGAGCCGTGATCGGCGGCCCACCACCCCGCGCACTCGACACGCTCCCGGTCAAAGTAGAGAACGGAGAACTGCACGTCATTTACCAGACGTTTCGCAGTGGCGTTCCTGAAAAGGTCGAGACATGAGCGATGTAGTTCCACCTTTATCGAACGACTCCGCGACGTCATCGGTGAAACGCGGCTGGCTTGACCAACGCATTGACGTGGTCGGCATTCGGCGCACGCTCTTAGACCGCGAAGTTCCAGATCGGTTGACGTGGTGGCACACGCTGGGAAGTGCCGCCATGACTGCTTTTCTTATTCAAGTGGTCACGGGCCTCGTGCTTGCCACGTTCTACGCACCTACGCCAGACCATGCATACGAAAGCATTCAGTATGTGCAGCGCGAGGTAAACGCCGGCGTATTGCTGCGTGCAATGCATCGCTG
Source organism: Gemmatimonadaceae bacterium (assembly GCA_025358925.1). Taxonomy (GTDB): domain Bacteria; phylum Gemmatimonadota; class Gemmatimonadetes; order Gemmatimonadales; family Gemmatimonadaceae; genus Gemmatimonas. The sequence goes on along the minus strand of JANYHT010000033.1, from coordinate 158,629 downwards.
GGGCGCGAGTTTGATGGTCGTGTTTGTGCTGGCGCATATGATCCGCGTCTTCAGCATGGGTGCGTACAAATATCCGCGCGAAGCCAACTGGCTCTTTGGCGTAGGACTGTTCTTTCTCGTACTTGGTTTCGGATTTACCGGCTCACTTTTGCCGTGGGATCAGAAGGCGTATTGGGCGACACAGGTCGGTACGAGCATCGCGGGCACAACGCCATGGATAGGCGGCGCGATGGCCAAAATGCTGAAAGGTGGCTCACAACTCGGCGCAGCGACGCTTACGCGGTTTTACGCGTTCCATGTGCTGTGGCTGCCGGTGTTGTTCGCCGCGCTCTTACTGCTCCACCTCATGCTTGTAGTACGGCAAGGCATTGCGCCTCGTACTGACGTGCTCGAGGACAAGGCGCCGAAGCGGACAAGCGACCCGGTATATCCAGCGTACTACGGCACCGCGTACGCAGCGTCAAAACATACGGGCGTACGATTTTGGCCCGACATCATTGCCAAGGACGTCATCACGTCGCTCGTCGTGGCGCTCGCTGTACTGATCTTGGCGGTGACCGTTGGCGCGCCGCTCGAGCCTCCAGCCGATCCGAGTGACTCTTCGTACATCCCGCATCCTGAATGGTACTTTCTCCCCTTTTATCAGTTGCTAAAGCTGTTTCCGGGCTCGATGGAAAGCACTATTGCAGTCGGTGTCCCGCTACTACTCGTAATCGCGCTACTCGGTCTGCCGTTTTTTGATCGCGGCAGCCGTCGAAATCTTCTCCATCGGCCCGGCAGTCTCGCTGCGCTCTCCGTTTTGCTCGGCGGCTCCGCGCTTCTTGTTGGAGCGGCCGTACGAGACGTACAACCCACGATTGCGCCAGAAACAGGGCGGCAGCTGAGCTCAGCCGAACGCGCGGGACGTGCACTGTTTCAACGCCAATGTTTGGGATGCCACGTCGTAATGAACAAGGGAGGCGATGAAGGTCCAGCACTCATGCAAATCGGGGCGCACCACACCACGGCGTGGCTACACAGCTTCATCGAAGAACCCCGTCGCTTCCATCCGAATTCTCGAATGGCCGCGTTCGGGTCACCCGTACTTAGTCACCAAGAAATTGAAGAGGTCTCTCGTTATCTCGCGACGCTCAGAGGATCACCAGGCGCAGAAATTACACCGCAAATACACGACACCTTTCCAGATCTGCAAAAATCCGACGGTGCTGCGGGTGCAACGAAGAACGAAAAAAGTGCGTCAACAAATGCACGTAAGCAACCCACTCAGTAGCGCAGGCAACGCGCCTGCTCTGTTTGTTGTTTGTGTCTCGATTCACCGTGGAGATCGTCGCATGCGCCAAAGCACCCTCGTGCTCACTGCTCTAACTCTGATCGCGCTTGCACCCGAAACAAGCGCAGCGCTTCCGGCGTGGGCGAGAAAATACAACATGAAGTGTGCTAGTTGCCATTACCCAGCGGTCCCGCGACTGAACGCAACCGGATTTTCGTTTAAATGGGCTGGCTACCGAATGCCGAACGAGATCGGTGAAAATATGGAAGTCAAAAAGATGGAAGAGTATTTCTCCACGCGCGGCATTCTTCAGTACAGCCTTTCCAAAACGCAACGCGAACCCGCGGATGTAAATGGACTTTCATCACCCGCCGTAAGCGTCTTCGCAGCGGGCGGTCTCGGCAAAAACTACGGGGCATACTTCGAACTTGAACGTCAAGAAGCAGGCAACGTGGATCTCGTAGCGATTGTGAGCGGCGTGTGGGGTAAAGAAGGCGGGTACGGCGGCGTTCGTGCTGGAACGGGACACTTGCTTGTTGGTGGTGCGCTCGCGGGCTTCGACCGTCCGACCGGTATTCTTGTGCCGTTACCGCTCGCCGAGCCAACGACTGCTGGTATTCCGTTTCGTTTTGCTGGCGATCAAGCAGGAGTTGAAGCCTTTTATGTCATTGGTGGAAAAAACCGAACGTCCGTTCAGATACTCAATGGCTTGAGCGCTCCGACGTCTGATGGCTCAGAAGGTGGAGCAAGCACAAAAAACGATGTGCTGATTTCAAATCAGTTTATGTGGGATGACGCTGGTTCTGGCGTTACTGCAATCGGATACTTCGGGCGCATCGCAGGGCTCGATGCAACCGCTGCTGATTTGTCTTCGCGCTATTACAGGCTTGCCGCGACGGCGAACAAATTTCTCGGCCCTTTTGAAGTGCTGGGTGGATATGTCTACAGCAATGATTCACGCCTACCGCTGACGACAGCAATTACAAGCGTCACCGCGACTGGCTCTGGGTACTGGGTATACGGCGGATATTCCATGCCGAAGACTCACTGGACCGTATTTGGGCGCTACGAATTTCTCGACCCCAACCGTAACGAATCCGACGACGGATTGCGTCGCGTCGTCGTGGGCAGCGTGATACCGGCAACCTTACCTGAATATCTACGTCTCGGCGTAGAGTATTTTCGCGACTTACCGCAGCTTACGCGCGCTCCGCGAAGAAACGGTATTTCATTCCAACTCTTCGTAGCGTTCTAGCATACCGTCGCCGCGATACAACGACGTGATCCCTATCCATTTCAACTCAGGTACATCCCCATGAACGTATTCTCGCTTTCAATGGTTGTCGCAGCAGCGGCCGTGTTCAGTTTACGCGCACCTTTGCACGGCAGCCGCTTGAAACAAGCCATACTGGTGCCGCAAGAGGTCGACGGCAAAGCGTTGTATGCGAAAAACTGCAAGCAGTGTCACGGCGTTTTGGGCGCTCCGACCAAAGCGGCACGCCAGCAGTACAAAAACATTGCAACGTTTGTCGATTCTACATTCTTTGCAACGCACCAGCACAAAGAGTTTATCTCGGCTATCACCAATGGCAAAGGCGATATGTTGCCGTTCAAGGACAAGCTGACAGCCGCCGAGATCGAAGCAACGGTGAAATACATTCACACGCTCGCAAAGAAGAGCTAAGATCGAAACGCGTCATCACAACGATTTTGTGTTACGTGTCTCGTGCCGTGATCGAAGTCCACGCAAGCACGATCGCGACAATAAGCAACAACGCGCCAGCTACCACATACGGCGCGTTGATGTTCCACACAAACAGCGCGCCGCCGAGCAGTGGTCCGCTGGCTTGGCCGAGACTACTCGCCGCGTTCTGCACACCGAGCACGGCGCCAACGCGGTGCGTGCCGCTACGCTTCGAGATCGCTGACGCGAGATTCGGCGCGATCAGTGATGTGCCCAACGCTAGCAGGCCAACCATTATCAACACGGTCACCGTACCACGAGCCAAGAGTAAAAAGCCGAAGCCTGTACCCATGAATGCGAAGCCAAGGCTGATCTGATACATCTCGCGAACGCGGCCTGACAACATGCTCACTGCGCCAATCTGAAAAATGGTCATGACTATGCCACAGACTACGAAGACGGCGCTGATAGCGCCAAGACCATAGTTTAGTGTTTCGCGTGCATAGAGAGCAAACGTTGCTTCGAAAAGCGCCAAGCCGAGCGGCGCAATGGCCGCTAAGCAAAGCAACGAAAGGAGGCCGTTCGCGAACATTCCAACGTCCGCAGGTGGATGGACGACGCCGACAACCCGTGTCTTGACCGCAAGCGACTCTGGCAGCCAACGCATCGCGGCACCAAGGGTCAGCACGCCCAGAGCTGCAGCTGCAAAAAATGGAATGGAAAAGCTATCCATCATCAGGTGCCCGTAGCGCGCGGTCATGTGCCACGGAGCTCGTGATACCACGCCACCCAGTGCCGGACCCACCACAAATCCCAAGCTGACGGCAGTGCCGAGCCACGCCATGCCGCGCGCACGCTCGGTATCGTCGGTGAGGTCCGCGACGTATGCCGCGGACACCGGTAACGTTGCCGATGAGAGTACACCACCCAATATGCGTGCGGTATAGAGAAGCCACAGCGAGGTTGCTAGGCCGAACAAGATCTGAGCGATGACATAGCCCGCAATCCCCATGAGAATGAGCGGTCGTCTGCCGAACCGATCCGACAATCGTCCCCACACTGGCGCGAAAAACAGTTGCATGAATGCATAGACAGCGGTGAGCAATGTCACGTGCATGATGACGGATTGCTTCGACGTGCCAGCTCGCAGCGCGAGACGTTCGACGTAGAAAGGAAGCACGGGGATCGTGATGCCCACGCCAGTCATCGCGACAAAGACACAGGCGAGGAGCACCAGCAAGTGTTGGCGCATTTGCTACCGTTTCGTTGACGTACCCCAGCGGCGACTGAGCGCGTTATAGATCGGCACGAAGACGAATCCGATGTACACACCATACAGAAAGCTTTCCAGCAATCCTAAGCAAAACCCCCAAAAGGAGAGCCATTTAAACGCCGGCAGTATTATCTCTAAAAATTGCGATGCATGCATGCTTTCCGGTACAACAAGTCCGTAAATCACACAGAGAACAAAGCTGATCGCGGACAAGAGCCCGAGAGACCAACTCACCACTTTGAGATTAAGCATCGGCGTCCTTACCCTGTTGCTTCGACGATTGGTCGTGCGTGCCGTGACCCGCATGGTCTCCATGGCCGAAGAGATGCATCGCGATGAATGCGAAAAAGATCAGCAGCCAGAACCAGTTCGTGATCAACCATGACATATGAAGTCTCCGTGATCTGCGTGCGAAAAACGGCGTGTGCTCCGGGAAGGTCATATGTGACACTATCTCGGCCAAGCACAATCGTCAGCCTCGGGAATTACCTAGAGCAACTTCAGTCTCACCTCGTATGCGCGTCATGCTTCTTGCAGACGTTGCTGTCATACGTGCGTCATCAAAGGCCGCCCACAACCACGCATTCACATCGACATACTATGGCGCACCAGACGGACGTTGCTGATGACCCTGAAGCCGCAGCACTCGCAGACGAAAAAGTCGTCGTTGACGGCTCCGAGAAGAAGCGCTACAAATCGCAGTTGCGCGCGTTGCAAGTCGAGCTCGTCAAGCTGCAACGGTCCGCCATTGATCGCGGCGACAAAATTCTCATCCTCCTCGAAGGTCGCGATGCCGCCGGAAAAGACGGCAGCGTGAAGCGCATTGTTGAATACTTAAGTCCGCGAGAAACCCGCGTCGTCGCGCTCGGCAGACCATCAGATCGCGAACGCGGTGCGTGGTACTTTCAGCGCTACGTCGCTCACCTGCCGTCCTTGGGCGAGTTCGTCCTCTTTAACCGCAGTTGGTACAATCGCGCCGGTGTTGAGCACGTGCTGGGATTCTGTTCGAACGAAGAACACAAAGAGTTTATGCAATCGGTTCCAAAGTTTGAAGAAATGCTCGTGAACTCCGGAACCACGCTCTTCAAGTACTATCTCGATATTTGCAAAGACGAACAGCGACGAAGGCTGGCCGACCGAAAACATGACCCGCTCAAGCAGTGGAAGACGAGTCCGGTTGACGACGTAGCCATCGAACAGTGGAACGCGTATTCTGAGGCACGAGATGCGATGCTTTTACAAACACACACCGCGATTGCTCCTTGGCATGTCGTGCGCGCCGATAACAAGCGAGCAGCCCGCCTAAACCTGATGCGCGACATACTCTCGCGGCTGCATTACGCTGGGAAAAAGAAGAAGCTCGTCCGGCCCGATCACAGCGTCGTCTTCGAGTTCAAACCAGAAGACCTCGAAACGGGGCGATTAGCGCGTTGAAACCGTCACTCGAGGTCCGAACATGAACACCGGTCACGAAGTCCACGAAGGGCATGACGCGCCACCAAACGCGCCCCCCGCGATGGCCGCCGACATGGCGCATGACATGGGCCACAGTGGTGAGGACATGTCCGCCATGGTTCGCGACATGCGCAATCGCTTCTGGATCTGCTTGTTCTTTACGATACCAATTTTCATCTACGCCCCTATGGGCGGCGTCTTCACACCACCGACTCCACCGTTCGGAGTCAGACTCGGTCTCTGGCTCTTTTTTCTCGCAAGCGCCGCGGTGCTCTATCCCAGCTGGCCGTTTTTCGTTTCGGCGTGGCGCCAGCTTCGAAAGGGCGTATTGGGAATGTCCGCGCTGATCGTTCTCAGCGTTGGCACCGGATATCTCTTTAGCGTCGGAAGCACGTTCTTCTTCGAAGCGGGAGGTCAATTTTTCGAAGCAGTCTCTGTGTTATTAGTCTTCATCCTGCTTGGCCACTGGCTCGAAATGCGCGCACGCGCCGGCGCATCGTCCGCGATTAAGGCGTTGATGAATCTCACGCCCACCATGGCGGCGGTGCTGCGCAACGGCGTCGAAGTTCAGGTCCCAACAGCGGAAGTTGTGGCAGGCGAAATTGTCGTCATCAGGCCCGGCAACAAGATTCCCGTTGACGGAACGATTGAGTCTGGCGACTCACTCGTTGACGAATCCATGCTGACTGGCGAGTCCATGCCAGTCCAAAAGAATCCGGGATCCACTGTCATTGGCGCCACCATCAACAAGAGCGGCAGCTTTCGCTATAAAGCAACCAAAGTCGGCGCTGACTCAGCGCTCGCGCAAATCGTCAAGCTTGTACAACAAGCGCAAAGCTCAAAAGCGCCAGCCCAACTCCTTGCCGACAAAGCGGCGCAGTGGCTCGTTATTGCGGCAATCGTGATTGGCCTCGCCACCTTTGCCGTCTGGTTCTGGTGGATCGGACAACCACTACTCTTTGCCGTGACAATGACCATCACCGTCTTTGTGATTGCGTGTCCGGACGCGTTGGGACTAGCCACACCAATGGCCGTGATGGTCGGAACGGGGCTCGGCGCAACGCACGGCATTCTATTCAAGAATGCTGCGGCGTTGGAAGACGCGACGAAACTCAACGTGATTGTCTTCGACAAGACCGGTACACTCACCGTCGGGCAGCCCGAAGTCGTTGACCTCGTGCTGGCGGATAACGTTTCGGAGGATGCGCTGCTCATCGCTGCTGCCGCGGTCGAGCAAGGATCTGATCACCCACTGGCGCAAGCGATTGTACGCCGCGCAGCAAAACTTTCCGTGACGGCACCAACGGGATTTCAAAGCCTCGATGGCATGGGCGCACGCGCCGAGACAATTGGCGGCACGGTATTTCTCGGCAATCGATTGTTGATGGACACGCAGAAATTCTCGCTCGGTGCGCTCGAGGCCGATGCGACACGATTGCAAGGAGATGGTCGCACCGTCGTGCACGTTGCACAAGCGGGCCGAGTGATCGGCCTCATCGCCATCGCTGATGCGATTCGACCCACAGCGACAGCGACCGTCGCACGACTGCGCGAACAGAAAATCGAAGTCGTGATGTTGACTGGTGATAACGCAGCCACCGCGAAACGCATCGCCGCGGATCTCGGCATCGACATCGTGCTGGCTGATGTATTGCCCGCACAGAAAGCGGAGAAGGTGAAAGCGTTGCAGAGCAACGGCAAAAAAGTCGGGATGGTGGGCGACGGTGTGAACGATGCACCGGCACTCACACAGGCTGATGTTGGATTTGCTATTGGTGCTGGCACTGATGTCGCAATGGAAAGTGCCGATGTCGTGCTGATGAAAAGTGATCCGTACGACATCGTTGCCGCCATTGAACTCTCGCGTGCGACGCTCCGCAAAATGCGGCAGAACCTGTGGTGGGCGGTGGGCTACAACACCATTGCATTTCCACTCGCAGCCGGCGTTCTATATCCCTTCGTACTCAGCCCCGAAGTCGCCGCGCTCTCTATGTCCGGAAGCACGCTTGTCGTGGCAATCAATGCGCTGTTGCTCAAGCGTACGAAACTGACGCCCACATAAAAAATGCTTCTCAACGAATTGCGGAAAGTCTCGCGCTGCTGTCTGCTGCAAACGCCATCCTCGCGAGCGCTGGCAGTGACAGCGCGCCGGTTTTCTTCATGATCGATGCTCGATGATTCTCAACCGTGCGTTGGCTAATATGCAGACTTGCCGCGATGCACTTACTTGGCTGACCGGCGAGGACAAGCACCATGATCTCGTGCTGTCGTGGAGTTAGGCAGGCAATGTGCTCGCTCGCCACCTTCTGCCCCGCAACGCGAGTACTGACGTCATGCGACTCCGCCAGTGCACGCGTGATAGTTGCGAGAAGTTCGTTTCTGCCGATCGGCTTTACGATAACGTCGGAGGCGCCAGCCTTCATTGCGACCACAGCCAATGGCACATTGTTAAATCCAGTCACAATGATCGTGGGTACGGCGTGTCCAGTACGACGCAGATGCTGCATGAGCTCAACGCCCTGCATGCCGGGCAAATCGGCATCCGTCAACAAACACGCTTCACGATTTGGCCGAAACGCGTTCAAAAAATCTTGTGCGCAGGCATAGCTCTCCACGATCAAGCCGTCCCCTTCCAGAAAACGTTGAAACGCTTCCCGTTCGCACGAATCGCTCTCGACGACAAACACCGTCGGAGCAGTGGCCATTACGCGTATGCTCGGCCGTGGGCGCCAGAGGCGACGGAACGGCAGAGTCTGCATCACTGTTGAGTTACTTGCGAATGTAGCATACAATAAATATAGCGCACATTTTATGTCGCGTAAAGTTCAATGCGTTGCTGGATTCCGCGCCCACCGCCAGTTCCGAATTTCCGGCATATCTTCGCCGTGCTCAGCAATGAATTGTTTATGTCTGGCGAGTGCAGCATGAATGGCGGCGAGAGCTGGACCGGCACGCGTCGCAAGGTCAGGCAGACGTTCAATCACGGCCTCGGCCAGATGGAATCGGTCCATGTCATTTAACACCACCATGTCGAACGGAGTGGTTGTCGTACCTTCCTCTTTAAATCCGCGCACATGCAGGTTCGGGTGATTCGTCCGCCGATACGTCAGTCTGTGGATGAGCAACGGGTATCCGTGATACGCAAAGATGATTGGCTTGTCCACGGTGAAGAGCGCGTCGAATTGCAAATCGCTTAAGCCATGCGGATGCTCGCTGCTCGGTTGAAGCTTCATCAAATCCACGACATTCACTACACGAATTTTCAAGTCGGGAATATGTGCAAGTAGGAATTCCACGGCGGCGAGCGTCTCAAGCGTCGGCACATCCCCGCAGCACGCCATGACGACATCAGGCTCACCGTCGTTGTCGTTGCTGGCCCAAGTCCACACACCGAGACCATCCGCACAGTGCGTTACCGCGTCTTCCATGCAGAGCCACTGCGACGACGGTTGTTTGCCTGCCACAATCACGTTCACATAGTTGCGACTGCGGAGACAGTGATCTGTTACCGACAACAGTGTGTTCGCATCTGGAGGCAAATACACACGAATCACCTCCGCCTTTTTGTTCACAACATGATCGATAAAACCCGGATCCTGATGGCTGAATCCATTGTGATCCTGACGCCACACGTGCGACGTGAGTAAATAGTTGAGCGACGCTATCGGACGACGCCACGGAATCTCGTTCGCCACCTTCAACCATTTCGCGTGCTGGTTAAACATCGAATCAACAATATGAATGAACGCTTCGTAGCAGGAAAAGAAACCGTGTCGACCGGTAAGCAAATAGCCTTCTAGCCAGCCCTCGCATTGATGTTCGCTCAACATCTCCATCACCCGGCCATCAGGCGCCACGTGATCATCCGTGGGCCTGATCTCCGCAGTGGAGCATCGATCAGTGACCTCGAACACCGCATTCCACCGATTCGAGTTCGTTTCGTCAGGACTGAATACGCGAAAGTTGTCCGGGTTCCGAGCGATGACATCGCGTATAAACTCTCCTTGTACGCGCGTCGCTTCGGCATCTACGGCACCGGGTTGCAGCACACGCACTGCATAATCTTGAAAGTTGGGCATCTGCAGATCGCGTAGCAACAATCCGCCGTTCGCATGCGGATTCGCGCTCATACGATTTGTGCCCACCGGCGACAGCGCTGCGAGTTCGGGCATAAGCCGACCCGTTGCGTCAAACAGCTCCTGTGGCCGGTAGCTCCGCAGCCACGAGTCCAATATGTCGAGGTGACCCGGTTGCGTCATCTCGGTGACCGGAACCTGATGCGAGCGAAACGAGCCCTCAGTTTGCAATCCGTCCACATGTTTTGGTCCCGTCCAACCCTTCGGCGTACGCAGAATGATCATCGGCCAAAGCGCTCGCTTCGAAAATCCGTTGGCGCGTGCATCGTGTTGAATACGACCGATCTCGATGACCACGGTATCAAGCGCCGCGGCCATGGACTCGTGCACTTGCATCGGGTCAGCACCTTCGACGAAATAGGGCACGTAACCGTACCCTCGAAACAGCGCCGCCAATTCCTCGCGCGGAATGCGCGCTAATACAGTCGGCCCGGCAATCTTGTATCCGTTCAAATGCAAAATTGGCAGCACCGCACCGTCATGGACGGGATTTAAAAATTTGTTGGAGTGCCAACTGGTCGCGAGCGGCCCAGTTTCGGCTTCGCCGTCACCCACCACACACGCGACAATCAAATTGGGATTGTCGAACGCTGCGCCGTACGCGTGCGACAACGAATAGCCCAATTCGCCACCCTCGTGAATCGAGCCGGGCGTTTGTGGTGCAACGTGACTGGGAATTCCACCGGGAAATGAAAATTGTTTGAACAGGCGCGCCATGCCAATCGCATCCTGTGAGATGTGCGGATACACCTCCGAGTACGTGCGCTCAAGGTACGCGTTCGCCACCATGCCCGGTCCGCCGTGACCAGGTCCCGCGATATACATCATGTGCAACTCGCGTTCTTTGATCACGCGATTCAAATGCACATAAATAAAGTTGAGTCCGGGCGTTGTCCCCCAATGACCCAGCAACCGCGGTTTGATGTGCGCCAGCGTAAGCGGTGTCGTCAGCAACGGGTTGTCGAGCAGATATATCTGCCCAACAGAGAGATAGTTTGCGGCGCGCCAATAAGCGTCCATGTTGCGCGCCAGCATCGGCGACAACGTCGTCATGCGTCGCGCCCAGTAGCACACTCGCGTTGTACAGATCTGGCAATCATCATCTCCTCATCGGTGTGCATAATGCGGACCATCACTCGGCTTTCGTTCGACGAGATCACGGTGGCGTTCGCTGCGTTTCGCAACGCATCAATCTCAACACCCAAAAACTGCAAGCCTTCGCAAATACGTGCACGCACTGGCGGCGCATTTTCTCCGATGCCCCCGGCAAAGACAATCGTCTCAAGTCCGCCGAGCGCGACCGCATATGCGCCGACACACTTCTTTGCCTGATAGCAAAACAGTGCTACCGCCTCCGCCGCGCGAATATCCTCATCCTCCAACGCCAGCAAGTCACGCATATCCGCGCTGGTTTCCGAAATGCCAAGCAGTCCCGACTCGCTGTTAACCATGTGATCGAACGCTTCAGGAGTCATTCCCTCGCTACGCGCCAGAAATCCACTCAGTCCCGGATCGACATCGCCCGAGCGCGTGCTCATCACGAGCCCCGCGGCGGGCGTTAATGCCATGGTCGTATCCACGCTCTGCGTATGGTGCACGGCGGCCATACTTGCACCATTCCCCAAGTGTGCGAGGATCACACGACCGTTTACACGCTGAGCATCGATACGTGCAAGCTCGTGCATCATGTACTGGTACGAGATGCCATGAAAACCGTAACGCCGCGCACCTTTCGCTTCATAACGACGTGGAATCGCTAAGATGCGCGCGACACGCGGCAGCGTGCTGTGGAACGCAGTATCGAAGCACGCAAACTGCGGTATCAACGGAAATTTCTTGGAGACGACGTCCATCAAGGCAAGTTCGGACGAGAGATGGGCAGGATCGAAGGCACCGATACGCCGCAGCTCCAAAATCATTGCACTATCCACTTTTTGCGAGATCGTATACGTCGGTCCGCCGTGAACAACGCGGTGACCAATTGCTCCAATAACGGCCGATGTTGCACCAAGTTGCTCGAGCACAAACTGCAGCGCGGCCTCGTGATTCGGTGCCGATGCGACCGCTTGCTCCGTCGGCTGCCCCGTTCGAGTGCGCGAGACGAATGTGGACGCGGTCGACCCAATGCGATCAACCGACCCAGACAACACGCGCCCAAGCGCGGTATTCATTTCGAACACCGCAAACTTCAGACTCGACGAACCAGCATTGAGCGCGAGGATGCACGGCGTCTCGGACATTCTCGCTCGCGAAGAAGGGGGCACCGCGACCAACGATCATCGCGACGTTACTGCACGAACTATGCGCGACGCCGTTTCGATGACCAATGAATGGCGCGGATGCGCCATCCGCTTGGCATTTTCGACAGCACCATCATCTCCGCCGATTCTGATCCCGGCGCATTCGTGGTCGTGCCTTTCGACATTGTGCGCGCCACAAGATAGGCAGCCGTGCCGATCACCATTACTCGTGTCACCGTTCGTTCCACGCGGGCGTTCTTCGCTGCGGCCATGTCTGCGCCGAGGTGATGGCCTAAGTACTCCGCATACGTCTGCGACGCACCCGACTCGAGCACAATCACGTCATTCGACAAAAGCGCAACGGCCCGCGTCGAATCACCGGCAGCAAGCGCGATATGAAATTGTGAAACGACGTCGACAACCGCGAGCGAATCCCCGCGCGCACTTTGTGCGTGCATCGCCATCGGGACGGCAAAACAAACCGCGCCAAACACACGCGTGAATACCGTGCTACATCGTTTCGCTGTCGTTACTGAAGGCATGTCGAAATAGGATGAACGGAGGAGAACGTTTGACTGCCGGGACTACGGCGAATGCTTGTGCATCGGCGTCGTCACCGCCGCGCCAACCACCACGCCATCACGCTTGAGTTCATCAGCCGTGGCTTCATCAGCCACCGTGCCCGGCGGATTGACATACCACTCAGGATCGCCGCCCTTCGGCAAGTGCTCTCGAACCTTGAGCACGGTAAACATGCCGCCCATATCAATCGCGCCGTGCGGACCTGCACCACCCAACATCGAGATCGACCCTTTCGGCGACGGCATGCCCATGCTGCTCATCCCGCTCATGCCTGCACTGCCCATCGTCATGTAACTCGGCAGCAACGTGCCGACGGCCGCATCGACTTTCTCCGCGTCCACGCCAATCAGGTTCGTTCCGTTGTGCCCCATCTGATTCATCACGTGATGCGTCATGTGACAGTGCACGGCCCAGTCGCCCGGATTGTCCGCCATAAATTCAACCGTACGCGTTGTGCCAACAGGCACGAGCACAGTCGACTCCGGCCATTGGCCAGCTTCCGCAATGTCGCCGCCGTCCGTCGCCACGACGCGCCACCGCAATCCGTGAACATGAATTGGATGATGACTCATCGCGCTGAGATTGCCGAAACGAATGCGCACGCGCTCACCCAACTGCATTTGTAGCGGCTCCGTCGCAGGATACGCCTTGCCGTTGAATGTAAAAACGTTGAAGTCCACCATCTCGTTCGGATCGGGACGCGATGATCCGATGCGCACCAACCATTCGGCAGACAACAGCACGAAGTCGCGCTGCGGACGCCTTACGGGATCGCGGGGATGCACAACGAACATGCCCATCAATCCGAGTCCCTGCTGTACCATCTCATCGTGATGCGTGTGGTACATGAACGTGCCGTGATCCGGCAAGACAAATTCGTACTTGAACGTGGCGTTCACCGGAATCGGTGCTTGGCTCAGTCCCGACACACCGTCCATGCCGGAAGGCAAGATGATGCCATGCCAGTGCACCGTCGTGGGCTCCGGCAAATGATTCGTCACGTAAATGCGCACGCGCTCGCCTTGGACGGCTTCAATCACTGGACCGGGCGTGTCGCCATTGTAGCCCCAGCACTCCGACACCAGGCCCGGTGCAAATTCGTGCTTGACGACTTCCGCGACGAGATGAAACACCTTCACACCGTTCACCACGCGAAACGGCAGGGTGCGACCGTTTGGCACGATCACCGGCGTGTAATCGTGTCCAGGCATACCCGGACTCGCGGCTTTCCCCAGCCGCACTTTGCCGCGCGCCGGATTGGTTGGCTGCACCTTCGGCATCGCCTTCATCTGCATGCCCGACATTTGCGAATGATCTTGTGCAAACACTGGAGCAGCGCCGAGCGCGACGGCGCCACCCGCAATCGTCGCGGCACTCTGCCGCATCATCTCGCGACGCGACATCGTTCTTTCTTCGTCGTTCACGGCGCTCTCCCTGCGGGCAGCGAACCACCCGATGCGCGTTCGAGCTCTGCGCGCGCAACCCAATAGTCGCGCAGCGCGTCGAGATACATGCGACCAGCTTCGATCTCCGCTTGCTTCGCTTGCAACAGCGCGAAGACCGGCAACGCCATCGCGTTCACTTGCAACTGCGACTCTTGCAGCACACGGCGCCGTGTTGGCAACACAGCCGTACGAATCTGCACCGCGCGGCGTCGCGCACCGTCGACGCGTGCAATCGCGGCGCGCACCTCAGCGTGCGCATCGACCACGAGCGCATCGTATTCTGCCGTCCGTTGTTGCAGCGATGCACGGGCTTTGGCAACGCCCGCTCCGCCGCCGTTAAACAACGGCAACGGAATCGACGCCGATGGCCCGACAAAACGTCCGTCTGGATCACGCTCCCAAAACGCGCCCAGCGTGCCGTCTTGCAAAAAACGAAACCGAGCACTCAGTCCGAGCGCCGCTGCGGCCGACTGCGCACGGTCGCGCGCTGCTGCCACGTCAAGACGACGCGCAATTGTCAGCGAATCGATGCGCGCGATCACCAAACGATCTAGCGTCGGATCAGCAAGTCGCTCCCCAATTGTCCACAGCGTATCGCCGACGCCAGCGCCAAGACGCCGACCAAGTTCTGCGCGCGCGATCAACAGTGCCGACTCGGCCGCTGACACGTCAGCCACACTCTGCGTCGATACCGCCTCTTCGCTTGCCAGCGCCAGTTCCGACACATTGCCTGCGGCACGAAGCGCTTGCGCTACTGTGGTCGATGCTGCGGTGCCGACGGCCACCGATTGCTGTAGTTCCAAATTTTGTTGTGCGTACTGCACGTCCACATACGCGCGCTGCACATCAATCATGGCGTCGTAAACCGCGTTGGCCACGCGTTGTTCGGCACTATGAAGTTCAGTTTGCGCGATACGACGTCGCATCGGTGTCTGCAATGCGGCGACGATGGAAAAACCAATTCCAACATTGGTGATGCCAACGCCGCCACCGCTTTGAAATCCACGGAGTAGATCGACGACAGGATTGGGAATTCGACTGGCCTGCCAAAGATCGGCCGCCGCAAGACCAACGTCCGCCAGCACCACGCGCACGTGCGGACTGCGCAACAAAGCAATCCGCACTGCCGTGTCTAATACCAGCGGACCTGCAGGGATCGCGTGAGGTCCGAGCACAGAATCGGCGAGCAGGAGCGATGATGCCGCTGCCCCACGTTCGGTGAGCAGCGTGGCAACAGGCGTGAGCCCCTGTCGTGACGCGGAAGGCACACAGGCCCCGAAGAACACGGACGAAGCGAGTATGGCCGCGAGCACAACAGTCGCGCGCTTTTGACGGTGCATAAAATACATGACGAATAAAAGGGATACGACGAACCCATGTCAACTGCACAGCGCACCGCCGCGCGTTCGCTTTACACAGGATTAATCACCTACTACCCTACGGTGTAGAACGAACATTCTCTGGCCCTTCGCACCGTGATCAATCAGCAGAAGCGCAACACCATAGCCCGCCCCAAGTTGCAGGACACTGTGCGGCTCTCGGCCGAAGGGCTGTCGAAAGTGCTCGGCGATCTCGAAGCCCGTATCCTGCGCGCGGTGTGGGCGCTCGGACAACCCGCGACAGCGCGGGAAGTGCACGAGCACATCGTGCTTGAGCACGAAGTCTCTCCATTGACCACGATTACCGTGCTCAACCGATTAGTGGCCAAGCGGGTGCTCAAGCGCGTGCGCAAGGATGATCGATTTCACTTTTCGGCGCTGCTCGACGAATCGGCGTTCATGTCGCACGTATCGCGACGCGTCGTTGAAGGCATTCTATCATTCGGTCCTGATGCGGTCGCTTCGTCATTTGTAGACGTGCTCGCCGAACGTGACCCAGCGAAACTTGAAGAGCTCGCGCTCCTCATTCGCCGCAAACTGCGCGAGCGCAAGGACGGCTGATCGCGTGCGACAAATGCGCGTTGACTCAGTAGTCCCTGCCGCGCTCGCGCGGCGAGAGGCGCAACACCGTCAGCGCGTTTTGTTAGCACTAGCGACCCTGCTGGTTCTTAGCATCAGTCCAGTCTTTGGACATCATCTCATTGGTGCCGTGCGTTGGCTGCCGGCGTCGCTCGAACATTTAGGTCCATTTTGCATGATCGCCTTGCACCATCTGATGGCGCCCGTGCACGGAATGTTTCACGGATTGCTGCTCGTCGGCATTGCCTTCGCCGTCGTTGAACGAGCGCGAGCGGCGTGGCGCTACGCAGCCACGATGCGCGCGTTGCACATCGAGCCTGCGCATTCAGACGTGCGACTTGTTGCAGCAATACGTCAGCTCGGGTTCTCCGTGCACCGCGTCCGCGTGGTTGACGGTCTTCCGAATCCTGCATTCACTGCAGGGTGGTGGCGACCTCGCGTGTATGTGGCCAAGTCCTTACCGGATGTGTTGAGTGTGAGCGAACTCGAAGCCGTGCTCGCGCACGAAATCGCGCACGTAGAGCGTCGTGATCCGCTACGACTCTTCGCACTGCGAACGCTCGCCGCCACGCTGTTCTGGCTACCCGCCATCCGGCGCCTCGTCGATGACCTCGCTGACGAGGCGGAAATCGCCGCCGACGATCACGCGGCACAGCGCTACTCCCTTCCGCTTGCCTCCGCCATTTTGCGCATGGCCGGCGCCGATCTCGGTCCGCTCGAACCAGCGGTGGGATTTCAACGCAGCGATCTCCTCGAACGTCGAATCCGCCGCCTTGCCGGCGAAGATGCGACGGTCGGCTCACACGTCTCTCGGCGTGCCATTGCCGCAGCAGCGTTGGCGCTGGTTGCCGTCTGGACCTCTGGCGTTATCGTGCTCCACCCGCTTCCTGAGGGCCAAGCCATGATCGGCGAGATGCATCATTGCTCGCATGTCGGCGAGTCCGTGTTCAGTCACCTCTTCTGTCTCGGCAACCATCGCTTCAACGCACCATGCCCCCACCGCGATGCGTAAACGGTCACAACACGTCGCACTGGCACATTCGTTCGGCGTCCGTGTATTTTACATACTGTAAAGTCGCGCGCATTACCACTTCCAACGAGGATGTTACGGATGTCTCGATACACTGCTGCGCTCGTAACGGCCGTCGCGCTCGCCCTTCCACTACAAGAGGCGTCGGCACATCCGCGCTTGGTGAAGTCGACGCCAACCGCCAACAGTCATCTCGCCGCTGCACCAGTCGAGATTGCCGTCATGTTTAATGAGAACATCACACTCGCGCTCAGTAAACTGACGCTGTTCGGTGCCGCGCAGAAACCCGTGATACTTGACTCGCTGCGCAGAAATGCAAGCGACGAAAAAACGCTCGTTGCAAAGACTGTCACACCACTGACGGCCGGCCGGTATACCGTGAAATGGCAAGCGGCAGGAAGCGACGGTCACCCGATGCGCGGCGAGTTCTCGTTCGTTGTCGACGCACCGACTGCAATACGCAAAACCGCGACGCCAACAAAACGTCCATAGACCCAACGATAGCTGAAGCACACTTAAAGTAAGATCAGAAACACGCTGACGACTCGCGGATACACCGAACAACAGAAGGCGTTGCCGGTGTCGTATCCATGCGGTTCCGCTGGTGTCCGTTCAGTTTATCCGTGTCTTATGCGGTTGCTGTGCTGGCCAAACATATGCGTTGGAGAGGTACATGATGTCTATCGCGATGGTCGCCGATTCCGTCGCCGTATTTGGCGTCGAATCACCGACATACGCGGCCATCCGATTCGTGCAATTCTCGGCCGTCACCATTTTGTTCGGCTCTCTCGCGCTCGCGCAGATCGTCCTTCCGCGCTTCGCACGCGTTGCGCGCGCCGATGCGACCGTGGTTGAAAGCATCGTTACCCAGGCATTGCACTGGACGCGCATCGCACTCGTCGTGCTCGCCGGTGCAACATTGGCACGGCTTGCGGCGCAACACATCGTCTACTTTGAAGACGCGAGCTGGTCGATGAGCACCATGCAACCACTACTCCTCTTATCGGGATGGGGACACGCATGGTTGCTTGCTGCGGCCGCCATTTTGTTGGGATTTTTGGCGCACCGACTGGCACACCACAAGCGACGCGGCAGCTGGCTCTTGCTGTCTGTTCCGGCGTTTGCACTCTCGTGGAGTTTGGCCATGTCCGGTCATGCGGCAGCAGCGCAGAATCCCCTGCTCGCGATGACGCTCGACGCGCTGCATGTAATTGCAGCGGGTGGGTGGATTGGCAGTTTGACGATGCTGATGCTGATCGCTGTACCAACCGTGTTACGCGCATCCAATGACCACCGGCACCAGTTAGTCGCGCGATTAATTGCGGCGTTCAGCCCGACAGCATTGGTGTTCTCCTTCACCTTGGGCGTGACTGGCGCCGTCGCGGGTTGGCGAAATGTGGGATCATGGCAAGGACTTGTTGGAAGCACGTATGGGCAGCTCCTGCTCGTCAAACTCGGTTTGGTCGCCGTCGTTGCCGTTGCGGGTGCCATCAATTGGCGACGCGTCCTCCCGCGTTTGGGCGAACCAAGCGCAACGCGTACGCTGCAACGTTCCGCAAAGTTCGAACTCGCGGCCGCGCTCGTCATTCTCGTAGTAACCGCGGTTCTGGTGGCCACACCAACTCCCGAGTTCGTCGTCGCTACCAGCGCACCGTAACAAGAATCGCCGCACCCGTACACGCGACACAGCGCGAACCGATACCTTACGCGCGCCATGACATCTCCGTCCAATTCGGGGCCCAACGCCCCTTCGACTGGCGCCCAAGGCGCTGGCTTCTGCGCCTCCTGCGGCGCTGCCCTCGCCGCTGGCGCCCGCTTCTGCCATCGCTGCGGAACACCATTCGGCCAAGCGCGCCCAGAGTCGCGAGCCGGGTCCACCTCGACCGGCAGCTCCGTCGCCAGCATTCTGCCGTGGGGCGTCGCGTTTGTCGCCCTGCTCGTCCTTGTCGCCAACTTCGCCGGAAAAAACTTTGGCAGCGCCAAAGGTTCTTCCGTCGATGGTTCATCAAACGCCCTTCCCACATCCGCGATTGACGGCAGCGGCGGCGGCGGAGCACCCGTGGCCGCGAGCGGCAGCAGTGGGGGACAGCCGCCAAATATCGCGACCATGTCGCCCGGCGAACGGGCCAGTCGCCTGTACGTCCGCATCATGACGTACGCCGAAGCCGGCAAAACAGACTCCGTGCAATTTTTCGCTCCAATGGCCATGGCCTCGCACGAAATGCTCACCGCGCCCACCATCGACGAACGCTATCACTACGGACGTATCGCCGAGGTGACGGGCAATCCAACAGTGGCCAAGGCACAAGCCGAAAGCATTCTCAAGGAACGTTCAACCTCGCTCCTCGGCTTACTCTTGTCCGCGCGCGTCGCCCGCCTCACCGGCGACAACGCCACGGCCCGCGCGTTCGATCAACGGCTGCTCAAAGCGCTTGAGCCCGAACTCGCCACCAAACTCACCGATTACGATCAGCATCGCATCGAAATCGATCGCGCCGTTGCCGACGCGCGGAAACTCAAATAACTGCCATGTTCCCCGTCTCCACATTTTTGCCGCGCACCATTCACGTTGCGCACAGCCCCGACTCCGACGACGCATTTATGTTTTATGCGCTCGCCGAAGGAAAGATCGATACCGAGGGGCTCACGTACGTACACGAATTGCAAGACATCGAGTCGCTCAACCAGCGCGCCCTTCGCGCCGAACTCGAAGTCACTGCCGTCTCTATTCACGCGTACGCATATCTCAGCGATCGCTACGCGTTGCTCCCACATGGCGCATCCATGGGCGACAAGTACGGACCGCGCCTCGTTGGCACACGTCCATATTCGCGCGCCGAAGTCAAAGGCAAGCGCATCGCCATTCCTGGTCCCCTCACCAGCGCGTATCTGGCTATGCGTCTGTACGAACCAGACTTCGAAGCGGTCTTTATGGCCTTTGACACCATCGAAGACGCCGTCGTCGCGGGTGAGGTGGATTTGGGTCTGCTCATTCACGAAGGCCAACTAACCTTCGGCGACAACGGGCTCCATCTCGTGGTCGACATGGGCGCTTGGTGGTTTGAAGAAACCGGACTGCCCCTCCCACTCGGCGGCAACGTCATCCGCAAAGATCTTGGCCCCGAGCTCGTACCCGTCGTCTCCAAACATTTGCGAGCGAGCATCGCCTACGCACTCGATCACCGGGAACCCGCGTTAGCTCACGCCATGCAGTTTGCGCGCGGGCTCGACCCCGCCAAAGCCGATGAATTTGTGGGAATGTATGTGAACGCGTGGACGCTGGATTACGGGGACCGCGGACGCGATGCCGTGCGACTTTTTCTTCGGCGCGGCGTCGAAGCGGGCATTATTACTACACCCGTCAAAGTCGAATTCGCAGACTAACGCTTGACTCCAGCGCCAACTCTTTGTACTAGGGTGTGGTTGGATTGACCACATGTCCCTGCAGCTGGCGACACGGGGTTGTGCGGAAGCTAGACAGTGGCGTATTCACGCCGGTGCGACGACGCAGCGATCACCGCTCGCGAGTACGCCGCGCGTGTCCGATTTTTCGACTAACAGCTGGAGGAGGCGGTCATGCCGCGTGGTGACGAGATGTCTGAAGAGCTCCGTTTTATCGATGGCAACGACCCTCAGGAGACGGGGAGCTTCCGAAGCTCGTCCTACGACGAGGACGAAGATGACGATGGCTACGGCCTACCGTCTGAAGACGGCGACAGCCTCTGGGATAGTGCCGAAGATTCGGATGATGATGACGACGAAGAAGACGAGGACGCCTTCGAAGAAGAGCCGTCAGACGACGAAGAGGACGAAGACGATGTCTTCGGCGGCTCTATGGTGCGTCGCGGGCCCGGTCGTCCGCCAAAGAATCCGGGTGCGCCGCGTCCGGCCCCGAAGCCGCCCAAATCAGCGCCTGCGCCAAAAGCCGATTCAGACGATGAAGACGAGGACGACGCTCCACCTGCTGCACCGAAACCCGTCGCTGCACCAAAACCCGTCGCCATTCCAAAGACGACACCCGCACCAAAGACGACACCGGTCGTGAAGGCGGCGGCTCCCATGCCAGCAAACCCGACGCTCACTAAACCCGTCGCACCAGCGAAGAAAGCCGTCGTCACAAAGGCTGCGCCCAGCAAACCTGCGGCCGCTCCCGCCAAGAAAGCCGCACCAAGCAAAGCAGCGATGCCGGCAAAAAAAGCAGCGCCTGCGAAAAAAGCGGTAGCAAAAAAAGCACCCGCGAAAAAAACCGCACCCACGAAAAAAACCGCGCCCGCGAAAAAGGCGGCCGTGAAAAAAGCAGTGGCCAAGGCGCCAGTCAGACCAACGACGAAAAAGCCTGTGAAGAAGGCGGCCAAGAAGGGGGCAGCCGCGCGACGTCGATAGTCGAACGAAGACTCGAGTCGTGAAACGGGGGCGCAGGTGACCACGCCCCTGTTTTGGCGACACGTACTCGATGCGCTGCCACTCACCGTCTGGACGGTAGATTTAGACGGGAGAATTACCGGCGCCAACCGAACGTGGTCGCGCTTCGCCACGGACAATGGTGCCCCCATTCTCGCGGCCGAAGAAGCCATGCTTGGTCGCTCCGTGTTCGACAGCGTCGTGGATGACGCGTCACGCGAACAGATCGAGCGCGCAATGACCCTCTTGCGTAATGAACGCGTCCCCGTCGTGCACTGGGAATTCCCATGCAGTTCGCCCACGGAGGAGCGCGTCTTCCTCATGCACGTCACCGCGCTCTTTGACGACGGCGTTGCAACAGGCTTTGTCTTCGCCACCGTCGACATCACATCCAGTCATCGCTCGCGCGAAGCGCTTTTAAACACGGGCATCGCGCTCGCCGAAGCCATTGCGCTGGATCGCGTCTTCGAAGCCGTCGCGTTACAATCACGCCGCGCCGTGCCCTCCACCGGTTTTGTCATCGCGCTTGCCGATGACAATACCGCGCAGTTCCGCATTACACACCGCGAAGGGTACGACGACGAGCAGGGCAACGATGGCCTGGAACTACGCCTCCGCCGCACGTGGCTCGATGCACTCGCCAATGGCCACGTCGTTCGCGAACATTCCTCCGCCGGACTCGAAATCACCGCCCCACTCATGAGTGCCGATGGGGTGCTCGGCGCAATCACGTTGTGCGCCGAACATATCGAATCAGAACAGGCACTCGAAGAAGCCGAACGCGTGCTCGCCGTCATCGCCGCACAAACTGCAGTCGCGATCGAACGCGCATGGCTCGTGCAGCGCGTCGAACAGAAGCGCCGACTCGAAGCCATCGGCGAAGTAGCGGCGGGCGTCGCGCACGAACTACGAAATCCGCTCTTTGGTATCTCGTCCGCTGCGCAACTGCTACAGCTCCGATCACGCGATGATCCCGTCGTCGAAAAGAACGTCGGACGCATTCTACGCGAAGTCGAGCGTCTCAATCGCATGGTGACGTCGCTCCTCGATTTCGGTCGACCAAACGCGGCGCACCTCCAATTGGGCGACCCGGATTTGGTGTGGGATGAGATTCTCGACAGCGAGCGTGACCGACTACGTAGCAAGCGTCTCACGTTGCACCGCACTCGGCTCGATCCACCGCTACGAGCGCGAATTGACGCCGAACAGTTTGGCCAAGTTTGCCGAAACCTGTTGGTCAATGCGTGCGACGCGGCCATCGACGACGGCGCGCTCACACTGGTGTCACATCTCTCTACCATCGGCGGATGGCGTGGGCGTCTCACCAACGGCGGACCGGCTATCCCCGTCGACATCCTGCCGCATGTCTTCGAGTTTTTCTACTCCACCAAGAGCGGCGGCAGCGGCATTGGTTTAGCGCTGTGTCAGCGCATTATGGACGAGCACGCGGGCTCCATTTATATCGATAGCTCGCACGAGCACGGCACGACCGTCACCCTCACCCTGCCGCCCGTCGTCGCTCCATGAGGCGAGTAACGTGACACTGTCGGTGTTGATCATCGACGACGACGACGCAATTCGCGAGACACTCGTCGAATATTTCGAAGCCCTCGGCCACACGGCACGTGGCGCCGCGACGGCCGCTGCGGGGCGGCGCCTTGCTGCCGAACATGCGGCGGATGTGGTACTGCTCGACTTACGACTGCCAGATGCGGACGGTGTGCAGACGCTCGACGCGCTGCTCGAGGATGATCCCGACGTCGGCATCATCATCCTGACTGGCTTCGCCGACGTACGCGTGGCGGTCGCCGCCATGCACCACGGCGCGGTCGATGTACTCGAGAAGCCAGTCGATCTTGAACTGCTGGCGGCGGCGGTGCTTCGGGGTGCCGAGCGGGGACGGTTACGTCGAGAGGTCGCGGTACTGCGCGAGCGCGAACGGGAATCCGCGACGGTCAATGCGTCCGCCTTCGCGCCTACGTTTAATCAGCTCATTACGCTCGCCGCCAAGAACGCCGACGCACCAGTGCTGCTTCAAGGCGAAACCGGCACTGGCAAAGGCTTTGTCGCACGGCAAATACATGATCGCTCCAGCCGACAAAGTGCCCCGTTCGTTGAAATCAATTGCGCTTCCCTATCAGCGGCATTCTTTGAAAGTGAATTGTTCGGTCACGAACGAGGAGCGTTCACGGACGCACGACAGGTAAAACGCGGCCTGTTGGAGGTCGCGGGAGAAGGCACCTTGTTTCTTGATGAGATCGCCGACTTGGCGCTCGACGTGCAGCCAAAACTGCTGAAAGTCATTGAAGAGCACGCGTTTCGCCGCATGGGTGGCACCACGGCATTGCGCTCCCGCGCCCGCATCATCGTCGCAACGCATCAGCACCTTGCAACGGCCGTCTCGGAAGGACGTTTCCGAGCGGACCTCTTTTACCGGTTACAGGTCCTCACGATCACGCTCCCCCCACTCCGCGACCAACGCGCGCAAATTCTCCCACTGGCCGATGCCGCCGTACCACGAGGTGCAGCCTTGAGCGATCGCGCTCGCGAGGCACTCCGGAATTACGCCTGGCCAGGGAATATTCGCGAACTAAAGAACACGATATGGCGCGCGGCCATTCTTGCCGATGGTCAACCGATTGCGCCCGAGCACCTTGGACTTCCTACTCCGAATTTCGAGTTGCGCGCGTCGCCGCGATCCCTCGCCGAGCTTGAACAAACGGCTATTCGCGATGCGCTCGCGGCATCGGCAAACAATCGCACAAAAGCAGCGCGGCTCTTAGGTATCGCACGCTCGACGCTCCTCGAAAAACTGAAACGTCACGACATTGGTAACGCGGACGAATGACTGATTTTAGGACGGAAAAAAATTGAACTGACTGATATTCGGTCGCCTAAACCGTTGTGACTGGTCGCTACTGTGCTCGCAACCTCTTGCTAAATAATGAGTTACGGAATTGCTCCGAGCAACAATTGCGAGTGGCCCAAATTTCGCCTTGCACAGGAGCCATGACAAACATCGCAGCCACCAAACATGTGCTCATTGTTGAAGACGAGCAGTCCATCCGAGACATCCTCATCGAACTGTTCGAAATCGATGGCAACACTGTCTCATCTGCCGCGCTCCTGCCCGCAGCACTCAATGAGTTGCGGTCGCAACGTTTTGACCTCATCATCACCGACTTACGCTTAGGCGGCAAGCGTGACGGCGGACTCCAAGTCATGGCGATGGCCGGCATGCTCTCGCCGGATGCGGTCACGCTCGTCCTCACGGCGTTCCCCGACGATTCCAATCGGCAAGCCTCCATGCGACTCGGCGCTGTCCATTTTCTTGAGAAGCCGGTCGATCTCGCGACCATCGCGCAACACGCTGCCGGTGCAGACGTACGCACCGCATTTGGCGCAGTGATGCTGCCGTAGTTATCGCGCGCGATCGAATTTTCGGTAATCGTGGTCGACGCGGCGTTCGAGTTGCTCGTATATTCCGCCTTCCATGGCCGAGTCTCCTGTTCCGCTGCTGCGCGCACATGCGCGTCATGCTCCGTTTAACGCACGCGGCCTCGCCGCGCATGCGGCTACGCTCGTTGATGCCGCCGGAATGAAGCCGACCAACGCGTCCGCCCGTGCGACACCAAGTGCGCGTGCTATTCGCTTCTATGTCGCGAATGGGTTGCTCGATCGCCCGGAGGGCGCGGGGACCGCAGCGACATATGGCTATCGGCATCTTTTGCAGCTGCTCGCGATAAAAATTCGTCAACGCGAAGGGCAGACGCTCGACGCCATCAAAGCAGAAATGCGCGAAGTGACGGGCGATGCGCTAGAGCGTCGCGTTGCACAATCGCTCGCTCCCGCACTCACGTTGCAATTGGATCCTATCGTGTCCCGTGATGCCGGCAGCACGGCGTCATGGCGACGTGTTGCCATTGCGGACGGCGTCGAATTGCACGTGCGCGACGACTCGCCGGCGGCACGGGACGACCTCATCGTCAGCATGCGGGAAACATTGCGCGGTACACTTGGCCGGAACGACTTCGGAAGCTGACGCGCCGCGTTTGCTCTTTTTTCGCTTTTCTCCAGCATCCTGAATGACGTATCGCGTACTCGTGACCGACGACGTGGATCCTGAAGGCGTCGCCCTACTTGTTGCTGAGCCCCAATTCATCGTCGACGAAGTGCCGACGCTGCCGAAGGACGAACTGTTGCGACGCATCGTGGATTACGACGCGATTGTCGGTCGCAGCGCGACGCGCATTTCGGCTGACGTATTGCAACGCGCGACCAAATTACGCGTGGTCGGTCGAGCCGGCGTTGGTGTGGATAACATTGCGCTCGACGTTGCCACCTCGTTGGGCGTCGCCATCATCAACGCGCCCGCTGGCAATACGGTCGCGGTGGCTGAGCTATTTTTTGGCGCAGTAATCGGTCTGCTCCGTCAGTTGCCGCAAGCCGCGCAAACAATGACGGCTGGACGGTGGGACCGCGCACTCTATCTCGGTCGAGAGCTCAAAGGAAAAACGCTCGGTATTGTTGGACTTGGTCGCATCGGCGGTGAAGTGGCCACGCGTGCACACGCGTTCGGCATGCAGGTAGTGGCGTATGATCCGTACATTGCTGATGCGCGATTTACCGCATTACGCGTGCGACGCGCGCCGTCGCTTGACGCGCTAATTGCCGAAACAAATGTGCTCACCGTGCACGTCCCGCTCACCGACGAAACGCGTGGCATGATCGGGAAGCGTGAGCTCGCGCGATTGCCGTCACGTTCTGTCGCTGTCAACATGGCGCGTGGCGGTATCATTGATGAGACGGCACTACTGTTCGCCCTCGAATCCGATCAATTGCGAGGTGCAGTGCTCGACGTCTTTACCGTCGAGCCGCTCGCCGAAGATCACCCGATGCGACTCGCCCCCAATCTGTTGCTCACGCCGCACCTTGGCGCCAGCACCGTGGAGGCGCAACGGAACGTGGCGCGTGACGTGTGTATCGCCGTGCGCGATGCATTGTTGCACAACGATCTCTCGCGATCCATCAACGTTGCCGCTGGAAGTGAGGGGTGGGCGGAACTGCAACCGGCGATGCTCGTCGCGCGACGTGCCGCAGCGGTTGCGCGTGCAGTGTTGGCCGATCAAGGCATGCGAACCGTGCGACGACTTGCCTTGCGCGTTAGTCCCGAACTCGCGCACGGTTCTGGTCCGTTGCTCGCTGCTGCCGCCGCCGGTTTGCTGGAAGGCGTGATTGAAACGGATCGTCTCAATCTCATTAACGCGCGCAGTCTCGCTGAAGCCCGTGGCATCGAACTCACGGTTGGCGAATCGTCAGAGCTTGGCACTCGCCGTTCCCTTGAGGTTGAGCTTTCCGGCGGTATGCAACAGCTCGCGGTGGCCGGTTCCGCTCCTGAAGGCAGTGTTGCGCGACTCACACGCATCGGGTCATTTCACGTGGATGTCAATCCGAAGCAGACGCTGCTCATTCTCACCAACAAGGACGTTCCGGGTGTGATCGGTCGCGTCGGCACCGTCCTCGGCGAACGCGGGGTGAATATTGCCGAGTATCATCAGGCGCGGCTCGCGCAGGGTGGCGATGCGCTTGCGGCAATCTCGGTTGACGGAACGGTGGAAGAGGCAACGCGTCGTGCATTGCTCGAGCTCCCGGATGTGGTGTCGGCGAGCATCGTGCACTTTCGCGCTGACTGAGTCTCGTGCTCGCCCCAGCGACATCGAGTAGCAACAGCGACGGGTCAATTTCGCGCGACCCCGACGTGCGGTTGTCATACGCGCGCGATGCATCGGGATTGGAGCTGATTCCGGAAGCGGTTGCGCGGCCGTCAGCAGTGTGCGAAGTAGCGGCATTGTTACGCGAAGCCACGGCGCTGCGAACGCCAATCACGGCCGCAGGTGCGCAATCGAGCACGACGGCGGCTTCAATCACGGACAATGGGTTGTTGCTCTCGTTGCGTGGGATGGCACACATGCACGAGGTCAACACGGTTGCACGGACTATTCGCGTTGGTGCTGGTGCGTTAGTGGCCGACGTTCGACGTGCAGCAGAGGCAGTGGGGTTGTTATTCACCCCCGATCCTACGAGTGAGGAAGAGTGCACGATTGGTGGTGCGATTGCGTGTAACGCATCGGGAGCGCGATCACTGCGTTACGGCGCAACCGGTCCGCATGTTCGCGCACTGACCGTACTGCTGGCCGATGGATCGCTGCTCGAATTGCGGCGACCGGCGTTGGAGAAGAACACGGTGGGCTATCCTATCGCGCACGATCCCGTCGATTGGTTTGTCGGCAGCGAGGGGACACTTGGCATCGTGGTCGAAGCAGAACTTGCGTTGCACGCGCTGCCAGCGCAGGTGCTTGGGCTCGCCATTCCATTTGTGAGCGAAGACGATGCGCTCGCATTTGTGGTGGCTGCCCGTCGATCGTCGAACGTGTTTCCGCGGTGCCTCGAATATTTTGATGCGCTGGCCTTCACGATTGCGCGTGACGCAGACGGCTCGCCAACGTGGGCTCTCGAAGCGCAGGCCATGGTGTACCTCGAAGAAACGGGCGCGAACGAATCGCGTAATGACGGTGAGTTGCCGCTCGATGCGTGGCTCGCGTTATCGGAGGCGTATTGCGCACTGACCAGCGATATTCGCGTGTATGATGCGCCTTCGTCGTTGCGCGACGCGCGACGATTGCGACACGCCGTCCCGACGACGATGAACGAACGCGGCGCGGCCTTCCGGTCGGCTGGTGGTCGTAAGGTGTCCACCGATTGGGCGGTGCCTTATCCGCGACTCGCGGAGGCACTGCGCATGGCGCGCGGCATCGCGTCAGCACATGGCGTCGCGCAGGCTGTGGCTTATGGACACGCAGGTAACGGACATCCCCATCAAAATTTTATCGCGCGTGACGCTGGAGAGTTATTTCGCATTGAGGCCGTCGTCGAAGCAACGCTGCGCGAGGTACTCGCCATGGGTGGTACGGTGGCCGCGGAACATGGTATTGGGAAACTCAAGCGTCGCTGGTTGCCAATGCAGGCAACTCCCGTGCAACTGCGCGTGATGCGCGCTATCAAGCACGAGTTTGATCCGTTGGGATTACTGGCACCAGGCAACGTGTTGTGATGCCGCTCTCCCTGTCTGTGACCGATGCGCGTCCGCGATTTGCATCGGTGGTCCTAGACGTCGATTCGACGATCACCTCACTGGAAGGCATCGATTGGCTCGCCGGTTTACGCGGCGACGACGTTGCACGAGAGATCGCAGCGCTCACCGATCGCGCAATGGCGGGCGAGATAACCATCGAATCAGTATACGCGCACCGTCTGGAGCTTATCAAACCGACGCGCGATGAGGTCACGGCGTTGGGTCACGCGTACATCGAAACCGTGCAGCGCGGGGCGCGCGCGTTGTGCGCCGTGCTCTCCGTTGCCGGGTGCGATGTGACGCTGTTGAGCGGCGGACTGCGCGACGCCATCATTCCGTTGGCCGGATACATGGGTATTCCGGCATCGCGTGTGCACGCGGTGTCCGTATTATTCGATACCGACGGTCATTACGTGTCGCTTGCGGGTGAGCAACCGCTGGCCACGCAGCGCGGCAAACCCGCAGTATTGCACCGCCTCGCATTGCCCCGACCGCTGGTGATGATCGGTGACGGCGCCACGGATGCGGCGGTGCGCGGTATTTCCGATGCGTTCATTGCATACACCGGGGTGGCACGTCGGCCAAATGTCGTAGCGGTCGCCGACGCAGAAGCGGTCGACTTCGCGACCCTGCACACCTTGTTGTTTCAGCTATGACTGATCTGCACCGTCCAGGGTTTGGAACCTTTTTTCTTCCTGGTCCGACGGAAGTTCGCCTTGAAGTGCTTGAGGCGATGCTGGCGCCAATGTTGCCGCATCGTGGTGCAGCGTTCGAGCACATGTTCGCGCGCATTGTGACGTCGTTGCAGGCAATTTTTCGCACCACGCGACCAGTTTATGTGAGCACGTCGTCGGCGACCGGATTTATGGAGATGGCCGTGCGCTGCGCGCCGCCGGGCCCTGTGTTGTCACTCGTGAACGGGGCGTTTTCCGAACGGTTTGCGGACATTGCGCGGTCATGTGCGCGCGATGTGGACGTCGTGTCCGCCGCGTGGGGCGACATCGTGTCACTCGAGCACGTCGAGACAGCGTTGCGGACGCGTCGGTACGTGGCGCTGACCGTGGTGCATTCGGAAACGAGCACTGGTGCGCTCACGCCGCTCGAGCCGCTCGCACAACTGGCACGCGCGCACGATGTGCTCGTCCTGGTCGATAGCGTGACGGGTATTGCGGGCGCTCCCGTCGAAACCGATGCGTGGGATCTCGATGTGGTATTGACGGGGTCGCAAAAAGCTCTCGCATTGCCACCCGGGTTAGCATTTGCAACGGTCAGCGAGCGCTTCCTGCAACGCGCACACCTCGCGACGGCGCGCGGTCGCTATTTCGACGTGCGCGAGTTCGAGCAATACGCGAAGAAGAATCAAACTCCAAACACACCCGCTATCTCGTTGTTGTATGCGACATTGCTGCAGTGTGAAGCCATCGCAAGCGATGGTGTCGAACAGCGATGGCTGCGACACGCGGCCTTGCAGCACGCAACCGAACAGTGGGTGTCGCAGACGCGAGAGACGCTTGGTATCGAGCTGTGCATTTACGCGCGCTCGGGACATCGCTCGCCAACGGTATCTGCCATTGCGTTGCCTGCACATCTCAGCGGCGACGCGCTCGTACGCGCGGTGGCGCAACGTGGCTTTGTAATTGGTGGTGGCTATGGCAAGTTGAAAGCAACGTCGTTTCGCATTGGGCACATGGGAGATCATAGCGTCGATGGAGTGCGTCGCTGTCTCGACGCAGTCGCGGACGCATTGCAGTCCCTGAAAGCTGAGTAGACAGTCTCACACACGCCGTACCACGGAGATTCACGCAATGGACTTCAGCGGGAAGTTGGTGGTGATCACCGGTGTGGGTCGTGCCGGTCAAGTGGGTGAAGCGGTCGCACTCGGTTTCGCGCAACGCGGTGCCATTCTGGCGCTGCTCGACATGCAACAGGCTGAGGTCGATGCGCGTGCTGATGTGTTGCGTGCGGCTGGTCACGTGGTTTCGGCACACACTGCAAATTTGTCGAACGCGACTGCGGCAAAGACCGTTGCGGATGAGGTGCTCGCGGCGCATAGCGACTGCGCTGGAGCAGTGCACGCCCTCGTGCACGTGGCCGGCGGGTTTGGCGCGACGGGCCCGCTGGATATCAGTGATCCCGAGGCGTGGCACAAACAGTTCATGATCAATCTCGACACCGCGTATGGCGCGACGCGCGCGTTTCTTCCAGCACTGCGTGTGGGTCGAGGCTCGTTGGTATTTTTCGGCTCCGTGGCCGCGTTGCCGAGTGGTTCACCAAAGGGGATCGCCGCGTACGCAGCTGCAAAAAGTGGCGTGCTCACGCTGATGCGCGCAGTCGCCGAAGAAGAACACGTGAATGGCGTTCGTGCCAACGCTGTCGCTCCTACACAGATTCGCACCGCAGCAAACATGAGCAGCATGAAGGCTGATACCGAGTATGTCGAACGCGACTCGGTCGCCGACGTCGTGGCGTTCCTGGCCAGCGCCTCCGCGCGCAATATCACGGGGCAGGTCATTACGCTGGCGTAAAGCAGCAACGAGAATACTGCGTTTGCTGTGTTGGTCGCCGTATTTTATTGTCCCGAAAAACAACCACCACAACGGACACGGACACCAACGAAATACACTGATAACACGCGTATTTGCTGTTTTCCGATCGAACGAAGCGAGCCCGTGGCGCGACGCAGGCCTCCCAGCAGCGGCCAACCGGCAACAGGGCTTTCCGGCGCGGCAGCAGACCGAATGCATCACGGCGCTGGCGCTCTCGCCGCATGGTGCTCACCTTCCACGCTTGATGACACTCGCTGCGCGTCGGCGCCCGGCGGTTCGCGGAGTAGTACTCGATCGAGCACTCGAGGAACTCCCGCTGTTTCGCCTGAGCGATTCTGCGGATGATGCGCCCGTCTCGTTTTCCTGCGAGAATGGTGGGCGCTGGCGCGTCATCCCCGCGGCTGGCGATCGCCTTCCCGGCACGTTTGATCAAGACGTCTATATCGAACTGCTGCATCGGTACAGCGAAGCCGGTTCGCCTGCGGATGGAACCGTCAGCTTCACCTTGCACGCGTTTTTGCGGTCGATGGGTCGTCGGGCCGATGGACGCACCTACGAGCAGCTGCGCGGTGCCCTCGCTCGTCTTGAACGCACAACCCTCGAATCGGTCGGGGCGTACTGGTCGGCCTCATCCGGCTTGGCCGATGTGAGCTTTACCATTCTCACGTCCGTCGCGGTGCAACGGCGACGAGTGGCTGATCGCGAACAGCTGCACTTGTTTGGCAATTTGGCGGCAGGTGAACCCGGTGACGCACGCGTCATCCTCTCCCCCACGATGCGAACCAACCTTGCCGCGCGTCACACCATTACACTCTCGGCCGCCCGTTATCACGCGTTATCTTCACCGGTCGCGCGCCGATTGTATCGCATGCTTGAGGTTGCCCGGGCCGATGGACGACTGTCATGGCGCGTACCCTTGGAACGACTGGCCGAACAACTTCCCCTCACGCAACGTTATCCATCACACCTTCAGCGCGTCCTTCAACCAGCGCACGAAATGTTGCTGAGCGCCGGTTTGGTGCGCGACATCGGCATTCGTCAGTATGATCGGGTCTGGCAGGTGGATTACGTACTAGGATCTCGTCCCCGAGACGAGGTGTGAGCCGCGGTGATGGTTGCAAGAGCGGGTCAGCACGGAACCCATCCCCCAGCGCCGCGTAGGAAGTCAGAGGCGTTGCTCAATCGCTGGTGCTCGACGCTGTGTGCTCGTGTCGCATTTTTCTGCTCCCTCCATCGCGAGAAGCCGCATGACCCGCTCCCGTAAGATCGCCCTTGTCTGTCTGGTATCGCTCCCCGTGCTCGCGGGCGGCTTCGCCCTGCAGACGCGCACCACGAGAGGCGGCGCTCAGCTGCTCGACCAAGTGCTCACCTTCGTCGCGCTGCGCTACGTCGACACGCTCGACGCGCAGGTGTTGTACGAAAAGGCCGCGCGCGGACTTGTGAAGGAGCTGCAGGATCCGTACACGGAGCTCTTTTCACCCAAGCAGCTAGAAGAGTTTTCGCGTTCCACGAGCGGACGGTACGCCGGCATCGGCATGGAAATTTTGCCCGTTGGCGGATATGTCACGATCCAAAAAGTCTTCGTTGGTTCGCCGGCAGAATCTCGTGGCGTACAGGTCGGCGATAAAATTGTCGCCATCGACACGTTCAACGCGCGAGGATTTACTAATCTGCAAGCGCAGAACAAACTGCTTGGTCCCGTTGGCACCGGCGTCTCCGTCACGTTTGCACGTGCTGGTGTGCCACAGCCCATCAAGCTGGATTTCAAGCGCGCGGAAATTCACGTGCCGGCCGTGCGTTATTCAATCATGATTGATGATCGTGTCGGCTACATCCTGCTAGAACGTTTTAGCGAACAAACCACGCACGACGTCGCACAGTCGATCAAAGATTTTAAAGCGAAAGGAGCAAAAGGCATCGTCATCGACCTGCGCAATAATCCGGGGGGCATCCTCGATGAAGCGTTTTCTATGTCGAATTTGTTTTTACCAAAAGGGAAAGAGCTCCTGAGCGTTCGTGGACGCGCGGAGTTCCAGAAGTTTACCGCGAGCGTCGAACCGCTTGCTCCGGATATTCCGCTGGTCGTACTCGTAGACAATTACTCCGCGTCTGCGTCCGAAATTGTCGCTGGTGCGTTGCAAGATTACGATCGCGCGTTGGTGCTCGGGACCACGTCGTACGGCAAAGGGCTCGTCCAAAGCGTGTACAACCTTGACGGTGGGTACGCCCTAAAAATCACGACAGGCAAGTGGTACACGCCGTCGGGTCGCTCCATTCAAAAGGAGCGCAAGTTCAACGCAGATGGTCAGTTTTTGGAAGTCATTCCTGACTCGATGGAAACCGACTCGATGCGAAAGGCCAAGCCCACGTACAAGTCATTGGTCAACGGGCGTACGCTGTACGGCGGTGGTGCAATTACGCCGGACGTTTACGTGCAGCCCGACACACTGACTACCGTAGAGCTCAAGCTTGGTCGCGAGATCGTACCCAAATCACAGCAATTCGCCGACGTGCTCAGCGAGTTCGCCGAATCGCAGAAGGGCAAAGTGAAGCCAGACTTTGTTGTTACTAACGAATGGCGCAACGACATTTTCAATCGTTTGGCCGCCAAGGGTGTGAAGCTGGACCGCGCAACGTACGACGCCGGTGTCGGCTATGTCGACCGCAACGTCGAAACCTACGTCGCTCGAACGGCCTTCGGCGATAGCTTAGTAAAGCGTCATAACATCAAAGATGACAACCAGCTAATCAAAGCCGTTGAATTGCTCCGCAAGAGCGCCACGCAAAAAGATGTGTACGCGGCAGCGGCATTACTTCCAGTCGGCAAGCCTCGCGTCGCGAAAAGTACTGGGTCCAAGTAGGGCTTCGCAGTCAAAAGAGAACGGGCAATCCGGACGACTGCGTAATCGTCCGGATTGCCCGTTTTTGCGGGCTCGCCTACGGTTAGGCCATGTCTATTTCCAACCGATCTGAGGCGCGCCGTTTTCTGGCAGCGCTGTTTGCGGCAAGCCCGCTGTTTTTCGTCGCCGCGCAAGCGTGCAGCAGCGCCGCCACCACGGGTGCGTCACGCGGTGCCACAAGCGCAGAGAGTACACCTATTGTCTCCGAAGTAGGCGAAACGCACCTCACCCACATTCGCCAGCTCACCAACGGCGGCGAAAATGCAGAGGCGTATTTTAGTGCCGACGGCAAATGGATAACGTTTCAGTCAACGCGTGACGGGCGCAGCTGTGATCAGCAATATGTAATGCGCTTTGACGGCAGCGGCCTCACGAAAGTCTCGGTCGGCGGTAAAACCACGTGTGGTTGGTTCTTGCCCGGAAGCAATCGACTTTTTTTTGCATCGACCCACGCGGCGGACAGCGTGTGCCCAATCAAGCCCGATCCGTCCAAAGGGTACGTGTGGGGCATCGATCCATTCGACCTGTACACCGTCGGACGCGACGGCAAGGATTTGCGGCGCCTGACACACTACGGCACCTACACTGCCGAAGGCGTGCTGTCGCCCAATGGTAAACGCATTGTATTTACGTCGCTGAAAGGTGGCGATCTCGACATCTACACAATGAACGTTGATGGGTCTGATGTAAAGCAACTCACGACGACACCGGGTTACGATGGCGGTCCGTGGTGGTCACCAGACGGGACAAAAATCGCGTATCGTGCTTGGCATCCGACAAATCCGGACTCGCTCGCACTGTATCGCGATTTGCTCAAACAGCACATGATTCGCCCCAATCGGATGGAGTTGTATATCATGAACGCCGACGGATCAAACCAGACACAAATCACCAATCTCGGCGGCGCCAACTTTGGCCCATCGTGGACGCCAGACGGGACGCGCATCATCTTCTCATCGAACCACAAGAATCCGAAGAGTCGGAACTTCGATCTCTATCTCGTGAATCTCGACGGCACCAAGCTCGAACAGGTGACGACGAATCCCGAGTTCGACGGATTCCCGATGTTCAGTCCCGATGGGAAGCACCTGATCTGGGCGTCCAATCGCTTCGACGCAAAACCCGGCGAAACGAATCTGTTCATGGCGGACTGGAAACCCTGATTGTCAACTTTTGCCGGTCGACTTATGATCCCGCTCGTCATTGCTGTAGTACTCGTGCTCGTGATCTTCATCAGCTCCGTCAAAATTGTTGGGCAAGCCGAAGTGATGGTCGTCGAGCGACTCGGACGTTTCGATCGTCTCGCGCGATCGGGATTGAATCTGCTCATTCCATTCATCGAACGACCGCGCACGATTGACGTGCGATATCTCGAATCGGATGTGTCCGGCGTACGCAAGCTTGTTGCTGGTTCAACCTCACGCATCGATCTGCGCGAGCAGGTACTGAACTTTCCAAGCCAGCCGGTGATCACGAAAGACAATGTGACGATCGATATTGATGCGGTGCTGTACTATCGCATCGCCGACCCGCAGAAGGCGACGTATTCCGTAACCAATTTGCCGTACGCGCTTGAGACGCTGACGCGCACGACGTTGCGCAACATTGTTGGTGACATGGAGCTTGACGCGACTCTCACGAGTCGTGACGTGATCAACAAGCGAATGCGTGATGTGATCGAAGAAGCCTCGATCGGATGGGGCGTCGATGTGACGCGTGTCGAATTGCAATCGATCGAACCGCCGCGTGACATTCAGCAATCGATGGAATTGCAGATGCGCGCCGAACGCGAACGTCGGGCCTCTGTGACGAATGCGGAAGCGGGGAAGCGTTCCGCCATTCTGGAGTCGGAAGGACAGCGCGAATCGCAGGTGCGCAAAGCTGAAGGTGAGCGCGATGCCAACGTGTTGCGCGCGAAAGGTGTTGCCGAAGCACGGCTCGCAATTGCGCATGCGGAAGCCGAAGCCATTACGCTGATTTCAGCCGCACTTCCAGAAGGGCAAGGCGCGATGTATTTGCTTGGTCTCAAATATCTGGAAGCATTGCCGCTGCTCACGCAGGGTAAGGGTACCACCATTTTTCTGCCGGCAGAGGCTTCGGGGGTCATGGGTGCGCTCGGTGGCTTGCGAGAGTTGTTG
The DNA here is from genome assembly GCA_025358925.1 of Gemmatimonadaceae bacterium. GTDB lineage: Bacteria > Gemmatimonadota > Gemmatimonadetes > Gemmatimonadales > Gemmatimonadaceae > Gemmatimonas. The sequence goes on along the minus strand of JANYHT010000033.1, from coordinate 122,439 downwards.
AATGCCACCAGCGAAGCGCGACATGCGGACACCGCCGGCGTGCGTGACCCCGGTACTCGAAGTCAAGCGTCCTCGGGACTTGGCTATCCAGGCGTACCAAAAGCCATTGGTGATGGCGCGCCGCCAACCGGTTGAGCAAACATGGCCATCACGCGCGAGCGCGCTGAACGCATTGCCCGCGCGCACGCCTGCGTGGGATGTCGCGAATACACATACCGCAAGTTAAGTGTTCGCGAAGCGAGTCCCGCGTTGCACACCGAGTTAGGCGAAGTGTGGCACGCGGTGCTCGTGTGCGGCGTGTGCGGCGTTCATCAGGAACTTGGCATCGACAGTGATGGCGATGTGGTTTATGCGAACTGAACGCTCACACACGACTCGGCGTTACACGGCAGGTGCAGCCTGAATGTCGATGTTTATCCGCACATCATCACTCACAAGCATACCACCCGCTTCGAGCGCAACGTTCCAGACGAGCCCCCACTCCTTTCGCGAGAACTTCGTCTCAAGCGTCGCTGACACTTTCTGGTTGCCGTAAGGATCCTTTGCCGGGCCACCGATGTCCCCTTTCAACGTGATGGGATGTGTCGCGCCGCGAATAGTCAGGTCGCCGCTGGCCGTCACATCATTGCCCACACGATCAATCTTGGTGAGCTGAAACGAGGCTGTCGGATATCCCACAGTGTCAAAAAAATCCGCACTTTTAAGGTGCCCGTCTCGCTGCTCAGCACCCGTATTAATCGAATTAACGTCAATGTCGACGTTCACAGCGGCCACCTTGCCGTTCTCTTCCTCTATCGTGCCGCCGAATTTCTGAAACGTGCCGCGGACGGTCGAAATGCCCAAATGCTTCACGGCGAATTGGATCTGGCTGTGCGCCGGGTCGATTGCCCATCTCATAATCGCACTCCTGCCCAGTACTGGGCGTTAGTCTCGTGGTGGAGACGCAAGGCTTAGGTTGCTCCAGTTTATCTCACTACTAAGGAATATAACTCTAAGCAGTGAGATGTCAAGACGTATTTACGGCAATGGCTTTGCAGCCGCGTGGAGCCCCAATCTGCGAAGCATTTCAGCAGCCATCTGCTGATCATCGGCGGAGAGGCCTCGCATTGCCTGCGTAATCGCGTCCGCGTGCGCAGGAAACAGTTCAGCAACCAAAGCCTCACCCGGCGGTGTTAACGCGGCGTACCGGGCCCGGCGATCCTTATCGCAATTACGGCGCTCCACCAATCCTTTTGCCGTAAGACGATCAACCAGAAACGTGATGCCACCACTCGATACAAGAATGCGCCGCTGTACTTCGCCCAAAAGCATGGGACCGCGATGGTACAGTACTTCAAGAATCGCAAATTCAGCTAACGTCAGTCCACTACGCGCGACGTCCGCATGCGCGTGCGACGCAATCGCGGCATGCGCACGCGACAAAATGACCCAGAGACGAAGCGCGGTTTCCTGTTCGACTTCCAACTCCGGTGATCTCGGCGCAATCACTCCGGCATGCGCGGATCCGTCACTCGATCTGGACGTCTCTGGATGCGTGGTGTTCGACATTCTGTGGACGCTCTGGTGATGGCGGACGTGAAACTCTCCCTCAAGCCTCTCCATACCCCCGGTCGAGCGCAAGGGTTGAAGAGAGATCAATCTGCCCTTGCTTAGGGCCAGCTCAACCTTTGACTATATGGATATGCCACCATTTGATCTTCGCACCGCTGTCGTTGGTGCTCGCGTCGAACATGAGTTTCTCGTTCGCGATCGCGTCGAGCGAACGACGCGGGCTGGTCTGCCATTTGTTGTGTTGACACTCGGAAATACGACGGGTATGATCGACACGGCGCCGATCTGGTCCGAGCGGCTTGATTGGTGCGCGGGCGCGGACAAAGGCAAAGTCGTGCAAGTAATTGGTGATATCGGAACGTTTGGCGACGAAGGGGCGAAGCGTCGACAATTGCAGCTGACCGCGCCGCTACGTGTCTTGCCGGCGCGCGAATTCAATGCGTCGGATTTTCTATTACGCATTGACGTGGAGACGGAAAAGGTTTGGGATGCAATCGACAAACTGCGCGCGGGCATTGCCTCCACGACGATGCGCAATGCGGTCGATCTCTTTTTCGCTGATGATGCGTTTCGGGTGCGTTTCGAGCGAACGCCCGGCGCGGTAAAGGGGCATCATGCGCAGTTAGGAGGTCTCTTGCTGCATGTGTACGAAGTGACATCAATTGCCAAACACATCGCGCGGACTGTACGGACGGCGAACGCGGACTTGGTCGTTGCTGGCGCTCTACTCCACGACATCGGCAAGGTCGAAGCATACTCGGTGACGGCTGAGGGTTTTGATCACACGCCAACTGGAATGCTGCTGGGCCACGTAACGCTCGGTGCGCTGATGTTTGATCGTCGATTGGTCGCTTCGGGACTTGCATTAACAGTCGCGCAGCGCGACGAGCTGTTGCACTTCATTCTGTCTCATCACGGCGCTTTGGAGCATGGTAGTCCAGTCATGCCGATGACGGTTGAGGCGGAGATTGTGCATTGGGCCGACGAGGCGTCGGCGAAGGCGACGGACATGCTGGACGAATTTGCCGATCCAGAAGTGTTTCCGCCGGGAAGTACGGCGGAGGTATCGGCGAAGCGTTCATTTCGATTGGGTCGAAAGTTGTGGCGGCGACCGCAACCGTGGGGTGACGAGTAGGGTTAGGGGGTTAGGGGTTTGGGGTTAGGGACGGAACAGCATAAATAACTAGCTTAAACGCGTTTATCGGTTATGAGAGTTCTTACGAATTTGGGTGAGCCAGTGCCAAAGAGGTTCAGAATTGTTTATCTTTTTGTCTTCCGGATCGCGCTAAGCGTCCGGCGCACAATTCGCGAGGAGGCGGGATGCGTAAACCACGACCCAACACCTATAACCCGGCGCAAGCGCTGCATCTGATCGCAGCGGATCGCACGGGTCTGCCCTTGAGTTGCCCGTCTTGCTCTGGACACATTGATCGGGATCCGGTTTCGAGCCCGCCACCGCCCAATTCGCACGTGACGCTGAAGTGCACGAGCTGTGGACGGTTGGCCCGCTACATCGCCGGAGTGAACTGAGGTTGCACGTGACGTGATTTCGCACAAAACAACGCCCCGATCGGAATATCCGATCGGGGCGTTCGTCATTGTACCCGCAGTCGTTTAGTGACTGATGGTGCCCTGCTTGCTCGTATCCACGTCGTCGGTTTGACCGGCTTTGAACAAAAATGCATCCATGTTGCGCGTCAAAAATTGCCGTGCCTGCGGATCCATCACGTTTAGTCCGTAGTGGTTGATCAGCATGGTTTGCTGTTTAAGCCACTGCGCCCAGCAATCCTTGCAGATATCGCTGACGATGCGTGTGCCAATTGCGCCGGGAAATGGCGGCCTGTCAAAACCTTCGCGTGTCTGGGCGCAACGCGCGCACGTGACGTCTGCCATGCGTCGTCTTACTCCGTCACGCGCACATGCGCGCCTTCTCGTGCGTACTTCACTTCGGCCAGCCCAAAAAGTGACAGCAGTTTGATGTACACCCAACCGATGTCGAACTCGAACCAACGGTGCGCAAATTTTGCAGAGTGCGGATCGGCGTGATGATTGTTGTGCAGCTCCTCTCCACCGAGCCAGATGGCGATGGGCGTGATATTGCGGCTCTCGTCTTTCACGTCGTGGTTGCGATACCCAAAAGCGTGACCGACGCCGTTTAGTACTCCGGCCGCCCACAGCGGAATCCAGATCATCTGCACGCCCCACACGAGTGGGCCGACAAAAAAGCCAAACAAATACACGTCGACGGCCAGCATGAGGATGATGCCGAGTCCGCTGCGTTTGTCGAGGAGATGTCGCTCGAGCCAATCGTTGGGTGTTCCCTTGCCGTACTTCTCGAGCACGCCGGGTTGACGCACTGTATTGCGATAGTAGAAGGCGCCCTTCAGAAGAATGTTGCGCAGTCCTTCCATCAATGGACTGTGCGGATCGCCCTCGCGATCAGCGAAGGCGTGGTGCTTGCGATGGCAAGCCACCCATTCTTTCGTGCGCGTCGCCGTGGTCAGCCACAACCACACACGCATTGGGAGTTCGGCGATATAGTGAAAGCGCACGCCACGATGCGTCTGCGCGCGGTGAAGGAAAAGCGTCACGCACACGTTGGTGACGTGACCGGCGATGACGATGAACAGCACGGGTTTCCACCAGTCCGTTCCCCAACTTCCAAACTCGGGCATCTACAGCACTCCAGAGAGTCACGGGCCAGCACTGCACCGTTGGCAGGTGCAAGACTCGAAAGCTAGCCCGATGAACAGCGCACGCTACCCTGTGGTGGTTCCCGACGCGTGAGCGGGTGGTACACATGTGGATAACAACTGCAACAGCAGGACGCGGCTACGAACAGGATCACACCGATAACCTGCGGATACGACGCACCACAAAAAAAGCATTTGCTGTTGCAGTATCTGTGCGTTTCCGCTCGTGTCCGTTCGGTAATCCGTGTTTTCCGTAGTGGCTGTTGCTGCTTTCCCAGCACCCATCTCAGCTGTTTGGATCGGACTCCGAAAATCCATACCGAAGCGCGCTCTACCCGTCATAGTACACGCCAATAATTTCTCGCGTTACGTCGGCGTGTGCCCAGCGAAGATCGTCTACCGTCAAAATCATGCTCGTCTCCTCAAAAGCCAACAGTCGATTCGTCCGGTAATTGGCGTCAGTCTGCTGGTGTTCCCGCGTACGTCGTGATCCACGCAAGCACTTGCCGAGCGACATCGTCGCGGCAGTAGTCCACGGTGATGATGTGTCCACAGCCGAATAGCCAACGCTGCTCGCGTATCATGTGCGCGCCAGCGGATGTGCCAAGGCCCGAGAAATTTCGCTCGGCCGCATGCGCCGTTATGCGATTGTCTTCGCGTGACTGCAGGTACAGCGTCGGCATACTCAGTTGCGGCAATACTGACTGCGCCCGTCGCGCGACCGTTCGCAGCTCTGTCAGCATCCGTGCGGTCAGGATCCCCGGACCGAGTGTCTTCACTCGTGCCACTGGATCGTGAATCGAACGCTCACCACCCGTTCCTCGTCGATACGGTCGAATACACTGGATGACCCATGCCGCGATCAACGCCGCTTGCAGTGGGCGCGGCATGCCGATGTACGGCGACAACAGCACGAGGGCCGGAATGTCATGATACTGCGCCGCGAGTGTCGCTGACAATGCCGCGCCCATGGACAGTCCGCACACTGCGACCACATCATGCGTTGCGCGAAGCGCGCGATAGGAATCTTGTATACACGCCGTCCATTCAGTGGCGCTTGCGTGTTGCGCCATCGCTCGCAATGCACAACCGTGCCCGGGCAAGCGCGGTACGTGCACCGTCCAGCCAACCGCATGTAGCGCCATCGCGAGCGGGGCCATCGACTGTGGAGTGTCGTTGAAACCGTGAACTAAGAGCACTGCGTGCGTGACGCTCGCATCGAGCCGAATCGCCTCCGCGCCAAGCACGACACCATCGGGTCCGTGCGGTCGACGCGCGGCGTCAACATTTTCAAACCGTTCGCGAGTAGCGCGCCGCCACGGCAAACGGTCGTCGAGCGCGAAGAGCAGTCGATCAAGAACGCGCAGCACGGTAACCAATTTATAATGCCGATTGTCTAGTAGCGCGGCACGGTCGTATCGACTGACGTACTCCACGCATCAATGCCGCCGATCATGTTCGTCACGTTCGAAAAACCGTGCGCACGCATCCAGCCCGCTGCCATCTCGCTACGCATACCATGATGACAGAGCACGACATACGCCGCATCGCGGTTCAGCGTGTTCACGGCATCGGCCAGTGTAGAAAGCGGGATCAGTACGCTTCCTGCGAGATGCGCGGTATCGTATTCCCATTGCTCACGCACATCGAGCACGGTCAGCGCATCACCGCGTGCCATACGCGCAGCAAGGTCTGTGACGGTGATATCCGGACTGGTCATCGTGCGCGTTGTAAGAGTAGAGGTTTGGCGTTCGGAACGTGCGACCAGGCTACACACAGAACAATCGTCGCGCTTTGCAAGCGCGATGCGTTGCGAGTCGTTGGATAACAAATCCAGCAACAACAGTTGACCAATCAACGGCGTGCCAATGCCTGTGATCAATTTGATCGCTTCCAATGCCTGGTGCAGTCCGACAATACCGGGCACGACACCCAGCACGCCTTCTTCCGCACATGTGGGAACAGCACCCAGCGCTGGCGCCTCGGGAAAGAGACAGCGATAACACGGACCTGTTGCTGCGGCAAAGACACTCACTTGCGCTTGAAAGCGCGCCACACTCCCGTAGACAAATTCGGTATCGAGTGCGACGCACGCGTCGTTGATCGCATAGCGCGCCGGAAAATTATCCGTCGCATCAATCACCACATCGTGTCCCTGCACCAACGAGAACGCGTTGCTCGCATTCATGCGAACATGGTGCGTGGTCACGTCCACCTGCGGATTCACGTCCTGCAAACGGTCGCGTGCGGCGTCGAGCTTTGGCCGACCCACGTCACGTGTGCCGTACAACAGTTGTCGATGCAAGTTGGTGAGATCCACCACGTCCGCATCTACTAACGTAAGCGCACCAACTCCGGCGGCCGCGAGATAGAGCGCCGCCGGAGAACCCAACCCACCCGCACCAACAATCAGCACGCGCGCGGCGGCCAGTCGTTCTTGTCCAGCGCGACCAAACCCTCGCAAGACATGCTGTCGCGCGTATCGCGGGTCGTCTACCTGAATCATCACTTCTTTTTCGGAGCCCCCGTCGCGGGCGACATCACCATCGCACGACGCGCTTCATCGACGGCATCAGCCGCCTTTCCAAAGCGCATCGTCAAGTCCACCAACTCTTCCTTCGCGCCTGCTTGGTCTCCCGCGCGTACGGCCTCGTTCACTCCCGGGAAGTTCATCGTCGAATACCCGTTGTCGACGTCCGCCGCATAAATCAGCGACCGGTACCACGGCCGACTCTTCAACCCGCTTGGCCGCGCGAAGGCGCGTTCGACTTTGAGCAACGCTTGATTGGTCGCCTCACGTGCGTCATGTGACAGCTCGCTTTTGAGCGCGACGTCGCGCGACGTCGCGAAGGTCACCGAGACACGTTCGAGGCGCGCGATAGCAGCGGCCAACGGGGTGATTGCGGCTACTTCCCATTTGCGCGCGGCAAACGCTCGCTGCATCGGCGCCAGATATTTTTGCATCGTGCGCGCAAACTCGACGTAGTCGTACGGGAGGATGTCGGCATCCGCCACCCGCAGCGCCATGGCGGCGACAATGCGCGCCGACGTTGCATGATATTGGAAACCCGGATCGCCAAACTTTTGCATCCACGCGTGGGTGTCATACGCCGAGTGATACGTGCCGGCCGGGCCGCCAAAACCCCATTCGGCGATCGGAATGCCTAAGTGATTGTAGAAGCCGGCAAAATCGCTGCCGCCGCCGGGATCACCCATGTTCGGTTCGATCGTGTCGCTCTTGATGCCACTCGCAGCGCGCCATGCGTCGTACACGGTGCCCTTCGTTTTTGGATCTGGTACACCACGCAACACGTCGCGCAATGTGCTGCGCAACGACGGTGATCCGCCGCCACCAAACGCGCTGCCTTGTGCGGATACGTCTTGGTTGAAGTACGCGACGGCACCCTTTTGCAAGCGAAGTGAATCTTCTTCAACGTACTCCGTGCTGCCTACCAAACCCCACTCTTCCGCGTCCCACGTCGCGAACACTATGGTGCGCTTCGGACGCCATCCGGCTTTTGCCATATCGGACATTGAGCGCGCAGCTTCGAGGATGCTTACCGTGCCGCTGATGTTGTCGGCCGCACCTGGTCCCCATCCGTCTCGATGTCCACCGATGTAGACATACTGATCGGGAAATTCACTGCCACGCAAATAGCCTAATGTGTTGAAGATTTGTTTGGTGCCGTTGGTTGCAGCATCAGTGGTGACGTCCACTTTCACTTGCGCTGGGCCCGGCCCGACGTGATAGCGCAAACCAATGCCACCCTGCCAGCCAACGGGAATGTTGGTGCCGCGCACTTGATCGAATAGCAATTGCGCGTTCGCCGCGCTGATCGGTACCACCGGAATTTTCGGTAGCGATGTTTGCGATGGCGTCAGCCGTGGTGCGCCCGGCTTGCTTGCGTATCCGGGCGTGAGTGGATCACCGGTGCCGTTGTAGACGCTCCCGCGTTGCACGCCACGCATCGGTCGCATAGGACCGTCTGGATACACGTCGCCGCGCGCGAAACCGTCGTCAGCGGGATCCGTATAAATCAGCACGCCCACCGCGCCGCGCTTTTCCGCCTCGCGTGCTTTGATGCCGCGAAAGCTGCGACCATATCGTGCTAGCACCACTTTGCCTTTCACCGACACACCGAGTGAATCAAGAACGGCGTAGTCTTCGATGAGGCCGTAGTTGACGAACACCACTTCGCCTTGACCGACGCCCGCGCCACTTGACCCATTCACGGTGAGATACTGCGGAAGCGCCGTTGCGGGGTCACCTGGAATTGGCGGCTCCGACAAATCGAGCACCGTGGTGTCTCGTTTGCCGATGCGCGTAATTTTCACGCTCGTCGCATGCGGTAACCACACGTCGTATGTGCGCACTTCGGTCTCGAGGCCCATCGCTTTCATCTGATCGATGACGTAGTCGCGTGTGCGCGCTTGCGCTGGCGTACCCGCGATGTGTGGCTCTTTCGACAAGACGGCCGAGTGTGCTTCGGCGCGGAGCGGTTCGGGACCGCTCACGGCGTCTTTCTCGAGACGACGTTGTTCGGTGGCGGATTTTGGGCTGAAGCCGGGGAGCTTGCGTTGCGTGGTGGATGCAGTTGCAGTCGGCTTCGGCGCTTGCGCTCCGGCAACGGCACCTGACAACACCGCGAGCAGTGCGAGGCGCGGCACGAACAGAAACGTACGCCTTTCTTGGGCGAATGGCATGATCAACGGGCGATAAGAGGCGGGCGCGTGACTGTGAATCACGCGGATGTAGTACAGGTCTGCTGACGCTGCCGACTAGCAGTGCGTTAGGCAAGGGTGTGTCACTTTTTGCATTTCATTTCCAGCATTGTGTGCTCAACTGCGAGAGAACCGCACTGCTATTACCACGCCACGTCACGCTCAAAGCTGATTTTCGGTCATCGTTCGGCTAGGGCGACGTTGCCAATAGGACAGCAAAAACATCGTGAGCACCGCCAGTGCGGGAAAAAACAAATTCTTTCCAATGTATCGCATCCACGGAAAAGCGCGCACCGTAAAAATTGATGCGAAGCCCTCATTCGTGACAAAGGCGAAAAGCACCAGCGCGAGTCCATTGTCTGGTTTCATAAACGGCATTGGAAAAAAGAAGCGTCCCTTGCCTGTGCAAATCACGACGACGAGCACAAGTATCGTGAGGATCGGTATCGCGATGAGTATTGTCGCGATGTACGGAGACGCAGCCGGGCTGATAAGCCGATTCACTTGCGGAATCACGAAAAGCACAGAGGCAACGAAGCAACCGATTACAGCATAAAACGCTGCGGTGACCCACCGTTTATCAAGTTCTGCTTGCATGCGTCTGTCGATCTGATTTAATGTGAGCGTCTTGCGTCGCCTTGATCACGTTTAATAAGTAGTTCCCCCAGCATTCCCACCCGCGTCTCGTACCCCTCACCCCAACTCGAACTCCTCCAACGCGCGCTGCGCAGCCTGCTGCAACAGCGCCTCCTTATCCGGTCCCGGCGGCAACGCCGCGCTTATCTGCGCAAACTGCCGGCACATTTCGTCATCAATCATGTCTCGCGACGGTGCATCTACGCCAAGCGACGCGAGCATGGCCACCGCAACATCTTGCAGGGCAAATCGCGTTTGCTGATCGAGCGCTGCGAGTGATGCCGGAGTGATCGGTTTTTCCGGCGACGTTTTTTCACGACGTCGTTTCGGCGCTTCGAACAGCGCCCGCACCGACGCGAACGTCACCGTAAACGAGCCCGGGGTATGTTCGGCAAACGTGCTGAGCACATTACGACGGCGCAACGAAGGCAGCAGCTTCACGATCGCCTCGCGCACCGGCGAGAAGCCCTCAATGCTCCGATTGCCACGCCCAGTGATCACCAACGCCTCACGTGCTCCCTGCACCTGCTGAAAGCGCAACCAACGCTCAGCGAGATCTGTCGCTTGCATGGCCGTGGGTTGCAAAGCGCGCAAATTCAACGTGCGCGACGAACCGAAGCGCAGTTCGTCGAACGCGCGATGCAAGTGGGACGGCGATTTGTCGTCATGCGCACTCATAGGGGAAGTATGCACGCGAACGGCGCTGGTGCGTCAGGGTTTGGACGTCTTCTGGCGAGATTTGCTCCGCAGCGCTTCCGTGAGCACGCGACCATCAACGGGTTCTGTCGGCTCAATGCCAATTGCGGCCGCCAACGTCGGCGCGATGTCGACTGAGCGCACCGGACCGGTATACGTGCCTGGCACAAACATCGGTCCCATAAACAACATCGGAATGTGCGCGTCGTAATCATGCGGCGTGCCGTGCGTCGCGTATCGGGTGGTATACCAATAAAAATACGGCTCCAATGTGACCGTGAGCACCGCGTGCAAATCGGGCGGCACCGAATGCAGCCAGCGTCGCGCAATTTTGTCACCGCGCGCAGCGGACGCGGCCAGCTGCGGTACGCGATCCACCCGCAGCACACCGTGGCGTTGCAACATCGCACGGCGAACGGATTCCACGACCGAATCAGCATTCACCCCGCGCATAGCAAGCCGTGCGCGGTCGAGCGAGATGATACCGGACTGCAACAACAGCGCATCACCTTCCACGCCGCGCGCGGCCAATGCACTTCGCGCCGAATCAATCACGGGACGCGGGTCTACACGCCCGCGGTCAGGATCAGTGCCCGCAAAATGCAATTCAGGAAATGGGGCCACCCCATGATCGGCACCGAGTGCGAAAACAATGCGCGTGGAGTCACGCAATTTGTACAGGGAATCGATGAGTCGACCCAACGCACGATCAACGCGCAACACCTGATCGTGCAGCTCGCGCGAGTCCGGCCCGTAGCGATGCCCGACGGCGTCCGTGGTCGACAAGGACACTGCGAGCACATCGATCGTTGGCCCTTTGCCCAACTCCATTGCCGTTACGCCAGCCAGTGCCAGATCAACCGTCACGTCGTCCATCCACGGAAACTCCGTGAAGTCAAACGTGCCCGCGCGTTGGTCGGCCGAGAGCGTGTGCGGAAACAGGAAATCTTTTCCTTGGCTTTCAATGGCAACGCTATCCCGCTCCGGATATTCAGACGCGGGCAGCAACGTATTCCATTGCGTGCCTAAATACTTCGCCGTGAAGTTGGTCGCATTGAAGCGCTGCACCCAGCTCGGCAGCGTGTCGGCATAGTAGTGACTGGTTGTAAAACGTCCGTCCAACGAATACCAAAACACTTCCTGCTTCGCGCGACCGAGCGGCAGAATGGCACCGCGATCCTTGCGCGACACTGACAAGGCGCGACTGAATTGATCGTTCGTGCGCACCCAATCAAACAACGCCGAGCCTCGGAATCGATACGGCGACGCACCGCCGCCACGGCCAAATAGCAACGGCGACTGCGGGTCCGCCACTCCGATTTCGTTGAGCACCACGCCCGTATGCGAGGGAAAACGTCCCGACCACAATGTCGCGTGACCGGGCGCCGTTTCTGTCGTGGCGTGATCATGATACGCGTTCGTGAAACGCGCGCCCTGGCGCATCAGCCGACCAAGACCGCCGGTGAGTTGCGGCGCGTAGCGATCGAAGTAGTCGGGGCGCAATTGGTCGACGGTGATCTGTACGAGCAACGTTGGAGGGAGCGTTGCTTTCGACGACTGCGCCCTCAGTGGGAGCGCGACGAACGCGCTGACGACGAGCGTCGACGTGATGCCGTACGCAACAGCTCGTGTGACTCGAAACACAGAGAGAATCGACATGCATTGAAAGCTAGCGCGCCGCGAACACTTTATTTGAGACGTGACACGCGTGGGACAAACTCAATCGGCGGCACCTGTCCGGTCTCGTGCGCGCCGCCGGATCGACGCGCCAGGACAGGTGCTACACCGCCGATGAGCGAGCCACACGGAGCCGACACATTCTCGGCTGCCAACACGCGCACGTCGCCGTGTCTCGTTCCCGCACCGTTCACGGAGACGCGTGAAGGCGACGGCAATATTGTGCATTCCGCGCGAACACACTAGGGATGCTGCAAAGTTTTTTTGCGGATGAATCGTGTCTATCGCTGCGGGCGATGCGCGTGCACCTGCGCCGCGATCTCACGCTCATGTGCGGACGACGACTGCGCGAGTCCATCAATCACGCCGTCGATGTCTTCTGACGATCGATTCTGGCTCAACTTCCATTTTCCTTCGAGTCGCGTAATCTCGATTTCGAGACCCACGGTGGACTTCACGAGCTGCTCGAGAAAATCTTGTGGAGCATCGTGCATCGCCCATGGGTGCGGCTGACTGCCTTCGTGCTGATCGGTAAGCGCGTCGAGATGCTGCATCATGAAATCCCGGCCGTCCACAAAGCGTAATTTTCCATACACATGCACGGCGATGTAATTCCACGTTGGCACTACTTTTCCATGCCGCTGCTTGGTGGGATAAAAATTCGGACTGACATACGCGTCGGGTCCGGTGAACAACACCAGCGCGTCGGGGGACGCATCCGAGAGGCGCGCATGGTGCGAGTTGGCGCGTGCGATGTGTCCTTGCAGCACACCATGCACACCGCGTGTGCGATCAAGCAGCAGCGGCAAATGCGTCGCGAAGAGCTCGTGTTCGGCCGACCCGGTCACGAGCGCACCGAACGGATGCGCCGTGATGAAGTCGAGCATCACGGCGGGATCGGGTTCGCGGAATGGGGGAGGGAGATACAGAGGGAAGAGGGATTGGGGACTAGGGAACTGCAACAACTAAAACTACAACTACAAAACCAACATCCACCGTTGCGGATCAGCCGACGAGGGCCGTCTCCAAAATGGCGAGGCCCTGCGACAATTCGTCTTTCGTGATTACCAGTGGCGGTAAGAAGCGCAACGTGTGTTCACCAGCGCTGACCAACAGTAGTCCGTTGTTGAAGCAACGCTGGATAATTGCCGCCGCCGACTCGTGCACATCCATTCCCCACATCAACCCGGTCCCGCGAATGGCGCGTACGCGTCCAGTGCGATCAGCCATCGCTTGTAACTGTTCGCCAAACCACGCGCCTATCTCACGCACATGTACGAGCATCGCGGGATCGGACAAACGCTGCACGACGTGATTGGCAACGTGCGCGATGAACGGACCACCACCAAACGTCGTACCGTGATCACCAGGCTGAATGCACTGTGCAACGGTCTCGTTGACGAGAATTGCACCCATCGGCAAACCTGCGGCGAGCGGCTTGGCCAGTGTCAGCATGTCCGGCTCAAATCCCAACTGCTCGTACGCGAAGAATGAGCCCGTCCGTCCAAGGCCACACTGAATTTCATCGAGGATGAGTAATACGTTTCGCTCACGAGTCAGCGCGCGAAGGCCACGCAAAAACGCGGGATCGACAACGCGCACGCCACCTTCACCCTGAATCGGCTCGACAATAACGGCGGCAGCCGTTTCGGTATCAAGCACCACTTTCAGCTCTTCGAGGTCGCGCTCAACAATGCGCACACCGCCCATCAGTGGACGAAACGGCAAGCGATACGCCGGACGATCCGTGGCCGCGAGCGTTCCCGGCATGCGCCCGTGAAATGCACCACGCAGCGCGATAATCTCGTGCTTTGCCTGATGATTGGTGGTGCGCGCCCAACGCCGCGCAAACTTAAACGCACCCTCGTTTGCCTCGGCCCCAGAATTCGCGAAGAAAACACTCGACGCAAACGAGTGGTCGACAAACCATTGCGCCAGCGTCTCGCCAGGCTCGGTGCGATACAGGTTTGACGTGTGTACCAATCCCGTCGCCATCGCTTCCTGCATCGCCTGTAGCACGCCCGCATCCGCGTGACCGAGTGCATTCACGGCGATTCCCGCCACGAAATCGAGATAGCGCGCGCCGTGTTCGTCATACATATACACGCCCTCACCGCGCACAAAGACCGGCGCTTGCCGCTTATAGGTGCCGACAATAGCCGGTAGCGACGTCACGGACGGTGTCGGCGCAACAGCAACGGGCGGAACGAACGCCGTTTGAACGACGGGCATGGACATGGTTGACGGAGTCATGATAAAAGCGTCCTGATCAAATGGAGGGTCAAACAGAAATCGACAGCGGTGCAACGACGGTGGTTCCTGCATTCGGTTCGGTGAGCGCCGCGAGATCACCGATGCGCACGCGATGCACGCCACCAGCGAGGGCAGCAGCACAGGCATCGAGTTTCGCGGCCATACCACCTCCCGCCACCCCGGCTGCCACGAGCGCGTGAGCGTCATCGATACTGAGCATATCGATGCGTTGCTTGTCCGCGTTAAACACGCCCGCTACATCGGCGAGTAAAAACAGCTCGGCCGCACCGAGCGCTGCGGCGATTGCGGCGGCGGCGTCGTCGCCGTTCACGTTGAGCGCACCGCCGATGGTCGCATCGGCATGTGTGGCCACTGGTGAGATGACCGGCAAAAACCCCCCTGTAAGCAGCGCCGTGATAAGGCGCGTGTCGACAAACGCGGGCAACCCGGCGTGTCCCAACGTTGCGCGATCAATCGGCGTCGCACGCAGCATCGACGCGTCTTCGCCGGAGATACCAACGGCTGTAGCGCCCGCAGCGGTGAGTGCCGACACCAACTGTTTATTCGCCAATCCAGACAACACCATGCGCACGAGTTCAAGCGCGGTATCGGTGGTCACACGGCGTCCGCCAACAAAGCGTGGTTCTTCGCCGCGCATTCGTTGCAACTGGCTAATCTGATCGCCGCCGCCGTGCACAATCACGACCCCGCCACGCGTTGCACGAGACAGCGCGACGAGTGCCGCGGGTAACGCTGGATCGGACTGTGTGCGACCGCCCAGCTTCACGACAATTGGTCCACGCGTAGGCACGTTCACGCAATCAACCCCGCCGTCTCATGAAGGCCCAGCATGAGGTTGGCGTTCTGCATGGCTTGGCCTGCAGCGCCCTTTTGCAGATTGTCGATAGCGCAAAATGCCAATAACGTTGGCGCACGCAGGCCCGACGGAACGCAGGCGCAAATGCGCGCCACATTCCGATGCGCCACGTCGGTGAGCGACGGCAGCGAATCCGTCAATTCGATAAACGGTTCGGTTGCGTACAGTGCCCGATACGGCGCCATCGCATCGTCAAGCGCGTGGGTAAGCGGCACCGTGATCGTCGCCAGAATACCGCGATCAATCGGCAGCAAATGTGGCGTGAACAACAAGTCGCAATCAGCGCCAAGTTGTTGCATGGCGGCTCGCATCTCATGCAGATGCCGATGCGTATTGCCCGCGCTATACGCACGGAAGTTTTCCGTGACCTCGGCGAATAGCAGCTCAAGTTTGGGCGAGGCACCGGCACCGCTGACTCCGCTCGCGGCCGAAATCGTGACGGTTGCACCTGACGCGATCAGTCCAGCACGCGCCAATGGCGCCAGCGCCAACAGCACACTCGTCGCGTAACAGCCTGGGTTCGCGACGACGCGAGCCCCGCGAATTTGTTCGCGAAACAGTTCGGTCAATCCGTACGGGGCATCTGCCGGCACGCTCGTCGGCAATGTGTGTCCGCCGCCGCCGTGTCCGGGTCGCAGGTCGCTCGACAAGTCCACCACACGCGCCCCGGCCGCAAGTGCCTTCGCCACCCACTCGCCAGACGCACCGTGCGGAAGTGCAGCAAACACCAACTGCGCGGACGCGAGATCGATCTCGTCGGCACCGACCAAGGGAATATTGTGGCTGCGCCCAGCCGTGCGCACGCGTAGCGTTGTCCCACGCTGCGCGTTGGCGGTGGCAAAAGCGAGCGAAAGCTGGGGGTGGTCAGCAATCAGACGACAAAGCTCGCGACCAGCGTAGCCGCTGGCGCCGAGGACCCCAACAGGAATACTATGCACACTGAATGCATAATTTTGCATTCGGTTGCTGTCAATACTACGGAGAACATCGCGTGGCCGACAAAACCGATCGACACAACGCCATTCGAGAGATCGTCACCGCGAAACGTGTGGCAAGCCAAGAGGAGTTGCGGCGGCAGCTCACCAAGCGTGGCTGGGATGTGACGCAATCGACGCTCTCCCGTGACTTGCGCGAGCTCCGCTTAGCGCGAATCCCTGACGACAAGGGACGGGCACGCTACACGTTCTCCGAGTCGGCCAGCAGCGACGGCGACGCACGGCGGCTTGAAGCGATGCTCCCGCAATTCATCGTTGGTGTGGAGGCCGTGCAGGTGATGATCGTCGTGCGCACCGTCGCCTCGGGGGCACAACCCGTGGCCGAAGCGCTCGACTACGCTGCGTGGCCCGATATCGCGGGCACCATTGCTGGCGACAATACGGTGCTCATCATCTGCCGCTCCGTGGCTGGACGCGAGCGCGCACTCCGCCGGCTGCAAGACTATCTCCGCGCTTGATTTTCTTTCTTGGGACGGCGTGATTTCGGGTGACGTTGGTCTTTAATATTTTATGCAAGCCGACTGCATACTTTTGCATACTTCGAGATGAGCACAGATACGCATAAACTTTGGGGCGGGCGCTTTGCCGGTGGCCCGTCGCCTCTGCTGGACGCGCTCAACCGTTCGATTGGCACCGACTTTCGACTCTGGCCACACGATGTGCGCCTTTCGAAAGCGTGGGCGCGCGCGCTCGGCGAGGGCGGTGTGCTGACGATTGCCGAGGCGGTAGCGCTGCAACACGGACTTGATCGCGTGGGTGCACGTCTTGCCGAGGGCGCGCTACCCGTCGCGACCGATGAGGACATTCATACCATGATCGATCGACTGCTGCACGAAGAGGCGGGATCGGTCGCGTCCAAGTTGCATACCGGCCGATCGCGCAATGATCAGGTGGCGACCGCATCGCGGCTTTGGACGATGGAGGCGTGTCACCAACTCGACGACGCCGTGCGCGTGCTACAGGCAGCATTGCTCACACAGGCAGAGACGCTCGTCGACACGATTTTGCCGGCATACACCCATTTGCAGCGAGCGCAGCCGGTGAGCGGCACGCATTGGTTGCTCGCACACTTTTGGCCGCTCACGCGTGATCGCACGCGTCTCGCTGCCGCGGCACGATGTGCCGGCGTGCTGCCGTTGGGCTCGGGCGCGATCGCTGGCAGTGCCTTCCCCGTATCGCGCGAGTCGTTACGCGAGTCGCTTGGATTCACGTCAATCTCGCCGAACAGCATCGATGCCACCGGCGATCGTGACTTCGTCGCCGAAACGCTGTTCGCCTGCGCAATGATCGCCGCGCACTGCTCGCGTTTGGCCGAGGACATGATCGTCTATGGCACCAGCGAATTTGGTTTCGTCAAATTCGGTGACGGTTTCTCGACGGGATCGAGCATGATGCCGCAGAAACGCAATCCAGATGTATTTGAACTCGCGCGTGGGTCTGGCGCTCGCGTGCTGGGCGATCTCGTTTCACTCATGGGGGCGATCAAAGGGTTGCCCAGTGGCTACAGCAAGGATTTGCAGGATGATAAGCGAGCCATGTTCAATGCGATCGACATGTTGTTGCTCGTCCTGCCGGCCGTTGCTGGTGCGGTGGCGGAGTTGCGTTTCGATACGAAGCGGATGCGTGCGGCCGTATCGAGCGCGATGATGGCGACCGACCTGGCTGATTATCTCGTCCGCCGTGGGGCGACGTTTCGCGAAGCGCACGGCGCCGTAGGTGTGCTGGTGCGCGCGGCGGAAGAAGCTGGAATCGAACTCGATGCATTACCGGCTGAACGCTTCGCTGCCGCGCATGCGTTGTTTGGTGAAGACGCACGCGCGGCCCTCAGTGCCGAGGCATCGATCGCGGCGCGGGATATCGCGGGTGGTACTGGGCCCAACGCCGTCGCAGCGCAGCTCGTGCAGGCGCGTCAGAGTCTGCAGGCCATGTGAGCCCCGCATCCCTTGTCATTTTTGATTGCGACGGAGTGCTCGTGGATAGCGAGCGAATTTCCAGTCGTGTGTTCGCTGGCTTATTGGCTGAACTCGGGCTGTACTTTACGCTCGACGACATGGTCGAGACTTTTATTGGCAATTCGATGGCGCGTTGCGAGGAGATCGTGACCGAACGTTTGGGGTTTGCGCCGCCGGACGACTTGGTCGAACGCTATCACGCGTTGACGCGCGAGGCGTTGGCGCGCGAGGTGCAACCCGTGGATGGCATCATTAAGTTGCTTGATGACTTGGATGTCGCTCACATGCCGTACTGTGTCGCGTCCAATGGTGAGCACGAAAAGATGCGCACCTCGCTTGGCGCGACGGGCCTTCTTGCACGTTTTGAGGGTCGTCGCTTTTCGGCCGACGATGTTACACGTCCCAAACCAGCGCCGGACCTCTTTTTGCACACAGCCGAGTCGATGGGCGTGCGCGCGTCCGACTGTGTGGTGGTGGAAGATAGTCCGCTAGGTGTGCGAAGCGCGCGGGATGCGGGGATGACCGTGATCGGCTATGCGGATCTTATTTCTGCGTCCCGACTCAAGGCCGCCGGGGCAAACGCCGTTGTTGCACACTTATCGTTGTTAGGCACGCTGCTTGGTTTGTCGAAGTAGTCAGGGGTTGTACGAGGTTGTAGGTCGCTGACGTCTTGCGGGGAATCCGCGATGGGGATAAAGTCTCGCGAACCAGTTTGACACACGCGCAATTTCACTGGGCTTTACCGCGGTGCGTGACTAGTCGGTAGCGCAACGCTCGATGCTCGTTCACCCGTTGTCAGAGGAACGCATGATGCTGAGAAAAATTGTTGGTTCAGTAGCCGTCGCTGCTGTTGTGGTCGCCGGTTCGGCGGCGCAGGTCTCCGCGCAGGTTAGCAAGGGATATACCGACGTGGGTGCAGTCGTTGGTATCGGTAATCTCGGTTCGGCCAGCGCTTCGTTCGGCGGTCGCTTTGAGCACATCTTCAAGGTGCTTCCCGATCTCGGTGGTGGCCTACTTGGCATTGGCGTGAGCGCTGACTATTACTCGTATTCCAACGGATATACGGGATATAACTACAGCTTTAAGTACATTCCGATCGGCGCCACGGTGAACTATCACTTTAAGCTCGAGAACAAGAAGTTCGATCCGTTTATCGGCGCTGGGTTGGGCTACCAGATCATCAACTGCTCGTACTCTGGTGTTGGCGGTTCAACCAATTTCTGCGGTAACAGCGCGATTTATTTTATCGGACGCGCCGGTGGTCGTTACTTCTTCACGCCAAGTGTCGCGGCCTACGCAGATGTTGGCGCGGGTGCAGCGACCCTGAACCTCGGTGTGACGTTCAAGCTAAAGTAGTAGTTTTTTCTGCAGCAACAAACGGGAGGATGACGCGATGCGTTATCCTCCCGTTTTTCACGCGCTATTGTCGAGCGTTTCCCCCACGTCATGCTTCGACTTCTAACCGGGTGCAGCTAAAAAATGACGACCAACGAATCGGACCTGGGTTTCTTGTTGCTCGCCGTTCTTGTCAGCTTTGCAGTCTTCATCGCCATTCTTTCTAAATTATCGAAAATTGTTCTTGCAACAAAATTTGCTCGTGGCGGCTGATCAAATATGGGAAACCATTGCAGCGCAAGTTGAAAAATTCAATTGTAAAAAATCTGAAATGCTTTTCGGTATCCCCCAAGACGCCTCAGCAACCAGCGCATGTCTCGTGGTAAAAGACTCTCAAAATCAGGTTGTTGGACACAATGGCAACGAGACAGCGCACTATCAAAGTAGAATATAAAACATTCACAATTGATTTTCCCCTGACTTGGAATCGAACCGCCATTCTCCGAACGTCGCTTGGAGAAGAAATCATTGCCAAGTACACGCAAACAAGTTGGTTTGGTCGGCACGAGTTTGATGTCACTGGCCATGGCACGTTAAAACCCGAACGGCCAACTCTTTGCTTCAAGAATGTTTTTAACTATCGGATCGGCGAAACGTTGATTGGAACAGCGCAGGCTATTTCATCAACTCGCGAGAAAGGAAAACTTGTTGTTCTACCGTTAAGTCTGCCGCTGGAAGTACGCATGTTCATACTTGCTGTATAGGACGCCGTTAACCGCTATTGTCCCGCAGCGTCCGCGCGTCGTCGGTCAATTGGTTCAGCGTGTCGACGACAGCCTAAAATGCGTACCCGATGCTTGAACGAAACGTCGGTAGGAAGCGCGACACACCGGCCGACGTAAAATCACCACTCGACCCGAGAAAACGTTTGAGTCCCCCGCCGAGTGTAATGGCGGTGCG
Organism: Gemmatimonadaceae bacterium; assembly: GCA_025358925.1. Lineage (GTDB taxonomy): Bacteria > Gemmatimonadota > Gemmatimonadetes > Gemmatimonadales > Gemmatimonadaceae > Gemmatimonas. The sequence continues at coordinate 102,092 of JANYHT010000033.1, read as the reverse complement.
ACGACGCGAACCCAGGAGCCACTGATATTGCAACTCAAGCGCGACGGAGGGCGACGAGAAAGTCTTGTTCGTATTCGTGCATGGTCCGTTACCAGCGATAGCTGGATCGTACAAATAGCAATCGGATGTGTGCGTTCGAATCGCGGACGCGCCAACGGAGGCAGCAAATCCGAATCCTCGCAACGCTACCTCGTTGGGGTACAGTCGCGCCTTCACATCGATATTGCTGTATCGATCACTGTCGAAATTTACGAAGGATCCCGCCACGGCTACCGAGAGCGTTGGGCTGACGCGTTGCTCATACTCGCCCGAGAAATACCCAAAGAGCAGCACGAACGGATTGACGGACAAAATGTGCGAAGGACTGACGACCGTATCAGCGTTGAGTGCGCGTGTCTGCTGTTGCAGCGGCTGCGCACGCAACGAGAGCGGAAGGAGTACCGAGAGCGCCGTGGCGCAAATAAGTCGTCGCATGGTCGCAGAGTCAGTGTGGTTGAAGCAACGCACGCGCGGCCATCTGGCCGCCGCGCGCTGCACCTTCAAGAGAACTCGAATGCAACACTTCGCTCGCGCGCCAAAGTCCTGGAATGCCGCAGGCGATGGTGGGGCGTGTATTTCGCCATCCCGGTGGTTGGGCAAACTGCGCATACGGTACCCGCCAAATTGCCAGACGTGTCAGCGTTGTAGCACCGGTGTCTCCAGCGACCGACGCCATCGCCGCAATGTCGCGACGCGCCGCAACATCCAACGTATCGTCCGGCAACGTCGCCGGCGCGCCGACCGCTGTCGCCGCGATGAGCGGGCGGCCGTCACTGTACTCCGGCGCAACGTCGGTGATCGTCACGACATGGCCAATCACCGCGTGAACATCCGCGTTGAGCCACAGCGCCTTCCCCGGCAATGGTGTCCGCTCCGCCGTGTAATACACGGTCGTGCATCCGTGGGCGCCGGACGGAACATTGAGGACCACATGTGCTGTATGCGCGAGCGCGGCCGCGGCCGGTGGGTCTGTTGCGAGGACCACGTCACACGCATCGAACCGACTGCCATCCGCCAGACTGACCCCACACACGCGACCGCCGTCCACGCTCAATGCACGCACCGCAACACCAACACGCACCGCATCGCGCGGCAACTGCGCCGTCAGTTGTGCCGCAATAGCTCCCATTCCACGCGCGGGAACCGCGGTGTCTCCCGCGCCCAGCATCTTGAACGTAAACAGAAGAATCGATGCGCTGGTCGATAACGTACGATCCAGCAAGATGCCGCCGTAGAATGGCGCAAAAAATCCATCAATCACGGGCGATGTGAAACCACGCGACTCGAGAAATGCGCGCGTCGACACATCGGCGAAACGGGCGGCGAAACAATCGTCGACACTGAGCTGCTGTGCGAAGCGGCGAAGCGCGAGCAATCGCAGTTTGTCGCCGATCGACACGGCGCGCGCAAAGACAGTATCCAGCAGCAACGTCGGATCACGAAGCGCGTCGCCAATCAGCGACACGTGACCGTCTTTCACGATGCGCGCCGCAGGGAGAAAGCGGCGCAACGCCAGTGCGTCGAGATCCAAATATTTCGATAATGTCGGGTACGCCGTGAAGAGCACCTGAAAGCCGTGGTCTAGCACAAAACCGTCAATGATGGAGGACTGCGCGCGTCCGCCAACGTCAGACGCCGCTTCGAGCACAACCACCGGTCGCCCAGCGCGATGTATCTCGATCGCACACACCAACCCTGCAATGCCTGCACCGACGATGACAACGGGCGTGGCGGATTCCGAAAACGTCATTCTTCAAGTCTGCATTGGCGAACACCGCCAGCCGCTACCGAAACGGTAACGGCCGACGACTGTTTCGATTCGACGTAACTAAAACTGCACGAGCACAGCCGCGCCCGACTTGCGAGAAAGTTCAACTGCCGCCTGCATCGCGGCCTGGTCTCCAAGCTCTTGCGCACGGATTGTCTTGGTGGTCGGCAGCTCGGCACCCATCTTGGCACATGTGTACGAGATAGTCATCGGTGTATAGATGCCTGCCGTAATCGCAGCGGCGAGACCGTTCAGAAATGACTGCTGTGTTTCCACCTTTGCGACGCCGCTCGGGCATTTTTTTGCGGTCTCGGTCAACGCCGGTGGTACCAAACCGTAGATGAACGCGTGTGCCCATGGCGTCACAATCGGTTCGCCCACGCCAGCGCGGCCCGTGTCGATGACGGCATGATAACAGCCAGACACCACTACACCCGACGCTACAATGATCGCAAAAATTTGACGGCGCATGAACACTCCCGAAATAGTTTTGAGCGGACGAAACGTAGAGACGAGGACGTCCCGTCTCATGCTGCGATAAAATGCGGTCACCTGCGCGGAAGTCAAGAGCTCACGGCTGGCCGTATTCCCGTTCACCGCCCAACACTAAAAGCGAAAACCAAACGAGATGGGAATCCATCTGGTACCGCCGCTAGAGAACACGTTCACAAACTTCGCTTCGGCGAACGTTGAGAAGCCCGACAGCGCGAAGTCGATGCCGCCGCCAACCTGCACCCCAACATCAGAACTGGTTGACGAATACGTAACGCCGAGGCTCTTGCCGGAACTCTTGCTGTTGAACATGCCAACGCCTCCCAATACGTACGGATGCACGGTAGAAGCGGTACTACTCGGCAGATGAAAAACGGCGTTTGCGACGACGCCGAGGCTACGGAGATCGAGACCCGCCACCTTTGAACTCCACTTATCAAGGCTCACGTCGGCGCGGTAACCGAGTGACTTGAAACCGGACGGCTGGTAATACAAGTGACCGGCGACGACATAGCCGGACTTTGCCCCATCGCCCAAAGATCCAATGGGTTGTGACAAACCGCCGCTGACACCGATTTGAATGGAGCGTGTGTTCTGCTGTGCGGCCAACACGGTTGGCGCGGCAACCAGCACAGCGACGGATAGCATGCGAAGCGAACGAAACATCAAACCCTCCAGGGGTAGATGAGTCCGCCTCCGGCTACTCCGGTATGGCGCGGACTCCTGTAACGAAATATTGGGTATCCCCAAAGCACGACGACGGAATTCCGACATGCTGTTGGTAATCCACTGCAACTTTTTTGCCGGGCATAGATTGAATCACGTTCGCGATGGAATCGCTGCGCACGGTGAACTGAAAACTGTCGGACTGAAAGCTCTTGGCGATGCCCGTATAGAGCGTGCCCTCCCATGTTTTACAGAGCCAACCTTTGCGTGACATTTTTTGCACGTAGCCGTCGCGCTTGCCGTCTGAATAACTCCAGTTCAACGCGATCGCCGTCCACACCGCAAAACCGATGGCTGGGAGGCCGACAACGATAAATAGTGTCACCTTGCCCCAATGCCGCCGCGCGAACGACTTCTTGGGCAGAGCGGACATCACAGTGGCAGGCATTGCGGCGGACTCGATGGTCGCATCAAGTCGATGATCGCGATCTGAGCGCGGCGGAGTCGAAGAATCGGACATGGTCGGAAGTTGGGGTGACGCACCCAGTCTCGCTACCTTACGTCTCACCACTACGTCCTTTCACCGCCTCAAGGTTCATCGTGCCTGCAAGCCTCCGTCGATCCACTGCTACCGTGCTGGTGCGCGGCGTTCCTGTTGGCTCCGCCACGCCGATTGTGGTGCAGTCGATGACGAACACCGATACGGCTGATGCCGCTTCCACCGCGCATCAGGTGGCAGAATTGTTTGAAGCCGGTTCGCAAATCGTGCGCATCACCGTCAACAATGATGAGGCGGCGCAAGCGGTGCCGGAAATCCGTCAACGCTTGAATGACCGTGGACTGGATGTCCCACTTATTGGTGACTTTCATTACAACGGACATTTGTTACTCACGAAGTATCCCGCGTGCGCGGCAACACTCGACAAGTATCGCATCAACCCGGGCAACGTGGGTTCAAAGCATCGCGATGCGAATTTCACCACCATCGTGCAGGCGGCGATCGATCACGATAAGCCCGTGCGCATCGGCGTGAACTGGGGCTCGTTGAATCAAGATCTGCTGACGCAGATGATGGACGCCAATGCGAAAGCGGACACACCGCGCGACGCCAAAGACGTGTACATGGATGCGATGCTTGAAAGCGCGCTTCGCTCTGCTGCGTTTGCTGAAGACGTCGGACTTCGTCATGACAAGATTATTGTCAGCGCAAAAATCTCCGTGGTACCCGACCTCGTGGAGTGTTATCGCCGCCTCGCTGTGCGCTGCGACTACCCGTTGCACTTAGGCCTCACAGAAGCGGGCATGGGCGCGAAAGGCATCGTTGCAAGTAGCGCGGCGTTGGCGATTTTGTTGTCCGAAGGCATTGGTGACACGATTCGCGTGTCACTCACGCCCAAACCCAATGGAGATCGTCGCGAAGAAGTGTTCGTGTCGCAGCAAATTTTACAGTCGCTCGGATTGCGCTCGTTTGCACCGCAAGTCACCGCGTGTCCAGGATGCGGTCGGACAACAAGTACGTTTTTTCAGCATATGGCGGAAGACATCCAAGGGTATCTCCGCGAACAGATGCCGTTGTGGCGTGAGAGCAAGCCCGGCGTTGTTGAAATGAAAGTCGCCGTCATGGGGTGCGTCGTGAACGGCCCGGGCGAATCGAAACACGCCAACATCGGCATCTCGTTGCCCGGCACGTCTGAAGAACCAAAAGCGCCCGTTTACGTTGACGGCAAATTGTTCACGACACTCAAGGGCGACCATATCGTACCGGAGTTTCTGGTCATCCTCGAGCAGTATGTCGAACGCACGTATGGCGAGCGACAAGGAGCGTAACGACCGCGCGCTAGTCCTTACCGACGAGCGCTAACGCATCTGCGACATCGGCAAGTTCATTCGCAATTGGCGCATCAAAGCCTAGTTCGCGTAGTCGATCGCTGATTCGTCGATACCACCGCACGGTACCTTCGCGTCCTACCGAAAAACGACCCCACACGGTTTCGGGAAACGACGTGCGGCGTAAGTCGGACAATATTGAATTGGCGTTATGCACCTTGTCCGCAGCGCACACCCACAGCGCATCGTCAGCAGCCAGCGAGAGTCGCTCGACATAATCGTTTTTCCGATCATCGTACGAAAGCTCCACACCGTCGTCATCCAATCGTCGTTCGCTCACGGCCAGCACCGTTTCCAGCACGCTGCTGCCAAACTTACTACCAATGCGTTCTTGGAGCATTTCGTGCGTCCAACCATCGCGGACGCAATCCTGCACAACATCATGCAACACGCCGGCAACGATGGTTTCTTCGGCACACCCATAGCGCGCAAGAATGACCGCGACGTTCGCCGGATGCGTGAGGTACGGTAACCGCGTGCCTTTACGCACTTGCTGGTCATGATGCTTCGCTGCGTACGCGAAGGCGTGATTGATCCGATCAGCGTAGCCGGTCATACCGTAACACGGAATCGAGGAATGTCTGCAAGGTTCAGACAGGGACGGGAACATACGTTGCGCGAGCGAAGCAAGCCACCAGGGCTTCAAGACCGTGTCGATCCGCATCGCCGAACGCCGACGGCATCGCCGAATCGATATCAAGCACGCCGAGGAGTGCACCTGACGCATCAAACACCGGTACTACAATTTCGCTTTGTGATCGAGGATCGCACGTAATGTGCCCAGGAAACGCATGCACATCTTCCACAATGATTGTCCGACCGTCTGCCGCCGCCATGCCGCACACACCGCGCCCAAAGGTGATATCGAGACACCCCAGCGAACCCTGATATGGACCAACACGGAGTAATGCGTGCGGTTCCACGACACGATAGAATCCGGTCCACAAATGACCAAACGCGTGATGCACGAGTGCGGCGGTGGTGGCCATCGCGGCGATGACGTCGTTCGCATCGTCAAGCAAGAGCGTCTGCATCTGCAACAGTTCCGCGTAGGCGTCAGCGCGAGTGTGTGCACGCAGGTCGGGAATGACGGGTTCCATCAGGACAAGCCTCGGCAGCGCAACGGGTGGTGGCAACGCATCATTGCATCGGACCAATCAGAAGAATGAGTCGAAGATCGAGTAAAAAAAGCGCCGCCCCTTGCACCACAACACCGATTCCCGCGCCAATTGCCCCCGCGCGCGTGCCCCATCGCCACGCCGTGATCGCGAGCGTCGCACCAACCGCGACGTAGCCTACATCAAGTCCCGTGTTCAACCACAAGAAATTGAGCAGCGTTTGCGCGCCAGCAAAATCGCGCATGACCAAGCCCCGCCATGACCACAGCACGATGCCCAAGTCAATCGCACCCCAAGCCGCTGTTTGAATGGCAAAGTGTCGCAACATGGCAGCGCGGCTACCGCGCATCGCCAGAACGGCGAACACTATCGAACCCGCCAGCACACTGGCGCCACCCCACACGGCGAGTCGCAGCAGATGTCCTTGTTCGAGCGCGAACAGCGTATCAGCCCACATATCACGGACAGTAGTTGTGCGCACAGAGGCGAGAAAGTCGGTCGGACGCGAAAGAAAGCGGGGATCGACGATGTAACGTCGATCCCCGCTGTGTGCTTCACCAACGATTCGCTTACTGAACCGTGATGACGCCCTTCATGTTCATGGCCAAGTGCGGCGTGCAGTTGTAGTTGTACTTGCCCGCTGGGACACCGGCGAACGACACTGTGTAGCTTTCGTTGGCACCGATCAACATCTTGCCGGAAAGTTCACCAGCTTGTTCTGGCATATTGGCCATCAACGCAGCCTTCGCGGCGGCCGGCAACGTGGCGGCATCCGTGAACGCGATGTTGTGCGGCGCGCCCGAGACGACCACAAATTTGATACCGTCGCCTTGCTTGATTGTCACGTCAGCCGGCTCGAAACGATAGCCCTGACCGTCGCCAATCATCTTGATCTCCACCGTCTTACCGGTGATCGGCGCCATCGCGCCAGCCGTCGGCGCCGCCGAAGGCGTTGTTGCTGCGGGCGTAGCCGCCGGCGTCATCGCCGAATCCGTCTTCGCCGTCTTATCGCCACCGCAAGCGCCGAGCACGATCGCCGCGCTCGTCACTACTGCAAAGCTGAGAAACCGCATGTCGAGAGGCCTCCAGAGCCTAACCGAAAATTTACAGATGTACAGGAACCGTCCTGTCCCCGCAGGGCCCTGCGAGTCTCGTGAACTTATTCACAAGCGCCCCGCAAAGCAAACCTGATCCGGCCCGTCAGGCGCGGCACGCGCTTGACGGAGAGCTGCTGCTCCGCTACGCTCCCTGCATGTCACTGTGCACGGTTCGCCACCATCATACGCACCACCGTCACGGCCCAACGGGTCGAGATGCGCTGGGCGTACGTGGCTAGCGGCACCACCGCTCCTCTGGCTGCTCAAAGCAAACCTCGGCCTGTCCTCTTTCTTGGACGGGCTTTTTTGTTTGTGTCGGTTTGTCCTGGATCTCCCGATAACTCTCCCGATAACTCTCACGATTTTTCAATCCGGATCCATGCTGCGCATCGCATTACCGAATAAAGGCCGATTAAGCGAAGACACCCGCGAGCTATTTAACGACGCCGGGCTCGAGGTGCGCGCATCGAGCGAACGCGCGCTAACCGCATCGCTCGGCGGCGAATTTGAGGCGATTTTCGTTCGCGCCCAAGACATTCCGGAGTTCGTGGCTGACGGCGCGGCCGACGTGGGTGTAACCGGTTGGGATCTGGTAAGCGAGTCGGAGCGCACGTTAGCGTCGCATCTTGATTTGGGATTTGGTCGCTGTCGGTTGGTCGTTGCGGCCAAGGACGACGCGGGAATCACTTCGGTGGAGCAAATCGGCACCACTCAAAAACCAGCGCGCGTTGCGACCGTCTTTCCGCGCATCGCTCGTCGATTCTTTGCGGAGCGTGGTCGGCCGGTGGAGATCGTTCCCGTGTCCGGCGCGGCGGAAATCGCGCCACATTTGGGCATCGCGGATGTCATCGTCGATCTCACGTCGACGGGATCGACATTGCGTGTCAACGGCCTACGCGAAATCGAAACCGTCATGCAGTCTAGCGCGCATTTGGTCACCGCAAGTGCCGGTCCTCGCAATGGTGATCCAATCCGTGGACAAGCATTGGACGAGTTGGTCACGGCCCTTGGGTCGGTGATTCGTGCTCGTGGACAGCGGTATTTAATGGCCAACGTTCCACGCGATGCGTTGGATGCGGTACGCCGCGTCTTGCCCGGATTGAACGGACCGACGGTCATTGAAATTGCCGATCATGGTCGCTTTGTGGCGGTCCACGCCGTCGTCGCTGCGGACACGATCTACCGCACCATTTCGCAACTGCGCGCACTTGGAGGTGAAGGCATTTTGGTCACGCGCATCGAACGGCTCGTGCCATGACCCTTGACGATGTACAGACGGTGACGCTCCGTGCGCGCGGCGCACTGTCGGCATTGAGCGCATCGACGCGTACGGCGTTGATGGATCGATCGCAGACGCAATACGACATCGTGCGCGAACGGACGCGCGGTATCATTGCCCGCGTGCGCACCGAAGGCGATGCCGCGCTCTTCGCATTCGCCCGCGAATTCGATGGCGTCGCGTTGGAATCGCTTGAGATACCGCGTGCCGCATGGTCACGGGCACTCGATGCGCTCGATCCGTTGCTCCTGCAAGCGTTGCAGCGTGCGGAGAGAAATATCGGTGCGGTGCATGCCGTGTTTCGCCCGTTCGCGTCAGAGGTCAGTCCGGAACCCGGCATTACCGTGGGACGACGTCCGGATCCACTAGCGCGCGTTGGTGTCTACGCGCCCGGTGGACGTGCGTCGTATCCGAGTTCGCTGCTGATGGGCGCAATTCCTGCCCGCGTTGCCGGTGTACGTGAGGTGATCGTTTGTTCGCCGCCCGGACCCGATGGCATGCCGTCGGCTGTGGTGCTTGCTGCAGCGGAACTCGCCAATGTTGATCGCGTATTCGCCATTGGTGGTGCGGGCGCGATTGCGGCGATGGCGTTAGGCACACAGACCGTGCCTCGCGTTGACCGCGTGGTTGGTCCCGGCAACGCCTACGTCGCGGCGGCAAAATTACAGCTCGTGTCTGATGTGGCCATCGATGCCCCAGCGGGGCCGAGTGAATTGTTGGTGTTAGCGGACGATAGTGCGGAGGCCGACGTGATTGCGCGCGAGTTGCTGGCGCAAGCAGAGCATGATCCTGATGCCGCTGTCATTGCCATGTTGTGCGGTGACGACGCGACCACGATGGCGCGCGATATAGAACGCGCATTAGCGGCGTTGCTGATCGATGCACCGCGGGCCGAAATCGTACGCACCGCACTGGCGGCGCGTGGGGCGATTGTGACAGCACCGCAGTTGTCAGAGGGCATCACTTTTTCCAATGCGTGGGCAGCAGAGCATCTGCTCTTGGTGGTCCGTGATGACGTGCGTGATGAAACGTTGGGCGCATTGCGTAGTGCAGGCACCGTGTTTGTCGGGCCAAGTAGTTCTGTTGCCTTCGGCGATTATATGACGGGCGCAAACCATGTGTTGCCGACGGCGGGCGCGGCGCGCTGCTACTCGGGATTATCGACCTTGGATTTTGTGCGGTGGACCACGTGGCAACGCGTATCGCCTGACGCGGCCGCGCGTTTGGCCGATGATGTTGGTCGTTTCGCCGATGCCGAAGGGCTTCCCGGACACGCCGCGGCGGCGCGTGCGTGGCGCTCGCGCAGTGTGATCGCATGAGCGCACCGATGCAGGAACGTTTGGCGTTTGCGCGCGCGGCCTACGATGCGGTTGCGCTGTACGATCCCAAGCGCACGGCCGTCGAACTTGATCTCACAGATAACACAAATTTGTGGGGCATTCCGCCGACGGCTGAGCGCACATTGCGCGAGATGCCGGTCGCGGCGGTGACGCGGTATCCGACGCTGTATGCCGCCGAACTCAAGGCCGAGTTGGCGTTGTTGCATGGTGTGTCAGCGGACATGATCGTCACGGGTTGCGGCTCGGACGACATTCTTGATTCCGCCATGCGTGCGTTTGGCGAACCCGGCGAGCTTGTCGCGGGATCGGAGCCATCGTTTGCAATGATTCCGATTTTTGCGCAGATGAACGCTTTGCGCTGGCGCGGCATTTCGGAGCGGTCGACAACGGCCGCTCAGCACACTGGGCATCAACCAGATATTGACGCGTTGCTCGCGACCACTCCGAAAATTCTGTATCTCTGCTCGCCGAATAATCCGACCGGAGCCCTGATCGCGCGCGCGAGCATTGAACGCGCAATCGCACACGCGCGCGGTGTCGTGTTCATCGATGAAGCGTATGCGGAATTCGCGGGTGTCTCGTCCATTGATTTGGTCGCACGGTCGGAGCGCGTGCTGATTATTCGCACAATGTCGAAAGCATACGGGTTGGCGGGCCTACGTCTCGGGTATGCGATCGGCCAGCCGTCGCTCGTGATGGAGGTCGAGAAGTCGCGTGGTCCGTACAAACTCAACGCGATGGCGGAACGGGTCGCGCTCTCAGCGTTACGATACGATTCCGAATGGGTCGCGGAGCACGTTGCGCTGGCCGTGACCTTGCGCGAACGACTGGCCGGTGCTCTCCGCGCGATGGGACTCGCACCAATGCCGTCGGCGGCCAACTTTGTGTGCGTGCCAGTCGCGCAGTGCGTGGCCGTTGGACAAGCGATGCGCACGCGTGGTGTCGCGGTACGTCCATTTCCCGCGCTGCCGCATGTCGGTGACGCGTTGCGAATCAGCGTCGGGCCGTGGCCGCTGATGGAGCGCATGCTAAGTGCGCTCGCGCCAGCGCTCCGTGAGGTGAACGGATGATGACGACGCACGGTGCGGCGGCGCACAAGTCGCTGCGCGTTACGGTGTTTGATTACGGCGCTGGCAATCTGCATTCGCTGGTGAAGGCGCTCGAATTGCGCGGTGCCCACGTGCGTGTCGAGACGGATGCGGCGCGGGCCGTGCAGCACACTGATGCACTGGTGTTGCCGGGGGTTGGTGCGTTCTCGCCTGCGGCCGAACGCTTAGCATCAGGACGTGATACGATGTACGACGCGCTTCGTGACGGATTGCCCTGTCTTGGCATTTGTCTCGGTATGCAACTTTTGTTTGACGGCAGCGACGAAGGGCCCGGCGTGGGTCTTGGTATCGTGCCTGGGCGCGTGACGAAGCTCACTGCGCGATGCCTGCCGCAGATTGGATGGAACCGGTTAGACGATGTGCAGGAACCGCGAATTACGCAGTCGATGTTCGACATGGCGTATTACGCGAATAGTTTTGTCTGTCGTCCGACGCCAGAGGCGATGGATGCCGTCGTCGCGTGGAGCACGCACGGACAGGATCGTTTTCCCGCCGCGATTCGTCGGTACAATGTGGTCGGCGTGCAGTTCCATCCGGAAAAATCGAGCGCGCCTGGAGTGCGTTTCGTGCAGGCCTTTCTCGGCGACGCGCTCGAGCGCGCCGTGTCCTCACGCGGGGAGATGTGATGATCGTTATTCCGGCCGTGGATTTGCGCGGTGGCAGCTGCGTGCAGCTCGTAGGAGGCGACTATGCGGATGAACGCGTGCGCTTGGATGATCCGTTGGCGGTTGCGCGCGACTGGTCACGCATTGGCTTCTCGCGGTTGCATGTGGTTGACCTCGACGCCGCGACCAGCCGTGGTGCGAACACCGAAGTCATTCGCGATTTGTTGCGTGAGGCGAGCGTGCCGGTACAGGTTGGCGGTGGGGTGCGTGAGGATACACAGATTGAGCGACTGCTCGACGATGGAGCGTCGTGGGTGGTGATTGGCACGCGCGCCATTGAAGACGAAGATTGGCGCGGTGAGATGGCGCATCGGTTTCCGGGACGATTGATCATTGCGGCGGATGTGCGCGAGCGTCGCGTAGTCACGCGCGGATGGGCGGAAACGTCACGTCTGGATGTGATTGATTTTGTGCAGGAGCTGGCTGTGTTGCCGCTGGCCGGCGTGCTTGTGACGGCCGTGCACAAAGAAGGCAAGATGGAAGGCACCGACCTTCCGCTCATGGAAGATGTGGCCGACGCGAGTGCGTGGCCGGTGTTCGCTTCCGGTGGTGTGTCATCGTTTGAAGATTTACGCGCGCTCGAGCATCGCGGGTTAGCCGGTGCGGTGTTGGGCATGGCCCTATACACGGGCGCGCTTGATGCGCGTCGACTTGCTGAGGAGTACGGAGTATGACCGTCGTCGTTCGGGAATCGAAGGAAACGCAAATCCGCTTGTCCGTCACGGCGGGAGCAGGCATCGCTCGCGTGCGCACAGGCGAACCGTTTCTCGATCACATGCTGGTGACGTTGGCGCGTTACGCAGGCGTGGACCTCGACGTGCAAGCCACGGGCGATTTGCGTCACCATCTCATTGAGGACGTCGCGATTGTGTTCGGTCAGGCGATCGCGGCGTTCGCGCCCGCTGGATGCGCACGTTACGGCGAACGCACGATTTCTATGGACGATGCCCTGGTGCAGGTCGTGCTCGACATCGGAGGGCGCCCGTATTATCGCGGCCCGCTGCCGTCGCCGTTGTACGATCACTTTATGCGGTCGTTCGCCGACAACGCCAAAGCGACGTTGCATGTGCGTGTGCTGCGCGGACGCGACAAGCATCACGTGGTTGAAGCGGCGTTCAAAGCGCTTGGACTTGCGCTTCGTGATGCGCTTATTGCGTCAGGCGCCGTGTTTAGTACGAAGGGCAGCGTGCAGGTCCAGGTGAGCGAGACGTAACGAGATGCTCACCACGCGACTCATCGTATGTCTCGACGTCAAAGGCGCACGCGTCGTGAAAGGTGTACAGTTTGAAGGGTTACGTGATGTCGGTGATCCGGTGCAATTGTCTGAGCGCTACGAGCGCGAAGGCGCCGACGAGATCACCTTCCTCGACATCTCGGCCAGCGCGGAAGAGCGCGCCACGCTGCTCGATGTTGCACAACGTACCGCGGAGCGACTGTTTATACCGCTGACAATTGGCGGCGGCGTGCGGTCGGCCCACGACGTGGCGCGTGTACTCCGTGCGGGTGCGGATAAGGTGGCGATCAATTCCGCAGCCGTTGCCCGTCCGGAGGTGCTGAGCGAGGCGGCGCATCGGTTTGGTGCGCAGTGCGTCGTCGCGAGTATCGATGCCAAGCGCGGTGCGGATGGAGCGTGGAAAGTGTTCGTAAAAGGAGGGCGTGTCGAGACGCCATTGGACGCGCTGGCGTGGGCGCAGGAATGCGTCGAGCGCGGCGCTGGCGAAATTCTGCTCACGTCCATTGATCGTGATGGCGCGCGCACTGGTTACGATCTGGCACTCACACGCGCGGTTGCTGACGCCGTGCACGTGCCTGTGATCGCATCGGGCGGTGCAGGCTTGCCGGCACATCTCGTAGAGGCAATAGCGCAGGGGCATGCTGACGCCGTACTCGTTGCCGGTATTTTGCACGATGACGTCACGACAGTCGCCGCGCTGAAAGCGCACATGCGATTGGCTGGCCTGTCGGTGCGATCAGTACTCGAGGTGGCCGCATGACTAAGGTCATTGCGCCGCAAACGTTAATGCAGGCCGCCGCCGAGGTCGCGCAGTTCGCCGCGTCGATCGCGATGCGATGGTATGGCGGCACCGTTGATGTTGAACGGAAGGACGACGGATCACCCGTAACAATCGCAGATCGCGAAGCTGAGTTGGCGGCACGGGCGTGGTTGCGTGCGCGTTTTCCGTTGGACGGTATTCAAGGGGAAGAGTTTGCGGACGAAGGTGGTAGTGCACGTCGCCGTTGGATCCTCGATCCGATCGACGGTACCAAGGCGTTTGTTCGCGGCGTGCCGTTGTGGGGAACGCTCGTGGCGTGTTGTGAAGGCGATACGGTGCTCGCGGGCGCCGCCTGCTTTCCCGCCGTGAATGAACTGGTGGTCGCGGCGCCCGGCGAAGGATGTTGGTGGAACGGCGCGCGGGCATCTGTCTCGTCCGTCGCAACGTTAGCAAATGCCACTGCGCTCATCACGGATGATGGATTTGCCGAACGGTCGTGGCGCAGCACGCAGTGGCGTTCGCTGGCGTCGCGGGTGGGTGTAGCGCGGACATGGGGTGATTGCTACGGCTATCTCTTAGTCGCAACCGGACGAGCGGAAATTATGGTGGATGACATCGTGAACGCTTGGGATATCGCCGCGATGCAACCCATAATTGCGGAAGCAGGCGGAGTGTTTTCCGACTGGGATGGTGCGTCAACGGCGTTCGGCGGGAGTGCAATCGCGACGAACGCCGCGTTAGCAGTCGTCACGCGGACTTATTTGCATACGGAGAGTGCATGACAACGCTACCGTTCTTGCTTGATCTAGACGCGCTCGATTTCATCAAGAGCAATGGTTTCGTTACAGTCGTTGCGCAAGACGCGATCACGGGTGCCGTGTTGATGGTCGCGCACGCCACGCGCGAGGCGCTCGAGCGTACGCTCACCACGGGTGAGATGCACTACACGTCGCGTACGCGCGGACTTTGGCACAAAGGTGCGACGAGTGGAAATACACAGCGTGTCGTTTCTCTCTCTCCCGATTGTGATGGTGATGCAGTACTTGCACGCGTACATCCGGTCGGTCCAGCGTGCCACACCGGCGCTGTTTCGTGTTTTCGCGAGTCGGCGCTACGGCCAGATGCGCTCGCCACCCTCGACGCGACGATTGCGGAGCGCGCGACGGCTGATGCTTCGAGTGCGAGCTACACGCGACGTCTCTTTGGCGATCGCAATTTACGATTAAAGAAATTGGGTGAAGAGGCGGTTGAGCTTGCGGTGGCATGTGCCGACGGCGACCTCGAGCGTGCAACTGAAGAAGTCGCGGACGTCTTCTATCATGCGCTGGTCTCGCTGCATGCGATTGGTGGTTCGCTTCGTGCCGTACAAAGGACGTTGGACGCGCGCGCATTGTAGAGCGCGGCATCGCATGTTGGCGCATGAAATTGCGTCACGATGACATTGCGATGACGGCAATCGGTAAATAGGTGCTTCGTCCTTCGATGTAAGAACACGTCGCTAAACGTCCGTTCGGTGCTGTCAATCACACCGCGCGAACATGAGCGTGTTTGAACATGAGCGTGTTTATGGAGTATCACACGTCACAGCGTCGGGGCTTGACGCATGCGAGTGTTACTAGACGTAGCGACAAATGATCACGAGCGAAGCGAACTCGACCTACCGCGCAACACTCTCTCTACCGGGAGACGTCCCCTAGGGCCCGCAACGCGGCACTCTGGGGGTTTGTGCATTTGCTATCGATTTCATGACGGTCGCGGTGCGAGTCTTGCTCGCAATCATGTTACCCATCGCGGCACTTCCCACCCTTTCGTCCAAGGCACCACGTCATGGCTAAGAAACGCCCAGCGCACCCGAATGAGCCCCCTCCGTCCGACGATGGTATTCTCCACGACGAGTACACGGGTGACCCGAAAAGCGATGACGGCATCGATGCGCTCGACGCGACCACCGCGCTCGTCGGTGAAGATCTGCTTGATGGTATTGCCGCTGGTACAAACGGCATTGAGGAGTTGGAATCTGCAGACGACGCAGACTCGGTTGACACGGTTGATAGCGGCGCGCGGCAGCCGCGCTCCGACGATGGCGAAATGGGATTGGGTGTCGAGGCCCATAGTGCGGACGAATTAGCTGAAGCAGCCCTCGGACACTCCCTGCGCGGACCGAATGCCACCTCGCGAGACGGTGATCAACACGGTGAGCGTTTTCTCGATTCACCCGACGCGCCGGGCACGTAGCCGCCAAAACGGCTACGTTGCCGAATGGGTGCCGCGCTTCGGCGGCTCAATGTGACGTTCTGCACGCGGGTCGAGTTACTGGTCATGCAACAGACGGATTCGCAAGTTGTGCGACGCGTGGTGACAGGAGACCGGGAGGCGTTTGCCCTTTTGGTTGATCGGTATCATGCGCGGTGCCTACGCGTCGCCACGCATCTGCTCGCTGATGCCGATGCAGCCGACGATGCCGTGCAGGAGAGTTTCGTTCGCGCCTATCGACACCTTGGTGGATATCGTGAGCAAGAAAAATTTGGTGCGTGGCTAATGCGCATTTTACTGAATCAATGTCGCACGCAGTCGGCCCGTGAACGCCGTAGTACGTATCGTGACGAACAATCGGTGGCCGCGCTTGATCTAGAGCGGGTCGATCAGGATGCCGTCGGGGCCGCAGCAGATCGACGCGACGAACTTGCGCGAGCGCTTGGACAGTTACCATCCGAACAACGGGAAGCCGTCGTCTTACGTTTTGCCGATGAGTTGAGTTTTGACGAAATGTCCACGGTCACGGGAGTCGGTGTGTCGGCTCTCAAAATGCGCGTGCAACGGGCCTGCGCCCGATTACGCGCGATACTCGCGGAGCACATACATGCATAATCGATCTGAGCCGCAATCGTCGCGCTCGTTACCGTCGTGGACCGCCAGTGCGTTGCAACAACCGGCGAGCAGCACAGTTGCGGCGCGAGCCGCAATTATGGATCGAGTACATCGCGAGCCGTTGCCAAAGCGACTCTCGGCGCCGATGCACGCGTCGCGCTGGTCACGGCGTGGATTGCTCACACCGGTTGGCGCGCTCGCGCTTTTTATGACCGCATTGGCGACGCTGTCGCTTCACCGGGCGGACCAGCGCGAGTCAGGAGTCTTCGCAAACGCGGCACACGTGATCGGTGACACGGTGGTCGCGCTTCGCAACCGCGCTGCATTCTCTCACGGCGTCGCGGACGCATGGCTTGACACCATGCACGTTGTTGAATTTGTGTTGCACGCGCCATCAGTGCAGACTGCGGTCGTGGTTGGTGATTTCAATGCTTGGCGGCGCGGCGCGTCACCACTGCACCTCGACACCGATGGTGCGTGGCGTACCCGCGCATTGGTATCGCGCGACGCGCTGCGGTTTTTGTATGTCGTCAACAATGCGCGTGTGGTCGTTCCTGCGCCGCTTCCCGTCGTGCGCAATATTTCGCGTTTGAGTCCGGACTCCATTTAACACACGGCCACACAATTTATGGTTGCGTTCTCGCGAATTTCTCGCGAGCACCCTGTGGGCTGGGTGCTCGCAACGTGCGCGGTACTTGCAGTCGGCTACATCGATCTCTGGCGCGGCGGCACCGATGTGGCATCGGTGCTGCTCGTACTCGGATACCTGTTGCTGCTACCGTGCGCGTTGTGGTACTCGGTTGCCGCAATAGATGCGACGCCACCAGAAATCGTCTTGACGTTCTCACCAGACGACGACCCACCGCCGTATCGCATTGCGAGCGTGGTTGCTTTGGTGGTGCTTGCACTGTATGCGTGGTCGCTGGCACCAACCACCGCGATGTGGGACACCAGCGAATACATCACAGTAGCGCGAGTGCTCGGCATACCGCACCCGCCGGGCAATCCGCTCTTCGTCTTGATTGCGCACGCGTTCGCGCTGCTGCCAATTCCCGTGTCCTTCGCGGCACGAGTGAATTTGCTTGCCGCGACAACGAGTGCGGTCTCAGCGGCATTGTGGTGCCTCGTTGCACATCGCTCGATGCGCGGTGCAGGGCTACCCCAAACCGCGCGACGTATCGCCGGAGCGATTTCCGCTTGGCTTGGGGCAACAGCATTCTCGGTATGGAACCAAAGCGTCGTAAATGAGAAAGTGTATACCGTCGCGATGCTCGGTGTGGCCATCGCGGCGTGGCTCGCGCTGCGCTGGTACGATGCACCCGCTCAATCACGACGCAGCGACGCATTGCTGCTGATGTTCGCATACGTGTGCGGCTTGGGATACGCCAATCATCCCGCTGGGTTCTTACCACTGCCAGCGTTTGGACTGTTCATGGTATTACGTCGTCCCTTCACGCTGCGACGGTGGCGCGTGCTGCTCGCGGCCGCGGTAGTACTCTTGCTTGGCGTCACACCGTTCGCGTTTGAACCCATTCGCGCGGCGCACAATCCAGCGATTAACGAAGGTGAACCAACCGCCTGCGTTGGCGGCCCGCGATTCGACTGCACGTTTAGCAGTGTGACGCTTGCTCGCTTGAATGCCAATATGCAGCGCGAACAGTACGGAGGGCACAATGTCACGGATCGACAAGCGCCGCTGAGCGCGCAAGTCGGTATGTGGTGGCTCTATTTCCAATGGCAATGGTGGCGTGATGCATTTCACGAACATCCCGCACTACAACACGCGCTCTCGTTGCTGTTCCTCACGCTTGGTCTTTTCGGTGCTGCTGCGCATTGGCGGAATGATCGTGCATCCTTCGCGTTTGTTGCACCGCTCATCTTCACGCTTACGCCAGCGCTCATTTACTATCTCAACTTTAAATACGGATCCTCACAAAGCCCGGAACTCGGAGAGAGTGTACCGAGGGAAGTGCGCGACCGCGATTATTTCTTTGTGTGGAGTTTTGCGACGTGGAGTATTTGGGTGGGTGTGGGCTTGGCGTCCATGTGGCGCGCATTCGCTCTGCGCGTGAAATCGTGGCGATTATCCGCGCCAGTTCTGCTGCTTGCACTGGTGCCATTGATCGGCAACCGTACGCAGGCACCGCGGCGCGGCGACACTTTTACGCGTGAGTGGGCTCGCGATTTGCTCCAGTCCGTCGAGCCATACGGAATTATTATCACGAATGGTGACAACGACTCATTTCCGCTCTGGTATGCACAACAAGTAGAAGGCGTTCGTCTCGATGTGACGATCACGCTAGTGCCGTATCTCGGCGCCGATTGGTACGTACGTCAGCTCCTTCGCATTCAGGTACGACCGTACGACGGATCCGGCCTGCCGCTTTTTGCGGCACTGGCGAAACGAATGCCTGTCGGGGCTCCGGTATCGCTCTCGGTCGCTGAAGCCGACGCAATTCCACCTGCCGTGCGGTTTGCGGAACCACAAGTGTTTGCCACCAATGGTATCAGCGCGACCATTCCGGCTGGCGTGGTCACGCGCGATCAATTCCTCGTGTTGCAGATGATCAAAGATGCGTTCCCCGCACGTCCGATTTACTTCTCGGTTGGTCGGTACGCGCAAGCTCTTGGGCTCGGCAACTACATCGTCACACAAGGACTAGCGCAACGTTTACTGGAAACGCCGGTGTCGACACATCCGGAGTTCGTTGCGATTCCTGGCGGTTTTCTCGATGTCGAACGATCTCGCTTGCTGTGGGCGGAGTATCGGGGACCGACGGCGTTGCGCACTGGTCCGACGTGGATTGATGGCGCGTCGATATCGATACCAACGCTCTACGTCATGACGGCGCAGCTGCTTGCGCGCGGTCTGGCGGCACGCGGAGATGCCGAAGAAGCGAAGGCCATGACGATTGAAGCGGAGAATCTTGCTCGCGCCCTGCGTTTAGCGCCCTAACGGTACAGCCGTCACTATTTGCCGTCCGATCCACTGCTCACCCGGTGCGAGCGCGATCGGAACGTGCACCGCCGCTGATTCAACGCACAACATTTGTCGCTCTTCCCCAGCGACGAAATCAGTCGTTCCACGTAGACCATTTTCACCCGGATTCCACACGACCACATCACGAAAACCTTGTTGCTCTATTCGAAGTCCTCGTTCAGGCTCGCGCAAATTGAGCGGGCCTGATACATCGAAATATACGCGGTCAATCTCGCCGTAAACTCCCAGCGCGGTATTCGTTTCGTTGTACTCTTCGCGGTGCTGCAGCGCATCACGATAGCACGTTCCAGCGAGGCCGGTGATGTCGGTGCGATATGCATCGCGTACTCGGAAATACGAATGGAGTGCCACCGTGAACACGAATGACGCACTGTCGGTGTTTTCAATGGTTAATCCAATGTCGAGCGTCGCTCCGCCCACGCGCACAGCGAGTGCTGCGCGAAACGCATGCGCCCAGAGCGCACGCGTCCTGTCGTCATCTCGCAATTCCATCTCGGCACACGCGCCGTCGTGACGCTGTTCCACATGTCGGAGCGACCATCGGCTTGTACGTGCGAAGCCATGCTTAAGCAACGGTCCTTCTGATGCGAACTGCGGGAAGATGATCGGCACGCCGCCTCGAATCGACGCTCCGCGGCCAAACGTTGACCGTGCGCTCACGAACAGGCGATCATCCGTTTCGCCCGCCGGAATCCACGACGACACATGGGCACCATCGTGATGCAGCGTCACGCGCGCTCCGTCATCACTCGTCAGATTGACGACCGCGCCTCCGTCGAGCGGTGATCCATTCATGGCAAGACGAAATGCGGATTGAAGAGGACACCGAACACGTTCCCGAATGGATCGCGCACTGAACCGATGCGAATACCTTCACCAACATCCTGTACTGGTTCGTGCTCCGTTGCGCCCAGCGTGAGCAAACGCGCATGACTCGCGTCCGCGTCGCTCACGCCCCAGTATGCGACGCCCGCATCGTCACGACGCTCCACCATCACGTCGGCGGGAATAAGTCCGAGTTCGTATCCACCAACATTGAAGCCGACGTAAAATGGTTCGTCGAAATACGGCGAAATGCCTAACGCGATGATGTACCACGCTTTCGCCGTGGCGAGATCGCGCACGCGATAGCCTGCTGTTCGCAAACCAAGAAAGTGTGGTGTACTCATAACTACAGCTCCCACCCTTTCCGATATACGCGTGTCAGATAGGTATTCGCTTCCGGAATGTTGGTCACCTTCATTTTGGCGCCATCGTAGTACAGTTTGCGACCCTGTCCAGTTTTCAGCGCCACGATGCCGAGCAACATTGTCTCGGTCAGTTTTGCGGCGTATTCAAATGGTGAACTGACAGGTACCTCTCCCTTGCACGCGGCAATCCAGTTGTGCTCATGCGGAATATCAACGCGCACAAATGTTTTCGGCACGTGCTCGGCCTTCTTGGCGATGGCTTCCGGATAGACTTTTGGTTCGTTGCCGTAAGTGCTGTACGTGAGAATGCCCTTCTCGCCGATAAACACGCCGCCGCCGCCGTCACCACGCGGTAACACCACATCGTCGGGCAACTGCGCGGGACGCGGTGGCATCAGTCCACCGTCGTACCAGTACAGTTTCACCGGTGGTTGCGATCCACGCGCCGCAAATTCGTATTGTACGAGGGTGGCCATTGGATACGTCGACGGATTGGTCGCGTTACCACCCCACGGACTCGACGACGCAGAAATACTCGTGGGATAGTCAAGACCGAGCGCCCAAAACGGTTGATCGATGAGGTGTGCACCCATATCGCCAATCGCACCAACGCCGAAGTCCGTCCATCCGCGCCAACTGAACGGGTGGTACGCAGGGTGATACGGAATTTCCTGCGCCGCGCCGAGATAGAGATCCCACTCGAGTCCTGGCGGTGGTGTCTGCTGCGTTGACGCCATCGCGGCGAGTGTTGCACGATCCACCGTGCGTTGATTCCACTGTCGCGGAGGGGTTGGACCGGGCCATGGTCGTGGCGGTGCTGCCGCCGGTGTCGCGTTAGCCGAAGGCGCCGCCACGACAGCTGGTGGCGCATTCGGATTGGTCGGCCGCGGAATGCCTTGTGCCCAATATCCAACCGGACGATCCGTCCACACATGCACCTCATGCACTTTGCCAATCACGCCGGATGCAATGAGCTCGTTGATGCGACGTGTACCTTCCGACGAATGCCCCTGATTGCCCATTTGCGTGACGACACCCATCTCGCGCGCTGTTTTTGCCAACAAGCGCGCTTCGTAGACAGAATATGTGAGTGGTTTTTGCACATAGACATGTTTCTTGAGCGACATCGCGCGATACGCGATTGTGGCGTGCATGTGATCGGGCGTCGCCACAAGGACGGCGTCAATATCCTTTTGCGTGTCGAGCATCACGCGAAAGTCATTGTACTTCGCTGCTTTCGTGTACGCGTCCGACAAAGCAATTGCACTCGCCGTTGGCTCGCCTTTGGCCGGATGCATACGTCCCCAAATGCCGCGCTCGACGTACGGAAAATCAACATCGCATACCGCCACGATATTCTCGCCGGTCATCATCGCCATGTTATTCATGCCCATGCCACCAATACCAACACAAGCGATGTTCAGTTTTGCTTTCGGTGTGCGTGTGATCGGTGCGCCAAGCATGTGACGCGGCACAATCATCGCACCGGCCGCCAACTTGGTGGAGTCGCCAACGAAGTCGCGACGCGAGTATGAATTGGACATGTGCTGATCGAGGGGAGAGTAAGGGAGGCCAACGAACTGAATCGTCAGATACGGGTCGCGACGCGCCAGCGTTCAGCAATGAGCGCATGTCCAGCAGCAGTGGGATGCACGCCGTCTGCAGCCCAATACGCCGGACCCGTGGTTTTCGCAGCCGCGTCGAATGGTTGTTGCAACGGCACCCACGTCGCGCCTGCGGCCGCGGCAACGCGTGCAGCTGCCGCGCGACGATCATCGAACGCGGGAAACCAGCTCGCGTCGACCGCACCGAGCCGAAGCACAAACGGCTCAAGCACCACTAGTCGCACGCTCGATGACGCCGCGCGCGTTCGCGCGAGAAGTGCGATAAATTGCGTCTCATAGTCGGCAGTCGTGCCCGTGTAGCCGTTCGTTTTCGTGTGCCAATAATCATTCACTCCAACTAGCACGCTTAGTACATGCGGCTTGATGGCCAGCGCATCCACCGCCCACCGCGCGTCGAGATCAGGCACTTTGTTACCGCTTACGCCGCGATTGTAAAACTGCCATCCAATGGCTGGCTGCGATTCGAGTATCGCCGCCGCAATGAGTAACGGATAACCGTTGCCGAGTGCGGCTGTAGCGTTGACATTGAGGTTGGTGCGGCTGCGTCCTGCATCCGTAATCGAATCGCCTTGAAACAGGACGACGTGACCTTCGGGTGTAGTCATCCGGCTGCTATGTGATGGCGTGCGGAGCGGCGCGCACGCTGCGACGGCGGCTGAGGCCGCGCTGAGAGTCAAGAATCGACGACGCGACAGCGGGGGGATCATGGAGGATGGCATCGAGAAGACGGGGCTGCTCTGGCGTGATGATGTAACCTTCGCGCCACGCGCCGTCGAGACGGAATGGTGGTTCTCCGTGCCATTTCACACGCGCTGACGCGCCTCGCTCCCACCAAACGCCTGCGACACCAGCCACCAGCGCCTGGATCTCATCGTGGTTCGGCGTGCGGTCAACACGGAGATCGACACGCTCTTGCAGCCGCCGAAGTGCTTCCGCAACCTCCACGCGTTGGTCGCGGCCGCGTTTCTTACCAGACAGTGATGCAAGGCCCAGTCGACGCCATGCCGCAGTGGGGAACGTCTCACTAATCATGCGTGAGTTTTCACGCGCAACACCATGCGCCACATCTTCCGCGCCCGGCAATACCCAGCCGCGTGCGGTCAGCATTTCAAACAGAGCGATCGAAAAGCACGTGAACCCCAAATACGGTGTAGGCTTTACACCGTCTGGCGGTAGTCCCGTTTTCCCTGGCGTACGTAACGCGCGTTCGCTGTGTCGCGAATGTAACTCACTACTGGTTGGAGATTTCCATCCGAGTGGCCCATCAATAAGCAGGCATCGCACATCGTTCGCACGTGCGGTCGTATTGAGCCAGGTGGTGAGAGCCTCGACCGTGGGCGTCCCCGAGAACGGAACGGCGATGAGTTGCGCGTTGATGGTGCCCGTTGCCGTATCCTGTAACAGCGCCACGCCGATGTCCGAGTACCGCGTGTACGCCAAATCAACGGAGAGTGTCGCCACTAAAAACGCATGAGTCTCGCCGGCGTGACCCGGGCCGGATCCCCTACATATGCCCATCGTACATTCGTCATGTACTTTGCGGCGGCTTGGCGAATGTCATCCGGTGTTACTGCACGCAGATCATCCACAAAGTGCGCGGCGCGACGAAAATCGCCCTGATACAACTGTGCACGGGCGAGCAAGTTAGCTTGATCGGCGTTCGTTTCGTTGTCGAGATAATAGTTCACAATGAACTGTTGCACCAATCGCTCAAGTCCATCCGTCGTGATCATCCCGCTGCTGAGATCCTGAATTTGCTGTCGCATGATCGCTAACACGTCGTCCGGCGACGTCGTCGTCACATACAACCCGCCCAAGGCAAATGCGCGCTCGACAAACGCCGCGTTTACTTCGTACGACAAGTTGCGACGGCCACGCACTTCGGCAAACAAGCGGCCAGACAGAACTGCGGCGGCGAGCCGAAGCGCCGTGTAGTCTTTCGAAGTAGCGGGTGGTCCTTTGTAGTAGCCTTGCAGATAGTTCGTGGGCAGCGTGCGTTTCGCAATCGCGTATGCCGTCGGCAACGTTGCTGGCGGCGGTGGCGGCGTCCACGCGTAAGCGCCGCGCGACAGGCGCCCGATCGATTCGCGCACCAACTTTTCCACACGCGTGCGCGAGACATTGCCCACCACAACGAGCACCATGCGCGACGTGACCATCTGTTGCGCCTGGTACGCGCGCAGATCGGCAACCGTCAGTTTGGTCAACGACTCCGTCGTGCCGATTGGATCAAGCGCGTACGGATGACCAACAAACGTGATGCTGTCGGCAAGGTTGTCGAGCAACGCATCGGGACTGTCATTTTTTTGCTTAAGCGCTGTCAGAAATTGATCTCGAACTAACTCGACGTCAGCCACCTCTAACCGTGGCGCGATCACGCGATCGGCAAGAATCGCCCAAGTCGAATCAAAACCCGGTACCGTAGAACGCAGGGCGATTGTTGTCCAGTCCAAGCCCGCACTTACACCAATGGCGCTGCCTAAGCGCGCCATCTTCGCCCGCAGTACGTCACGAGGATATTTTTGCGTGCCGCGCTCGCTGACCTCGAGTAAAAAAGATTCAGTCCCCTGTGTTTGCGGCGTAAACTGCCGCACACCACCAAGCAGATACAAATTGGCGGCGACAACATTGTTCGCGGTCACGCGACGCAGAATGACGGGAATTCCACTCACATCAAAACGCGAGGTCAGCGAGTCGTCGCCCATCACGGCCGGAGACAACGGTGCCTCGGCCACCGGCTTGAGCACCTGGCGAATAGACGGCACGCGTTTCGCCGAGCCCTGCGCCGCGATTGTCGACGCACTCAGCGTCAACGCGAGCGCGCCCCACACAGCACGCGCGCTCACGGCCGCACCGTTGGTGTCTTGGTCGGCATCATTAACTCGGCTTCCGTCAGCGCGAGACCCTTGCGCGCATCCGGTGAAAGCAAGACACTCGTCAGCCGTGGTTTACCGGCGACGTACGTTGTCGTGTATCGCATCAGATCCGAAATCCGCTGCTGCGCCATTTGATCGGTGTATCCCATGAAATAGTCAATGTTTGCGACGCTCCACCAGAAGCCAATCGTATGCGCAATTTCTGACGCTTTTTCAATGCCAAAGGCGCTCGTCACCGTGCGCGACGTCTTCACAGCTTCGAGCTCCGCCGTTGTGATGTATGTCGGATCGGTAAAGCGCGCGATCTCCTTTTCAAGCGCTGCCAGCGCGGGCCGCAATTTTTCGGGTGTGGTTTGCCCGCTGATCGAAATTGGACCGACCTGATTAAGCGTGTAATAATTCACACCCACACCCTGCCACAGTCCGCTATCAACCAGATGCTTTTGGAACGTCGACCCCGGCGTGTTCAACACATCGCTAAAGACGTCGGCCGCGTAAGTCGACGCCGGATCTTTGCGAACACTCGGTCCCTGCCACTGCACCAGGACCGCGACGGCGTTGATCGGTTCCTCAACGATGAGTGCTTTATTGCCACTGAGCGCTGGAATGGGCGGAATCGGATCAGCGATAAACGGATCAGCACCACGCGGCCAATCTCCATACACTTTCTCGGCCAACGCAAAGATCTTGTCCGCATATACATCGCCGGTAACGATGAGCGCGCTGTTATTGGGTACGTAATACTTGCCTTGAATGACGCGCATCTGCGCTGGCGTGACGTTCTTCAGCACCGAGCGATCACCAATGGTATTCTTGCGACTGGATTGTCCGGGATACAAGAGCTCGGTGGCACGTTGATTGAACGCAAAACTCGGCTGCGCTTCATTACGATCGTATTCGCCGAGCACCACTTCTTTTTCTTGCGCGAGTTCGTCATCGCGAAAAAGCGGCGTACGCAACGCACTGGCGAGAAATCGCAATCCCCCTTCGACGGAGTCTGCCGGTAGGGTGAGGAAATAGTTTACACGCTCTTCTTGTGTGCTGCCATTGAACTTCGCACCAAGTTCGGCGGAACGATCAGTGAAGGCTTCGGCGTCAGGCAAATCTTTGTTCGCTTTGAAAAACATGTGCTCGTACATGTGTGCGAGACCGTTGAACTCTGGCGGCTGTGTGAACGCGCCATTGCGCACATCAATCTCCAGCGTGGCGAGCGGAATGCCGTGATTCTCCACGACGATTATTTCCATGCCATTCGCGAGCACTTTGCGACGAAGCACTTTGTCGAGTTCTGCGCGCGATTGTGCATGCAGCGCGTGTGTCGTGAGCGCCGGCTGCACGAGAGCAACACACGCTGCAACAACAGCGAGGCGCTGCGCGCGTCGCAGAAATCGTGGCGCGAAGACACCGAGATGAGCAAGCATCCGTTGACGTCTGAGGGAATGATTGTTGGCGCTAGTTGCTGGCTCGATACCCCAGCGTTCGAGGCAGAGGTCCGAGCAACAACGTACGATGGCACATTGGCGACGGCTGCCGCTACACGTAAACTAGAGCACCATGCGACCACTCCTCGAAGCCACAGCGAATCGCGCCATCTGTTACCTCGAAGGCTTGGATGCACGAGGCGTTGCGCCAACCGCCGCCGCGTTAGCCGCACTTACGCTGCTCGACGGTCCGTTACCCGAAAGACCGTGTGATCCACACGCGGTGATCGCGCTGCTCGACGACGTTGCATCGCCAGCCTCGGTCGCCATGGCGGGACCGCGCTTTTTTGGCTTCGTCATCGGCGGCGCATTGCCCGTCACCGTTGCGGCCAGTTGGCTTGCCACCGCATGGGACCAAAATTCGGCGATTTATCGCGCGACGCCAGCCACGGCGCAGATCGAGGCCACCGCCATGCGTTGGACGCTCGACGTGCTGGGGCTGCCGCCGCAGTGCGGTGCAGCATTTGTCACCGGTGCGACGGTGGCGAATTTCAGCGCGCTTGCTGCAGCACGACACGCGGTGCTCGAACGTGCCGGATGGAACGTTGAAGGGGACGGACTCTTTGGCGCCCCGCCGATCACCGTGATCGTCAGTGACGAGGTACATCCCAGTGTGACGAAAGCACTCGGCATGCTCGGACTGGGCCGCTCGCGCGTGACGCATGTTCCGGTGGACGGACAAGGGCGCATGCGTATCGATCAATTTCCTGCGCTGGTCGGCCCCACCATCGTGTGTACGCAAGTCGGCAATGTAAATACGGGTAGCGCGGATCCCATTGCTGATATTGTCGATCTTGCCAGCGCCGCCGATGCATGGGTGCATGTCGACGGCGCATTCGGATTGTGGGCTGCTGCCTCGCCAAAGTATGCGCATCTAACATCCGGCATGGAGTCCGCCGACTCGTGGGCAACCGATGCACACAAATGGCTTAACGTGCCCTACGACAGCGGGCTCGCGATCGTGCGCGATCCCCATGCATTGCAGGCGGCGATGGCGATCACGGCAGCGTATCTGCCCACCGCGTCCTCGCAACGTAATCCGGCAGACTTCACGCCCGAGTTATCGCGTCGCGCACGTGGGGTTGAGGTATGGGCCGCACTGCGACAGCTCGGACGCGCTGGTGTGGCGGAGTTAGTCGAACGCTGCTGTGCGCATGCAGCGCGCTTTGCCACGCAACTGTCGGCAGCGGGTTTTGAGATTCTCAACGATGTCGTACTGAATCAGGTACTCGTAGCCTTTGGTGATTCGGCGACAACACAACGAATCATCGAGGCGGTGCAGGCCGATGGCACGTGTTGGGCTGGCATTACGGAATGGCAAGGTCGCACGGCGATGCGCATCAGCGTGTCATCGTGGGCCACCACCACAGCCGATGTTGATCTGAGCGTGATGGCGATCGTGCGCGTCGCACGATCGGCCTGACTAGACGCGCCGTTCGGCGGAACGTACACTCATAGCTCCCACCTACACGCCGAGGCCCACGATGCGTCGATTCCTGCTCGTCGGAGTGCTGTTCGCCAGCGCTGCTGTGATCTTTACTCCGCAACCCGTCCACGCGCAAAAGCAGCGCGGTGATCGCAATCGCATTAGTCGAGATGACATTGTGGAGATCAGCGGCGGCGTGAATACCGCGTACGACGTCGTGCAGACATTGCGACCACTATGGCTCTCGCCACGCAATGGTCGTAACTCGACCGCAACGATGATGGGCGACGGCGGCGGCGCGAGAGAGGTCGTGGTGTACATCGACGACAAACGGCAGCAGTCGCTCGACGACTTGAAGACGGTAAAAACGTCCTTCATCGTCGAGCTCAAGTACTTGGACCAAAACCGCGCCATCCAGATGCGAGGTCCGGGACATGAGATGGGCGTGATCGAAGTGATCACGATTGCACGGCGCAAATAACGGTTGCGAGAATCGGCCACGTTGCTCCGCTTCGCTTACTTTCCCGCATGACGCCCGACGAAATCGCCGCCGTACTCGCCGCTTCCCTTCACCCCGCGCGTCTGCGTGTGCGTGAACCACTCGCGCCATTCACCACGTTTCGCGTTGGTGGTCCAGCCGATGTGCTGTATGACGCCACGTCAAGCAATGATCTGGCCACCGCGATTACCGCGGCGCGCGCGCTCAACATTCCGTGGTTCGTCCTCGGCTTAGGCGCCAACATTCTCGTTGGCGACCGCGGCGTGCGAGGATTGGTCATCCGCAATCGCGCGGCGGCGCACACCATCAGCCATGACGGAGTGCTTTGGTCGGAAAGTGGTGCCGTGATGCAGGACCTCGTGCTCGATACCGTGCGACTCGGTTGGTCGGGTCTTGAGCACTACATCGGCATTCCGAGCACAGTTGGTGGGGCGCTATGGCAAAACTTGCACTTCTTGTCGCCGGCACCCGAGCGCGCGCGCACCATGTTTATCGCCGAGGTGTTTGCCTCGTGCGAGATTCTCGCGGAAGATGGTGCGCGTCGAACCGTCAACGCCGATTACATCAAGTTTGGTTATGACGAATCAGTCTTTCATCACACGCGGGACGTCATTTTAAGCGCTACGTTCCAGTTACTTCGCGCTGACCCAGCGGCATTGCAGAAAGTGTTGCAGGAAAATCTGTCGTGGCGCGGATCTCGACATCCATGGTTAGCCGTACATCCGAGTGCGGGATCAATTTTCAAGAAGATTGAAGGTGTTGGCGCGGGACGGCTTATCGATCAATGCGGTTTGAAGGGGTTTCGTATTGGCGACGCGCAAATTTCGTACATTCACGCCAATATCATGGTGAACGTGGGCCAGGCGTCAGCGGCAGATGTACGCGCCGTGATTGCGCATGCGCAGCACGCCGTGCAAGAGCACTGCGGCCACGAGCTCGAACCAGAGATCGGCTTCATCGGTGAATTTTGAGCGCGTCCAACATGCCTGCCACTCGGTTGTCCAGATGCTGAAAACGCTTCGCGTTCCTGAACGACTCTATGCCATCGCGATGTGGGTTGTGTCCGTTGCGCTCGCAGGTTTTCTCATCGGCCTTGGCAGTCGTATCATCGCAGACTTGCCAGGTGTACCGCAGACGCTGACGCGCGAACAGTTAATGAATCCGGCGCAGGTCGCGTCGGCCCGCGTGCGACGCGATTCGCTGCGCCACCTGCAACAGGACCGCACCGCTGAACAAGACCGCGAACGACTTGTGGCCACGGCTGCACAGAATTCGTACACGTCGGCGCGTGCAGAGTTTGATGCGTGGATTGCAACGCGGACCGCCACGACGGACGCGCGACAGGATCCGGAGGTGCTTCGTCGTACGCGTTCGCTCGATACGTTGGGAGCCGCAGCGCGTGGTGCACAGCGTTTGGTAGAACGGCTCGACGCCGATTTATTGCTCGCAGCACAGGCGCTACAAGCCGAAGATGCTCGTGATGCGGAACGCAGCGCCGCCGTGGAAACGCAATATCAACGGGCGCTCTTCCGACAAGAACTCGGTGTTTTTGGGATTCGCCTTGCGATCACTTTACCGCTGCTGCTTGTCGCGGGCTGGCTTGTGGCGCGCAAACGCAAGAGTGAGTATTGGCCGCTCGCCCGTGGTTTTGTACTCTTCGCCGCGTTCACATTTTTCGTCGAACTCGTTCCGTATTTGCCGAGCTACGGAGGATATGTACGCTACGCCGTGGGCATTGTGCTCACCGCGGTTGCGGCGCGCTACGCCGTGAGATCCATGCGTCAGTATCTCGCGCAGCGACGCGTCACCGAACAGCAGTCAGAGCGTGAGCGCCGCGATTCACTGGCGTTCGAAGATGCGCTCAAAAAAATGGCGGTGCACCAATGCCCGGGGTGTGAGCGTCAAATCGCTGCATCACCAGGTAGCACCGCGACTTTTTGCGTCTTTTGTGGATTGCGTTTGTTTGACGCGTGTGCATCGTGCGGCACAACGAAGAACGCATTTTTCCAATTCTGCCCCACGTGCGGTACGGTGACAGATGCGAACCGCACGGCACTCGGTCAGTCACCGCGCGTCACCACTGTTGCCCAACCGTAACTAATGCGCGCCACGGCGCGGCGTGATCAATCGCGCGTGTTGCGCCAACAAAGACGCCGCCAGAAAAGAAACGCAATCCTGCGGTCGCGCTCGCACGCGCGCGGCCCGTTGCGCGCGAAACCGGCGTAAGGACGCCAGCACTATCCGGCAACGCGCCAAGTCGTCGCACCGCTGCGCGTGCGGCCGCATCGGGAATTTCTGTCCACCCACCTTGCAATCCAACACTCAATCCGGGTGCGATCGCTGGTAAAAACAATCGTCGTGCACGAATGGGTTGTCGCAACCACGGACTCGTGTACGCGAGTTGCCCACGCAATACCGCCGCACGCGTTCCCGCGAACTCCTTGTCCAGATATCCAGGCAAGTTCTGCTGCTTCCCGAGCTCGAACAGCTGCTGCGAAGGTGGGGTGTTGCCGAGCACCACGCCAATGTCAGATCGCGCAATGGCTACAAACGGTCCAAATGGTTTGCGTGCGACAACACGACCTTCGAAACGTTGCCAATTGATGGAACCATCACCGCGCTCGTACGATACGCGCGCACTCATACCGGGGCGTACAAACTCCGCGTTCACGTCGGGATGCCACTCCACCAATGCCGCCGACCGCACGTAGCCACCCGCGTCAACCCCGCGATTGGGGCGGAACGCGTCACCGCCAAATGGACTACGCAGATACCTGGCTGGCCGATAGCGATCATCGGCATATCCAGCTTCTGCACGAAGGAGCAACGTACGCGCCGCTACGCTGCGCATCACGGCGAACGTGACGCTACGTCGGTCCACGTAATCATAGGGATCGACTGAGCTAAAGAGCGCACCAACGGTCGAACCCGAATCAAACGGGACGCGAAAATCATTCGTGTTATCAAGCGAACGACCACCGCGTAATTCTGTCGTCCATGCCCCGCGCGTGCGCTCCAGCGACAGGCGACCGCGCGTGGTCCCTTCGTTCCACGCCCATCCGGCGTTGGCGCGCACCACAACGCCTGGCGCAACATCACGCATGGCGATTTTGACGCCCAAGCCCGTGTATACGCCTTCTACGCGATTGAAATGGAAGACGTCCGAAGCGCGCGGGGCCGTCACGTCAAAACGTGGACGACCCGTTACACGCCACCGATCGGGTCCGATGTCATCGAAGTCATCCGCGTGCATGCCCCCCGTGACGTCGCCAATGTCCGAACGCCACGCGCCGAAACGCGAAAGCGAATCGGGCGTCGCAAACGTTAGTCGACGACGGCCCCGTGCGCGCAGCGAATCAGCGGCGGCGAGCGAACGTGCATCTAGCATCGTATCGTTCACCTGCATATCCGTAAACCGTGACACAATACGAACGACTGCGCGACCATCGCCAATGAACGGTGCCGTGACTTGTAACTCGACGCGCTGCCGCGCGGGTAGCCAGTACGCACCCATGCGCTCGGCGTTTTCATATTCGATGAACGCCACTGCGTCAAACAGCGCACCAGCGATAGGCCCACGCGTGCTATTCATTCGAACAAATGTGCCACGCATGCGCACCAGCGTTCCGCGTGACGCATCCAGATCCAGCTCGCCATCAAATAAGAGTACGTGCGCCTGCACATCCGCGCGCGGCTGCACCCGCACATGCACAATGGGTATTGCGCGATCACCAACACGCATCGTCACGACCGTGTCGCCGCCGGCAAAGCGATAATACTGATCACGATCAACCGCGAGCGGATGCACGGCGAGTAGCGTATCGCTCCCGTCCGTACGTGCCGTCGCAACAGCGCCAAACGCCGCATCCGCAGTGCGCGTGCGACGCACGACTCGCAGTCGATTGCCGTAAAGCGACGGCGTGAGCCAGCCCGTTTGAAACGCGGTGAGCATCGACACATTGGCACCCGACTGCTGCGCACGATAGCCAACGACATGCTGGTTGTACACGCCAGTACGCGTCCACCGCAACACACTCGCCACTTGTTCGACCGCGCCAACGGCCTCGGTGCCTTCTTCCCGCTTTAAGATCACCGCAATTTCTGTCTCGACGCGTGACTGATACGACAGCAGATCCGTTGGCAGGACATTACGTCGACTCGCGTCGGCGAGCAATTCGGACAACGCACGACGCGACAACACATGCGTGGAATCTGGGGATATCGTGACTACACGAACATCCTGCGCGTAAACACATGATGGGACACACACAAGGCTTGCGTACGTGAGTGTCGTCGCAACGGCGCGTCGAGCAAACATCATCGCTACCTGGATTTGGCGTTCGTCTGTGCGCGTTCTGCGGCGGCGGTCCATTCAAAAACGGCCTCATCTAACGCGTCCTTGGCTTCGTCCAACTCGCGGCCAAGATCTTGCGCACGCTGCACACCGTGCGGCGTGTCGTAGAGTGTCATATCCTCGAGCGCACGAGTGAGCTCCGCAATCCGACCTTCCAACACCGCCACCCGCAGCTCCGCATCAGCCAACGCTTTTTCTGCGACGCGCGCAGTCTTCCGTGCATCGCCATCGGCGACTTTTGTGTGCTTGCCACCGGACGGAGCGGCGTGCATGTGCTTCCCGCTGCCCTTGGCCGAATGTGTAGCCGGTGACTGTTTGGATGCGCGCGCGTTCGCATTGGCCGTTGCATTGGCTTGGGCTCGCGCCTTCGCGTTGCGCTCGGTTTCGCGCGCACTGAGCTCGCGCGCTTCACGTTCCGCCTTTGCCTTCGTTTCGGCGCGCGCCTCTTCCCACTCAACAAAGCTGCCAGGAAAGACGATCAACTTTTGGTCGCGCACTTCCCATACCTGCGTGGCGACCCCGCGCAGCACAGCTCGGTCGTGGCTCACGATGAGCATGCTGCCCTCGTAGCTCTCGATCGCGTCTTCCATCGCTTCAATCGATTCGACGTCGAGATGGTTGGTCGGTTCGTCGAGAATGAGCAGGTTTGAGGTTTCGAGCGTGAGCAACGCCAACGCCACGCGCGCCCGTTCACCACCAGACAACGTGCCAACGGTGCGTTGTACCTCATCGCCACTGAAACCGAATCGTCCAAGATGTCCCTGCACTTGGCGACGCTCCCAGAGGGGTCGCAAATTCGCAATCACATCGTAGATCGCGCTGCCCAACGGCAAATGCGCAAGATCCTGTCGGTAATAGGCAACCGTCGATGATGGCCCGATTTTTACGCGACCGGCCGCAACAGGATGCTCCTCGAGAAGCGTTTTGATCAGCGTTGTTTTCCCAGAACCGTTCGGCCCGAGCAACGCCACCACCTCGCCGCGCTCGAGCACCACATTCGCATCGCGAATGAGATCGCGTCCTTCAACCGCCACCGTCACGTGTTCCGCCTCAATCACGCGATCGCCACTGCGATTGCCCGCCGTGAGTCGCAACGCCATCACGCCGTCCGCACCGATGGGCGCCGACAAACGCGGCATGCGCTCCAAGCGCTTTCGTCGACCTTTCGCTTGCGCTGTATTTACACCCGCGAGATTGCGCGCGATGTACTCCAACTCTGACGCAATTTTCTTGGACTGTTGATCAAACTGGCGCAGCTGCGTGAGCCGACGCTCTTCGCGTTGCGTGATGAACGACGCATACCCGCCGTTGTAGGCAAACGCCGTCCCACCTTCGAAATGCAGCACGTGATCGGCCATCGCCGCGAGAAACGCGCGATCATGACTAATGCACACCACCGTGCGATCCGTCTCGCGCAAATAGTTCTCGAGCCACGCCGTCGTTTCAAGATCAAGGTGATTCGTTGGTTCGTCCAACAACAACAGTTCCGCGGGCGTCGCGAGCTGACGGGCAAGCGCAACACGCCCACGTTCGCCACCACTCAACGTGCCGATCGACGTTGTCTTCGCCGCGTCGGGATCGAAACCCACACCCATCAGCACCGAGTCAACCTTGGCTGCCATCTGGTAGCCGCCATCGCGTTCGAAACGCTCCAAATCACGGCCGTACTTCGCCATCGCAAGTTCGCCGTGGTCGTACTCAAGATTGGCCGCCTGATCGGCGAGCGAATGCTCCAAGTCACGCAGTTCGCCAAACGCGCCTGCCACGATCTCCCACAACGACATGTCTTCCGGAAACCGCCGATGCTGATCCATCAGGGCCACACGAAGGCCAGGCTGACGCGTCACCGTACCACGCGTGGGCACGAGGTCTCCGGTGATGAGCTTGATCAGCGTTGTCTTGCCCGTCCCGTTTCTTCCAACAATCGCCCAGCGATCACGATCGGCAATCGTGAACGTGATATCGCGGAAAATCTCCGACGCGCCAAAATCGACTCCCGCGTTTCCCACGGCGAGCAGTGTCATACCGATGCCTTCACAACAGAACTCGTTTGATAGGAATGCCATGCGGCGCGAAGGGCGCTCGCCGTTGTACACACGGCCGCGCGGTCTGCCTCCGACCAACGCATCACTCGGCGACGTAAACGCTCGGCGTTGACCGCGTCACGCCAACTCACGGCGAGATCGCCAAGTCGGGGTAGCAGCATCACGGCCGGAACTGCTAACCATGCCGAGTGCGCGGAGGCGTGCAGCCCCACAGCGAACATGCCGCCCAACACCGCGTACCAGAGCAACATAAGGTACAGCCCCGGGACAAAGGCGCGGGCCACCCATTCGGTGCGATCTTTTGTCGAACGCTTGGCCAGTTTCCAGATCACGACGAGTATCGGACCGTGAACCAGCAGTCCGCACAATCCGATCGGCGCCGTCAGACGCAGCAGCAATGGCGATGGCCAGCTGGACATGACGTGCGGCACGCCGCAGGCCGCGCATACGCGGGCACAGTCACGCGACGACGTTGCAATGCCGCCCGCGCGCCCGATGGTCGCAATGATCTCATCGACGAGCGGCCGCAGCGCGCCGTCTGGCCATTCCGCAGCGTCGGACGCGGTGGCGCACATCGCCTGCACGCGCGCTGCCGACACGAGCGGAGACGCATCGCCACCCGACTCCAATGCGCCGATCACCGCGCAGAGGCGATCTCGCGCGGTGGCCGACGCCCATGTTGACGAATTTCGGGTCACCGTGAGAAGCACCGATCGCATTTCATCGCGGAGCGACAGCGCGATGTTTGTGTGAAACTCGGCGTGCGCCGCAAGCCAGTCGCTGAGTACGAGCGGTTCCGAAACCACAACCGTTACGTCACTCCTCGGCGTTCGCATCGCGTCGTATTGCTGACCGAATGCAACAATCTGTATTTCACTTTTTAAGCCACTATGACCACAAGTAAGCGCCATTTTGGCGACACCAGCGCGAAATGCGCCGAGCGATGGTCCGTCGTGAACCCCACCCTCCGGAAACACCCCAACAATCTCTCCCGCTCGTAGCAGTTTCACCACGCGCGCAAACGCCTCTGTGTTCATGGCCGCTGCATCAATCCCCTGTACACGCAACTTTCGAGCATCGCGGACACGCGCCACGGGAATAACCCCGAGTCCGCGGTACATCGCCTGTGAAATCGCCGATGTTGCACCTGAAACGGTGGCCACATACAGCACACGACGTGGCGTAGTGAGATACCCACACAACACATCGGGGATGTCGTTGGGATGATTTCCGATGAGCAAAACGGGACCGCGCGCAGGAATGCGTTCCAGTCCGACAAAGCGCCGTTCACGATAAAACCATCGCAGGCAGCGCCGAGCAATCCAGCGAACTGGAGCGTGTAGCATCACCGACAATTAGCGAGATCGCGCACGGACTGCACATCCGCAGCGTATCACCCCAACCATTCCTTCCAGGTCGTATCCTGCATACCAATCGTCAACTTGTGCTGGAGCCGCGCGAGTGGCTGTCGTAACAAGAGCGGTTCGTCCGCTAAAATCGTCAGCCATCGTTCTTCACCGTACAGCGCCGTACGCAATCCAAGCTCGGCAAATCGCTTCGACTCGCGGTCAATCAATTTTTCGACACCAAATTTTTGCGCGAATCGACGCAGTTCGCCCAATGCGGCCGCACGCTCTTGCAAATCGACGAAATGTGTCTTCACGCGTCGCTCGGCAAAGAAACGCAGCGCCTTGCGCGTTTCTGCGTTTTTCTTCGTACCAAATATCTGAACCTGCAACTCAGCGGGCGGCATACGTCGTAATAGATCGGCGTGCTACGAAATCGACGGCGTAGACTCCGCAATCACACGCTTTGCATCGTCAAATGCACCTTCACTGCGTGAGATCACTAACGTCGCCACACCGTTGCCAATGAGATTCGTAATGGCGCGCGCTTCGGACATGAATCGATCAACACCAAGCAGCAAGGCTACGCCTTCCACCGGTACCGTGCGTGTTGCCGCGAGAGTACTCGCCAACACGATAAAGCCTGATCCGGTAACGCCCGCCGCGCCCTTCGACGTGAGCATAAGAATGCCCAGCAGTGTGAGTTGCTGCGAGAGGCTCAGGTCCACGCGGTATACTTGCGCGATGAAAATCGTGGCCATCGATAAGTAGATGCTCGTCCCGTCAAGATTGAACGAGTAGCCTGTCGGAATCACCAACCCTACCACGGGTTTTGCGCAGCCGTAGCGCTCCATTTTTTCCAACATGCGTGGGAGTGCCGCCTCGGATGACGACGTGCCCAGTACCAATAAAATTTCTTCGCGTATAAAGCGTAGCAAACTCAAAATGCGGAAGCCGTACAGTCGACAGATGCCACCGAGCACGACAAAAACAAAGAGCGCCATCGTGAGGTATACATCAAGCATCAAGCGGCCGAGTGGCAATAACGTCTTCAATCCAAACGTTCCAATGGTGAACGCCATCGCGCCAAACGCACCGATCGGCGCGACCTTCATCACGATGGCAACGATGCGAAAAAACACCGATTGCACGCGCAACAATAAATCCGCAACTTCACGCCCCGCTTCGCCCGTTGCGGTGAGCGCGACACCAAATAGCACGGAGAAGAACACCACCGGTAGTAGATCGCCAGACGCGAATGCCGCCACCACATTGCTCGGTACGATGTGCAAAAAGAATTCCAGCATGCTCTGCTGCGCGGCCACCTTGGTGTACGAGGAGATATCGCCGGTGGCCAGCGTCGTGGCATCGAGTCCAGCGCCGGGCTTCGTCACGTTCACAATTACTAACCCGATTGCCAGCGCAATCGTCGACACAATCTCGAAGTACAGCAACGCCTTCCCGCCAACACGACCGAGTTTGCGCAAGTCGGCCATGGATGCAATGCCGTGCACGATCGTCAAAAAGATGATCGGCGTAATCACCATCTTCACCAGATTGATGAACGTGTCTCCGACGGGCTTCAGCTGTTTCGCAAATCCAGGATCAACGACACCCAAGACAACGCCGCAGATCACAGCGAAGAGCACTTGCACGGTCAGATTGCGAGCGAGACGTCGAAGCATGGTGGCCGGAGTGTGACGCCGCCGCGAAGGCGCGTACGCCACGGCGAGTCAGGTAAGCTTACGAAGGGCGAGCAGGCCGAGTCGCAGCATCAGCAGGCCGATCACGATGAACAACAGCGCGACGAACGCGCCAGCGGGAGGGATGATCACTCCGCACGCACCGAACAGCCAGCCCGAAAGACGTTCGACTCCGGCTCCAAATGCGGCGCTTCCCAGCAGGACGAGCGGGAGCGCTCCGATCGAGTCGCGGATGGTCCACGGTATAATGCCGCGTGCTTCAAGCAGCGGGCGCAATACACCGTGTCCCACGATCGCGGCCACCACAGCGCTTGCGGCCGCCGCGACAAATGTTGCGACAAATGTTTCCATTACCGTGTCACCGGCACCGTTTACTTCTCCTGGTTGGTAGCTTCTGCGTGATGATCCGCGCAAATCTACTCTCGCACAATTGATGACCACGTCGCTACATCGCCCGGCGTCTTCATCCGCGTATCGCCCCGCGTATCGCCCCGCGTGGTGGTTGCCTGACGCGCACACCGCCACGCTCTGGGGGCGGATCGGGCGACGCGAGCCCGTCGCCAACACGCGCGTTGAGCGATGGGACACTCCCGACGGTGACTTCCTGGAAATCGTGCGCTTGATACCGAGTACCGCGCTACCGGCGAATGCGCCTCGTATCCTGCTCCTACACGGTCTCGAGGGCGGTGTGCACTCACACTACGCGCGCGCAATGTTTCGCGAAGCACAGGCGCGGGGCTGGGCCGCTGATCTGCTGCTTTTTCGGACGTGCGGTTCGCAACCGAATCGTTTGCCGCGCAGCTATCATTCGGGCGAGACTAGCGATCCGGCATTGGTCATCGACCGCATCGTCGCCCAATTTCCAACTGCGCCACTTGGACTTGTTGGTGTTTCCCTTGGTGGGAATGTGCTGTGCAAACTGCTTGGCGAGCGTGGCGCATCGATGTCATCGCAAGTCGTCGGTGCTGTGGCAATGTCCGTCCCATTTGATCTGGCACGTGCCTCGCGACAAATCGGCCGTGGTTTTGGTATGGTGTACGAGCAAGCATTTTTGCGCTCGCTCATTCCGAAAGCTTTGGCCAAAATCGCGCGCCATGACGAGCTCGCGGCACTCGCGACGGTGAAACATGCGCGAACGCTTTGGGAATTCGACGAGCACTTCACCGCCCCATTGCACGGGTTTACCGGTGCGAAAGATTACTATGCGCGTGCGAGCGCACTGCCATTTTTGCGCGGTGTCACCGTCCCCTTGTTGCTGCTCAGTGCGATTGACGATCCGTTTCTTCCGCCCGCCGTGCTCGATGATGTCCGAAACGTCGCCGCGAACAATGCCGCGCTCACCGTGGAGTTCCCAGCGCGCGGCGGCCACGTTGGATTCACCGCCGGACGATGGCCATGGAAACCGTGGTATTACGGCGAATGGCGCGCGTCGGAATTTCTCTCGGAGCGATTTCGATGAGTTATTAAGTGCATTGTAACCAACCGAGCACAGCTTATCGCTGCTATGGCTGCGTAAGGCAACGTAAATTACGATCAGGACTGTTGGGATTTCTCGTTCAGTGTCGCGTCGCCTCGTCCCGTCGACGTGGTGATCGACTGACGTTATCGGTATCGTCTCGTGCTTTCCATCTCGCTTGTCATGCTGATGTCCGGACTTGTGCTTGGCGTCTTCGCGATGCTATACGGCACGGGGCGTCGTGTGCGTCCCGTGATCGCGCCGCACGAACGTTTGAGCGAGCATGATCCAGCCGCCGAACCGTCGCCGCTGTTCAATCTTGCATCGTTCGCGGCGTTCACGATTGGCTTTGGTTTAACTGCCTACCTTGTGACGCGGAATACCGCGTGGCCGATGGCCGCGCAGATCGGCGTGGCCGGCGTGGTAGGCGCGCTCGCGATGACGCTGCAATCGGTACTCATCGCACGGTGGGCTATTCCTGGCGCGCGCGCGGAGCAGATGGATGAACGCTTCCTTTTGCAAGGCACGATCGGCCGACTCACACGACCAATTCCAGCGCACGGTATTGGCGAATTACGGTATGCGCTCGACCAACGGGAATACTTGCTGCCAACACGCAGTCTCGATGGTACGGCCGTTGCCGATGGCACCGACGTAGTGATCGAGCGCGTCGAGCAAGGCGTCGCGTACGTGGAATTGTGGGATAGTGTCGAACAACGGCTGTAACGTGTTCGTTGATCCATAGTGAACTCGTTCAATTGGACCGACGCTGCGATTTTTATCGCGCTCTTTCTCGGCATTCGTGTTGCCTTCATTTGGCTGGCGACGAAAGCCTTCATCGCGATGATTCCGGACGGTGATGTGTGTCCGCTCTGCGACGCGTATACGTTGCCCATTGCCCGCGACGGTTGGTGGCGCATGCTGGGTCCGCGCTTTCGCCGCAGTTGGTGCTTAGGCTGCGGTTGGGAGGGTGTGTTGCGGCGCAGTGCCGCTCCTCAATTGCTCGACCCGGACGTTCCGCTTGCGCCGCGACGCTGGAAGAAGAGCGTGCTGCGCTAATCTTGCGGTGCTATGACATTATGACGTCATCGCGAACAATCCCAACCACTCTGGCCAATTGCCACTGAGTTCGAAGAAGTCTTCGAAGTACACGAGTCCTGCGCGCTCCATTGCCTCAATGAGATCGGTCAGCGCACTCTCACCGACAAGCGGGCCGATCGCAATGAGTCCACCTTCGAGCAGAAACTCCTCGTCGGTCAGCCCGAGCGCCTCGTCAATTATTTGACGCGTCAGCTGCACGCGTTCAAACGCGGTGCGACGAATCAACAGTGTTGGTGCCGTGTGCGACAGCGGTATGGGCATGGTCGAGAGGTGGGAGAGATCGACAACTGCGGTGTCAACGATTGAAGCGCTGCCCCTGCAGTATATCCACCACCACGCAGTTGCGTTGTCGAAGCGTGCCGATGTCGGGTTTCCATGCGAACGCATGGACTAGCATGGTGACCGCGAGCGCAGGCGTTTGCTGTTGCTGCCTGTGCACGTGATCCACTCCGTCTTGCCGAGCGTGGTAAGTTGCGTGCATGGGTAATCGCTTGCAGCACCGAATCACGTCACCCGCGAGCGCGTCTTTCGAAGCGACATTCGATGTGCTCGTTATCGGTGGTGGACACGCGGGGACCGAGGCCGCCGTGGCGGCCGCGCGTTCGGGTGCAAGTGTGGCGCTCGTCACTGGCGCGCTCGAACAGATTGGCCAACTCTCGTGTAATCCGGCCATCGGTGGCATAGCGAAGGGCACGGTCGTGCGCGAGGTCGATGCGTTAGGCGGCATTATCGCCCGCGCGACCGATTTGGCGATGGTGCAGTTTCGTATGCTCAATCGTGGTAAGGGTCCAGCGGTGTGGGCGCCGCGTGCGCAGTGCGATCGCGGCCTGTACCGTCGCGCCGTCCGCACGTTACTCGAAGCGCAGTCGCGGCTCACGACGGTGCAAGGCATGGTGGCCCGATTGCTCTTTGACGCATCGGGCCAACGCGTATGTGGCATCGAAACATTAGAAGGTCGACGCTTCGGCGCAC
Organism: Gemmatimonadaceae bacterium; assembly: GCA_025358925.1. GTDB lineage: Bacteria > Gemmatimonadota > Gemmatimonadetes > Gemmatimonadales > Gemmatimonadaceae > Gemmatimonas. The sequence goes on along the minus strand of JANYHT010000033.1, from coordinate 60,695 downwards.
GTGCGGTGGTGCTCACCACCGGCACATTTGGGCGCGGCAAACTGCACATCGGCACGAGCACCACGATTGGCGGCGGTCGCGCAGGTGAAGCGCCCTCGACGCTTTTGGGCGAACAGCTCGACGCGTTGGGGCTCACGACCGAACGCTTTAAGACCGGCACACCGCCGCGTATCGATGGACGATCGGTTGCACTCACCGTACTTGACGAGCAGCATAGCGAAATTGAAGCGTTCAACTTCGAGTGGTCGCATTTTTGGACGACGCCACGACGCGAGGGCGACCATGTGCGTCATCCGGCGCAAATGCCGTGTTGGATTACATGGCTCGAGGCGAATGGCAAGACAATCATCGCGGAACATCTCGCCGAGTCCGCGATGTACGGTGGTGCGATTGCGTCGCGTGGTCCGCGCTACTGCCCGAGTGTTGAAGACAAAGTTGTGAAATTTCCGGACGCCGCACGGCATCAATTGTTCCTCGAACCGGAGGGACATGACACGTCGGAGTTGTACGTCAACGGATTGTCGACATCGCTACCAGCACCCGTGCAGCTTGAACTCCTGCGGTCGGTGCGCGGACTCGAACACGTGCGTATGACGCGCGCCGGTTACGCGATCGAGTACGATTACTATCCGCCAACGCAGCTCGACGCGACACTGGGCTCACGCGCCATTACCGGACTGTGGTTTGCCGGACAAGTCAACGGCACCACGGGCTATGAAGAAGCGGCGGGACAAGGTGTCGTCGCTGGTCTGAATGCCGCGCGGTGGGTGCAGGAACGTGCACCGATTATTTTCGGTCGCGAGAGTAGCTACATCGGCGTCTTGGTTGATGATCTTGTGACGCGCGGTGTTGATGAGCCGTATCGTCTATTCACATCGCGCAGTGAATTTCGACTTACCGTGCGCCAAGACAATGCGTTGTCGCGGCTCGCTTCGATCGCTCAAGACGCGGCGCTGTATGATGAGCGCGAGCAATCGCATGTGGAGCGTCGTTTACACGCCGTGCAGCGCGCGCACACGTTGGCGGAGGCCACGAGCATCACACCGGCCGTCGCATTGCCCGTATTGTTGGCGGTGCAGTCAGCCCCTTTGGCGCACGCCGTGCGCGCGGCAGAATTGGCCGGTCGACAACATGTGTCGTTGCGCGCGGTATTTGACGCGGCTGGTGTTGGCGCCGACCTGCCACCGGAAGCAGTCCTCGGCGCGGAATTGGAGATCAAGTATGCGGGATATTTCACGAAGGAGCGTTCGCGCGCGAACCGGCTGCGACTACTTGGGCATGTCGCGCTGCCGTCCACGCTCGACTATGCGGCCATGATTACGCTGTCCATGGAAGCCCGTCAGAAGTTGGCGGCAATTCGTCCAATGACGATGGCGCAGGCTGGACAGATTCCGGGTTTGAGTCCGGCGGACCTGCAAAACTTGTTGTTGGAGCTACGTCGTCGCGGCACAGTAATTCAGGTCATTGAGTCAACCGATTTATGATACGCGTAAATGAGCTGATAAAGATGTGTTACTGTCGTATTACTGGCTTGAAAAGATAAATTGTGTAACCGTTTCGTCCCTGTTGTGCTTTTTTCTTTCGTTCTTTATAGCACAGACCGTTTCGAACATTTGCGTTATCTCGGGGTGTGGAATAAGCACTCCACGGACGCCGGCACCACCTACTTACGGAGTATCCATGTCATTGTTTGTCTCGAAGTTTTGTACCGTACTACTTACCACCACGGCGGTTGCGTTGGCGACCGGCGCTGGAACGGCCCACGCGCAGCTTGCGCAGGCGCCTGTTCCTCAGATTTCTGTGCAAGCACGCGGTGAAGTGCAAGTCGCTCCAGATCGCGCCCGTGTACAAGTCGGTGTCGAAACCCAAGCGAAAACAGCCGCAATCGCCGCCGCCGATAACAATAAGAAACAGACAGCCGTCCTCGCCGCCATTCGCGCGCTTGGCATTCCAGCTTCTGCAATTTCAACGCAAAACTACAGCGTGTCACCGGTGCAGCGATACGACGAGAAAGAGCGGCGCGTCATTGTCGACGGATATCGAGTCAGCAACATCGTCCAAGTCGAGACGGACAAACTTGAGCAGGCGGGTAGCATCATCGACGCGGCGCTCAACAACGGCTCCAATCGCATTGCTGGGCTAGACTTCCTCGTGAAGGATGCGGCGAAAGCGAGAGACGCAGCCTTAACGCAGGCTGTTGAATCCGCTCGTCGGCAAGCAGACGTGGCGGCGGGCGCTGCCGGCGGAAAGATCACCGAACTCTTGGAAGTGTCGGTGAACGATTTCGAGCGGCCGCAGCCACGCCAAGTGATGGCGTTGTCCAAAGTGGTTTCGTCCGATGCCTCACCAACACCGATTGCCGAAGGCACCACCACCGTAGCCGTGACGGTGTCGACGCGCTGGCGATTCGAGAAGCGCTGAATTGCTCGTGTAGAGCGAGTGCAGAGTTGAAGAGGGAAGGCACGGTGCTTCCGCACCGTGCCTTCGCATTTTGTGGGTAGATGTTTCACGTGAAACGGCGTGATCCGACAGTTAGACAGATTGACGTTCCCTATTCCCTATTCCCTAATCCCTAATCCCTATTCCCTATTCCCTATTCCCCACCGATACTTCGCCTCCCGCGAACCCTTTACCCAACTTGTGGCGCGCATACTCGCTATTGCTAATCAGAAAGGCGGCGTTGGTAAGACCACGACCGCCGTCAACCTTGCTGCCTCGCTCGCCGTCGCAGAGCAACGCACGCTGCTTATAGACGCCGATCCACAGGGCAACGCGACGAGCGGATGCGGACTCACACGCGAAAACTTCACTGCGACCACGTATGACGTGCTCATTGGAGACGCAACGGTCGATGACGCCATCGTGCGAAGCGTGCACTTTAAACACTTAGACGTGCTGCCGACCACACCAGATCTCGCTGGCGCCGAAGTGGAGCTCGTCGAAGCCGACGATCGCGCTCGTCGAATGCAGCAGGCGCTCGCCAACATTCGCGACCGCTACGACTATATCCTCATCGATTGTCCACCATCGCTGGGGCTCATCACCCTCAACATGATGGTCGCCGCCGACGCGCTACTCATTCCCCTGCAGTGCGAGTATTACGCGCTGGAAGGATTGTCACAGCTGCTAGGCACGGTGCAGCGAGTACAGGACGAGCTCAACCCGTCGCTTGAAGTAGACAGCGTCTTACTCACAATGTATGACGCACGACTCAACCTCTCCCGCCAAGTGGCGACCGACGCTCGCGCGCACTTCGGCGATCGCGTCTTCACTACGGTCATTCCGCGCAATATTCGACTCGCAGAAGCACCAAGCTTCGGAAAACCCATTGCCGTTTACGACGTCGCCTCGGTCGGCGCACAATCGTACATGGCCGTGGCAGGCGAGCTACTTGACCGTGACCGCGCCCGCGACACGATCAACGCGTAACGACGTTCCCCTCATCACCGCCACCAATCCCATGGCCCAGCCGGAAACACCACGTCGACTCGGCCGAGGGCTCGACGCGCTCCTGGCCCGCAAAGAGCCAGCTCGGGAGACCGTCGTTCAGGCGGTCGATCGCGACGAACGCCCCGAAAGTGCATTGCAGCAGTTGCCGATCACACAGATCAGACCCAACCCGTTTCAGCCACGCAAGGAGTTCGAAGCAAGAGAGCTCGCCGACCTTGAATCGAGTCTTCGAAGCAATGGTCTTTTGCAGCCGGTCACTGTCCGACCGGCACCAAATGGCGAAGGATACGAACTGATTGCGGGAGAGCGACGACTACGAGCCGCTACACGATTGGGCTGGACCGACATTGCTGCGATTGTCCGACCTACCGACAATCGCGCCGCACTAACACTCGCAATGGTTGAAAATCTGCAACGCGCCGATCTCGATCCCGTGGAGGAAGCGGACGGTTATCAGCGCATGATCGACGATTTCGCATTGTCGCAACAAGAAGTGGCCGACGTCGTGGGGAAAGATCGCTCGACGGTGGCTAACGCCCTGCGACTACACCAGTTGCCAACCGCCGTCCGAACGTTACTACAGAAAAAACAGCTCTCCGCGGGACATGCGCGCGCGCTGCTGCCACTGGCCAACGATCGGGCGATCCTCGCGCTGGCACAGGATACCGTGAAAAATGGTTTCTCAGTGCGCGAAGTCGAACGTCGGGTCCATGCAGGTCGGCCAACTCCAGCGAAGACCGGTCGAAAAGCAGCTACGCCAAAACACAGCGTCGCGACAAAAAGTACGTCAGCGACAACTCGTCGGATCGAAGAAATGCTCCGTCGAAAATTGCAAACAGGCGTCTCACTGCACGTAAGTGGACCGGATCGCGGCGAAGTGCGCATCGAATTCTTCTCCAACGATGACCTAGCGCGACTCCTTGCCCTACTCGGCATCTCCGTAGACGATTAAACCATGATACAAACATCATCGCGCCATAATAGCGTCTATATGCGTCTTTCCTCCAAAATATGCATCGTTGGCATGCTAGCCGTAATCGCGTGTCAGAGACGCGAAGAGAAAGCCAAACCCGTTGACGGCGCACCCAAAAAGCTCCGGGTGGCATTGCTCACGCCAGGGCCGATATCGGATCGCTCGTGGAGTGGCATTGCCTACGACGGGCTAAAAACGCTTCGCGATTCATTGGGCGCCGAAATTTCGAACATCCAGACGAAGACACCGGCGCAATTCGAAGAAAACTTCCGACAGTACGGCGCGCAACATTTCGACCTCGTCATCGGGCACGGCTTCGAGTATCAGGACGCGGCAGTACGCGTCGCCCCCGCATATCCAAAGACGGTATATATCGTGACCAGTGGTCGCGTTATCGGACCGAATCTCGCTGGGGTCAGTTTTGCGTTCGAAGAGTCATCGTACCAAGCGGGCATCGTCGCTGGCGCGATGACACGCACGAACACGATCGGTTTGATTGCCGGCGAAGAGCAGCCGCCTGTGAAGGCGAGTTTCGCCGCCTTTGCCTTAGGCGCAAAATCAATCAATCCGAAGGTGAAGGTATTGACGTCGTATATCGGCAGCTGGGAGGACGTCAGCGCAGCGAAAGAGCAAGCGCTTGCGCAAATCGCGCAAGGCGCAGACGTCCTCTTCCAAAATGCTGATGCCGCCGGCCTTGGCGTGTTTCAAGCGGCGAAAGAAAAGAAAGTGCTGGCGTTCGGCACGAACTCAAATCAGAACGACATCGCGCCGGATGTCGTGGTTGCCAGTGTCGTGATCGATCTGTCCAAAGCGTTCCTTCTGATCGCGCGTGAAGTGCAGAGCGGTCAATTCAAGGGTCGTGTGTTCCACTTGGGCGTACAACAAGACGTCGTGCGACTCGTGCTGAATCCGGCCATGACCGCGCGCATTCCGGCCAACGCGATCGCCGCCAAAGATTCCGTCGGCATAATGCTGCATGCCGGGACATTTCGCGCGCTCGACGCGTTGCTCAGAGGCACAGACGCCGCCAAGCCCGTCACGCCGTGACCATCGCATTATCCGAGGTTGTAACTGCACTCGATCTCGAGCTGCGCACCGCACAAATCCCGGACTACGCGGGTGCGTTCAATGGGCTGCAGGTCGCGAATGCGGGACGTGTCACGAAAATCGCGGTCGCCGTCGATGCATCGCACGCTGCGATCGCGCACACAGTACAGGAAGGTGCCGATCTGCTCATCGTGCACCACGGCCTCTTCTGGAGCGGTGTGCAACCAGTGATTGGCGTGTCCTACAACAAGTACCAACTGCTCATCACGAACAACATCGCGGTGTATGCGTCGCATTTGCCGCTCGACCTGCATCCGGTATACGGTAATAACGCGCGACTTGCAGAAGCGCTCGCGTTAACACCATCGGAGGGGTTTGCGAAATTTCAGTCAGTCAACATTGGCCTGATGGGCCGTGCGAACGAGTCCACCGATGCACTGCTCGCGCGCGTGGTCGCCTTTGCAGCGCAGTACAACAGTCCAGTGCGCACCTCAATCCCGACAAGTGGTCGAACAACACGTCGCTGGGCGATGTGTAGCGGTGGTGGCGCATCGTCCGAGACGTTGCGCGAAGCGCGCGAGCACGGCGTCGACACGCTCATCGTGGGTGAAGGGCCACATCACACAACGGTAGACGCCATCGAACACGATCTTTGTGTGATTTACGCCGGACACTACGCGACCGAAACACTCGGCGTGCAAGCATTGGGACAGTTCCTTCAGGCGACACTGAATCTGCCGTGGACCTTTCTACACCTGCCCACCGGCTCGTGAACGACATCGAGTCGAGGGCGCCGGCGCTCTCACTCGAGGGCATCAGCCAACGCTTTCACACCGCGCTCGCGCTCGACGACGTGTCGTTCTCCGCCCGTGCGGGCACCGTACATGCGTTACTCGGTGAAAACGGCGCTGGGAAAACAACGTTGATGCGCGTCGCCTTCGGTCTGCTCGCTCCACAGCGTGGCGAGGTTCGATTGCACGGCACCGTTGTGCGAATGACGTCGCCCGCATTTGCGCTGGCGAGTGGAATCGGCATGGTGCAACAGCATTTTTCGTTGGTGCCGGCGATGACGGTTGCAGAAAATGTCTCGCTCGGTAGTCGGGGATTGTTTGATCCGGTCACCGCCGCCGAACGCGTGCGCGTGGTGTCGGCCAAAGCAGGGCTCGTGCTCGATCCTCACGCTGTGGTGCGTACGCTGTCGGTCGGTGCGCAGCAACGATGTGAAATTGTGAAAGCATTGTCGCGCAACGTGCAAGTACTCATTCTCGACGAGCCCACCGCGGTGTTAGCACCTCGTGAGGCGACCGAACTATTGCACTGGATACGGGCGTTTGCGGATGCGGGAAACGCGGTCGTACTGATTACACATAAACTGCGCGATGCGTTGGCGATTGCCGATGAGGTCACGGTGCTCCGACGCGGTCGCTCGGTGATGTCCACACGCGCGCGGGATACCGGCGAGTCTGCGCTCACGGTCGCAATGTTTGGCGAGCAGTCGACCAACGCGCGGACGATCGATGCGCGTGGAACGCCGTCGCGTGCCATAGGCGCACCAGATGATGTGCTGACGGCCGTGCTCAGCGCGGTACAGGTGTCCCTACGCGATGCGCGTGGAGTGACACGCGTACGCGACGCGTCGCTGCACGTGCGCGCTGGTGAAATTGTTGGACTCGCGGCTATCGAAGGAGCGGGTCAGCGAGAGTTGTTACGATTGCTGGCTGGTCGACTGGTGGCGGACGCGGGACAACTCAGGCAGCCGACGTCCATTGGATTCGTTCCGGAAGATCGTCACGGCGATGCCTTGATACTTGATGCATCCTTGGTCGAAAATGTCGCGCTCCGTGATGCGAGTATGCGCCGAGGACGCATGCCGTGGCACGCGTTACGCGACGCAACGGCGGCGATCATAGCGCGCTTCGATGTACGCGCGCCGAGCGCCGCTGTCGCGGCGAGGACACTGTCGGGTGGCAACCAACAAAAGTTGGTCTTAGGGCGCGAACTGGTGCCGCAACCACAGGCGCTAGTGGTGGAAAATCCGTCTCGTGGCCTCGACTTTCGCGCAACGTTGGCGGTGCATGCAGCGTTGCGATCAGCGCGCGATACGGGATCCGCTGTGTTGTTGTACTCGAGCGATCTCGATGAAGTATTGGCACTCGCGGATCGCGTGTATGCCATGCATGAAGGTTTGGTTACTGAGGTCGTGCGGGATCGAGATGTCGTTGGTCGCGCCATGTTGCGCGGGGCGAGCACATGACGTTGGCGCGCGCTGCATCGTTCCGTGCCAGCGTTGTCGCACTGTGCACGCTCTTTGGTTTCGCTGCGGGCGCACTGGTTGTGCTCACGGTTTTGCTCGTCGCGACCGGCCACGATGCGAGCGTTGCGTTGAGCGCACTCGTGCGTGGCGCGTTCGGGTCTTGGTATGCCATTACGTCGGCGACATTCGTGCGCATGGTGCCACTCGGATTGGCCGGCTTGGCCGTGGCTATCGCGTTTCGCGCTGGGCTTCTCAATATTGGCGCCGAGGGACAGTTGCTGATCGGTGCGGCGGCTGCGGCTGCGACGTTTGCGTTGGTCGGTAACAGTCCGCCAATGCTTGCGTTACCGACGATTGTGTGCGTAGGTGCGCTGGCTGGTGGTGCATGGGCGGCGATCGCCGCATGGTTGCGTCAGCGATTCGGTGTGTTGGAAGTGATCAGCACCATCATGTTGAACTTCGTTGCGAAATATCTTGTTGGCTGGTTGGTCCGCGGACCTCTGCAGGAGCCAACGCGCGTCAATCCACAATCGACATCTCTGCCCGCAGCATTGCATTTGCCCGCGTTGATCCCTGACACGCAGCTCCATTTCGGTTTCGTATTGCTCGCTGCACTCGCGGTTGCGCTATGGTGGTGGCTGCGATCCACGGCAGCCGGCTTTCGCTTGCGTGCGGTAGGAGCAAATCCATCGGCGGCCGCGAGCGCGGGTCGTATCAACGTCGCGCGTACGACACTCGCCGCGTTTGTGCTAAGTGGTGCGATTGCCGGCCTTGCGGGATCAGTGGAGTACACCGGCGTGACGTACGCGCTCTACGACAATTTCTCGCCGGGCTACGGTTACACCGCGATTGCGGTGGCGTTGTTAGCCGGACTGCATCCACTAGGTGTGTTGGCGACGGCGTTGTTGTTTGGCGCGCTGGAAGCAGGCGCCAACGCGATGCAGCGCGATGCAGGTGTACCCAGCGTAGTCGTTTCCGTCGTTGAAGCTACGTTGATTCTGCTCGTGGTTGCCGCGCAGCGTTGGCAGTCCCGATCCCTCACAGGCGCGGGTGGTGCGGCGTGAGCGTGCTCCCTGAGGACGCGAAATGACGAACGTGCTCGACATCTCGTCGGGATTTCTCGAGGCGACCGTCCGATGGGCCACGCCTTTAGCGTTTGCGGCACTCGGTGAGTGTGTCAGCGAACGCGCGGGGGTGATCAACATCGGGCTTGAGGGCGCCATCATTTGTGGTGCGCTTGGGGCGACCGTCGCCGCAGGTGTAGCGGGTGTTGGCGTAGGCTTCGCGGCGGGTGCGCTGGCGGGCGGGCTGATGGCGGTGATCTTCGCGCTGTTCACCGTTTGGATGCGCGCGGATCAGATCATCACCGGCACCGCCATCACGATGCTGTCGCTCGGCTTGACGGGCACGCTGTACACGTCGTTTTACGGAGCAAGCGGTGTGGCACTTTCTACACCCACGATGCATGCGTTCGCGATACCATTGCTGAATCAACTCCCCCTGGTTGGACGCGCACTGTTCGCGCAACCGGCCGTGACTTACACACTGTATTTTCTCACGCCGCTCACTGCGTGGTGGATGGTGCGCACGCAGGCTGGACTCGCGTTGCGCGCGGTTGGCGAACAACCGGAAGCGGCGATTGCGGCAGGGATCAAGCCACGGCGTGTACAAACGGCGGCCGTGCTTTTTGCCGGTGCGATGGCCGGATTAGCAGGTGCCACGCTCGTGCTCGCACAGGCAGGCACCTTTGTCGAGGGCATGTCGGCGGGCCGCGGATTTATTGCGATCGCCATCGTTGTGCTTGGACGCTGGTCTCCACTCCGCGTTGTCGGTGCAGCGCTCTTGTTCGGCGCGGCAAATTCGCTGCAATCGCTCTTTCAAGCTGCAGGCTGGCAGCATGTGCCCTATCAGCTCTTTCTCGCCGTGCCATATTTGCTCACCTTGGTCGTCTTGGCCGGCGCGAGTAGCCGTTCGGCGGCACCTGCGGCATTGGGGCGCCGCGAAATTGGGACGCAGTAGTATGCGCTTGTGGTTGCCAGCATTGCGTGCGCTACGGGCATTGGACGACCCACGCTTCATTCGTACGCGCAACATCTTAAACAGTCACGTTACCATGCGAATGCACACTCGACGACTCAGTCTTCCGCTGCTCTCGTTGCTGGTCGCGGCGCCAGTCATGGCGCAACAGTCTGCCGACGACGCTGCGCTCCTCGCGAGGGCAAAGCCATTCATGCGCGCGTACTGTCGCTCGACACGCACGTCGACATTGCGCCGACCAACTTCAATGTAGTCGGTCCCAACTACACGCAGCGGTTACCGCGCACGCTCGTAGATCTGGTGAAGATGGAAGAAGGTGGACTGGGCGGCGGCTTTTTGGCCGTGTACGTCGGTCAGTAGGCGAGTCTTGATTCTGCTGGTTTTGCGCGCGCCAATGCACAGGCGCTGGAAAAATTCGAGTCGATTCACCGGCTCACCGAAAAACTGGCGCCAGCGCGCGGCGGATGCGCGACGCATTCATGCGGAAGGCAAGCGCGTGATTTTATCGGCGTCGAGAACGGTTTTTCGATTGGCGCCGATCTCACGAATGTGCAGAAGTTTTATGATCTGGGCGGACGGTACATGCCGTTGGCGCACAACGGACATAATCAGTTTTCCGATTCCAACACGGGCGAACGAGACGGTGTCTGGCTGCATCACGGCTTGAGTCCGTTAGGGCGTCAGGTAATTGCGGAAATGAATCGCGTGGGGATGTAGAAAAGGTTGCGAAGGCCCAGAAAAAATAACGGGGTCGGACAAGCTACGTCGCTTGAGACAGGCTCGTGAAATTGACGTCACGAGCCTCGATGGTGGGCGGCCACTACTTGAAGCGCATCCCGTTTGGTGCGACGAATCCTTTGGTCGGCTTGGACGCGGTTTTCGGCGTCGGCTTAGCCGCAGGCCTCGGCGCCACTTTCGGTTCGGCGTTGCCCTTCACCCGCACAGGCGTGGTGTTCGCGCCAGGCGCCGTGGGCTCTTTCTTCATCGTGAGCGCAATGCGACCGCGCGCCAAATCCACACCCTGCACCGTCACCTGCACACGCTGCCCAACCTTCACCACATCGTTGGGGTCACGCACATAACGATCCGAGATTTGGCTCACATGCACGAGCCCGTCCTGATGCACGCCGATGTCGATGAATGCGCCAAACGCGACGATGTTGGTCACGACGCCCTCAAGCACCATGCCCAGCAACAGATCCGCCGGTTTGGTGAGATCATCGCGAAACGCCGGCGGCTCAAACGCCGCACGCGGATCACGGCCCGGCTTCCGCAACTCGGCGACAATATCACGGAGCGTCGGAAGCCCCACGTCCTCGCTCACGTAGCGTGCGAGCTGAATGCTCTCGACCAGCGCATCGTTGCCGACCAGCGTCGCCACGTCGGCGCCGATGTCTCTCGCCATCCGCTCAACAAGCGTATACCGCTCCGGATGTACGGCACTTGCATCCAGCGGATGTACGCCGCCACGCACACGCAAAAATCCGGCAGCTTGTTCAAACGCCTTTGCACCAAGTCGCGGCACGTCTTTAAGATCGCCGCGTGACGTGAGACGACCGCGCTGATCACGCAACGTCACGATCGACTGTGCAAGCCCAGGCCCAATACCCGCGACATACGCCAACAGTGCGGCCGACGCCGTGTTTACTTCGACACCAACACGATTCACGCAACTCTCGACGATGTCATCGAGCCGTTGCTTCAGTTTGGTTTGGTGAACGTCGTGCTGATATTGCCCAACGCCGATCGACTTCGGATCAATCTTCACCAGCTCGGCGAGTGGATCTTGAAGACGACGTGCTATGGAAACCGCGCCACGAATGGACACATCGAGCTCGGGAAATTCGGCGCGTGCCAAATCGGAGGCAGAGTACACCGAAGCGCCGGCTTCATTCACCACCACCACCTGCGGGCGCGGCGAATCGAGTTCGCGCAACACAGCTTTCACCAGCGTTTCTGTCTCACGACTCGCGGTGCCGTTGCCGATGGCGATAAGCTCCGGCGTGAAGCGCGCGACCATCGCGCGAATGGCTCCGGCAAATCGATCTTCTTGATGTAAATACAGCGTGTCGGTGTGTTGTAGCGCACCGGTGGCGCTAACGACGGCCACTTTCACGCCGCTGCGAAAGCCGGGATCGAGTCCAATCACGCGCATTTCGCCGGCCGGTGCCGACAAGAGCAGCTGTTCAAGATTGCGACCGAAAATGGTGATCGCATCGTCATCCGCGCGCGTTTTCAACTCGACGCGAAGCTCCACTTCGATGGCCGGCGCCAGCAAGCGGCGATAGCAATCGTGTGCAACGAGCCCCAGTTGCTGCGTCGCACGTCGGTGCGCGGTGACTTCGGTGGCGAGACGGGCGTTGATCTCGTCCGTAGGTGCTTCCACACGCCAGATCAATTCGTTTTCGGTTTCGCCGCGTCGGATGGCGAGCATGCGATGACTCGGTATGGTGCCGAGGGATTCGCTGTAGTCGAAGTAATCTTTAAACTTGGAGTCGTCGCTCGCTTTGCCCGTTGCCACCGTACTACGCACGATGCCTTTCGCCCGCGTGATCTCTCGTACCCAGCCGCGTACGACGGCGTCTTCTGAGAGTTGTTCCGACAGAATATCGCGCGCGCCTTGCAACGCGGCCTCCGCCGTTGGCACTTCACCATCGGTGCCCACATATGCCAGCGCTGCCGCGTCCACCTGCGCGTCCGTGCTCTCTCCCGCCCACAGCGTATCAGCCAGCGGTCCGAGCCCACGTTCGCGGGCAATCATGGCGCGCGTACGACGCTTGGGTTTGTACGGCAAATACAGATCTTCAAGCGCTTGCTTAGTATCGGCGCGGAGGAGCGCGGCGCGTAACGCATCGTCCAGCTTGCCCTGCTCGTCCACGCTTTTCAGAATGGCCGCGCGACGATCTTCCAGTTCGTGCAAATACTCCGCCCGGTCCCGCACATCGCGCAGCTGCACTTCATCGAGATCGCCCGTGAGCTCTTTGCGGTAGCGTGCCACGAACGGCAGCGTAGCGCCGTCCGCAAAGAGGGTGAGCGTGGCGCGCACTTGTTGCGGTGCGAGCGAAAGTTCAGTCGCGACACGCGCGACGATGTCCTGCGAGAGAGCGTCAGTCATGGGCCGAGCAAATTAGAGCGCGCGTGGTCGCGATGCTACGGCTTGCGTTGTGACGTGCATTATAGGATCGGCATGGCCAAGTGCGATGACCCGAGAAAAACACAAGCATCGGATATTTCTTGCCGCTTACTCCTTCGTCTCCAGGTGCTCTTCCAACATACGGATCTCGGTGCGTTGACTTTTGATGCCGAGTCGCAGTCGTCCGTGAATACCCATGTACTGATTGGCTACCCAGACAACCGCCAGCCAAGCCAGCATCGTGCCACGCCAGTCGCTCAACAACAAGTGAAAATTGGTCAGGAGCACTGCACCCAACGCTACATAGTGACTGAAACAGTATTCGCACGTGCCGAGGTAGAAGAACTTGCGCGTGTACCAGTGGGTCGCGGTGACGCTGCGTTCGGCAAAGTAGTCGCGCGGCTCGCGGAACAGTTCTTCATGCGTGACGGTCCATGCCACGCACGCGACGGGTATGGCGAGCGTAAACAACCACACGAGTTGCACGCCCAGTGTCAGGGAAAAACCTATTGAGGAATCCATTATCGAAGGAACCGTCGCGCGACTTGCTCCAAGCGGTCGTCTTTCGCGTGCTCGGCCTCAACCAACATGGCTTCGACATACGGACGGAGCGCAGGTTCACCCCAGTAGTACCCCGTCGCGCGTTCAGCGAGTTGTGTTTCGCCCACGCGTGCTGCTTCAAGCAACGCGCGAGCGGCGACGCGATCGTACGTGGGATCATCGCGCGGCGGGAGATCGTAATTACGGCGGGGCATTTCACCTTCCGCATCGTCACGCAAAAAAGCTCGAGACATATTCGTGTCCTTTAGTTACAGCCAGCGACAGCACTTTCCCACAGCACGTGCCATCCGCGAGCATCGCGCGTGAGCACGGCCGCACCAAGCGCAACGCCATCGTCACGACCGAAGAGCAAATGCACATTCTTGGTCCGCACCGTGTGAAACGCCATCAACGGTTCGGCCACCACAAGATCGTCTTCGCGACCCGCGGCGCGTTCATGCCACGCGACCGTCCAATGCTTCGCATCCTCACCAACCACGTCCACAACAATCACGAGTCGCTCCTCGCGCGGTGCGTCTTCTTGATTGACGTGACGCGCGAGCGTTGCCACGATGAACGTAGTATCGAGTCCACGCGCGCGATTTGCACGCAAAACGACAAAGGGTAAGCCGTGAAATGTTGCACTGGTATCATCCCGTAAGCCCGAAGCGAGGCGCGTGAGGTCAGCGGCGAGTCGCACTGAGTCACGCGGTGCAAGACCTTCAATGGAATCCAGCGGAATGGAAACGACATGCCCCGCAACGAATGCCGCCGTCCACGGAAGAATCGGCGTGCTCGCAACACTCGAGAGACGTGCGACCGGCCATGCCGTACAGCCTTCATCCATGCGGGGTGCCGCAGCGACCGTGAGTCGGGCGACGCCCACAAGACCGCTACGCGAAAAGAGTTCGATGCGTCCGTCACCAACCGAACGACCCACGCCAATCGTATCACCAACGGTGAGTTCGGTCGCTTCTGGTCGGAGCAACGAACCAGCGGCGAGGCCACCGTCGACCGTTGGAAGGATCATCAACGGTCCCGCATCCACATTCCAACCGCTGCCGGCAACGATAGTGGCAATACTGTCCGGCCGGGTGATCGTGCGTACGGTTGCGCTTGAATCCACGTTGGACGCGGTGCGCGCCTGATCGCACGCCGCGCTCGAAAGCACGGCGCTGACACAACCGAACGCGAGAAACGCGCGCGAGCATGGGCTGCGCGCAATGAAAGCGTGACGCGAAATGCGGCCACGCGGGCTGGACAGAACGTGAATCGACACAGACACTAATCTGCTGTAGTACGCCTCCCTTTACGAGACACGTCATGACTTCTTCTCGCCCCGCATCGTCCGGATTTCTCAACGCACTCGGATTGCACCGGCGTGAGCTCCGCGCGTGGGCGATGTACGACTGGGCAATCTCAGCTGTACAAACCACCATCATGACGGCGGTTTTCCCGATCTATTTTGTAAAAGTGGCAGCGGGACATCTCTCACCACCGCAGGCCTCACAGTGGTGGAGCAATGCAAACACCGTCGGTGCCATACTCATTGCTATTCTTGCGCCATTCCTCGGCGCCATTGCAGACTATCGCGCAGCCAAGAAGAAGTTTCTAGTCGCATTCATGCTCATCGGCGTCGCCGCGACTGCCGCAATGTTTTTCATCAGTCGTGGGCAAGTCGTGTTCGCATCAATTGTTTTTGTATTGTCGTTAGGCGGTGCTACTGGGAGCATGACATTTTATGAATCACTGTTGCCGCACGTTGCGAGCGATGCCGAAATGGATCGCGTCTCCACAGCGGGATACGCACTCGGGTACATCGGCGGCGGACTGTTGCTTGCGCTCAACTTGGCGTGGATTTCAAATCCTGGGGCGTTCGGATTGCCGCACGGTGACGGCCTTACGGCCGCGCAGACAACACTTCCAGCGCGACTCGCATTCGTGTCCGTCGCAATTTGGTGGTTGGTCTTCTCCATTCCCGTGCTGCGCACCGTACCCGAACCAGCTCGCACACTCGAGACAGACGAAACGTCCACCGAAAATGCATTCAAAGTTGCGTTCACACGACTCGGCGAAACCTTGCGCGAGTTGCGTGGATACAAGCAAGCCGCGTTAACGATGCTCGCATTTACCATCTACAACGACGGCATTCAAACCATAATAAAAATGGCCAGTGTGTTTGGCACAGAAATCGGTATCGGACAGTCCGATCTCATCACCGCGATTCTGCTCGTGCAGTTCATCGGCATTCCGTTCGCTTTCGCGTTTGGAATGCTCGCGGGAAAGATCGGCGCACGACTGTCGATCTTTCTCGGGCTGTCGGTCTACACCGGCATTTGTATCTTCGCCTATCAGATGACCAGTGCGCGTGAATTTTACATACTCGCCATTCTCGTTGGACTCGTGCAGGGCGGTACGCAGGCGCTCAGTCGATCACTATTTGCGAACATGATTCCAAAGCATAAAAGCGGCGAATTTTTCGGTTTCTATTCTGTGTTCGAGAAATTCGGTGGCATCCTCGGGCCACTCGTCTTTTCCATTGCCATTGGACGAACCGGCTCGAGTCGCGGCGCAATACTTTCCGTTATTGCATTTTTCGTTGTTGGCGGCGCCCTGCTCGCGATGGTGAACGTCAAAGAAGGAGAACGCGCCGCGCGTGCAGCCGATGCACGTTTGCTCGGCAGGTAGCGCACCTACGGGTCGTCTGGATGGAGTAATACGTCGTCCTGCGGCGGCAGGACCGGACCACCAAGATCCCAATGCCACGCGGCACGTCGCACCGTCGTGCGCGGATCCTTGAGCGCTTTGTGCTGCAGACGATGGGACGGAATGCCAAGCGCTGCGCCATAGGCGCGCAGGCGCTCGCGATTTGTGCTGACAAGATGCACCATAGGACGTCCCTGCCATTGATGACGGTGAAGCCACAGCCCTCCGTCCATCGCGTGCACCATACCGTCGTAACGCCGCACAAACTCGCGAGCGCCTGATACGCGATTGAGTTCGCGCAAACGCGCCACACGTCGCTCGCTGATCGGATCATCGGCAATGCTGGGAAGACGCTCTTGCGGCATGAGAAAGGGAGAATACGCTCATCAGCCCACAAACTGCCATTCCCTAATCCCTCAATCTCCCCGAACAGCAAACGCCGGCCCTAATGCAGGGCCGGCGTTCACTGTGAGTGCCAGCGCTCGATCTTATTGGCAGCTCACGACGCCCTCTGCCACCGCCGGAAACACCGGCGCCGCCTGTCCATAGAAAACTGCACAGGTGAGCGGCGCCGCCGAGGGGTGCGTCGCTGTGGCAGACCAACCACGTGGGTTTGCTTCCACGATGGTTAGCTGGACCCCGTTCGACGGCGCGAAATTCAGCCCGGCGACCGTGCCCGTGTACGTCTCGTTGTAGTAGAAAAAGTCTTCTTCGGACGAGGACAGATTGCGCAGGTCACTCTTCAACGACGATGCGTACGCCTTGCCCTTCGTCTGCGCGAATTTGGGAATCGCGATCGCGGCAAGAATGCCGATGATCACGACCACGATGAGCAATTCGATGAGGGTAAACCCTCGAGATTTTGTCGAGCGTTGCATGCGCGGTCCTGGGAAATCGTCCAAGGTGCTCGCCCAACCTGGCGACGAGCGTTGACAGATCAGTCTCGGCTCCACGATGTGCGGACATCACAAGGCAATGGTGATGCCGTTATTTGCTGAGAACCATAAAGTGTTGTAAAACAACACGTTACGAAATTATTCGTCCACTCGTATCGGCAAAAAAGTCTTGCACGCCCCCGCATTCCATGCAAAGTGCGACACCGCGACGCACGGTCGACTATGACTTGGCCGAGACCCAGTTGCTTCCAACGCCCATCTCGACAAGCAGCGGAACGTTGAGCGTCGCTGCGCGTTCCATCTCCCGTTTGACAAGCGCCCGTAGCGTCTGCTCTTCGTCCGGCGGCAATTCAAAGACCAATTCGTCGTGGACTTGCAACAGCATCCGCGATGCAAGATGCTCAGATGCGAGTGCACTTTGTACGTGAATCATCGCAATCTTGATGAGGTCAGCTGCAGACCCTTGAATAGGCGCGTTAGCCGCTACGCGTTCGCCGAAGGAACGCATGTTATGATTGCGTTCCTTGAGCTCGGGAATGTAGCGACGACGCTTAAACAGCGTTTCCGCATATCCGTGCGCTTTCGCATTCGCGACGCAGCGTTCGAGAAAACTGCGGACGCCTGCGAAGCGTTCGAAGTACGTATCGATGAACGCTTTCGCTTCCGCGTGTGGAATGCGCAATTGACGGGAAAGTGCGTGCGCACCTTGCCCATAAATCGTTGCGAAGTTGATCGTTTTGGCGCGAGCGCGCATGTCGCTCGTGACGTCGGCCAGCTCAACGCCAAAAATGATTGCCGCCGTTTGACGATGAATGTCACCACCGGCGTTGAACGCGGCGACGAACGATGGATCGCCTGACATGTGCGCTAATAACCGGAGCTCGATCTGCGAGTAGTCCGCCGACAAAAGGAGCCAGCCATTGCGCGGCACAAAGCCGCGACGGATTTCGCGACCAAGTTCTCGGCGATTGGGAATGTTTTGCAAATTTGGATCGGTCGACGACAATCGACCGGTTGCCGCAACGGATTGATTGAACGACGTGTGCAACCGATGATCGCGTGGATGTACCAGCTTTGGCAACGCGTCGATATATGTCCCTTCGAGTTTGAACAGCTCGCGGTACTCCATCAACAACGTGGGCAAGACATGGCCTTCCTCGGCCAACTCTTGTAACACGCTTGCATCCGTACTCGCGCCGGTCACCGTTTTCTTCTTCACCGGTAATCCAAGTTTCTCAAACAGAATCACACGCAACTGCGGATTGGAGTTGATGTTAAACTCTTCTTTCGCTTCGAAGTAGATGGCCTGTTCTACTTTCTCACGCTCCGCACGAAAACGTGTTTTCAACGATTGAAACCACTCGAGATCGATCGCGATGCCTTCCCACTCCATGTCCGCGAGCACGTCAACCAGCGGCACTTCTATCTGCGCGAACAAATCGCCCATCCCGTGCGCAACGAGTGCCGGTTCGAGTAGTGCACGCAATCGAAGCACCATATCTACATGTTCACACGAATAGTCGCGCGCCACATCCGTGGGAACGACGTCAAATGGCAATTGGTAGCGCGTCTTACCGCAGAGCTGCTCGTAGGACGTCACCGTGTGCCCAGTAAATTCAAGCGCCAGCCCATCAATGCCATGCGAGCGGCGACTCGGATCGAGGACATAACTCGCGAGCATCGTGTCAAACGCGAGACCGCGCAGATGGACGCCTGCACCGCGCAATACCAGCACATCATACTTGGCGTTCTGCGCGGCCTTGGTCACCGTAGCGTCTTCGAGCATCGCCCGCAGCGACGCGAGTTCCGGCGCGGAAAACGCGGCAAGATTTTTTGGCTCGTTCATGCCCGCGCTAATTCGACGGCCCGCAATGCCAGAGTCGCCTGATAACAGCGCAAGATTTCCACCGCCGTCATCGCGACGATGCGCGAACGGGAGGTAGTACGCTTCACCCGGCGCCACGGCGATCGACATACCGACCAAGATTGCGCGCATCGCATCGAGGCTCTGTGGTGCGCCCACTGCGTTGATCGTCGCCGTGTCCACCGCAATGCACGCGACCTCGCGGACACGCACTAACAACGCATGCAGCGCCTCGATCGTGTTCACCGTGGTGTAGCGCGCATCAACAAGTACGGCAACACCACTTTCGCCAAGACGTGTGTCCGGTGCAGCGAGTCGCGAGAAATCAGGCGACGGTCGAAGCGGCAGGGCGGACGGAACAGCGGTCGTTTCGCTCGACGCATCGTGTCCTACGGAAGTCGACGACGCACTCGGCAACGTGCCTCCGAGCTCCTTGAGCAGCGACGCGAATTCGAGCTCGAGAAACAAGTGTCGCAGCGCTTGTGTATCCGGCGTACCGACGGTGAGTGTCGCAGGATCAAACGCGACGGGGACGTCGCAATGTATGGTGACAAGCTGCTTCGACAAGCGCGCTAACGCCGCATGTTCAAGCAACGCTTCACGGGGGCGTTTTTTGGTTACCTCGCTCGCGTGCGCCAGAATATTTTCGAGCGCACCGAATTGACCGATCAGCTCTTGTGCGGTTTTTTCGCCGATGCCCCGCACGCCGGGCACGTTGTCGGACGTGTCACCGACCAACGCGAGATAGTCCGTCACACGCTCCGGCGGTACGCCGAGTCGCACACTTCCGTTCTCTATGCCCACCCATTGCTCTTCAACACTTGCTGGTCCGCCACGACCGGGATTGAGCAGCCACACGCCCGGACGGACCAACTGCTGAAAGTCTTTATCGCCAGAGACGATGACGACGTTGTAACCCGATTCCACACCGCGCGCGGCTAAGGTGCCAATGACATCATCAGCTTCAAAACCTGGAACAGCCAACACCGGTACACGATATGCGGCAAGTAACTGCGTAATGCGCTCAAGACCTTGATTAAAATCGGCCTGCAATTCGTCGGTCAGCTTTTCTCGCGTGGCTTTGTATTCAGGATACAGCTCCTCGCGAAACGACGCGCCGGCATCATGCACCCACCCTAACAGCTCGGGTTTGTGCACGGCAATCAAGCGTTTCAGAAAGTTCGCGACACCCCACGCGGCAGACGTGTTCTCGCCACGACTCGTCGAAAGTGGACGCGTCATCAGCGCAAAAAACGCGCGGTAGATCAGCGCATAGCCATCGACGAGGAATAGTCGCGGTGCGTTAGGGCGGGTAACCTCACTCACGGACGACTGGACAGCCTGCGGCGGATCGCGTTTTGAAGTTCAGACATGCTTTGCGGATTGAGACGCCAACGGCCAAATCCAGTTTGATCGATGAAGTTGAGGTTAAGACGTAACTCGCGATACTCCCACACTTGTTGGCGCACGCGTGAATTCGCGTCGTTCATACCGGAATCGTAAATATTATCGGGATCGCCAAGTCCAACAAACGCGACGCCGCGGTCGGACATCCAGCCAATTTGCGCGTCATCACGAAATCGTTGGTTTGCCGTACGAATGCGGGTAAAATAATCACGCAGCGCTTCGTTTTCCGGCGTCCCAGGAATCGGATCTGTGGACTTGAGAAATTGTGTCCACGCCTCGGCCCGCCCCGTTGCCGGTGTATCACGCAGCGTGCGCAAGCGTTCGGCAGTCGTAAAATACTTGAGATAGGTGATCATCTCATCAAACGACGCAATCGGCAGGTCGTCGCCTAGACTAACGAGAATGCGCGTTCGCACGGTATCTGGATGTCCCGCCGATGTCACCACCAGCGTGCTTACGCCGATGCCCATGCGCGCCACGGGGATGCTCACCGTCGCACTTCGCGTCGCGCCGCGCAGTGGTAGCTCCGTCGTCAGATCCCATAGCACTTGATCGCCCTCGCCAATAATCCGTGTCTTCACGCTGGTCGGCGCGTCGACGCCAACCGCCTCCACATAGACTGGCAACACCGAATCAGTGCCGAACGTGACGGTGCTTCGTGGGCGTGCGAGAATGCGCGGCAGCGAGTCGGCCGACGAGCGTGGAATGGCTTCGTAGATGGCAATTGGCGACCCTAGGGCGCCAGACGATAGTCGAGGCACGTCGATAGACACATCTTCGGATGCGGACCGAATGCTCGACTCGTCTTTCACACCGAGCGAGAGGGTGTACCGTCCTGGTGCGATGCGCAAGAATTGCTGCCAGATGATGCTCTCATCGGTGCGCGACGTTTCGCGAAATGTTGGCACACGGACGGCTTCTTTCGACTCCAAGGTGCGTACAACGCTGGTGCCCTGTCGGAGCTCCAGCCGCACGGCATAATTCGCCGTGTAGCGATCGCCCTCGCGAGCAAAGCCAAGCGCACGCGATGGCATCGACAGCGCGATCATGACCAGCGTGCTGTCGGGCGACGGCGAGCGCAAAAACGATACAGAGGCGACAAAGGGGATAGCGCCGGTACCGGCCACGAGTCCCATGCCGCGATAAATACGCTGCATATCGTTAACGGCGGCCGTTCCCGGTGCGCCTGGTGTGCTACCCCCAGCGGCGGTGGCAGCGGGGCGGGCCGACCCAACGGCTCGGTTGCCAGCGCACCCCGCAGTCGCGAGGATCACAAACGCGGGCAAGCCGATGCGCGCGACGAGACGTGACTGATGCATGCGGCCTAAGGCTCCCGGCTGGGAAAGAGATCATACCAAACACGAAGAGGATTCTACCGCCAATCATGCCCGATGGTGCCCTTGAGCGATGATTGGCAAAGTAAACGGTACAGATTTGCATCTTTGCGACGACCTGTCTTGCACACCAGTGCTCGCGCGCGTTACGTTGGGCGCGTGCCCATCGAGACGATAGTCGGAACGACGCTGGCCGGCTATACGGTTCGCGGGAAGGTTGGCGAAGGCGGAACGTCAACCGTCTTTCGCGCGGACCACGCCCAACACGGAACCGTTGCCCTGAAAGTGCTGCGTGACAAACTGCAGCACGACAAAACTGCCGTTGCGCGTTTTTTGCGCGAGGCACAGTTCGGCGCACGAGTACAACACCCCAATATCATTCGCACCCTAGACTACGGGCAGTCGGATGGCGATCGCTATTACCTCGCGATCGAATGGGCGTCCGGTGAAATTCTCGACAAGCACGCCGAGCGGTCTGGACCGCTGCCGTCTAAAGAAGTGGCCGAAATCATGACGCAAATTTGCGGCGCCGTGCAGGCTGCGCATGATGCGGGGATCGTGCATCGCGATCTCAAGCCCGAGAACGTCATGTACGATCCGGCATCGCGTCATGTCAAACTGCTCGATTTTGGTATTGCGGCCGATACGGATGCGGCACCAGATCAACGGCTTACCCGCGCTGGCTTTTTCGTTGGTACGCTGATGTACGTGGCGCCGGAAGCGCTGTCTGGTGAATTGGTTGGTCCGGCCGCCGACCAGTATTCGCTGGCCACGATCGCCTATTTTCTGCTCACCGGGACGCTGCCGTACACCGGCAAATCGCCGCGCGAGCTATTTTCGCAATTGCTCACGCAGCCGCCAATCGCGTTGAACAAGGCCAAGCCGTCTCTCACGTTCGCGCCGTCAATTGAAGC
Organism: Gemmatimonadaceae bacterium; assembly: GCA_025358925.1. Taxonomy (GTDB): domain Bacteria; phylum Gemmatimonadota; class Gemmatimonadetes; order Gemmatimonadales; family Gemmatimonadaceae; genus Gemmatimonas. The sequence continues at coordinate 38,140 of JANYHT010000033.1, read as the reverse complement.
GGTGATCATGAAGGCGCTTTCCAAAGCACCGAGAGATCGGTACGCCTCGGTCACCGAATTCTCTGCTGCATTTTCGCTCGCGGCTGCAGATGCAACGCCGACAAACACGACCGAAAGCGCTGAGAGCAAAACCGGTCTCTTTGGCAAGATGAAAGGTCTGTTTGGACGTTAATCCACCCCGTGTGACTGACTCAGATCTCGCGCGTCTCATCGCCCTGCTTGCCGCTCGTTCGGCCAAGCGGGGCGATTTTGTGCTGGCCTCCGGACGGCGCTCCGCGCTGTACATCGATTGTCGACTCACCACGATGAGCCCGGAAGGGCTGTTGCTTATCGGACGTGTCGGACTCGCCGCACTGCGCGCCAGTGGTTGGTCCGTGGACGCCATTGGTGGACTCACGCTTGGCGCAGACCCCGTGTCGTACGCGATCGCGCACGCGAGTGCCCTCACGCACGAGCAAGGTGACGGGGAGATGTTGCGCGCGTTCACGGTACGCAAAGAAGCCAAACAACATGGTACTGGTCGTCTTATTGAAGGGCCGTTCGTAGCGGGGGATCGCGTGGTGGTCGTCGAGGACGTCATCACCACCGGCGGCTCCGCGCTTAAGGCGACAGAGGCAGTACGTGCGGCCGGCGCGACCGTGCTTGGCGTACTGGCCTTGGTAGACCGAGAGGAAGGCGGGCGTGAGGCGCTCGAGGCCGCAGGACTGAAGGTGCTCACCATAGTGAAGGCCTCCCAACTCGTGGCGCTCATGTCGGTGTAGTTCGTGGCGGGACGTGTTGCGGCGAGACGCATTGGGGCTGTCGGGCGTCCTGTGTAAAGAGACGCCCGCACCGAGGGCGTGACCGCCACCCCAGGACGCCGTGCCCACACCGTACCAATCCACACCGTACGTCACGCTCACCCTCTTTGAGGAAGAGCGCGCGAAAGATGTTATGACATTTCGCACGGCGTCAAATCGCCGCTTTTGGAGCACGATTTTCATTGCGGTCGTGCTCATCGCCGGCTCACAGCTTGGCCTCGCGCAAGTATCGGTACTGTCCGCCGGAGCCATGTTTTGCGTCGCGATCTGTGCAAACTGGGCGCTGGTGGCCATTGGCGTACGCCCCGCGTTGTATCGCCGGTGGTTGCGTTATGTGTTCGCGGTTTTTGATACGATTCTCATTAGCTGTGTGGTGTATTTGTTTGGCGCGCCGGTCTTAGTGCTGACGTACATCTTAGCCATCGTCCCGTACTCATTTGATCGCGGACCAACACTCGGCTACATCACGACACTCGCGTCGACCTTTGGTTTTCTCGTCGCGAGTTGGGGGTACAGTATCGCGCATCCATCGCAAGCGGCACCGTGGCCCCAGGTATTGCTCGCCGCGGTACTTTTGATGGTCGTGTCGCAGCAAGTGATTCGCATGCCGTCGCGATTGATCACGCGTATTCGTCGCACGCGCGAGCGCATGGCGCAGGTGGAGCGAGGCGATTTACGCGCGCGCGCTGATGCACGGTATCATGATGAATTGGGTTTTCTCGAACGCAGCTACAACGGCATGCTCGATGAACTCACGTTGCTCATCGACACCACACAACGCGAGGCCGAAGAACTCGCTGCCGTCGCGATTCAAGTGCATAGTGCCGCCAGTGTGTTGCAACGTCGCGCGGGTGACGTCGCGACCGGCGCGCACGAACTCAGTGAAGAGATTGGACACGCGCGTGGTCGGGCCAGCGAAGGCGTTGTTGCCGGACATCAAGCGCGTCATACAGCCGATGCAACGCGCGTCAAAGCCGATGTGATGGCGCAAGAAGCACACGCGGTTGATCACGCGGCATCCGTGAGTCGTGAAGCGATTGAGCGTGCGTCGCACACGTTGGTGCGTGTTGGACACGATGTTGATGCCTCTGCAGCACGTGTCCGCCTCCTCGCGCCCGCATCCGAACGCGTCGGTGATTTTGTCGCGACGGTTTCTCGCATTGCGCGACAGACCAATTTGTTGGCATTGAACGCCGCCATCGAAGCGTCACGCGCTGGCGATCAGGGGATGGGATTTGCTGTTGTTGCTGATGAAATTCGCAAACTCGCTACTGAGAGTGCACTGGCGGCGAAACTGATTGCGACAACCGTGCAGCGGGTGCGCGAAGATATCGATGGCGCCGTCGGATCGATGGACACGACGGCGCGCGAAGTGGCGGGTGCGGGAACCATCGCGCGTGATGCCACGCGTGCATTGGGTGCGATGGTGGATGGCATCACGCGCATTGCGATGCACAGCGACGAAGTGGCTGCGTTAGCGAATACGCAGGCGATGCTTTCCACCGGCGTCGCCGAAGCGTTCGATGCGCTGGACGGCTCGGCCGAACGCGCCGTGGATGGTGCGCGACGTGCGGCAACAGCGTCAGCAGCACAGCGCACGAGCATCGATGAGTTGTCGCGCAGTGCGGCGCAGCTCTCGCAAACTGCCGCACGCATGCGCGCGGTGGTGTTGCGACATACGGCGGAATTTGCGGTGAGTGGTGTGATCGCTGATTTTAGTGAGCGCGTGCCGACAGCGGCGCATGCGGACGGTGCGGCGGTGTCACGCGCGGCGGCGTAAGCTCGCTTGAGTAGACGAACGACACTGTGGCGCGGCTACCCGTGCTGGCTCGCCATCGCTCCTGCTAATGCACGTCGGTCGTTACCTCACTGCACCGTGACGCGAGCAGTACGGAGGGACCCGTACGTCTTGCCAGTGGGCTGAATTGTCGCCGAACCGGCGCGCAGACCTCGAACCACGCCAGTGACTGAATCGATTGCAGCAACACTGGGGTTTAACGACGTCCATGTAAACGTATCAGTACGAACCTGCGTACCGCCGCAGGCGAGGAGGGTCACGCGCATCGCATACTGCCCGCCGATCGCAATCGTTGTATCAGCGGGTATGACCCCGCTGATCGAGCATCGCTTGACAGGGCACCAGTGGATCCTCTTTACACGAGACCGCTGTCACGATTACAACCGCGAGCACCATAAATAAACGCATCTGGCTGTTCCTCTGGTTATCAAGCATCTAACGCATCCGACCAGCGCGGAGCAGCGAGCGGCGGAGGCGCTTTTACGTTCCGGATCTTTCTTGCGCGCAGACCATGTTTTCTGTGACACTGCGCATCAACTCACGTAACGATCGTGATTCTACCGTATTTTCATAGGCACGCGCGGATTTTTTCGATGACTTTTTGCAAAGATGTATTGAAAGTGGTAGATGACGAAAACTTCAGTAAGCCATGATATTGATGTGCTTCTCCTTCACCAACACGCAGGAGCTTCGCGCAGCACTCGTTTGCGCACGCGATTCAACTCGGTCGCTCGCGTTGGGGGTTCTGGGCAATCGAATTTCGCACCGTCGTTTGCAACCCTTACCCGCGCAACACACTCCATTGCGGCGTTGCGGTAAACGGTTCAAAGCGCAACAATGTGTCGCGATATGGCACCACGAGATCCTGTCGCATGCGCTCCAACATGCTCACGCCATCAAACTGTCGCCGAAATTCCACAGCGGTGCAACCGAGCACAGTATGCACATGCCGCGAGAAACTTTGTGGCGACGAATACTCCAGATGATTCGCGACGTGTGAAATACTGAGTCCCGGATTTTCGAAGAGTCGCGCTGCGCGCACGAGACGCGCTGCTGCGAGATAACGCTTGGGGGCGGGAAGCTTGGCGCGAAAGAATCGACTCATGAATGTGCTGGGAATAACGCCAACACCGCGCGCAAGTTGCCGAATGGTGGTGACTCGTGGCGAGGCGAGAAAGAGGCAGTCGAAGAAGCGTGCGCAGTCTTCCGGCACACCGTGCAAATCTTCACGCAGGCGTGCCATGGCCAACCGTTCAATGGTTTCGCCTCGCTCGCTCGTCACCAATTGTCGTAGCTCACGCCATCCTTTTGGATCGCGCACATCAACCAGCGCGCGCACCCCTTGCTGACCCAGCGCGAGCAAGGATTGCGTGGTTCGCGGTTCGGTAATGGTGAGCAGCGCAACAGCCGGTACGCGCGGAAATTCACGAACGAGGCGCGCCATCTGTGTCGCATGTTGTGTCTGGTAGCGTGACACCGAAACCAAGACCGCCGAGACACGTCGCGTACGCAGGTCCACAAAGAGTTCGTCGAGACTTTCGCGATGCACGGCGGTGTAGCAGCCCTCACCCGCCGCGTCCACGCGCCCGCGTTCGCTTGGTGTAAGAAACGTCGCGACGGCGCTATCGCCGATTGGGGGGCGCAGCGGTAACGAGATCGGTCGTGAGGAAACGGGCAGGCTAGGGGTCATGATTGCATCTCCAGCAATTGCGTGGATGACGGACGAGCGGGATCGACCATGGCGATGCTACATGGTGGTGTCATCACGTCGTCACTCACATGCGACAACCAACCCAGAGCGGTCCGCTGTATATTGCGGCACGGGAACGTCGTCGGCCGGACGGTCGCGACGAGGAAGGCTCAGGCCGGAATCGCCGAGGAAAGTCCGGGCTCCATAGGGCAGGTTGCCAGGTAACGCCTGGGCACACGACGCGCGAGCAGCGTGTGACGGACAGTGCAACAGAAAACAAACCGCCGTAACGAAAGTTGCGGTAAGGGTGAAACGGTGGGGTAAGAGCCCACCGCGTCATCGGCAACGATGATGGCAAGGCAAACCCCAGCCGGAGCAAGGCCAAATAGGCGGTGAGAGACGGCCCGTCTCGACCACAGCGTTGCAAGACGTTGAGCCGCGGGTAGGCTGCTAGAGCGTTCGAGTGATTGAACGCCGAGAGGAATGACCGTCCGACGTACGCAAGTGCGTCGACAGAACCCGGCTTATAGGCCGGCGACCGCCCCGTACTCCTGTGTCGTGATGCGTCGTGATCATCGTGTGGTGTCATTTGCAAAAAACGCATGCACCTGCGCTGTGCTCGCGTACAGCACGGCTTCGTGTGCTCGTCCAATAGTGCCGCGCACAATACCGCCGGTCGTGCTCACGCCCGCACCGCCGCCAATGGAAATTGCTCCGGTGCTCGCGGTCATTGCCGCCGAAGTGCGTGATGCGCGTTACGACGTGCGGTCGATCGCGCGCGTGACAAGCGATAGCGCAGGACGACCAATTGAACAACGCATTACAACCTCAGGTGTCGTGACCATCGCCCTGCAGCGCTCGGCCGACGGCGCGTTTCGTGGCAGCGGACGCGTGGATTCGTTCACGGTGCAAATGGCATCGGAAGCGCTACGCCTCGATTCCGTCGTTTTCGATGCGATCCTTGACGTGACGAGTCTTCGCGTTGTTACGCGGCCGTCGTTGGTGAATGAGTGTGATCGTGCAGAAACGAGCGCCACCGCGTTGGCGCGCGAAATCTTGCTCCGCGTGCCGAGCGCTGTGCAGGTGGGTGCGCGATGGGTGGACAGCACAATTGCGTTTGTCTGTCGATCAAGCGTGCCGATCGCCGTGCGGACCGTGAACGATTATGTCGTTGAACGCATCGACAGTCGCGAGAAAAACACCATGGTGCACGTGCGTCGTGCATTTATTGTACGCATGGATGGCAAGCTCGCCTCACCGTGGCGACCGCTGGAAGTGAGCGGTGTTGGCTCGGGCGCGCAGCAGATCGTGATTGATGCGGTGCGCGGTGCCGTGCAATCGTTAAACGGCGCGAGCACCATCACGTTGCAATTAATCGATCGAAGTCGTGCGAGTAGCGCGCGCGCGCAACGAGTCGTGCAACAGGTTGAGCTGAAAATAGAGCGACGACCTTAACGCGCGGGCAATTGCGCGCGGTTAGTCCATCAGGCGCAGCGGCATCACGAGACAAAGATATTTAGCGGGATCGTCCCAGCCTTCGGGCTCAATGGTTGCTGCACGCTCGGGCGCTTTGAACGTGAGTCGAACCTGCTCGGTTGGCATATACCGCAGGATCTCGAGCAGGTAGGTCGCGTTGAAACCAATGTCGAGTTGATCACCAGTGTATTGCACCGGTAATTCGTCTTGTGCCTCACCAAGGTCTGGCGTGGTGACACTGAACTTGAGCATACCGGCATTAAACGACATCTTGATGCGATGCGTTTGATCGGACGCAATGACGGACATGCGTTTGAGGGCGCTAATGAGTGCCGCTTTGTCGGCGAGGCAGTAGCGATCGTTGTCCTTCGGAATGACTTGCTCGTAATTCGGATACGGTCCTTCCACCAATCGCGTAAATACCGATGTGAACGGTGAACGAAACCCTAAGTGGTTGTCGCCCCGCGCAATTTCGAGTTCTTCTTCGGCCGGAAAAAGACGCTGCACTTGGTCGAGCGCCTTTGGCGGCACGATCAGATCGCCCGGTGGCGCCGTGCTGGACTCCACTGGGAGCTCCATCTTGGCCAATCGATGCCCGTTGGTGGACACCATGCGCATTTTGTCTTCACGGAGCTCCCAGAGCACGCCGTTGAGAATCGGGCGTGACTCTTCGGTGCTCACCGCGAACGACGTGTGCTTAATAAGTTTTTGTAGCTCGCCCGACTTAACACGCCATGATTCGTTGAAGCGCACGCTCGGAAACGACGGAAACTCATCACGCGGCAAACCAAGCAGTTTGAACTTGGAGCGACCGCATTCGAGCGTCACGCGCTGTTCACCACTCGCCGCAATTTTCACCGGTGACGGTGGTAACTCGCGCGCAATCTCGCTGAGTTTCTTTGCCGGAATGGTGATCGCGCCCGGAGACTCAACATCCGCCACGACTTCCGTGCTGACGGCGATATCGAGATCGGTGGCCGATAATCGAATTCCACGCTCTGTCGTTTCCACGAGCAGGTTCGCCAGTACGGGCAATGTTGTTTTTGCCGGTACTGCGGCGGTCACCGCCTGGAGTCCTTCGAGGAGTTTCTCGCGCGATATTGTGAAGCGCATGCCCGTTCTGTGGAAGGACTGCTGCGAACTGCTGTTAGAAGTACTCTTAAATAAAAAACTAGTAGTAGCAGTAGAGCATGTGGGTTTGTGTACGGACGCCGCAAAGTACGTATGGTGAACGACTTTCGCCACGTCTTGTCATGTGCATTCGATGTCGAGTGGTCGCAAATCTCCGCACTGGTCCACTTCGGCGTGGTGGTTCGATGTGGAGTGCCGTGGACGCTCGGGGACTCAGGTACCCAGTTGTCCGGTTGTCCGCAACGTTTCCAACATCACTCGCACCTTCTGTACACGTTCCGCAAAGGTCGCATCCCGCGCCCGTTCTTCCGCCACGCGCTCCAACGAATGAATCACTGTCGAGTGATCTCGGCCGCCAAAGGCATTGCCAATTTCGACGAGCTGCAGTGCAAGCAATTCCCGACAGAGATACATCGCCACTTGGCGCGGGACGGTGAGCTGCTTGGTTCGCGTCTTGGAGCGTAGTCCGTCGGGTGTAACCCCCCATTCGCGCGAGACGACCTGTTGAATGGTCGCCACCGTGATCGTGGTGGGTGGAATGTCTGGAAATTCAGACGAAGACGCGCCGCGCAGTTTGTCACGCAGTGCTTCCCGGGCCAGCTCAACGGAAATTTCGCGATGTTTGAGCGACGCGTACGCCAACAGCTTGATGATGGACCCTTCGAGCTCACGGACGGACGACTTCACGTGTTGCGCGATGAACTCGATGACTTCGTCAGGAATGGTGAGTTCGAGATGGTCGAGACTGGCCTTCTTCTTCAGAATCGCGATGCGATGCTCAAAGTCGGGCGCATCAATATTGGCCACCATGCCCCATTCAAACCGCGAGACCAAGCGCGCCTCGAGCCCCGGGATGTCTTTGGGCGGACGATCGGAGGTAAGCACGACCTGTCGTCCGGCTTCGTAAATCGCGTTGAACGTGTGGAAAAACTCTTCTTGCGTGCCCTCTTTACCCTTCAAGAATTGAACGTCATCAACGAGCAAGAGGTCGATTTCGCGGAAGCGACGCCGAAAGTCCCCCATCGCGCCGGTTTGGATAGCCGTCACGAACTCATTGGTGAACTGCTCGGTACCGACGTACGCCAATCGCAGCGTAGGGGTGCGTCGCAGTAGCTCGTGTGCGATACCCTGCATGAGATGCGTTTTGCCAAGTCCCGTATCGCCGTAAATGAACAGCGGGTTGTAAACCTTTCCCGGAGCCTGCGCGGCAGCCTGAGCGGCGGCGGCAGCGACATCGTTGGACTTACCAATGACAAACTGGTCGAAAACGTATCTTGGATTAAGTGGCGTAGAAATGCGCGATTGCTGTTGCCTTGATGTATTGACGACAGGCGTCGCTGGCGCTTGAACAAACATGTCCATCTGTTGGCGGGTGACGCGTTCTTCGTGGACGCGAAACCGAACTTTCAGCGGATGACCGAGTGCCACCGGGCTAAAGCTTGCCAGCAAATCTGCATGTTTCGACTCGTTCCAGTCGGCCGAAAACTGGTCCGGCGCACCCACGTGCAGCGTGTCGCCCTCAACGCTCAGCGCCTCGGTGTTTTCCAGCCAAGTTCGATACGTCTGCTCCGGAAGTACCTGACGCGCGCGTTGCCGTAGGCGGTCCCAGAGTTCGGCTGGCGAGAGCGACATGCAGGGGGGTGGGCGTTAAGCCGACAGGTCACGAGGGGTCGCGAACTGCCGAAGAAGGACGGGGGCCGAAGCTATCCCTCGGCATGTGGATAAGTCAAATGCGTGACCAGCCAGCGCGCGATCCAGACGCAGAATGAGCGGCGATGACCTTGACCGAAAGCCATGGGCGAGCGTATCTTACGAGGCTGGACCTTGGGTCATTTCTTAGCCGACTGTCGTTGCGCGAGTTTCGCGCGCCGTGCTCGGCCGCACTCCGCCGAGTCTTCGGCAATCGCACGAGAATCTTATGGGCAAGCCTACATATCATCCCCGCAACACCAAGCGCGTCCGCAAACACGGGTTTCGGACGCGTATGGAAGACAAGTGGGGACGCGCTGTCCTCGCCCGCCGTCGCAAGAAAGGACGGAAGCGTTTGACCGTGCAGATCCCGTCGAAGTACGCGGGCGTCTGAGTCTCGTTCGTTCCCGCGTGCGCAGCGCCTCACGCGCGGGACCGAACTCGAGGTCGTTCGACACGAGGGGAAGCGGGTGCGCACGGCATCGATCGAGGTGCGCGCGACTGCCTCCCTTTACGCGTTTCCGCGCGTCGGCTTCATTGTGCCTCGATACAAGCATTCTGCAGTCGATCGCAATCGCCTGAAACGACGACTTCGCGAACTCGTACGTCTTGAAGTGCTCCCAACGTTGCGCACCATGGACGTGGTATTTCGCGTCGTTCCGCAAGCGTACCAACGCGATTTCGAAGCGTTACGCAAAGACGTTCAATCACTCGTACGACAGTTAGCGACGATCGCGTTGCCATGATGGAGCCCGGCATGACGGTACCGGCGAAAATCCTTGTCGTCGTGGTGCGTGCGTACCAAGTGGTGCTCTCGCCCGTCCTCGGCGGGGCGTGCCGCTATTATCCTTCGTGTTCTGCGTATGCGATCGAGGCGCTTGAGCGTCACGGTGCATGGCGCGGTGGATGGTTGGCGCTCCGACGAATCGGACGCTGTCATCCGTTCCGGCCCGGGGGCGTTGACCCGGTGCCCTGATCGCGCGATGATCGCGCGATCGACCCAGCCCTCGGTGTAATTCTCTCGATCCATGGAACCTCGCCGTATTGTTCTCGCCGTCATTTTGATGGCGGCAGTTCTTGTTGTCACACCGTTGCTGTTTCCAACGCCAAAACTGGTGGTGGGCACAGGCCTCGTGACGACCGATTCGCTTACACGCGCCGATAGTACCGCGAGCACCCCGGTCTCGATATCGCCGACGGTTCCTAGCGCCGGTGCCGTACCGCCACGTGTGATGGCGCCAGGCGCGATCTCTGCGGGCGCCGCCCCCGTCACGCCAATTGACACCACGGCCGTGACGACCGCGCGCGCGATCTTTCGCACCACCAATCGCGGCGCGGCGCTCATTGGAGCGCAGATGCAACAGTATCCCACGCTTGCAAATCGCAGTCGCACGAAAGGCGAACCCGTCGAGCTCGCGAATCCCGGTGATCGATTGTTGGCGTTCCGCTTAGTGACGCCTGGCGACACGGTGCCGCTTGATCGGCAACAGTTTCGCACGACGCGCACCGAAGTCGACGGTAAAACGACGGTGCGCTATGACGCGACGGTGGCGGCGCGCGCTGTGAGTATCACGTACTCGTTCTTGCCCGACAGCTATCGCGTGCACATCGCGGCCACGGTGGCCGGTGCGCCGCCGAGCAGTTACCTGCTGGTGGATATGCCACCAGGTTTTCGCTCGTCAGAGGCTGATACCACCGAAGATCATCAACATCTCGCGTACGCCTACAAACCGGACAAACAGAACGCGAAGGGTGTGGCGTTCCGGTCGCTCGATCCGGGCGAACGCAAAATCGAAACAGGTCCCATCACGTGGGTTGTTGCCAAGAATAAATACTTTTTGGTCGGCCTGCTTACGCCGGTTGGACAACCAGGTTTTGCCGAACTTGATGTGACCGGTGGTGTGCGCGCATCCAAGCAAGCAACGCGTGCACAAGCCACCGTTGTCACGCCATTGCGCGACGGTGCGGCCTCATTCGAACTGTATGCCGGACCGCAGGAGTTCACGCGGCTCGTGGCCGTTGGTCGCGAGTTTGAGACGTCCAATCCGTACGGGGGATGGCTGCAAGGCGTCGTACAGCCGTTTGCCACGCTCGTCATTCGGTCACTGCTGTGGATGAAGGCCACACTCGGACTCTCCTACGGATGGATTCTCGTACTGTTTGGTGTCTCGGTGCGCTTGCTCTTGTGGCCGCTCAATCAGCGCGCCATGCGCAGTTCGATGGCGATGCAACGCATCCAACCAGAGCAGCAAGCCATCCAAGCCAAATACAAAAGCGATCCGCAAAAGCTGCAAGTCGAGATGATGAAGATGTACAAGGAGCATGGGATGAGTCCATTCAGCTCGTTGTCCGGTTGTTTGCCGATGTTGATTCCGCTCCCTGTATTCTTTGCCCTGTTCTTTGTCTTTCAAAACACCATTGAGTTTCGCGGCGTCAGCTTCTTATGGTTGCCCGATATCTCAATCAAGGATCCGTTCTTCGTGTTGCCCATCTTGGTCGCGATCACGGCCGTTGCCCTTTCGTGGATTGGCATGCGCGGCGTGAAGGCGGGCGAACAGCAAAAGATGATGATGTACATGATGCCAGCGATGATGCTGTTCATTTTCTTCAACATGGCGTCGGGGCTCAACCTGTACTATCTGGTGCAGAATCTTGCGTCGCTGCCGCAACAGTGGTTGATCTCGCAGGAGCGAGGACGGGCGATGGCGCCGTTGGTTCGCGGGTAGCGGTTCGTAACAACAGGAGCTCGATGACTTCATCAACCGACGCGCTGACGGCATTGCCGCCCAGCGCGTCGTTGCTATCCGGTGGCGCCGACACCATTGTCGCGCGCGCCACCGCCGAAGGTCGCGGTGCGCTCGCCATCATTCGCCTGAGCGGCCCGCGTGCGTTTACGGTGGCCCACGCGCTGGGCATCGGCACGCTATCTCCGCGTATCGCGACGCGCGTCACGTTACGAGAACCGGTCAATGGGCAGGCGCTCGACGATGCCATTGCCACGTATTTCGTCGGCCCACACTCGTATACTGGTGAGGACGTGCTCGAACTCTCGACGCACGGAGGGCACGTGGTGCCGTCGACCGTACTTGGCGCGTGCATCGCTGCCGGCGCGCGCTTAGCGTTGCCCGGCGAGTTTTCGCGACGCGCGGTCGTGAACGGACGCATGGATTTGCTGCAAGCCGAAGCAGTGGCCGACCTTATCGACGCCCGCACCTCCGCGATGCAACAACAGGCACTCGCGCAATTGGACGGCGGTCTCTCTCGTCGATTTCTCGCTTTGCGCGACGAAGTGATTCTGCTGGAGGCGCTGCTCGCGTACGACATCGATTTCCCCGGTGAAGACGACGGTCCTATTGAACGGGGTCGCATCACCGACGGCGCCGTGTCGTTACTCGCGTCACTCGATGCACTGTCTGCCACCGCTCCACGCGCGACGATCCTTCGCGAAGGGGCATTCGTCGTCATTGCCGGTCCGCCCAATGCCGGGAAGTCATCACTCTTCAACGCGTTGCTTGGTGAGTCGCGCGCACTCGTCACACCCATCGCGGGCACTACGCGCGATGCGATTGAAGCGGTGCTGGATCGTCGACCCACACCACTACGATTTGTCGATACCGCCGGCCTGCGCGACACCGATGATGTCATCGAGAAGCTGGGCATCGAAGTCAGCACGCGCTATCTCGCAAACGCGCGCGTCGTCCTCGCGTGTGGGAGCACTGTTGACGAGGTAGAGCGCACGATAAACGCGATGGCCAGTCATACCGGTGGCGCAATCATACCGGTGTACACCAAGGCGGACACACGCGCACGCGGCGCCGAGCAAACACCGGAGTCGTGGCAGACCGTGAGTGCAGAGAGCGGTGTTGGGTTAGCGGTCCTGCTCGCGACGATTGACGCGGCCGTGGCCACCGACACGGCCCTCACGCCGCCGTTCGCAGAGACGATGCTTACGCGCGAGCGGCATCGCGTGGGTATTACTCAGGCGCGTGATGAGATCGCGCAATTTCTCGCTGGGTGGCGCAGCGATGCACTGCCAGCAACGGTCGTCGCCGTGCACCTTCAAGAGGCGCGTGACGCGCTAGCCAGCGTGGTTGGTGTGATTGGAACGGATGATGTGCTGGATCGAGTCTTCCGCGAATTCTGTATCGGGAAGTAACGCGCAGGATGTGGCGTTAACTGACGATCGTGAGTCGCGGCGCGTCCATTACAAATGGCAAGGCGGCCATGGTGAGCTCAAGCGCGCTCGCGCGCACCGCCCAAGCATGTCCGTGCGCAAGAATTGCTGGCTCAACCATGCGAGCGCCTAAAAAATATCCCGCGCGTTCTGGAAGGATGACGCGTTCGGCGGTGCGTACTTCATCGCTCATACCGCCGGATAGGTATCGCAGTCGCAACCCTAAGCCGGCGTGATCCAGATCGATGCGCGTCGCACGCCGCAGAATCGGTTCAACTTCGCGGACGCGTGCGTACTGTTTCCGCGCAAAGCCAAAATACTCCCACGCTGCGTGACCAGGACTGACAGCGCGGGAGACGTGCACCGCGAGTCCTTCATTGGCTAATAGCTCGCGCAGTGATGCCTGTCGGCCAGTTTCCCAATACGAATAATAACCGTCGGCGTCATCGACCAATGCCCGCATGTCACTGCGACTCGTCGGCGATGTATAGCGGATGACGTGTGTCAGTTCGTGTGCGAGCCAGAGTGGAATTAACTCGGGATCGAGCCCGAGACCCTGTGTTTCGGCATTTGCGACTCCCGTGAAGTGCTCGAGACAGAGAAACGCGACGCCACGACCGCCAACCACAAGCTCACCAGCATTCGCCGCGCCGACGCCGATCATGAGCACCACATCGCACTGAACATCGGACTCCAGCAGCGCGTGCACTTTGCGTTCCGCTTGAAGCGCCAGTGCAACAACATCAGTGCGCGCGAGTAGCGCGAAGAGATCATCACGTTGTGCGGCGACCGTTGTGCGCACCACCTCCTCGAAGTGCGGCCCCGAGGGTTCGATCACATAATTTTCCCAATAGGCGGTCAAAAGCGTGCGATGACGTTCGAAATACTCGTAGTACGCCACTTCACGATCGGCAGTACTCAGCACAGCGAGAAAATCAGGAATGAGATTGATCAACATCAACGACCCGGATGCAGGAGGTCGGCGCGATCATACTCGCCGAAGAAGACGCGGTATGATAGCCGTGACTCGCGCACGTCACAAGACGCCGCGCGCCACCATTCAACTCTTGGCGATGATGTGTCGAGACTCTCCGTGCGAACATCCGTCGCACTGACCACCCATGACGACACTGAACCTCATCGAACTGACCTGTCCCGTTTGCGAGAACGTATTTCGTTCCCAGACGGTGGTTGCGACCAATGCCTTTGGCGGCAAGCGCACGGACTTTCACGAACGCGCGGCGGGCATGCAACCGCTCCCGTACTTCGTGCATCTCTGCACGCATTGCGGATACGCCGGTATTGAACGCGATTTTGCCGATGGTGTGGGCGTACCGCCCGAATTGCGCGCGTCGGTGCTCGATCAGCTGCAGTCCGCGCTGCAGCACGAGCTGCCATCGGGGTCGCTCAAGTACGATCATGCGGCGCGTGTTGCCGAATGGCAGGGCAGCGAGCCGCGCTATCTCGCGGATTTGTACCTGCGTGCGGCATGGTGCTGCGTTGACGAGCATGACACGGAAGCCGAACGGTATTTTCGTCGGAGAGCAGCGTGGCGATTTGCGGAGGCGTTGGAGTCGTTTGATGGCGTGCCGATCGAGGAGCGGGCGGTGTTGACGTATTTGATCGGCGAACTTTGGCGACGCATTGGTGATCGGCGACGAGCACGCGAGTGGTTCGACAAGGTGCCGACGGAGATCACGGAGCCCGCCGCGCAGGCGTGGGTCATGGAAGTTGCGCAACAGCAACGTCGTTCGCCGCGTGAGTGGTTTGCTTAACTACTGGGGATGCGCTGGTGCAGTCAATGGTTAGCGCGTGCCGAAGAGACGATCGCCCGCGTCACCAAGTCCGGGCAAAATGTAACCGTGTTCGTTGAGTTCGCGATCGAGGCACGCGGCGAGCACAGAAACATCAGGGTGCGTGCGCGCGAGTCGTTGCACGCCTTCGGGAGCGGCTACTAAGCAGAGAAAACGGATACGTGTTGCACCGGCGCGCTTCAATGACGTGACGGCCGCAGCGGCACTGCCGCCGGTGGCGAGCATCGGATCCAACAGCAAAAAATCGCGCTCACTCGCGTCTCCCGGCACCTTGAAATAGTAGTCCACTGGCTCAAGTGTGGTGTGGTCGCGATACAGCCCAATGTGACCCACGCGTGCGGACGGCATCAGTCGCAAAATACCTTCGACCATGCCGAGTCCCGCGCGCAAAATGGGAACGAGGGTGAGTTTTTTTCCGCGCACTGCCCAACCCGTCGTCGTTTCGAGTGGTGTGTCGACGGGGACGCGGTCAAGCGCGAGATCCCGCGTGGCCTCGTACGCCATCAGCATTGCGATCTCATCAACCAGCTCCTTGAACTGCTTCGTTGGCGTGGTGCGATCGCGAAGCAACGTCACCTTGTGTCGAACCAATGGATGGTCCAACACGGTGAGCGTCGGAAAGCTGGCGGTAGGTTCGAGAGGCATCAGAGTTTGGTGCAGAGGTGAACGCGCGCAGCGAAGGTAGCGTCGGCGATAGTCGACACGCTACCTTCGCATGATGAAGGAATATCAAGCGGTGATCGTACGGTTGACGCGCCATGTCCGCGACGACGAAGACGCGCTGACGGATCTGCTGAACGAGCGTAGCCGGACGGGGTGGACGCCCGGCATGCTTACGCAGGACGGAGAGCGCATGACGATCATTTTCGAACGCGAGACGCCTCGCGAAGCGCCAGTCGTCGACTGAGCGCGCGGTGCCGCATGCGCTTTCGCGTGACGATACGCGGGCCCTGGCATTGGTCGCGCGCTTCGGTCATACGGCCACCGCGTTTCAAGTGCTTGGACGTGGATTGTCGCACTGGTTCGACACCGACCGTGGCATGGTGGCGTATGTCGACACGGGTGCTGCGTGGGTCGCGGCTGGTGAACCTGTTTGCGCTCGAGCGGATGCCATTGCGGTGGCCGAACGTTTTGTCGAGGTCGCGCAGTCAGCACGGCGTCGAGTGTGCTTTTTCGCCACCGAAGGCGTGTTGGCGTCCTCGCCTCGATTTCGACGCACCCGCATTGGGGATCAACCTATCTGGGATCCACGAACATGGGTCGATGGGTTGCGCACGCATCGCTCGCAGCGAGAGCAACTTCGGCGTGCACGCGCGAAGGGCGTGCGCACCCGTACGCTCACACCGGCAGCGCTGGAAAACACTCCAGCTTTACGCGCCGCCCTCGAGCGCTTGGTAGCACGATGGCTTGACGCTCGGCATATGGCGCCGATGCATTTTCTGGTGGACGTCTCGCCGCTGTCGCATCTCACACACCGTCGACTTTTCATAGCCGAGCGCCACGGTGCCGTACTCGCAGTGCTCTCGCTCGCGCCAGTACCAGCGCGCAACGGTTGGCTGTTCGAACATTTGCTACGCGATCCATTGGCTCCCAACGGTACGGCAGATCTACTGGTGGATCACGCCATGCGTACGTTAGCGCTTGATGACATTCCGTGGGTGACACTCGGTTTGGCGCCGCTCGCTGGTCCGGTCAGCCGCTGGTTGCGTGTGGTGCGCACGGTCGCTCGACCGTTCTTCAATTTTCACGGATTGGCCGCGTTCAAACGCAAACAACGACCAACGGCGTGGGAAGCCATCTACCTCGCCTATCCGCGCGAGCGCAGCGGGGTGGGCGCAATGTGCGATGCGTTACGCGCGTTTGCTGGAGGTTCGCTGGTCACGTTTGCAATGCGCACGCTGTGGCGTGGCCGAGTTACATTCCGCGCATGAAACGTGTGTGCGTGTACTGCGCCTCGAACGATGGTGTGCGACCGGAATATCGCGAAGCCGCGCTGTCTCTCGGGCAGTTGCTGGCCAAGCGCGGAATCGCCGTGGTGTATGGAGGCGGTCGCGCGGGCTGCATGGGGGCGCTCGCCGATGGAGCGTTAGCGGCCGGAGGCGAAGTGATCGGCGTCATGCCCCACGCGTTGGTCCAACGTGAAGTCGCGCACCAGGGACTGACCGAATTGCGTATCGTCGACTCAATGCACGAACGCAAAGCAATGTTGGCAGAGCTCGCCGACGCGTTTATCGCGCTTCCCGGTGGACTGGGCACACTCGAAGAGTTTTTTGAGACGTGGACATGGGCGCAACTCGGTGTGCACCAGAAGCCCGTGGCCTTGTTAAATGTGTCAGAATTTTGGCAACCGTTAGTGGATGTCTTCGGGCATGTTGAACGCGAAGGATTTCTGCGTGGTACGCCACAGGACTGGTTAGTGATTGACGCTGATCCCACCAACATGCTCGCGCGTTTAGAACACTTTGTGCCGCCACGAACGGCACGCTGGTTGCGCATTGGCGACAGCTAGCAACGCGCGCGACGTCGTGCGAGACCGCGGGTTGCTGGCGCTCACGTGGACGGCGACGGCGATGAGTGTACTGACGCTGGCGGGATGGGTGTTGCATATGCCGTCCCTGTTGCAACCGGTGGCGGTCTTTCCGCCGGCGCGTCCAGGTAGCGTGTTGATGCTGTGGGCCGCGAGCGGCGGATTTCTGGCCTTGGTGTATGGATCGCGCGTGCTCGCACGCGTTGGCGCGTTGGCGACCGTCTCCATCGGCATTCTTGGCGTCGTATTGGGCGTGTTTCGGCTGTGGTTGCCCCGTGAGCGCGCGATTTTGTCGGGCATTCCGACGCTGTCGTCGATCATTGTGACGGACGGTGTCGCCGTCGCGACGGCGATAATGTTTATCGCTTTTGGCGTGGCGCTGTGGATGTTGCAGCGTAGGTCGGTGGGTGATCGTGAGCTCACTTTCGCGGGCGTGGTTGGCTCCGGCATAATTGCTGGCGCTGTGCTGCTTGTCGTGGCGCAAGTGTCGGGATTGCTCGAAGGTCAAGCGTCGATGCGCCTCATACAGTCTTCCATACAATCCGTTGTCGCGACGTTTTGCCTCGGCATCGCCCTGTTGCGGTACGTCGCGCGTCGTGAAGCCATCGGCGTTGCGCCACCGCGGTGGCTGCCGACGCTGTCCGGCATCGCGAGTTCGCTTCTGGTCGCGTTATTGTGGCAGACGCTCGTGAGACGTGAGCAGGCCGAAACGCAGGCGCGCGCCACCAGTGCGTCAGATGCCGTGCAGCGTGGGGTACGACGCCAATTCATGGTCATCGAGCGCGCCATTAGTCGGGTCGCCGTGTACGTGCAAAGCGCGCCGCCCGATGTGCCGCTCTGGCATACAAACATTGATCGACTGGCGACGGAGACCGACGGACTCGATCGTATCGAGTGGCTGG
Organism: Gemmatimonadaceae bacterium; assembly: GCA_025358925.1. Classification (GTDB taxonomy): domain Bacteria; phylum Gemmatimonadota; class Gemmatimonadetes; order Gemmatimonadales; family Gemmatimonadaceae; genus Gemmatimonas. Next base: position 20,139 of record JANYHT010000033.1, on the reverse strand, counting down.
ATTCGACGGGAACGACGTTGCGCTCGACGGGACGAACGCCGCTGTCGGACACGACGACCGCGCAGCTCCGCGCGCTGACGCGACAGGTCATACGCAACGTGTCCGCTGATTCCTCGCGCGATACGAATTCAGCATCGCTCGGTGCGAGCTATCAACTCGCGCATGCGCCGTGGGGTGTGGTGGTGTTGCAGCGCGTGCAAACAGCGACGCATGGTCTGTCGGTGATGGCGGGGTTCATCAGCGAAGCGGCCCTCCTGCGCGAGTTTGTCTCGGACAGTAGCAGCGGGTTCGCCATACGCGCATTCGTGCAAGATTCGACATTATTGCCGGGCATCGCACCCGCGGGTCCGTCAGTTTTCGAAAGTGCGATGATGCTTGGTACGCGACGCGTCGACTTTCAATTCGTGCCGTATCCGATGCCCCTTCGCTCTACACTGCCGGAACTGGTGTTGGTGCTCGGACTCGCGGTCGCGGGGCTCGTGACCACGACGCTGTGGTTGGCCAGAAAGAGCTGGGAACGCGCGAGTATCGAAGGAATGTCTCGCATGCAACGCGCCATTGAGCGTGCGACCGACGGTGTGTGGGAGGTCGAAGTGCAGTCGGGGTATACCCATCGCAGCGAAGCGTTACTCCGCTATCTCGGTTACGAGCCATCGATGTTGAACGGGTTGCTTGGCGCATGGTCCGCGTTAATCCATCTCGAGGATCGCGCACGATATGCTTCGCTCCTGGCCGAACACCTGCGCGGACGTAGCGAGGCGTTCGAGTGCGAGTATCGCGTGCGTTCGGCCAACGGCGGATGGCACACTGTCGTTGATCGTGGTCGCGTCATCGAGTTCACGTTGGATCGGCGACCGTCGCGTGTGTTGGGCATTTCCGCCGACATCACGGAGCGGGTGCGCACGGATGCGGCGCGCGAAGAAAGCGAGCATCGGTTTCGCGTCATGTTTGACACGACATTCCTCTTGCAACTGCTGCTTGACGCTGACGGTATCGTGCTGGAAGCGAATAGCGCCGCCGCCGACTTTGCTTTGGTCGAACCTTCGAAGCTCCACGGGCAAGCATTCTCCGCCATGCCGTGGTGGAACGCTGATGACAACACGCGGCGACGCGTGCAGGAACGTTTTGAGCAGGCACGCGCCGGTGACGCAACGCGCTTTGAAGTGCAAATCACGGCCGAGACGCGCGTTGCTACCGTTGAATTTTCGCTCAAGCCCATTCGCGATGCAGCGGAACGGGTGATGCAGGTGCTCGTCGAGGGGCGTGACCTGACGGAGCGCAAACGAGCAGAAGAATCGCTGCGACAGATTGGTGCGCTGACGACGATGGGACAACTTGCCGCGCGCGTGGCGCATGAGATCAACAATCCGCTCGCGGGCATTCAAAACGCATTCTTACTCGTGCGTGGGAGTATTCCGACGGACCACCCGCATTTTCGTTTCGTGGGAGCCATCGAGCGCGAAATCGCCCGTATTGCAGCGGTCACACGCCAGCTTTACGAGACGTACCGACCCGATCAGTCCATGGATGCTCGCTCGTCCGTCATCTTGGCCATTAGTGATGCGGTGACATTTCTCGAACAGGTAAATCGCGCCCGCAATGTGCGGATCGTGACTGACGTGACACGCGCACCATCGATGGTGCCGGTGCCGGACGCCCTCCTGCGACAGACCCTCTATAATCTCGTGCAAAATGCACTCGATGCCTCACCGACTGGCGGTACGATCGAAGTTTCGGCGATGCAGGAAAATGACCAATGCGTCATTCGTGTAGCTGATCAAGGGTCGGGAATTCCGCATGAAATTCGTGCCAGAATTTTTGAGCCATTCTTCAGCACGAAGGACCGCACGGTGAAAACTGGCGGAATGGGCATTGGACTTTCCCTTGTTCGACAGTCAGTCTTGGCAGTGGGCGGCCGCGTAGATGTACTTGAGCGCGCTGGCGGTGGCACCATCTTCGAGGTGCGGTTGCCTCTGATACCTATCGATACGGGAGTTTTGCAATGAGTCGCGGACGCATCCTGATAGCGGATGACGAACCAACCTTTCTGGCCTCTACGGCAGAGCTACTTCGACGTGAAGGCTACACCGTCGAAACGGTCGAGGATGCGCCGTCGGCCATCCGCGCGATTACTGCGGCGTCGTTTGACCTGTTAATTACCGACCTCGACATGCCAGGTAACGCTGATCTCGACTTGGTCCAGCAGGTTTCGCACCTCAGTGGCGGGCTACCGATCATCATCATCACGGGATTCCCGTCGGTCCGTTCTGCCATCGCCTGCATCGAGCTGCCGGTGGCGGCATATCTCGTCAAGCCGGTTGACTTCACCACGCTGCTCAATCGAGTGTCTGGTGCGGTGGCGCGATTTCGATCGTACCAAACGATGCAAACCGCTGAAACCCGGTTGCGCGATTATCGCCGCCAATTGGAAGTGCTGCCAGCACCCGTCGGCACCGACGCCAGCGCGGGAATCGACATGTTCCTCGCACTCACGCTGCGCAATGTCATTGGCTCCATCTCCGATCTTGAACATCTGGGCAAGGCGCTCTCAGGCCACGGCGACACGCAACCACATCCATGTCAGTTGATCAATTGTCCTCGCGGTGCGCAGTTGCAGCAGGCGGTGGATGAAACGATAGCCGTATTAGAAGAAACCAAAGGCGCGTTTAAGTCAAAGATGCTTGGCGACCTCAGGCATCGGTTGGAGCTGCTGAGCAAAGCCGTATAAGCTGAGCAAAAACTTTGCGATTCTGTGATGTTGGTCACAGTGGCGATTTTGCAGTACGAGTATATATGTTCGTGTAGAGATTCACACGTAGCAGCATGACGACATTCGGACCGCTCGACGGTCCACCTTGACGATCGGGATTTCTGACCCGGCAGTTGAAGGCGCGAACGACCTCTCTCCTCGAAGGAGCTGGTTGACGCGCCTTTTTTGTTGTCTTTCACTGGAACCTGCTCATGAGCCACGCCGCGTTGATTTATCCCGAATCGAATCGCAACCCTTCGCCAGCCCGTCCGCGCGCCGGCGACCGTTCGCTGTCCACGCAGCGGCGCCCGTCTCGGGAGCGCCACGGCGACCTTGCCTTGCATGACGTGTCCGCTTCACGCGTGACCGTCGCGCGATTGCTTGTCGTCACGGAAGATGCGACACGGTTTGCAACGCTTCGCGCACTCTTTGAGTCGTTGGGACGCGAAGTGTTGCACGCGTCCAAAGTGAGCGGCGTCTTGTCGCACATCGAGCCTGCAAAAATTGACGCGGTGATCACCGACCAACAATTCGCGGACGGCGATGGACTACGATTGCTCGACGCATTGCAGCGCGATTATCCCAACACGATCGCCGCGATGCTCAGCGCGCCGGGCGATCCGTATTCGGCGGCCGAGGCATTTGCGCATGGCGCGACCGATGTGCTGCGTGCGTCGGGCGACCGGCACGAACTCATCGCGTTTCTTGCACGCGCAGAATCGTTGCGAGCGCTCACTGACGCAGAAGCGGCGCCGGAGCCTGCAGCGTCGAGCCATTTTCACGGCATGTATGGAACAAGCGACGCCCTGCGCGAAACGGTGCGACTCATCCGGCGTGTTGCACCGACGGATGTTACGGTACTCGTCACCGGCGAGAGCGGCACTGGTAAGGAATTGGTCGCACGCGCGCTCCATGAAGAAAGCGCGCGTCGGCATCAACCGTTCGTAGCGCTGAACTGCTCGGCACTCCCGGCCGAGTTGGTGGAAAGCGAGTTGTTCGGACATACGCGTGGTGCATTTACCGGCGCAGTGAAAGATCGCGGTGGTCTCTTCGAAGCGGCGCACGGTGGCACGTTGTTCTTGGACGAGATCGGCGATTTGGGACCGCTTGCACAGGCGAAGGTGTTACGCGCGTTGGAAAGCGGCGAAGTAATGCGGGTTGGTGCCACACGGTGCACGCACGTCGATGTTCGCGTGATTGCCGCGACACATCGTCCATTGGATGAGATGGTGGCGCAAGGTAAGTTTCGCGAAGATTTGCTCTATCGATTGAAAGTAATACCGCTCGCGCTACCACCACTGCGAGATCGCGTGACAGATATTCCGCAACTGTTGGAACATTTCGTCCAGTTCTTTGCACACCGACACGGTGTGGCAATCCGCGCATTTGACGCGACGGCCGAAGCGGCGTTGCTGGCATATGCGTGGCCGGGCAACGTACGGGAATTGCGGAACGTGATAGAAGGTGCATTGGTCATGGCGGATGGGCCCACCATCACCGTCGCCGATTTTCCGGCAAGCGTGACGCAGAACAGGGTCACAGCAGAGTCGCTTGAAAATTCTACTGAGGCGCAACAGCTTATCGACGCCACTGACCTCCCGTTTGTTGAAGCGCGCGAACGTGCACTCCGTGCCTTTGACCGCGCGTTTCTCACCGCCGCGTTGGCGCGCAATGGTGGCAATATTGCGCGAACCGCTCGGGCGTTGGGGTTACATCGCCAGTCGCTCCAAAAGCTGTTGGTGCGACGCGAGCTCCGTGCATCGAGTGAGGGGCGCGACGTAGCAGTCTAGTTCACCCGCTACGCCCTCATCACGAATGGATTCGTCAAACGCTGCACCCGCGGGTTAATTGCCCTGACGTTTGACGTTCCTCGTGGTTGGAGATTCTATGCAGATCGAATTTCATGGTGCAGCGCGAGAAGTAACCGGTTCCTGTCACATCGTTCGCGTGGGTGCGAAGTCCATCCTCCTCGATTGCGGACTGTTTCAAGGACGGCGGGACGAGAGTCGCCTCAAGAACCTGCGACTACCGTTGCCGGTTGAAAAGATTGATGCGATCATTTTGTCGCACGCGCATATCGATCACGCAGGACGACTGCCGTTTTTAGTAAATCGCGGCTTCCGCAATACCATTTGGACTACCGCCGCAACGCGCGATCTCTGTGCGGTCATGTTAGCGGACTCGGCGCACATCCAAGAGCAAGACGCCGCGTTTTTAGCGCGTAAAGGCCGCGCGCACGCCGAGCCACTGTACACAATGCGTGACGCCATTCGTACGCAAGAACACATGATCGGCACGCCGTATCACAAGTGGTTTGACGTGGCGGACGGGATACGCGCGCAATTCACGGATGCAGGACACATTCTTGGTTCGGCGTCAGTCATACTCGAAGCGCGCGAAGGCGACACGATGCGCCGCCTCGTCTTTAGCGGCGACATCGGACGCGTAGGATTGCCCATAATTCGCGATCCAGAACCACCAACCGGTGGCGCCGACGTCATTCTCTGCGAGTCGACGTATGGCGATCGCGATCATGCGTCCGTTGAAGGTGCGCGCGAACAATTAGGACGCATCGTTCGTGACACAGTCGCACGCGGTGGTCGCGTGATCATTCCTTCGTTCGCTGTTGGTCGCACGCAAGAACTACTGTACGATTTGCACATGCTGCATAATGCGGGGAAGATTCCAACAATTCCAATCATTGTCGATTCACCGTTAGCGATCAACGCGACCACGGTATTCGAGATGCATCCCGAGGTCTACGACCGGAGCGAGGAGCTTGTCACCACCACGCCAGATCTCTTTGCGTTTCCACTCGTCCGCTTTACACGCGATGTGAACGAATCGAAGGCGCTCAACAACGAGCAAGGACCGATGATCATCATCGCTGCGTCAGGAATGGTCGAATCTGGGCGCATTTTGCACCACCTGCAAACAGGCGCAAGCGATCCACGCAATACCGTGTTGATTGTTGGTTTTCAGGCTGAACATACGCTTGGTCGACGAATCGTTGAGCGACAGCCCACGATTAAAGTTTTTGGTGACATGGTGCCGCTTACCGCGCAAGTCGAGGTGCTGTCGGGCTACAGCGCGCACGGTGATCGGTCCGACCTGCGTCACTGGCTGGACGCAGTGCGCGATGGCGGCGCTGCGAGTGGACGTCGTGCTCCGGCGGTGCACCTCGTGCACGGAGAGCGAGCGGCGCAAGACACCTTCGTCGCAGCATTGCAGACAGCCGGTTATGCGGTCGATGCGCCCGAGCCGGGCGCGCTTCGACCGCTCTGACAACGTTAGTCCCGGCGTGCGGCGTGCGGCGCGCTCTTGATGTGCTCCCGATAGCTTGCCTCGTATGTCTCGCGCTATCACGCGCCGTGTTGCTCGCGCGCTCGCCATCCTGTTGTCCGGATGGATTCTGTGTCTGGTGGCGATTGTTGCGTGGTCGATGCGCGACGACACGGGGTCCGCCGACGCCATCATCGTCATGGGCGCCGCGCAATACAGCGGACGCCCATCGCCCGTGTTGCGCGCGCGATTAGATCATGCACTCGATCTGTGGCGAGACGCACGCGCCACGCGCATCGTCCTCACTGGTGGACGGCACGTTGGCGATCTGATTAGCGAGGCCGAAGCCGGTCGACGATACGTCGTTCGTCGTGGCGTTCCAACACAACAGGTACTGCTTGAAGCATTTGGACGTACGTCGCTCGCTTCGATGCACGGCGCGGCGTCGCTGATACTGACGCATCGCGATTCCGTCACAAGGCGCCCTCGCGTACTGCTCGTCAGCGATCCATTTCACATGCTGCGTTTAGACATCCTTGCACGATTGCACGGGTTGTCGCCCATGTTGTCGCCGACCAGGACGAGCCCGATCTCCGCCAACCGCTCCGTGGCGACCGAGTACATCCTGCGTGAGTCCATCGCGTTACCAACGGATGTCGCGGTGCTTCTCTGGCTTCATCTAACGGGACACAGCGCCGAGCCGGTGGCGGACGGATGAAAGGTGCGCCACAGTGGCGCACCTCGCATCACCGCGTCACTCTTTCTTGCCTGACGGGCGTATCAGCGTTTGGTTGCCGCGCGAATCAACCACCTTGAGCGGAAGATCGGCAATGTCGTTTTCCAGCGACGCAACTGGCTCAGCATCTTTCCGCAGAGCAGAGGCCAGCGAAAATGGATCTGCGTTGCTGACCAACACCTGATACCCGAGATCAGCGAGCGACGCGGCGGTAACTTTGCTCAGCGGCATCCCGCCCGTCCGCGCATATCCCTGCATGAGCTCACGACCAAACACCGTCGCGCGCCAATGCGAATCGCGCGTTCCCGCGCCACCAGAATTTTCCACGGGCACCGGAGTGCCGGTGTAGAACAAGCCCGGCAGATTGGCGAACTCCGCGCGTGCGCGAACACCATTGAAGTACGGGTCAGTGCCGCCACTTCCCGCCAGCAAACTTCGCCGAAAATTCCACAGTGTCCCGATGCCAAGTACGTGTCCCATCTCGTGCAAGACGACGTCGTCGATCGTGCCGTTGGCGATGAGGCCGGGCATGTCGTCTTGGTCAAACTCCATCAGACCATACAGCGTTAAATTCGACGACGTACTGACGGCGCATGGTCCGGCTTGCGCCAGTATTTTCCCAACACCGTCAATGGGACGAATACGGGCGAAGATCACGAGGTCGGTGATCGTTTCGTTGATCGCTGGAATCCACGTATCGCAATCTCCCGCGGATGCGTTCAACGGCGTCGTGTGCACGTGTCCAACAATGATGCGCCGCCACTTTGCCGCCGCTCGAGTAAACGCGTCGCGCTGTTGTGGCGTCCCACCATCGCCAATAAATCGCACGTCGATGTTGTATTGTGACGTGACAGCCGTCGCACTGAATGTGATCACCTTATTTGGCAGCCGCGAGCTTGTGGCGGTTAATGTCTGTGTGGCATTCGCACCTAACACCCAATTGCCCACAAAGGCGGTGCCCGTTGCTGGATCCGTGAGCACAACGCCGCCGGAAACGGAGCCAGAATTCGCCCCTGGCGAAAAGGTTACTGGCACGTTGCCGACACCATTGCCGAATTCATCGGTGACTCGTACGCCCGGTGGCGTCGAAACTGGCGCACTGCTCAACCCCGCCTGATTGTCCCCAATAAACTTGACGATATCGACCGGAGCGCCGGCGACTGCTGTTGCTGAAAATGTCGCTTGCGCCGCGTTGGCGATCGTTGCGCGCGCAGATTGCTGTCCGCTCACGGTACCCAGCGTCCATCCACTCGCGCTGGCCACACCAGAGGCATTGGACGTCGTTTGTGCGCCCGAAATTGAGCCGCTGCCGTTCGACACGGTGAACGTGACGGCAACGGCTGGCACAGGATTGCCGTAATCGTCCTCAACACGCGCGGTTGGCGGCACCGCGACCGCCGTATTCACCGTGGCTTGCTGCGCATCGGGGCTTAAACGCGTCACACGCGTGGCCGGTCCCGGTGCCGCCTCTGCGATGAACGTCGCTGGCGCAATGCCGTCAACCAACGCCTGCAAAATCTGCGTGCCAGCCGTGGTGCCAAGCGTCCATCCACCCGACGTGGCTTCGCCGGTACCGGTTGTTCGCACGGTGTCGTTCAGCACGTGTCCCCCGCCAGCATTCACCTGCCAATGCACGAGCACACCCTTAATCGCGCGCCCTTTCGCGTCGGTTACTGTGACAACGGGAATCGTACCAGTAGCGGTTGCGACGGTGGACTGTACCGACGCAACAATGTTTGCCGTCGACACGGTTGGCACCTGCGGTCCATCGCCACTGCACGCGGCAAGTGTCAGCAACGTGACAGTGCACAGCAACGCACGACGCGTGGGCGAAACTGACGAGACAATCATGGCATGGAGGTCGAGAGGTGACGGCGAATCGTTCCAGACCGCGCTGCGCAGCTGTAACGCGCTGAACGAGAAGCTTCGTATTCCGAATTCCGCAACGGGGTTACGGCAGTCATGGCCCCACCCCCAATATTGGAGAATGCGCATCCCCGTAGATAGTTATACCCTGCCCAATGGCCTGCACGTGGTGCTCTCTGAGGACCACACAGCGCCGATTGTTGCAGTGAATCTCTGGTATCACGTTGGCTCGGCCAACGAGCGACTGGACCGAACAGGTTTTGCTCACCTGTTTGAACATATGCTTTTTCAGGGTTCGGCCAACGTCGAAGCCAACGAACACTTCGAATTGGTACAACGCGCGGGTGGAACCTTGAACGGTTCCACTTGGCTTGATCGCACCAATTATTTCGAAACGCTGCCATCGAATCAACTGGCGATTGGCCTTTGGCTTGAAGCTGATCGCATGGGGCGGATGCTACCGGCGCTAACGCAAGTCAAGCTGGATACGCAACGCGACGTTGTGAAAAACGAACGCCGGTGGTCGGTCGATAATCAGCCCTACGGCACGTGGTGGGAGCGACTGCCCGCTCTGTGTTTTCCGGCAGGACACCCGTTTCATCACTCGTTGATCGGATCGATGGAACACCTCTCGGATGCATCACTCAGCGATGTCGCCGATTTCTTCAGTACGTACTACACCCCGAACAACGCGGTGCTCACTATTGCTGGTGATTTCGAGCACACTGAAGCCGTGCGATTGGTGGCGGAGTACTTCGGTCCGATTGTTTCTGGTGCTTCGCGTCCCCCACTACGGGACATGACCGTAACACCAGTCTTTGGTACCACCCTACGCGAAGTGGTGCACGATGCGGTGGCACTGCCGCGTCTGTTTGTTGCGTGTCGCACACCGGTATTTGGCACCGACGGATACTATGCAGCAAGTCTCGCGGCCGCCGTGTTAGGGTTGCGTACCGGCAGTCGACTGGAACAATCGATTGTGCGTGGACAACGCGTTGCGTCGCAGGCGACGGCGTTTACATACGACCTCGCGAAAGGCAGTGACTTATTCGTGATTGATGTCACAGCGTATCCAGATGTCACACCCGATCAGCTGGAAGCGGCGGTCATCGCAGAGCTTGATCTGTTGCATCGCGATGGCGTCACGGAAGCAGAGATTGCGCGTGCCCGCGCACTCATCGAAACCAGCTTTGTGACCAGCATGCAATCGGCGGCCGAACGCGCGGATCAACTCTCGCGATTCGCCACGTATTTTGGTGACGCATCGATCGCGAATGAGCAAGTGGCGCGGTACCAAGCCACGTCAGCAACGGACGTCAGCGCTCTCGCACGGGAACGACTTGGTGCAAATAATCGCGCGCTTTTGTGGTTCTTGCCTCTTGAGGAGCACACGGACGTCGCGGTGCCGAGCGATGACGTTGTGGCGATGGTGGGCGCGTGAGTATCGCACCTCAAACACCGCCGGCCGCACTGCGTCCGATTGCGAGCGCACCGCGACCGTATCATTTCCCGCACTTCGAAACGCGCATACTTTCGAATGGATTGCGTGTGATGGTATCGCCGATGCACGCATATCCGGTAGTGACGGTGCTCGCCGTGATTGAGGCTGGCGCGACGCGCGATCCGCGCGATGCGGAAGGTTTGGCGCAGCTCACCACGCGCGCACTTGCCGAAGGCACGCGCGACATGAATGCGCTGCAACTGGCCGAACGTCTCGAAACCTTGGGTACCACGCTCGATACGGGCGCCGATTGGGATTCGGCGATTGTGCAGCTCACCGCGCTTGCGTCACGCGTCGATGATGCGTTTTCGGTGCTCGCCGAAGTGTTGCGCTATCCGTCGTTTCCGGACGGTGAAGTTGCCCGACTGCGTGCGGAGCGCCTTGCGGATCTGGCGCAGCTGCGTGCTGAACCGCGCGGACTCGCCGACGTGTATTTCTCACGACTGTTGTATGCGGCGGAGTCACGTTTTGCACGGTTGGCCGGCGGCGATGAGCAGAGCATGACGCGTATCACGCGCGAACGCATCGTCGAGTACCACGCGCGCTATTATCGCCCTGATGCAACGGCGCTCATGATTGTCGGGGACATCACCGTTGACGATGCCGTGCGGCACGCGTCACGCTGCCTTGGTGATTGGACTGGCACCGCACCAACGGTGACGGAGCCACTTGATGTGCAGCGACATCGCGAACCTCGGGTGCACCTCATCGCGAAAGCCGACGCGCCGCAATCTGAGGTGCGTGTCGGACACGTGGCAGTACCGCGCTTGCACGAGGATTATTTTCCACTCGTCGTGATGAACGCAATCTTGGGCGGCCTGTTCTCGTCGCGTTTGAATCTCAACTTGCGCGAAGTGCACGCGTACACGTACGGCGCGCATTCGGCATTCGATTGGCGACGTGCCGCGAGTCCATTTGAGATTTCCACCGCTGTTGAAACCGCAGTCACCATGGATGCATTGCGTGAAATTCAGATTGAGTTTCTGCGCATTCGCGAAGCGCCCGTGAGCGAGGCCGAGCTTTCCTTGGCCACGAGCTACTTGATCGGCGTATTTCCGATTCGCTTTGAAACCACCGCCGAAGTGGCTGGTGGTTTAGCCAACGTCGAAATTTTTCGTTTGCCCAGCGACTATTTCGATCGATACCGCGATCGCGTGCGCGCCGTGACCGCCGCAGATGTGTTGCGCGTCGCGCAAACGCATCTCGATCCAACACGACTGCAGGTGGTGGTTGTCGGTGATCCGGTTGCGATTGGCGAGCCGCTTGCGGCACTCGGCCTCGGTCCGGTCACCGTGTATGATCCTGCGGATGACGAGTCGCCTTCCAGCGCGGCTGCGTTGTCTTCCTTCTCCGCCTCCTGATCTTTCTCGTGCCGTCAGCTAAACGTGTAAAAAGTCCGTTGTACGAGGTGCGCCGTTCGTCCATTCAGGGGCGCGGTGCGTTCGCGATTCGTCCAATTCGCAAAGGACAACGCGTCGACGAATACGTCGGCGAACCGATCACCCATGCCGAAGCAGATCGTCGGTACGATGACAGCGACGGACGGCATCACACGTTCCTGTTCATACTCGACGATGATACCGTGCTTGATGCACGCACGCACGGAAGCGATGCGCGCTACATCAATCATTCGTGTGATCCGAATTGCGAAACGATCATCGATGACGGACACATCTGGATCAATGCGATCACGTCGATCAAACCGGAAACCGAGATCGCGTACGACTATCAATTTGAGTGGCAGAACAACTACGAGCCGGATGATGTGCGGTACTACGCCTGTCGGTGCGGCACGGCCGAGTGTCGTGGCACGATCCTAAAAGTCCCCGTGTATTTGCGGGCGACGGTTCGCAAATGGTTGGCAGGTGACGATGTGCCGAAGCCAAGAAAGCCACGAAAGAAAGTTGCGAAGAAAATTGCCAAGAAAGCTGCTAAAAAAGCGTCGAAACAGGCCAAGAAAAAAACATCGACGAAAAAAGCCGCCAAACCCCCGGCTCAACGAAAGGTCATGCGGTGATTGAACGCCCCAACCCGGGTACAGGGCAAATACCGGGACGCGTTTCATCGACGCGTGGCTACACCGGGCGCGTGATATCGCTGGACATCGACGAGGTACGTTTTCCCGACGGCTCAACTGGAACGTTGGAAATGATCCGACATCCGGGTGCCAGTGCGATCGTACCGCTGCTGGACGCGACGGATGACGATCCAGAGGTATTGCTCATTCGACAATACCGCTATGCAGCCGATGGCTACTTGTTTGAAATCCCAGCGGGACGACTGGATGCCGGGGAATCGCCTCTAGACTGCGCACGACGAGAATTACGAGAGGAAACCGGTTACAGTGCTGAGCGTGTCGAACCCCTCTTTACGATGTTCACGACGCCCGGCTTTACCGACGAGAAGATTCACCTTTTTCTGGCAACTGGTTTGACGCCGGGCGAAACAGCGCGCGAGGCCGACGAATTCATGGAATTGGTTCCAACCCGACTATCAACGGCATTGTCTATGATTGAGCTGGGCGAGATTCAGGACGCCAAGACGGCGCTCGCGCTGCTATTTGCGGCTGGCTTCCGACTGAGCTGATCCCGCGCTTGTTCCTCCATGCCGCGACAGCGGCGAACCCACTGCCCAATTGTCGGAGGCAGGGTCATGTCCTGTTGGAGTGTCCTCTATTTAGGAAGCGCGAAGGAACACGTCCGGAGTATCCTCTGACGTGACGTCTGTTACATCCAACTAAGCCATTGCGGCGTAGATACTTGGAAGGACGTGTTCCATAAGGTTCCAGCGCGGCACGCCGCGTGCATTACAAGGGGATGCGAGTCGAGATCGTGTGCCGGATCGTCCGGCGCTGTGCTCTGACTTGTTGCGGGCCGTCGGTCCGCGTCACCGCAGTGGAGGGCTCGTCTCATGGCCGATCTGGCTCGTACGCTTCTAACCAACGCATCGACCGTCGTGCCGGTGCGCGAACATTTGCGCTCCATCGACGATGGCGATGTAGTGTCGGCGTTCCTCGGTGGCGAGGAGCGAGCGTTCGAAGAGCTGGTTGACCGCTATCAGGGTCGACTCCTGAATTTCGTGTATCGCACGATCGGCGATCGCGATCGCGCCGAAGACTTAGTGCAAGAGGTCTTCATCCGCGTCTATCGGCACATCGCCAGATTTGATCGCTCCAAAAAGTTTTCGACCTGGATTTACACAATCGCGTCCAACCTCGCGAAAAACGAACTGCGTAATCGCTCACGCAATCCGCTGGTCCTGTTTCAAGCGATCAAGGCCAAGTTTGAGGATGAGGATCGACCGTTGCAGTTCGAAGACGTGCATACGCGTCCCGACGACTTGTACCGCAAGCGGCATCTCCGTGAGATGGTCGAACAATCCGTGGGCAAGCTGCCGAGTCACCATCGCGAGGTGTTCGTGCTCCGCGAGTTGGAGGGCAAGTCGTATGAGGAAATCGCGGAGATTACCGGTGTGAATCTGGGCACGGTCAAATCGCGATTGAATCGAGCGCGCACCGCGTTCGCGGACATTATTGGCCCGCTCGTTCGCTAAAGAAACGCTTTTTGTACCCTCCGTCGGGATTGCCTCGACGGGGGGTTTGGCGTCACCGTTATACGCGGTGGCGTTATTGTTGAGCGGAACTGCCATTTCGTGGGCGGGTATGCTGCTCCAGCGACAATGCTGTAGATGAGCGTTTCTTCGACCCTGTACCGATGGACTGCAAGAGTTTTCGCAAACAGCACCTCGCCTACCTCGACGATACGATGTCGGGCCATCTGATGAGCGAGGCGCAGCGACACATCCTTTCGTGCAACGCTTGCGCGGCGCATGACACGCTCGTTCGTCGGTCACTGATGATCGCGCGGAGTATGCCGTCAATCGAGCCATCGGAGGCGTTTCAAGCGCGACTACGCACTCGGCTCGCTGCCTGTCGCGGTGAACCATGTGTCGATGATTCCTCCGGTGTCGTGCGTGCGTTGCGGTCGACGATGCTACGGTCTGCGCGATTGCGGTCGCCGCGTGCGCTTGCGGCTGTTGCGGCAGGTGCGGTCATTGGCACCTTGGTCTGGCGCGGTCTCTCGAGCAATGCCGCTCCGCTAATCTCGATGCAGCCCGTAATCGCGACGCAGCCTGCCTTGTCGTCGCGGAATCCGTACATCAGTCCGGCGCTGCTGCAAGCGATGGCAACGGGCAATCCCGTCTGGCCGGCGGCGGTTATCATCGACGACGCGCCCACGCATTTTGTGACGGCCGACTTCAGCTTGGTGTCCGACCAGCGCTAGGGATACGGTAGGGCGTTGTTATCTTGCAACGATGCCCCCACGTCCCGCCACCGACGCCAAAGAAGCATCACCACTGCGCGTGGTACAGGCAGCTATTCAATCGCGCATGTTTGCACCAGTGTATTACCTATTTGGTGAAGATGATTATCTCAAAGATGTTGCGGTTCGCGATCTTTTAGCGGCGGCCGTCGACTCATCTACGCGCGATTTCAACTGCGAAATTCGTCGAGCGAGCGAGCTCGACGCGGAAGACGTCAGTAACCTCTTATCCACGCCGCCGATGCTGGCCGAGCGACGCGCGGTGGTATTTCGGGATGTCGGCGCGCTGAAAAAAGCGCCGCGACAGCAGCTCGACAAATACCTCACGCGCCCTGCCAGCGACACGTTGTTAGTGCTCGTCAGCCCGGCCGGCGCGAAGATCGACACGGCATTGCAACAACATGCGGAGTCGCTCGAGTTTGCGCCGTTGTCACCGGAACGGGTACGCAAGTGGATTACCCACCAAGCGACAACGGCGCACGGACTCGATGTCGCAGACGACGCAACACAACTGCTACAGCAAGCCGTGGGCAACGACCTGCATTTGCTTGCCGCTGAACTCGACAAGTGCGCAAGCTATGTACTCGGTGCGCACGAAATGACCGCGACGCGCACCAGAATTGACGTCGAGGCCGTATCGGCGGTGGTTGGCGTGCGTCGCGGGGAAACCGTGACCGACTTACTGGATGCAGTGGCGCAGCAAAATGCCGCGCAGGCCACGGCGTTGATTGGTCATGTGCTTGGACAGCCAAAAGTCAACGGTGTCCAAGTGGTGATGATGTTGAGTACGCAAGCAATGGCGCTTGCCTTCGGTCGCGCGCGACGCGACGCAGGTGTGCCGACCAATCGGTTGCCGCAAGAGTTTTTTGCGTTTTTGAAAGAAACGGGCGGCTATACCGGCCGACCGTGGAATGAGGCGGCGTCGGCATGGACAAAGGTGACGGAGCGGTGGTCGGCGCGCGCCTGTGAACGCGCCTTAGCGCTGCTGCTTGAGGCCGATATCGCACTGAAGGAAAGCACCGTGTCAAATCCGGCGCAGATTCTGAGTTCGCTTGTATTGTCACTGTGTGCGCTTCGTTCGCGCGCGTCGCGCGCCGCGTGATGCGCCGAGTGCTTCGCGACGTACGACGACGCGTGAGGCATCCCCTTGTTGTCGCGGTGTGCGTCGCCATCGGTAGTGCGACACCGCGCGTCGGGTGGGCGCAAACATCAACCACCGTCCAGTCTGCAATTGATCGCGCGCGCGCCATGGTCGACTCTGGAAATAGTGTTGCAGCGCGAACGGTGCTCGATTCATTGGTAGTTTCACTTTCGTTGCCGGATGACGTGGCGGAAGCGCTGTACTGGCGTGCTGTGCTGGGCGAAAATGCAGCGGGCGCCGAGTCGGATTGGAAACGACTCATGCTTGAATCGCCGTTGTCGCCGCGCGCGCCGGAGGCGTTGCTGCGATTGGGAGAGGGTGCGTTGGTGCGCGGGAATTCGGTTGATGCGCGCGCATATCTTGAACGCTTGTTGCGCAACTATTCGGACGCTGCACAGCGGCCCAAAGCCACACTGGGAATTGCTCGCAGTTACTTCGACGAGCGCGACACACCGCACGCGTGTGCCATCGTAGGCGCATTTAAGGCCGCGGATATTCCGGAGGGCGAGCTACTATTGCAGGCCAACGAATTGCGCAGCAGATGCGCGAAGGCAGCGGCAACGGCGGTCGCGGCGACCACTACGGCAACCGCTCCACTTATCGCGCCTGCGACACTTGATAGCGTCTCGAAAGCAATTGCCAAATCCGAGCACCGTATCTACAGCGTGCAGATTGCCGCATATGACACGCGCGCGCAGGCCACGGTGGTCGTGAAACGCTTGCAGAAGCGCGGCATTGCCGCACGTATCGATGGTGATCGGAAGCCGTTTCGCGTGCGCGTCGGTCGCTACCGCTCTCGCGCAGATGCCGCCGCGTCGCTCGTTAAGCTCAAGAAGCAAGGGCAGTCCGGATTTGTCGCGGAGCTTGATTCGTGAGCAGCGCTGCAACTCCACTGATGCAGCAATACCGGGAGATAAAAGCGCGTCATCAAGACGCGATTTTGTTTTTTCGGATGGGCGACTTCTATGAGATGTTCTACGACGACGCCGAAACTGCGTCGCGCGCTATTGGATTGACACTCACCTCGCGCAACAATGGTGGAGCGGCGGACGTGCCACTCGCGGGCATTCCCGTAAAAGCCGCGGCGGAATATCTGCGTCGATTGGTTGGACAAGGATTTCGCGTCGCCATTTGCGAGCAAGTGGAAGATCCGAAGCTGGCCAAAGGTCTGGTCCGACGTGAGGTGGTAGAGACCATTACACCTGGCGCGGTGTTCGCAGACGATATGCTCGATGGTGCGCGCGCCAACTACGTGTGCGCCGTCGCGAGTGGTCGTGATACTGCGCGCGACGGTGATCGTGCACAAATCGGCGTTGCGGCGGCAGACCTCTCGACGGGCGAGTTGCGCATGGCACTCGTGACGCGCATGGATGCGCCCGCATTGTTCGCGCGTCTCGCGCCACGCGAACTCATCGTCGTGCGTGGCAGCACCGACGAAGCGCTCGCGCACGCACTACAGAGCGTCGACGGTGCGCTCACTACGGAGCGCGATGGGTGGGAATTCGACGCACAACTGGCGGCTGATGAACTGGCGCGGCAATTCGATGTGCGTGGTCTCGAAGGCTTTGGCTTGGAACCAAGCGATGGTGCGGCGATTGGCGCTGCCGGTGCATTGCTCCGGTACTTGCGCGAGCTACAACCTGGTGGACTGCCGCATCTCGCACGGCCGACCATCGAACGTCCGGGCGGCGTCATGCCGCTCGACGAAATGACGCGACGCAACCTCGAACTTGTTGAATCGCTTCGTGGGGCAGATCTCGCCGGTACGTTGCTATCCGTGTTTGATCGCACGGCAACGCCGATGGGACAGCGTCTGTTGCGACAATGGATGCTGGCCCCACTGCTCGAGCGCGACGCGATAGAGCGTCGACTGGACGCCGTGACGGTGTTAGTACGTGATCCGATCGGGCGCGCCACGTTACGTGACGCTCTCGACGGGGTGCGCGATGTCGAGCGTCTCGCCAGTAAAGCCGCCGCTGGTCGCGCGACGCCACGCGAACTACGTGCGCTGGGCGATTCACTCACACGTCTCCCGCGTGTCGCGTCCGCCGCGCAATCAGTTCTCGATCACGCCGCACAAGGCAATGCGTCAGGCGGCATGCTCGGCGTTCTTCTCGCCGATTGGGACAACGGTGCGGAACATGCGGAGCGCATCACGCACGTGTTGGTGGCACGTCCGCCGCTCGCGATTGGCGACGAGAGTACCATTGCGCCGGGCGTTGATGGCGAACTCGACGAGTTGAGGACGCTGCGCGATGGCGGTAAAGATGCGATTGCAACTATTCAAGCGGACGAACGCGCGCGCACCGGCATTCACTCGCTCAAGGTGGGATTCAATCGCGTCTTCGGGTACTATCTCGAGATTTCGAATGCAAATAAACACCTCGTACCCGACGACTATCAACGTCGCCAAACACTCACGGGCGCGGAGCGCTACGTCACGCCAGCGCTCAAGACGTACGAGGAGCGCGTGCTCACGGCCTCTGATCGCATTGAGACGCGCGAGCGCGAGTTATTTGAAACACTGCGACGCGACGTTGGCCTCGCTATCACGCGATGGCAAGCGGTTGCACGTCGAGTGGCAACGATCGACGTGTTGGCCGCCTTTGCCGAAGTCGCCGAACGCGAGCAATACGTGCGGCCGGAGCTCCACGATGATTTTGATCTCGAAATTATTGGTGGTCGGCACCCTGTCGTTGAACGTATGATGGCGCGCGAGAAGTTTATCCCGAATGATTTGGTCCTCGCCGCCGACGCGCAACTCATCGTGCTCACTGGTCCGAACATGGCGGGTAAGAGTACAATTTTGCGACAGATCGGTCTCATTCAACTGCTCGCGCAAGTTGGTGCATACGTCCCGGCACGCCGCGCACGGTTGCCGATTGTCGATCGTCTGTTCACACGCGTTGGCGCGAGCGACAATCTCGTACGTGGACAGAGCACGTTCATGGTCGAGATGAGCGAAACGAGCGCCATTCTCCACACGGCCACGCGACGGTCACTCGTCCTCCTTGACGAAATTGGACGTGGAACGAGTACGTACGACGGCGTGTCGATTGCGTGGAGTGTGAGCGAACATTTGCACGATGTGATCGGGTGCAAGACCGTGTTCGCGACGCACTATCATGAACTCACGCAGCTCGCCACCGAGCTCCCTGGTGTGCGCAATTTCGCCGTGGCCGTCCGCGAAGTGGGTGATCAAATATTGTTTTTGCATAAGCTGATCCCCGGCGGCGCTGATCGATCATATGGGATTGAAGTTGGTCGTCTTGCCGGCCTGCCTGCAGCAGTCATCGCGCGTGCGAAGGAAGTGCTTGCGCTGTTGGAAGGGGAGGGTGCACAAATGGCGTCACGACTGACGGCCGATGGTTTGCACGCGCCCAAAGGTGCCACGCGCAAAGGTCCACGCATGCGCGATGGAGCGGGTGCGTCAACGGCGCAACTTGGCTTTTTTGTGCCGCCTGTCGTCGCGCCAGATCCAGCATTCGTGCAACTCGCCGACGCACTGGCGCAACTCGAGCCGGATTCGATGACGCCACTGCAGGCGCTCACGGCAATTGCGGCGCTCAAGCAGTCGCTCACAGCATCGTGAGTGCGCCTCCGCGAAAACCTACCAAAGCAGATTTGGCCGCGGCGGTCCATCTCACCGTGCCTGACCTGCTTGCGCCGAATCTTGATGTGTTATTTTGCGGCATTAACCCGGGGTTGTACACGGCAGCGATCGGTCATCATTTCGGCCGCCCGGGCAATCGTTTCTGGCCGGCACTTCACGGCTCGGCATTTACGCCACGATTGTTCGCACCTTGGGAAGAACACGAACTGTTAGCGTTAGGCGTTGGCATTACCAACATGGTCGAACGCACCACAGCGACCGCAGCCGAACTCACCGCGTTGGAGTACATTGCCGGTGGTCAACGACTGACACGCGTGCTCACGCAGTTCCAACCGCGAGTTGTCGCATTTCTCGGCATTGGCGCGTACCGCGCGGCGTTTGCCAAACCACGAGCAACGCTGGGGCTACAACCGGAACGCATTGCACAGTCCGCGTTGTGGGTGCTGCCCAGCCCGAGCGGATTGAATGCCAATCATCAATTGGTAGATCTGGTGCAACTGTTTGTCGCATTGCGAGCGTGGGTGAAAACGATGCAGGCATCCGGCACGAGCTAAGCTACATTTTTGCAGGATCGAATTCGGCCCGCCTCATCATTCGCACGAGCTTACCATGCCGCAGCTCTGCTCCACTCGCCGCACACCTACGCTGTTCGCGTTGATCGCTGTCGTATGCGTGAACAGTGCGTTCGCCGCCTGCGGACGTGATGCGGCCAATGCCGACTCTACCGCCCGCGCGAGTAGCAGCGCGACGCCCTCGCGCACTCCAACGTATGTGGCCGAAGTGGTGCAGGCGTGGCCGCACGATCCAGAAGCGTTCACGCAAGGACTCGTGTGGCACGATGGCACGTTGTTCGAAAGCACGGGCCAAGTCGGCAAATCAAGTATTCGCGAAGTGGAACTCAAAACAGGGCGCGTGCTGCGCAAACGCGA
>JANYHT010000007.1 GCA_025358925.1 Gemmatimonadaceae bacterium | reverse complement strand
AACGATTGCGTGGCCGAATGGTGCGGATTTCGCGCCAGAATCGTTGTACCAGCTGTGCATACGGCCAGTCGCCGCATAACCTGACGCTGCTGGCTGACAGCGCGTTTTGGAATGCGCGCTTCGCGCGCTTTCGTTTAATGCGCTGCAGCAGAGCTCAGCGTTAGGCCGCAGCGCGCCGCTTTTTGGACGTAATGGCTTTCGCGAGATCATTCGTGGTTGCACCGAGACCGACCAGGGCGCGCACCAATAAATCGATCGAGACCGATGCTTCGCCCGCTTCCATTTTCGCCACGCGCGATTGGCTCGAATGCAACTGCTTTGCGACCGCTTCTTGCGACAGTTGCAGCTTCTCGCGCCGCGCTTTGAGCGCATCGCTCAGGCGCAGCTTGAGTTCGACGAGCGCCGCCTCTTCTGCGGTGAGTTCCAAGAACTCCTCGGCGCTGCCCACACGCCAGCCGTTCGCCACCAACGTCTTCTGTTTGGCTTTTCGCATTAGTCCTCTCCGTTAACCACACGATCGTAATGACGAAACCGCCCTTTCGCAGTTTCTAACATCGTCGCTGGTGTTGCCTGGGTCTTCTTCGCAAACACGGCAGCAATCACCACGGCGTCTGCATCCACCCGATATAAGATGCGCCATGTCACCGTCGCGTCCGGAATGCGCAGTTCCGCGCACCGAGCACCCAACACCGGCATGGGTCGCACCTGCGGTAAGCCGATCTTGTCGCCCCGTTGCAAGCGGCGTAATAACACGCCAGCTTCGAGCCGAGCGGCGGCCGTGAACGGTGGCGTCTTCACTTCGCCGTGCAGCCACACGAGCGGTCGTCGGGCTTCACCCATGTCTCACAATATATGTCGCATCTGGCATATGTCAATTCGGACATCACCTCCGCCATGCGGCCTAACGAGCGTTGCTGCAGTCAAAGGCAGGGCGGTACGCTGTGTAACTGCGCCGTGCTTCGCACGGCTCCGTTCACAGCTAATTTTCTTCAAGCCTTTGCAGCAGAACGCGGCGTTGAGGCTGTAGATAAAGCCGGTTTTGCGTCGAAAGCATGGACGATCACCGTCATCATGCACAGTGCGCACCGTGTGGAGCGAAAGTGTTGTCGTGCGCGGCCGTCTTTGCGCGATGTTAGACATGCGCGTGCGCTCCTGCGTCGTACTTACGCTGCGTATTTCAGTTTTGCGAGCTTTTCAATGTTGTGCACCAAACAGAATAGCTGCCATTGCGCATTGACTTTTGTTCGACCGCGCAGCGTAAACCGATCGAGGCCTTTGTTGTAGCGCAGATTGCCGAACACGGGTTCGACGGTGGCAAATCGTTGGGCGTACTGCGCGCGACCTTCCGCGGCATCGATGCGCTGTCGCATTTGTTCGGTATGCGATACCGTGACGCCAACGCGTCCGCGTCCAAACGCGACATTCCGCACCGGCGTGGTATCGGGCGTGCGCAAACATTGCGCGCGCAAGATGCATGGTGCACAATCGCGTTGCGCGCCGCGAAATTGTTCGGTCACGTACCCGTTCACGACGCGCGTTTGCCCTTTGCGATGCAGGGATTTCCCCGCGGGACATACGCAGGTGCGCGCCTCCGCGTCATAAATGAATTGGTCGGGTGCAAACCCACGCGCGGCGCGCGATTCGCGCGTTTTGTTGTGCAACGGATGTGGCGTCGTTTGATGGCGTTCTTGCGTGGCGAAGCGTTCATCACGACGACGCATCTGCTGATCCGCGATCAGTGCGGGAATGTGTTGCTGCGCGAGCTGTTGCAAATTCGCTTCGCTATGATAGCCAGCGTCGGCCGTGAGCACCGTGTGTGCACGCAACTGCGGTTTGATCGCGCTCACGACGGGCATCAGCAATTCCGCTTCCGAACCGGTGCCGTGCGCTTGCGCATCGACGATGATTTGATGCGCCGCGTCGACCGTCGCGACGCCGGTATATCCTTGCATCACACCTTTGCTCGTCGCCATTTTCGCACTGTCGTTATCGGTGCGATTGCTCTGCCGAATCGCGCCGTTCGCGCCGCGTCGATCGTCGGGATTCTGCGCGAGCCACGCGCGCATTTGTTGGGCTTGGCGTTCGAGTTGCTCCACGCGTTGCGCGGCCTTCTCCGACGGGGGCGGCTCGGTCGGCGCCGTATCCGACGCGCGATGGCGCTGCACCATCGTGCGCGCCGCGTCCTCCAGTTTCGTCGCGTGCCGCTCGAAATCGGCGCGCGTGCCGCTCCGCTGTTTCGACGCATTGCTGGGCAATTTCACCCCATCAATCGCAAACATCTCGCGCTCGATCAACCCTTCGGCATCACAGACCGCGAGCACGCCCGCAAACACCCGGGCGATGTCGGCGCTCCGCGTACTGATGAAGCGCGCGATCGTCGTGAAATGCGGCGCGTGATCACCACAGAGCGCCATGAAGGTGACATGCTCCTGACACGCGCGTTCGATCGCGCGACTGCTCACGATGCCTTGGGAGTAGGCAAACAGCACCACCTTCAAGAGCACGGCCGGTGGATACGCCGGAGCGCCCGTGTCATCATTCTGAAACCGGGCGTCGAAGTGCGACAAATCGACGTCGTGATCGAGCAGGTGATTCAGCGCATGCTCGAACGTGCCCGGCAACAACTGACGGGATAGGTCCACCGCGATCAACCGCGGTTGCGTATCGATGTATTTGTATTTCGCCATCCGGTCCTCGACGCGTCCGTGATTCGTGTGCACATTATCGGTCACCACCGCCTCACTGCCTTACGCATAACCCGAGGCTTTTGCTACAACCTCGTTAGCTCGACAACCAACGAAATCGAATGTCCGTTCCTGATTTTCAGAGCCTGATGCTTCCGACGCTTCGACTACTTGGCCAACGATCGCCATGCACATCAGTCGAGGCGCGCTCGGCGCTCGCCACT
>JANYHT010000054.1 GCA_025358925.1 Gemmatimonadaceae bacterium | reverse complement strand
CGATGCCCGCCCCACTGACGCCCTAGAAGTCGTACGTGCGGCGACACGCCACCTCGCTAGACTCGGCGTTGATATGATTGTCTCGAATCAAGCGGCAGCCAGTTGGTGTGATGCGTTCGCAGCACAAGGATATCTGACTGGCCCGTCGAACTTCGCGATCGCGCTGTCCAAGCCGTTGGCTGCGGTTGTGAAAAACTCGAACGCGTGGACGCAAACGTGCCACCTCACGCGAGGCGATGGCGACGGTCCGATTCATTTATGATGACAGCCATGAAGCAATCGGCAGTTGTCCTCTGCTATCACGATGTGGTAAATCAGGTGTCCACGGCATCCGGGATGCAATCGCCAGGATCTTTGTTGTACAAAATGCGTCGGTCGGATTTTGCCGCGCATCTTGATGCTATTGGACGCGCTGGCCTCACGCCCACCTTACCTAATACTAACGGACAGTTAACGAGCGAGAATTCGCTCGTGCTGACGTTCGATGATGGGGGTATCAGCGCAATATCGGAGATCGCACCACTGCTGGAAAGTCGTGGCTGGCGCGGTGCATTTTTCATAACGACAGACTGGATCGGCATGCCAGGCTTCCTACACGCCGCCGACATCGCCGCACTCGCGGATCGCGGACATCTCATCGGAAGCCATTCGCGATCACATCCGCAAATCAGCCGCCTGTCGTCAGCGCAGATGCGGGAAGAATGGCAAGAGAGCATTCGCATCCTGAGCGAAATTGTTGGATCGCGCGTCGTCACGGCATCAGTACCGGGAGGCTTCTACTCGCAGCAAGTAGCGCGAGCCGCGTCTGATGCCGGGTGCAGGTTATTGTTTAACTCGGAGCCAGTGGTGCAGTTGGAAGAGCAGAACGGCTGCTTGGTTGCCGGCCGGTTTCGTGTCGTCGCGAATACAACGACGAAGACCATCGTTGGACTGGCTCAACGACGACGGGCCCCGCAATTACGGCAGCAACTATCGTGGGAAGCGAAGAAAGCGGCCAAACGATTCGGTGGCGCTCTCTGGTTTCGACTGAGAAATCGCTTGCGGCCCAACTAGCGAACCGGTCGTTAGGAACTGCGTATCGTGCCACCCACTCTCAAATACTCTACGACTTAGCCATCCATGTGCGGAATATGCGGCATCACGATTCCAACGTCCTCCTCCCGACACCTGGATCGTGCGGGAGTCGAACGTATGCGGGACACACTGCGCCATCGTGGCCCTGACGCCGCTGGAGTATTTGTAGAAAATCGAGTGGGGCTCGGGCACCGAAGATTGAGTATCGTCGATGTTGCGCACGGGCAGCAGCCAATGTCGTCAGAAGATGAACGGTTCGTGCTTGTCTACAATGGCGAAATATTCAACCATCCAGCGCTGAAAGCCGAATTAGAGAGCGCCGGTGTCTCGTATGCAACGCGATCAGACACCGAGACAATCCTTCATTTGTTTCAGCGAGAAGGTCCGGAGTCCGTGCAACGGATGCGCGGCATGTTCGCGCTCGCAATTTGGGATCGACAACAGCATTCGTTGTTCATCGCGCGCGACCGCTTCGGCGTCAAGCCGCTGTATTACGTGCATGCTGACGATGGCTCACTGTTCTTTGCGTCAGAAATAAAGGCGCTGCTTGCCGTCGGCGCGATCGAGCCGACGGTCAACACCAGAGCTCTGCCGGACTATCTCGCAAACTTTGCACCCTCGGGCCCGGAAACGCTCTTTAAAGACGTCAAGCGCTTGCCCGCCGGTCACGTTTTACATTGGCGCGATGGGCAGATCTCGATTCAACAATATTGGGATCTTCCAGTTGGAGAACCTATCCACGCTGGGTCCGACAAAGACCTCGTAGCTGAGTTTCGAGAGCGCTTCTCGGAAGCGGTTCGATTGCGCCTCATGTCAGATGTACCCCTCGGCGTGTTTCTCTCCGGCGGTATCGATTCTGCTGCGATCACCTGTACAATGGCCCCAATGGTTAAGGGTCCGATTCGATCGTTTTCGGTCGCGTTCGATGATCGAGAGGCGAACGAGTTCTCGTATGCCCGAACCGTTGCGCGACACGTTCGCTCAGAGCATCACGAGGTCACGCTGTCTCCAGATGAATTTTTCGCCGCGTTACCTCGATTGATTTGGCACGAAGATGAGCCGATCGCACATCCGTCGAGCGTGGCTCTTTGGGCCGTGTCGAAATTGGCGAGTGAGCATGTAAAAGTTGTGCTGACCGGCGAAGGAAGCGACGAGTTACTCGGCGGCTACAATCGGTATCGTGTGACGATGATGAACGAGCGTCTTGCACAATGGTGGTCACGTCTCGCTCCGTCCGGCGTACGAACGGCCGTACGGCACACGGTGCATGGCGGAAAGAGCAGACTGTTTCGACTCGCAAGCCGCACGTTTCTTGGTCGTGCGGCGGATCTCGATTCGCTATATCTCGATAACTTCGCGGTTTTTGATCGCTCGAGAATTGCGGCGTTATTAACCGAGCGTTGCCAAGAGGAAATCGGTGCACTCGATCCGTATCGCTACATGCACGATGCCCTCAGCCGGCGCTCTGGTCGACCGTTGCTGGAACAATTGCTTTACGCAGACTCCAAGACGTTTCTGCACGAACTCCTCATGAAGCAAGATCAGATGAGTATGGCGGCGTCTATTGAAAGTCGCGTCCCATTTCTCGACCATGTTTTGGCCGAATGGGTCACCCGCTTGCCACAGCATCTACGCATTGACGGTACGGAAACAAAAGTGATTCTGCGACGCGCGATGCAGGGGATCGTTCCAGCGGAGATTTTGCAGCGCAAAAAGATGGGATTTCCTGTGCCAATCGGCAGTTGGTTTCGTGGTCCTTGGAAATCGTATCTCACGGATATCATTTCTGGAGATCGCGCTGCTTCGCGAGGCTTCTTGGATATGAACGTTGTGCGAGCACTGCTGCGCGAACATGCCGAAGGTCGGTCACAGGCGCAGCGCCTCTGGTCGCTCTTGAACTTTGAACTGTGGCAACGCGTGCACATCGACGGTGACGAAACGGCGGAGCTGCCAGAGCTGCGTCATCGCGCAGCAGCTTAAAATTAATGCGAACCTCCGCGCTCTTTAAGCGTCGATCGCTGGAAGAGATTCGATTTAGACTCGGACAAATCTCACGGATCCTCGTCGAAAGATGCGGGATAATTCCAGGTCGCACAGAGGCAGATGCGCTCGCGCTAACAGCGCCCGAGTTGCCGTTTGCAAATGCCAAACACGCTGCCGCGGTGATTGCACAACGTTGGCCGTCTCACCGTCTCGAAAGAATTGCTTCGGCAGAGGCCATTCTTGCAGGCCGCATTCCTTTGCTTGGTTTCGAAAGTTCGATGGGCAATGAGCCGGATCGCTGGCGCACCGATCCTGTCACTGGACAGGTCGCGCCAAGAAAACATTGGAGTCAAATGCCCTATCTCGATCTCACCATCGTCGGCGATCATAAGAGAGTGTGGGAGCTCAATCGGCATCAACATTTGCTGGTACTCGGGCAAGCCTATGCCTTAACCGGAGATCAGCGTTTTGCCGCCCGCGCCATTGACGACATGGAGAGCTGGATCGAGAGCAATCCACCGGCGATTGGAATGAATTGGACCAGCGCACTTGAGCTCTCCATGCGAGCCATTGTGTGGCTTTGGACTCTGCACCTTCTCGCAGATTGCGCGCTCGTCACGGATATATCTCGACAAAATGTTGTGCGATCATTGTCGCTGCAGTTGCTGCACGTTGAAGCGAACCTGTCACACTATTTCAGTCCGAACACGCACCTAACGGGCGAAGCGCTGGCGTTGGTCTACGCCGGTGTGGCATTCGGCGCACACCCGATCGGCGTGCGTTGGCAACAAAAAGGACAGGCCATTCTGCAGCGCGAGCTGATGCACCAACTGCGACCCGATGGCACGTACTTCGAGCAGAGTAGCTGGTATCAACGATATACCGTGGATTTCGGCATGCACTTTCTCGCGCTGGTGGGCGAGTCAGATATTGACGTGAATATTCGCGAACGCTTGACTCGGGCAACCGATGTACTCCGTTGGATCTCGCGACCCGATTTGACAATACCGCTGTTTGGTGATGACGATGGTGGCACGCTGCTTCCGCTAGAAGCACGAGCATCGTCGCGTGCAATCGGTGCGACGTTAGCGTTGGCCGCCGTTGTGAACGATGATGAGCGCGCGCGAAATCTGGTCTCTGCGTGCACCCCGTCGGTCGCTTGGCTATTCGGTGCGCACGGCGTCGAGCAGTTTGACTCGATGGCCGGGAATGTGAGCACGAATCATTCGCACGCATTTTCAGATGGTGGCCTGTACATTGCGCGATCCAGTTGGGCGAGTGACGCAAACTTAGTAGTTTTGGATGGTGGGCCGCACGGTAACGGCGCGCACGGACACGCGGATGCTCTTTCGCTTGAATTGACGTTGCGCGGTATACCCGTACTCGTTGATCCAGGTACACTAACGTACGTTGGAACTGAACGAGACCTGTTTCGCAGCACGCGCGCGCACAACACGCTCGTTGTGGACGACCGCTCGTCCTCGGCACCGAGTGGACCGTTCGGATGGACCAAAAAGGCACAACCTATCGTGTCAAAATGGATGGAAACCGCCGATCAGAGTGGTGTGATTTGGTCCGCGTCGTATGTGAGCCACGTGCGCGAACTAGA
>JANYHT010000005.1 GCA_025358925.1 Gemmatimonadaceae bacterium | reverse complement strand
CTCCACGCGGATCGCAAATATCTGCCACGATGGCTCGGCAAACTTGGGCACGGCGGGCAGTGTCAGCGGCAATCCAGCAAGCTGCGTGATATAGCGTGCGGCGTGCCGACGACGCGCATCCACCCAATCATCAAGATGCCGCAACTTCACGCGCAACACTGCAGCCTGCAATTCGTCCAGCCGACTATTGCGTCCTTCCATGCGGTGATCGTTCTCGAACGCCTGCCCACTATTACCAATACGACGTAACAGCTCGGCATCTTCATCGCGGTTCACGACAATGGCACCGCCATCGCCGTAGGCACCGAGTGTTTTGTCAGGGCGAAAACTGAAAGTGGCCGCAGCACCGATGGTACCCACTTGATGACCATCAATGCGCGCGCCGAGCGATTGGGCGCAATCTTCCAAAACACGAATGCCACGCGGTCGGGCAACACGCAGGATCGCGTCCATATCCGCTGGCACACCAAACGTATGCACCACGACAATGGCCTTCGTCCGAAACGTGATCTTGCGTTCGACATCTACGGGGTCGATAGTGCCCGTGCGTTCGTCCACATCCACAAACACCGGTTTGGCGCCGTACATCGTGGCTGATGACACGGCAGTGATCCACGCATTGGCCGGCACAATAATTTCATCGCCGCCACGCGTGCCCCACGAGCGAAACACCATTTCCAGCGCGTCGCTACCATTGGCGCAACCAATGGCATTTGGTGTACCGACGTAGTCGGCAAATTCGCGTTCGAACGCGGTGACGTTCGGCCCGTTGGCATACACGCCGCCTTCAAACACGTGGTTGATTGCCACGCCTATGTCCTCGCGCAGCGATTGATACTGCGCCTTGAGGTCAAGAAACGGAACGCGCATCGCGTTAGCTGCGTCCAACGCTGGAGTATGCGAAACCCGACGCGCGCACTTCGGCGGCATCGTACACGTTGCGCAAATCAACCAGTACTTTCGCGCGCATGACGGCACCGATTCGTTCCAAGTCGAGCGCGCGAAATTCGTTCCACTCCGTGATGAGCACGAGCACATCCGCACCTTGCGCCGCATCATACGCGTCGGCGCACCACGTCACGCCCGGCAGCAGCGGGGTTGCTTCATGCATGGCCGCCGGATCATACGCACGAATGTTGGCGCCCGCGTCCTGCAGCGCCGGTATAATGGCGAGACTTGGCGCATCACGCATGTCGTCGGTGTTGGGTTTGAACGCCACACCAAGCACGCCCACCGTTTTTCCACGCACGCTTCCACCTGCGGCCGTCATCACGCGTGATGCCATCGCCCCTTTGCGACGATCATTCACTTGCACCACGGTCTCGACGATGCGTGCTGGCGAGCCGTACTCCTGCGCGGTGCGCACCAACGCAATCGTGTCTTTCGGAAAGCACGAACCGCCGTAACCCGGCCCCGCATGTAAGAATTTCTTACCGATGCGGCCGTCCAGCCCCATGCCGCGCGCCACATCTTGCACGTTAGCCCCAACCTTCTCGCACAAATCCGCAATCTCGTTAATGAACGTGATTTTGGTGGCAAGAAATGCATTGGCCGCGTACTTCGTGAGCTCCGCTGTTTCCAGCGTCGTCATCACCACCGGTGTCTCCAATAAATACAGCGGTCGATACAATGACTGCATCACGCTGCGTGCACGCTCAGTCTCGGCACCAATCACCACGCGATCCGGGCGCATAAAGTCCGGAATAGCCGAACCCTCTCGCAAAAACTCGGGGTTGGACGCGACGTCAAAATCGGCAGTAGGATTTGTCTCCCGGATAATCTGCGCGACGCGACGACCGGTACCTACGGGCACGGTGCTCTTGGTCACGACCACCGTGTATCCCGTAAGCGCGCGGGCGATGTCGGCCGCCGCCGCTTCGACATACCGCAAGTCGGCATGCCCGTCACCACGGCGCGACGGCGTACCAACGGCAATGAATACCGCGTCGGCATCCGCAACAGCGGACGCGAGGTCCGTCGTAAAACTTAAACGCCCGCTCTGCACGCCTTTTGCGACAAGCGCTTCCAGCCCCGGTTCGTAAATGGGAATTTCACCGCGACGCAGCCGTTCAATCTTTGCCGTGTCCAGGTCAACACACCTAACGTGCGGCCCAAACTCCGCGAAGCACGCCCCCGAGACGAGTCCGACATATCCCGTGCCAATCATCGTGATCTTCATGTCGGACTCAGTCTCCCACGCCGTAATACTCGCGATACCACGCAATAAAATTCCGAACGCCAACTTCGATTGGTGTCTTCGGCGCGAAGCCAACATCTTGCACCAACGCCTCAACGTCGGCATACGTTGCCGGCACGTCACCCGGCTGAATATCCAGCATGCGCTTCTCCGCAACACGCCCCAACTGCTGCTCAATGGTGCTGATGAGATACATCAACTCCACCGGATTGTTGTTGCCAATGTTGTAGAGGCGATATGGAGCGCGACTTGTCGCCGAATCAGGCGCGTCACTGTTCCAGTCGGGATTTGGTTGCGCGGTATGATCGCTGGTGCGCACCACACCCTCGACGATATCATCGATGTATGTGAAGTCGCGCAACATCTTGCCGTGATTAAACACGTCAATGGGCTTCCCATCGAGAATCGCTTTTGTAAACAAAAACATCGCCATGTCGGGGCGGCCCCACGGTCCGTACACGGTGAAGAAGCGCAGTCCTGTCGTCGGCAAGCGATACAGATGGCTGTACGTGTGCGCCATCAGCTCGTTGGCCTTCTTGGTCGCGGCATACAGCGACACTGGATGATCCACATTCTGATGCACCGAAAACGGCATCGCGGTGTTCGCACCGTACACGCTCGACGACGACGCATATGTGAGATGCTGCACCCCGTGATGACGGCATCCTTCCAAAATATGCAGGAAACCCACCAAGTTGCTCTCGATGTACGCGTGCGGATTCGTGAGCGAATACCGCACGCCCGCCTGCGCCGCGAGATGAATCACCTTGTCAAAACGCTCTTCGCGAAAGACCCGCTCAACGCCCGCGCGATCACCCAACTGCCTGCGCTCAAGACGAAAGCCCGGTTTCGTGGCAAGTCGCGCAATACGCGACTCTTTTAGCGTGGGATCGTAGTAGTCGTTCACGCAGTCAAGGCCGACCACTTCGTCGCCGCGCGCAAGCAAACGTTCACTCGTGTGATAGCCGATAAATCCGGCAGCGCCGGTAACCAAAATCTTTGCCATGCAAATCCTCAGGAGGTCGGGCGACCAGAATGATCCACCCTCTGCGCTGTAGACGAATCTAGTGGCACACTCGACACGGATCTCCACTGCAGCAGCAGGACTGCGGCCATGATCGCCGCGCCGCCAATCAGCGTGCCGTCGCCCGCAGGCTGCGCCAACAGCAAGACGCCGAGCAGCGTCGTCCAAAATGGCTCGATCGTCGACGTGATGGCCGTGCGCACCGCGCCCAAACTCGCCAATCCCGCCAGAAAGCCAACAAACGCACCCGCCGAGAGGATGCCCTGCAACACGCTGGCAACGACGGTCCGCGCGTCGAAATGCGCGAACAGCGCGTTGGTTGCAATCGCCCAGGCGAGAAACAAGATCGCCCCGCCAACGGCAATAGCACGAGACACATCCAGCGGTGCGCGATCACGCTGCAGGCGGTCAAGGACTGGGATGTAGGCCGAATACACAATCGCCGCGATCAACGCACACGCCACTCCGATCGGTTGCAACGACTTCGCATCGGGCGCGCCGACCATAAACGCAATACCACCTAGCGCCAACGCCAGCGCGAGAAGTCGCGTGCGCGTCAGGCGCTCGACACCGCGCAACGCGGTGAACAGTGTCACCCACGCCGGATATGTGTAAAACAAAAATGCTTCGGTCGATGCCGGAATCCATCGCAACGCCAACAACGCGAGCGTTGCCACGGTCGCCTGCCCGCCACCCGCCACGAGCAACACACGTGGCCGCCACCATTCACGACCCGCAATCGGATGCGCCGGCGCACGAGTGAACAACGCGTACAGCACCAGCAGCACTGCCGTCGTCAAATATCGCCACGCCTGAATGCCTTGCAGCGCCGCCCCACTGCGTAACGCAATGACCGTGAGCGGTGAAATCGATCCGAAACAACACGCACTCAACGCAACCAGTAACGTGGCGCGAAGCACACTCTGACGCGCCAACGCGTTCAGAGGAGAATTCCGCCCAGCATCGTTGCTGCGACCGTGAAGTAAATGACAATACCGGTCATGTCCACGAGCGTCGCGACCGCAGGCGCCGACGCACTCGCCGGATCAAAACCTGCGCGTCGCAAAATAAATGGGAGCATCGAGCCCGTGAGCGACCCAAAGGTCACCACACCGACGAGCGCGATACCGATCGTGAGCGCGATGCGTATCGCGTATTTCCCGTAGTTGTAACCGAGATCCACCCGTGGAACATGCCACCATGCAACGTCGAAATCGCCGACATGCACGCCGCGCGCAAACATCCACTGCCACAACAAAATGCGACCGATACCGATCAAGCCGAGGATCGCGCCGAGTGCAAGTCCAGAGGGCAGTTCACGCATTGCCACTTTCCACCAATCGCGCACGGTGACTTCACGCAGCGCGAGCGAACGAATAATGAGCGACGTGGCCTGCGACCCAGAATTGCCGCCCGAACTGATGATGAGCGGAATAAAAAGACTGAGTACGATCGCTTTTTCAAGCGACGTTTCGTAGTGCTGCATGGCCGTTGACGTAAACATTTCGCCAATGAATAACACGGCCAGCCAGCCTGCCCGCTTCCGGATCATGATCGGGAGCGCTGTTTGCATGTACGGCTCTTCGATGGCTTCCATACCACCGAATTTCTGCGCGTCTTCCGTTTGCTCTTCCTGGATGACGTCGATGGCGTCATCAACCGTGACCACGCCCAACAGTCGTCGCTCTTTGTCGACGACGGGCAACGCAACAAGGTCGTAGTTGGAAATGATTTGCGACGCTTCTTCCTGCAACATGTCGGGCGACACACTCACGACGTCGCTCCACGCGATCTCGGCAATACGTGCACCTTCCGGCGCCGCCAAGAGTTCGCGTAGCGATAACACCCCGTGCAAACGTCCGTTCGTATCCGTGGTGTAGATCGTGTACATCGCTTCGCGACGACCTGCACGCGCCATCGCCCGCACGGCGCGCAACGCTTCTTCCACCGTGAGATCCTCGGCGACCGACACAAACTCGGTTGTCATCAAACCACCAGCCGTATACGGATCGTACTCGAGCAACCGCTCCGTCTCCGCCTGTGCCTCGGCGCCCATCTCTGACAAAATTTCGTCAGCCGTCTCTTCGTCGAGCTCGTCGAGTGCGTCGACGCGTTCGTCCGGCGTCATCTCTTCGATGATGTCGGCGGCCTCGCGCGCCGTCAGCTCCTCGAGCACCTGCGTACGGAGGTCGTCGTCGAGATACTCCAACACCTCGGCAGCACGCTCGCTGGATAATGCGGCCAAGAATGCGCGCACCTTTTCAACCGGCATCGCTTCGGCGACGTCCGCGAGATCGGCCGGATGCATTTCTTCGGTTTGCGGACCGATGCTTTCCGGCGACTCCTCAAGCAGTTCGAGGAGGTCGGGCACCAGCAATGCCGCTAGCGGCCGTTTGACTTCTTTCTGGGGTGGCATCGTCCGGTTCCCCCCTCGGCGCGAGCAAGGCTCGTCACCGCGCGGCGATCAAAGGTCTAGGCAGAGCGAGCGGCGAGTAGGGTCTTGCGAGGCGCAAGTTAGCCTGAGCACCTCGGCGCAAGAAGTCGCCGGGCACATCGTATTTCGCGCGTTACGCGAGCGGCAGAATGCGGCCCGGCGACACGCTGATTGTCACAATGCGAACCCCGACTACATGGAGCGCACTAGCCAGTACCGCGCGCAGCGCGAGTGCGTCCACAATGCCTTCGATTTCGACAGCGGCGCCGATCATGGTTACCTCCGCGGACACAACACCGGGTACCGCGCCAAGCGCCATCCGCACTGCCCGTACTGCATGGATTGCCACGAGTCCATCCAGCGTGATGTGCACGCGAGTACGCGAGCCAGCAGCACTCACCGCATTACGACCTTGGCGTATAAAATAGCGTAAACCATAAGATTTTTCACGGGCTCACCTCCTCTCCGACACGCAGACCACGCATGTTTGACTCTCAGTGCGGGCAAGTCAAGCACTCCGCACCGATCTCAGCGACTTCCCTCACCAACGACTGCATGCCTCGCGTTGCATTTCTCGGCCTCGGTGCCATCGGTGCACCAATGGCGCGCCACCTCGCGCGCGACGAATTTGATTTCGTGGTGTGGAATCGTACGCGAGCGCGTGCCGATGCTTTCGTCGCTGAGACACCGGCGCGCGTTGCTCTCTCGCCCGCTGATGCAGCGCGCGACCGCGACGTCGTCGTTTGCTGCGTGCCCGTCTCTCGCGACGTCGAATCACTGTTGGATGGTCCCGACGGCATACTCGCTACCATGCCGGCGGGTGCGGTTTTCGTTGACTGCACGTCGGGCGACCCCGCCACATCACGTCGCATGGCAGCGCGCTTTGCAGAGCACCAGATCGGATATCTCGACGCACCCGTTTCTGGCGGAGTGGTTGGTGCCGTTCAGGGCACACTCACCGTCATGGTGGGCGGTGACGTCAACACCGTCGACCGTGTGCGGCCGATCCTCGAATGCTTCGGACAACGGATTGTGCACTGTGGCGTGGTTGGTACGGGTGACGCACTTAAGGCCGTAAATAACGCGATGCTCGCGATGCACATTTGGGGACTGGCGGAAGGGCTCGTCGCATTGCAGAAGGCCGGTGTGGCTGCCGATATCGCGCTCGAGGTGATCAATGCCTCCAGCGGACGAAGCAACACGAGCATGAACCTCTTTCCGCCGCGTGTGCTGACGCGCGAGTTTCCTCGTACGTTTCGGCTGGCGTTGCTCGACAAAGATGTAGCGATCGCCGCCGATCTGGCGCGCGAGCAACACGTACCGTCACCACTACTACAACTCACAGCGGAACTCTTCCGCATGGCGCACAACGAACTCGGCGAATTGGCCGATCATGTCGAGGCCACACGTGTGGTCGAACGCATGGGCGGCGCCGAAATCTATCCGAGCACCGGAGCATCGGCATGACAGACACAATGGTCGGAACACCGATTGGGACGAAGCACGAACGCGTCGCGTACACCGAGGGCGTGCGCGCACATTTCCCAGCACTCTCGCGGCACGAAGGTGCGAATGCGGTCGCGTATTTTGACGGACCGGGTGGCACACAAGTACCGCGAATGGTCGTCGACGCCGTCAGTGATTACATGTTGAATCACAACGCGAATACGCATTGGTCGTATCCCACGAGTAAGGAAACCGATCTTCTGCTCCATGCGTCCCGTGAAGCGCTGGGCGATTTTCTCGGCGCTGGCCCTGATGAAATTTCGTTCGGCGCCAACATGACCACCATTCTGTTTCACATCGCGCGCGCGATTGGCAGAACGCTCAAGCTGGGCGACGAAATTATCGTCGCCGAACTTGATCACCACGCGAATATTGCACCATGGCAGGCAATCGCGAAGGAGCGAGGTGCGGTCTTGCGGTGGCTCCCGCTCGATCTCCAAACGTTTCGCCACGAAGAGGGCGCGTTCGCGAAGCTCTTATCGCCGCGCACGAAAGTCGTGGCGATCGGTGCGGCATCAAACATTGTCGGTACGGTCACCGACGTTGCCGCGCTCGTGGCGATGGCGCGCGCCGTTGGGGCGATCACGGTGGTGGATGCGGTCCACTATGCACCGCACGCGCTCGTTGACGCGAAAGCGATCAACGCTGACTTCGTATTGTGCAGCGCCTACAAGTTTTATGGACCGCACATCGGCGTGTGTTACGGTCGCCATGACGCCACGGCTGCACTGGACCTACCACGCCTTGAGCCAGCACCGGATTTCGTGCCCGAGATTTTAGAAACTGGGACGCAAAATCATGAAGGCATTGTTGGCGCCGCAGCGGCTGTAAACTTTCTTGCATCGCTCGCTGAGGATACCACGCTTTCACGCCGCGCAAAATTGTCCACCGTGTTCAGTGCGTTGCACACGCGTGGTGAAGCGCTACTCGCGCAGCTTTGGGAAGGACTATCGTCGATTGACGGCGTGACGCTGTACGGACCACCACCCGGCACGGCGCGTACGCCAACGGTGTCATTTCGCGTTGCGGGGCATGCGTCGGAGCACGTCGCACTCGCGCTCGCGCCGCGTGGCCTCTACGTCTCGCATGGCGACTTTTACGCTACAACCGTTGCAAAAAAACTCGGCATGAGTGACGAAGGACTCGTACGGGCTGGTTGCGTTTGCTACACCACTGCCGATGAGGTGGACCGTCTGGTGAGCGGCGTCCGCGAATTGCGAAGCGCCAACATCCCCAGCGCGGCCTGAGCGCGATGGTGCGCCAAGCCGCTCGGCTTCGGGCCCTGCACGTGGTCACGACCGTCTGCGTCGGCATGAGCGTGCTTTCCGCGTGCTCGCGTGCGGGTGATCGCAATCGCTTACCACCCGCAGCAGAATTTCTGTTCGCTGCGGGGGACTCGACCTATTGGGTACACAGTAGCAGCGAAGGCATTCGCGTACGGAGCGCGCCCATTTTGCTCACCGAAGTGGATGGGCATTTCTACGAAGTATTTGTCGCGGAAGACGGTGTGGAGTACAGCGACGCGTCGTTCACCTCGTCGCGAATTTGGTCCCGCGAGCTCCTGCATTCGGACTCCACGCTGTTGTTCGAAGACTCCACCGTCATGCACGAAGCGGCAGCGTGGGAAAAGCGCCATCCGCTGGAAGTCCCGATCGATCCCGACAACGAACAAACGACTGACGATCCGCGAACGGTCGTGACCGAAAACATCGAGATTGTCGATGTACACGGTCCGTATCTCACGTACCGACATTTGCTCGACGTGGATGTGGAAGTTGCAGAGCCGCATCGGCACGAAGGCCGCCGCGAGGTGGTGGACGTCCGATATGGGAAACGGGCTACGTTGATTGGATTGTTTGGCGCCGTGGAGGCTGCGCGTGTGGTGCTGGTGGGTCGTGCATCATTGGCGAAAATCAAGGACTCGGTGCAAAAGGCGAACGATGAACGTGCACTTGCTGCGCGAGAAACGCTCGACAGTTTCCATTTTGATTCGACGAGCTTTGGTATCACGGATATCGGCCGCGCTCCCGCTGTCGCATTCTTGGTGCCAGGCACAGGAATAGATGGAGATGCGCTCGCGGTGTATCTGCCGCCGATTGCTGCTGCCGCGCCACCGTGGTGGTCAGGCGTCCGCCCGTCGCTTCCCGATTGGACAGTCGACTCCAGCCGAGTGCATTGGAATCGCGGCACGTACGATGTGGTGGCGCGCCCATTAGCCGACGGCAATGCCCTCAAGCTTGGACTCTCCGCACACACGCTTGGCCCATCTCGCGAATGGCCGATTGCTACTGTTGCGGCACCGGCGTATCAGCTCATTACGCTTGATGCACCATCAGTGGGCACGCAACTGCGCGCTGCGCTGGCACGCGCCTTCGATATTTCTACCACGCTCGATGGCATCGTGCAGCGCGCACATTGGCTCCGGCATCATGCGATAGATTCCCTGCATGGCCGACCCAATTTCGCCGACCGCCGCACCAGACGTCTACGCCGCGCTCCGGATCCCAAATTTTCGTCGCTACATCGCGGCACTCTTCACGTTCACACTCGCGATACAAATTCAGGGCACGGTCGTTGGTTGGCAAATCTATGATTTAACACGTGATCCGCTCGCATTAGGGCTGGTCGGCCTCGCCGAAGCATTGCCCGCAATAGGGATGTCGCTGTTTTCCGGCCATGTGGCAGACACACACGATCGGCGTCGCATTGCTTTGTACTCACTCGCAGTACTGGTGGTTTGCTCGTTCGCGCTCTGGTTTCTCTCACGCGATCCGACAACCGTCTCATTGGGCACGGCAGCGCTCGCAGTTCGCGTACGCGTGAACGCAATCTACGCTGTCATTGTCGTAAGCGGCGTTGCTCGCGCATTCCTGCAACCGGCACGTCAAGCGCTTAGTGCAGAACTGGTAACGCGAGCCCTGTTCACCAACTCCGTCACATGGCGCAGTGGAAGCTGGCAACTTGCGGCTGTGCTTGGACCCGCACTCGGTGGCGTGTTATACGCGATCGGTGGCACGAATCTCGGTTACGTCACAGCCGCGATGTTGATGATGTTCGCGACCGGACTTATGATCGCCGTTCGACACAAGTCGCCCATTCGCCACATCACCGAAGAGCCTATCATTGAGCGCTTGACAGGCGGCTTGCGCTTTGTGTTCGGCGAACCGATGCTCCTCAGCGCACTCACGCTCGATTTGTTCTCCGTGCTCTTTGGTGGCGCCACCGCGCTGTTACCGGTATTCGCTGCCGAGATACTGCATGTCGGTCCAAGTGGATTGGGCTTCTTGCGCGCGTCACCCGCTGTTGGTGCGGTCATTATGAGCGTGCTGCTCACGCGCTGGCCGCCGTTCAATCATACCGGCAAGTCGTTGCTCATCGCAGTGACCGGCTTTGGTGCGTGCATGATTGGCTTCGGCCTCAGCACCACGTTCTGGCTCTCGGTCGCACTGCTCGCGTTCAGCGGCGCGTTTGACGCGGTAAGCGTGGTTATTCGCAGCGTCATGCTACAAGCGCGAACACCAGAACAATTGCTCGGCCGCGTTTCGGCCGTCAATCAAATTTTCATCGGTTCATCAAACGAAATCGGTGCCTTTGAGTCTGGCATATCGGCGAAGTGGTTAGGCACTGTGCCAAGTGTCGTATTGGGTGGCATCGCCACGCTTGCCGTTGTGGGTGTAGTCGCATGGCGGAATCCCACGCTGCGACGGCTCAGGCAATTGCACCCGGAACTTAAGGCGGCGTGAGTGCTTACATCCGCGCCGCCTGTCGCGCCTTCCACGGCTGACGAAGACGAGTGGTTGTGGGGTTGGGATCCAACGCCGGGTATTGTGTCCGTCTGGGCAGAGCCAGACGGCACGGCGATGATTTGGCGACGCGAGCCGAGTACGAACGCACTGCTGCGCGAGTCCGCACGATTCAAGCCGTGGTTGTTGTTGGATCAACTCGAAGACCTAGCGCATCTCGGTCAACGACTGGTTCGCGCACACGCGACGCAGCAGCCAGCGCCAATGCAAGTCACGTATCGCGAACTTGACGGGCCCGGTGCGCTGCGGTTTCTCGTCTCAGCCGAGCACGCGAATACGTTGAGCACCGCAGTGCTGACCGGGGCGACGCGACGACTTGGTCATCGCGTGGGACATCTGCGCGAGCTTGGGCCGGAAGCCGTGCTTGTCTTGCCACCCGAAGAGCAATATCTCGTATCCACAGGACGCACGTACTTTCGCGACCTCACGTTTGATCAACTAGTGCGACTGCAATTCGATCTCGAAACCACTGGGCTCGATGCCGAACGCGAACGCATGTTTATGGTGGCCGTGCGATTGCCGAGCGGCGCGACGCAGGTGCTCGAAGCAGCGAACGAGAGCGATGCCGCCGAAGCGCAGCTCATAAAACAACTCGTTGATACAATTCACTCGGCTGATCCTGACGTCATCGAGAATCACAACTTACACGGCTTCGACCTTCCATTTCTGGATACGCGAGCACGCAAGCTTGGGGTGTCGCTATCACTGGGTCGAATTCATTTCAATGGTTTGAAGCAACGTGCTGCACGTCGTGGCGCACCAAGTGCGACCGACGCGAAACGACGCGTTCGATTCGTCGCACCAGGCCGAGAGTTGATCGATACGCTCGACGCCGTGCGTCGGTACGATTTCTCGACGCGCGAATTGCCCGGGCACGGGCTCAAGGCGGTGGCGCGGCACCTCGGGCTTGCCGGGCCAAATCGCGAACTCATTCGTGGCGACCAAATCTACGAGACATACAAGCGCGATCCAGATCGCGTGCGACGCTACGCCACCGCTGACGTCGACGAAGTTGCCGGACTCGCACGCATGCTCGGCGGCGCTGCCTTTGCGCTCGCACGAATGGCTCCGCGTCGATACGAACGACTGGCCGACGCCGGTGCCGCCACGGGGGTGATCGACCCGTTGCTGGTGCGCGCCTATCTGCGTGCGGGTATGGCATTGCCAGCCCATGCGGACGGCGATGGCACCACGCACTCGGGCGCTGCACTGCATCTATTCGCTACGGGCGTGGCGCAGCGCGTCGTGAAAGCCGACGTGGCCAGTCTTTATCCTTCGCTCATGCGCGCGTTTCGCATCGGTCCAGCACGCGATCACCTTGGCGCACTGCTCGCGCTTGTCGATCGTTTGGTTGAGACGCGACTGGCCGCCAAAGCAAATGCTCGCGCGGCCCCCGTTGGATCGGCGGAGCGGTACACGCACGAAGCAATGTCTGCAGCAATGAAGCTCGTGGTGAACTCTGCGTACGGGTATCTCGCGGCGGGCGGCGGACTCACGCGATTTGCTGATGTGCATGCGGCCAACGACGTGACGCGACGAGGGCGTGAGACGCTCGATTTCATGTGTCGCGAACTTGCAACGCGAGGCGTCACGCTACTCGAAGCGGATACCGATGGCGTTTATTTCACCGTTCCCGAATCGTGGACGGAAATCAACGAACGGCGTGTCGTAACCGAAGTCGCCGCGTTGCTGCCACCGCTCGTGCAGCTTGAGTTCGAGGGTCGCTACGCCGCTATGCTTTCGCATCAACCAAAGAACTACGCGTTACTCGGCTACGACGGAATACTCGTATTGCGCGGCGTCGCATTTCGCTCGAGTCGCGCAGAACCGTACGGCGAGACATTTCTGCGTGCGGCGATTGCCTGTGCGTTGCGCAACGATGTGGTTGGCGTGCGCGCGGCCTATCTCAACACAGTACAAGCGTTGCAGGCGCGGGCGTTGCCTACACTGGCCGTATCGTCACGGGTTCGACTCACCAAGTCTCCGTCGCGATACCTCGAAACACGCCATGTACGACGTGAGTTTGCATACGAGGCAATGCTCGCGAGCGGTCGCACATCGTGGCGTGTCGGCGAACGCGTTCGTGTGTATCGCACGAAACACCGCGGCGGCGTTGTGACAGAGTTTGATGATGAGGCCGTCGTCAGCGAACAGACAGATGCTCGCGACTATGATGTGCCGTACTACATACGACTGTTACGGACCTCGTTTGCCGAACGGCTGGTCACAGCATTCACGCCTTCCGATTTTGCGACGGTGTTCGCGGATACGCAGCAACTGCCGTTGTTTGTGTCGGCGCTCGATGATATTCGCACCGTGTTGAGCAGTCCCATGCAAGCGAAGATCGCTAGTCGATAGCCGTTGCTATCTGTTCCGGTGGCCCGCCGCTCGCTGCAAGCTCCTCCGTCAATCCCAGCTCAAACTCGGCCCCGTCGCGCGCAATCGATGTCTTCGGAAAGACTTCGCGCGCCTCGCGCTCGAGTTCATGCGCGTCGCGTGAATACCGCGCCGAGATGTGTGTGAGCACGAGTCGCCGCGCTCCAGCGCGTAACGCAACCTGTGCCGCTTCGCGCGCAGTGCTGTGTCCGGTCTCCACCGCGCGCAGCGCTTCATCATCCGCAAACGTCGCCTCATGAATCAGTAGATCTGCATCGACGGACGCCGTGACGGTCGCGTCGCACGGACGTGTGTCCCCAGTGATCACGATACGTCGCCCACGTCGGTGATCACCCACCAAAACTGACGGAGCGATGACGCGCCCATCATCGAGCACGATCGACTCGCCTTTGTGTATGCGTCCCCATAATGGTCCTTCGGGAATGCCCATTGAGCGTGCCAAGTCCGGATTGAACCGTCCAAGCCGATCTTCCTCGACCAATGCGAATCCCAGCGACGCGCCACCGTGGTGCTTCACCGCGAACGTATCGAAACGAAAACCATCACGCTTCACGGACGATGTAGGCTCCAATTCGGTTATTGTGACCGGGAATGACGTACGTTCTCCACCCAAGCTGATGCATTGGCGCAACGTCCTGCCAGCGCCCGGCGGCCCCCACAGGCGTAATT
This sequence comes from Gemmatimonadaceae bacterium, assembly GCA_025358925.1. Taxonomy (GTDB): domain Bacteria; phylum Gemmatimonadota; class Gemmatimonadetes; order Gemmatimonadales; family Gemmatimonadaceae; genus Gemmatimonas. The sequence goes on along the minus strand of JANYHT010000005.1, from coordinate 25,304 downwards.
CCTCAGTCCGTCCTTGGAGTTGCAGCGTGCGTATGAGCCCGGTAAGGCCGAGGATATGGTCAGAATGCGTATGCGTGAAGAAGAGATCGTCAAAGGCGAACGAGATGCCGTAGCGCATCATTTGCCGTTGCGTACCCTCTCCACAATCAAACAAAAAAGTCTCGCCTTCTCGAATGATGGCGAGCGAACTGACCCCTCGTTCGACGGTCGGTCGGGAGGCCGCGGTTCCGAGGAAACGAACGCGTAGTGGCATTGGCTGCAATATAGAGGACGAAGACGGACGCACGGTTTCTGCATTCCGGACTGCAATCGTGCGTGCATCGCCAATCATCAATAATTGCAGCGGTCCAAGGCTTGCAGAGTACCGGCAGTGTGATGCTGCGTTTGTTATCGAGCACTCGGCGAAGCAGCGCGTGCTGCTCGACGACAACGCCATTTGTTCGTCTACTTCCGGAGCCGGGGGGCGTGTATGACCGGAAAAAGCCGTCGTGGGTTTGCATCAATGGATCCTGCGCGACAGAAAGAGATTGCCAGCAAAGGTGGGCGAGCGGCTCACGAGAAGGGTACGGCGCACGAATGGTCGTCGGACGAGGCTCGCAACGCCGGTCGCAAAGGTGGCGTCACCGTGAGTCAAGATCGAGAGCACATGGCGGCCATTGGCCGCGAAGGTGGAGAATCTCGCAGCGCTGCTGCTCGGCATGCGCGACAGCAGCAAAGTTCGGATCGCGAAGTGGCGATCACGGTGTCGCGCGACGGTATGGGAGAAAGCGTTCGCAATGGTTCGCGCCCGTCCGTTCGTTCACGCGATGATGCATTACTTGCGGACGGCGCGTAAGTACAACGCCGCCATGCCGCCGGTGTGACGGTCAAAAATAAGTTCGCCTCCGCGATCGTTCGATCGCGGAGGCGTCTTTTTTGGTCCGCTACGCTGAGCTGGGATACTGTGCTAATAATGCGGCATGGCGAGTCGCGTCAATGTTTCGGCCGCTCACCAACGCGACAATCGGCCCCTCAAGCACGGACGTCCGACCATGTCGCAATGCCGCAATGGTGACAGCACCCGCGCCCTCTACCACGAGGGCCTGTGATCGTGCCAACCACGCAATCGTCTCACCAAGTTCGATTTCCGTAACTAATACCATTTCATCCGCGCAGACGCGTCCAATGTGCAACGCGTCCTCGTCGATTTGGCCCGCGAGTCCGTCGGCCAACGTCGGCGTCACCGGAATTTCAACGACGCGATCTGCTGCCAAGCTGCGTGTCATTACGGGCGTCTCGACACTCTGCACGCCGACGGTGCGGACGTGCGGTGCCAGTGCACGCAACACCGCACCCATCCCGCCCAACAATCCGCCGCCGCCGGTGCAAATCAACACAGTGCGCACGGTTGGCAATTGCGAGAGCAGCTCCAACGCGACCGTACCTTGACCAGCCAACAACTCAAGGCCAAGGCATGGATTGATGAATGGAATGCCGTGCAGGATCGCGTGCGCCTTGGCCAGCACCATCGCAGCGTCGTAGTCGGTAGCGTCATCGTTGACCGTTGCACCGAGTGCGCGAATGCCGTCCTTCTTTACCTGCGGCGCGGTGCGAGGCACATACAACATGGCGGGCACTCCAAACGCATGCGCGGCATATGCGACGCCGAGTCCATGATTACCGGCACTCGATGCAACGACGCCGCGCGCCCGTTCTTCGGAAGACATTGAGGCGAGCACGTTGTACGCGCCACGCACTTTAAACGAACCCGTTGGGTTTTCGAGTTCATATTTTAAGTAGACATCCACACCAACACGTGTCGACAGCGCGTCGGAGCGCTCGAGTCGACTCGGTGTCAGTACGTCGCGCAGTCGTTCGGCGGCAGCACGCACTGCGCTGACTGCGGGTAATACGCGAGGATCCGGGCTTATGGGGCTCATACGGATGAATCTTACCGCGACCAAAGCGTTTCTTGCGCGGCAATGTATGACTTTACATCGAACTTGAGTTTTGCGCGCGAGGTCACCATTGGGCGGATGCCGCCCCAAATTGGCTTGTTGCCCCACGGTCGATCCCACAAACCCAAACACCACATGATCCCGCCAACACTATTCGGGTCCCGTCCATCCAAGGCCCATTTGTCATTGAGATAGAACAGGTGGCGGCGCGCCGTCTCGTAGTCGGGAGTCCACAGCAACATGGTCTTGCCCCACAACATCCGCGGATAATTGTGAATGAGCCCCGTCTCGACCAACTGTCGTTGGGCCGCATTCCACAACGCATCGCCCGTCCGCGCGGCTTCGAGCGTTGCCAAGTCGTACAGCACCGGTCGCGGGTCGTGTACATGCGCCGCCATCGTCCGCTGAATCCAATCGGGCAGTGACGTGAGTGCCTCGTACTGCGGCGTGCGCAAACACCAATTGAACGATAGCTCCCGCCAGGTTGTGACTTGCTGGACGAAGGCATTGAGACTCTCAGCGGGCGCGCCACTCTCGCGTGCGGCACGCACTACCTGCGCCGAGGCAATGTGCCCGTAATGCAAATACGCGGAGAGGCCGCTGGTGCCGTCGCTGTCGCTTGCTTCGTTGCGTCGTTCAGCGTAAGTCGGCAATACATCGTCGACAAAGTGCGCAAGACGTGCTTCCGCTTGCGCAGCACCGCCTTGCAGCGCGACGGCCGGCACGCTGTGATCGATCTCGCACGCGGCGACTTCGCGCGCAATGTCTGCGTCATTCATTTCGCCTATCGGCAGCGGTATTACGTGCAGCATTTCGCGGACGCGTACACGCAACGCATCATCGAGGGCCACCGTCGGCATCGATTCCGTCACCGGTTCAATCGCCGCATCGAGCAGCTTCGCCAACTTCGGTCGAATAGTGCGTGCTGCATACTCAGGTGTGGCAAACAAACTACTGGGCACGGTGCACGACCCATCCACGGCGAGCACGCGACAAGACACCCGTTCGGCGAATCGCGCGGTGCGCTCGCGAATACCGGCCGTTGGAAAGAGATCGGTCAACACCACATACGCCCGTGATGCTAGCCGATCAACCACGCGTCGATCATCATCACGTGTGCGACGCAACACGAAGTGGTAGGACAGACCGCATTGAGCGGCTCGTCGTGCCGTCTCGCGTGCGCCTTGCAAAATGAATGTGTGATGACGATCCGACGCGTGCGGATACGATGGGTCGAGACCTTGGTGAATCACAAGCGGACGCTTGAGGCGATTCGCCGTACGAATGGCTGCGCGTAACGCCCAGTTCTCTTCCAGCCGATGCGTAGATTGCATCCAATACAGGACGTACTCGCCATCGGAGTTGTACCGCTTGCCGTTCAGATCGAGCGTGCGGGCGACGAGTTGATCGCGGACATAATCAGAATCAAGCGCGTGCGGCACGAGAGGCGGTTGAAGAAGTGACGGTCAATGGGCTCTACTTTGCCAAGCGCTCGGCGCGGGGACAATCGTTCCCGCAATGTGGCGCCGACTATTTACTGCTTGCGCGTACGCCGACGCAGGACGATGAGTCCAAGCAGACCGACGCCCGTCAGCGCAACGGTTGACGGCTCCGGCACGGTCGTCAAACCGGATACTGAGAGATTTTGTGTGGCAATGAATCCACCCGTAATTTCAAACGCCGTAATGTTGGCGCTGGACGATGAGATACCGCGAAACGCTCCGTCGTTCAGTCCCGTCGTCGTGATGGAGGCGGGACCGATCAGGCCAAACGTCGCGATCACGTTGTTCGAGGCGTCAAAGGCGCGAATGGTTGGCGTACCATTCTTTGGCGAATAATTGATAATTGCACCAACGCTGGACACGGCCGTCGCAAACGTGAAACGGACTACAGAATTGTCGGTGTTCGTGGCGCCGTAATAAATGCCTTGCCAGTCGCCGTTATCGACAAAGTGATAAACATCGAAACCGATGAGTGACTGTGCGCTGGTGGCCGAGTACTGCACAACAAATCCATCTTTCCCAACGTCACGCGGTCCCGTACCAAAGCAGTAATAACCATTTCCATTGCCGTTCCTGCAGGACGCGCTGAAGTCGGTGACTTGCGTCATGCCGCTCACAGTGGCCGTGAGCAAACTCTGCGCAGGCAGCGCCGTCGCCGCAAACAGCGCGGCGAAAGCGAAAAGCGAGAGTTGGCGTTTGAACACTAGAGTAAATCCGAAAGGTGTGGTTAACGTGCGCCAGTACACGTCGATCCGTCGCGACAGATTGCACGCATCGGAGAAGCGTGCCGAGCCGACAACATCTGCAGATTACAGAGGGATTTAGTCCTCTTGCGCCGCTCGCGGTAGCTGGATCGCAACACCGTGACGGGCAAGAGACGTGCCCATGTGTGCGTTTTATCACATTGCGGTGCGTAAGTACCTCGGAGAAGTCGCGTTACCTTGACATGGCCCGTTGGCGAGATAGCTTCTCCTCGTTCCTTGCGTGGCCCCGCGCTTCAGGTGCGGGGCTTTCCGTTTCCTTTACCGGAAGCGCATCGATCATACGGGGCTGTAGCTCAGCTGGGAGAGCGCTGCATTCGCATTGCAGAGGTCAGGGGTTCGAGCCCCCTCAGCTCCATCAAGTGTCCTTTCGGAGTGTTTTGAAGCGCGTGGTGCGCTCTGATGGACCGCCAGTATCGGCGAAAATGTGACAGTCCGACACGGGTTGTGACTTTGTTGGAACCTTGGTCGTGTTATGTTGTAGAAGGTTTAGGCCCGCCGCCGTTCGGTAGGACGGAGAGTTCCAATGACGGCGCGCGTGGCACTTCTAGAGGGGCCCCCGAGGGTTATTCCACGGGGGCTTCTGTCGTTTACTGCGCCCGAATATCCGCGCGCATCGCCGCAAATGCCTCGGCCACAAAGCGACTCTCCTCAACATCCGTTGCCGCATAGTCCGTCATTGCAGTAAACCCAAGGTTACCCAAAAATCGCATGATCGCGCTTTCACGAACAGTTACCGTGAATGTGCGCGCGAGGAGGGTCTGTCCTTCAGCGCCAGTCCGAAAGCCGAAGCGAAAGTCAATGCCGCGCCCCTCAAACGGTCGACGTAACGGTGACCGCAGCAACCGCTCAGCCACCAGCGGCAAGTGCCAACTTGGCTCTTTTGCAAATCGCATCGCCCAAGAGCGCTCAGTTGGCGTACGCACGTGCACAAATTCGCCCTGCAAGCCGGTCACACCAACCGTAAAAAACGAAATCTTTTCCAGCGCGTCAACGTTGAGGATAAGCGTGTCCGGCATGTGCCGCGCAATCCCGACGAGCGGTTGCAGCTCGCCGCCATGCGAACGAAACTTGATGTTGAGTTTGCGATTGGCTTGTTGCAGATCAAACCAATCGCCGCCAGCGCGATCACTCAGCCGATAACGATACCGCGCAGGCTCGACATACTTGGCCACAAATTTCGCAAAGGCGGGAAATGCACTTTTGAGATTGTCGGCGCCGACCGCAATTTGCATCGCGACGAGCGTCGATCCATCCGATTGCGCGGTGGTCGTGAGTGAGTCGATGGTGAAGAGCCGACCAAGCGCTTGTGTTGTTCGAGGAAACGCCGCGCGATAGTCCGCACGCACCGTTGCCGCAGGCCGTTCACCGGACAGCAGCAGCGCACGTGCAATATCCGTCGCGCGACTCGGAGGCATCGGGCCAACAGCATGGTCGACGGACGTATCCCATTGCCAGTCATCATCGTTGTTCAGTTGCGTAAGGCGAATGAGATGCCGCTCATCGCCTATGTGCACCGGCACGGGCACGTTGGGAAGCGCACTGAACGTGAACTGCCCGTTCGTCATCGTCGCGGCAATTTCTAATTCGCGATCCGCACCAGTGCGCGTGGTGCGCATCGACGTCCACAGTGCCGTATCGTTCGCCAATTTGCCCGGCGCAAACGAGTACCGAGCAACACGCATACGCGCATTTGCGAATTTGGGTGTGCGCGCCGGACGTGTAAATCGCTGCTCGATGGCGGAGAGCAGCGCGTCGGCATTGACGCGTGCGGACGCGATGTCAGCTCCGTAAGCGAGGGTCACCGCTCGACAACCGTTGACCGCGAGAGGCAATATTGCGAGCGCCGCGAAAGTGTAGGCGCGATGAAGCCGGAGAGTGGAGTGCATAAAGAGAAATACACTGCAAGGAAGACGCCCGTGCCGAAAGTGACCACGTTCGGGTTAACTTTCGCCCGCCCCTCTCACTCAGCCATCTCTGTGTCCGATACGACTGCTTCCGAATCCGCCGCTCCTGCCGCCTCGCCACGTCGCGACTTCATTCGTGAGATGGTGGCGGATGACGTTGTTGCCGGCCGCTTTGGTCGCGCGCCATCCACGCGCTTCCCGCCCGAGCCCAACGGTTTTTTGCACATGGGACACGCCAAATCCATTTGCCTTAACTTTGGCATCGCGCAGGAGTTTGGCGGCACCTGCAATTTGCGCTTTGACGACACGAATCCATTCACGGAAGACGTGAAGTATGTCGAGTCGATCAAGCGGGATGTGCAGTGGTTGGGCTTTCAGTGGGATGGCGAGTACTACGCGAGTGACTACTTCGAACAGCTCTATGAGTTTGCTGAACGATTGGTGCACAACGGTCGCGCCTACGTGGACTCGCAAAACGAAGACGAGATCCGCGCTGGACGTGGCACCGTCACATCGGCTGGTGTGGCAGGGCCACACCGCAACCGGAGCGTCGAAGAAAATCTCGATCTGCTGCGTCGCATGCGCGTCGGCGAGTTTGCGGATGGCGCGCACGTGTTGCGTGCGAAAGCCAATCTTGCGCACCCCAACATGATTATGCGTGATCCATTGCTGATGCGCATTCGACACGCGCATCACTATCGGCGCGGTAACGATTGGTGCTTGTATCCGTTGTATGACTTCGCGCATGGATTGTCGGATGCCATCGAAGGCATTACGCGATCGTTGTGTACGCTGGAGTTCAAGGACAATCGTGAAATTTACGACTGGCTCTTGCACGAAGTGGGTTTTGACAATCCACCGCGGCAAACGGAGTTTGCGCGTCTCGAGTTGGATTACACGGTGCTTAGTAAGCGGAAGCTGTTGCGTCTGGTGAATGAGGGCCATGTGTCGGGCTGGGATGATCCGCGCATGCCCACCATTGCCGGGTTGCGTCGTCGTGGCGTGCGTCCCGAAGCGATTCGTGCGTTCTGCGACGTGATCGGCGTAGCACGTAAAGATGCACGCGTCGAGATTGCAACGTTTGAGCATGCCATTCGTGATGACCTGAATACTCTTGTGCCACGCGTGCTCTGTGTCCTGCAGCCGTTGAAAGTGGTGCTGACGAACTATCCAGAAGGGCAGGTTGAACAGATGGAGGCGTCGTCGTACCCGCCCGACAACGCGCGCAGCGAAACGCGACTGGTGCCGTTTACGCGCGAGCTGTTCGTGGATCGCGACGACTTCATGGAAGATCCGCCCAAGAAGTTTTTCCGACTGGCACCAGGCAAAGAAGTGCGGCTGCGCTTTGGATATCTGATCACGTGTCAAGACGTCGTGAAGAACGATGCGGGCGACGTGATTGAGTTGCGTTGCACGTACGATCCCGCAACACGCAGTGGCAACGCGCCCGATGGTCGCAAGGTGCAAGGGACCATTCACTGGGTGTCGGCGACGGAGTCGCTGCCGTGCGAAGTGCGCTTGTATGATCGACTCTTTTCGCAAGCCGATCCGGACGCGGTGTCCGAGGGGTCGGATTTTATTTCAGCGCTTAATCCGGAGTCACTGGTGGTGATGCACGGTCGCATTGAGCCGAGTGTCGCGAGTGACGCGGTTGGTACGCGGTATCAGTTTGAGCGGACTGGGTATTTCATGAGTGACGAGGTGTCGACGGCGAACGCCTTAGTATTCAACCGCATCGTGAGTTTGCGGGATTCGTGGGCGAAGGAAGTGAAGAAAGGGTAGGTTGTTCAATGAGCGAGTGTGGCTGATTGCGGACCGGATTTTGCATTGTCGTCATGCGTTGCTCATCCGCATACCCGCTACAGGAGATACCTATGTCGTTTCCGCTTTACCTTATCGGATTTTTGATCGTGATCGGCGGTGTGGCGTGGGGCTTGGTCGTGGCTGGCGTCCCGACACTGTACGTCGTGATCGCGTGTGTGATTCTCGTTGGGCTCGGCATTTTGTCGGGCGTTGCGAAGACGCGTCAGAAGGATCCGCCAACGACGTGACGGGGTCTGGGTGTACTCTGGTGATCACTCGCGCACAGTTTCGATGACGGGTGTTTAGAGAGACGCTCCTACCACGCGGTGTGCTCTTAAGCCGTGTCGACGATGTGCGCAACACAAGTGGTCATGCCTGTTGCCGAGAGGCGTATTTGGACTCCTGGGGGGCGAGTGCGCGTTGCCTGACGGCCCGCTCCATCTTTGTCGACTGTGTGGACGGGACTTTGGAGGTGACGCAGTCCGTGCGTCGATTGCATCAGCTGCTTGTCGAATTGTCGTTTGCGCTGGCTGAATAGGTACGACGTTGAAGCGTGCTCGCACTGCATCCTGGCTAGCACTACCGCCGAGGGCTCTGCGGTCGATATCTTGTGGCTCGCCAGAAACGGTGATGCCCGAACGGCTGATCCCTGATGCCCCTTAGCTCAACTGGCAGAGCGTCTGACTCTGAATCAGAAGGTTCCAGGTTCGAAACCTGGAGGGGCAATCGTGAGCGCCGCAACGACAGCTGTCGGTGCGGCGCTTCGTGCTTAGAAGCGAGAAGCGGGATGTTGCGTGGACTGCTAACCACACCAGCGACGACTGAGCCTGTTTCGAGAGGCTTCGTATTCGTTCGCAAAGCGTTGCGCGCAACTCCGATCAGAGTGCGAGCGGTTGCGCGGCGCGACACGCAAATCGATCTCGCTCGCAAAGCGCGCCCACCACTCTGATAACGAATAAGTCGGCGAGCGTGAACAGTTTCCATCGCACGATTGACGGCGCAATCAATCCCGCCGCCGCGAGGTCGGAAAGGACGACATCGCGGCGGCCATGCGTCATGGCCCATCGTCGTGATCATGGCGAGCACGAGGTGTCGAGCATCCCGGTTGTACGATTCGAGGGAGCACACCAACGTCGGCCGACGCTGCGCAGCCTCGCGATCGGTAAACGGGAATGGCACGACCACCACGTCGCCCGGCCTAAAGGTCGCGATAAGCGAGGTCATCGACTTGTGAGTTCCACTCCGGCGTAAGGGTTGCCTCGAGTGCCTGCAACTCGATCGACGTGACGGGTAGCGATTTCCGCAGCCACACTCGGCCGTCGCTCTCGAGCGTTTAGTCGATTCCATCCCCAGCACCTAGCTGCAGCGTTCCCCGCACGGCCTTTGGAATTGTGGCCTGATACTTTGAAGTTAAAGTGGACGAGGGCATTGGACACTCTGCGGTAATGGGTAAGACTTATTACGGTGATTACGTGCTTGTGCGTTTGCAACAGTGCTGAATGCGCGACCGCTCCGCTCGAGGAGGATTAGTTACTAGGGCACTGTCTGGGTCATCGAACATCGCCCGACCGGCCGGTTTTTCGCGCGCGAGCTTAGGCGTTTCCATCGCGTTAATGAGGATGCCGTGGGCGCTGATGAGTTAAGCAGAATGCCTACCAGCGTGCAATACAAATCGACCGCAGTTACCTGGCCGCTCACAACCCTATCACCAACGCCATGGCATACGGATTCAATTTCAATGAGCGCGCACGACAGGTCATCGCAGCGGCTGCCGCGAAGGCTACACGACAGCATCTCGCAGCGGTCGGAATCGAGCAGCTGCTCGCTGCCCTGCTGCACGAGCCGGACGCTGAAACGACCGCGATTTTCGCGAAACTCAACATCGATGTCCACAGTCTTCTCGAAAGCCTGACGGAAGTTGTGAACCCGGAGCACCCGCAGACCGCGACGCAGTTCGTGCCACCATACACAACGCGCGCGAAGAAGGTCTTAGAATTCGCGATGACCGAGGCGCATGCACTCGATCTGGCGTATGTCGGCACTGAACATCTACTGGTAGGCCTTGTCCGCGAGAGTGGCAATGTGGCGCAGCTTCTCGCGCAGGCGGGTGCGACGCTCGACGCGACCCGTGCTGCGATTGCCGCGGCGCTCGCGATGAAAGAGGAGGTGGATTCGCTCGGACGTACCACTCGTCCGATCCGTCGCGTCGAAGTCGAAGTACACTTCACGGACGGCACGAGCGTCCGTGAAGAATTGTCGAGTCGCTCGGCGGCGCTGCAGTTTCTCACCATGCTCGCGTGACGTGCGAGAGGTATGGCACTGACGGTGCCGCCGCCTCCCATTCTTTCGGGCAACCGTGTGCTCCGAGAGCACCTTGGCGACGCTACATTCTCTTGACAATCTTCCGATTCGCTGACAGTCTCACGGCCCAATGTTTTGGCTGACCGTTAATGGACCGCAAGCGTTCCACACATCAACCCTAAGCCCACGATTTGAAATGACTCGCCCGAATCTTTTCCACTACGCGACGAAGGAGCTGTCGCAGGATGCTGTGCTTGCTTGGCTTATCGCGTGGGCCGATCCCAAAAATGCGCAATTTAGTGCCGGGCTCCACGCACTTGGAGCGTCCATATTGCACGAATTCTTTAGGCTAAACAAGAAGGTAATGCCGGTGATTAATTCACTCACTATTAAACGTCAGCACAAGAACATCGATCTGGTCGTTCGAATCAACGATGAGTGGACGATTTGCATTGAGGACAAAGTCGGAAGCACCGAGCACAATGATCAGCTCGTGCGCTACCCTAACGCGATTTCGTCGGAAGGGGTACCAGTAGAAAAATGCCTGTTGGTTTATGTGCAGACCCACGAGCAGTCGAGCTATAAAGCTGTGGAGGAGGCGGGCTACTTTCGGTTTACTCGCGCCGATTTTTTACGACTATTTAAAGAGTCGAGTCCCGACGTTCTCACCGACTCCATTGCGCGTGATTTCCGCAATTGGCTGCTACAGCTTGAAGACGATTTCAATTCTTGGAAATTACCTTTCCCCGATTGGGAAAAAGCACGTACATGGCAGGGGTTTTATTCCGAACTACAGCGAAAAACGATCGGCGGCGATTGGGGCCCGGTGAGCAACCCGCGTGGTGGCTTCCAAGGATTTTGGTGGGGAATCGCGAACTCTGAGGGTGTGCCCTACCTTCAGCTCGAAGAGGGCAAGCTGTGTTTCAAACTTACGAAGAGCAACGATCAAAGCCCGGATCTTGCACATCAGTTGCAGCAGAAGCTTATCAAAATCGGAGGGCACAACGAGCTCGATGTGTGTAAGACGACGATCAGAGGTGCGACCATGACAGTAGCTCAATTCAACGGAGACTATCGGATGCTTTGCGATGGCCGATTAGACCTTGACGCAACGGTGGAGCGACTACGACTCGCGGAGAAGGTGCTCAGTCAAGCCTGGGCCGCGCTGTCCTAAGGCGCTGCAATATGCGTCGGTTCGTGAAGTGGTTTCACGCACACACGATTCTCCGATATACCTTTGCGCCGTTGGACACTGTCCGCCTCAAATCGTTAAGCGACGCCGAGCGAACGCATGGGTGCGAAAAGTCATTGTCGAAGACTAGACCAGAGTTTGTTACGAATCGTGAGGTTCGATGTTGGTTACACGCCGAGCGTTAAAATATTGTGGTCTGGCTCATAATCGCGAAGGCTACCACCTAGTGTCCGACGCTTCTGTAATCGTTCCTACGTTGGGATGAGACAGGCGGCGTAGCGCATCGGCGAGCGCATTACCGTGCACCCGCATCGGCGCCGAACGTCCTGCGGAATTTTGAGCCCATCCGTGTGAAAGTACGGCCGCATGGTCACCGGTGATCACGGGCAAGCAGATGTTACCGACTGGTGAACTCAACACAAGATTTATGTGCACGACCGTTAATGAAATTGATGCGCGGAATTCGATCGTCGCGACGTTGGATTGCCGCGAGCGCTTCGCCTCAATGCGCGGCCCGTCCTCGCGCGAAAAAATTATCGTTTCCGGCGCGTTTGATCCCGAGGCTTCGATAATGATGTTCTCATCGAACCCAGACTCCCGACTTTCGAGCGCGGCTTCGACACCCGCAGCACTCGCAATGTTAAGCGCATCGGTTAGCGTAACTGTCGCAAGCATCCTCCACGGTGCTGCGGGATCTCGAAGCAGCGCCTCGATCACGTCTTGCATCGCACGCGACTGTACCCCGGAATTGATCATATGACGTAAGACATGGCTGTGCGGTTTTCCTAAATTGCATGCTGGTCGAATCAACTGATGAAGCGTGACGTCCGCCAGTCTCAATTGCCTAGAAGTTGCTCGGTGCAGCAATTCGCAGCGTGGTTTTCAAATTTACCAGACCTTTCTTCTCCGCACTGTCCGTACTCCACTTGGCGTTTTATCCGACAACACTGCAGGCGCAAGTGACCATCTCAACGCCGCCCGCACCTCGACAAATCGGCATGTTGACGAACGCGGCGAATTCGACGTACGGGCAAACGCTCATCACGCCGAACGGAAGCAATTCTTTGGATTCGTTTTCATTCCAGTTGAACGCGCATGGGAATCCGCAAATCTACAATCCCAATTTGCATTTTAACGCGTACGTGATGGGATGGGATGCGGCCAACGAACACGCGACTGGTTCGGTTCTTTGGAAAAGCGATACAAAAGTTGGCCCGGGTTTCTATAACTTTGTCACGGGAGGCGTGCTGGTCGCGCCAAATCAAAACATTGTATTGTTTCTTAGTACGACCGAAGTGATTGATCAGATGCTTGACAAAATTTACGGACTGCTGATGGGGTACGGTTACGACGACTACACCAGCGGCACATGGATCAATTCGTACTACGGTGGCACCTTTTCTGACCTTTCCACGGTGACTTGGTATCACAACGAAGGCTGCTACAGTTGTGACGCAGCTTTTACTGCGAGGTTCAGCAACAACCCGTTCCTTATCGCGCCAGAGCCATCAACGTGTTTGCTGCTCGCATGTGGACTCGGTCTGTTTGTGCTGATATCTCGTGGCCAAAGCAACGCGTAACTCATCGCACTTGGTAAAGCGCATTGTAGAGCGAGCGCCATGCAAACGGTCCACCGCGTCGCATGGCGCTACCAACTGTGTGTGATCGACCCGCGTAAAACTTATCTGCCGCGAGTCAATGAAAACGCACTGCGCTTTCGCATTCCAAACACCAGCCCCGCAATCCCAACCCCAACCAACGCGAGCGAACCCGGTTCCGGCACCGTCGACGACAACGGACTCGCGTTGCGCCCTTCGTAAAACTGCACATCGCTGTTGGTGATCGCGACAATAAACAGTGTTTGCCCATTGTCCGGCGTACTGATGTTGCCGAGCGTGAGTGTCGTGCCAAGATTGATGTACGACCACGCGAGTCCGTTCCATCGCGCCAACACGCCGCCGTCACCCGAGACGATGACGTCGTTGTCACCGAGCACTTGCACACCACGCAGATTGCCGAGCGCGGGTGGGGGAAGTGTGATCCACGCAACGCCGTTGAAATGCAAAACGGTGCCGTGCTGTCCAACGGCGTAGACCTGCGTTGGACTCCTCGCATCTATCGCGTCAATGGGCTCCGTTGTTCCGGTATTCATCAACGAAAATGTTGTGCCGTTAAAACGTAGAATTTTGCCGCCGTAGCCGCCAATGAATACATCGTTGGCGCTAAATCCGGTCATTGCGAGGAGGCGATCGGTGTTAAACGCTGTGCTTAGTCCGGTGGTAAGGCGGACATATCCGGCGCCCGCATTGCGATAGACCACACCATCGCCGGACGTGAAGACGGTGCCATCAGGTGCGACATACGTTGAGAACAGTTCGCTCTGTGCTTGAAGCACACTTGTCCAACTCGAACCGTCGAAGCGCAGCAAGTTGGACTGACCGGCCGAGTAGACGCTGCCATCTGGCGCGCCAGACACGGTATAGCGATTGTTGCCGGCTGGCTGCGCCTGTGCGGAGAACGTTGTGCCATCCCACCGTTCAAGACAGCGATAACAACCGGCGAGATACACATCGGTCGTTGTCTTTGCGTAGATCGAAGTGAGCGCGGCGCGCGGATCGTACGGTTGCAGCGGTGAGCCCTGACTGACGAGCTGCCAATTCCAAAGCGTCGGTGCCTGCGCGTGCGCATTTGTCGTGGTCAGGCACACTGAGGCGAGTAGCACGATTCCGAAGAGACGTGTGGTCCCCCAATTTCTGCGTTGCATGAACGACATGAAGTAATCCTGATCGTTGGAGTGAGGTGCGGTGAGGTTCGGATGACGCACCTCGATACGCTATCTGTCATCCGTCGATCCACCGTCAATGGCCGCACAGTCGCCAAGTCCCGATCGTGCGATCGCCGTGCACACAACGACTACATCACACTGTTGACACTCAATTGACGATCACTCGGATACCGAACATGCCCAGTTGACGCGGACAGTACTTGACGCGCTTGCCATGCACGACGCCTGCACTATCACGACACACATATCCGCCCGTGTTCCACAACGCTGGATACAAAATGTCCGTGAGCACGATGCCATCGCGATTGGCCACGCGAATCACGCTATCCGGAAGCGCCGCAAGATCGTTCCCGTCACCCCACTCCGCAGCACCGAGCGTCCAATTCGTGCGCGAAAGACCAAACCCACCAGACGGCTCGGCGTCGACCATAAACAAAATCCAATATTGTCCAGGTGCGTGTGGTGCAACGACATCGACTGGTACGTCCACGACATCTTGCCGCACCGGAGTTGAGACGGGGATGATCTCGCGGCCCACTTCGGACGCACGTCCCCACGTAGGCGTGAGGGACAGCCACACCGACGCCGCTGGCCACGACGAGTTGTATTCCACCTGCACCACGCCCGACACCGTTGCGTCACGCGCTACAACGATTTGTGCGTTTGGTCCGCGCACATGTTGACCATTGAGCATGCCATCATAGAGCCTCGTCGACGAGCGTCCTGGTCCATTCGGCAGGTGATTATCCCGCATCTTGAGTTCGAAGTCGAGCGGGCGAAATCCCTCTGCTTCAAAGCGTAGAATGAGCACCGAGTCGGTCGTCGCAAAACGCAACGCGCCAAAACTCGCGACACCGCTGTCCGCAACGACAGAGTCACCGGATAAAATTGTCGCAGTCGCTCGGAGCGAGCGCACGTGTACCATCGACGATCCCGCTGCTGCTGGTAACACACGTTCGCTCGATCCGAAGCGCACGATTGCAGACGGCAGCAATCGAAATGCGTCTGATCGGAAACTGCGTGCGGCCTCCGCAACCACGGGCGCTTGCGCAAACGCTAATGCGGGCTGCCGACGCGCATACCATGCAGACACACTGGTGGCGAGCACCACGAGTGATGCCGCAACCAAGACTGAGCGCGTGCGTAAACGGGCACTACGATTCCAGAATGGCACAGCACGGAGCACACGACGCAGCCGCACCTCGGACAGACGCTCGCCAACACAGTCGGTGAGGACATCGCGTGCATGTCGCGCATCGCCACTCCGACGCCCCGCCGCAACAATCTTCGCGAACACCACGCCAGCCGCGTCATCGTCCATCGCCTGCACGAAATGACGAACGGCCGCTGCATGAGAGAGCGACGAGCCAGACAACATGAGCGCAGTCGCCAACGCACCGTGCCGCGCTTGACGGTCTTCAGGTGCAGTGAGTGCAAGCGTGCGCTCACTGACGACATCATGCCACATCGACCACCCGTCGCGCGTGCGTACGAGCAGCCCTTTTACTTCAAGTGCTTGGAGTGCGTCCGCCACGGTCGACGCACTCTCCTTGGGCAATGCGTCGCGAATGACCGCGTCCGCGAGTGGAGTACCCGCGACGGACAACGTGAGCAACGTGCGCGATTCAATCGGCGTGCAGGCGAGCAAACGCTGATCAAGCGGCGACGCGACCCCGATATCACGCGTGGCCTGCTGCCAGTCTGGAGAGTCCCACATGCCGTCGTGATCAACGAGGTTGCCAGTATCACGAGCCAAGGCGAGTCGCTCTACCACACTGAGCGGAATTCCATCACACACGCTCGCGAGCCGACGCACAAAGAGCTGCGCCTCTGCGTGCTCGGGCCAGCTACCAGAACTTCGAATGGCGTCAATCACCGCATCGCCGTCTAGCGCGAGCAGTGACACCGTCGTGAGGGCCCGATGCTCGACAATCACCGCACTCGTCGCTCGCGTAGTCACCACAACCATTAGCGGTAATTCCGTCGCACGTCCAAGGACAACCGCGAGCAGTTGTCGTGATGATGCATCGGCCCAATGCAAATCGTCGAGTAACAACGCCAATGGTTCCTGTTCAGCGATGGCGCTCACGAGATCCAACAGGGCGAGCGCGCGTCGTCGCACTGCTTCACCGCCATCGGTCGCGGACGGCGTCGTTGCAAACACACTGCCAAGCCCAGGGTCGAGCGCGACAATTTCACGCGCGCTGTCAACATTAATGCCCGCTGCACCCGGTTGCGTCGAGAGCGCACGAGCAATGCCTGCCGCGAATCCAAACGGCACCTCGAGCTCTCCGGGATTGGCGCGCACACTCACCGAACGAGCGCGTCGGCCGCTGCATCGTGTAGCAATAGCGGCGAGCAATCGACTCTTCCCGATGCCAGCAATACCGGTCATCGCGACCACCTGCGTCGTGCCAACACGAGCGCGACTCCACGCCTCGAGTACAGCACCAAATTCTGCATCGCGGCCAACCAGATCCAGCGCAATCGCGCGCACGATTTCGACTGGCTCAACGGTCGCCGTGGTACGCGCCCGTGCAATGGCCGCAGCCGCATCAGTCGGCGTGTGGCCGATCGTTTCAACAGCCAATTGCTCAAGTCGATCCGCGACACGACGTGCCGCCGAACGGTCGCCGGCCGCCACCAACAAATCGGTGGCAATGCGATGCGCGTCGAGTGAGTCAGGCGCGAGTACGATCAATCGTTCCGCAACTTCACACACGCGTCCCGGTCGATCGCGCTTCACGAGCTCACGCGCATACGGCTGCACCACGCGAAGGAGCGAGTCTTCTAACCGCCGCCGCTCCGCAATCGCCCAGTCTTCAAATTCATCGCCACCCGGTAAGGTCAGGCCGCGCAAAAATGGACCCGAGTACAATAAGAGCGCTAACTCCGCATCATCGCCATGTACGGCGCGCAGGAATCGTTCTCGATCCGATTCGAGCGCGGGGTGAATGCCTTCAACCGCGTCATCGCGCGTGACCAACACATCGCCAAGTACGCGACGAAGTCGCCAAAGCGCTTGGCGTACATTATGTCGAGACTTTTCGGGGTCGGAGTCGGCCCAGAGTAACGCCGCAAGCATGTCACGGGCGTGCGCTCGGTCGCGCGCGCACGCACAATACACGAGTAGCGCAAGCGGCTTGCCCGGACCCAACACGCGCGGAAGTACCGCGCCACCAGGCGCAATTTCACAGAGCTCAGCCGCGCCAAGGGTGCGCAGCAGAAATGCGGGCAGCACGGAATCGGTACTTGGCGCACCGCGCGTCGTTGGCATCAGTTTCATCGCGCGAACACATAGCGCGTGCGCGTCAATGCGGCGTCAACAGGGTATCGCCGACTGCAACCTATTTCGCCAAACGTTCTATGCTAGCCAACCGCGTCTGCGCCAAATCATAGTTTTTGTTCAACTCCAACACGTTCCGGTATAACGTCGCGGCGTACTTCGTATTCCCGCGGTCCATCTCCTCCTCTGCACGACTGACTAATTGCGAAATGCGTTCCTGATTGGGCCCACGCGTCGCTGGCACAACCGCGCCCTTCACAATGGGAATCTCCGGCAACTTCATCCCCTTATTTATTTTTGCGCCGAGCTCTCCGACAATGTCGAGCAAATGATCGGACTTGCCGCGAATGGTCTCGACATAATCCCACTGCCCAGTCTCCGTATTCACCGCGCGCACGTCAATGCGCAGCTTCTTGCTCGCGTCAATGATGAAGGTTCCGTCAATGAAATGCCGAGCGCCGAGCAATTTGCCCAAACGCACGGCCGTCGCGGGATCGACCCGATCTGAATTTTGCAAGTTCTGTTCGGCCAAGAGTTCCTGTAGTTTGTCGCGCTCCACCACCCGAATGCCTGGATTTCGCGCCAATTCGTAGCCAAGCATCATCGCCAACCCTTTACGCAGCGGTTCGAACTTGGCGTTGTCAACAAGCGATCCGTTGTCGAAGTAGAATACGGCAACGGTAGGACGCGTATCCATGATGCGCGCCTGAGCGCTCGCCGTCTGTATCGCAACGGTCAGCGACAGCCCGACGACGGTGAGGATTCGGTTCACGCGGGTTAGCGGCACTGCATGGGCAGATGTGGTGCGGGACACCAGAACCTCGGAAAAGAGGGGTAACATGCGTCTGCATGCTCATTGACGTTGGTGCATCGCCAATTCAGCGTCAAGATGACCTGTCATGCTCGCGCTGCGTCTGCCGTTTGATTTCGTTCACCGTGACCCCTGCCGATGTCCAAAACTTGCCCGCTGTGCGACCGGATCTACGAAGACGAACACATCTTTTGCGCGGCCGACGGTTCGGCGCTGCAAGGTGGGAGTGCGGGCGATAGTCTGATCGACAGCGTGATCGATGAGCGCTACGTGATCACGGCGCTTCTGGGTGAAGGTGGCATGGGACGCGTGTACTTGGGACACCACGTCCACCTTCCCCGAAAAGTCGCCGTCAAAGTCCTCCACGCTCGACTCACCAATGATCCGGCCGCGGTCGCGCGGTTTACGCGCGAGGCCAGTAGCACAAGCCGCATTGAGAATCCGCATGTGGCGCGGGTCTTCGATTTTGGACGGTTAGCTGGTGGCGGGACGTACCTTGCCATGGAGTACATCCCCGGACCGACGCTGTCGTGGGTGCTCGATCAAGAGGGCGCCCTGCCGTCGGTGCGCGTGGTATCGCTGATAACGCAACTTGCAGACGGACTAGGCGCCGCACATCGATTGGATATTGTGCATCGCGATCTCAAGCCCGACAACGTGCTCCTGATGACAACTGCCGACGGCCGAGAGTGCGCAAAAATTGTGGACTTTGGCATCGCGAAGGCCATCGGTCCCGATAACGATGATACGCTCACGACGCCAGGATTTGTCACGGGCACGCCGCAGTATATGAGTCCGGAGCAGTTTCTTGGGTCGACGATTGATTGTCGCTCTGATGTTTTTGCGTTGGGCTTGTTGGCGTTTCGTGCTCTGACCAACACGTTACCGTTTGCGGCACCAACGCCAGAGCGCGGATTTAGCGCCGTGTTGATGGACGCACCGTTGCGGCTTGACGAAGTAGCGCCTTCGCGTGCGTGGCCCGTGGGCTTGCAGGCGGTGTTTGATCGCGTGTTGGCGCGTGAACCAAGTGGCCGCTATCCATCGGCGGCGGCATTTTCCGAAGCGTTGCGGGATGCGATGGACGGCAACACGCGTCCAATGCCGAGTGGTGGTGTGCGCGTGCTGCCAACACCTGTTGCTTCCGGTGAAGGAAACGCGATCCGTCGGCCACGCTGGATCGCGCCAACCATTGGAGTGCTTGTGCTTGTTGCTGCTGCGTTAGTACTGGTGGTGATGCGCAAGGATCGCGGACCATTGCAGGCGCCGATCGCCAGCGGTGTCGTGCCACTGCGCGTTGGCGATAGCACAATGCGTGCGGCGGCACCAGCCGCGCCAGTGCTTGACTCGGTCGCCGCAGTTACGCGCACTCAATCGACCGTGAGCACATCACCTTCACCCGTTGTTCTTCGGCCCAACGTTGATACAACAATCGCGTCAACGCGTCCCGTAAAAAATCTGAGTGACCTGAGCGCGCGACTCGACGTCGTGCGCGACTCACTCGATGCGTTGCTCTTAGCGGACGAGGGTCATGATGACCCTGCGCATGCGAATGACTTAATCGCGCGCATTAACGTGCTGCTACCAAGCGCACAGACGCCGTCCGATAGTGCGCGCGCGTATTTGTTGAAGGCCAACTTGCTGAAGCTCGCCGGTGATCGAGCGGGCGCGTGTAGCACGCTCAGTCGTGCACGCGGTGTCGCAACGTCGGTTGCGGATCGCAACTCCGTTACACGAAATACGTCGCTCTACGGCTGCTAGCCATACGTGGCGCGCTACGGCTTAATCTTGGGTGGCAACACGGCCGGTTCCGCGCGGATCGCACCCGGTGGTGCGCTGGACGCAGGTGGTGCGAGGCCGTTGATGGTGTTGATGGCACGAATGGTCACGCCGTCCCAATCAAACACCGTCCACAGCGTGCCTGGCAGTGAAGGTACTGCGAAGCTTTGCAGTAACCCCGTCGCACCATACACATCGACACGCGCGCCGGAGCTGGACAGTCCAACGTCAGACGTACTATTGCCCGCCGAGTAATTATGTACTGAGTACACGTAACGTCCGGTGGTGCGTTGCGCGATGGAAATTGTTTCTGGACCACGTCCGTTCACCGCGTCAACGTCGAGGCACGCGTACGGGAACGTGGTACACGAACCGCGTGACGCATAGTAGACCCAAAAGCTGGTCCCATTTATACTCGGACCAGTGAGGTGTGAATCCAAGTCTGGCGGCAGTGCGCCCCACGTCAACACAATGCGCAATGATCCCGTGCTGGACGTCGGCGAGAGCAACACGTTCTGCGATGACGCCACGCGACCGGCACCGAGTGAGACTACGGTGCGACTGCCATTGCTGAATCCCGTGGCGCGCGCGGCAACGGTATAGGTGCCAGCATTCACCGTTGAGAATTGATAGAAGCCGGACGTTGCGGTGGTAGTCGTGGCGAGAATGATACCCGTCGTTGTATTCACGCCAGCGTATAAATCCAACGTACCGGTGGTCACGATTTGTTGGTTGGTGGTCGCATTGAGCACCGTGCCGGAAATTGTGCCGCCGCCGACTGCTGTTTTGACCAATGGAATCGCTTCCAGTGTTTGGGCGCCGTTGCTGGCGGCACCGACAATGCTTGCTGACGTATAGCCGTTGGCGATGACTCGAATGTCGAACGGACCACCAACAATGCTACCTGAGGTGTAGTTGCCGGCGTTGTCTGTCGTTACTACGCGCTGGACTTGGCCGCCGCTGTTCAGCGTGATCGTGGCGCCAACAATGCCGGTGTTCGTTTCAAAATCGAAGACTCGCCCAGAGTACGTACCTGCGGTGCCGACGGTGATTGACGCGCTTGCGGTGACGTTATTTGCGGTGCGTGCAGTAATCGTGGTTACTCCACTGGCGATGCCCGTAACCAGACCGGTGGATGACACGCTCGCCACGCTGGTGTTGGCGCTCGACCATGTAACGGGCGAGCTCGAGGTGATATCGACACCGGCGGCATCACGTACGAGTGGCGTCAACGCTTGTGTCGCGCCGACGCCGAGTGATGCGGACAGCGGCGTTATGGTGAGTGTCGCAGGTACACCTTGCACGCTGAACGTTGCCGTTCCGCGAATACCGTTACTGGTTTGTGCCGTGATGGTCGCTGTGCCCGGTGCAACGGCCGTTACAACACCCGCTTGCGATACCGTTGCGACAGTTGCCGCAGAGGTTGTCCACGTCAGCGCGGGCGTTGGCGTGATGATGACGGCTGCTGCGTCGCGTACCGTTGGCGTAAGCGTTTGTGTCGCTCCGACATTCAGTGTTGTCGCGAGCGGAGCGAGTGTAACGCTAGTCGGCACGGCGGCGACGACCACCGTTGCTGTGCCGACGATACCATTTGACGTTGTGGCCGTGATTGTTGCGCTGCCGGACGCGACGGCCGTAACAACTCCCGACTGTGTCACGGTGGCCACAATACTCGAGGATGAACTCCACTGCAGCGTTGGCGTTGGTGTGATCGCGACACCTGCGGCGTCGCTTACGGTTGGCGCAAACGTTTGTGTTGCTCCAACGTCAAGACTCGCTGACGTAGGTGTGAACCGCACACTCGCAGGTACCGCGAACACGCCTATCGTTGCTGTACCCGTCACGCCATTCGCGGTGCGCGCGGTAATGATTGTTGATCCTGCCGCGATTGCCGTGACCGTTCCCGTCGCGGACACCGTCGCTACGATGGGTTGCGTACTTGCAAATGTCAGCGCGGGTGTGGGTGTGATGGCGATACCCGCAGCATCCTTCACAATTATCGTGAGCAATTGTGTTGCGCCAACCGCGATGGTAGTCGTTGCCGGAGCGACTTCCACGGACGCCGGAATGGGAGCCGTGACGTTTATAGTGATGCTGTTTTGCACCAATGCCGCGCCAGTACCCGTTGTTGCGGTGACCGTCGCGGTACCAACCGAAACGCCAGTGATCACACCAGTCGCACTGACGCTGGCAACCGTCGGCGCCGACGTTGTCCACACAAGCGTGCGACCCGCAATCGACACGCTTGCCGCATCGAGGGGTTCGGCCGACAGCGACGCAGTTGATCCAACTACGAACGAGAGCGAGGTCGGCGCGGTGGCGCCGTTATAGACAAGACGGACCGATGTCGCACCGCGCGCCGCGAGCGCCGGCGTCGACGCCGACTCACCCGCGCGTACCTGCACGACGGGCAACACATCACGTGCCAACACTCGTGTGCCCGCGAGCACGTCCACTGTCACTTGTACCGGACAATTCGTTGCCGTAATCGCGACGGTGCTGACGTCTCGCAAGCATTGCGTGATGTCGAGCGAGAGTGCGACGTCGCGCGTCTGCCCCTGCGCGTACGGAACCGTGACGTCTTTCAGCAGCACGACGGCACCCGACACAGTGTATCGCGCAGTTACACGAACCGCCGTGATATCGCCATCGGCAGCGAGCGTACCGAGCGAGACAGCAATCCCAAGTCGCGCGTCGCCAGTACCCAGCGCGGTCACGAGAGTTTTTTCTGCGCACGCGATGGGCTGCATCGCGAGCAGCGCAAGCGCGAACCATCGCGCACGAAGTCGGCTAACCATGGGCATTGCGCTACGCGTCGAGGTTGGCACGTCGAGAAAGACGAAGGGAAAGCTATCTGCGCTAGAATAGCGTATCGATCCTCTTGCCGCGAGGCCGACGCGTCAGATAGAATAGGCCGTCGACACGCATTGTGCCGCGAGGCCGTTTCACTTGGCAAGTACCGCACTCTGGTCACCCGATGAGTTTTGCGCTGCAGCCGTACCGTCGCTGTGCTGTTCTCTTCATGTTCACTGTTGCTGGCGGGGTACTCATGTCGTGCGCGACGTCGAGCGTACCGGCAAAACCAGTTGGACCTGTGATGCCGTCGTCGCGCACCGTCGCCGTGCTACCGCTCACGGGTGGTGTGGGCATGGAAGGGCTTGGCTTCGCCCTTTCCGAAATGCTCACGCGCGATCTCGCGTTGGTCCCACGACTGCGAGTTGTAGAACGAGCTCGTCTTGACGCGGTGCTCAAGGAACTTGGACTTGCCGCGAGCGGTCGTGTCGCGCCGCAATCAGTACCGCGTGCGGGACAGTTGGTGGGCGCCGAACGCGTACTCAGCGGTGTTGTGAGTCGCACGCCAAATGGTGCGTCAGTTGACGTTTCGGTGCTGAATGTGCAATTGGGTACGACAGAATTGGTTTTTTCTGAACGCATCGCGCTCAATGCGCTGATTGATGGGCAGGAGCGCCTGGCGCAGCAAACGTTCGAAAAACTTGGCATCGCACTTTCGCCTGCTGAACGCGAGCGACTCGCCAAGCGACCCACGCGCCGAGTGGACGCGTTGATTGCGTTCGGCAATGGTCGTCGTGCCGAGGCGATGGGCAACATGACGCAAGCACGACAGTTCTATGCGCAAGCCGTAAAGCTTGATCCAAATTTTAAGGAGGCCGTTGACGCACTCTCGCCGACAGAAGCACCGGCATTGATTGGCGCGTCGCCCGTATTGCCTCCTGCGTCTATCGCTGCGCTTGCAACAACGCGACGTCCGTTTGATCTGTTGCTTGACGAATTGCTGCTCAGCGTCACAGATCGCGTGGTGCGCTCCGCAGCACCACCAGCGTTGTGCCCGCCCACGTGCCCGGCGCTGTCACCGGCCGCGGGCACAGTGATCGTGCGGATTACACCGTGATGCGCCGCATGATTTCTCCTTGGTCGCAGGGTATTGTCGCGAGCGTCTTCGTGCTCAGCCCGATCGCTGTGACAGCGCAAAAGTCGACATCAAAAATTACGACCGGCATCATTGTCGAACGCACAACGTTTACCGGTGGCGTGCTGGAGTCCGATCTTGCCGGTGTTGACTCGACACGCGTGCTCTCCGCGACCAATCTCGCGGTGCCGCTTCAATACAGCACCGTACTCGCCGGCGTGTGGTTGCTGGATGCAGGCGCGAGCTTCACCAGCGGTACGCGGAAGGTCGCGGGCACGTCCGCGTCGGACGATGCCCTGAGCGGCATCGGTGATATACGTGTCCGCGCATCGCGCCGGTTTGACGGTATGGGCCTGCGCATTACCCTTGGCGCGAACATTCCCACGGGCGTCACGAAACTTGATCGCTCGCAAACTGCTGCGCTCTCAGTGCTGGGATCACCGGCCATTAACATGACGCAACCAGCGGTTGGCTTCGGGGCTGGTGCGACGCTCGGCGTTGTCAAGAGTTTTGCCTCTGCCTCAAAACAGTGGGGCGTAGCGCTGGGCACGAGTGTCGAGTGGCGCGGACAATACGATCCATTTGCCGCATTGGCCGTCGGCGCTGCGGTCAACTCGTATGATCCGGGCGAAGTGGTACGCCTCAGTGCTGGTGCAACGAGACTGTTCGGTGAAAGTAAGGGCCTGATTACCGCGAGTCTCGATTTATTTGGCGCAGATAAAGTGTCCCGCGGCACGAATACCGCTCCGGTCAAAATTCAGATTGGACCTACGGTTGCATTGGACGCGCAGTTCATGCCGGCCACAACAAAATTGAAGAATGCGGCACTGTTTGGAGCACTGCGATTGCGTTCGGCACTTAAGCGCGACGGGACCGAGTTAGCAAATAGTGGTAACGTGATGTTCGAAGCTGGCGCGCGTGCCGCAAAGCCGCTCACGAGTCGCGTGGACGCAGTGTTTGAAGTGAGTGGTCGCGTGCTCACGGCGGTTGCGATCGACAATCGGTTAGCGACGGCCGCGTCAACGTCTGTGGCGCCGATAGTTGGCCTTGCTATCAATGGCGCCGATTGGACACTGCAGCCGATGCTGACCGCACGTATCGGTGGCGTTGATACAGGCATTGGGAAGAGCAGTTTTACTGTGCTGGGTGGGCGGTTAATGCTTGAGCGGCGGTTTTAGTAGCACGGAGCCACCAATGCCGGATGTCCGGGCGCCCGTTCTTCGATCACCGTACGGCTGCTTTTCACGCTCGTCGTATCACGGCGATCACACGCACGCGCCAGCGCATCAATGGCGGCACTGAGCTCCGGCGTGTC
>JANYHT010000064.1 GCA_025358925.1 Gemmatimonadaceae bacterium | reverse complement strand
ACAGTCGTCGCGCCAATCGAAAGATTGTCCCGATCAACTGCGCCGCATTGCCCGAAAACTTGCTCGAATCAGAAATGTTTGGGTATCGGAAGGGCGCCTTCACCGGTGCAGATCGCGATAAGGCTGGCTTGCTTGAAGTGGCGCACGGTGGCACGCTCTTTCTCGACGAACTCACCGAGATGACGATGCCGCTTCAAGCCAAGCTCTTGCGTGTGCTGCAAGATGGCGTGGTGCGTCGACTGGGCAGTGAAACGCAAGACGCGGTCGTCGACGTGCGGTTTGTGTCGGCTACTAATCGCGACCCGCAAGAAGCGGTGCAGAATGGCATCCTGCGTGAAGATCTTTTCTATCGACTACGCGTGGTACCAATCAAACTGCCGCCGCTGCGTAATCGGCTCGAGGATATTCCGTTGTTATCCGAGCATTTCTTCACGCGCTCGTGGCAACGTCATCGGCCACACGGCACGCCAGTTCCAGCGCTCACCGCCGAAACCATGGCGTTTCTGCAATCGCGTCCGTGGCGTGGTAACGTGCGTGAATTGCAAAACGTCATCGAGCATCTGGCGGTTATCGCCGAGCCCGGCCGGGCGATTCGTCCCGAAGATATTCCCGTCTACGATGATGACGCGCAGGCGCCGCTGGCGGAGACGGGCCTACCGGCTGCCATCATGAATGACGCGTTTCACCTCGCGAAGGACAACCTTATTGCGCAGTTCGAGAAAGAGTATCTCACTCGCTTGACGACGCGTGCTGGCGGCAACATGTCCAAAGCCGCGCGACTGGCCGGTATTGATCGCACCACATTGTATCGCTTAATGGAAAAGCACGGCCTTCGGCGCGATCCGTTGTCTGGCGCTACCGACTGATTCGTGGTTGCCTCTTAGATTTCCGCAACGCCTGCGATTTTTTGTTGACCCCCTGGAGCCGTTTGAGATGACCTCGACGAACGTTTCGGAAGCCACTGCTGCGCCGGACGCGCTCGATATGCGCGACACACGCACGCAGACGCACTATAACGCTGCGATTCGTACTGAGGGCCCGGAAGGCGATACATACGTGCGCGCGATGGACCTACGCGCGGTAAAGAAAGACGCCTCTGAGTTTGGTTTGCTGAGTTACGACCCGGCGTTTATGAACACGGCGTCGTGTCGCAGCGCGATCACATTTATCGATGGCGACAAAGGCATCCTGCGATATCGCGGGTATCCCATTGAGCAACTTGCCGAGAACGCGACGTATCTCGAAGTCGCTTACTTGCTGCGGCACGGGAATTTGCCGGCCCAGCAGGAATACGATACGTGGGTGCACGACATCACGTTTCACACGTACGTACACGAAAACATTCGCAAGTTTCTGGAAGGTTTTCGCTACGACGCGCACCCGATGTCGATGCTGTGCAGTGCAACGGCGGCGTTATCGAGTTTCTATCCGCAGGCGCGCGACATTCACGATCCACAGCAACGTCACATCTCCATCATTCGTTTGATGGCCAAACTGCCAACGATTGCGGCGTTTGCGTATCGTCACGTAAAGGGGCTGCCGTTTATTTATCCGGATAATGATTTGTCATACGTCGAGAATTTTCTTTCGATGGTGGCGCGGATGTCGGAGCCCAAGTACGAAGCGAATCCGGTGTTTGTGAAGGCGCTTGAGGTGCTGTTTATTCTGCACGCCGATCATGAGCAGAACTGTTCGACCAGTGCGGTGCGCGCCATCGGTTCCTCAGGCGTCGATCCATTCTCGGCGGTGGCGGGTGGCATTGCCGCGTTGTTTGGTCCGTTACACGGCGGTGCCAACGAAGCGGTGTTGCGCATGATCAAAGAAATCGGCGACAAGAAAAACATTCCGGCATTCATTGAACAGGTCAAGAGTGGCAAAGGTGAGCAGCGCTTGATGGGTTTTGGTCATCGCGTGTACAAGAGTTACGATCCCCGCGCGCGCATTGTGAAAAAGTTGGCAGACGAAATTTTCGCGCAAGTTGGCGTCGATAAGGATCTCGAAATCGCGCTGGAGCTTGAGCGTATTGCGTTGTCGGACGACTATTTCATCGCGCGTAAACTGTATCCGAATGTCGATTTTTATACGGGACTGATCTACCGCTCAATGGCGTTTCCAAGTGATTTCTTCACGGTGTTATTTGCGGTGGCCCGCGTGTCCGGATGGTTAGCGCAGTGGGAAGA
>JANYHT010000028.1 GCA_025358925.1 Gemmatimonadaceae bacterium | reverse complement strand
CGCTACATGATGGGCGTTGGTTTTCCGGATGACCTGGTGGAAGGTGTTCGCCGCGGCGTTGATCTGTTCGACTGCGTTGCCCCTACACGCATGGGGCGACACGGTACGGCATTCACGCACGACGGCACCATGCAAATTCGTCGCAGTAGTTTTCGCACAGATCAACGACCACTGGTGCACGATTGCATTTCCGCCTGTTGCACGCGATACGATCGAGCGTACCTCCGTCATTTATTTGTCAGTGAAGAGATGCTTGGGCCACGCCTCTTGGCACTGCACAACGTATCATTCTTGGTCACCCTCATGCGCCATGCCCGCACCGCACTCCAAAACGGAACCTTCACGTCATGGAGTGCAGCGTGGCTTGATCGATATCGCGCCGGTCAGTACGTGTAGCGGAGTTGCAGCGAGGTGGTGGTGCCGTAAAACTCCCGTTGCTTGTATGCGTTGGGATCGCCACCGAAGTAGTAGCCAAATGGTGCGTTGTTGATATTGAGCACTTGCAGCACGAGCTGCGTGTTCCGCTGCACCTGCGCATTGAGCGACGCGTCAATTTGCTTGTGCGCCAACATGTACGTGTCGCCGGTCGCGACGCTACGTGTACCGTCGCCAATGGTATAGATGTACGGCCCGTTGTACTGCATCGTCGCGCGAGCACTTACAATGCCCTTCGCATACGTCAGCGCGCCGTTGCCGTTCCAATTGGCCTGTCGGGGAAACGCTTTGCCAACCCGTCCTGCAATGTTGCTGCGCGATTGCGTGTACGTAGCGTTGGCGTCCACACCAAATCCGTTCAGCACGCCCGGCAGGAATGCCAGTCGACGCACGAACGCGCCTTCCGCACCGTAGATATAGCCGTCGCGTCCGTTCGTTGGTTGCGTGGCGTTGTATCCGTCAAATGGCGCACCAACATACGTAAAGCTTCGGTTGTAAATGAAATCCGACAATGATTTATAAAACACTCCTATCTGCGCCACTCCAACATCCGCGCTGAAGTGTTCGATGAGTGCCTCATAGTTCACTGAACGCGTCGGCTTGAGCTCAGTATTGCCAAGCGATACCGCATTGAGGTCTGTTGCCAATGCACCCGGCGTCACGCTCGTGTGCGGCGCAAGGTCGTAATACAGCGGTCGAGCAATTCCCGTCGTCACAGCAACCCGGAGGTTGGTACGCTCGTCAAGTGCTAAGCGAAGCTGGGCGCTTGGGAAAACATTGACATAGCTGCCCGTTCCATCAACCGGCGTGACCGTCGTGAGCTTCGTGACTCTATCAGTCACCGCTTTGTTCGCCGTGTACGTGGTCGACGTTTGTTCAACGCGTACGCCCGTCACCCAATGCCAGTTGCCCACGTCCAGCGTGTACGCGACGTATCCCGCGGCGATGCGCTCAGTGCCTGAATACACATTGAGCTGCGAAGCGAGTGTGTCAGAAGCCGTCGACGCGAACTTTTCCGGATGCGAGAGAATGTAGGACGCATTGAGTCGGTCATTCGGCGCAATGCCAAGTGGCAACTTCCCGTTATAGTGGTCGGCATTGGTAAAACCACCCAACACATCGGCCAGCGTGAACGTCTGTCCCGCACGTAACGCACGTCCCGATGAATAATCATCGAAGGTCCGTCGCTCCTGCCGAACGCGCGCACCAAACTGCAACGACGATCCGTGACCCATCGTCTCAAACGGCAACTTCGCATTGACCGAGCCATTGTAGTCCCGACCGCGCGCGATCTGATTCGCAATCACATAGGTCCGAAACGCAAACTTGCTCGCATCCGTCGGATACGTTCCAATCGGATTGATCAACGGCGTTGTTGGATCAGTGCGGTCGTACGTCATGCCCAATCCCGGTTGACGAAACGTGATATCACCGGCGTTCTTTCGTACCAATTCCGTTTGCGTGACACTCAACGCATAGTCCATCGCCACACGTCCCGGAGCCGCTGTTCCGTTCAATCCTAACATAAAATTCTGATCAATCGGCGTGCGTTGCTGCACGTTGCTCGTGACGCTACCACCAGTGGCGGTGCCGACATTGTCTGACGTTGGCGTCGCGGATGCCAACGGAAGCCCTTGATCCTGCCGATAGCGAATCGCGGCGTCGTCGAACCGCGCCCACAAACCTTTGACGGTCAGACTGGTGCGATCATCAAATCGGTAGTCCGTCGAGAACGCGAGTCCGCTGCGTTTTCGTTGCGTCAGATACTCGCGACGACTCGTGGTGAGCGGCACAATGACCGGTTGCCCATTCAACGTCTTGTAACCATAGGCTGCTTCGACGTCGTCGTAGATGCGATTGTTGCGATCATAGCTGCCGCCAACAAACACACCGAATTGTCGTTCCGATCCAAATCGTCCCCCATACGAAATCGCACCTTGCCCCGTGGGCGCATTTTGCAAATCACTTCGTCCATACGTGCCGAGCAATGAGAGACCTGGCGCATCATTCGCGCTCTTCGTATCGACATTGACCGATCCGCCAATCGCATCCGCATCCTGCTCCGCTGTCAACGTCTTGCTGACTTGCGCTTTCGCCAACAGTTCTGCCGGAATGCCATCCATCTTCGCAGCGCGCGAGCCACCGCCTCCCTTGTCATCATAGTTGCCCGCGATATGTGCGCCATTAATCGTAATGTTTGACAGATTCCCGTCTATGCCACGAATCTGAATGTACGACCCTTCGCCTTCGTGACGTTGCAATGACACACCGGGCAAGCGACTCACGGCGTCGGCCGCGTTCGCATTGGGCAGCGCGCGAATCTCTTCCGCGACGGTCAAATTTTTCACGTTGTCGGCGATTTTTTGAATGGCAAGCGACAACGCGGTACCAGAGGCACGCTGCGCTTCAACACGCACCGCCGATAGCGATGTGGCCGACGCCGCAAGCTGCAATCGCACCTCACGCCCTGCACCAACGGCAAGCGTCGCTGAATCAGCTGTAAATCCTAACAACCGCACACGCACCACCACACGACCGCTCGGCGCGACAATTGTAAAGGCGCCGTCCCGGTTCGTCTGCGCCGTCAGTACACTCGCACTCGTCGTGACGATCGCTCCTTCAAGCGGACGACCTGATTTATCTGTGATGCGGCCGTTGATAGACGACGACGTGGGTTGTGCACTTAACGCGAGTGGCGCGACGGTGAGCATGCCCTGCGCAATACGAAGCAGGGCGCGACGCTGATGAAAACGGTGAAACACCGGGGAACTCCGTAGTATGCGGTCGTTGAACGGGCGGGAACACACGCAGTAACTTCGCGTAACCACGGTGACTTTACGTGTCAGTTTCGTCTCGTCGCGGTAACGGAGATGCGACGGTTTGACCACAACAATGCGCGAACGCCCCTTGTTGTGCTCGTGAACGCAAGCGATCCTCACCGTTATATGCGCATCGGCATCGACGTCGGCGGCACAAAAATCGAAGGCATCGCGCTCGCCGACAACGGGCAAATCATTGACCGTGTCCGCGTGCACACACCAGGGACGTACGAGGCCGGGCTGGCAGCAATCAGCGCACTTGTTGCGCAGCTCGAGTCGAACGCGAAGACGTCGGCCTCGGTCGGTATTGGCATTCCCGGCGCCGTCGTGCCGAGCACGGGGCTGGTGAAGAATGCCAATTCATTGTGGCTGAATGGACAACCGCTTGCGAGCGATCTTGCATCCGCGCTGCAACGCCCCGTGCGCGTGATGAACGATGCGAACTGCTTCGCACTTTCCGAAGCGACCGATGGCGCCGCAGCAAATGCGGCCGTGGTCTTTGGTGTGATTTTGGGAACAGGTGTTGGTGGAGGCATTGTGGTGCATGGCAAATGCTTGACCGGCGCGAACCTCATCGCCGGTGAATGGGGCCACAATGCGCTTCCGTGGCCGACGCCTTCAGAAATACCTGGACCGTTATGTTATTGCGGAAAGCAGAGTTGTATCGAGGCGTGGCTGTCGGGGCCGAGCTTCGAGCGCGAGCACCTCGCGCACACGGGTAATCGGCGCGACGCGCGCGCCATCGTGGATGACGCAGCACAGGGTGATGCAGCGGCACAAGCATCGCTGGCGCGGTATCACGAACGATTGGGGCGCGCACTCGCATCGGTCATCAACGTGCTCGATCCAAACGTGATCGTACTGGGCGGTGGGATGTCCAACACGCCCGGTCTTGCAGACGCCGCATTCGCCGCACTTGCACCATGGGTATTTTCGGACACGATCAGCACGCGCATCGTCCGCAATATGCACGGCGATTCCAGTGGCGTTCGCGGGGCCGCCTGGCTGTGGTCACTTGATGGCGTGCCAGGCGTAACACCGTGACACGCGCGCCGCGCATTGCTGATCATTTCAAACTCACGCGAAAGCGTTTTGTGATTGAGCAAGTACTCGTCGATCCTGCGGTTCGCGATGCGGTTCGCGCACATGCGATGCAGCATGGCGAAGCTGAAGACCTCACGTGGCGTCGTGTCCGACGCTACCTCGACGAAATTGTCCCCTTCTTCAATATTCTCGCCTACTACCAACTCGGCTATCACGTCAGTCGTATCGTGCTCGGCTTGTTCTATAAAGTGTCCGTCGAGTTTGAACACCCCGATCCGTTTCGAGGTTTGCCGCGCGACTCCGTGGTGATCTATTTAATGAACCATCGCTCCAATGCCGACTATGTGCTGGTCGCGTATGTCATGATGGGCGATGTCTCGATCTCGTACGCTGTCGGCGAGTGGGCGCGCGCATTCCCGTTGGAGTATTTGTTCAAGAGTTTCGGATCGTATTTCATTCGACGCCGTTACCGTGAACCACTCTATCACGCGGTGCTGGAAGGCTACGTGCAACTCATCACGCGCAATAGCGTGACGCAGGGCGTATTTCCCGAAGGTGGACTGACGCGTGATGGTGCGCTCTGTCCTGGTAAAATTGGACTGCTCGATTATGCGCTCGGTGTTGCTCGAGATCCCGCGGTGCGCGAGCGCATGTATGTGGTGCCGGTCGGTATCAACTACGATCGCGTGTTGGAAGACCGCTCATTGCTGCGCGAATTGGAAACGCGCGCCGAGCGACCGGTGACGTCTCGTGGTGTGCAGTTGCGCGAGGTCAGTCGCTTTCTCTTTTGGAATGTCACGCGTTTTCTCACTGGGCGATGGAAACGCTACGGGCGTGCGGCCGTGACGATTGGCATGCCAGTGAGCGTTGACAGGTGGCTTTCAAAGTTGGAGCAGGAAGGCACGGCACTTTTTGAGATACCGCGTGCGGAGCGGTTACCGCGCGTGCAAGAATTTTGCGACGATGTGTTGTTGCGCATTGGCGCCATCATCCCCGTCACGTCGGTGCCGTTGGCGTGTGCGGCCTTACAGTCGTTCGACGCCGACTATGTGACGCGCACGCAATTGTTGGAGCGCATGGGCGCCATGCGTGACGTATTAATGGAGTTAAATGGGCGCGTGGTGCGTGCCGACCGCGATATCACCGACACGTTTGAACGGGCCTATCGCATGCTGCGGATGCGTCGCATGATCGCGCGTTCGGGCACTGGTTATCTCATTTTGCCCAAAGGTCGGCCGCTTATCACGTATTATGCCAACAGCATTGTGCACCTACTGGGTCCGTTTGCCGAGGGCGTGCGTGCGCGTGATGCGCTGCCGATGCATGACTGGGAGCGCGCCGAAACTCAACGGAGTCGCACGCCCCCCCTTGGCGCTCGGTCGGAGCGCTCCTAGTTTGCACGTGCAACGCGACCGGTGGCCATTCGTATAACGGCTATTACCTCGGCCTTTGAAGCCGATGACGATGGTTCGACTCCATCATGGCCTATCGCGCGGTGCAATGTGCGCTACGGGCGCTTCCCCCCCACTCGCCGACCCAAAATAACCTTCGCCAGTAAATGGTCCGTCGGCGTGGTCAGTCCAAAACCCACACCCGCGTTGAATTCCCAATCATCACCGAAATCGAGGTTGACCGCTGGAAATATTTGTTGTGAAGTCTGCGCATACGGATCGAAATGCCCAAACGGCCCGAATGCGCCGTAGTACTCAAGGGCCACATTCACCCGTTTGGTCACGTCAAAGTTCACCTGCGCGTTTGGCGCAAACACAAATCCGCCGGAAGCATTCGGACCGCGCAACGATTTATCGAGTGTGGGATTGAGCGACCAGTACGCGCGACCAATTTTTTGATCGATGATCGGCCGAATCTCCCATGACCACGTGTCCTCTGAGAACTCCTTCCGCTGATAGCCAATCTCCTGTGACAGACTCAGTCCGACCGGCCAATGAAAACGCTCCGGAATGGAGAAGCGTGGACGAATATGATTGCCGACATATTGGACGCCTTCTGGACCGCGTTCGCTTACGAATAGGTAAAATCCCATCTCAAACCATTCGCTAAATCCGTGCGTGATCTCCACCGTCTCGTGAATCGCGTGGTTCGTGGCGAACGTGCCGTGGCCCCCTAGTGTCGAGCCGCGTGCGGTGAAGTTGCTATGCAATTCCAGCATGGTCTTGTGCACCGGCACCAGCTCCGAACCGTACACCTGTATCTCATAGTTGTCTTGCGCGTGAGCGAGTGGAGCGATCACAAAACTGCTGCCAAAACTGGCGGCGAGGAGTAGCGTTCGGGTGCGCGCGAAAATTCTGGCGCATGTGCTGGTGTAAGAAGGCGTCACGGTCCCCTATCGTCAGTAAGCAAAATTCGTTAGCTATCAAGGCTGTCTGTAGAACGCTCGAAATATCGTCACGTTGGGACGGAGCCGCCGCGCCCCCTGAGGGGGTACCGGCGACACTCCGCCCCTTTCCGCTCACTCTCGGATTTTCAGGCATGGACGGCCAGCCCAACTCGCGCGGGTTCAAGATTTTGTCGGGCACGTCTAATCAGCCGTTGGTCGAGGAGATTGCGCGAAGCCTCGGTACCGACATCTGCAAAGTGACCTGTAGCCGCTTCGCCGACGGTGAGATTTTTGTTCGCATCGACGAAAATATTCGCGGCGCTGACGTGTTCGTGGTGCAATCCACTAATCCGCCCGCTGAGAATATGCTCGAAATGCTGTTGCTGATCGATGCCGCGCGACGGGCATCGGCGGCGCGCGTCACCTGTGTGTTGCCGTATTCAGGCTACGCGCGGCAAGACCGCAAAGATCAACCCCGCGTGGCGATTGGCGCGAAGCTCATCGCCAACATGATTGAAAAGGCCGGCGCCGATCGCGTGCTCGGACTCGACTTTCATGCGCATCAGTTGCAGGGCTTTTTTGACGTGCCGGTTGACCATTTGTACGCCGCGCCCGTCTTCACGAATTACTTCCGTCGCAAAGGCCTCAAAGACCTTTGCGTTGTTGCACCCGACGTCGGGTCGGCAAAGATGGCGCGCGGGTTCGCAAAACGACTCGATGCGACGTTTGCCATCATCGACAAACGTCGCCCCAAGGCCAATGTGGCCGAAGTGGTGAACGTGGTCGGTGAAGTTGATGGGCGTGATTGTCTCATTCCTGACGACATGATCGATACAGCGGGCACAGTGTCCGAAGCCGCGCGCGCCCTCAAAAAGCTCGGCGCCAAGGACATTTATGTATGCGCCACGCACGCCTTGTTTAGCGGTCCAGCCGTCGAACGCTTAACCGATGCTCCGATCACCGAAGTTGTCGTAACCGATTCGATCAACCTGCCAGTAGAGCGTCGCTTTGCTTCGCTTAAAGTGCTGTCCGTTGGTGAACTGTTGGCGAAAGCCATTCGCTTCACACACGCGGATCAGTCGGTGAGTGTCCTGTTTGAATAGGGACTACCACTCCCTATTCCCTATTCCCTACCCCTAGTCCCTCTCCTATGTCCACCGCATCACTCAGCGCCACCATTCGCGAAGAAAACGGCAAAGGCGCCGCACGTAAAATTCGTCAAGCCGGCAACATTCCGAGTGTGATCTACGGGCACGGTCGTGAGCCGATGTCGCTCACGGTGAATGCGCGCGAGACTGACAAGTTGCTCACGCGTATCGCGACGGGCAGTACCGTCATCGAACTCGACATCGCGGGCAAAGTGTCGCGCACGCTCATCCGCGAAATTCAGCGTCATCCGTACAAAAAGATGATCATGCACATCGACTTCCAAGAGCTGGTAGTCGGCGAAACGATCAGCATGTACTGCCCCATCGTGTTTGTCGGTATTCCCGATGGCGTGCGCTCGGAAGGCGGCATCCTCGATCAAGTGTTGCATCAATTGCACATCGCCGTCGATCCGGCCAGCATTCCGAACCACATCGATGTGGACGTCTCGCACCTCAAGGTGGGCAAGTCGTTGCACGTTGCCGACCTCGTGTTGCCTGCGGGCGTCAAGGTGCTCGACGATCCGGGTTCGACCATCTGCGTAGTTGGTCAATCCCGTGCGAGCATCGAAGCGGCGACGGCCGAAAGCAGCATTGCGGAGCCTGAAGTCATTCGCAAAGTCAAGGCGGACGACGAGAAGTAAGCGCACTCACCTCTTGTTCACGTCGGGGCGCAGGGCATATCAACGATGGTCACTCCACGTTGGCGTGTTCCGCGCCCCGCTCGTCTTCCCCGTATGAAAATCATTGTTGGACTGGGCAATCCCGGTCGCGAATACGAACACACCCGGCACAACGTAGGGTGGTGGCTCGTCGATCATCTCGCACGCGCATGGCACTGCGATGCGTGGCGCAAAGATGGCGAGAGTTTCACGGCAACCGGTGTGGTGGGCATGAAAAAAGTGCGGCTCGTCAAACCGCAAACGTTCATGAACCTGAGCGGTGCGGCGTTACGACCCTTCCTCAAGCGCGAAGGATTTGTGCCCGCGCAAGATTTGTTGGTGATCGTTGATGAAGTTGCCGTTCCGGTCGGCGAGTATCGGCTGCGTGCATTTGGCAGCGCCGGTGGACACAACGGCCTCAAGAGCGTGGAAGCACAGCTCAAGTCACCGACCTATCCGCGTTTGCGCATTGGTATCAAACCCACCGACGAACGTCGACAGATTGGCGATCTTGCCGATTTTGTATTGCACACGATGCCGCGCGACGAACGAGATACCGTAGAAAGTTTGTACGCGCGACTGGAGCAAGCCGCAGCACTGTGGGTCACAGACGGCACCGAAAAAGCCGTGAGCACGATGGGTCGGTAGATCGCACGATCGGGTCCAATCATTTACTCAACATCACTACCTCTTATGCGCTGTGCTCTCTTCACCGCGACAACGCTTCTACCCGCGCTACTGTTCGCGCAGGACGCACCCAAACCCGCGGCCGTCCCCGTTGTGGCCGCACCCGCAACAACGCTCCCACTAAAGCACGCACCACAGTCTACAAAATCGGCCATCACCGCCGAAGACCTGATGACTCGGCTCTATATCTTTGCCGACGATTCAATGATGGGGCGCGACGCCGGTACGAAGGGCAACACGATGGGCACCGACTATATCGGCGCTGAAGTGAAGCGCATGGGGCTGCAACCCGCTGGAGAAAACGGTACGTTTTTTCAAACGCTCCCACTCAAAACGCGCACGACAGATCCGCTGTCGTCATTCATTGTTGGTGGCATGTCGCTCGCGTTCGGCACCGAGTGGTTCCCGAACGGCACGAGCACACTCAACAAAGAAAACCTTGACGTGGTGTATGGCGGCCTCGTTGGCGATTCCGTGAAACTTTCCGACGATCAAGCGGCAGGAAAGTTGGTCGTGCTGGGCGTACCGCGCACGAACGCCGCGATCAACCGCACCATGGGCGCAGTGCCGCTTGCACCGGCAACGGCCGCGGGTGTGGTATTGCTGTTGCCAGCGCAAATCATGCCCAATCTCGTCGGTTTTTTGCGTGGCTCGACCATGTTCCGCGACGAAGGGAATGCGGGCGCCACACGCATCTTTGTCTCCGACGCGGCAGTAAACAAACTTTTTACAAAGCCTCTTGCCGAACTCGCGCTCGGTGACGCTGGCACTAAGGCCTCCGTCAACGCGATCATCACCACCGCGCCCATTCCGTATCCGGCGCGCAACGTGATTGCACTGCTGCCAGGTAGTGACGCAAAGCTTAAAACGCAGTACGTCGCGGTCGGCGCGCACAACGATCACGTCGGCATGAGCCCCAAGGCATTCGACCACGATTCGATGCGTATCATGACGCATATCGTGCGCCCCGGTGGTGCGGAAGACGGTGGCAAACGCGCAACCGCCGAGCAACAAACGCAGATCAACGCAGAGCTCACGGAGTTTCGCAAGACGCATCCCACACGCATGGATTCCACGTTTAACGGCGCCGATGACGACGGCTCCGGTTCGGTATCTGTGCTCGAAATTGCGCAGTACTTGTCGTCACTCAAGATCAAACCCAAGCGCTCAACATTGTTTGTGTGGCATGTTGGTGAAGAGAAGGGACTGTGGGGCTCAGAGTACTTCACCGACCATCCCACGGTACCGCGTGATTCGATTGTTGCCCAGCTCAACATGGACATGGTCGGGCGTGGCAACGTATGGGATGTCACAGGCGCAACGAAGGATGGCGCTGTCTTGCACGGCTCGACTGATTATTTGCAAATCATTGGCTCGCGTCGACTGTCCTCCGAACTCGGCGACGTCATCGAGAAAGTGAATACCGTCGGCAAGCACAATTTCACGTTTGATTACGCGCTTGATGCGAACGGTCATCCGATGAACATCTATTGCCGGAGCGATCACTATGAGTACGCCCGCTACGGAATTCCGATTGCCTTTTTCACAACCGGTGGCCACTCGGATTATCATCAACTCACGGACGAGCCGCAGTATATCGACTATCCGCACATGGCGCGCATCGCAAAGTTTGTGTCCGATGCCGTGGTAACGGTGAGCAATCTCGATCATCGGATCGTGGTTGATCAACCGAAGCCCGACCCCAAAGGCGTTTGTCAGCAGTAGTCGAACGAGGTGTAAGAACTCCTCGCTAGATTGCTGCATTCTTTCCATCTCTCAACAGCCATATGCTCCGTCTTGGTATCGTCGGTCTTCCTAACGTTGGCAAGTCTACGCTTTTTAACGCACTCACGTCCGCGAAGGCCGAAGCGGCGAATTATCCGTTCTGTACCGTAGAACCCAACGTTGGCATGGTCGAAGTTCCAGACGATCGCCTCACGAAACTGGCGGAAGTGGTGCTTCCAAAGCGCACGGTGCCTGCGGTTGTGCAGTTCGTCGATATCGCGGGCTTAGTCGCGGGCGCATCACAAGGCGAAGGACTCGGCAACAAGTTTTTGCAAAACATCCGCGAAACCGATGCTATCGTGCATGTGGTGCGCTGCTTCGAAGATCCCGATGTGACGCACGTGATGGGTTCACCCGACCCCGCCCGCGATAAGGAAATTATCGAACTCGAACTCGCGTTGAGCGATCTTGCCACCGTCGAAAAACGTCTCGATAAAGTGAAGCGCGCGGCGCGTGCTGCCGACAAAGAAGCCGTCGCAGAATTACCCGCACTCGAAGCCGCCAACACGGCGCTCTCTGCTGGCACTCCGTTGTGGCGCGCTGGCCTGAGCAAAGACCATCTCGCGCAACTCGCCGGCATGTTGTTGCTCACCGCCAAGCCGGTGCTCTACGCCGCCAACGTCACGGAAGACGAACTGTCCGGCGTGGAAGGCAAGTATCTCGTCGCGTTACGTGCGGCCGTGGCGGCCAGTGGTGAGCATGCCGAGGTTGTACCGTTTTCTGCAAAAATCGAAGCTGAACTTTCTGAATTGCCACCCGACGAGCGTGCGGAATTTCTCGCCTCGCTCGGCATCGAAACAGCCGGGCTTGACCGGCTTATTCTGGCGGGCTACCACCTGCTCGGATTGCAGACATATTTCACCGCCGGCGAGCAAGAAGTACGCGCGTGGACCATTCATCGCGGTGACACCGCGCCGATGGCCGCCGGTGTGATTCATACCGATTTCGAGAAGGGATTTATTCGCGCGGAGACCGCGTCGTTTGTGGATTTCATCGCCCATCGCGGTTGGAAATTGGCTCGCGAAAAGGGTGCGGTGCGGTCTGAGGGCAAGGAGTATGTCGTGCACGACGGCGACGTGCTGCTGTTTCGCTTCAACGTTTGACACTTTTCGGCGGTGGCGGGGTACGGGCTTTTGTGATGCTTTCTATTCGATTTGCGCGTGCGCCATTCGGCGCTTTGATCGCGGTGACGCTGCTCACAGCTGCGCCGCGCCGCTTGTTGGTTGCGCAAACCGCGAGTGCGTACGTGGCGGCCACTTCGTCCGCAGTACTGCCATCTGACGCAATGAAGGTGCCGTTTTTCGTCGGCGAAAAACTTGAGTACGACGTGAAGTTTAGCTCCCTCAAGGTTGGTAGCGGGAGCATGGAAGTCGTGGACATCACGGATGTGCGCGGCAAGGCGTCGTGGCACACCATGTTTCGTGTGTCGGGCAGCATTCCGTTTTTCCGCGTCAATGATCGTTACGAGTCATGGTTTGATGTGACGACGCTAACCTCGCGTCGCTTTTTTCAGGACATCGAAGAAGGCGGGTACAAGCCCAAACGTCACTATGAAATCTTTCCCGAGCGCGGCATGTATCAGCAAAACCAAGAACCAGAAATGCCTACTGTTGCTGACCCGCTGGACGATGGTTCGTTTCTGTATTTCGTGCGTACATTGTCGCTTGAGGTCGGCAAAACGTATTCGTTCTCGCGCTACTTTAATCCAGAAGCCAATCCCGTCAAAATTCTGGTTGCACGACGCGAAACGGTTACTACGCCTGCTGGCACATTTAAGTGTGTGGTGCTCAGGCCAACCTTTCGTAGCAAAGGTTTATTTAGCGAAAACGGCAACGCAGAAATTTGGGTTACGGACGATGATGCGCGCGTGATGGTGCAGCTTAAATCCAAGCTGTCCTTTGGTTCGCTCAATTTGTATCTCCGCTCGCACAACGCAAAAATCGTACACTAAGCGTCAGTCGCCGTTGGTCATGTCCAACGGCTCGATGCATTGCGGACCATCATTGCGCGCGACGTTCAACCATGAGCTCACGCGCCACGCACGCATTACGCCGGCGTACGGTTTGATCAAC
Source organism: Gemmatimonadaceae bacterium (assembly GCA_025358925.1). Classification (GTDB taxonomy): domain Bacteria; phylum Gemmatimonadota; class Gemmatimonadetes; order Gemmatimonadales; family Gemmatimonadaceae; genus Gemmatimonas. Next base: position 28,570 of record JANYHT010000028.1, on the reverse strand, counting down.
GTCTGCGCGCGTTGCACGCTGGTTTGCGGATCTAACCATTCATCGTACGCGCTCGTTGGTACGATCAATGGCATGCGCTGGTGAATTGTCGCCATGACTTCATTTGGCTCCGTCGTAATGATCGCGCACGTCACGAGCGCTTCGCCGGTGGGATCGTCCGGCGCATCAAACTGCTCCCAAATGGCGCCAAACGAAAACGGTTCGTCATCCGGCAACCGAATGCACCACGGATGCTTGCCTTTATGACCTGGCACGACTTGCCATTCATAAAACAGATCGGCCGGCATCAAGGCACGGCGTGCCTTGAACGCGGCACGAAACATTGGCTTGGTGGCCACCGTGTCACCGCGTGCGTTGGCTTGCCCATTGCCGACGAGCGAGTCGTTTTCCCACGAGGGGACCAAACCCCACTTGGCCATGAGCACGTTGCGCCCCTGCTCCGGGTCCTCCGCCACCAGCGGCACCGTTTGCGACGGAGAGACATTGAAGCGTGGTGCCAGCGCCGGGAGCGCCACACCGAACGGCAACGCATCAAAGCGCGCCGGATTTCCAAACCCGTATCGTCCACACATACGTGGGAGTTGGTCAGGTGACGACCAGTCCGCAAGGGCATTCTCTGACCTGATCACTTGCCACCCTTCACCGGCCTGCCTATGCTTCAAGGCTCTGCCCTTGGGGATTTACCCCAATTGCAGCCCTCCTCCCGCGGCTCGGCACTGCGGGGGGCACACCAGACCATAGGGAGGATTGCCGAGTGACCAAGCTCAAAATCCGCCGCCAGACATCGCGGCGGTACGAAGCGGTATACATCTACGATACTGCGCTCGAAGATACCGCGATTGCAGAAAAGCTCGAGAAGGTGCAGGCGCTCTTGAACCTTGCAGAGCCCGCCGAAATTGAGCATTGGGGCCGTCGTGCGCTTGCGTACAAGATTGGTCGCCATGAAAACGGTTATTACATCATTACGCACTTCACCTGCGAGCCGAAAGTGCTGCCGGAGTTCGAACGCGCGTTGAAGCTTGACGGTAGCGTGATTCGCTACATGGTGACGCTGCACGAGCACGAACTTGGTGCGCCCAAGTTGAGCGATGAAGAAATGGCGCTGCGCCGTGGTCGCAGCGATGACGACGACGACGACGAGGAATAGAGATGCGCCGACAGAAGAAGCCCTGCCCGATCACCGAAGCAGGCATCCGCTATGTGGATTATAAGGATGATCGTCTCCTCGCCCGTTTCATCACGGACTACGGCAAGATTTTGCCGAGCCGGTTGAGCGGCGTCGATGCGCGTCATCAGCGTCAGTTGTCTCGTGCCGTAAAGAAAGCGCGCTTCCTCGCGTTGCTGCCGTACGTCAAGGGTCAGACTGGTTGATATGACAGGGGCAGTCGCGCCGGGTTCCGTCGCGACTGCTCCGCGGGAGCGCGGTTGGCGATGGTTTGTGTTCGCGCTTGTGTTGATGTTTGCGATCACTGCGACACCGGTCTGGCCGCCAACGTTTGCACCAGTCGCCGCGCTGTTGCGATTGCTGTTTCCGATCGAGCAATTTGCGTTGCTCGTGTTTGTCGCCATCGCCTCTTGCGCCGTCGTGGGCTGGTGGGTTGGTGGCCAGGTCTGGCTGGCGCTTTTGTGGGTTGCTGCGTCCGGCTGGACCGTGTGGGGCACGCACTTTGAGACCTTAGGGTATGGCGCATTCGTTCGTGGCTGGGTGCTGGTGTTCAGTGCGTCGTTTGGTCTGGTCTGTTTGGCCACGCACGCGCGACCGTTTCTCGGGCGCGCACTTGCGGCAGTTGCGTTGGCAGTGGTGGTCACGGTTGCTGGCATCGCACTGCGGTCTCCATCGGCTGGTGGTACGTTCGACGACGCGGCGCGCATGATCAGTGCGGAGTATCAACATCGGCTCGATGGATCGATGGGCGCTTGGCATCGTCGCACCGAATCTGCGGTGTGGCAGCGGTTCGCCACGGCAGCGCCGGAGGCGGCAGGTCGCGCGGATCGAGCGATGTCGCTCATTACTTCGCTCGCCGAACCCTCCCGTGCGTCGAGAGTCTTTCGTTCATCAGGTGAAGGTGCGCTACTCGTGCTGGCGCCTGCGTTACTTGGGCTGGAGTCATTGCTCGCGCTGGCGTTGGGTTGGGCCGCGTACCATCGGCTCTCGCGAGTACGAATCGGACCTCCTATTGCGGCGTTGCGCGAGCTTCGGTTCAGCGATCAGTTAGTGTGGGGCCTGATTGTTGGTGCCACGCTGCTGGTACTGCCGACATTCGCCGAGTGGCGTGCGGCGGGCATCAATTTCGTGTGTTTTTTCGGTACGCTGTATGCTCTTCGGGGCGCCGGTGTGCTGACGTGGTGGATCCCTGATCGATTCGCGATGGTCGCGTTGCTCGTATTAGTGGTTCTGATTCCGCTCCTCGGCCCGGTCTGGGTGCTGGCGATTGTCTTGACGACAACGTTTGGGCTCGGCTTGGGCGATACATGGCGCGATTTCCGTGTCGGCACACGCCGACCGACGTCGCTTCCCTAACAGGTTCGACCCGGAGTTTCTTATGGAAGTCATTCTGCGCAACGCCATCGACAAGCTGGGACATCCGGGTGACATCGTCGCCGTGTCGCCGGGCTACGCTCGTAATTTCCTTCTCCCGCGCGGTTTTGCTTATGAAGCAACGCCGGGCAACCGCAAGCGCATCGCGGCCGAGAAAAACCGTCTTGAAGCGCTGGAGTCCGAGCGTCGTGAGGCGGCGTCGTCAATTGCTGAAAAGCTTGGCGAAGTCTCTGTGACCTTTGCGGCGCGAGTGGGTGAGGAAGGCAAGTTGTTTGGGTCTGTCACCACGGCTGACATCGCGCACCAGCTGGAAGCACAGGGCTTCAAGGTCGAGAAACGTCAGATCGAGCTCAACGAACCCATTAAGGCGCTCGGCGTCTATCGCGTTGGCGTTCGGTTGCACGCCGATGTGAAACCCGAGATCAAGGTGTGGGTGATCAAGCAGTAAGTGTCTCGGCGGAAGTCCGGACTGCAGTTCCACGAGGCCGTCGCCATTTGCGACGGCCTCGTGTCGTTTTCTGTGACAGGTGGACGCGAATTGGTGTTGTGCGTGGCGAAGCAGGCCACATACTTGCACGAGATAGTTTTGTGTGAACATCCGGCAGTTCTGGCGTGTAGCACCACTGTTCACGTCCGTTTCGATCCCGTCCGTTCAACCTCAGGCAATGGCCGAACGCCGCACCAGCCCCGGAGAACCGATCGCCCGCCTCGCCGCCGAATTGGCGAGCGACCTCAAGGCCACCGACATTGTGGTATTGGACCTGCGCGGTGTGACGGACATGACCGACTTCTTTGTTATCGCTACCGCTACATCTGACACGCACGTGCGCGCCGTAGCGAATTATGTACAGGCAGGGCTTCACGAGTCTGGCGTGTCTACGAATATGACGGAAGGTCTTTCACAAGGTCGGTGGGCATTGCTTGACTACACCGACTGCGTGGTGCACGTGTTTCACCCGACGATGCGTCAGTTCTATCAGCTCGAACGGCTGTGGGGCGACGCGACGCCGGTCAAACTCGGGGCTGCCAAAGGGGGAGCACGGTGAAGCCGACAGTTGGACGGTTCACACGATGGGCTGCGATACTCGGTATGGGCGCGAGCATGTTCGCCGTGCCCATCCACGCGCAGGGATATTTCGGTCAGAATCAAGTGCAGTACGATCATCTGCGATGGCGCGTGATCGAGACGGAACATTTTCTGGTGCATTACTATCCGGAAATTGGTGAGGTCGCCCCTGACGCCGCGCGCATGGCCGAACGGTCCTACGCGCGCCTGTCGCGACTTATGGCGCATCAATTCCGCGAAAAGAAACCCATTCTGCTGTACGGGTCACCCGGCGACTTTGCGCAGAGCAATGTCTTCGGTGACTTAGGCGAGGGCACCGGCGGTGTGACCGATCCGTTGCGTCAGCGTATGGCGCAGTTTTTTACGGGAGATTGGGGCAGCTTTGAACACGTCTTGCAACACGAAATGGTACACGTGTTTCAATTCGATATTTTCTCTCGCGGTCGCGCGGGAAGTGGATTGCAAAATCTGGCGATGGTGAATCCGCCGTCGTGGTTCATGGAAGGTCTCGCCGAATATTTTTCGATCGGTGATAAGCATCCATGGACGGATGCGTGGGTGCGCGATGCCGTGGTCAACGGCACGCTCCCAAGCATTCAGATGATGACCGAACGCCCCGACAAATATTTTCCGTATCGGTACGGGCTGTCCGTGTGGCAGTTTGTGGGTGCGAAGTGGGGCGACGAAGTGATCGGCGAGATTATGAACGCCGTACCGAGCCTTGGGCTCGATCGCGCGTTTCGTCGCGAGATTGGCGTATCGCTCGATGAGTTGAGCGACGAGTGGAAGCAGGCCATGCAAGCCACGTATTTGCCGCTGGTTGCTGAACTTGATCGTCCGCGCTCGTTCTCCGACCCGCTGTTGTCGCAGCGTCGCTCGGGCAGCATTTCCAATCTGTTTGTTGCACCCGCGTTATCGCCCGATGGCAAGTACATCACATACATCGCGTATGGCAGTTTACTACGCGGCGAAGTGTTCCCCGATTTGTACATGGCGAACGCAGAAACGGGTAAGCGCATTGCGCGATTGGTGAAGTCATCGACCAATCCAGATTTTGAGCAGCTGCGGTTTATCTACTCGCAACCGTCGTTTTCCAATGACGGCAAGTTGCTGGCGTTTACCGGGCAACGTGGTGGGCGTGATGTACTGTATCTGCTTGATGTGAATTCGCGGAAGGTCATCAGACGATTTGATGTCGCGCTCGATCAAGTGTTGAGCCCGACGTGGTCGCCGGACAATAAGCGCATCGCGTTTAGCGGCATGCGACACGGCACCAGCGACCTGTACATGGTGTCGCTTGATGTTCCAGGGCTGACGCAGCTGACGAAAGATCAGTACGGTGATTTACAGCCGCAGTGGTCGCCTGATGGAAAAACCATCGCATTTTCGAGTGATCGCGGTGAAGAAACTGATTTCAGCATTTTACGCGTGAGCAAGTTGCGCATTTCGCTGTTTGACGTGGAAACGCAGAAGGTCACCGTGCTGCCGGGTCAGGGTGGATTGAACATCAATCCGCAGTGGGCTCCAGACGGCAAGTCCATCGCGTACCTGTCCGATCGTACCGGGATCGCGAATATCTTCTTGTATGATCTCGACGCAAAGTCGCATTACCAACTCACCAACGTTGCGGGTGCGGTTACCGCCGTTGCTGAAAATTCGCCGGCCATTTCGTGGGCGCGTGGTGCCGACGTTTTGGCGTACGTGTACTACGAAAAGAGCGATCACGCGATCTGGAAGATTAAAGATCCGCGTCATCTGAAGAAGGCGCCGTTTGTGGCGGCGACGGTTGTTGCGCAAGGCACATTGACGACGACGCCCGGTATGGTGAGCGGCGTTGTGCGTGGCGCTACGCCCCCGACAAGCGGTGCGACGGCAGCGCAGCCGCCAGTGCCGGTAATTCCGGTCGACCCAACGGCGCACTTGCCGCAAGGTTCGGTGCGCGACACGAGTGCAGCGCGACAGTCGATTTATCGCCCAACGAACGCGACGCCGCGTACGTCCTCCGAAATGCCAGCACTCACCATTGCGAAGCTCTCTGAAACGGTGAGCATTCGCGCCATGATGGACAGCTTCGATTTCAATTTGCCCGACACGACGCGGTTCCGTGATGGGCGTTATAAAGTGCGCTTCTCGCCCGAGTACATCTCGCAACCCAGTATTGGTTATCAGGGCGGCGGCTACGGGGGCCAAGGTACATACGGCGGTACAACCATTGTGCTCAGCGATTTGCTGGGTGATCACCGGCTCGCGCTCTCTGGTGCACTTAACGGACAATTGAGTGATGCGCAGCTATTCATCGGCTATACCAGTCTCGCCAATCGACTGCAGTACACGACGGGTGTAGCCGAGCAACCGTATCTGCTGTTGTCTGGTGCGCAGCAAATTCCGGCTGGGAACAACACCTTCGTCCAGCAACAGTCCATCACTCGACTCGTCTTACGCGAAGCGTTTTGGACGGCGCTCTATCCACTCAATCGCTTTACACGTTTCGAACTCGGCGCGCGATTTACTAATATCGATCAGCAAATGTTCACGTTGTCGCGTACGGTCGATTACACGTTTGGATACGCCAGCGGGTACGAGCGCAGTAAATCGCAAAACGTCGCGTCAGCAAACAACGTATCGCCCACCGTCGCCTTTGTTACCGACAATACGTTGTTTGGATATACAGGTCCGATAGCAGGCAAGCGTATCCGGTTACAAGTCGAACCATCGTTCGGTACGTGGAATCTCACGAACTATCTCGTGGACGCGCGGTCGTACATCCCGATCTTGTTTAACTACATCACGTTTGCGACGCGCTTCTCCGGTAGCGTGGCCGTCGGTCGCGATGAGGGGCGCTTTCCGAAGTGGCTTGGCCGCCCTGACTATGTGCGCGGTTACAACAACGAAGATCTGAGCGGTGTGCAGTGTACCGGGTTGCCCACCGACGCCGGCGCTTCGTGCAACAGCGTCGAGCTCATTGGCAGCCGCATCGCGTTCGCCAACGCCGAGTTGCGGTTCCCCATTCTGCGACGCATCAACGCCGGCTTTATTGGGTTGCCGCCGCTTGATGGGCTGTTTTTCTACGACGCTGGTGTGGCGTGGTCGGCGGGGCAAACGGTGTCTGCGACCGCGCCAAAGAACTACGATTTCACGAAGCAGCGGGAGTTGCTGCGCAGTTACGGCTTTGGCTTCCGTCTGAATCTGTTCAACATCGCGATTGTGCGATGGGATTGGGCGGTACCGGTCAGTCGCCCGGGCGCGAAGGGTTTCGGTACCTGGTTCTTTGGACAGAGTTATTGAATAACAGTTGGTGAGGTTGGAGTAAGGCGTGCGGCCCTGTACCGATTTGGTGTGGGGCCGCTGTATTTCGAGGATTTCTTAGTGGCGAAGGCGCATTAGAGCCTTCGCCACTTCCCCACGAAGTCCTCCGTCCCCCTCCCCGCCCTACCCCGCGCCGGATACCTTATCATCGTGCGCACGCTCCTCGCGTCGGCGCTCGTGCTCCTTGCGTGCGGCTGTGCGGATCGCTCGTCCCGCCCCTCTGGAGTCGGCGCCTCTCCCAGCATTCCTGATGGTCCCGACCCAGTCGTTCTGCGCATTCCGCAGACCGGTGGTTTTGTCGTAGCCTACGCCTACCCACGCCTCGACAGCGCACTCTGGCGATCGTCCGCTCGTGCGCCTTCGCTCGACCACGTGATCGCGTTTGGAGCGGAAGACGGATATGTCGCCGCGGCCGACGCTGACGGCGCCCCCATCCGCCTTGACCTGCGCCTTGGCGCCGTGTCAGCAAACAGAGGCGATCGATTGCAAACGGTCTCCTCTGTAGATGGATCCGCTATCTACGCATTAACCAGTAGTGGTGAGCTCACGCGCTACACCACCAGCGGTGGTGATTGGAAGTTCAAAGCGCCGTTGCCAGCAGCCGCACTCTTTGCGCAAGCCGACGGTGCGCTTATCGTTGCGGGCGCAAATGCAAAACGGGTGGTGGTCTGGCGCGTCCGTCCCCCCGGACAAGCGGTTGCCGACAGTCTCTCGTTCGACGCTGGTGGCGACGCTGCAAACGTTGCACGCACCATCAGCGCAACATCGGGCACCGTGGGCGATCGCGTGTATTTCGGCGCCAACCGATCGGTTGTGGCCGTCCGCTCACGCGACATGAAAACCGCCCTCAATGTCGATCTCGGCGATCCCGTTCGTGCCATCGCCGCCACACCGAGTGGCGATCGATTGTTTGTCGCACTCAACGGGCAGAAGGCACTCCGCATTGTTGATCGCTTCGACGGTGGCGTGACCGGCAAAATCAAGTTGCAGGCCGAAGTGCATGCACTGAGGATGGACCCGTTAGGGCGCCTGCTTCTTGCGCACGGCACGGGCGACACCGTGTACGTGATCAGTCTTGGTAGCGATGCCGTACAGGGCGTGGTGCACAGCGCATGGCGTGGCGATTTACCGATGGTGATGGCCGACGGTGCGATTGCCCTCGCCCGCGGCGACGACGTGGTGTTCACCAACACCATCACACTCGGCGATGCGCGGACAATTGCCAAGGGTGCGCGCGATTTTTGGTACGCGTTTCGATGGAATGGCTTCCGTCCGCGATACGCCGGACTCGATCAACCCGTGCAGTTTCGCACGAGTGCGCCGCGCGATAGTTCGGACGCACGCGAGACACGCGTTGGGCGAGACACTACCGTCAAGCGCGATTCCGCCGCGTCATCCGTCTTGCTGCTTCCTGTTGACAGCAGTAGCAGTGCGAACGACACGCAATTCACGGTATCTTTTGCGGCCGTGCTCAACGAAAAAATGGCGCGATCGTTAGCGTCACGCATTCGAGTCGACGGACAAGCTCCGCGCATTACCACGTCCGAACGCGCGGGCCAGACCTTGTACCGCGTTGTACTCGGGCCGTATTCATCTCGTGATCAAGCAGAACGCGTCGGCAAATCGTCGGGGCAAAGTTACTGGGTTTTCAAAGGAGCACCGTGACAAGCTTTGCGGTGACAGCATCCGAAGCGTGGGAGAACGACGGCATGCGGCTCTCGCCACTACTCGACGGCATTTTTGCCGTGGTCGTCGCGGGCACTGACGCAGCCGCCGCAGCATCGGTGGCCATCGGACTTGCGCGTGTGCAAGGAGAAACACGACGAGTCGCCGTGGCCGATTTGGTGGGAGAATCCGGGCCGCTTGAAGCGCTCCTTACCGGTGACGATCCACACGGCATCGCGGACAGTTTTTTGTACGGCGTCTCGCTGAATAAAATTGCGCGACCCATGCGCGATGTACGCAACGTATTTTTGATGCCCAGTGGCACGGAATCTGTTGCGCACGAGGCGGTGTATGCGAACGATCGATGGAGACGTTTGGCTGCGGGCTTTCAACAGGTCGGCGCGCTGCTTGTGGTGGTCGCCGTTCCCGGTACGCCGGGATTCGCGGAACTGTGCACGTACCTTGGCGCTCTTTTACCTGTAGGCGATACGGCGTTTCCCGCACCGCTCGGTGTGCCAATTCTCGCACCGCCACCGCCGCCAGCCGCATCACCGCCGCCGCCGCCGCAACGCGAAAGCGCTGCACGCGCCCGCGCAGCAGCGGCCGATAACGCAGAAAGTCGCAACCGGAAGCTCATCGTGCTGTTGCTCGCACTCGGCGGGGTTGCAGTCGCGCTTGGCGCGCTTCTCCCGCAAATCCGCGATCGACTACCCGCACCAATTCTCGCGCTCATCACCGGCCGTTCACGCGACACCACCAGCATTGTGGTGCCGGCGAGCATCGATAGCGTGCAACTCAAAGCGCGTCACGACAGCATCACCGCCGACTCGCTCGTGCACGCAACGCCCGACAGCACACGAGGCATCGGCGCCGACAGCGCGAGGGCTGCAGCGCTGCCAATCGCGCCGCCGCTCGCCGTTGCCAATCCGGCCGATTCCGCAATCGCATCGCACTACGCCGTGTATTTTGCAACGGCCAACACGCTCGCTGCAGCATTGCCTGATGCGCGCGTGCGAGCCTTGCAAGCGGTGGCGGTGTCGCCGGTTTCGGATAGCGGTGAACAGTGGTTTCGCGTAACGGTGGGTGCACTGAGCACGCGCGCGGGTGCAGATGCGCTGCTGTCCCGCTTGCGCGCCGATCGCCTTGTAGGAGCCGGGAGCATTTTAAGCGTGCCATTTGCCATTCGGCTTGATTCTGGTTTGGTGATCAGTACGGTGCGCGCACGCACCGTCGCATACACGAAACGTGGGATAACGGCCTACGCGCTTCAACAGGCCAATGGCAGCGCCACTATGTACACGGGTGCATTCGAGACGCCGCAACAGGCGACGACGCTTGCGGATTCATTGAAAGTTATCGGCATCACGCCGGTACTGGTCTATCGAACGGGGAGAGCGTTCTAGTGCGGTTGACGAAGCTCGAGATTCATGGCTTTAAGGCGTTCGCCGATCACACAGAATTTGTGTTTGAGCGCGGCGTTACAGCCATTGTGGGACCAAACGGTAGCGGGAAATCCAACGTCTCCGACGCCGTGCGTTGGGTACTCGGCGAGCAGCGCGCGCGCGCGTTACGTGGCGCGAAAATGGAAGACGTCATCTTTCATGGATCGTCCGCGCGTCGACAAGTGAACATGGCAGAAGTCTCACTGCACTTCGAGAACAACGACGGCGAATTGCCGATTCCGTTTAAGGAGGTGGTGTTGACGCGTCGCCTGCTACGCTCGGGCGAAAGCGAATATTTGTTGAATCGCACACCGTGCCGTCTCCGCGACATTCAGGATTTGGTGCGTGGCACTGGACTCGGTGCCGACTCCGGCGTCGTCATCGAAAGTCGCATGATCGATGCATTGCTCTCCGATCGACCCGACGAGCGTCGTGAGTTGTTTGAAGAAGCGGCGGGTGTTGGCCTTTATCGTGACCGTCGTCGCAGTGCCGAGCGGCGCCTTGATGAAACCACGATTGACCTCGCGCGGCTCGACGATTTGATCAGCGAAGTGCAGAGTCAAGTGCGTTCGCTCTCACGTCAACGGCGCCGCGCCGAACGTCATGCCGAGCTCACGTCGCGGCGGTTTCAGGTGGAGATTTCGCTTGCCACGCGTGAGATGGCCGCATGGCACGACGAACTGGCGGCGCTCGACGCGCGTCTCGAAGAATTGAAGGCCAATGCGCCAGCAGCGGATGAACACATTCAGGTGGCGGAAGCTACGCGTGAAACGGCGCACGGGGCGCGCGCTGCATCGGAAGCGAGCCGTATTGAACTCGCACGATTGGCTGGTGAACAGCGTGACAAAACGCAGCGCTTGGAGCGCGAGCTGGCCGTTTCCGAAGAGCGCCAGCGTAGTACGATGCAGCGGAAGCAACGCGCGGAAGAAGAACGTCGTGAGAATGAAGCGTTTGGTCGTCGGTTAGCAGAAGATCGCGAACGTGCGGTCACCGATCGGTCCACGCTTGAGACCGAGCTTGCTGAGGCGGGCGAGGCACTCACGCAACGGCTCGCGGTTGAGCAAACCACGCGTGAGGCCGTGTTGCGTGCGCGCGCGGCGCTCGACCAACTTGAACGACAAGTGCGCGAACACCGCGATCAAGCGCGCCGGTTGGAGCTCGACCGCGAGGGTGCGGGTCGCGAGCATGCCGAAACGCAGCAACGTCGCGACGCGCTCGATATGGAACGCGAACGATTGTCGGATGTTTTTGAAACGACGGAGCGTGAGCTTGCCACGGCGCGTGAACAGGTCATGATCACGCATGGCAACGCACGTGAAGCGCACGACTCGTTGGAAGGCGCCCGACTGATGGCCGCAACAGCCCGCATTGCCGATGCAGAAGCGCGGAGCGGCCTCGCCATGGCGGTCGAACAACGCACTGCGTTGGAAGGCCGCATGAACGCGCTCGAGGCGCTTGAGCGCGAACGTGTCGGACTCGCGCCGTCCGCGGCAAAGTTATTGAAGGAGCGCGAACGTTTTGGCGAGGGCGCTATTCTTGGCCCGCTCACTGACTTTGTCACCGCCGATGGTGACGCCGCGAAGCTCGTGGAGCGGTATCTCGGTGCCACCATGCACGCGATCGTCGTGCGTGACGCCGCAGCGGCCGTCGCAGTACGTCGTTGGCATACAGACACGCAGCCAGGACCGCTGCTGCTGCTGCCATTGGATGTCGTGCTCGAACTTGGCGCCGACACCGGCACACTTGCCAACAGTGTGCAAGCCAGCGGCCCCGCCGTCTCTTGGGTCCGCGCGTTGCTCGGCAAAGTGCGCGCGATTGATGCAGGCGAAGCGTTTATCGATGAACGTGGTGCGGTGTTTTTGCCTGGTACGGCAAGCGGCCCTGGCCCATTGCAGCGTCGCGCGGAACTGACGCGTTTGCACGCGGATTTGCAAGCCGCGGATCAGCGGCGCGCCGATGCCACGATGGAAGCCGAGGCGGCGCGTCTTGCACTGGGCGAAGCGGAACGGGCGCAGCAACATACGACGGAAGTGTCCAATCGTACGCAGCAAGAAGCGCGTCGTGCCGATGAGGTGCAGAAAGAAGTGGAGCGTCGTCGAGAACGCGCTGAGCGTGAGCTGCAGCAATCCACCGCACTGGCTGAGCGGTTGTTGACGCGCTTGCAGGAGCTTGATGCACGCGCGAGCCAACTTGTCGCGCAAACCGCGGCGTTAAATGTGCGTGCGGGTGAGGCGGACAGTGCCATCGCGGAAGCGCGCGAAGCGCTGACAACGGCCGATCGTGATCAGGAGCAGGCGCGCGAAGCACGTGCGACGTGGCAAGTGGCGCAAGCGCAGGCACAAGCGCGGTTGTCGGTGGCGATTGATCGCGAGAAGCGATTGCTTGAAGAAGACTCGACGGCGGCAGCGCGCATGGAGTCATTGGCTCTGGAACTGTCGACGTTGTCCAGCGCCGATCATCAACTCGCGGAGCAATTAGCCGCGTGGCGCACAGAACTCGACACGCAACAGAAATCGTTGTCTGACGCCGATGCACGACTCGCGGATGCAGAGCGTGCGGTTGCTGCATCCACGTTTGCGTTAGATGCCGCAGAAACAACGCTCGATGAAGCACGTCGCCGTGCCAGTGCGCTCGCCGAACAGTTGCATGGTGCGCAGCTGCGTCATGCCGAGCTGTCAGGGCGTCGCGAAGCCATTCGTCAACGACTCGAAAACGAATGGCGTCGTTCGGTGGCGGATTTGATGACCGGTTTTGTGGAGCTCGATTTAGAGACCGACGCGTTGCGTGCGGAGGCGCAGCAATTGCGTGATGCGCTCGATGAGCTTGGGCCGGTGAATCCATTGGCCATTGAAGAGCATGAAGAAGAGCAGCGTCGCTTGGAGTTTCTCACATCGCAGCGCAACGATCTGGTCTCGGCGAAACAATCGCTGCATCAGGCTATTCGTGAGATCGACAGTACGGCGCGTGAATTATTTCTCGTCACGTTTGCGCAGGTGCGCGAAAACTTCCGTCAGATTTTCCTCACGCTGTTTGACGGTGGTGAGTGCGACTTGCGACTGGAGAATCCCGACTTGCCTCTGGATTGCGATATCGAAATTCACGCCTCGCCGCGCGGCAAGAAGACGCAGCGTATTCACCTTTTATCGAGTGGCGAACGGGCGTTGGTCGCGTTGTCACTGTTGTTTGGCATTTTTCTGACCAAGCCGAGTCCATTTTGCTTACTCGACGAAGTGGACGCCCCGCTCGACGATCAAAACATTGGGCGCTTCGTAAAGATGCTCAACCAGTTTAAGTCGCGTACACAATTTCTGGTGATCACGCACAATCCGCGTACGACGACCGAAGCGGCCGACGCTGTGTACGGTGTGACGATGCAAGAGCCCGGCGTGTCGTCCATCGTCAGCGTGCGTCTCCGTGGCGGACCAGTCATCGATACAGGTGCACCAGATTCTGCACAGGCGCGGGCCATTTCCGACCCGGCGTTCGAAGAAGCGCCGACGTCGGCGTGAATTCCGTAGTTGCGCGCGCGCGGCGGTTGGTGGTCGGCGCGCTCGTTGCGGTCTCACCAGGCGCGCTTGCGGCACAAACGGTCGTGCTGGACGGACCAACCGCAGCAACGTTGCCCAGTGTCACGCCGGCATTCACACTGCGTTCAACAGGGTTCGGCCCCGCGCGTCCGTTTCTCATCACGCTGCAAATTGCCACGAATGTGGACTTTAATGGCGCGCTTGCACTCGATTCAACATTTACATCGCCGGATTCTGTCGTCGCGATACAGGTTACCCGCCCGCTGCCCAGCGAGGCGCAAGTGTACTGGCGTGCTCGCGTGCGCGCGCTGGCCGGCCCTGTGTTTGAAACGGCGATCAGCGCACCGCACTTCGTGCCACGTTGGCTCACGCTGATCACTCCCAACTCACCATCGGGCGACATTTTCAACACGCGACTGCCCCTGTTTATTTGGCGTAGTGCGCCGATTACCAGACTGGCCGGCCCTTGGCTGTACGACATTGAGATCACATCCGGTGGTCGTCCGCAAGGCGGCGCTGCCGGCCTCACTGACACCACGTTTCGTCCGCCGGCCGAACTGCAAGCCAACACGTCGTACCGGTGGAATGTACGCGCCTATTTGCGCGGCGGTGAATCCATACGTGTCGCGAGTCTCGCGTCGTTCCTGGTAATTGATCCGCCGTTACCAACCACCACAATTTTCTATCAAAATTTTCCAAACCCGTTTCCATCGACGACAGCGTTCAGCACGTGCTTCTGGTTTGATATTGGTGAACCCGGTGGCCGCGTCTCGCTTGACGTACTCGACTTGCGCGGCAATTTGGTTCGCACGCTCATTCCCGGTCCTGATGGACAGAGTACGTTTGCCGCAGGACGCTACGGTCGCGGCTCGCCTGGCGTCGGCAGTAACTGCGACAATCGATTCGTGTGGGATGCCACCGCCAACGATGGACGCACGGTCGCGAAGGGCATCTATCTCGTGAAATTTCAACTCGGTTCCGCTCCGCCGAATATTCGTCGTGTCTTTTTTCTTGGTCGGTAGTGGCGATCACAAACTGATGAAACTCACAACGATTGGCACTGGAACGGCGGCACCGCATCCCACGCGTGTTGCGGCGGCACATCTCGTCGAGGTGGGCGCCGTTTCCCTGCTGCTCGACTGCGGCAGCGGCGCGGTGCATCGCATGGCATCGCTCGGCGTTCGCTGGCCAGACATCACACATGTCGCCATCACACATTTTCATGCCGATCACATTGCGGATCTCGTCATCCTGCTGATGGGATGGCGTTGGGGTCAGTTGCCGCCGCGCGCCGAACCTGTCACGCTGTATGGACCGACGGGCACCGGCGAGTTGATGGAGCGGCTCTCCGTGATTTATGGCGCATGGATGTTGGCACCGGGATTTCCGTTTACCGTGCGCGAAATCGCGGTCGACGAAGTGGTACGCCTCGCTGAGGATATTGAGTTGAGCGTGTGCCCAGTGCCGCACACGTTGGAGAGCGTGGCATATTCCATTCGAGCAGGAAGCCAACGCCTCGTTTATACCGGTGATACCGGGTATGACGAAGGATTGTCGACGTGGGCTCGGGGATGTGATGTGTTGCTCGCCGAGTGTTCGTTGCCTGATGCGATGGCTATGCCAACCCATCTCACGCCTCGTCAGGTTGGTTCGTTAGCCACGTTGGCCCACGCGAAGCGTCTGGTGCTCACACATTTTTATCCGCCGGTTGAATCCGTAGACATCGCTGCGGAAGTGGCGGAACGCTATACCGGGCCGGTGGTCGTGGCGACCGACGGCTGGTTCATCGAATTCTGAGGACGTGCCATGCTGGTTGTGATGCAGCCGAACGCGAGCGCCGCCGACATCGAACGTGTCTGCGACGAAATCGTGCGTCAAGGTTTCAAGCCGCTTCCCATGCCCGGCGAAACGCGCACGGCAATCGGCTTGCTCGGCGACGATTCGAAAATCGACTGGTCGCACATCGAGGGATTGCCGTCTGTTGCCAGCGTGCTCATTGTCCAAAAGCCGTATCGGCAAGCGGCGCGTGAGTGGAAGACAGAGTCAACGATTGTCGAGATCGCGCCGGGCGTACGCGTTGGGGGCAATGAAGTCGTTGTGTTTGCTGGCCCCTGCTCTGTCGAAAGCGAAGAACAGATCATCGCGTCGGCGCGTGCGGTTTTAGCGGGTGGTGCGACGGCGTTGCGCGGCGGTGCATTTAAACCTCGCTCGTCGCCGTACGCTTTTCAGGGACTTGGGCTTCGCGGACTCCAACTGCTGGCGCTTGCGCGTGCAGAAACGGGACTCGCCATTGTCACCGAAGCGATGGATGAACATGGAGCAGATCTCGTCGCCGAATACGCAGACTGTATTCAGATTGGCGCGCGCAACATGCAAAATTATTCGCTGCTGCGTCACGTCGGAAAAATGGGGAAGCCCGTGCTACTGAAACGCGGCATGGCGGCCACCATCAATGATTTGTTGTTGAGCGCCGAATATGTGTTGTCGGAGGGCAATCCTAACGTGATTCTGTGTGAGCGCGGCGTGCGCACGTTTGATTCGGCTACGCGAAATCTCTTTGATCTTACCGCGATACCCGTTGTACACAAGTTGTCACATTTGCCCATTGTGGCGGATCCAAGTCACGGCACGGGGTTGCGTGACAAGGTCATTCCCATGGCGCGTGCGGCGGTTGCGTGCGGCGCGGACGGCATTCTGGTGGAAGTACATCCGACACCGGATAAAGCGCTCTCTGATGGTGCGCAGTCGTTGTATCCCGAGCAGTTCGTGCAGTTAGTGCGCGAGTTAAAAGCCATTGCGAGCGCCATCGAGCGGTCTATCGCACCGCCGCCGGTGAAAGCGCCCGTGAGCGCGACCTAGCAGAGCCGTGGCGCGCGTTCCGGGGTATGCATGGTGATGAAGACTCATGCAAGGGCCGCATCCACACAGCGCCGCGTGATGCGCATCACGGTCGCAGCATTCGCCACTATCGCCGTGGCAGGTACGATTCCCGCGCAGACGTCAACTGCCGACGCCGCGTACAATCGTTCGGCAAAGGCGTGGTCGTTGCAAAAAACACTCGAAGCGAAATTTGAGCAGCGAATCACCAACCCGTTGCTCGGTCGCACGCTCACGTCGCGCGGTACGTTTTTGCAGCAGCGACCCGGTCGTGTGTCGATCACGTTTAGTGATCCAACGGGCGACCGTATTGTTGGCGATGGTAAGTGGTTGTGGGTGTATCTCCCCAGCAGCACGCCGGGCCAGGTGCTCAAACTGCCAGCCGATGCCGACGGTGCAATGGTCGCGGATTTGCTAGGTGCCTTGCTCGACGCGCCAAGCAAGACATTTATCATCTCCGGCGGTGACGCTGTTGTCATTGACGGTCGCGCGACGCATCGAGTGGTGTTGGTTCCTCGCGTGGCTGGCAGTACGCCGTTTCAAAAGGCAACACTGTGGCTTGATGACAAAGCGCCACGACCCGTTCGGGTGCAGGTGTTAGATGGTCAGGGCGTTGACCGCACAATTGTGCTCACGTCGTGGACGCCGGATGTGGTGTTGCCAGCCAATGCCTTTACGTTTTCACCGCCCAAGGGCGTGAAAGTCGTGACCAAGCTGCCCGGAATGGACTAGCGCTCATGGCGGCGCGGGCAGGTCAATAGTTTTTAATTCAATGCGCGCAAACACGTCGCGCGGAGTACGCGACGCCTGCATGAGATGTAACGCTCGCTGCAGTGCCGCGTCGTCTTGCGCGCGTCGCAAAAATTCTGCGTCAGCACCAAACGCGACGCGCGCCATCTCGTAGCCGAGTGAGCGTGCGATCCACGGCGATGCCGCATCAAATATTTTGCGGTCAGGCGCCACCTTACGCGCCACCAACTCAGCGTACAGTGCGTCAAGCATTGCTCGCGTCACTGGCTCGCTCGCCACGTGCATCGACGACTTCAGGGACGTCGCTAACTTCGCGATCGCATCGCGGTATGCGCCGAGGTTTTTCCCCATCGCGCGTGCAAGCATTTGCACAGGCACGGGCGTGGTAGAGTCACCGGCAATCACATCAGGGGTAATACCGCCACCACCCAGCACGATGCGACCAGCGTCCGTGCGAAAGCGTGGACGTGCAGTGTCCGGGAGAATAGGCGCGCCACGTGCGTCGATTGGGACGTCGTCGTCGCGGTCTCGCTGCGATGGATGACTGATACTGCGACCAGCAGGCGTATACCATCGAGCGGTGGTCAGCCGTAATGCGCCGCCCGACACCAGCGGATACACATTCTGCGCACTGCCCTTTCCGAAGGACGTAACGCCGAGCACCAGCGCTCGATCATGATCTTGCAGCGCACCGGCGACAATTTCTGACGCACTCGCACTACCGCGATCGACGAGCACTGTGATTGGCAATGTCGGCCAGCGTTGCGCGTCTCGATCGGTGTAGGTTTGCGCAGGAGTACCGGGCCGCGCACGGAGCTGCACAATGCTCTGTCCGGGATCGAGAAACATTTCCGAAACAGCAACTCCCTGCTCGAGCAACCCGCCCGGATTGCCGCGCAAGTCAAGCACCAACGCATGTGCGCCAGCGTGGACGAGTGAATCAACCGCCGCTTGTAATTCGGTGGCTGTCTGTGCGCTAAATATTTTCACGTCGGCATAGCCGACATTGCCCGGCAACATGGCTACACGTGGCACGGCCAGCAAACGTACCGCTTCGCGTTGCACCGTAAATGGAATGCGTTGATCGGCGCGTTCAACCGTCAGCACCACACGCGAGCCCGCCGGGCCACGAAACGACTTCGAGACTTCTTCCATCGTCCAACCCTTCGTGGACTCCTTGTCCACGAGCACCACGCGATCACCAACTTGCATGCCGACATGATGCGCCGGTCCGCCGCGAATTGGTTCGATCACCACCGGCCATCCGTCGCGCACATCCATACGTAGTCCAACGCCCGCATACGTGCCGCTGATCTGTTCATTCAGGCGACGCAAGCGGTCTTCGCCTAAAAACGCGGTATACGGGTCTTTCAGCTCGTGCAACAAGCCGTTCACCGCTTTGTTGTAAATCAATGTTGGGTCCAACGAATCGACGTATTGCAACGCAACGGCGGAGATCACCTGATCAAACAAGTGCGCGCCCGCAACAGTGGGACGTGCCGGTTTCTTTGACGCGGCGAGATCACGCCCTGCCCACCATCCGCCCATGGACAACACGCCGATAAAGAGAGCCGCCGCAATAATGGCGCGTGATCGACGCCGTGTTGAGCGCGGTGCGTCAGGCAATTGTTCAGCCATGCATCACTCCGGCACGCACATGAAATCGCTCAGGCCACCGTAGTTCGAGTTGCGCCATGCAGCGCGTTGTGACCACGTCTGCCGCGCCGCTCGCATCCACCGTTACGACCGGTCCAATTTCCGGATGACGTAGCTGCCACGCCGTGTCAGTGGCTTCGGCAAACGCGCCATGCACGCGCGTGTGAAACGCGTGCGTCTCTCGTTCCATCCGATCTGTTGTACCTCGTTGCTGCATGCGCGCTAACGCCTCATCGAGCGACATCGTAAGTAGCAAAGTCAGGGTGGGCGCGAGTCCGTCCGTCGCAAAATGATTGATGCTCTGCAATGCATCGACCGCAAGGCCACGCCCCGCGCCTTGATACGCGTACGTCGAAAGTAAAAATCGATCCACCAACACCACCGCACCACGCGCCAACGCAGGACGCAGGACCTGCCCCACCAACTCGGCGCGCGAGGCCGCGAATAACAACGCTTCCGTTTCGCTTAACAACGTGCCGTCGGGATCGAGTAACACGTTGCGGATGCGGTCACCCGCGGCACTACCTCCGGGCTCGCGCAACGCGACCACGTCGTGACCACCGGCTTCGAGTTGCAAGGCGAGGCGCTGCCATTGCGTGGTTTTCCCAACGCCTTCGCCGCCCTCGAGCACGAGGAACAATCCCGGTTTCATCGCTGCGCCGTTGTGCTCAAACACAAGCTACTAGCCGAGGATGATTTGGCTCGTAGCGCCGGCGCGAATGCCGTCAGCAATCCACGAATTCACACGCAGCATCAGCTTGTCAAAATTTTCCTGCGCCGAAATTGCTTTTTGATACGATGAGTTGGTTTGCACTTGTTGCAAAAACGCGTCGAGCTGCTGCTCCATCTCGGGCGTCGGCTCCTGCCCTTTGTCGATCATCGCTTGTGCGTCCGTGCGAATTTGCTCCATCTGACGCAGAATCGTGGTCGCATCGCGATCGGCATTGAGGCCTTCGCTGGAGCGCTTCACGGCTTTGTATTCGTCGCTCTGACCGATCGTGCGGCCGAGATCTTTTGCTTTGTCCTCGAGCATGGTGCCGGGCCTCTGGTCCGGATACAAAAGTTGAGTCGGATTACGCGGACTGCGCCACGAGGACGCGGTCGCGATCGCTGAGATCGCGAATGAGTCGCACGTTTACAAACCCATGGTGCACTGCGCGTGCCATGGTGTCGGTTGCCCGCCGCGCATCGACCTCGAGCACAAGCCATCCTTCCGATTCGAGATGGTCTGCTGCGCCCGCGAGGAGCACATCGTAGCGCGCCATGCCATTGTCAGCCGCAAAGAGCGCCATGCTGGGCTCCCAGTCGCGGACGCTGGCCGGAAGGGCGGCCGCTTCGCTATATGCAATGTACGGTGGATTCGACACAATGACACGGGCCTTGACGCCCGCGAGCGGCGCAAAATCGGCTCCGGAGGCAAATGTAGCGGGCGTAGTGCCCGCGGGTTGACGGGCATAATTGGCGATCGCGACCTCAAGGGCGTCGCGCGAGATGTCCGTGGCCCAAACGTGGTCGAAATGCCCTTCGGTGGCCAAGGAAAGCGCAATGGCACCCGATCCGGTGCCAATGTCCACCGCAATGCCGCCCGAGCGCTGCGCCGTGACGGCCAGCGCTGCATCGACGACAATCTCGGTTTCCGGCCGTGGAATGAGAACGCGTGCGTCGACCTGGAGCACCAAATGACGAAACGCCGCCGTACCTACGGCATACGCGAGTGGCTCGCCGTTGGCGCGTCGTTGCGCGGCGTGCAGGAGGCGCTCGTGGTATTCGCGCGTGAGTGGGTCGTCGAGCGTGCGCGCGAGTGCACCGGGAGAAACGGCGAGCACCGCGGCGGCGAGCAGTCGCGCTTCACGATGCGCATCTCCCCGTGATTCTGCATCAATACGCGACGAGTCGGCCAACAACGCTGCGATGGAGATGAGTGCCGCACGCAGGTTGGTGTGCGCGTCGTCCGGCATGTGTTAACTACTCAAACTCTCTTCGGCGTTCGCCAACGCGATGGCGTCGAGGAATGCGGAAAGTTCGCCGTCCATCACGCGAGCAATGTCGTACAGCGTGACACCGACGCGATGATCAGTGACCCGTCCTTGCGGATAATTGTACGTGCGAATTTTTGCCGATCGATCGCCCGTGGACACTTGGCTGCGACGCATGCGCGACCGTTCGGCTTCTTGTTCGGAAAGACGCAAGTCAAGCAAGCGCGAACGCAGCACCATCATGCCTTTTGCTTTGTTTTGTAGCTGCGATTTTTGGTCTTGTTGCGACACCACGAGCCCTGTCGGAATGTGCGTGATGCGCACCGCCGAGTCGGTGGTGTTGACGCTTTGCCCACCGGGTCCGGACGAGCGAAACACGTCGATACGCAGATCTTTGTCTTCGATGCGTACGTCGACTTCTTCCGCTTCGGGAAGTACCGCCACAGTGGCGGCCGACGTGTGAATGCGTCCCTGACTTTCCGTGGCGGGAACGCGTTGTACGCGATGCACGCCCGACTCCCATCGCAGAATGCCGAAGGCGCCGTCGCCGATCACTTTGAAGACCGATTCTTTGATGCCGCCGAGTGCGCCATCGGAGTGCGAGATGCCTTCGATGCGCCAACCGCGGCGTTCGATGAATCGCGTGTACATGCGGAGGAGGTCGGCTGCGAAGAGTGCGGCTTCGTCGCCACCCGTGCCGGCGCGAATTTCGAAAATCGCGGGACGGTCGTTGAGTGGATCGCGCGGAATAAGGAGTGGCAACAAGGCCTTTTGGAGTGCGTCGCCCTCCAATTCCAGGCGGTCAACTTCCGCCTTTGCTTCGGCCGCGAATTCGGCGTCATTGCCCTGTGCCATCTCGCGTGCGTCGGCCAATTCCAGCTCGGCTTTCGCCAAGCGGTTGGCTTTGATCACTACCTCGGCCAGCCGGTGGTGTTCGCGTCCGAGTGCGGCGAGGCGTGGTGAATCTTTGACCGTTTCGGGATCGGCGAGCAGCTGTTCGACTTCAGTGGCGCGTCGGAGCGCGTCGTCGATGCGATCGCGCAGATGCGTCAGCACGCGGGAGAGAGTGACGAATTTGTGATAGTACGTGTGATCCTAGTCACGGCCAATTTGGTGATGCGGGGCTTAGCGTGCGTTTTGACGGCGCGGGTCGGCGCGGCATCGCACTTGCTGATGAGTTACGGGTATCACCAAAAGATAACCAATCTCGCCCGTGCAGAGGTCGCGACAGGTGTGCCTTGCTCAACTGTCTTTTGGGCGTACCTTCACAGAGTCAATCGTCCTGGGGAGCAAATCATGGTGACTTTCGGAACTACGCCGTTGCGCTTTACGCCGCCTGCTGTCAGTGCGTCGCTCGAACGTATCAGCGATTTTCTTGCCACGGTCCCGCTCTTTCGTGAGCTGGATCGCACTGCTGTCCGTGGTTTTGCGGAGCTCACGCGTGAGCAGAAGTTTGCGAAGGGCTCGGTGATTGTGAGTGAGGGCGATCCGGGAGACGCGTTGTTTGTCGTGCGGGCCGGTGAAGTCAAGGTGTTACTGATTGGCGAGGATGGGCGCGAGGTGATTCTGAACGTGTTGGGTGTGGGTGATCACTTTGGCGAACTTTCGTTGATTGATGGACGTCCGCGTTCGGCGCATGTGGTGGCGACGCAAGCGTCGGGATTGCTGGTGTTGCGTCGAGCCGATTTCCGTCGCCAGGTGGAGGAGTCGCCGGCCGTGGCATGGGGGTTGATGGTGGAGTTGTCGCGTCGACTGCGTCAGGCTGATGGTACGATTGGTAGTTTGGTGTTGCTGGATGTACCGGGTCGTGTGGCGAAGGTGTTGTTGGAGCATGCGGCACCTGGTCAGCCGGCGGTGTTGGTCAAGCACATTACACACCAGACGATGGCGCAGATGATTGGCGCGAGTCGGGAGACTGTGTCGCGGGCGATGGCAGAGTTTCAGGAGAAGGGGTTGATCTCGGTGGCGCGACGATTGGTAACGATTGTTGATCGTGCCGCGCTTGAAGCTCGGTCTCGGCCGCGCCTTTGATGCCAGTGGCGTCCCCAGTACGAATGCATTTGCGCTGCTGGGGCGCGCGTGGTACGTGTCCGAGTCCTGGTGTTCGCACGGTGCGATATGGTGGGAACACGCCGTGCATGGAAGTGCGCACGAGTGATGGCCATGTGATTGTTTTGGATGCGGGTACGGGCATTCGTGCGTTGGGGATGGTGCTGGATGCTGACGCGGCGCGTCCTCCGGTGCACATTTTTTTGTCGCATCGTCATGGTGATCATGTGCAGGGCTTGGCGCATTTTGCGCCGTTGATTCGTGCCGATTATCGCGTGCACATGGCGTGCGGCAATGCAGAGGCGGGCGTGTTGCGTACGTTCGTGGAGATGTTGTTATCGCCGCCGTTGTTTCCGTTGTTGGATGGTGTCGCGCGTGGACTGTGCGCCGTGGATTGGGATGACGCGCTCGGTGTGCCTGTTGGGGAATCGGTGCGCGTGAGTCGTGTGGCGGCGCAGCATCCCGGCGGCGCATCGATTGTGGTGGTGCATGACGCGCAGGGGTTGGCGATTGCGTATGCGCCGGACAATGAGTTGTCGTATGCGAGTGATGACGCTGACGTGATGGCGTGGCGTGATGCGTTGGCGGAGCGACTGCGGGGGGTGAAGGTGTTGGTGCATGATGCGACGTATCGCGATGCGGAGTTGGCGGCGCATGTGGGGTGGGGGCATTCGTCGGCGGAGGAGGCGACGCGATTTGCGTTGCAGTGTGGAGCGGAGCAATTGGTGTTGTTTCATCATCATCCGGATCGGGCGGATGATGAGGTTGACGAGATGGTGTCGCGGTGTCGGGAGGTTGTCGTGGAGTGTGGAGGGGAACTGCGTGTGACGGCGGCGTGGGAGGGGATGGCGTTGGTGGTGTGAGTGCGGGATTGAAGAGCTATGGATTATTGCCTACGTGAAATTTCACAGCCGAAAACATCCACGCGAACTCGGCGCTACGGCCAATCGCGAAGTTCTGACGCACGTGGCGCAGTCGCGACGCGTGGCGATCTCCACACAAAATCAGGCGTTGGCTGCGCTGCAGTTTCTCTACGCGACTGTGTTGGAGCAACCGCTCGACCCGCTGAAGGGCGTCGCTGCTGCGCGACGACCGCACCACCTGCCGAATGTGTTGTCGCGCGAGGACGCGCAACGCGTGCTAACAGAAATGCGAGGCACACCGCGCTTGATGGCGATGTTGCTTTACGGTGCGGGGTTGCGCGTGTCGGAATGCTGTCAGTTGCGCATTAAGGATATTGATCTTGAGCGCGGTGAGCTTCGTGTGCGGCGTGGCAAGGGTGATCGTGATCGCGTCACGATGGTGCCGCTGCAGATCCGCGATGAAGTTGCCGCTCAAATATCGCGAATACGTGGATATAGAAAGCGGAGAACGACGAACGCATCACATTCATCAGACGGTGCTACAGCGCGCGGTAACGGAAGCGGCCGCAAAGGCGAACCTGTCGCAGCGCGTAAGCTGTCATACATTTCGACATTCTTTTGCGACGCATCTACTTGCCGCAGGCTATGACATTCGCACCGTGCAGGAGTTGATGGGGCACCGCGACGTGTCGACGACCATGCTCTACACGCACATGCTGAATCGCGGCGGTCTCTGCGTGCGAAGTCCATTGGACGTTGACGTTCGGTAGGTGCGGCGATGGTAGTAGGCGCGGGCGCCTCTATGCGCGCGACCACGTTACATCGCAATATCTGCTATATAAATCGGCGACGGTGATTGTCAGGGAGTGCGTGCAAGATCAATATTCCCAACTAGTTGCAGAGATTTGCGGCGCGGGGGGTGTTCTTGGTTATACTGCAGAAACGCGCTATATGAGCCGCGCCACGCTGCTTTCTCTCGCAGTCTAATACGCGTTAGACCGGCCAAGTCATGTTAGAGTACCCGGGGAGGTCCTATCCGAAACGTCATTCTATTCACACTCGCCACCGCCGTCACGATCCCTGGTCATGCTCAAACGGGATTTCTCGACCGCACGATCACAATCTCCGGCGCGTCCTTCCAGTATCAGGTGTACGTCCCGTCAGACTATAGGCCTGGCATGAGTTGGCCGGTGATCGTGTCGCTTCATGGGAATGGACGACAGGGATCAGACGGTATGCTGCAGACGGGCACGGACTTCGCGATTCGCATCAGAGAAAACCGCGCGCCCTTTCCTTTCATAGTAGTCTTCCCGCAAGCGCGTCTTGGCACGCGATGGTTCTATCCGCAAATGCAACAGTTGGTAATGGCAGAGTTGGATCGCACGATTGCTGAATACCGGGTGGATACGACACGACTGTATCTCCACGGATACTCGATGGGTGGGACAGGTAGCTATCGCCTCGCGTATAAATTCCCTGAGCGATTCGCGGCTGTTGTCATTGTAGCCGGGCGCGTGGAGCCCGGCGCGAGCTACACGGCTGATGAAATCGCAGTAGACCGGGCCTCGAATCCCGTTGTCGCGAAGGCGGATCCGTTCGCGGCGCTTGCAGCAGGACTAAGGAAAATGCCAATGTGGGTTTTTCACGGCGATGCGGATACGAACGTACCTGTCGATCAATCGCGCAGACTCGTTACTTCATTGAGAAGCCTCGGCGCACCAGTACGATACACGGAACTACCCGGTGCCGACCACGACACCGCACCGCCGAAAGCGTACGCTGAGGCAGAGTTGTTTCGATGGCTCTCCGGTCAGCATCGGTAAATATTAATGTTCCTGGTACGCCTGCACCAACATATCGCTCAACCGGTACTCCTTACTTCGTATCAAACTCCTCTATGTCCATTCGCAGACGGTCTAACAAACCGTTGCAGTCTGACAAGCGAGCTATTGCGTGCTCGCTTCGCTCGCATTGTTCCATTCGCTTGCAGCTGAACGCACACGTTGAGGGTGTAGAAAAAGCTTCACCGCGCTCCGCGCCGAGGTGTCGCGTCACGCAAAAATGCACGGGAGACAAGAATGACCAACGGTGGATGTTGTTTGAACGCATTTTCCCGCCACATTGCGCCGTTCGCGACTGTGCGCGCTGCGTTTCCCTCGTGATCTACGCTGCATACCCTACGTGGGTGAGCTTCTCGATGTTGTGCACCAGGCAAAACAGCAGCCACTGGCCGTTCACTTTGGCACGTCCGCGCAGCGTGAAGCGATCCAGTCGTTTGTTGTACCGCACGTTCGCAAACACCGGCTCGACCGTCGCGAAACGTTGCCCGTACTGTGCGCGACCCTCGGGCGCATCGAGGCGCTGCTGCATGCGCATCGTGTGCGTCTCGCGCTCCGTGTCCGCGCGCCCTCGAAAGAACGCGACGTTGCGGACCACGGTCGTCTCGGGCGTGCGCAGACACTGCGCGCGCAACGCACACGGCGCGCAATCGCGTTTCGCCCCGCGAAAGTGCTCGCCCACATACCCGTTCGTCACGTTGCTCGCGCCTTTGCGGTACAGGGACTTCCCCGCCGGACACACACACGTGCGCGCGTCGGCGTCATACGTGAAATCACTCGGCGCAAACACCGGGAGCGCGCGCGTGGCGTCGCGCGACTTATCGTGCAACGGATTCGGCGCACTCGTGTGGTGGTCACGCGCGGCAAATCGTTCGTCGCGCTTCCGCATATCCGGATCGGCAATGAGCGCGGGCACACGCAGCGCCGCGAGCGCGGCGAGATTCGCTTCGCTGTGGTAGCCCGCATCGGCGGTGAGCACCGTTTCGCCTGTGCGCAGGGCCGCGAGCGCGGTCACCACAGGCAGCAACAGTTCGTGTTCGGAGCCGGTACCGTGCGCTTGCGCATCGACAATGATCTGGTGTTTCGCATCGACCGTCGCGACGCCCGTGTACCCTTGGATCACGCCTTTGTCCGTGGCCATCTTCGCGCGCTCGTTGTCCGTGCGATTGCTCTTGCGCAGACCGCCCGTCGGGCCACGGCGATCCGTCGGATGCGTCGCGAGCCACGCGCGCAGCTGCTGTGCATCGCGGGAGAGCCGTGCGATCCGCGCGGTGGTCTTGGCGGCGACATCGGGCTCGAGCTCCAGCGCGTCGGTTGCCCGGTGCCGGTCGAGCATTGCCTGCGCGGCCTTCTCCAATTTCTCGGCGCGCTGCGTGAACTCGGCGCGCGTCCCGCTCCGGTGCTTCGACGCATTACTCGGCAGTTTCACGCCATCGATCGCAAACATCTCGCGCCCGATCAGCCCTTGCCCGTCGCAGACCGCCAACACCGCCGCAAAGACCTGCGCGATGTCGTCGCGGAGCGTGCTGACAACGTGCGCAATGGTGGTGAAGTGCGGCGCGGTCATGCCGCAGAGCGCCATGAACGTGACGTGCTCCTGGCACACGCGCTCGATCGCGCGGCTGCGGACGATCCCTTGCGAGTACGCGAACAGCACGACCTTGAGTAGCATGGCCGGTGGATACGCCGGCGCGCCCGTCGTGTCGTTCCGAAACCGCGCATCGAAGTGCGCCAGATCGACGTCGTGATCCAGCAGATGATTCAGCGCGTACTCGAACGTCCCGGGCAGCAACTGGCGCGCGAGGTCGACGCTGAGGAACTGCGGATTCGTATCGACGAATTTGTACCGGGCCAAAGCGCGTCCTCGACAGCGGGTCACAGCAGCCACACATTCGATGCATCCAACACCCGTCAATCGGTCGTGCGTTCCGTTTCCACATTACACATTCATCAAGGCTTTTCCTACAGCCTCGTTAGATTACCACAGTTATCACAAGAGGGCCGATGTTCTCTGCACTCCGAGCTCGCGGCATTCTACGCACGGCGGCTACTTGGGCGGTCGGACTCTCCGCGCTGGCAGTGACCGTGCTCGTCGCCGGTATTGAACTCCAGCTCATCCCGGCGTCCGTCTTCGGCATTCGTGAATTGGTCGCGGTGGCGATCCGAGCCTTCGTCGCGGGGGGCGTCGCGGGGAGTCTCTTCGCATCGCTCGTCGCTCGGCGCGAGCAGGGCCGAGGTCTGGCGGAGCTGAGCTATGGGCGGCTTGGCACGTCCGGCTTCCTCGGTGCCGCGACGATAGGCGCGGCCCTCGGGCTCGCAGCACCTGGCGTGCTGCCACTGAGCGTGCTGATCGCGGGAACACTTGGCTTGGGCTGTATCGGCACCGGCCTGTCGATCGCGACCCTCGCGCTAGCGCGCCGAGCGGCCGGGCTGCCAATGATGCGACGTCTAGGAAGTGTTCCCCCAGCGTCGTTGCCGCCGGTAATCTAACGATCGCTGAAGCTGACAAAGGCTCGCTACTGATGCTCGCTACGCTCGCAATTGTTGGACACCCTTTGCAGCTTAGCTCTAGGCGTTAGACCGCATAATCATGATCCACTGAATGGCAGGCATCGCTACGGTTCGCAATCACTATTCCACGATGGTTCTTGACACATCCTCGGCTACGGTGCGCGCAGTCGGTAACGAGCGTGAAATATGCAGCGATTTACAGCGAGATTGCGTACCTGCACCTTTTGGTCACTGCCGTCGAAGCTGATAGTGTAGATTCGTTGTCCGTTCAACATGACGCGTGCATTTGTGGAACCGGCCTTCGTGATCGGCGAGAAGTCGGCGGCTTCGACTGATGGTAATCCCCCCTTAAAAACCCCGTCGTTGAATTCACCGTCGCCAAAAGTGGAATTTTCTCGTACCGTTTTTCGAGGAGGTTCCGATGAACACATCGCGGTGTACCGACAGTCAGATCATCGCGGTTCTGAAGCAGGCCGAGGCGGGCACGCCCGTGCCCGCGTTGTGT
>JANYHT010000035.1 GCA_025358925.1 Gemmatimonadaceae bacterium | reverse complement strand
GTGGGATTGGGCCGATCGGACGACGACGGGCGACCGCGCGGAATTACCCTTCGCGCCACCCGGCTTGGAATGGGAAGCACTCGACGCCGATGCCGACGATTGCGTCGGTGAATTTTGCGAACGCTTCCGCGACTGTTACTTCTTCCAACAGCGCGATGCCGCAAAGTATGCCGATATCGTCGTCGTCAATCACGCGCTCTTCTTTCTCGATCTCGCGATGGGCGGCACGCTTCTGCCGCCCTACGATTACGCGATTCTCGACGAAGCGCACCAATCCGAGCGATGGGCTTCTGCCGCACTAACCGCGACGCTTTCGGGTGGCAGCGTCGCGCGCTTGATGCGCCGCGTGCACCGCACGTACCACGTGCCCGCCGTCTACGATGCCGATATCGATAGCGGGATGCGCGGGCTCACGCAGACGCTCGCGCGCGTTCCCGGCGATCGCTATCCGCTCGCGGCGAGCGAAGGCGCGTACGACGCACTCGCGATCGTCCAAGAGTCGTTCTATAAACTCGAAAATTGGGTTTTCGGCAATTGGCAAGCGGCGCTCAAACGGCCGTCGGAAAATGTGGCGGAAGCCGAACGTCGTCGCGATCTCGTCTTGCGCGGCGTGCAGGCACATATCGCGACGATCGATCGCATGGCGCTGCCGCCGACCGAAGCGATCTCGTGGGTCGAACGCTCCGACGCGCGCGATCGCTACGAAGTCAATTCGGCGCCGTTCGACGTCGCCGACTATTTGCGCACGGCACTTTTCGCGCGCACGCAAAGCGTCGTGCTGACCAGTGCCACGATTGCAACGGGCGCGTCGTTTCGCTTTTTGCGCGACGCACTCGGCGTGGACGACGCGCAAGAATACATCGCTCCTTCACCATTCGATTATCGCACGCAAGCACGGCTCTTCGTGGCGCCGCCCACATGCAACCCCAAGGATCCGCGTTTCGCACGCCGCGTGGCACCGCTCGTCGAAGAGATCCTCGACGTCACGCGCGGGCGCGCGTTCGTGCTCTTCACGTCGTACGCGCGATTACACGAGGTCTACGCGCTCGTGCGCGATCGGATCGCGTATCCAACCAAACTCCAGGGCGAGATGCCGCGCGCGCATTTGCTGACGTGGTTTCGCGAAACGCCGAACGCGGTGCTCTTCGCGACGGGCACGTTTTGGGAAGGCATCGACGTCGTCGGCGAAGCGCTCTCGTGCGTCGTCATCGATCGCCTGCCGTTTCCATCCCCTGCCGAGCCGCTCGTCGCCGCGCGGCTCGCCGCCATCGAATCGGCGGGGCGATCGAGCTTCGATGAGTACATGATCCCGTCGGCGATCGTGCGCCTCAAACAAGGTTTCGGCCGTCTCATCCGCGCGAAATCAGACCGCGGGCTCGTGGCGCTTCTCGATGGTCGCATCGGGTCGATGCGCTATGGTGGCCAGATCCTTGCGGCACTGCCGCCTGCCAAACGCGTTGAGGATCTCGAAGAGCTCCGCGACTTCTTTACGCGCTCTGAACGCAATGGAAGCTAAAAATACGCATCTGAGTCGGTTTTTCGCCGTTTACTCATCCGTAGTGGAATCTCAAGCCGTCGTCAGTCTTTCCCCGGCGCTCGCGCTTCGGCCGCAGGCCGTGCGACCGGTCGCGTGTTTGGCCTGTGGTGAGATCGTCGCCGCGCAGCCCGATGGCACGAGCTTGCGCCAGAGAGGCAATTACGCAATCGTCGCCGAGTGGCGGACGTGCGCGTGTGGCGCATGCGTCCGCTCGGAGCGGGTCGCGCGCTTGGCCTCGACCGTCGTCGGGGCCTGAGCGCTACTCTTCCTTGCCGCTTGCGGCTTGCACGCGCGATTGGAGATCGAGCACGACGCTGGAATCCGCGAGCGTCGTCGTATCGCCCAGTTCGCGACCCTCCGCGATATCGCGCAAGAGTCGCCGCATGATCTTGCCGCTACGCGTCTTTGGTAGCGCATCGCTGAAGCGAATATCGTCCGGCTTGGCCAGCGACCCGATCTCTTTTCCAACCCACGCGCGCAGCTCATTCTTTAACTCGTCGGTCGGCTCAACGCCCTGCTGCAACGTGACGAAAGCGGCGATTGCCTGCCCTTTAATCTCATCGGGACGCGCCACCACCGCAGCCTCAGCCACTTTTGGATGCGCTACCAATGCCGACTCCACTTCCATGGTGCTTAATCGATGGCCCGACACATTGATCACGTCGTCGATACGACCCAGCACCCAGTAGTAACCGTCGGCGTCCTGCCGCGCTCCATCTCCGGTGAAATAGGCACCAGGCACTTGCGACCAGTATTGCTTCTCATACCGCTCTGCATCGTTATAGATCGTGCGCAGCATCGCGGGCCAGGGCTGCTTCAAGATCAGGAACCCGCCTGAACCTTTGGGAACCGGAACGCCATCTTTGTCGACGATTTCCGGAACAACGCCCGGCAGCGGGAAGGTTGCGGAACCGGGCTTCGTGGGGGTTGCACCCGGCAGCGGTGACATCATAATCATGCCCGTTTCGGTCTGCCACCAGGTGTCGACGATCGGACAATTGTTGTGGCCGATATGCTCCCGGTACCACATCCATGCTTCCGGATTAATGGGTTCGCCAACAGAGCCGAGCAAGCGCAGGCTCTTCATCGCATGCTTGGCCGGCCACTCATTGCCAAAGCGCATAAACGCTCGAATGGCGGTGGGCGCCGTGTAAAAAATGTTGACCTTGTGCCTGTCGATGATGCTCCAGAAGCGGTCGGGCTGCGGATGGTTGGGCGCGCCCTCGTACATCAAAGTAGTGGCGCCGTTCTGCAGCGGACCGTAAACGATGTAGGAATGGCCCGTGACCCAGCCGATGTCGGCGGTACACCAATAAACGTCCTCTTCGCGAAGGTCGAAGACCCACCTTGCGGTGATGTAAGTGCCGACTGCGTAGCCGCCGGTCGTATGTAAAATTCCCTTCGGCTTGCCAGTGGTGCCTGAGGTGTAGAGCAGGTACAAGGGATGCTCGGAATCAAGCGGCTCGGCAAAGCATTCGTCCGAAGCCGTGGCCATCAGTTCATGCCACCAATGATCGCGGCCAGCCGTCATGGTGACGGCGCTGCCGGTACGGCGGAACACCAGTACGTTGGAAACCGACGGGCACGCTTGCAACGCTTCATCGACCGCCGGCTTCAATTTGATTTCAGTTCCCCGCCGGTACGATCCATCTTGCGTGATGACGTACGACGCCTGCGAATCATTGATCCGATCGACCAGCGCATGGGCCGAAAAACCGCCAAAAATTACTGTATGCGGAGCACCGATGCGTGCGCAAGCAAGCAATGCGATCGCTAGGGCCGGACACATGCCCATGTAGATCGCGACGCGGTCGCCCTTTTTGACCCCCAACGATTTCAGTACGTTTGCGCACTTCGAAACTTCAATCATCAGTTGCAGGTAGGTGAGCGTCTGTACTTCACCAGGTTCGCCTTCCCAAATGATGGCGGCCTTGTTCCGGCGGTGCGAGTGGACGTGGCGGTCCAGGCAGTTGTAGCTGATATTCATCTGGCCGCCAGCAAACCATTTGACGTTCGGACAGTCCCAATCGAGCACCTTGTCCCACTTCTTAAACCAATGCAATTTGCTGGCTACTTCACCCCAAAACCGTTCAGGATCGTCTTGTGCATCTTTGTAGAGGCTCTGGTAATCCTCCATGCTTTTGATGTGCGCGAGTGCTGAGAATTCAGCCACTGGCGGAAACACGCGGGCCTCTTGTAGTACTGACTGTATGCTGTGATCTTTACCGTCCGATGACATCGTTGAACCTTTCCATTGCTCCGTGATCTTCAAAGGTTTCCAACCGCGCCTTCTTTGAAGACTTAATGCGCCGAGGCCTGCTCCGCACCGAGACCCGTGTTGGCCCGCACTTCCAATTCAGTGAACTTCGCTTCCGAATTATCGTCCACGCGGCTTAGCATGGTGCCGATGAAAGCTCCAATGAAGCCGAGCGGAATACTCAGAATACCTGGATTTTCTAGCGGAAAAATGGCCGGTGACTGAATCAGGTGGCGCGCCGTGGCGGCCACATTGGGTCCGTCCACCCCCATGATACTTGGGCTGATCACAATCAGTGTCAACGAGCTAATCAAACCCGTGGCCAATCCCGCAATTGCGCCCTCCGTCGTGAAGCGCTTCCAAAAGAGCGAAAGCAAGATCACCGGAAGATTAGCCGACGCAGCCACTGCAAAAGCAAGCGCCACGAGAAACGCCACATTGAAGGCCGGCCCCAAAAAGATGGCCACCGCAATCGACACCGCGCCCACCACGAAGGCCGTGATGCGGGCCACGCGCACGCTGGTTTCTTGCGCCTGCGGCTCGCCGTTATGGATGACATTCTCATAGACGTCATGCGCGAATGAGGTGGACGCGCTGATCGTCAATCCAGCCACAACCGCAAGGATTGTTGCGAAAGCAATGGCCGAGATGAAGGCGAAAAAGATGTCGCCGCCCAGTGCCTGTGCCAGCAGAGGTGCGCTCATATTGGTTCCGCCATTCTTGGTGATGTAAGCTTTGCCAAGAATCGTGGCGGCTCCAAAGCCTAAGAACGTCGTCATGATGTAGAACGTGCCAATGATTACCATTGCCCAGACGACGCTGACGCGCGCGGTCTTGGCGTCGGGCACGGTGTAGAACCGCACCAGAATGTGTGGCAATCCGGCAGTTCCAAAGATTAGCGCCAGCCCCAACGAAATCAGATCCAGTTGCCCGTAAGGCGGCTTGTAGCGCAAGCCAGGATTGAGGAAGTTGACGACCTTGTCGCCATCCTTCACTTGCGTCACAGCGGTGA
>JANYHT010000001.1 GCA_025358925.1 Gemmatimonadaceae bacterium | reverse complement strand
GAGAGAGCCGGTGCTTCCGCAAACCATCCGTTTGACGGCGTCACGCACGCCTACTGCATTCGCTAACTGGTGATGGGCAAGGAAGGGTGATGCATTCTCCCGGCTCATGAGTTCGCGAAGCGTCTCCTCTGCCTGCACTATCTCGGTGTGCTGCGCAACGTCTTGCAAATGAGTCTCGAAATGTTAATTGGCGACTGCGATGGATCGCACGCGAGCATCAACGTTGCCACATCAAGTGAGTCTATACGAGTAGTGCCGCCGACACGTTACGCCAAAAGTCTTGCAACCGTCACCGCCTCATCATCTATCTCGAGCATCCACGCCACTAACGCTTCATAGCACGTGCCTGCTTCAGGTGACGCATTCGCGACGGCCCGCTCCGCCTCCGCGTCCGTGATATGCACCTGACTACTTATGGAAATGGTCACCACGGCAACAGTCCCCGTCGACTCATCATACTCCAGCATCCGTGTTGAGGCGAGCGCGTTCACTCGCTCGATCAACGACGCTGCCGCGGCGCGCAAGGGCGACGCGATGCACAGCGGTAGCAACGTCGTGCAGATAAGGCGATCAAACGCATCATCCGACGTGATAATGACGCGCTGCGAAATGTCAATTTTCTCCGTCACGTCGGCCGAACGAGCAACAGTCACCTCGTGCACGAACGGGACGAAGATCGCCGGAATACTCGTATCAACATCATACGGAATGCCAACGCGCTGCAGCATGCCTTGCGCCGTCGCAAGAACCGTCCCGATGCCTTCAACCAAGTCCCACGATTGCGGAAACTCCGCGTCATCGACGCCCACAGGCACCACCGGAGACCGCGCATCGAGCGATTCGTCCACTCGACCGGTGTCGAAATGCAGCATAATGTCAAAGCCGTCATCACTGGCGAGCATCAATGCGTGATCCGAATCGTCACGCACGTCTCGGCGCGCCAAGCGCCATGACTTCGAAGGATCCCAATCGCCAGGCATCGCTGCCATTCCGCCCTCGGTTCCACCAAACCACGCCAACATGTAGCCGTGCGAATGCCGCGCAACCTCAAGCCACTCGCAAGGCACCGCCACACCAGTCTCCATGTCCACACACACAAAATCAACGGCTTGCCGATCATCAGAGCCAACAAAACCGAGTTCTTGCAACTGGTCGGCCACTCGCCCAAACGTGGCAGGATCAAACATGCTCACCACCGTCACGATGCCATCAGAAACGGCATACCGCATCTCGGGATCCGCAGACATCTCATCGATGAATGCAGTCGCGCCACCCGCATACAGGTTGTCCAACACGTTATTCGGAATCACGAGGCAAAGAGCTTCGATCAACACGCACATCTGACACGCTCCGCTTCAGATTATTTGTAACCGCTCCGCTAAACCACTCGTCCGCCCCGTTACTCGACGTACCGCCACCGCAAGCGCGCTGTCACTTCCCATTATCCGCACTCTCCGCTTCGCCCGCGTGACCGCCGTATACAACAGCTCTCGGCTCATCGTCCGGCTCTCATGTTCCGGGAGCACCACGAGTACATCATCAAACTCCGACCCTTGCGACTTGTGTACCGTCATCGCCCACGCGGTCTCCACCGAGGGCAATCGCACCGGCGCAATCGCGCGCACTTTGCCATCATTGCCGCGAAAATACACGGCAACTTCTCCGGCCTCCCGCCAGACAACACCAACGTCGCCATTGTATACGCGTGAGGAGTAGTCATTGGCTGTGACAAGCACGGGCCGTCCGTGGTACCACGTGTCTAGTACAGGATGTCCCCGTCGCGCCAACCATCGTTCAATCGCTGCGTTTATCCCCGAGACGCCCGTACGCCCTTCGCGTTCAGGTGCAAGTACACGAAACGATTCCACGGCTGCCAATAAGTCGTCTGGCGATTGTGCAGAGAAACATCGCTCAAGACCTGGCACGATAAACTCGACGAGATCGTCGCTGCTCACAGTAAGCGCCCGCAGTCCCACCTCAGGCGTGTCGCTCTGTGTACACGCGCGTAGCACCGCCTCAACGTCGCCAGAAAGAATGGCGCTCGCCAGCGTGCCGATGGCCGGCTGGTCGGCAAATCGCCAACTCGTCGACAACACCGTCACACTCGCATTGAGCGGTCCATGATCCTTCGCCGTCAGTGCCGCGCGACACAGGGCACCAAGCACATCGCCGGCATCCACACTGGCAAGCTGGTTGTGATCACCCACGAGCATCAATCGCGCGCCGACCTTGAGCGCGCGCAACAACGCATCCAGCATCAACACATCGACCATGCTCGCTTCGTCAATGATGACAAGGTCATCGTCCAGTGGATCCGTCGCGTTGCGGCGGAACGTGTTTGTATTTGGACTGTAGCCAAGCAATCGATGCAGCGTCCGCGCCTCGGCCGGCGCCTCCGCACGCATACCAGTGCTCTGCGCAAGTTCATCCATCCGTTGTCGGATAGTCTCCGAAAGCCGCGCTGCCGCCTTTCCAGTTGGTGCGGCGAGCGCAACACGCAAGTCAGCGTGCGTTGCTTGCAGTTCGAGCAACCTACGCGCTACGAACGTGGTTTTCCCGGTGCCTGGTCCGCCAGTAACGATTGAAAATGCAGGAAGCCCATCCGCTTGTGGCTCACGCAACAGGGTGCGCACACGATCGGCGATTCGCATCTCGGCATCGTAGTAGCGCTTGAACTGCAACAGCTCTCCAACCAATACGATCGGCAATTGATCGGTACCACCACTCACGAGTGGCGACGAAGAAAGTATTTCAGTCCACCATGCTTCATCCGCAACCGATAAATCAATCAATACCGCAACTGCCGCATCAGATTGAAGGTGCCGCGCCTGCCGAGCTAACTGCGTGATCGTTAGCGCGCTGTGCCCTTCGCGAACAGCGCGACTCAGTAAAAGCGTGGCGAGAACAATCGCAATTGCAGGCTCACCTGATATGTGACTTCGACGAACGAGCAGTGCGGCAAGCTGACAGTCGAGCGGCTCGAAGGTACCAGAAACTTTCACGTCGTGAAGCATCGCTTGGAGGTCACTCATACGCGCCTTCCGAGTGCTGCATCAAGCGCGTCGAGCAACGCCGGCGTCGGAGAATCGCGAAACCATCCGCCGTCACCAGTGCCCGTCACGCCTCGGAAAAACACGTACGCTACACCTCCCCAGTGTTTAGCCGGGTCGTAACCGCGTTGGCGCACTTGCAGATGCCGATGGAGTGCAAGGCAATAGAGATGGTACTGCAACGTGTAGTGCGCATGCATCATCGCAGTTGCGAGCATGTCTGGCGCGTAATCAGCATCGTCGTTGCCAAGGTGATTCGATTTCCAG
>JANYHT010000031.1 GCA_025358925.1 Gemmatimonadaceae bacterium | reverse complement strand
GCCACCGCGAACGCGGAATCCATCATCGGGCAGCAACTTGCCGTTCGACAAGAGTTAGTGAAAGCGCCAGATCTCAAACAAATTGTGTTCGCGCCAACCGCATCCATCCGCAATCCGTATGTTGCGGATCGGCCGTATCGTTTGAAAACCGATGGCCCAGTGACAACGGAGATGCTGCCGTTTTACGGCATCACTGCGCCTACAGAGACGAGCCTTGCACCGCGCGTGTGGGTGCTGCCCATGGCTGCCGCTGCGCCGACTGCGGCAGCATCACCAGCGCCCGCCGGCGGACGGGGTGGTGGTGCTTTTGGCGGTGGCGGTGGCACACCAACTCAGCGCATGCTCGCGAGTGTCGCTGATCGACTCGATGCGCACGGCATCACGTACACGCTCACCACCGGCGACATCGCGTTCACCGGCGAACGCTACAAGATCGCGACGAACACGCTGGCCGACCGCGAGTATCAAGGCACACACAAAGCGCGCACCATCACGGGCGCATGGGAAGCCACGCAACAAACGTTACCGGCGGGCTCGATGATCATTCGGATGGACCAGCCATTGGCACGTCTCGCGTTCATTCTGCTTGATCCACGCTCGGACGACGGCTTCATGTGGTGGAACATTCTTGATCCCATCTTGGGCGCGACACCGGCGACAGCGTACTACCCCGTGTTGCGTTCGATGACGGCGCTCGGGAACTAAGCCCTGCGCTTCGCTGTGTTGACTATTGAACTCCGCAATTTTGTTCACGGCGTCGGCCCCACCGCGATGGGCGGGCGAAATGCCCGTATAGCCCCTGTTCGGTTCGTCTTCACGATGCCGGCGTACATAATGCCGTCGGAATCGACCGCAACATTCGATAAAAATACGATCTCAGAGCCGCCGCCGAAGGCCCACACAATCTTGCCGGTCGTGTCGATGATCCAAACTCGACCGTTGGCAAAGCACAGAAACGGAGAGCATGTAGAGGGACTGTATACCAAAGATCCACCCAAAATCGTGCTCCACTGAACGCTTCCATCAGCGACGGATCGACCTTCAAGCACGCCGTCTCCGCGGAGAAGCGCAACGAGTCCGCCAAAAAAACGCGGCTGACTTACGATAAACGCCGTAGCCGGATTCCCGGCCACTCGCTCCCATAGAAATGCACCATCGCTGACCCGAAGAGCCAATACGCGGCTCGTAAAGGTGCCCAAAATCACGCGATCGTCCACTACCACTCCACCGAATACTGCCCCACCCTGATAGTTCGCAGAATCCGGCAGCACGCTGTAACCGGCGACGAACACTCTATCGCCCGAGATTTCGGGCGTTATCACACCCGCGTCGCCGCCCACGCCGCCGTACGTCCACAACAGCGCCCCTGTGTGCACATCAACGCCGTGCAGCGCAAAGTGCGGCACGATGAGTACTGATCCGACGCGCAACAATCGCTCGCTTCGAAACTCGCCCTGAAATTGGCGTTGCCACGCGATCGATCCATCGCGGCGGCGATATGCGACCAAGCGTCCATCCACCAACGGCGCAATCAGCAACGAATCGGCCACCAACGGCATCGTGGACATTTCGCCGGCCACTTCCCAGACTACCGCGTCGTCGCGGCGACTACCGGGTTCAGCAACACCGCACGCGCTGAGCAGCACTAGGCAACAGTGAACACGCGCGGCCCGCAGCGCGATGATCAAAAGCACCCCGATGAAAACAAATCAGTCGCGATCGATAGCTGCGCGCTCGCCACCGCATTGGTCGCATCGCGCACCACCAGTGACAACGCAATACCGGGGTCGTTCACTGTGAGCCCTAAATATTGACCGGTGCCAACCAGCACGTTCCCTGCATACCACTCGTATGTAAATGGAGACACGCCGTTCGCCACGATAGGAGCATAGTTACACAATTGTCCAGGCGGCACGATCGAGGCTCCCGAGATTGACGCTGAGAATACCGATACAGGTGGTGGTCGAAGCGCGACATTCATAAATTGCCGTAGTCTCGCACTAACTTCAGCTGTCATCGTTAAATCAGCTGTCTGAAGAGTATGCGCCAAATCTCCAAATAGCGCTCTCGGCATCGTTATAGCCGTGCCGCCGGGATATGCCGACGTGCTCCAAGGGACGATACCGTCATTCTG
>JANYHT010000065.1 GCA_025358925.1 Gemmatimonadaceae bacterium | reverse complement strand
GCACTTCCGTCCGCCAACGCTCGCTGGGCCATACGCCC
The DNA here is from genome assembly GCA_025358925.1 of Gemmatimonadaceae bacterium. Lineage (GTDB taxonomy): Bacteria > Gemmatimonadota > Gemmatimonadetes > Gemmatimonadales > Gemmatimonadaceae > Gemmatimonas. Next base: position 176,580 of record JANYHT010000065.1, on the reverse strand, counting down.
CGCCCGACCCGCTCCAATATCCCGCATGTCCTTGCCGTCAACTCGGATCCCGAACGCCGCATGATCGACCGCATCTCCACCGATCACAGTGACGACGCGCTCCAATGCGAGCGGATCACCCGAGAGCACGCGCGAACATTTTCACTGGCGAGCCGCCTGTTGCCCGGCGCGAAACGCCGAGCGGCCTATGCGTTATACGCCTTCTGCCGCATTGCCGACGATCTCGTCGACCAAGCCGACCACAACAACGTTGCCGCGTTAGCAGATCAGCTCAATGACTATCAGTTGCAACTGCAAGCGGCGATTGATGGGCGGCCCAGCGGCGCGGTGTTTCGCGAAGTCGCATGGGTCACGCGCACGTACTACGTGCCCTCGGCGCCGCTGTTCGAATTGCTGAGTGGCGTCGCGCGCGATCTCGATGCCGCTCGATACGAGACGTGGGCGCAGCTCGAGACCTACTGCGAAGGCGTGGCAAGCTCCGTCGGCGAGATGTGCACCCATGTGTTCGGCGTTCCGGGTGGACCGGCGATGCGTGAACGCGCGGTGAAATACGCGCGCACGCTAGGCGTTGCCATGCAGCTGACCAATATTTTGCGTGACGTCGGCGAGGACGCAAAACGCGGTCGGTGTTACCTCCCGACCGACGACTTAGCGCGCTTCGGCTTCACGCCGCACGACGTTCTCACCAATCGCCTGCTTGCCCGCGATCCGCGATGGGTACCAATGATGACATACGAAGTGAGTCGCGCTCGGGCGCTTTACGACGCGGCCACACCAGGCATCGCCATGCTGGACGTCGACTCGCAACGCTGCGCGGCCGCGTGCGCCACAGGCTATGCGGGTATCCTCGCCGCCATTGAAGCGCAAAATTATGACACCATTTCCACACGCGCTCGGCTCGGACGATTGGCGCGCGTTGGTATTTTGTGGGACGCGTGGCGTTTTCGCGCTGCACCGCTCGATCTCGCAACCTTAGCCGACGGGCCACGCATCGTTTGGGAACCCACCCTGCCCGTTGGTGCTGAAAAAATCGCCCGCCTCGCCTAAGGTCGACACGTGTTTGCTACTAACTCGACAGATGACACCGATCGCGTAACACGCGCTGCGTTTTTACGCGTTGCTTACATCGCGCTGTTATTCCACGCGATCCTCTCCACATTTTCTGCATTCGCGTTCGCCACGTTTCTCGCTCCGCCGTATCCGTCGTGGCTGAACACACCGCGCAATCAAGACGTGCTCGCGTTTGGCTTCACGTACGGCGGTCAAACAACGGTTGTCTTAGGCGCCATCGCCGGACTTGGGTTTCTCGCGTACTGTATCGGCGTTCGCCGTGCGTTGTCGGTGTTCGCTATCAGCTTCTCGTTGTCGCTCGCGTCTGAACTCACGGGGACACGCACAGGCTTTCCATTTGGCGTGTACGGCTACAGCGATCAATTGGGTTATAAAATCGCGCATCTCGTACCGTTCAATATCCCAACGTCGTGGTTCTACATGTTGGTCGCGTCGCTCGCCATTTGCGGGCGCTTGCTGCCAGCCAAGGATGACAACCGCTCGCGCTGGTGGTGGGCCTTCATCGGCGGAACCGTACTCACCGCGTGGGATGTGTCGATGGATCCCGCGATGGTAAAAACGCATCATTGGATTTGGAGCGTGCCAGACTTGTCGAACCGTGACGCATTAACGCGGTTCATCGGAACACCGTTTTTCTTCGGCATGCCGCTCACCAACTGGCTCGGCTGGCTACTCACCGGCATTCTCGTTGCACGCTTAATGCTGATAGTTGTGCCGCCATCCGTGTGGGCAAAACAGGTGTCACCATCGCGATTCCCGCTCGTTCTTTACGGCGTGAACGGCTTGCTCCCTATTGCCATCTGTCTCGGCCAAGACATGGCACTGGCGGGTGTGCTGGGCTTCCTCGCGATGGCGGTGCCACTCGTCCTTGCCTTGCGCGCGGAACGACACGCGCCGAGAGCGGGAACACGTGTGCGCGGCATAAGCGACGCGATCATCGCGGGCGAGTAAACATGAACATCGTTGTTATCGGCAGCGGCTTCGGTGGACTCGCCGCGGCCATTCGTTTACAGGCGCAGGGACATCAGGTCACCATCGTCGAAAAACTCGACATGGCCGGCGGTCGCGCGTATGTATTTGAGCAAGACGGTTTTCGCTTTGACGCTGGGCCAACCATTATCACCGCACCATGGTTGCTGCACGAGCTCTTTGCACTCGGTGGCAAGCGCACGGAAGATTACATCAAGCTCGTCCTGCTCGATCCGTTCTACAACATTCGGTTCGAAGACGGCTCCGTTTTTCATTACAATGCGAATCGCGAAGCACTCGTCAAGCAGGTGCGCGAGTTTTCGCCAAATGATGTTGACGGCTATCTGCGATTTCTCGATAGCGGACAGGATATTTTCAACGCCGGGATGGCGCTGCTCGACAAGCCGTTTCTCACGCCAATGTCGATGGTCAAGGTGCTCCCCGAGCTGATCCGCTTGCGCGCCGATCGCTCCGTCGCAACGTACGCCGCGCGGTTTATGAAAGATGAACGCTTGCGACAAGTCTTCTCATTCCATCCGTTACTCGTTGGCGGCAATCCGTTCCGCGCATCGTCCATTTACGCGCTCATTCACACGCTCGAGCAGCAGTGGGGGGTGTGGTTTTGCATGGGCGGCACTGGTGCACTGGTGCGCGGACTCGTGCAGCTTTTCGAAGAACTCGGCGGCACCATTCGTTACGAAAGCGAGGTGGCCGAAATCACCATGCAGTCGCGCAAGCGCCGAGCAACGGGTGTGCGTTTGGTGAACGGTGAATCGCTGCGGGCCGACACCGTCGTGTGCAACGGCGATGTGGCGCAAGCGTATCGCACGCTGCTGCCACCACACGTGCGGCCGTCGATGAGTGACGCAAAGATTGCGCGCATGCGATTCTCGATGTCGTTGTTTGTGATCTACTTTGGCACCAATAAACAGTACGAAAATATCGCGCACCATGAAATCATTCTGGGTCCGCGCTATCGCGAATTGCTCGAAGACATCTTTGAGCGGAAAATTCTCGCGGATGATTTTTCGCTGTACCTGCATCGCCCTACGGCCACCGATCCATCGCTCGCGCCTGCGGGTCATGACTGCTGGTACGTGTTGTCCCCCGTGCCACACCTCGGCGGTGACGTTGACTGGGAGTGCGTGTCGCAGCGGTATCGCGATCGCATCATGGCGTACCTTGAAGAGCGCTATATGCCCGGACTGTCACAGCACATTGTGACGGAGCGTCGCATCGATCCGCGCTATTTCGAGCAGACGCTCAATAGCTACCTAGGCAGCGCTTTTGGGCCTGAACCCACGCTGACGCAATCAGCCTATCTCCGTCCCCACAACGTCAGTCCGGATATTCCCAATCTGTATTTCTGCGGAGCAGGCACCCACCCGGGTGCGGGACTTCCCGGCGTGATCGCCAGTGGAAAGATCGTTGCTGAGATGATCGGCACGCTGCATACTGGACGACAATTGGTCGCGCACGATTAGTTTTCGTTGATGAACATCTCGATCACTCCCTCTGAGCAGACGGGCATCTCGCGCCGCCTGCAAATCTCCGTGCCGCCCGAAACGGTGGCGGTGTACGAAGACCAAGCGGCCAAGAAATACGCCACGCAGGTACGTCTGCCCGGTTTCCGTCCAGGCAAGGCGCCGCCATCAATGGTTCGCAAGCGCTTTGCCGAGCAGATTCGTCAGGAAGCCATCGAACTCGTCATCAATGAAGCGTTTAAGGAAGCGATTGAACGTGAGCAGCTGAAGCTGGCTACGCAGCCGCATGTGCACGACGTGAAATACGTGCCGGGCGAGGCGCTCGAGTTTGAGCTGCATTGCGAATTGCGTCCTGAACTTTCGCTCACGAAGATCGATGGCTTCAGCATCTCGCGTCGTAGCACCGAAGTGACCGACGAGGTCATCGAAGAGCAGATTGAGCGCTTGCGCGAACAGAAGGCCAACTGGTCGCCGATTACCGACAAGCCGGCACCCGGAGATATGGTGACGGTGATGCTCTCCACGGCGGACGCCTCAGGCGTCCTTCCGGAGTCGAAAGAATATCGGCTCGTGCTCGGCGGTGGTCAGGCCATTCCGGGTATCGAAGAGTTGATCATGGAAGCGAACGAAGGCGACACAGTCGAGCGTACGGTACGCTGGCCAGAGGACTTCCCGGATGAAACGCAGCGTGGGAGTACGAAGCTCGCGCGCGTCACGCTGCAAGATGTAAAACGCAAATCGCTGCCTGCGCTTGACGATGCGTTCGCGCGAGAAATCGGCGACTTCGACACGATGGACGTGCTGCGTGTAGCGGTTCGCACGGATATGAGTGCGCAGGCCACACGCGAAGGCGAAGTCGACGTGCGCAGTCAGCTCGTCGAAAAAATCGTCGAAGCAAACCCGTTTGAAGTACCGGCAAGTTGGACGCAGCAATTGGTGGACGGCTACATGCAGATGTACGGTGTGCCCGACGCCGAAAAGGCGCGCTTCAACGTGGAGTTTCGTCCGATGGCCGAACAACAAGTGCGTCGCGACCTGATCGTCGACACGCTGGCCGAACGTGAGTCACTCACCGCGAGCGCCTCGGATGTTGACGCGCGCGTTGAGGAGATGGCAAAGGCCCGGAACGCAGATCCGGGGCAAGTGTACGCGCAGCTGCAAAAAGCCGGTCGCCTGCAGGAAATTGAGCGTGAGCTCACCGAAAATCGCGTGTTCGCGTGGCTCCTCGAGCGCAATACGGTCAGCGCGGCATAACCCAACCGATCTTCCTGTCACCACCGTCTCAGCAAGGAGTATCATGGCGCTGTACATGCCTTACATCATCGAACGGTCCAGTCGCGGCGAGCGCACGTACGATATTTTTTCGCGCTTGTTGATGGATCGTATCGTATTTCTCGGAAGCGCGATTAATGATGACGTGGCCAACGTGATCATCGCGCAGATGCTGTTTCTTGACGCCGATAATCCCGAAAAGCCCATCCATTTGTACATCAACTCGCCGGGCGGTAGCGTGTCGGCGGGATTAGCGATGTACGACACCATGCAATTCATTAAGGCCCCAGTGCACACCACATGCATGGGCATGGCCGCCAGCATGGGCGCGTTTCTTTTGTGCGCGGGCGAAGCCGGCAAGCGCAGCGCATTGCCGCATTCTCGCATCATGATTCACCAGCCGTCACAAAATGGCGGCGGCGGGTCTGCGTCGGATATCGAAATTCAAGCGCGCGAAATTCTCTATCTGCGCTCGAAAATGAACGAACTGATGGCCAAGCATACCGGTCGTCCCGTTGAGCAGGTTGAGCGGGACACGGATCGCGACCGCTTCATGTCGGCCGACGACGCGAAGGTGTACGGGCTCGTAGACATCGTCATTTCGCACCAGGCCGAGCTGGTCGCGGCGCGCTAAGGCGAACGTTGGTCGGGCCTCCGGTGTAACGGAGATGTGCGGCGGCACCGTTCGCGGTGCCGCCGCTCCTGTTTTTCGATGCGGCGCCGATACTTTTATCGTTCGGGATGTGATCGTGAATACGGCGCGTCCCTGCATTTCGCTTGACCCTGCGCAGCTTCATGGCTTAACTGTAGGTGGTGACAAACAGTTGTCACCTTCTCAGTCTCCCGCCCGCGCGTCGCCTTTCGATACGGACCACATGTCCCACGACAAGCATCTTCGCTGCTCCTTTTGTGGCAAGTCCAAGGACGCTGTCCGAAAGTTCATTTCGGGCCCGTCGGTCTACATTTGCAACGAGTGCATTGCGCTCTGCAATGAGATCCTCGCTGAGGACGAAGAGCGCGAAGTTGCCGAAGCCATTACGCAGGTCCCGACTCCCCGCGAAATCAAAGGGATTCTTGACCAGTACGTCATCGGCCAAGAATTAGCCAAGAAGGCGCTTTCGGTTGCCGTCTACAACCACTACAAGCGCATCAATGCTGCCAGCTCGGCGCGCGAAGATGATGTTGAACTCGACAAGTCCAACATTCTGCTCATTGGACCTACCGGCGTTGGAAAGACCTTGCTCGCGCAGACGTTGGCGCGCATCCTCGACGTGCCGTTCACCATCGCGGATGCGACGACCCTTACTGAAGCTGGCTACGTCGGCGAGGACGTCGAAAATATTCTCGTGCGATTGTTGCAAGCGGGCGACTTTAATGTCGCCGAGTGCGAGCGTGGCATTGTGTACATCGACGAAATCGATAAGATCGCGCGCAAATCGGAGAACCCGAGCATTACGCGCGACGTGTCGGGCGAAGGCGTACAACAGGCATTGCTGAAAATCCTTGAAGGCACCATTGCATCGGTGCCTCCGCAGGGCGGACGCAAGCATCCGCAGCAGGAGTATATCCAGATCAACACGAAGGACATTCTGTTTATCTGTGGTGGCGCGTTCGACGGCCTTGAAAAAATTATCGAGGCGCGTACGGGCCGTCGTCAAATTGGGTATAGCGGTGAGAAAGGTGATCAGTCCAAGGTCACGGCGATTCACAAAACCACCGCGAAAACACCGTTCGCTGAAGTGGAGCCGGACGACTTACTGCGCTTCGGCATCATCCCCGAACTTGTTGGTCGATTGCCGGTGTGCGTACCGCTCGAAGCGCTCGATGAAGACTCGTTGGTGCAGATTTTGAAAGAACCAAAAAATGCGCTGACAAAACAGTATCAACGGCTGTTCGATCTTGAAGAAGTGAAAATCACGTTCGAGGAATCCGCGCTGCGCGCGGTGGCGTCGAAAGCTCTGAAGCGTGGGACTGGCGCACGCGGACTCCGCGCCATTCTCGAAGAGACCCTGTTGGACACCATGTTTGATCTCCCCACGCGTGATGACGTCGTGGAAGTGAAGGTTACCGAAGCCTCGGTCGTTACCGGCGGACCGCCGCTCCTCGAGATCGCGCCGAAGCGCCAGAAGAAGGAAGCCTGATCGACCGACTGCCGGTTCTGCCTCTGCGCGATGTGGTGCTCTTCCCCCACGTCGCGATGCCCCTGCTGGTTGGTCGCGCCGGATCGCTTGCGGCCGTTGCACAAGCAGCAGAGAGTGCGTCGAAGGAGATTTTGCTGGTCACGCAACGCAGTGCTGATGTGCACACCCCGGGCGCGGCCGACTTGCATCGCATTGGCGTCGTCGCACGCCTTCAGCAAGTGACGCGACTCAGCAGTGGCACCACAAAAATCCTTGTCGAAGGGATTTCGCGCGTCCGCGTGCAGCGCTTCACGGCATCGAGGCGCAGTCCGTTGTTGGAGGCGCGTACAACCGCGTTTCCGTTGGCTCTCGGTAAGGCCGCGGCGCGAGTGGCGCCCGATCAGACGCACGCGACGGTCCGCTATGCCTTGACGTTGTTCGAGGAATACGCAGGTCTCCAACGTCGCCTGCCACCTGAAGTGGTTGGGCTGCTCCAAGGGCTTGACGATGATCAGCGGCTTGCGTTCGGCATTGCAGCGCATTTGCAAGTCACCATTGAGCAACGTCAGAGCCTGCTCGCCGCACCGTCGCTCCGTGACTTAGCGGGCGGGCTCGTGCAACTCCTCGGCAGCGAACTGGAACTGCTCAAGCTCGAACGAAAGATCGACGAACAGGTGCGTGGTTCGCTCTTTCAAAATCAACGCGAATTTTTTCTGCAAGAGCAGTTGCGCGCGATACATAAGGAGCTGGGTCAAGAGGACGGTGACGAAGGCGAAGAGATTGGCAAGCAGATCGTGGCTCGCGAGTTGCCGGCGCCGATTGCTGCGCGCGCCAATCGCGAGTTACGAAAATTGCGCCGCAGTTCACCAATGTCGCCCGATGCGGCGGTGGCGCGCGGCTGGTTGGATTGGGTCATCGCGCTGCCGTGGACGACACGGACGGACGACACCATCGACCTCGTACACGCGCGCACCATTCTCGACGGCGATCATTACGGGCTCGAAGAGGTGAAGGAGCGCATTCTCGACCACATCGCGGTGCTGGGTCGTGTTGGCAAACTGCCAGGGCCCATCCTTTGTTTGGTCGGACCGCCAGGCGTCGGCAAAACCTCGCTTGGGCGATCCATCGCGAATGCGCTTGGTCGTCGTTTCGTGCGTATGGCACTGGGTGGTGTGCGCGATGAAGCGGAAATTCGCGGACATCGACGCACGTACATTGGCGCACTGCCGGGCCGCATCATACAGGCGATGCGTCGTGCCGAAACGGTGAATCCTGTCATTCTGCTCGACGAAGTCGATAAGCTCGGCAGCGATTGGCGCGGCGATCCGTCGGCGGCGCTCCTCGAAGTGCTTGATCCCGAGCAGCATCACGCGTTCAACGATCACTTTCTCGAAGTCGACTACGATTTGTCGCAGGTGTTGTTTATCACCACCGCCAACTCGATGCAGTCCATTCCGGAAGCCTTGCGCGATCGCATGGAAATTATCCGACTGCCGGGCTATCTCGAACCAGAAAAACTCGCAATTGCGCGACGCTTTTTGGTGCCGCGCCAGTTTGCGGCGCACGGCGTTGACGCGACTCATGTAACGCTTGCTCCCGATGTGCTGAGTTCGATCGTCCGTGGGTGGACGCGCGAAGCCGGTGTTCGCGATCTTGATCGTCGCATTGCGCGACTTGCACGGAAAGTGGCGCGTCGTGATTTGGCGCCCGACACGTCAATCATCATCGAAAGCACCGAACTCACGGCAATGCTTGGCCCTGCACCACACGATCAAGACGATCTCGGCTTAGTTGATCGCGTTGGTGTCGCATCAGGGCTGGCCTACACGAGTGTTGGCGGCGATCTCCTCGAAATCGAAGTTAGTATCGTGCCCGGACGCGGACGTTTGCAACTGACAGGTACGTTGGGTGACGTGATCAAAGAATCTGCAGCGGCGGCGTTGAGCTATGTCCGCTCGCGCGCGAACGCGCTTGGACTGCCGGCAGATTTTTATCGCACACGCGACATCCACGTGCATCTGCCGGCAGGCGCGACCCCCAAGGATGGCCCGTCGGCCGGCATTGCGTTAGCGACCGCACTCGCGAGCGCGCTCACCGGCATACCCGTGCGTGGCGACGTCGCGATGACTGGTGAGATCACACTTCGCGGTCGCGTCCTTCCAATTGGTGGCATTCGTGAGAAAGGAGTCGCGGCGCATCGACACCAAGTCGCGCATGTCATTGTTCCATACGGCAATGCGAAAGACCTCGCCGAACTTCCAGAGGACGTGCGTACGCAGGTGACGTGGCATCCCGTCAAGACGATGGACGAGGTGTTGACCCTCGCGTTGCGCACACCGCTGCCGACACCGTTACGCGAGCAAGTACCGATATTCGACAGCATGGCGCGACCCACGTGACCTCGCCTATGCCAACACCGGACCCGCTCGTCATCAAGGACATCGAATTCATCGGACCGATGTCAACGAAAGGAGGCTGGCGTCCACCATCAGAGTTTCCGGAAGTCGCGTTCGCCGGTCGCTCCAACGTTGGCAAGTCGTCGTTGCTCAATCGGCTCATGCGACGGAAGTCCTTCGCGCGCGTGAGCAATACGCCGGGTCGCACGCGCGAGATCAATTTCTTTCGCGTGAACGATACGTTCGTTTTGGCCGATCTTCCGGGATACGGGTACGCGCGCATTTCAAAAACGCGAAAGGCTGAGTGGAAACCACTCATCGAGGGCTACCTCGCCGATTGTCCGATGCTGCGCGGCGTTGTGTTGCTGCTCGACATTCGCCACGATCCAACCGAAGATGATCGCATGATGCTCGATTTTCTCGCGGACATTGGCGCGCCAACCATTATCGCGGCGACGAAGATCGACAAACTCAAACCACTCGCAGCGTTGGATCGCGTGAAAGTGGTGGCCGAGTTACTTGGACTCGATCCTGAGCAGATCGTGCCGTTCAGTGCGAGAACTGGGCAAGGGCGTGACGAACTTGCGACGGCGCTCGTGGAGTTATTGGCGATGCCCGACTGGCGCGAGTCGTTGTGAGAAAGGCGTCGCTCCCCGTCGCACTCCTTGCGTTAACGGCGTGTGTATCGGCGAACGTAGTCCCGGCACAAGTGCCGCCGCCCGGGGGCGTCGCGGGTACTGCGGCCGACACACTCGATCCCGCATTTGTGCCTGCGGGATTCGGTTCACTGCGACAGGACGACATTGCGCTGAAAATCTCGCCGTCCAGCGGATTACAAGTGCGCGCCATTCCACTCGACGAGCGCATTCTCCGACTGCTGTCCCCAGATTCTTATCGTTCACTGCGCGATATCCTTCGCAGCAAGGACAAAGAACTCACCATCGTGCGCGAGCGCGGCCGCCTGTCGTCCTATTCAATCTGGTATGTGAGTTTCTACGCGCTTGAACAGGGTGAAACGCGTTTCTCCCCACAAGAATTCATCATCAGCAATGTGGGTCGCGATTTCCGACCCGTGGATGTGCTTCCGTTGTCGCCCGGCTTCGGCGAGTATCGACTGAAACAGCGCGAGGTTCAATCTGCGCTCATTGTGTTTGATGGACTGCTTGACGTGAATCAACCGCTGACGGCGCAAGTGGAAGGCGTCTCGTCCGTTACCGATTGGGGACGCGTGGTGCAGAGCATTGAGCGCGAGCGTGCTGCCGTCCGATCACGCGCCGCTGCCGCGCAAAAGAAAGACAGCTAGTCGCGCGGCGTGCTACAACTGCACGCGTAACACATCCTCCACCGCGCCGGCGTCTCCGTTCGCCAACAACTGCACCGCGTACGAAACCGCGTCTTTTTCACGTGGCCACGCCAAGTGTTTTCTCGCGGTGGTCGGCGTGCGCCACACGCTGAGGTCGTGTTCTGGTCCAAGCGTTGCCGCAGCTGGCGCGACGATAGCGGCAAACACCAGCGCCAATTGCACAGTATCGATTTTGTGTAAGTAAAATGGATTCACCGCGATGCTGTACAGGCGTTCCACTACGAGACCGGTTTCTTCGAACACTTCGCGAACCGCCGCCTGCGCTGGTGTTTCAACGCCTTCAATCCGTCCATGCACGATTTCCCATGCGCCGGTGCAGCGTGTGCCCACCGCACGCCGCAACGTGAGGATGCGCCATCGATCTCGTCGACCCCGCGGTGCCGGTGTCATAACGACAACGTCGACGATGCCGGTGTCGATACGTGTGCTGCGGCGCTCACTGGGAATCATGCCGAATGCTATCGGTTCGCTTGCCCCGGTGCGAGCGGAGCAGCGAACTTGCAGCATGACTCTTTTTGCTGACTTTCGCACGCTCGCCGCCACCGCGCTGACGCATGGTGGCGTCGTACCGATGTGGCGCGATTGCTTGCTCGATCAGTGCACTCCAGTGGCCGCGTACGCGAAGCTGCGACGCGGTCCGTTTGCGTTTCTGCTCGAATCTGCGCCGGCCGGTGGCGAGACCTGGGCACGTTATACGTACTTGGGCACCGAACCGCGCGGAGCGTGGCGCCTGCGTGATGGCGTTGTCGAAGATTGGGCACCAGCGCTCGGCTGGCACGGCGCACGCACGCCCGCCGACCCCATACGCGATCTCCGTGACATCGTGCGCGATATGCGACCTATCGAAGCACGAGAACTCGGTCCTTTTTGGAGTGGCGCGGTAGGATTTTTCGCCTACGATGTTGTACGCCATATCGAACATCTTCCCAACGCCCCGCGTCGCGCGCTCAACTATCCAGACGCCGTCTTCGTGTTCACGCGTGCGTTGGTGGTGATCGACAACTGGCGCGGGCAAGCGCGAGTCATCGTGTCGGTACCGGTGCCAGTCGGCGCTGACGAAGCGGCATTGCGCGCACTGTACGATGACGCGACCCGCACACTCGACGACACGATCACGCGCCTGCACGGCCCCGATGTGCTGCAACCGCTCGCGCTCGACGCCAACGCCGCACCGGCCGTTGGCACGTCCATGTTCGCGCGCGACGACTACCTCAAGGCCGTTGGACGCATCAAGGAATACATCCTCGCGGGCGACGTTTTCCAGACACTGCTGGCGCGCCGTATGGAGTTGCCACTCGACTTCGATCCGACCTCACTGTACCGCGCGCTGCGGGCACTGAATCCGTCGCCGTACATGTATCATTTGGTGCTGGACGGATTGGAACTCGTGGGAAGTTCGCCAGAACTTTTAGTTCGCGTTGCTGACGGGCGTATTACCGTGCGTCCCATCGCTGGAACGCGTCCGCGTGGCAAAACAGCTGAACAAGACGACGCCATGGCGGCTGAATTGCTCGCCGATGAAAAGGAACGCGCCGAACATGTGATGTTGGTGGACTTGGGCCGCAACGATGTTGGTCGACTCGCACGCTACGGCTCCGTGAAAGTGACCGACCTGATGACCGTCGAACGGTACTCCCACGTGTTTCATATCGTGAGTCAGGTGGAAGGCGAGCTCGCGGACGGGAGCAGTGCGCTTGATGCGTTCCGCGCCGTCTTCCCCGCCGGAACAATGTCCGGTGCACCAAAAGTCCGCGCGATGGAAATCATCGATGAACTTGAGCCCGAGCGTCGCGGCGCCTATGCCGGCGCCCTCGGTTTTATCGGGGCCGGCGACACGCGGATGGATTTGGCCATTACGATTCGTACTTGCGTCATTGCTGATGGCGTTGCGTCCGTACAGGCGGGCGGCGGTATCGTGCACGACTCCGATCCGGTGATGGAATGGGAAGAATCTGAAACCAAGGCGCGCGCATTGCTCACCGCAATTGGTCGAGTGCGCGCGGCAAATGCGCAGCACCGCAGTGCGACAACTACGCCTGATACAACCTGAACATGGCGTTCTTGCTCTCGTCCAGCGCTGGTGATCGTCGCTTTCTGCTTACAACCGACGCGATACACACGGTTGGGCGCGAGTTAACCTGCGAGATTCCCATACTCGATCAGATTGTCTCGCGTCGACACGCAGAACTGCGTACGTCTGCAAGCGGTTTGCACGTCGTAGACTTGGGCTCACGCAATGGTACGTGGCTCAATGGACGACGGATCACCAGCGGTGTGGCGGTCATGGGCGATACATTGGCGTTTGGATCGATCGCCTTTACGCTCTCTGATGAAACGGATCCACCGCGGCACATTGTATCAACCCCTGCAACGCTCGACAACGATTCGTCCGTGCAGCATGAACGTCCGGTACCGTCCCGCGAACAAGCCGTGGCGGACATTGCGGGACATCGTTTGGGACGACTGGTCACCATTGCGCAGCAACTCGGTGGCCTTGACAGCGTAGATGCCCTCCTGAGCGCTATTGTCGACAGTCTCTTCGCGACGTTTGATGCGGATCGCATAGCGGTACTGCTTGTTGGACCAACCGGCGCACTCGAAACCCGCGTGACGCGCGATCAGCGCGGCGATGAGGTCACGCGTGCGGTACCGCGCGCGATCGCCAACGGCGTGGCACATCGGCAAGTCGCCCTGCTCACCCATGATGCACGTATGGATTCGCGCACGATGGGCGCCTCCGTTGTGCAGCAAGCGGTGCGTTCCGCCATGGCCGCACCGATGCTTGGCGAAGGGCGTGTCACACTCGGGTTGTTGTATGTCGACAACGTGCGCGATGCGCATGCATTTACTGATGATGATCTTGGTTTTCTTGTCGCGTTTGCAGGCATCGCGACCGCCGCCGTCGAACGCGAGGTCGCTGCAGAACGACTTCGTGACGCCGCGCGAGTGCGTGAAAACTTTGAACGCTATTTTACGCCGCAGTTGGCCGAACGCATCTCCGCGACCGCAGGTGCAGTTGCGCCAGGCGGCGAACGACGGCGCGTTGTCGTCCTCTTCAGCGACATTCGCGGATTTACAGCGATCGCTGAGTCGTTATCAGCGATGCAAATGGCCGCACAACTCAACGAATATTTCGGTGCGATGGTCGATTGTGTATTTCGACATAACGGTGCGCTTGACAAATTTATTGGTGACGCGCTCCTCGCGTACTGGGGTGCACCGGAGGCGAATGTGGACGATGCTGATCGCGCCATTGCCGCCGCACGGGACATGCAGCGCGAGCTGGTGGCGCTCAACGCGCGATGGTTGGCGCAGGGTCGACCAACACTGAACATTGGCATTGGCATTCACTGCGGTGATGCATTTGTCGGCAATATCGGTTCGCCTCGGCGCCTTGAGTACACACTGATTGGCGACACCGTGAACCTCGCAGATCGCTTGTGCTCGCTCGCGCAACCGGGCGACATCGTGATCAGTAGTGCAGTTCGTGATTCGCTCACGGTTGCACACGCAGTGCGCGCGCGTCCCGAACTCATACCTGTGCGTCACGCCGGCGCGCCGGAGCTCGTGTGGTCACTCGAGCCCCTCCCATGAACGACACTTCTGAAATCCCCAATGTAGAAGTGCGCCACGTGGGAGACAGTGACGTGACAGCCTTTGCCGCCGTAGTCGACGCGCTTGCAGATATTGTCGCGCAACACGAGACACTCTACGACTGGGCCTCCGGGCTGCCACAACCGCGCGCCTTGCGTGGTCGTGCGCCCGTGTACATCGCCGCGCTTCCGAACACGCCAGACACGATCGTGGTGCGCCACGGGTGGCACGGTGGTCTGCTTGCACCCATCACCGGAGACAGGTTTCGTTTGCCAACACGCGCGCCGTTAGAAATGTGTCAATCCTACGCGCTTCGCCGAGTCGGCATTCCAACGTCGGACGTGCTTGGCTTTGCGCGCTATCCCGCAGGCCCCGGCCTTCGCCGGATTGATGTCGTCACGCGTTTTGTGCCTGACGCATACGATCTCGGCATGATCGCTGCTGGTCTGGCGCCACACATTGATGCGACCGACGCGATGCGAGCGACTATTGTGCTGCTGGTGCAACTCGCATCGCACGGGGTGATTCATCCTGACCTGAACGTCAAGAATATTTTGCTTCGGCACACGCCGTCTCACGCACCGGAAGCGATGGTGATTGATGTTGATGTCGTGCGATGGGATGCGACGCGCGCGCCAAGCGTCACGATGCGCGCTAATCTTGCGCGGCTCCTGCGATCGATGCGGAAGTGGCGTACCAATTTCGGTTGTGATATGGCGGACGAACGACTGGCGCGGTTCGAACGTGACGCGTTAGCTGCAACGCCCGTACGATGATCACGACGCCACCGCTCCCGTCGCTGCGGCTGCGCCGTGTTGGCATCGTGATGATGAGCGCCGTCGGCGACGCCGTGCATGTGATGCCAGTCATTCATGCCCTCAAGACACACACGCCGTTGGTGCAGATTTCTTGGATATTGCAACCGGGGCCGGCGACACTCGTACGCGGGCATCCATTGGTCGATGACATTGTGCTCTTTGATCGATCACGCGGCTGGCGCGCCTTTCTGGACGTTAGGCGAGCGCTCGCCCATCGACCGTTTGATCTCGTGCTTGGGCTACAAGTGTATTTCAAGGCCGGCCTCGTGACGCACTTCACGCACGCACCCATCAAGCTTGGCTTCGACAAAGCGCGCGCTCGTGATCTCAACTGGATGTTCACAACGCATCGCATCGCGCCGCACGTCGGCCAACACGTGCAAGACCAGTACTTCGAGTTTCTCGACGCGCTGCGTGTACCGCATGACGCACCGCAGTGGACGCTCGGTCCGTGGAACACCGAGGAGCGAGAGTGGCAACGAAACTTCCTCGCGCAATTTGATCGACCGATTGCACCCATTGTTGTCGCAACCAGTAAGCACGAGAAAGACTGGCTGCCCGAACGATGGGCCGCCGTTTGTCACATCCTCTGGCACGAGTTTGGCCTGCAACCCGTACTCGTTGGCGGACAATCCGCGCGTGAGCGCGCTGCCGAGCGAACTATTGTGCGCGATGCACCGATGGCGCATTCGGCGCTCGGCAGCGGGCTCCGAAAACTCTCGGCCATACTTGACGGTGCGGCCGTTGCGCTCTCACCGGACACCGGCCCGCTGCACCTCGCCGTCGCACTACGCACGCCAGTCATTTCGCTGGTCGGATACACCAATCCAAAACGCGTTGGGCCGTACGACTTTGCGCATGATCTGATGATTGATGCGTACGGTGATCCCGGCGAGAACTATCCGCTCGACATGCACTACCGCGAAGGTCGGATGGCGCGCATTACGGTGGACGATGTGCACGCCATGTTGCGGCGGTGGCGTGCGCGCTATGAAGCACAGCGATTGACGGAACTCTCGGCTCGGCTTACACGCTGATCGGACCGTAATTGTAGGACAAGCCATGGTCGGTGAAGAGCCCGACCATTCGGCCCAGCGGTAATCCCATCACGGCGAAATAATCGCCGTCAATACGTTCGATATTCGTAGCGCCAAACCCTTGAATGCCATACGCGCCAGCTTTGTCCATCGGCTCGCCAGTGGCCACATACGCCGTTACGCGCGCGTCGTCCAGGTCGCGAAACGTCACCGAGACCGACTCCACACCTGAGAGCGTGCGCCCTTGGTAGCAAACAGCGACAGCGGTAAACACTGTGTGCGTGCGACCACGTAGTCGGCGAAGCATCGCGACGGCCTCGTGCGTATCCCGAGGCTTTCCTAAAATGTCGCCGTCAATCACGACAATGGTGTCGGACCCGATGACAACTGCCTCTGGATGTAGGACGGCGAGCGTCTCTGCTTTCGCTCGGGCTAGTCGTTCACAATGCGGCACCGGCGCTTCCTCGGCATGTACCGATTCATCAACGTCGGCCGGCGACACGTCGTGCGGGATGCCGATAAGCGTGAGCAACTCGCGTCGTCGCGGCGATTGTGAGGCGAGAATGACGCGTGGCGCAGTGGGAGCAAGTGCGTGTATAGTCGACATGCTCGGTAAATTACTGCGCGCGGGCACGTCGACGAATGTCGCAAGCGGCGGCATTGTGGTGCTCGTGCTGAAGGGCGCACTCTAACGAAACGGACGATTTTTTGACGCGTGGCAATTGTGCTCGCACTCACCGAATCTTGGCGACACACGAACTATCGTCACCATCCTGCATCTACGACGCAATAGCAAATTAACCGCGTCCGAACGGGTCGGCGTGGGATATCGGACGACTTGGTGCGACTAAGCGTCGGGCTGGAGCATGTGAACGATATTGTCGCGGATTTCAAGCGAGCGGTTTAGGCGATCTAGGGTACCGGGCGGTGCCGGTGTTACTTTAGTGATAAGGCTCTTCGCGGTTGGCGGCAGGGACTTGCGACATTATGGCTGTTGGCCAAATTCACGTTCGATCCACAGCGTCACCGGACCGTCATTCACAAGCTCTACCTCCATCATGGCACCAAATTCGCCTGTTTGAACGTCGATGTCACTGCTGCGTAGGATGAAAAGGAAGTGTTCGTAGAGAGGAATCGCGGTGGAACTGGGTGAAGCTTTAGTGAAACTCGGTCTACGCCCCTTGCGCGCATCGGCGTAAAGGGTGAACTGTGATATTATCAAGAGCGCCCCGCCGCTCTGTTTCAGATCGCGATTGAGGCGATCGTCTTCATCGACGAAGAGTCGAAGCCCGATGAGCTTTTCGGCCATCCAGCGTACTTCGGACCGCGTGTCCGAGTGCGTGAATCCAACGAACACCACATATCCGGGCCCTACGCGCCCGGCCACTCGAGCGACGCCGCTCGTATCGTCCGGACGAATTCGGACTTCAGCACGACTTACCCGCTGGAGAAGGATTCTCATAGCACGATAGTCTCACTCCCTGCCGTCAGCGACGGAAGCTCAGGGTTCAATGCCAATCAACAGACCCATGCAACAACGACTTGCTCTGCAGTTCAATCTGGTGCCTCGTGAGGAGTCCTCTGACTCCGATGATGCGTTCCTCGAAGCGTGTGTCGCTTGGCTTGGCCTCGACCACGGTCAAGAATTGACGTGGACTTCGCCGGCGAACTTAACCCTTGACGGAGGACGTATTCTCCGCTGGGCACCGTTTCGCACCGAGTCCTCGGCGCTCGCCGATATCGTCGTTCACGCGCCAGATCCTCTCGACCGTGCGCTGCAGTGGTCAACGCACGTCACCTACGTCGCAACCACGTCCTCCAGCGGCATGGTGCAGCGTCAGCTCAACATTCGTGTTGGAACCGATGGCGGTGCCGCCACTGGTGCGGCGCCCCCAGTGCGCGCGCCGCGCCTGCTGCCCGAGCTCGATCAGACGTTTACGCTCGTGTCCAACGACGGACCGTTGCAACGTGTCCCCACCCAGCTCGAAGCTGGTACGCTCGATGCCTTCGTGCGGTTCGTGCTCTGTGATCCGGCGCGCACCATGCCTGTCTTGTTGCTCACAGAATTGCCAGACGGTGGCTTTGTTATTCCACCTGAACAATTCGCGGCCGAGATGTTCGGATTGGGCTTGTGCTTCATGCTCCGTCACTCCGACACATTCGCACTTTCCGATGCCGTCGGCGGACATGCACGCAGTGTGTTCCTCGGTTCGGCACGCGCGTATTTGCCGGGCTTCACGCTCGAGTCCGACCCCTTCCAGCATCCGCTCGTGCTTGCGCGCGCGCTGGCGCTGCCGGGTGAACGACGTCGATTGGTACAGCGTCTCGCTGAAGTCTCAGTGCAGCGCCCCATGTCCGAACCCGTCATCGTCGACACGCTGCGTGATGATCGCGCTGCTGCGTACGGTAAACGTCCCGATGCGGCCGAAGCGCTGCTCGCGACGGAAAACAGCGCCGAACTCGACCGACCGCAGCTCATCACGCTCGTACGTGATTACGAAGAAGCCATGAAGCAGTCCGAGGGTGAACTCTCGCGAACACGCGAACGGTTAGTCGATACACGACAGCTCCTCGAATCCGAGCGAGCGATGACGCGTTCGCTTCGCACCACGCTCGCCGCAGTGAAGCAACGGCAGCCCATTTCCAAGCCGGCCAGCGATGCGCCGGAGTCCGTACTCGAGGCGGTAGAGCGCGCTGAAGCGATGTATGCCGACGCGCTGCGTTTGTTGCCATCCGCGTTCTCGTCGGCAAGAGAATCGGTATTCCCAGATCCCGACACGGCGTGGAAATATTTGAAAGCGCTCGGCGAAGTAGGTCGTCGCCGCCAAGATCGTGCGCTCAGCCGACCGTTGACCGAAGTGTTCACCGATCTCGAGGTGGACTACTCAGCAGGGGACACGACACGCAGATCGCCGTACGTGTTCAGCGATGGACACGGTGAAGTCGATTGCAGTGATCAGCTTCGCAAGGGTGCGAATCCGACCACCTGTCTGCGCATCTATTTCGCGTCGTCCGAAGACGGCGGTTTCATCATTGGCCACGTGGGTCGTCAGATTGAGATCGCACGCCCGGTCGTCGCTGCGGTAGACGAGTAAGTCTGGCGATGATGCAGGCGTAAAGGGCGCGACCAATACTGGTCGCGCCCTTTACGTTTGCATCATCGCCCCACTCACGTTACGGCTGTGTCTCGTGAAACGTCACCGTGTCTTCGTGCTGGAGCGCGCGACGTAACGCCCACGCATCAGAGAACAGCACCACCGTGTTGCCTTTGTGATCGAAGAGGCGCATGCGCGACTGCCCGTTCGCTACCCGCTCTACTTCGGCCTTCGGGCCAGTGAGCCACCGTGGAAAGCGATACGTCATTTTCTCGAACTTGCAGGGCGCCGCGTATTCGTGTTCGAGTCGAAAGGCCATCACGTCGAACTGTAGTTGACCCACCGCACCAACGATCGGTTGCGACCCCGTTGACGTCTCGGCAAAAAATACTTGGGCCGCTCCCTCTTCGGTCAACTGGCGCAATCCGCTGTCGAATTGTTTGCGCTTGAGTGGATCTGCCGGAATCGCACGCGCAAAATGTTCCGGTGGAAAACGCGGAATACCTTGAAATTCCATCGTGCCATCGCCGCCGAGGGTGTCACCGATCCGCAGCGTGCCGCGGTCCATGATACCGATCACATCGCCTGGCCACGCCTCTTCAATGCCGACGCGTTCACGCGCCATAAACTGCTGCGGTGCAGCGAGGCGGAGTTGCTTACCGGTGCGTTGATGCAGCACCGAAAGGCCCGCCGTGAACTCGCCAGACACGATGCGCACGAACGCCACGCGATCACGATGCTTCGGATCCATGTTCGCTTGAATCTTGAACACAAAACCAGTGAAGCCATTTTGATCGGGCATGATCTCGCCCGTGGTGGCCGTGCGCGGGCCCGGTGGTGGCGCAAGTTCGAGAAATTCGCGCAAGAACGGCTCAACACCAAAGTTGGTGAGTGCGCTGCCAAAAAATACCGGCGTGAGCGTCCCATCGAGCACACGCTGGTGATCGAAGGCGTGCCCAGCGGCATCGAGCAACTGAATATCGGCGGTGAGCCGTGCATAGGCCGCGTCACCGACGAGTTCGTGAATGCGAGGATCTTGGATGTCCGCGTCAACAACGCCCGCTCGCGAGGCGCCGCGATCGTCACTCCGCTCAAACATGTGGACGCGACGATGGCGCCGATCATAGACGCCAACAAATACATCGTCGGTGAAAATCGGCCACGTCGCAGCAAAGCAATCGATACCTAAGTCCGCTTCGACATCTTGGATTAACTTGAGCGGATCTTCCCCATGGCGATCACACTTATTCACTAACGTGAAAATTGGCGTTCGACGTCGCTTACACACTTCAAACAATTGTCGCGTTCGCTCTTCGACGCCTTTACGATTATCGAGCAGCATGACTGCGCTGTCCGCCGCCACGAGCGTTCGGTACGTGTCTTCCGAAAAATCTTCGTGACCGGGCGTGTCCAATAGGTTAAGCTGAAATCCCTCGTACTCAAACTGCAACACGCTCGACGTCACCGAGATGCCACGCTCTTGTTCGAGTTTCATCCAATCGGACGTGGCATGCCGCGTGGCGCGACGCGCTTTGACGGAGCCGGCGAGGTGAATGGCGCCACCATACAGCAGCAGCTTCTCCGTCAGCGTGGTTTTGCCCGCGTCGGGATGCGAGATGATTGCAAAGGTGCGTCGCTTGGCGATCTCGCGAGCGCGACGGCTGGCCAACGCTACGGCATTGCTACTGGGTGCTGCGGCCGCTGGTGCGACCGGCAGCGCCGATTCTGGAGAGTCTACGATCGTGCTCATTCCAGCAATTTAGCGGATTGCGGCCCCGCGACAGCTTACTCCACCGTCACCGATTTGGCCAAGTTTCTTGGCTGGTCCACATTGCAGCCACGCATCACCGCGATGTAGTACGCCAACAGCTGTAACGGAATGGTTGCCAACACTGGCGTGAGCAGATCGATCGTTTCCGGAATGCGAAACTCGTAGTCCAACTTGCCGGCCAACGACGGCTCATCGCGCGTGGTGATCGCGATAATTTTGCCTTTCCGCGCTTTTACTTCCTGAATATTCGACACGATTTTTTCAAACACCGAATCGTGCGGCGCGATGCACACCACGGGCATCATCTCATCGATCAGCGCGATCGGTCCATGCTTCATCTCGGCGGCCGGATATCCTTCCGCGTGGATATAGCTGATTTCTTTAAGTTTGAGCGCGCCCTCAAGAGCCGCTGGAAAGTTGTAACCGCGTCCCAAGTACAAGAAGTTTGACGCGCGCTTGAACTCTTCGGCCAAGGCTTCGATCTCTGGAGCGCGATCCAAAATCGACTGAATTTGCTCGGGCAGGTTGGCCAATGCCTGCGCAATCTCACGGCCGCGTTCAACGGACAAATCGCGGAGGCGCGCGAGCTTGAGCGTGAACAGCGCGAGCGCGATGACCTGACTCGTAAACGCCTTCGTCGACGCAACGCCAATCTCGGCGCCAGCGTGTACATAAATGCCGCCGTCATCCTCACGCGCGATGGTCGAACCTACGACGTTGACGATGCCCAGCGTACGCGCACCACGACGCTTCGCCTCGCGCATGGCAGCGAGCGTATCCGCCGTTTCACCCGATTGCGAGATAACAATGCACAGCGTGGTGGGCGTCACGATGGGGTTGCGATAGCGGAATTCCGATGCGTACTCCACTTCAACCGGAATGCGGCACAGCTCTTCGATCATCATTTCGCCGATCAGCGCCGAATGCCAACTCGTGCCGCAGGCGGTGATGATAATGTTGTCGATCTTGAGCAGGTCTTCTTTCGAAATGTTCAAGCCGCCGAGTTTCGAAAATCCCTCCTCGAGAATGAGGCGCCCTCGCATCGTGTTCTCGACACTGATCGGCTGTTCGAAGATTTCTTTCAGCATGAAATGCGGATAACCACCGCGCTCAATTTGCTGAAGATCCCACTCAATGCGACTGACGGGTTTATCTCGCGCGATTGAGTCAAGATCGAGCACTTTGTAGCCTTCGCGCGTGATAACCGCGATGTCGCCGTCGTCCAAATACACCACCTCACGCGTATGCGCGAGAATAGCCGAGGCGTCCGAGGCGACGTAGTATTCCCCGTCACCCAATCCGATTAAGAGTGGACTGCCCTTGCGGGCGGCGACCAACTTGTCCTTCTCGTTACTTGAAATCACCGCAATGCCGTACGTGCCTTCGACCTGCCGCAACGCTTCGATCACCGCCGCTTCGAGGTTGCCAGCGTAGGCTGCTTCGACGAGGTGTGCGAGTACTTCGGAGTCGGTGTCCGAACGAAAGACAAATCCGCGCGCTTCGAGGCCAGCCTTGAGCGCCGTCGCATTCTCGATAATGCCGTTGTGAACGACCGCAATGGTACCGTCTTGGCTCAGATGCGGATGCGCATTGATCGTGTTTGGCGGACCGTGGGTGGCCCATCGCGTGTGACCGATGCCCAGCGACCCGTGCGGTGGATCAAGATCGATCACCGCTTCAAGCCGTGCGATCTTGCCTGCCGCTTTTCTCGTCTCGACACCACGGCCATTCATGATCGCCACGCCGGCTGAGTCGTAGCCGCGATACTCGAGCCGCTTGAGACCAGCAAGCAGGACGGGCGTCGAATCCTTCATTCCGATGTATCCTACGATTCCGCACATATGCCTAGTGGTTCTGGGTGAGTCAGACAGCGAACGCCAACGTGCTTAGTGGCTGCCGCGCCTGCGCAATCAGCGCGCGCGCGTCCGCCTCCGTCGATCCTTCAGCGATTACACGCACGATCGGTTCCGTTCCACTTGGGCGCAGATGCACCCACCGATCTGGCCAATCCAACCGCAGACCGTCTTGGGTATCGGCATTGGCCTCCGGAAACGCCTGCACGAGTGCGGAGTACACCGCATCCAACGGGGCATCGGGGCGATCCAGCTTGTCTTTGACGATCACGTAGCGTTTCCGCTCTGCGACGACGGCCGAGAGCGGGCGTGCCTCCTCCAGCATCAACTGCAGCACGAGGGCGGCACCAACCGGCGCATCACGACCCAAATGCAACTCCGGAAGAATAACGCCGCCGTTTCCCTCCCCGCCGATTGTCGCGCCGTGATCGCGCATCGCGATGGCGACGTTGACCTCACCTACTTTGGCGAAATGGAACGGCACGCCCGCGTCGCGTGCTACGTCTTCCACAACCTTGCTGGTCGACAGGTTTGTGACGACGGGACCCGGTCTGTGCCGGAGCACAGTGCGCGCGGCCAGCGCCAACGTGTAGTCCTCACCTAACGCGCGTCCATCGTCGCCCACCAACGCCAACCGATCGACATCCGGATCCGTCGCGAAGCCGACGTCAGCGTCCGTATTACGCACCAATGCTTCGAGTTCGCCGAGGTTATCGGCCGTGGGTTCTGGCGATCGATGAAAGCGACCATCGGTCTCGTCATGAATCGCGAAGACTTCGCAGCCGAGCGCAGACAGCAATTGAGGCATAATGACGCCGCCTGCTCCGTGGCAGCAATCAAGCGCGATGCGAAATTTTCTCGCCCGGATGCCGGCCACGTCGAGATACGGCAAGGCCAGCACCTGCGCGATGTGTCTCGTCACCGCGTATTCGTCCACGACAATGTGGCCAAGCTGGTCCCATGTCGCGCGTGGAATTCCGCTGTCGAGTAACGCACGCATGGCCGCGCCTTCGGCCGCCGAAAGGAATAATCCCGATGCGCCGATGAACTTGAGCGCGTTCCACTCGATGGGGTTGTGACTCGCCGTGATAGCGAGACCACCAGCTGCGTGATGATGTTCAACCGCTAATTGGATTGTCGGTGTTGGCGCCATTCCAACGTCGATAACCGTACATCCCACCGATTCAAGCGCCGCATGCACCACGCGCGTAAACATTGCGCCAGATACGCGACTATCTCGGCCAACCACGATGGAGCGCACACCACCGGCGGTGGCCCACGCGCCAAACGCGGCCGCATAGGTCGCCATGATCTCAGGGGTGAGCGCCCCGCCAACGCGGCCGCGCACGCCGGAAACACTCACCATCAGCCCTTCAAATGCCATCACGCGCCTCGGACGCTCGAATTTCGCTGGGGACCACGGGAAGCTATCGTGACGTGCGCATCAGACCAATGCGACATGTAACGTGCGTCACTGAATCTGTGAGGACTGCGACTCGTTTTGGGGCAATCCACTCGCGTGCATGACGCGTGGTGGACCGGTTCGTTACACGAGCGGCACTCGGGACACGTTGATCGTGTGGGATGGCGGGCGCGATCCCGAGCGGGTAGTCTGTCTCTGCATGCCCGATCCCTTGTCGCTCTTACCGTTCGCGCTGGCCGCCCGTCACGGTCGCTTGGACACATTTGAGAGTCAGCAACTGGTCGCCGCTGGCATTACCCTCCTCCAGCGAAGCGCGCTCTTGGTCCGCGCCGTGTCCGGCCGACGTGCGGGTATTTTCTTACCAACGGGCCCCGCCTTCCTCACAGCCCTCGCTGCCTGTGATGGACGCGGCGCGCTGTTGGTAAATCCGTTCGCGACCGCCTTCGACATCGCGTGGCAGCTCGCTGACGCTAACGTCGGTGCGGTGTTCACAACCACGGCGTTCGCTCCATTGCTCCCGGCTGAATTCCCAACGGTGCTGCTTGATGAAAATCCGCAGTTCGCGAACGTGCGAGCTCGATTGCGCAGCACAAGGGTCGAACTCGGCACGCACCACGGCTTGGTGCTCGAGGGTGATCGCGACGCCGAGGGCCAAGACGAAGAGTGCATTCTGACGTACGGCTCGCCAATGGTCGGCGCATCCATGAGCGTGAGTCTGACGCACCGAGACATGTTGGCGATGGGCCACGCGGCCGTAGGCGCCGTGGCGATGACAACTGCGGATCACGTACTCGCAGTGCTTCCGTACTCGCAACCAGCCGCGCTAATCGAGTCGGGCGTGGCACCGCTGCTCGCGGGCGCACGTGTGTCGACAATGGAACAGTTTCACGCGGGAACGGCGCTTGCGCGCATTGTGCACGAGCACATCACATTGGTGTCGGGCGATGCGAACATCTTCGCCGCGCTCACGGAAGCAATTGATTTTCGTGACGGCGATTTTCGCAACCATCAGTTACGGGCATGCCGTTGGATTGGTACACCGCCGACCGAATTCGTACAAGAACGCTTTCTCGCACTGACCGGCGTAACGCTTCAATCAGCGACGTAAGCCTCGCGGCGGCACTTGCCACTCAAGCGACGATCTTCATTCCGCGCGTCGGCCGCTGCACACTCCAATCCGGTCGCGGAAACGCTTGGTTTTCCATTGCACGCTCGAACGCCACGACGCAGACGGGATCAAACTGCGAGCCCGAACACCGCCGCAATTCTGCAACCGCGTCGTCTACGCTCATGCCCGTTCGATACGGACGACCGCTCGTCATGGCGTCGAACGAGTCCGCGACGGCCGTAATACGAGCGACCAACGGAATCTCATGTCCACGCAACGCATCGGGCATGCCGTGACCGTCAAAGCGCTCGTGGTGCGAGCGAACAACGGCAAGTGCATGCGGCATTTCGTGCAGCAACGGCGCCATCAAGCGCCATCCAATCACGGGATGCTCCATGACGTGCGCGTACTCGTCGGTCGTGAGGGGACCCTCTTTATTGAGCACCGCTTCGCGTACGCCGATTTTCCCGATGTCGTGCAGCCGACTTCCTAATTCGAGCTGTTCGCACAACTCGGCGTCAACACTGAGTTCATTGGCCATCAACGTCGCATAGCGCGACACGCGCGTGGAGTGTCCCCACGTGTAGGCGTCCTTTACTTCAAGCGCGTCGGCGAGCGACTGCAGCGACGCAAGAAAGAGCGCTTCGTATTTGCGTGTCTGTAGCGCAACGCGCTCTTCTAACTGCGTGCGATATGACCGGTTCTCAATAAGTAATCGACGCTTCTCGAGCGCCTGTCCAACGCGGGCGCGCACTTCCTCGATGCTGAACGGTTTGGTGAGATAGTCCAGCGCGCCCGCTTCCAAACACCGCACGGCGATATCCACATCGGAGACAGCGGTAATCATGACCACTGCGGTATCGGGCCAGCGCCGATGAATTTCTTGCAGGAGTTCGCCGCCATCCATGCGCGGCATATGAAAGTCGGCGAGCACGAGCGGAATCGTTTCGGCATTGAGCAATGCCAGTGCCTCACCACCCGATGAAGCTTCCTCGCAGCGGAAGCCTTCCGCCTCCATAAGACGTCGCAGGACCGCCCGCAGCGCCACCTCATCATCAACAATGAGGCATCGCTTTGTCGGAAACTGCGCGGGATTTTCGACGGGCGGCATCAGGCGGCTGGTCGCGGCTCACGTGGCGGTCGCGACGCCACGCCGCGCGGGCTAGCTTCCCCCTCTGCACCCACCAGACGGAGCCCATGACGCGCATTTTTGACGAAGACATTGCGGGCGGTATCGCGACCCGCGCTATTCACGCTGGACAACGACCGGAGCCCCTCTCGGGCGCCATCATGACGCCGGTCTACCTCACGTCGACGTACGTCCAAGACGGACTCGGCGACAACAAGGGATACGAGTACGCTCGGGGGAAAAATCCCACGCGAGAAGCCTTGGAGCGGAACGTCGCGACGCTGGAACGCGGTCGTCACGGATTCGCGTTTTCGAGCGGAATGGGGTGTCTCGATTCCATCATGAAACTGTTCCGCGCGGGCGATCACATCGTCTGCGGGGAGAATGTGTATGGAGGCACGTTCCGACTGTTTGATAAAATCCTTCGTCATCTGGGCCTGTCATTTTCGTATGTGGACACGCGTGATCCGCAACGGGTTGAAGATGCGATGACATCGTCCACGCGCGCGTTACTCGTGGAGACGCCAACGAATCCTCTTATGCGATTAACAGATCTTGCCGCAATGAGCGTCGTCGCGAAGCGGCATCAGGCTTTGTTGATCGTCGATAACACGTTCGCTACGCCAGTCTTTCAGCGCCCGTTGGAACTGGGTGCCGATATCGTTTGGCACTCGACGACCAAGTACATCAATGGCCACTCTGATATGATCGGCGGGATCGCCGTCGTTCTTGAGGACGATCTCGCCGCTAAGCTGCAGTTCATAAACAATGCGGCTGGGGCTGTACCGGGACCATTTGACTGCTGGCTTGCACTGCGTGGTACGAAAACGTTGCCCCTTCGTATGAAGCAGCACGATCTGAATGGTCGCCAAATCGCGAAGTTTCTCGTGGAACGTCTCGGGGACGAGCACGTCATCTATCCTGGACTGGCGAGTCATCCGCAATTCGAATTGGCGAAGCGACAGATGTCAGGCTTTGGTGGCATGATCACGTTAGAGATGGGCACCCGGGAGCGAGCTCGGCACGTGCTTGAGCACGTGAAAGTATTTTCTTTGGCAGAATCGCTGGGCGGCGTTGAGAGCTTGATCAGCCATCCGGCATCAATGACTCATGCCTCCGTGCCAGCAGACCGCAAAGCGGATATGGGGCTCTCTGACGGCATTGTCCGATTGAGCTGCGGCATTGAAGACGTCGAAGATCTCATTGCCGATCTTGATGCGGCGCTGCCGAAGTAACAACACTGCCAAGCGCAACTTGTAGCTCGGGGGCTCGTAGGGCATCTAGCATCCGCTGCCGCCCGCGACTCCAGATGGCCGAATCTCGAGTCTCGAGCTCCCACCTTTTCGAGCCTGCCCATGATCACGCGCGCCCCCCTTACACAGATCTCGTCCGTCAGCTGGGAGCATCCGGCTGATCGTGCGGCGCTCAACGCGCTGCGTGCATTGCCCGGCTTCGATGAAGTCGTGCGTCGCATTGCAGGCACGTTTGGAGAGCGTGGTGTGCGAAATTTATTTCTCGGCGATGCGGTGCTGATCGGACCAACGCAGCGGCCGCAATTGTTCGCGATGTATCAAGAAGTGCTGCAAGCAATGGATTGGCCGCCGCTCGGACGGGCACAGCCGCAGCTGTTCGTCACACAGACGCCCATCGTGAATGCGGGTGCGGTTGGTTTTGAAAACCCTTTCATTGTGCTGAGCTCCGGCACCCTCGAGTTGCTCGAGCCTGAGGAGCAGCGATTCATACTCGCGCACGAGTTAGGGCACATCATGACCGGGCATACGACGTATCGCACCATCGCGCTCATCATTTTGTTCTTCGGTATGACGGCGTTACCGATGCTCGCGTCTATCGCCTTGCTTCCGTTTCAGCTCGCGCTGTTGGAGTGGTATCGGAAGTCCGAGTTATCTGCCGATCGCGCTGGCATGCTTGGTACGCAAGATCCTCGCAGCAGCTTGATGACGTTTCTCAAGTTGGCCGGCGGCCGAAGCGGCGGCGATAGCATCGATCTCGATGCGTATTTGGCGCAAGCAGCGGAATACGAGACCGGAGGCACTGCCTGGGACAGTGTGCTGAAAGCGCTGAACACTGCGTTGCGTGAGCATCCGTTCCACACCGTGCGCGCGGGTGAGTTGCAACGGTGGGAGCAGTCCGGCGCTTATGCAACAATGGTTGGCGGCGAATATATCCGCCGCGGATCGGAGGCCGAGCGACCGCTCCTCGACGACGTGCGAGATGCGACGGATTACTACGCTGATCAAGCGAAGGCCGCAGCGCAAACCGTTGGTGATGCGATTGGTCGAGCCGCCGATGCCTTTCGTGATGCGTTTCGCACGGCGTCGGGTGGTGTCGGCGAGGGATAACGTGCGCGTTGGGTCGTCGCCTGGAGCGAGCCGCCGTCGTTAGCTTTCGCGCGATCGCCGCGTCGGCGCTCCTGCATCCGAAATACATGAAGATTTTGCTCGTCGGCGGTGGTGGTCGCGAACATGCGATTGCCGACGCGTTGTCTCGTGAAAACACTACAATCGATCTCGTCGCCGCGCCTGGAAATCCGGGCATCGGGCAGCTTGCGCGTACGGCGCCGGTGAACGTCACTGATCTCGACGCACTGTGCGCGCTGGCCGAAGCTGAGCAAGTAAAACTGGTAGTCGTGGGCCCCGAAGCGCCACTGGCCGAAGGGTTGGTGGATATGCTGCGCATGCGCGGTATTCCAGCCTTCGGTCCAACGGCTGGAGCAGCGACGGTCGAGACGTCAAAGGCCGATACCAAAGCCATGATGCTGAAGGCCGGCATCCCAACGGCACTTGCGGAAACATTTCGCGACGCGAAAAGTGCGAAAACCGCCGTGCTGACGCGTTACGGTGCGCCTGTGGTGATTAAGGCCAGCGGCTTAGCAGCGGGGAAAGGCGTCATTGTATGTCACACGAAAGCTGCAGCCTTTGACGCGATTGATCGTATGCTCGACGAAAAGGTTTTCGGTGACGCAGGTGCGGAGTGTTTGGTGGAAGCTTTTATGACAGGCGAAGAGTTATCGCTCTTCGCGATCAGTGATGGGTACGATGTCTTGCCAATGATCGCGGCCCAGGATCATAAGCGTTTACTCGATGGTGACGAAGGGCCGAATACGGGCGGTATGGGTGCGTATGCGCCGGTGACACTCAGTACACCGGCGCTCATTGACGATGTGACCGAACGCATTCTGTTGCCCACGCTGCACGCCATGCGCAAACGTGGCACGCCATTCACAGGATTGTTGTATGCGGGGTTGATGTTGACGGAGGAAGGAGCAAAAGTAGTGGAGTTTAATTGTCGGTTTGGCGATCCCGAAACGCAGGCCATTTTGCCCTTGCTCACGAGCAGTCTGCTCGAACCGCTTTTGGCCGTCTCACGCGGTGCACGCATCGGCGGCATGACACCGCTCCAATGGCGCAGCGATGCTGCGGTAACCACGGTGGTGGCGGCGCGCGGATATCCCGATGCACCGCGTGCTGATGATGTGATCGAGTTGCCGTCGTTCAGTGATGACATTCGAGTGTATCACGCCGGTACCGCGCGTGCGAGCAACGGTGCACTCGTAACCAGCGGAGGGCGCGTATTTGCCGTTACTGCAATAGCGTCGACGTTTGCTGACGCGCAACAACGAAGTCGTGACGCGGCCGCGCGTATCGAGTTTGAAGGTGCACAGTACCGCTGCGATATCGGTTGGCGCGAAGCGGCACGCAACGCAACGCGCGATGCCGGAACTACCTGAAACTGAAACCATCGCGCGTGACCTCAACGCCGACGTGCGAGCGGCGACCATTTGCGCCGTGTACGTGCGTAAGGCCGACGTCTTGCGCGAGGCAGGCGCCGATGAGTTCGCGCAGGCGTTGATCGGTGGCACCATCGCGCGTGTTTGGCGACGTGCGAAACTTGTAATCCTCGACGTTGCTCCGCTCTGGCATGTCGTGGTGCAACCACGATTCACGGGCGGCCTGCTCATCGACCACGGGACACTCGCTGCAGCTGAGTTAGCGTACGTCGCTATCTCATTACAGTTGGACGACGGACGATTGCTGCACTACCGCGACGTGCGTCGATTGGGCACAGTGACGCTCATGTCGCCCGCGCGTTTGGCCGAATACATCAGCACACTCGGATCGGAACCTCTCGACCCCACCCTTGACGACGCCGCGTTTTCGGTACTTCTTCGGGGTTCTCGGCGCGCGGTGAAGATCGTGCTGATGGACCAGCGGATTTTGGCTGGGGTGGGCAACATTTACGCAAACGAGGCGTTGTGGCGGGCAGGCATCGATCCATCGCGCGAAGCGCGTGCCCTCTCCACCGTGGAAACGTCCGCGCTGCGCGTTGCCCTTGTCGACGTGCTCTCGGCGTCGATCGCGGCGCGCGGTACGAGTTTTCGTGACTACCGCGATGCACGCGGCGAGCGAGGGCGTTTCGTCGCGCAGCTCGCGGTGTACGGTCGCGCTGGCGAGGCGTGTCTCCGGTGCGGTCGACGTCTCATTGGCACGCACGCGGTGGATGGCCGCAATTCCGTATTCTGTGCGAGTTGCCAGCGATAAAACAACATTCGTCGCTTGGTGCCAACAATGATTGTGCGTGCGCATGTGTCGCGAGATTCAAGAAAAATCGCAACCGAAACATTACAGCTCGACCTAGCAGTTGGCTCGTCCGAGTCCGACGTGGCACAACTGCGCGACCACGTGCGCAAAGGCGCGCGCAATCATCCGGGGATTTACATCATGCGCGGCGTGCATGGGGAAGTGTTGTACGTCGGAAAGAGTACACAAATTCGCACGCGACTTCTGTCATACTTTCGGTTACCGTGGCCAGAACATCGACAGGCGCGAATGCTGCGCGAGACTGCACGCATCGAGTGGCAGGAAACGCCAAGCGAATTTGCGGCATTGCTGCGCGAAGTTCGACTCATCCGCACGCATCTGCCGAGATACAACGTGCGGTCTGCACGCCCGCTCGATCGTTGGTGGGTCATCACCATTGGTGACGGCCCTGCCCCGCGGTTGCGTATTCAACGCGCGAGTACCGCCGCGCGAAGTCGTTCATGCAGCGCCGTTGTTGGGCCGTTTGTGAATCGGCGCCCGCTCGTTGACGCACTGCGCGTGCTGAACGATGCATTGGGTTTACGTGATTGCCCTGAGCGCGTGCCGATGATCATGCGTGATGCGGGTGATCTTTTCGGGGACACGCTGCACCCCGCGCTCACGCGCACGCCTGGCTGTCATCGCTACGAAACCCGTCGGTGCCTCGGCCCGTGCGTCGGCGGTTGCAGCGAATTCGAGTATCGCACCCAGTTAACGCGCGGACGCGCGGTGCTCGAGGGACGCGACAACTCACCCCAGCAGCAAATCGCAAAGGACATGGCCACGGCCAGCGCCTCGCTGTCGTATGAGCGCGCAGGTTGGCTACGCGATCGACTCACGGCGTTACAGCAGTTGGAAGATCAGCTGGCGCGCGTGCGCGAATCGCTGAGTCGGCCAAGCTTCGTTTATGCGGTGCACGGTGTGGATGGCCATGACCGCTTGTACTTGGTACGCAACGGTCGCGTCGCCGATGACGCGCCATCGGGAGACAACATGGCAATGCGGATCATGAACGATCGCGCGAGCACTCCAATTCCGATCGCGTTGGCGGCGCAGGCAGATCAGCTTGATGAGTTGCTGATGATTGATCAGTGGTTCCGGACGCGACCAGCAGAACTTGGTAGGACGGCCGCAACGGTTACTCTAGCGTTGGCAACACTTCGTCAGGAATACCCAACGGAATGATCTCCACGTCTGCCTTTCCATTGTCGATATAGAGCTTGGCTACAGACGGCTGCAGCTTGAATCGGCGAGGTCCGGCTGCACCAGGATTGATCACGATGCGTCGCGCCGCGCGCGTAATGAGTTGTTGATGCGTATGCCCGTACACGATGACCTGTGCATTCATGTATTGGCTGACCAACTGCGGCGGCTTCAGATTGGCCAGCTCGTGCCCGTGCGTGACGAGCACGCGAACACCGCCAATGGTCTCCTCGATGCGCTCCACCAGATCGGTGCGGCCAGGCGCGTCCGTGTTGCCCCACACCGCCTGTACCGGCGCGATGGTCGCCAATTCGATGAGTACGTCTGGAGGACCAACGTCACCAGCGTGCAGAATGCGAGAAACACCTTTCAGCGCCTGAAAGACTTCTGGTCGAACGAGCCCGTGCGTATCGGAAATCAAACCGATCACGATGATCGGGCTCACGAATTCATCTCGCGTTTTGCCGTTTCAGCGTCGCGTCGACGACGAAGTTCTGCGAGTGCACTGCGTCCATCAACGGTATCGGGAAATCGATCAGCCATGCGTCTCAGTTCTACCATCACGCGTCCTTTGTCATTGAGCGGGCCCACATAGAGATCGATCAAGCGATGTGTCGCGTATCGCTCGTCCTGCAATGTCGCCTCTTTCACGCGACGAATGCGTTGAAATAATTCGGACGCGCGCTGCGGATCGTTACCGGATCCCGCGAACAGCTCAGCCTCCGCACGCAACGAAGCGACGTCATCACCGTGAGTGACGCGGAGTGCTTCAAAGGCGTTGGCGGCGTCGTCCAACTTCCCGGTTGCCGCGAGCGCCTCCGCGTGCGAGTGTACACGCGTTGATCGACCGCTGCCACCCGGGTTGAGAAACGCGAGTACCGTGCCTGATGAAACCCACCGAACGAGACGTATCGCACCAAACGGCGCCAGCACACCGAGGACGGCAGTCATACCGGCCACCGCGATTCGAGACGCGCCGCGCCATCCACTGAGCGTAGCCATCGCATATCCCGCTGGCGATAGCATCGCCGACAGCATGATACTGACGAGAAACGCGGAGCGCAGGCGTCTTCGTCGCTCGACCTTCACCGCCGCACGCAGTGCCGCATTATCAATCATGGTCGGCCATCGGGAATGGGTTCAATAGCATCACACGTCCACAGTGCCCCATCGCTGCCCGATGTGGTGCACCACTCCAACGTGATCCAGCATGCGTGCAACTATAAAGTCCACCAGATCATCGATTGACGTAGGCTTATGATAAAAACCCGGCGCGGCTGGCATCACCAGCGCGCCAGCGCGCGTGACCTGCGCGAGATTCTCAAGATGAATAAGTGACAGCGGCGTTTCTCGCGGAACGAGCAGGAGTGGTCGGCGCTCTTTAAGCGCCACGTCGGCGGCACGCTCGACAAGTGAGCGTGAGCTTCCGTGCGCAATGGCACTCACCGTACCCATCGAACACGGACAGATTACCATGCCGCGACTGCGCGCAGAACCAGAGGCCGGCGCCGCACCACGATCAGTGTCGTCGAACACCGTCACGCACGCGTCAAACCCTTCCGCACCAACGCGCGCGCGTAATTCGGTAAGGTCGCGGATCGCGCACTCTGTGTCGAGCAATCGCAAACCGTGACTCGACACGATGAGCCACGTGCGCACGCCATGCTCGACTAACTGTTGCAGGAAGCGCACGGCATACGGAGCGCCCGATGCACCGGTGATCGCCACAACTAAGGGATCGTTCGCATCGCTGCGCGTTGTGGTCACTTTGCCGTACCTACAACGGCCAACAGGCGCGCCAATAATACCGCGCACAAAAAAAGAAGCGATATAATGCCGTTCATCGTGAAAAACGCGGCATTGAGGCGCGAGAGGTCATCGGCTTTCACCAACCGATGCTCGTATACAAGCATGACGCCAACCACGCCAACGCCGGCGTATAACACCCCGTCAACGAGTGGTGCGCTCGCATATCCTGCAACACGCAGCGGGTCGGCATACACGGCCAACGCGAGGCACACTGTCGCGGTCACGTGTAACACGCGCGACAGCCCAATGGCCGATTTCACACCAATTGCCGAAGGAATGGAGTACAGTCCGTTACGCCGATCAAATTCGGCGTCCTGCAATGCGTACAAGATGTCGAAGCCGCCGGACCACGACATGATGGCGAGCGCCAAGACACACAATAGCCACCACGGTTGGCTCCACATGCCCGTCACCGCGAGATAACCACCAACTGGAGCGATCGCGAGGCCAAGCCCCAACCACAAATGCGACCACCGCGTGAAGCGTTTGGTGTAGCTGTATCCCAGCACCCACAACAGCGCGATTGGTGACAACCAAAAGCACAGCGCATTGAGTTTGTACGATGCGAGAATGAACACCAACGAGGCGACAATCACTGCCGTCTTTGCTTGCCGCAGCGAGAGGGCGCCACGCGGCAACTCTCGCATGGCTGTTCGTGGATTCAGCGCATCCACGTCGCGGTCAACGATGCGATTAAATCCCATCGCGGCGAAGCGCGCGGCGGTGAAGGCCAATAACACCAAGCCAATGGTTGGCAACGTGATGGCATGCCGTGCGCTCGCCAAAATGACGCCCACCAGTGCGAACGGCATAGCGAATACTGTGTGCGGCAACTTCACAAAGTTGGCGAGGCGCACGAGTAGCGATCCGCCCGTAAATAATTGTCCGTCACGGGCGCCCGTGGGCGGAGTGATTGGGGGCAGCACGTTACCTGAAACGGATGTGCTCACGAGATCCCCAACGTTGGCCACAGCGCGTCTACCTTCGCCTTTGTTGCGTCGTCCATCGCGATCACTCGAGGCCACACCCTCGTTGACCCTTCTTCCGGCCACTTTCGCGTTGCATCGATCCCCATCTTGCTGCCATAAGTGAACGCGCGACTCGCATGATCAAGCACGTCGACGGGTCCCATGGTAAACCGCACGTCGCGCTCTGGGTCGATATTATTGAGCGCCGCCCACCACGCCTCCACTGGATTGCGCACGTTAACCTCTTTGTCGACAACCACGAGCACCTTGGCCAACGACATCAGTCCCTGTCCCCACAATGCATGCATCACCTTGTCCGCGTGTCCGGGATATTTCTTGTCGATCGACACGAACACCAAATTGTGGAAGCCACCTTCCGCTGGCATATGATAATCCACCACTTCTGGTGTGGTGAGTTTCAGTAACGGAAGAAAAATGCGTTCGGTGGCGTGACCGAGGTAGAAGTCTTCCATCGGTGGCCGACCAACGATTGTGGTGGAATACACCGGATTTTTGCGCATCGTTACCGCCGTCACGTACACTTTGGGATACAGATCGGCCTCGGAGTAAAAGCCGGTGTGATCGCCAAACGGGCCTTCGATGACGAGTGCGTCCGCCGGATCGATGTAGCCCTCAATGACAAAATCTGCATCAGCCGGTACTTCGAGGTCACACGTGACGGCCTTCGCCAGTCGTACCGGATCACGGCGCAAAAATCCGGCAAACAAGAATTCGTCGATGTTCGGCGGCAAGGGCGCGGACGCAGAGTACATGCTCGCCGGATCTGCACCAATCGCGATGCACACCGGCATCTTCTCCCCTCGCGCCGCCATCTGTCGCATATGCTCCGCGCCAGTCTTGTGCCGCTGCCAGTGCATCGCCACGGACTGCTTGTCGAGCTGCTGCACGCGATACATCCCAACATTGCGAATGCCACGCGCTGGATCCTTCGAGATCACCATGGTCAGCGTGATGTATGGCCCCCCGTCTTCCGGCCAGCATGTAAGCACCGGAATTTTGTCGAGATCGATCTCGTCGCCGCGCCACACAATTTCTTGGCATGCGGGCGTGCCTGATTTCATCCGCGGCGGAAACTTCGCGATCTCCATGAGACGTGGCAGTAACGAGAGCTTGCCGAACAATCCTTCGGGTACCTTGAGATCGAGCAGCTCGGTAATGCGTGCGCCGATGCTCTCGAGATCATCCACACCCAAGGCCATCGCCATCCGACGCATGGAGCCGAAAAGGTTGATCGCAACGGGGTACGGTGACCGCGTCCCATCGCGCAACACGGCATGTTCAAAGAGCAATGCTTTGCCGCCGTTGGGCTGCTTCGAAACGCGGTCAGCGATCTCGGTGAGCTCGAGATGTACGCGAACGGGCGCGGTGATGCGATGCAATTCGCCGGCGCGATCGAGCGCCGTAATAAAGTCGGATAAACTGTCGAGGGACATTGCGTTACTGCTGAAGACGATACGGGAAGGAGGTCACGCGCCTGCCACCACACCAACGTGTATTGCCGCGACCCCAAACATGAGCCGTTCCCATGTGACCGTCTCAAATCCCGCGCGCCAGAGATGATCTGCCAGACGTTCCTCGGTTGGAAATTGGGCGACCGACATTGGCAAGTAGGTATACGCGGATCGATGTCCACTGACGAGTCGACCTACACGCGGCAACACGTGATGGAAGTACGCGTGGTATAGCATGCGTATTAATGCGATGCGTGGCGTCGAAAATTCAAGAATGACGAAACGTCCACCAGGTTTGATAACTCGGCGGGCCTCGCGAAGCGCCAGGTCCAGGTTAGCAACGTTGCGAATGCCAAAAGCCACGATGCCGCCATCGACAGTCGCATCG
Source organism: Gemmatimonadaceae bacterium (assembly GCA_025358925.1). Taxonomy (GTDB): domain Bacteria; phylum Gemmatimonadota; class Gemmatimonadetes; order Gemmatimonadales; family Gemmatimonadaceae; genus Gemmatimonas. The sequence continues at coordinate 139,639 of JANYHT010000065.1, read as the reverse complement.
GCAAACGGCAAGGCGAGCGCATCCGCGCCGACAGGCGACAGGACGTCGCGCGCTGCTTTGTCCGCTCCGCACCGCAGCATCGGGATCGCGAAATCCGCACCAATAACGAAACCCGTAAAATCCGTTTGCCGAGCAAGTGTTGCTCCGACATCCAGTGTGCCAGCGCACAGGTCGAGGTAAGTACCGTTGGGCCGAGCGGTCCATGCGAGTGCACGCAGCGCGTGACGTCGCCACGACTTGTCGATGTTCAGCGACAGCACGTGATTCAGTAAGTCGTAACGCGGCGCGATATCCGAGAACATCTGTTGCACGTACTCGCTCTTTCCGTCGCCGCGCGCTGCACTCTCGGCCACCAATGTGGATCCGTGATCGACGATCGTGGAGGTCTCCTTCGCGGGACGCGGGGCGGGGGCTACAGGCATGATCGAAACATTGAGACGCGCGAGAGAGCGAGCAAGCGCTAGTCACACTCGCGTCACGGGGCTAGCTTGCCCTCGTTCCTGCGGCACCCTGCCGCCCGCCGGGCTGACGTCAGCACACTGAATGCAGAATCCCGACGAGCTGGCCACCCTCCCAGATGCCGACGTCGTTCGCCTCGCCCAGCAGGGACGCGAGCTGGCGTTTCGCGAACTGGTGCGTCGCTACGAGCGGCCGGTGTTTTCGCTCGTCTTTCGCATGGTTCGGGATAGGGAACTCGCCGAGGATCTCGCGCAGGACGCGTTCGTCAAGGTCCTCAATCACATCGACCGCTACAGCCCAGAGTTTAAATTCTCGAGCTGGCTGTTCAAGATCGCGAATAATGTCGCCATCGATCATCTGCGGCGACGACGGATTGACACGATCAGTATCGACGGTTCGCCGCATGCATCAAGTGCATCGGAGGTTGAAGCCAGCAGATTTGATTTGGCGTCGGAACAAGAAAACGCACTTGATGAGATGGAGGCCAAGGAGCTTGGATCAGCCATCGAACGAGCCATTGCATCGCTCCGCCCGGAGTATCGCGCGTGCATCATGCTTCGTCACGTGGAAGGCCGCTCATACGAGGAGATCGCCGCAACGCTCGACCTCCCGCTTGGCACCGTCAAAACGTATATCCACCGAGCGCGACATGAGCTGCGGAAGGCACTGGAGCCGGTTCGTGCGTGACCGCGATCACACCGCGCACATCGCGGTCCAGGACTCGCTCGGCCCACATTTGGTTTTTGAAACTCCCCGCGTCTTGACGGCGTAGGTTCTCGTGGAGGCAATCGTGCGCGATAGACATCTCAGACCCGACGAATTCGAACTTCTTCTGGATGGTGAAGAAGGCTTTGGCGTTGCTCCCCTACGGGCGCACGTCAAAGTTTGTGCATCCTGCCAGCTCGAATACGAGCAGGCGCGTTCGCTGATGGTTACGCTCGATACGCTGCCTGACTTTGCGCCATCGCACGCGTTCAGTGATCGAGTGATGAGTCAAGTGCAAGTATTTGAGCCTTGGCATGCGGCGGCCCTCACCACCGCGAAGCAGTTTGTACCGGCCACGCGCGCCGCTCGTGTCGCGGCTGGTCTTGGTGCGGCACTCTCAGCTGGCGTGCTCACGGCGGGCGCCACATGGGCCGTTGCGCGGGCCGACATTGCGGTCCTGCTTGCGCAGGTTGGACTTGAGAAGTTTCGCGATCAGGCTGGGGCGGCGTTCAGCGATGTGATTTCGACCATTATCGGTCAGCCTGGATTGGATGCGTTACGTCACGGGAGCCCGGAGATTGCTGCGGTTGCGGTCGGCGGCTTCGTTGCGGTGGTCGGCGTCGGCGTTGTTGGCTTGCGCACACTCGCGACCGCTTCGCGGCACACCAGTCGCTAGCGCGAGTGCCATGCTGACCAGCGGACTGCTGCCAATCGCTGGTGTTTTTGGTATTGCACTGCTCATTGGTTTGATCGTGTTGATGAGCGCGGAGGAAACGCTCACCACGGTTGCACGCGCCGCGGCGCGCGACATTTCCGGCAGTTTTTGGTTGGGACTATTGTGGCAGCTTCTCGCAGCACCTTTGTTATTGGTCATCGTTGTGGGGTGCGCTGTTACGATCATTGGTATTTTGGCCATTCCGATCGCTGTCCTCGCGTGGGCGTTGGCGTACACTGGTGCATTTACGCTTGGGCTCCTTGCCGTGGCGCTTCTTGCAGGGCGTGCCATTGCAGGACGTGGCGCTGGTTCCAATTCTCGAGCCATCGCGCTCCGCGGCCTCTTGGTCGGGCTGGCCGCTTTGAGCAGCGTGTGGTTCGCCGCGTCGCTACTCGAGCGCGTCGCAATCGCTGGCGCGTTCGCTCGGTTAGTGGCCGTAGCGTTCACGTGGGCGGCGGCAACCGTCGGCCTAGGTGCAGTGGTGAAGTCACGCGGCGGTATTCTCAAGCTTCGTTTCGAGAGCACCACAACAGAAACATCCATTCCGTCGTGGCAAACGCCAACGCCGGTGAGCGGAGTTGTTGCCGCGCGTCGACCGGTCACGACAACGCCAACACATTCGCACGCTTCTACGCCTGAGCCGTAGCGCGACACCGAAACCGTTTTTCGTAAAATCACGCGCGATCGACCATCCGAGCGTTTGCGCACGAGTTCCTGCGTTCTCAAGAGCAGCCGCTCATGAAAACCTGATGTCAGCGCATTAGCAGCATTTGATTGTAATAGTTCGGCACGTGCCTATGCTGGCACCAAGCGTACCCGCTGTCCGCGCACCAACCGCAGACGCGACGCAGCATGTCCATCACGCACCGCTATCTCTAGCAATCCGCTTGAACCCGTGAGCGCGACAAGCTCGCCGGACAGGGCGTCCGCGTAGGTGCGCACCACGCGCACCGTTTGCGAACCCACCATGATATTGCTTACATCGCGCGCGAGCAGGTTCGTAATCGCATTGCCGAAACTGTCGATGGTGAGCACTTCTCCTTCGACAACACCGTCCGCATTGCGACGCGGTTGCGGCGTGCGTCGACGTTCCGCCTCCGAGAACGGATCACCGAGGGCGTCAAACTCCACGCCCATCGCGAGTTGGGCCGCGACCGGCGCAAACACATCACGACCATGAAATGTCGGCGACGCTGTTGCATCGATCGGCAATGTGATCACTCGCGCATCAAGCGAGAACAACGCGGGGGACAGCACACCATTATCTGGACCCACAAGATACCGCCCTTCACTCGCCACTGCGATCGCCGCTCGTGATGATCCGACACCGGGATCCACAACCGCGAGATGTACGGTGCCAATCGGAAACCGTTTCCAGAATCGCGCCAATGTCAATCTCGCAAATTCAACGTCCTGTGCGGGCACATGATGCGACATGTCGAGTAACGGAATACCCGGCGCGAGCGTTGTGCACACGCCCTTAATCTCGGCGACGTATCCGTCGGCTGTACCGAAATCGGTGAGGAGCGTGATCGCTGGTGCGTACATAGTCGTAACGTACAAGATGTCATTCAACGCCGTGAGGTCGCGTGTTCACGCTTCAGATCGCCGTTTTCCGCCATCGACCGCTCGCCCACAACGCTAACATCGCCACACCGCGTGCCGCCGCTGTCAGCGCCAAGGTCCACCATAATCCGCTCGTTCCCCATTGCGCCGCGCTCCATGCCGCGAGGGGAACGCGCAGCGCCGTGATTGCGGTAGACGCAAGCATCGGCGGCATCGTCCATCCAGCGCCACCCATCGCACTTTCCAAGACGACTTCAGCGCCAAGAAAAAGTTGCGAGAACGCGGCGATACGCAGATAATGTGCGGTCTCCGCCACCACCGCTGGATCCGTGGAGAAAATTCCTGCAAACCATGCGGGTGCGACCGTAGTGATTGTCGCCATGGCCACACCGAGAATGCTCACTAGCGCCATCGCACTCCATCCAGCGCGACGCGCGCGATCTATATCGCCTGCTCCAATGCTTTGTCCAACGATCGCCGCAACCGCTGCGCCAAATCCAACAGCGACGACGTAGACAATGCTTTCAACTCGAAAGCCGAGACCAAGCGCCGCGAGTGCAGGCGTGCCGAATTGTGTGGTGGTTCGTGTGAGCACAACGTAAATCGCGCTGAACGCCACGCCCGTTGTTGCAGCCGGTGCGCCGATACGTGCAATCGCGCCCAGCACCTGGAGTCGCGGCCAATTGAACACAATCATGTTGCGCCGCGCGAGGAGTACAATGCCCAATACGAATCCAAGGCCTCGCGGCACGAGCGTCGCGAGCGCGGCTCCCGTCACACCCATCGCGCGCATGGGGCCCAGGCCAAGAATGAGTAGTGGATCAAGCACGAGGCCAAGTACCGTCGTCATTGCAAGCACGTACAGCGGCGTTCGTGTATCACCGCTCGCACGAAATGCGGCGTCGACGGCGAAGAACCCAAAGATCAGCGGCATGCCGAGCAGATAAGTCCCGAGGTATTGCTTACCGATCTCCGTGACCGCATCACTCGTGCCGAGCAGCACGAAGAGTGTCGACAACAGCACGGGTGCGAGCAGCGCGATGATCACGCCAAGTGTGACACCGAATAAGACGCCTTCGCCGACGGTGCGTGCGGCTTCGGTTGGTCTACGTTCACCATGCCGACGTGCGGCAATGGCATCGACACCAATGCTGACCAATTCACCGATCGAAATAACGAGCCAAATCCAAAAAATGGACGACGTTGCCGCCGCAAGTGCATCTGCGCCGAGATAGCGGCCGATCCAAAATGTATCGACCGTGTGAAACATGGTCATCAGCAAATTCGCGACGACCGCTGGTATGCCCACGCGACGAATTGTACGCGCAAGTGGTTCGCTCACGAGCGCGCCACTTGGTGCGTCTCCCTCAGGCACTGGTCCGGAGGGAGCGTCGGGGAACGACAGGTGTTGTGTCAGGCGGGGTAGCGTTCAGCGATGCGCTCAAGCACGCGATCCGCGATGGACTCCAATGCGCGAGCGGCTTTTGATGTTGGTTCTGCGACAACGATTGGCCGACCTGTGTCGCCACCTTCTTGAATGCGCGGGTCGAGCGGCACTTGGCCGAGCAACGGCAAGTTGCATTCTGCGGCGAGTCGCGCTCCGCCGCCCGACCCGAAAACGGCGATGGGCTTTCCCGTTTCAGGATTTTCAAACCACGACATGTTTTCGACGATGCCGAGTACGGGTACGGAAGTCCGCTCAAACATTTTTACACCGCGCAACGCGTCTCCGACAGAGACTTGCTGCGGAGTTGTTACGATGACCGCGCCATGAACGGAGGTGGCTTGCACGAGCGAGAGTTGTGCATCGCCGGTGCCCGGCGGCATGTCGACAAAAAAGAAGTCCAGTTCTCCCCACGCCACATCGCGCAGGAATTGTGTGATGATTTTCATGACAATCGGGCCGCGCCAAATCGCCGGTTGTTCGCGCTCGATGAGAAAGCCGAGTGAGATAACTTTGACGCCGTGCGCTTCGAGCGGAATAATTTTTTCGTCAATGACTTTTGGCGCAGCGTCGACACCGAGCATCAACGGAAGATTCGGCCCGTAAATGTCGGCATCCATGATGCCCACGCGCTTGCCGCGACGTGCAAGTGTGAGTGCCAAGTTCACGGCAACGGTGCTCTTGCCCACGCCGCCTTTGCCCGACGAGATCGCAATGATGCGACCAAGATTGGGATACAGTACCGGTGCGGGTACTTGCGGCGGAGCCTTGGCTGCGGGTGCACTGTCCATGACCGGGAGCGTGCGACCACCGGAGGCAGCCCGGGCCGGTGTGGGAGGTTGCATTGCCGCTGCTTGCGCGGGGTCGCGCACGTCAACGCGCACGTCGACAACACCGTCAAGCGCCTCGATCGCCTGTCGCACATCGCGCACGAGTGTCGCGTCGTCGCTCGCGCCAAGGAGGAGTGTGAGACGCACGCGGCCGGCTGGTGTGGTCCCGATATCGCGCACCATTTCGGCCGCCATAACATCAGTGCCAGTACGTGGATTGCGCACGGTGGCGAGGGCGCCAGCGATGCGTTCTTGCAGTGTGGACATAGCGGAGTCGGACGATTCGGTGGCGCGATGCAGGACCGCGAAGACGTGGCTGCGGGGCGCGGCCAGTGAGACGACGGTGAAAGCTAGCGGGCGCGGGACGTCAACGGTTCCTGTTCGTAGGGGCCGTTGCGTTGCGTGTCATTTGCAGGTGCAATGCGATGAGATGAGCCGCAATGAATCGGTGACGTTCCGGAGACGCCCCCTTCACATGTTGCTCGTGCCTCTCTGCCCTACGATCCGGGCGCTTGGCGAGATGCGTTCGCGAAAGGCATTTGGCTTAGCGCGACTCTCTTTCATCAGTACTCACCGGAGGCAGTTATGTCCCAATCAAAACATCGCGCTGTGTTTGGCGCCTTTGCATTTTTTGTCGCGGTTGCAGCGACTGACGTGTCGTTTGCACGTGCGCAGGCGCTTGGTGGAGGTATCATTTCAACCGCTTGCGCGGTAGGCACGGTCGAACCTTGCGGCTATCGAGATATCATGCAATGCGAGACACGGTTGTCGATGGATGCGAATATTTTTAACAGGTCAGGCGGTATCCAATATTCCGTGACTGTATGCCAGAAAGCGGGCCAGATGACGCTGTATAAAGATCTACGAACACAGAGCACCGGCGGCGGTGCTGGCCGATGCCTGCGGGGATCTGAGGAGGATGGAGATATCGCGTTGGATGCCAATAGCGATTGCGGTGAAGGATAAAGGCCAATGCGCATCCCCACTTCGTGGGCGCTTGCGTTGACGGGGATCATGCTCGCCGGCGTCACCGTTGACGCCGTGCGAGCAGCACCCCGAGCGACGCTGACCGCAGCGCTCCAACCGTATATCGAGACACCTTCAGTCGCGCGCAAAATTCAATCGGCGGTATTGCTGCAGGCCACAGACTGCACTGGCAATTTGCGGATGTTGCACCTTCTGCATCGATCCGCCGTGCGCGGACAATTGACCTTGGCGGTTGTTTGGTATGTCGGCACAGCATCAGACTCCAGCAGCATTCGATATCTTTTGCCGAAGTGGACGAGATCCATTCCCCTTCACCAAGTACCCGCTTCTGTTTTGAGCGAATTGAAGCGCCTTGGACATCTGGAAACACCAACGTTGCTGGTGCTCGACCAGCAATCGCGCATTCGATTCGTTTCGCAGAGTCCCAGATCTTCACGAGAATTTGCTGGACTTCAACGCATCATCGAAGGTCTCACCTGGATCGAGGAACTTTAAGTGTCTTCATTCGTCGCCGTAACTCGCCTTATTTTGCTCGCCTGCGCACTACCGTTGCCGCTCTTTGCGCAGCTCAAATCGATATCGAACGGCACGCGACATTTCGCCGCGGACTCATTCTGGGTGCGCGAATGGGTGCGCGGCAATTCTAAAGAGCCCGATTTGCTCACAGAACCGCGGCACGTCATTGCGGCGCACGGGATTGTTGTTGTGTTAGATGCCGGCACTCGCGAGATCATCGGATTCGATGCGCTCACGGGACAGTCACGGTTCAATCTGCAGGCGAAAGGGGAAGGCCCGGGCGAGTTTCGTCGACCCTCGCACATCGCGATTACGCCTTCCGGATTTGCCGTCGTTGATCAAGCGACATCCCGCGTCACGACCTTTGACTCGCTCGGTCGTGTGCAACGGACTACGCCGCTGCTCGATGCGGTGAGCAGCAGCGGCATTTGCGTCATGCGACGCGGACTACTGATTAGTAAGACGTCCGGAGCAATCGGATCCGTGCTGCAGTCGGATTCAACGGGGCGACTGCTTTCGCGTCGAACGCTAGACGAACGTGGTCGAAAGGCCGACGAGTATGCGTGGTCGACGCATGTGACGGGGCCGGATGCATCTGACAATTGCGTGTTGGCAAGACTGTATGGCGCAAATTGGTACGTCGTATCGCCCTCCGGCGCACTCACCATGCACGCGTATCTCGAGGCCGGAACGGAACCAGCTGTGACAACGTCGCAGGCGAAGAAAGGGAAAGTTGGCGGCAAGCAGATTATTGAAATCACACACACCACGGGCGCGGTTTCAACCGCGTCCGACGCCATGCTACTCAACGACACACTCATCGTGCGAGCGAGGGGCAGCGGGCGTAACGAATATCGTCTGCTCGACTATTACGCGATCTCGAGCGGCGCGTACATCTACTCGCGGCGTCTTCCGCTGATGCCGAACACGGTCACTGTCGGACCAAGTGGCACATTTTACGCGCTCGGCATTGGCGAAGAGTCGGCGGGCCTGTGGGCTTTGAAACCGTCGCTCAAGCAACCTCCGCCAACACCACCTGCAACGCGCAAACCTTAATCTGGTAACTGACCAGACGTGAGATACGCGCGCGCATCCGCGACCACGCGCGCGCGCACCGCATCCAAGGTGCCGGTAAGCAGCGCGCCAGACGCTTTTGCATGCCCACCGCCGCTATATCGGCGCGCAAACTTCTGCACGTCCACCGTCCCCGTGCTGCGAAACGACACCTTAACTTTGCCGTAGCCTAAGTCACGAAAAAACAGCGCGAGTCTCGTCCCCGCGATCGAACGCGGATGTTCGACGATGCCGTCCAACTCTTCGCTCGTCACATCAAATTTTTCCATCACGCCCGCGTCAACGGCAATCCACGAAAGACCAAGCGTTGTGTCGACTTCAAGACTGCCGAGCGCTTCACGCAACAATTGCAATCGACCAACACTCACCTGGGCGTAGATGCGCCGATACATCTCTTCTGGGTTAACTCCCGCTACCAGCAAAGCCGCCGCAATCGCATGCGCGCGCGGCGTCGTGTTGCTAAAACGAAAGCTGCCCGTATCGGTGAGAATCGCGCAGTACAATGCCTGCGCGATCGTCGGCGTAATCTCGAGCTCTAGCGTTGTCGCAAAATCGTACACCAACTCCCCCGTTGCACAGGCAGTGGTATCGGCGACAGCCGTTTGGCCCACAGGTTCATCGCCCGCCACATGATGATCAATAACCGCCACCGGCACTTTCAATGTTCGAACCGCATCCGCCAAACTACCGAGTCGGCGCACGTCATTGATGTCGAGCACAATGAGCGCATCAATCCCCTGGAGCGCATCAACTCCTCGGCTGCTCGCATCTTCGACATCGTCGCCGAGCAAGAACTCGAACATCGTCGGCCAGGGGGTGGGATTGACGATGCGTACGGTAATGCCGCGTTGCGTAAGTAATTGCGCCAAGGCCGCTTCGGAGCCACAGCCGTCACCATCGGCGTTGATATGCGTCGATAGCGCAACCATCATGCCCGGCGTGATCACATTAGCAAACGCCTGAATAGCAGCGCGTCGATCAGCAGCAACCAATGTCGGGTCAAGCACGGCGGTAGGAGTTGTCACGAGGCCTGAGCAAAAGAGAGCGGCGCCAAGAGTCGTCTCTGGCGCCGTCCAAAAGATATCCGTTCGTCCGAACAATTGCTGTTCGTAAGTCCGACTACCGGTTCCCCTTTTCGAGCGCCGAATGCTTGCGCCCGTATCCGAAATAGAATACCAAGCCAATGGCGAGCCAGACGATGAGTCGAATCCACGTGTCCACGCCCAAGCCGTAAATCATGGCACCACACACGATCACACCCAACGTCGACACCACCCAGATTGCCGGGACGCGAAATGAACGCGGCAAGTCAGGACGACGAACGCGAAGGATGAGTACGCCAATGCAGACCAGAATGAAGGCAAAGAGCGTCCCGATACTCGTCATCTCGCCAACTATGCTGTCTGGGAGAAATCCGGCAAATGCGGCTGTGAAAAAGAAGAATAGCATATTCGACTTCCACGGCGTGCGGAACTTGGGATGCGTGTCAGAAAACACCTTCGGCACGAGTCCGTCGCGGCTCATCGAATAGAACACGCGTGACTGACCGAGGAGCATGACGAGAATGACCGAGCTGAAACCGGCAAGAATGGCGACCGTGACCAAGTTGGCCAGCCAGCCGTACCCGATCATGTATTTCTCGATGGCAAACGACACGGACGCTTCGCCGCCGGCACCGCGGAAGTCGTCCACCGTTGCGACGCCGCTAAGCACGTGCGCGAACAAGACGTAGAGAATGGTACAAACGACGAGCGAACCCAAAATGCCGATTGGCATGTCGCGCGCTGGATTTTTCGCTTCTTGCGCCGCCGTCGAAACGGCATCAAATCCAATGAAAGCGAAAAAGACGACACCTGCTGCACCCAGAATGCCCATGATGCCGCCGTACGCGTGCGTCACGCCAAGTTTGGTGGTGTAGGTCGTCGCGGCCGGAATGTATGGCGTGTGATTGGCTGGGTTCATAAAGCCCCAACCAATGCCAATCACCATTATCACGATCGCAACCTTGGTGATTACGATGATGCCGTTGAGCAACGCAGACTCCTGCGTACCGCGCACCAGCACCAGCGATAGCACGAGCAGCACTAACATGGCGGGGATATTCATGATGCCTTGAACACCGGTGCCTGTCATCGTTTCAAATGGCGAGTGGCTCCATTGATACGGTATAGGGCTCGACCCAAATATCGTGAGCAGCTTATTGAAGTACTGACTCCACGCAATTGCGACCGTTGCCGCACCGACGGCATACTCCAGCACCAAGTCCCACCCAATGATCCACGCAACAAACTCACCCATCGTCGCATACGAATACGTGTACGCGCTACCGGCGATTGGAATCATCGAGGCAAACTCGGCGTAGCAGAGTCCCGCGAACGCGCAGCCAATACCGGCCACGATAAACGCGAGCGTTACCGAAGGGCCCGCACGTTCCGCGATTGCAGCCGCGGTACGCACAAACAGGCCGGCACCGATGATGGCGCCAATCCCCAAGCCCACCAGCGACCAAGCACCGAGCGTGCGTTTCAGGGCACTTTCACCATCGGCCCCACTGTCCTTCATCAAGAGGTCGATCGACTTCGTTCGATTCAAACTGGCCACGAAATACCCTCTCGGATGTGCGGCGACGGGAACCGCGACGAGTGCAGAGAACATCGGTGCGGAACGCGCGACTTTCGTCGACCTTCCGCATGAAGGTGGCGAAGATGATCCTCGGCCCACACCGCGTCAAGCTGCCTCACGGAGGCTATGACTTTGTTTCGCCGAATTTTGGTTAGAGCGAATAATTGGGGGCTTCGCGCGTAATAGTCACATCATGCGGATGCGACTCGCGGAGCCCTGCGGTTGTGATGCGCACAAACTCCGCGTCGGTACGAAGCGCGTCGATGGTGCCGCAGCCGACATAGCCCATGCCACTGCGCAAACCGCCAATCATTTGAAACAGCACGTCGCTCACCGGTCCTTTGTACGGCACACGTCCTTCAATGCCTTCTGGGACGAGTTTTTTGGGCGACATCTCGCCGTCTTGGAAATAGCGATCGGCGCTCCCGTCCTGCATCGCGGAGAGCGAGCCCATGCCACGGATCATCTTGAAGCGACGCCCTTCGAGGAGGAACGATTCGCCCGGACTCTCTTCGGTACCGGCCAACATCGAACCCATCATCACGCTGGAGGCTCCGGCAGCGAGTGCCTTCACAATATCGCCTGAGTATTTCACGCCCCCGTCGGCAATCACCGGAACATCTCCCGCGCCTTCGACGGCATCCATCACCGCAGTCAGCTGCGGTACGCCCACACCAGTGACGACACGCGTCGTGCAAATAGATCCGGGTCCAACGCCCACTTTCACTGCATCAACCCCACGCTCAACGAGCGCTGCAGCCCCGGCACGGGTGGCAACGTTGCCCGCGACCAGTTGCACCTCTGGAAATGCTTCGCGCACTTTTGCTGTGGCGTGCAACACGCCGTCACTATGTCCATGCGCCGTATCAATGACAATGACATCGACGCCCGCTTGAATGAGCGCGCGCGCACGATCGAGATAGTCACCGCCGGCGCCAATCGCTGCGGCTACACGGAGTCGTCCGTGAATATCTTTGTTTGCATCGGGATATTGCCGACGCTTATGAATGTCTTTGACCGTGATGAGACCTTTCAGTACGCCGAGATCATCGACGACGGGCAGCTTCTCAATACGATGCTTCCCTAAGATCCGTTCAGCTTCATCAAGCGTGGTGCCAACGGGTGCCGTGATCAAGTCATCGGCAGTCATGACGTCGCGCAGTGGGCGATCCAGATCTCGCTCAAACTGTAAGTCGCGATTAGTGAGAATGCCGACCAGCATTCCGTTCACATCGACGATCGGCACGCCGGAAATCTTGAAGCGCATCATCAACGACACCGCTTCGCGGAGGGACGCCGTTGGCGAAAGCGTAATCGGATTGAGAATCATCCCACTCTCGGAGCGCTTCACGCGATCCACTTCCGCTGCCTGTCGATCGATCGACATGTTTTTGTGCAGCACGCCGATGGCTCCCGAGCGCGCCATCATGATGGCCATTTCGCTTTCCGTGACTGTATCCATGGCTGCGGACACAAGCGGTACGTTGAGCGAGATCCCCCGAGTGAAGCGTGAGCGAATGCTCACTTCTTTCGGATGCGTGAGCGAATGACGCGGTGCCAACAACACGTCATCGAACGTGAGCGCGAGATCGTCGCGAATGCGCGAAGCACGAGGAGCGTGCGGGCGGGGCGCGTCAGCGGCGAGTGCATCGCCATTGCGCAAAAGCCCGCTACCGGAGTGATCTCCAGCGGCGGGCTTGATCGAATGAGTTGTCGAGGGTTCCATCTCGAAACGTAGACCTGCAACGCGCTGCTGTCCAGCCGTTGCTAGCTGCGCCGACGTCGACCTGCCGTCGCCACGTTAGAACCAGCTGCGTCGCGTTCGCTCACTGCGTCGGACCATCCGTTGCAATCGACGCCGCAGGCGCGCGGGTAGAAAAAATCCAGCCGCCCCAGCGACGCGCGCAAGTCGCGAGGACGAAAGTTCATCAGGATCGCCGTCCCAGTGCGACATCAACACGCGCGTGCCCGCATGATCGAGTAGTCGCTGTAGCGCCAAGATCACCAGAAAGATGTCGTCCACTTCGCCAAAAAACGGTATGAAGTCAGGAATGAAATCCAGTGGGGAAATCACGTACGCGAGGGCGCCTACAACAAATAGCCGGTCAAGGCGTGAGACCCGACCGTCACGCATCAAACCAAAGAGCAGCTTGATGTAGGACGGAATAAGTCGGATCGAACTCATGACGCTGCGTTTCGCTCCAGTGCGCGGCCGACCCACATCGTCGCGCATTTCGAGCTCCTCGTCGTCATGCTGCATGTGCTGCTGCGTCACCGATTGTTCCCTCGCGTTACGCGCCATTCGACGGCGCTGCCGACGATGTTGGCAGCGCGCCCGCCTCAGTCGATGTGGCCGCGGTTTGCGTCGCTTGTGGTGCAGGTTGCGTGCCTGTGGTTGAAGGCGGTGCACCGACCTGCACCGCCGCCGTTTTCGCGGCGTTTACAACATCATTGGCAACGGACATGGTCTTTTCCGCGACGCCGTTAAGCACTCCAACGGCACGGTTCAGCAATCCCATCGTTTCAGAAATGGTACCGACCGCCACACCACCGGCGCGCAACTTGTCCTCAACCCCCTCGGCAAATCGCTGAAATACGTTGACAGAAGAGGCCGCCTTTTCAGCGTATTTGGCCTCGAGAAACTCGACGTAATCGAGGACTTGATAGAGCCGCTCGTCTGCCAACGTGTCGAGCTTACGATTGATGCGTTCACGCACATACGGGTTCATCTAGGCTCCGTCAACAACGAGGACATGCGCGATACAACAGCGAGGGTTGACGCGATGTGCGTCATGGATGCTGCTCGCGGCGATGCCGACCCTACGCGTTCAACCGCGCCAGCGTTTCCGCGCACCACGTGCGTCAATATGACAATATGGCGTTGCGAAACGCGGGCTGGAGTAGACGCCAAGTCCTCCCGCCAACTCCGGATGTACGCCCTCCACCCAATCCACGGCACGCTCAACGCGATACGCATCGAAGATTGTCATCTTGCCGTCGCCATCCGCGTCGATTGCGACATCGGCCGCGTCGCCATACAAATGTCGAGAATCGCGAGCCGACCCTTCCACGCCCGAGTTGTGTAGCGGTGTACGAAAGCCGCTGTGCACTTGCACATGAAAATCGATGTGCTCTTCGCCACGTCGACGTGCCAGCTCGCGTAACACAAGTTCAACTTTGTCCAAGACGCGCGGATCAATCGCCACGTACCGCGGCCACATCGTTTGCGAGTCATGTGTAATGAAATCCCGCACCTTCAAATGACGTGTCAGCGGCAAATCCAACTGCGCCTCACGCACCTCCGCAAACCCTGGCGGGGGTTCATACTGCTGGTCACGTGACCACTCGGACGGGTAGCGACCAATTTGGTAGCCATTGAGCGTGCTGCCAAGTTTCAATTCGAAGGGCACCAGCACGGCGAGACGCGGGTTATCAAGTCGTTGCTGCACACCTCCGCGCGTGACAACCAGTTCGTAGAATCCGGGCTCAAGCGGTGCCAACAACGTGTCACTTTCGAGTGGGCGTGCAACGTCTCCCGACTGGTCGCTCCCGACTTTGATCCATTGGTAAGTAAAGCCAACCGGCGCGCCGTGCACGGTCAGTGGGAACGCGACACGCTCGCCCGCTCGTACAAAGCGCATCATGACATCGCCGCTCGCACCACGGGCGTCGACTGACGCCTCAACGATCGGCACACTGCGACCCGCACTCGTCGCAGACGATCCGGCCAAAAGCTCTAATGGCGGTTCGTAAAATTCAACTGCCGCGATCGCGGCAATGCCGCTGAGCACGAGTGCTACGCGACGGCGCATCAGAGGTCTCCCCAGCGCGCACGCGTGCCACGCACATCAATGTGCACAAACGGTCCATGCGCGGAGGTGGCGCGATAGACACCAACGCCACCAACCAGTTCCGGATTTTTCTGCTCGACTCGTTCTGCGGCCGCAGCAATCACGCGCGCATCACGGGAGTCGATACGGCCGTCTCCGTTCAAGTCACTCATCCAATCGCGAGCACCGTTCACGACGTACACGTCGGCAGCATCACCATACTGATGACGACTGTCCTGCACCCGTCCACCCGCGCCAACTCCCTCGGCATTGTATTGGGGCGTGCGAAAGCCCGACATAATGCGCAAGCGGTTGACCGGAACACCGATACGCGCAAGCTCCGCAATCACGAGTTCTAACTTATCTACTAACGGTTCACGCAACACGAGATACTTCGGCCACACTTGGACTTGATCGTGCGTGAGGAAATCACGGAGACGGAAGTGTTCCGATACAGATGTGTTTTGATTGTCTGCGGTCACTTCAACGAACCCTTCTGGATTCGTATACGCGGTCGAGCGCACGATATGACGTTCATTCGGGAAAAACCCAATGCGATACGCGCCGATGCGCCCTTTCACTTTGTCAGCAAACGGCCGCATCGTGATGAAGTGAAACGACGCCCCAGCGTCGGCGGCATAAACGCCAGCGCGATGAGGTAGAGAATCACCAAATAATTCGCGCAACACGGCGATACCGGCCGCTTTGCTTGGCGTTACGATACGCGCGCGCAGCTTGCGGCTCAGGCCTTTCAGCGAATCCAACATCGTCACTTCGGTGCGCGCCGCACTGATCGCGGGCGTGCGAGCGCCAGCTGTCGTTGGACGCGTGAGCGCCAACGCAAGCACAGCGATACATACTGCACCAAATAGTGGTTTTATGAGCTGCGATGCTGATGAAGTTTTCGTCACGGAGTCTCGTCGGGATGCTGAACGCTGCATCCATATGGACGATCAAGAACGAACCTCGAAATATAACGCTCGTTGGGCTCCGGAACCGACTAATAGATGTAAACCGGCGTTCCGATGGCCACTCGGTCGTACAGCACCGTAATGTCTTCGTTCCGCAGCCGCACACATCCGTGGCTGACCGCCTGACCGACGCTTTTCGGTTCGTTAGTGCCATGGAGCCCGTAACCGTCACCCAGATACAGTCGATAGGCGCCCAACACACCCATGTATTTACGCTGAGTAGTGCCGTAGGGTGGGATCACAATCTTGCCGTCGACAACTATTTCACGCCCTTCTTCCGCACTTAGCGTCCGCGTAGACCCGTCTTTTGACTTGCGCACGACATCGTTTCCGACCACGGTCACCTCACCACCGTCCTTGGTCTGGATCGGTTCTCCGCGTACGAGCTGCACGGTGCTCAGACCGCGCTTTCGCGCTTGCTCGAGGTAGTGCCAATCAGGAGGAACCCATGCTGGCGCTGAATCGCGACGTTCCACGACCAATCGACCGCGCGGAGTCTCGAAGTGGTACACACGGCTACTGCCGATGAACGTGACGGTCTTGCCGCTGCCAGTTGCGACCGGTGCAGTAAAGAGCACGCTGTCGCCTTGTTTGTACCACAGTCGCCGATCGGCAATGGAGACGACGATATATGGACGGCCGAGCTTGGCTGCGGGGGTCGTGTCGAGTTGCGCGCGCAGCGTATCCGAGCCGGCGTTTGCCTCGCGACGCACTCTATCGACTGCGTCGAGGTTGTCGTTGAAGACGAGGCGTACGACGTCGCGCGCAAACCGATCGTGCAACGTTTGTATAGTGAGCCATACCGTGACACCGAGAACTGCAATGACCGTCGCGAGCAGAACGCGATGAATGCGATGAGAAGGCAGTGGCTGGTCGATCAAAAGAAGTAGACCTTCATACCGCGCGTGAGGCTGACGCGAATGGCCTCAAAATCGGCAACGGGCACGCGAATCGCACCCGGCATCACATAACTGCTGTCGGCGAGCGGTCCGCCGGTGGGCGTGCTGTAGATCAGTGTGCCGCCAGACGTGACAATCGCGCCCGGCCCGGTCCACCCCACTCCACGGCGTCGGGCGGGAATTGGCAGGCCGCGATCAGTCCAGAGCCAAGCGGGCAGTTCGAAACTGTCGGTGGCTGAAAGAATATTTTCGACCGTACGTGTGCCGCGCGGCACGGTGATTCGCAAGGTGTCCGCAGCGACACCTACCCGGCGCTCTGGACCAATGTCGACGTGAAACACTCGCAACTGGGCCAGACCGCTTTCTAATGTCACGGAGGACGAGTCGGTGTTGATCGCGAGATGAATCGCGTCGTCACCCGCGGCCTGTTGTCGCATCAATTGGAGCATGAGCCCGGATTGGTCGGCTTCGGCACTAAGGATCGCATCGGCACGCTTGGCTTCGAGGGCGGACATGCCGGTACGCAGTCGGGCGGCTTCATCGAGATAGCGTTTGCGTCTCCAAAGCAGCACTCCATCAAACACCAGCGTCGCGCCGAGCAGTACGACGAGCAGCAGGGAACTTCGGCTAATGCGCGTCACGGGTGCGGTCGTCTGCAGCAAGTGGTCCGTTGGTGGCATGTTAAGAGCAGGGCTAGATTCATCGTCGGTAGATTTATGTTGTTGATCGCAACGTAATTCGTGAACGTTCACTGACCCACACCCGAGTACGGATGACCGCACGCACGTCGAATCCTGTTGCGTTGATCATTTTGGATGGTTGGGGATATCGAGAGGATCGAGATGCGAATGCGATTTTGCTCGCGAACACACCGAATTGGCGTCGCATTTGGTCGCAGCCGTCACGCACGTTATTAAAAGCGTCTGGCGATGCCGTGGGTTTACCGGAGGGCCAAATGGGGAATAGTGAGGTCGGTCACATGAATCTCGGCGCTGGTCGAGTCGTAATGCAGGATCTGGTCCGCATTGGTGCGGCAATCGGCGATGGATCGTTTTTTTCAAACGCTACGCTGGTGCGTGCGTGCCGAACGGCGCGCGCGTCTGGAGGCAAGCTGCACCTCGTGGGACTGCTCGGCGATGGCGGCGTCCATGCGCACGATGACCATTTGTTAGCGCTTGTGGAGTTGGCGGCGCGCGAGTCGGTGCCGCAAGTCGTGTTACATCTGATGCTCGATGGTCGTGATACACCGCCGTCGTCTGGTCTGGACTTTTTGCATTCGGTGCTCGCGCGGGTGGGCCATCGCGCACAGCTCGCGTCCGTGTGCGGTCGCTACTTTGGAATGGATCGCGATCACCGTTGGGAGCGTACCGCGCAGTGGTATCGCGCGGCGGTAGCGGGCGACGCGCCAATTGAAATGGACGCATCGGCAGCATTGCAGCGAGCGTACGACGATGGCGTGACCGACGAATTTGTACCGGCCTTTGTGATGGCGCGTAGTGACGGTCAGGCGATCGCGCCAATGCGTGACGGCGATGTGGTGATTAGTTACAACTTTCGCTCTGATCGCATGCGTCAAGCGCTGCGTGCGCTCGCAATGCCGGACTTTGTTGGCTTCGACACTGGGGTTCGACCTGCGGTATCGATAACAACGATGACGCGATACGAAGATGCATTTCCGTTTCCGATGGCGTTTGCGCCGCAGTCGATGCGTCATCTCGTCGGCAACGTGATTGCCGACGCTGGTTTATCGCAATTGCGGATCGCGGAAACAGAAAAGTACCCTCATGTCACGTTCTTTTTTAATGGTGGTCATGACGCGCCGTTTGTCGGCGAGGATCGGATGATGGTGCCGAGTCCCAAGGTGGCGACATACGATTTGCAACCAGAGATGAGTGCCGCCGGCGTCTGCGATGTATTGTGCGACGCCCTTGCCAATCGTACTCACGATTTCGTGCTGTGCAACTTTGCGAACGCGGACATGGTAGGACACACGGGATCGTTGCCTGCAGCCATCGCTGCGGTCGAGGCAGTGGATGCGTGTCTCGGTCGCATCTTGGACGCCGCGGCGACAGGTGGTGCGCAGGTGATCATCACCGCCGATCATGGCAATGCCGATGTGATGGTTGACGAGATTACGCGGCAACCTCACACGGCGCACACCACCAATTTGGTACCGCTGGTGATTATGCAACTTGGCCGCGATGCCGTCGCGCCTGTTTCGTTGCGTGCCGGTGGCGCGCTGTGTGATGTCGGACCAACCGCACTCGCGCTGATGGGTCTTGCCCCGTCTTTCGAAATGACCGGTCGTGATTTGCGCGACCTTACCCAGACTTCCTGATGACTTTTTTTCAACCGTTCATGCGTTTGCGTTGTGCTTCTCGGTCCTTCGCCGCGATATCGTTTGGCGTTGCGTCAGTCGTGGTGCTGTCGCATCCGGCGACGGCGCAGGTTGGACATTTACCGACTGCCAGTCCGTACGAAGACTACAAACCGGGTCAGACGTTGTCGGCTAGCGGCGGATGGTTAGCGATTAAGCGCGATCCGGCAAAGGTAGCGCCTGACGCGACGGGTTTCGTTTCATTGCGTTACGACATCGGAGTTGGCGGCCCGGCGTACTTGTTCGCACGCTACACGGTGGCGCCGTCGACGAGAAATGTGTTCGATCCGTCGAAGCCCGCGAAGACGCGATTAGTGAGCACAGTGAGTGCGACAACGTCGGTCGTGGATTTGGGTCTCGAGATTGCGCTCACTGGACAGAAGACTTGGCACCACTTGATCCCCTCGCTGTCGGGCGGCCTAGGGATCGCGAGTGATTTCGCGAAGGCGGACACGGGGCTCTACCGATTTGGCACGAAGTTCAGTTTTACCTATGGCCTCGGACTGCGGTACTTATTGCGTTCGGGTTATTCCGTGCGCGTTGACGCGACGAACTATATCTGGCAGTATCAATATCCCGAAAGATATTTCCTGAAAGCGGCGGATAGTACGGCCCTACTTTCGGACACGAAGTCGCGGTCAGTGTGGCGCGGCAACTGGGGTGTTTCGGCGGGCGTGTCCGTTCCGATTTTTCGGTAACACGACTGTGCCGCGCACGTCACTCACGCGTCGCGTGCTGTTCGCGGCCGCGCATCGCTATCGACGACCCGATTGGAGTGACGCGGAAAACGCGGCGGTGTTTGGCGCGTGCGCGCATCCAAACTTTCATGGACATAGTTACATCTGCGATGTGACCGTAGCCGGCCCGGTAGATGAAGAGACAGGATTTGTCGTCGATTTGGGATTTCTTGATCAGGTGTTGCAACGCGAAGTGCGCGAGCGTTTTGATCATCGCAACATCAATCTTGACGTTCCAGAGTTTGCCGACGGCGCGCTGATTCCTACGGGCGAGAACATGGCGCGCTTCATCGCCGAGCGTGTACAGATTGCCTTGGTACGTACAAGCGCGTTGGTGATTCGCGTTCACCTTGCGGAGGATGCCACGTTGAGCAGCACGTACGAGTTGGACGCATGAGGTACGGCGCAAGGCGCACCGTCGGCATGTGCGCGGTCGTGCTCGTGCAGACGGCATGTCGCACGTCGTCGCCGTTGGTGATTGCTCCGCATATCCCCGAGCCGACGGCACCAACGATGGCACCAGTAGTTGTGCCCGCGCCAACGGCGCGCGCGCTCGTGCAGCATCTGGCCGACTCGGCGTTTGCGGCGCCGATGTGGAATAATGCGCGTTGGGGCGTGCTGATTGTCGACGTTGCGAGTGGCGACACAATTGTTGCGCACGATATCGACAAATTATTTATGCCGGCGTCAAATCAGAAGTTGCTCACGGCAGCCATCGCGTTGCAGCAATTAGGACCCGAGTATCGTTGGCGCACTCCCTTGCTGTTGCGCGGTTTCCAGCGCGGCGCGACGTGGCATGGCGATCTCTTGATTGTTGGCAATGGGGATCCGAGTGTGAGTGATAGTTCGCGTGCCGGGCACGCATCCTCGGCATTCGCTCCGATCGTTTCGGCGCTTTCGAAACGCGGAATCACGCACATCATTGGTGACGTGCGTACGCTCGGGGACGTGTTCACGGGCGCGACAACAGGGTTTGGTTGGGCGGTTGATGACGGAGACGATGCGTATGGAGCGGCGATCGACGAACTGCTTTTCAACGACGGGCTGCTTACGCTGCGCGTGACCGCGGGTGCACAGGTTGGAGCCGCAGTGCGGGTTACACGCGCACCCACAGCTGCGTATCCGCCGCTAGTGATTCGCGCTACGACACGCGGTATTGGTACCGTTGGTGAACGATTGCGTGCGGTGTACGACACTACGGCGACCGCCATTGAAGTCACAGGCACGATGCCCGCTGGCGACAGTGCGAAGCTTACGCTTGCGTACCGGCATCCGAACGACGCGTATCGTGCGGCATTGCGTGAGACGATCGTTGCGGCGGGAGTGCGCATAGGCTCCGCAACGAATGTTGCTGCGAAGCGCAAGCGGGACACCCTGACGGACACGCTTGTAGTGCTGGAGTCGCCACCGTTGCGCGATGTGTTGCCGCGCATGCAAAAACCATCGCAAAATCAAATTGCCGAGATGCTTTTTCGCACGTCGGGCTGGATGGGTAGTCACGATGGCTCGGCGGATAGTGCGCGTGCGGTTGGTGCGCGCACGCTCGCGCTGTGGGGCGTGACCAACGCCGACGCGGCATACCGCGACGGCAGTGGATTATCACGTCACGACTACGTTACACCGCGCGCGATTGTACGCGTGTTGGATACAATGCGTCAATCACCGTGGTTTTCGATCTATCGCGATGCGCTCCCGCTTGCCGGCGTGGACGGGACGATTGCGAATCGAATGAAAAGCACAGCAGCGGCAGGCAATGCTCACGCGAAAACGGGCACGGTGGACAAAGCGCGGTCGCTCTCCGGTTACGTGACGACAGCCGATGGACACCTTGTGCTCTTCTCAATGCTGTGCAACAATTTCACGGTACCCAATCGAGAAGTTGAACGTGTCCAAGACCTATTGGTGAGTACGCTCGCCGCTTTGCGCATCACCGACGAGATTGGCACGCGTGACCGCTGATCGGACAGACTCCGCGGGTAGGGCAACGCGCGGACTTTCCTATAGTGAAGCACTGACAACTGTGCTCGCGCGCGCGCTCCCACTGTCTGACGTTGTGATGCCACTCGAGGATGTGTTGGGGTTCGCGCTGGCGGGTCCTGTAGTGTGCCGAGTGTCGTTGCCGCCGTGGGACAATGCGGGGATGGATGGTTACGCGGTGCGCCGTGCCGATGTTGCCGGCGCGAGTGTGACTGCGCCTGTGCGTTTGCGCGAGACCGGTACGATTGCCGCTGGCGCGGATCCTTCGCGATTGCCGGAGGTTGCGCGCATGACGGCGGTGAGAATTATGACCGGCGCGCCTGTGCCTGCGGGTGCGGACGCCGTTGTGCGAGTGGAGGACACCCGACGCGATGGGACCGACGTGGTTATCGTCAACGACCGTGATCTCGCGGGGCGTGGGAATATCCGCCCGCGCGGTGAGGATGTTCTCGCGAACGATGCATTGTTTGATTGCGGGGTTACAATCACCTCGTCGCATTTGGGCGTCTTGGCGAGCATTGGCGCGGCGATGGTGCGCGTGCATCGCCGACCGCGCGTGACCGTGCTGTCGAGTGGCGATGAACTCGTGTTGCTGGATCGTTTTGACGAGGTTGAAGCAGGTCGGCGTATTGTCTCATCGTCCACCTACGCTCTTCCTGCGCTATTGCGACGCGCAGGCGCGGCGGTACGTGTGGTCCCGCTCTTACCAGATTCACTCGTGGCAGTAGTCTCCGCGCTTCGTGATGCGGTTGATGTCGGTTGCGATTTACTGATCACGACCGGAGGCATCTCTGTCGGCGCGCACGACTATACGCGTGACGCGCTGGTGGCGCTTGATGGCTCGCTCGCGTTTTGGCGTGCACGAATTCGACCCGGCGGCCCGCTCGGCACCGGTTCTATTCTCGGCACACCGTGGTTGGGATTGCCGGGAAATCCAGTTTCGACAATGGTGACTGGTATGCTTTTCGCTTGGCCCCTGTTGCGGCAACTTGGAGGACACGCGGCAATACACCATCTCCCGTTGCGCGTGCGCGCGATGGATCATGCTGACACCGCCGCGTCTTTGACACATTTCTTGCGCGTACGCGTGACGCGAAGCACCGACGGGGTACTGGACGCGTGGTTAGCAGGACCGCAGGGATCCAACTTACTTCGCGTGATGGCCTCGTCGAACGCGCTGCTCGTTGTTCCAGAGCACGTCAACGCGGTGGTGCCCGGAATGATACTTGACGCTTTCATCATGCCCGACGCGGAGTGGCAGAGCGACATCTCCTTGGGAGGGTACACGTGACCGGACCATCGAGTGATCTCGTTCGCGATGCGATTGAAACATTGCATGGCGCGTCGCTTGATGACGCGCTCGCGCGACGTTTTTCACTTGCTGACGAAACCGTGCACCTCGGTGACACGATGTTTGTGCTTCGAAAACCGGCGAACGCGGACCATCTAATCAGCGAAGCGGACTATGTCATGGACGAGCGCCTGCCGTATTGGGCCGATCTCTGGCCATCGTCCCGCCAACTCGCCGCGACACTGTTGGCGGAACACGGTGGAGGACGGACGTTATTGGAGTTGGGATGCGGACTCGGCTTACCCACGATCGCGGCCATGCGCGCTGGCTTCGATGTCACGGCCACTGACTACTACCAAGACGCGTTGCACGTCGCTCGAGCGAATGCCGGTCGCAACGTTGGCCGCGAGCCGACGGTGCGGCTTGTGAATTGGCGCGCGTGGCCAGAAGCGTTTGGTCCGTTCGACGTCGTGATTGCGGCCGACGTGGTCTACGAGCAAGAGTACGCAACGCTGATTGCGGACTGCATTGCCAAGTCGTTGGCGCCCGGCGGTGTAGCGATTATTGCGGATCCAGGCCGCGTGGCGTTGCCGACTTTTGTTGCGCGGCTGCCGTTGGTGGGACTGCGCATTGCGGAAACGACCACCACACCCTATGACGAAGGCAAGATTCACCAAGAGATTCAAGTCATGCGCATCATGTGGGTATGAGCACTACCGCACGCGTTGTCGGAGCAGCGAATATCATTTTATGGAGTCCGCATCGTTGATCGCCGCCGAACTCGGCTGCTGACGCAGGGCCGTCGCCGAGTGCGCAGACGATTCCCGAGAGATGTAACCAAGATGCCCCGCGCAGTACGTGCTCAAAATCAAATTCATCCGGACTGAGTTGAGCAAACGCAGAGTCCGCGCGATCATACAAATCCAACATCCGCCCGCGGAAAGCAGTCGGATGGAATCGTGTGCACGTTCACGATCCATCCGGGGCGAGCAGCTCTGACGACTACACCAGGCAGTTGACGGCGCCGGTCACCCTGACCTGGTATGTATTGTCGGACTGCATTTCAGGCGACGGTTGCGTTTCCAACCAAGAGTTTATGTACAGCCGTCCCCGTATGCTCACCGCACCAGAACCCAGCACTTACGTCATTGATGGCATCTGGCCTCGCGGGTGTCGGTCTCCTTTCGCGCCGTCGGCGTCGCAAAAACGTAGAAGCAGCGTCCGCCCAACGTTCGTTCGCCAGTGCAACGAAGCCCCCGTCGATCTTGCATCGGCGGGGGCTTTCGCTTGCCAGCATACGTATTTCACGAACTACGCATGCGACGCCAGCAGGCGACTCGCCACTACTTCCGAAATATCCAAGACTGGCACGTTACTCCCGGCGCCCGTGACACCGTCTGTGATCATCGTCATGCAGAACGGGCACGCCACCGCGATCTGATCGGCCCCTGTTGCCAGCAGCTCTTCACTACGTTCGACGTTGACGCGTTTTCCGACGTTTTCCTCCATCCACATCCGACCGCCACCGGCACCACAACACAACCCCCGACTCTTGGTGCGCACGGGCTCGACCAGATCGATAATCGGCAACGCCTTTTTAAGTGTGTTGCGCGGCGCATCGTACACGTCGTTGTACCGACCCAGGTAGCACGAGTCATGGTACGCCACTTTCAGTCGTTGTCCGTGCTCCGTTTCGAGCGGCACACGCCCTTCGTTCAATAGTTGCTCGATGTACTCCGTGTGATGAATGACGTCGTAATGTCCCCCCAAATCTGGAAACTCTTTGCCCATTTGATGAAAACAGTGCGGACAAAATGTGACGATGGTTTTCACCTTGTAGCCATCAAGCGTTTCGATCACGCCCTTCGCGAGAATCTGATACAGATATTCGTTGCCCATTCGACGCGCTGGATCGCCGTGACAGCTCTCCTCTTGGCCGAGGATCGCAAACTTCACGTTCGCTGCCTGCAAAATGCGAGCGAACGCCACCGTGATTTTTTTCGCACGATCATCGAACGACCCCATGCAGCCGACCCAAAACAAAATGTCGGGCTGCTCATCGCGCGCCGCCAACTCGGCCATCGTTGGTACGTCCAGTCCTTCCGCCCACGACGTGCGATCGGTCGGACTAAACGCCCACGGACTGCCATTGCGTTCGAGCGACTGCAACGCTGGCTGCAACTCTTCGGGGAAACGCGACTCCATCAACATCAAGTCGCGACGCAATTCGTTGATGATATCCAATTGATCGATCGACACGGGACATTCCACCACGCACGCACGACAGCTTGTGCAGGCCCAGAGTTCTTCCTCCGTGATCCAACCATCCAACAGTTTGTGATCCAGCACTGCCACTTGCTCAGTGGTGGGTTCGGCGCCCTGCATCAGATCGAGCAATTGCGCTTTTTCTGTCAATCGCGCGCGCGTTTTCACTACAATCATTCGCGGCGAAAGCGCTTTGCCCGTGATGTTGGCCGGACACACCGCTGTGCACCGTCCGCATTCCGTACACGAATACCCGTCGAGCAAATTCTTCCACGATAAATGCTCAACGTCCGATGCACCAAACTGCTCCGCGTTCTCCGCTTCGAGGTCCATCGGACGCATCGCGCCCACCGTGCCCGGACCACTCGTATTCGAGAACCACACATTGATGAGCGACGTCAGCACGTGTAAGTGCTTCGAACCCGGCAAGTGATTCAAAAAATACAGAATGAGCACGGCGTGAAACCACCACGCGCTACGCGCGATCACATGCGCAGTGACGGGTGATACTCCACTGAATAGCGAGGCAAGCAAATGCGATATGACGCGCCCATCGGTAGGAGCGCCGGTGCGAATCTCCATCGCAAACAACAGCAGCAGCGACACCATCAACGCGCCGATCATGCTGAGGATGAACACCGCATCCCCGCCATGGACGGGATCGTTGCGAAATCGCGCCGGCTTGATGACCAATCGACGGTACAGCAAGAACGACACCGGAATAAGCACAAACACCGCAAACAATTCCTGCGAGATCACATACGGCAGGTACAAAAAACTCGGCAAAATCCACGAGTACGAAAATCCGGTCACCAGCCCTTGGATCATGATTTCCATCGTCCCGAGTCCCAGCACGCAAAATCCCCAAAACACCAATGCGTGCATCATTCCGCCAATGGGGTCACGCAAAATTTTGGTTTGCGCGATGCCGATCGCGAGCAAGTTTCCCGTTCTCGTGTTTGGATGATCAGTCCGGACTTCCGGGCGTCCGATTTTGAGCCAGCGAATCAGCCGACGCGCGCTCCGTGTGAAAAAACCGAGCGCAACAATGAGGATGATCGCGAAAATGACGTTGGAGAGAGACATGCGGCCAAGCTAGGGGTCGGGTTTTGCGTGGACAAGGCGAGTGTCACCAATACGAAAGGCCGCATCGAATATCCCCGACGCGGCCTTCGTGTACACCCACACACCCACTTACCCCTGCGCCTTCGCCTTCCGGATCGCATCCGTCAACGCCGGCACAATCTCGAACACATCGCCCACAATGCCGTAGTCGGCAATCTTA
Organism: Gemmatimonadaceae bacterium; assembly: GCA_025358925.1. GTDB lineage: Bacteria > Gemmatimonadota > Gemmatimonadetes > Gemmatimonadales > Gemmatimonadaceae > Gemmatimonas. Next base: position 113,089 of record JANYHT010000065.1, on the reverse strand, counting down.
AAAATCGGCGCGTCCTTGTCTTTGTTGATTGCCACGATCGTCTTCGACGTGCGCATGCCGGCGAGATGCTGAATTGCGCCCGAGATGCCCACCGCGATGTACAAATTCGGACTAACGTTGCGACCAGTCTGTCCAATTTGATCCGAATGCGGTCGCCATCCTTCATCCGTCACGGCACGCGTCGCCCCAACGGCCGCATTACCAAATGCCTCGGCAAGGTCGTCACACAGCTTGAAGTTTTCAGGTGCCTTGAGACCTCGGCCGCCGGCGACAATCACCGACGCATCACCAAGATCAATCTTGCCAGTGCCACCCTGCCGTAGTTCCGTCACTTTGACACGTGACGCTGCCGGATCAGTCGCCGATGCAAGACTCTCCGTCACCACGGGTTTCGCGTGTACCGCCGGTTGCATCGCAGATGGACGCACCGACACCAACGATGGCGATCCTGACAACGCAAGCGTGGCGACCAACTTGCCATTGTTTTGCGGGTGTGTACCGAGCACGGTTTCGCCATCCACCGCAAAGCCCGTGACATCCGCCACCAGTCCAATGCGCAACTTTGCTGCGATACGCGGCGACAAGTCCCGTCCCTGCGCCGTCGCGCTAAACAGTCCGTAGCGATACGTACCACTGCGCAGCACGTTCGCCAGTGTGGCGGCGAGCGCTTCTGGATTGTACTGCGCGAAACCCGCGTGTTCGAGCAACAGCACTGTGTCCGCGCCGTGCTGCGCCAATGCATCGGCGAGCGACGCGACACCGCTGGCGCCGGCAACGACCGCGTGCACGGCTCCACCACCCGACATATCCGCCAACGCGCGAGCAGCGGTCACCGCCTCCAGCGCGACCTTGCGCAGCTCACCGCTACGCGTCTCTGCAAATACAAGAACGTTGGCCATCTCAGAGTACCTTCGCTTCAGTCTGGAGAAGTCGCACGAGTTCAGGCACGGCCGCCGCGCTGTCACCCAAAATGCGTCCGGCGGCGCGCTCGGGAGGAAGCGCCATCTGCTTCACCGACACATGTACATCGCCAAACTGTGCGGGCTTGATGTCCAAGGATTTTTTCTTCGCCGCCATGATGCCTTTCAGCGACGGCAACCGTTCTTTGTTCAAGCCATCGTCAATGGTCAGCACCGCAGGAAGCGGAAACTCTACGACCTCCACTGCACCATCGAGCGCGCGCTGCGCCACGCCGCGTCCACTCGCAATATCGAGTTTGAACACGTTCGTCACACAGGGCAAATCCAGTAGCTCGGCCACCATCGGTCCGGTCATCTGATTCATCGAGTCGATGGCAATACGACCAAACAACACGAGGTCGTACCCACCATCCTTCAACTCGGACGCGAGCGCCTGCGCCACCGCGAAACCGTCCGCAGGCGTCGTGTCGGCTTTCAACAGCACTCCGCGATCGGCGCCCATCGCCAATGTTTTGCGAATTTGCTCTTGCGCCGCATCAACGCCAAGCGAGATCACCACCACTTCGCCAGCACCAGCTTTTTCTTTGAGTTGCAAGGCGGCTTCAACCGCCCAGAGATCAAAATCGTTGACGTCATACTTGAGGCCCGCCTCTTCGATGCGGGTTCCGTCTGCGGCAATGACAAACTTTACTTCCATCACCGGGACGCGCTTAATACACACGGCAATCTTCACCGCGACGGCTCCATCTGGAAGACAAGAAGGCTGGGGCGAACTGTCGGAAGCTAGGCCGACGCTCTCGACCGGGCAATGTGACGCGAGCGTCGTCTTTTTTATTTAAATGCGCTTAGTCCCGTGATCGCCTGACCCAGGATCAGCGAGTGCACATCGTGCGTGCCTTCGTAGGTATACACGCTTTCCAGATTCGCCATGTGCCGCAGTGCTCCATACTCGGCGAGAATGCCGTTGCCGCCCAACAGGCGTCGCGTTTCCCGCGCGATGTTCGTCGCGATATCCACGTTGTTTCGCTTCGCAAGCGACACTTGTGTTGGCGTGAAGTTGCCAGCGTCTTTGAGTCGACCGAGATGCAGCGCGACCAATTGCCCCTTCACAATTTCGGTGAGCATATCAGCCAACCGCACCTGCTGAATTTGGAATCCACCAATGGGACGGTCAAACATCACGCGTGTTTTCGCGTACAACACCGCCTCTTCAAAACAGGCGAGTGCGGCACCCAACACGCCCCACGAAATACCAAACCGTGCTTGCGTCAAACACATAAGCGGGCTTTTCAGTCCACCCGACTCCGGCAACAGCGCATCACTCGGTACATGCACGTCCACGAGCACCAATTCTGACGTATCGCTCGCGCGCAACGACAGCTTGCCTTTCTGATCACGCGCGGTAAAGCCTGGCGACTTTGTATCGACAATAAATCCACGAATAGACGTGTCGTCGGTACTGTCGCCCGTCTTTGCCCAAATAATTGCGATGTCGGCCATCGACCCGTTGGTGATCCACATCTTGGCGCCATTGATCACCCAACTGCCATCGGACTGCTGACGCGCACGCGTGATCATACCCGACGGATTTGACCCAAAATCCGGTTCAGTAAGCCCAAAGCACCCGATGAGTTCGGCTTTCGCCAATTTCGGCAGATAATGGCGCTTTTGTGCTTCCGATCCAAACGCGAAAATGGGGTACATCACAAGCGCACCTTGCACTGACGCAAACGAACGAATGCCGGAATCGCCACGCTCGAGTTCCTGCATGATGAGCCCATAGGCCACACTCGACAAACCCGCACAGCCATACTCCTCAGGCAGCGACGCACCGAGCACGCCAAGCTCAGCCAATTCGGGAATGAGCTCTTTCGGGAAGCGCCCCTCCACGTAACACGTGCCAATAATTGGCAGAATTTTTTCATCGACAAAGGCACGGATCGTGTCACGAATCGCGCGCTCCTCTTCGGTGAGCGCCGCGTCGATGTTGAAGAGGTCGGCTGCGTTCGCTGTGAGTTCGACAGACGGAAGCGCAGGAATTGCGGCGATGGCGAGCAGATCGAGAGCCATAAAAACGCGATGCGAGAAGTGAGTGTGGCCTATCACGGAAATCTAGCAGCGCCAGCGTAATGTTTGCTAAGTGCTGAGTATGGATGTTGCAGGTTTGAAACCTCACGCCGCGCTTATTCACGTTAGAATTAGCGACCGGTCCCCTCCTCCCTCAATAATGACTTCGATGATGACCTCGATCCGACGCTGGCTCGCAAGTGCACTGGCCCTCAGCGCCGTTGCCTGCAGCAGCTCTACCGACAGTGGCACCGTCGTGATTCCACCGACGCCCGTAATCACTCTTAGCGCGAACACCAGTGCCGTGACGGTTACCGCAGGCACCAGTACCACGACCACGCTGACAGTCGCGCGCAGCGGCGGATTCACCGGCGATGTCGCACTTGCCGCGACCGGCGTGCCAGCGGGCGTGACGGTCACATTCAATCCGGCTTCAATTACCTCGAGCGCCACGACCAGTGTGTTGACCATCGCTGTCGGCACTTCGGCGGTAGCAGGTACGAACTCCATTACGGTGTCCGCGTCTGGCACGGGCGTGACCACGAAGACGATCACGGTTGCCCTGACGGTACCAACCACCGCGCCAACGCCGGCAATCACGCTTACCGCCGGTGCGAGCGCGCTGACCGCCGTTGCTGGAACGTCAGGCACTGTACCAATCACGATCACGCGCGTTGGCAGTTTCACGGGTGATGTTGCGCTCGCGGCCACCGGCCTTCCAACGGGCGTCACCGCAGCATTTGCTCCTGCTACGCTTACCGCAGGTGTCACGTCCAGCACATTGACGCTCACCGTTGCTGCTGGCACTGCCGCGACCACCGGTTCAGTGGTCGTGACCGCATCGGGGACTGGCGTCACAGCACAAACTGCAACCGTCGCACTCACCGTGACGGCATCATCCGCGCCAGACTTCGCGCTCACGGCAAGTCCTGCGTCGCTCTCAATTGTGAATGGACAGACCGGCACGAGCACGCTGACCGTTGCGCGCACAGGTGGCTTTGCTGGCAACGTGACCTTGGCACTCGAAGGCGCACCGGCAGGTGTGACCGGCGTCTTTGCGCCGAACCCTGCAACAGCGGGCAACTCGACGCTCACAATTACCACCACGACAACAGCGGTTGCCGGCACGTACAATCTCGTTGTACGTGGAACAGCAACGGGTCAGACTGATCGCACGACGGCGATAGCGCTGACGGTGGCGCCGGTGCCAAGTATTACGCTCGCCGTTGGTTCGCCAACATTGTCTGCTGCGGTTGGTACTACGGCTACGAGTACGGTTACCATCGTGCGCGTCGGCAGCTTTACTGGCGACATTGCACTCACGGCTGAAAATCTGCCGACTGGAGTGACGGCGTCATTTGCTCCAGCAACATTAACCGCTGGCGTGACCACGAGTACGCTTACGCTGACCGTTGGCTCGACCGCTGTTGCCGCCGCGACGAATATCACTGTGCGCGCAACTGGCACGGGCGTGACCGCACAAACTGGTACGATCGCGTTCACAGTGACTGCCGCGCAGGGCATCACCGTTGCGGCGAATGCGGTCAGCATACAGCAGGGCGCAACGGGAGCGAGCACGGTCACGATCACACGCCTTGGTGGATTTGCGGGTGCCGTCAACCTCGCGGTCACAGGGTTGCCATCGGGCGTGACGGCAACATTCACACCGGCAGCAGTGACTGGCACCACGTCATCGTTGTCGTTTGTTGTGAGTGCAACAGCTACCATTGGCTCGTTTAATCCAACCATTACGGCGACGGCTACAGGCGCCACAACCGTCACCGCAACAGTTCCGTTGACCATCACCGTTGTTGCGACGGGAGGAGCCGCTGTTGCATATCGTTTCTGCGCGGCGGATGGCATCCCTGCGTTCTTCGCGTTTCGCAACGGTTCGACGGGCAGTTGGACGCCCGTAACGATCGGCGCGAATAGCACGTTTAATTTTTCGATCGCAGGCACGACCGGTCAGGTCGCGTATGCCGTAGCGAGCGCAGGAAATGGTGTGCAAGTGACGGTGTTGCTGTACGCCGCGTCCGAATTCCCTGGCGTTGCTCAGCAACAGTGCGTGAGCAATCCGCTCACCAAGTCAGTCACGGGAACTGTCGCCGGACTCGCGGCCGGGCAGTCCGCGACCGTGACGCTCGGCGCCGGCACGGCGTCGGTCAGCACGAACGGCGCGTTCACCATCACCGGCGCGACCGATGGTTCGACCGACCTGATTGCGACGCGCACCGCGATCAACTTTACGACGGGCACCATCGGTCAGGACAAAGTGATCGTGCGTCGCAATCTCAATCCGGCTGCGGGCGGTTCCATTGGTGCGGTGCTCGATTTCGGTGCAGCGGAGGCGGTTGCCCCAGCGAGCGCCGCGTATACCGTGGCGAACGCCAACGGTGAGGCTCTCACCTCACTCAGTCTTTTTCAGACGGCGAACGGTGCTTCGGGCAGCTTCATTAATTTCACACAAAACGCGACGAGCCCGATCACACTGATCGGCGTGCCAAGTTCGCTCACCCAAGCGGGCGATTTGCATGCGGCGACGGTGATCGCGTCAACCACCGTAGGCACGCTAACGACGCAACGTGCGGTCTTTCAATACAACAAGGACATCGCCGCGCGAACGGTCACGTTAGGCGCTGCCGCAACAGCACCAACGCTCACGTCCCTTGCGTCCGCGCCATATGCGCGTCCGCGTGTGCAGGGATCGTGGCAGTCCGATTACGGCGATGTGGTGAGTGCATCGTTTACGCAAACCAACGTCCGCACGTGGGTGATTACCGGATCGCGCGCGTATTTCGGCACGGGTTCGGCAACCTTCGATTTCGACCTGCCTGATCTGTCTGGAGTTGCAGGCTTCAACAACACGTGGGGCTTGGTGTCTGGCACGTCAACCATCTTCGGATTCAACGTGTACGGCGGCTTCCGCGGACTCACCTCGGTAACGGAAAATTCCAGCTTCAGATTTGGCGGAAGGAGTTCCACGATCACCCCGTAAAAGATCGATGATGTGCCGGTGACTGGTGTCGCAACGCCCCCAACAGCAGATGCTGTTGGGGGCGTTGTTGTATTCGCTGTTGGTTGAAAAACCGCCCGCCTAACCGAAGACGCTTCTCGTACGTCGCGTATCAAGCGGCTTCACCTCACGACACGCTGCCGCTGTAATACCTACTTCCCGGCACTTGCGCCGGAACTCTCGACCATGATCGATACTTTGATTCGACTCGTGTTGCCATTGATGCACCATTTCGTGCAGCAGTGTGTGCAGAGCCTCTCGCCAACCGTGTCGCACCACGTGTTTCCGTGACAACACGATCTCGGCCGCCGTAAATCGCGTACCGGGATCGTAGTGGCCCAATCGCGTCGCCATACGTCCAGACAACAGAATTGGCAACGTCGTCAGGCTACCTGCAAACCAGCGCACGTTGAGTTCACGGTGTGCCTCCGTCAGGTGTGCGAGGATTGCCAGATCACCGGGTCGCGCCGGTTCAGTCCGACGCGTCATCGGCGCGCGTTCGACATCGTGCGAGAGAATCGCATCGCGCGCGGCAGTTCTGGCCGCTTTTGTGCGGGCCATGGCAAATGTCACAACCGCATGAAGCACCGATTCGGGCGCATCTGCATAGCCTTCATGCACGCGCAACGTGCGACCGCTTAACGAGACCATGACCGTGCGCGTGCGCATCAGTACGAGTGCGTCAACTCCACGCAGTCCAAGATCCTGTAAGCGTGAAAACAGCACGGCGGTTCGAGCGCGTGTGGCGCTACGCCCGCGCGACGGCCGTTCGCGTTGCTCGCTTGGCGAGACGTCGACCATTGCCGGTGGAACCACTGCGTCGACTGACCGTTGCGTATGTTGCACCATCGGAGTCGGCACAATGATCAACGCGGTTTGCGCGTCGCCAAAATCGAAACCCAACTGTGCAAGCCACGGAATGCGCATCACACAGAACATTGCCCTACCGCTACGCAAATTGGGAGTGCTAGAGGCCGCGCGTTGCTGCTGACGTTGCAGCAAGCGTGCGCACCTGATCGATCATTGCCCGCAGCGCATCGAGCTGATCGGCGACGACGGTGTGTCCGACGCCTGGATAAATCCGCATGTCCACGACCGCACCCAACGCCGCGAACGAAAGCGCCGAATCGCGCACGTGCGATTCCGGGATGTGCAAATCTGCATTGCCACACGCGAGCAGTACGGGAGTACCTTCGAGCGAACGCTCGTCGTGCCGAATCGCGCGATCATCGCCAATGAGCGCTCCAGCGAGTGCCGCTACTCCGCCGTAACGCTGCGGTGTGCGGGCCGCATACTCTAACGTGAGACACGCGCCTTGCGAGAATCCCGCGAGTACGATGCGCTCGGCGGGAATGCCCGCAGTGACGGCCGATTGCACTGCCCGATCGACCGCAGAAAGCGCAGACGCGAGCCATGGCGCGTTCATCGACACTGGATCGAGAAACCGTTGTGGATACCACGAATTCCCCGCCGCCCTTGGCGCAATCACCGCACCGTCGACTGCGCCAACGGCTCGGCCTAGCGGCAACAAACCTTCCGGTGAATCGCCACGGCCGTGCATGAGCACCAGCGCGAACGATGCGTCGGCCAATGGCACGCCAGCGCGACCCGGTGCGAGTCCGCCGTGCGGATCATCAAGGCTCGGGACGTTTGCGTTGCTGCTCATTCGTGCATCTCCGCATCCTGCGCAGTTTCCGACACCCGCGACGCGTACGACCGAATACCGCGCGCCGCGCCACCGCCATCATACGGCCACGTTGGATGACTGATCGGCGACAGCGACGCTGCAATTTCCGCGCGGTGTGTTTCGAGCCACGGTGGCAGCCGAAGCGCTGTGCCTGTTGTCGTCACCGGTTCATCCACGAGAAATCCAGGGCCCATCGTTGCCAACTCTACGATATGACCATCAGGATCTTTCGTATAAATACTCTTGAAGTACACGCGGTCCATCACGTCGGAAACGCCAATGCCTGCAGTCAAAAGCCGTTCGCGAAATTCGAGTTGCGTCGACTCATCGGCGACGGCAAATGCGTAATGATGTCCCTGTCCTGTTCCCATATGCGATCGGCGCTGTGTTTTCGGATTCTTCTCGAGATACGTGATGAGCGTGCCAGGACGTGCGTCTGCCGATCCCCACGCCCAATGACGCGTGCCCGGATCGTCGAAGTTCTCAGTCTTTTTCACGAGCTGTACGCCGAGTACACCTCGCAGAAATTCATCGACGCGCTCAACATTGGCCGTCATCGCGGTGATATGGTGCATGCCGCGTGTCAGCGACATGGCGGCATCAAGCGTTGGCACTGGCTCCGGCCACGTGAGCGCCGCAATTGCCGCTTCATCACGCGCACCGCGCACGAGCGCCATCGATGGAGAGCCTTGAATGAGCTCTCCGATGCTCTCGTCGCGAACGATGCCCGGGCCGTCGGTTGCAATCTCGAGAATGACACCATCCGGATCGCGAAAGTAGATGGACGTGAACGACTCGCGATCATAGGGTCCGATGACACGCACGCCCAAATCTGTGAGCCGACGCTTCCAGCGCAGAAGCGCATCTTGATCGGCGACCCGCAGAGCGAAATGGTGTGTTCCACCAATGCCGGTGCGACCGCGAGATGCCCGTGGCCACTCAAAGAACGTGACCACCGTGCCCGGTGCACCCGTTTCATTGGCAAAGTACAGGTGATAGCTGCCCGGGTCGTCGAAATTGACCGTCGTTTTTACTAAACGAAGACCGAGCACGGTTGAATAAAAATCGACCGTGCGCTGGGCGTTGCTGGCCACGAGGGTGATGTGGTGTAGACCGAGGATGTTGCTGTGGTTTGTCATGCGATGCTCCTGCCTCTGTGAGTGAGGCGTTGTATCTCAGCAGTAAGATACAATGTCCACGATGGCGCACAAGACTTGGCGGAAAGGCAAAACTCGCTGTGCTTCAGGAACGATTTATCGCAAGGCTCTCAAGAATCGCGACGTTTGGCCGACCGCGAAAGCCCGCGCGTCAGTGTCGTACGTCCAAACAGTGACCGCAATACTTGTCGCATCGGCGTCTATCACATTGAGCGCCGACGCGCGATGACCGCGCACGCGATTGGAGAGCGTGTTTGCGCCGCTCACCACCAGCGCATGCGGTCCACGCTCGACCCGTTCGATACGTTCCTCGTGATCGTGACCGGTACAAATGACGTCCGCGCGGAGACCGGCGAGCGCGTCCAATGTGCGTTCCGGATTCGCCATGCCCCACCGATTCGACAAGCGCCCCCGCACGACGTTGTGGTGCGTCACCAGCACCCGCAGATCCGTTGGCGAGGTCAGTGCGATACGTGCGCGCGCTGATTCGATCTGCGCGGCCGTGAGCCCCCCTTTGACGCTCCAGTCACGCGGGTTCGCTGTGACCGCCCAGGGCATTGCCCCTGGCGCAGAGTTCAATCCAATCAATGCGAGGCCAGGCACGTGCAACGTCGGCTCGAGCTCTGGCTGGATATAGCGACGCCAGCGCGCATGTACGCGCGAACGCAAACCCACGCCAAACGGCGCATACCACCACGACGCATCGTGATTGCCCGAAACAACGAGCAGCGGCGCGATCTCGCGTAGTCCATCGAGAATTTTTCGCGCCGCACGAAACTCGTGCGAGCGCGACCGTTGTGACAGATCGCCAGAAATTGCGATCGCATCAAAGCGCATCGACGTCGCTAATGCGCGCGCGCCTTCGACATGGTGCGGGACAAACGGAACGCCGCAGTGGATATCAGAGATGTGAAGAAGTCGGACAGACTCCTTCGTCATCCGAGGCGCGCAATGATGGCATCCGTGAACTGATCTGTCGATGCCGTGCCACCCAAGTCTCGTGGCACGACGGATCCGTCGCGCACGGTTGTTTCAAATGCACTCCGAATGCGCTGCGCACGTTCGCGATCCCCGATGTGTTCAAGCATCATGCACGCCGCGAGAATCAGTGCGCCGGGATTCGCGATATTCTTGCCCGCGATATCTGGTGCGGTACCGTGCACGGCTTCGAAAATGGCTGCCGTCGCGCCGATATTTGCGCCTGGTGCCAGTCCAAGTCCACCTACCAATCCGGAAATCTCATCGGACAAAATGTCGCCGAACAAATTGGTTGTCACGACAACATCAAACGATTCAGGACGCATCACGAGATGCATCGCCATAGCATCGATGATCCGCTCTTCGAACTGCACACGTCCTGCGTATTCCTGCGCGACCATGCGTCCGACATCCAAAAATAACCCCTGCGAAAATTTCAGAATATTCGCCTTGTGTACCAGTGTCACTTTCTTTCGATTGTGCGCAATGGCGTAGTCAAATGCATATCGTACGATACGTTCCGAACCCAAACGCGTAATGATGGCGACCGACTCCGCAGCAGCGCGTGGATCATCACCAATTTTTATGTAGTGCTCCACACCGATGTACAGCCCCTCGGTGTTTTCACGCACCAGCACGATATCCACATTATCGAAACGACCCGGCACGATGGTGTAGGCTGGCCGAACGTTGGCATAGAGATCGAACGTTTTGCGCAATGCTACGTTTATCGACCGAAATCCGTCGCCAACCGGCGTTTCGAGCGGTCCTTTCAGCGCCAAGCGCGTACGCTTGATCGAATCAAGTGTGATATCAGGAATAGGATCGTTCCACCGCGCGACACCGGCCATGCCCGCGACCTGACGGTCCCACGCGATGTCGGCACCTGCTGCAGTGAGAATACGAACGGTGGCGTCGGCGATGGATGGACCAATGCCGTCGCCCGGAATGAGTGTGACTGGTATAGACATAAGTGAAAGATCGTTAAGTGAAGCGGCCGAGTGAAGCGTTGTTCGTCCCTATCTGCAGTCAGGCATTGACAGAGGGTCGTGCGCGAATGTAATCCACGGTCCATGCCTGCCACCAAATCCCGCCTCGTCGGCGCGCTGCCCTGGATTGCCATCGGTCTGATTGGCACCGGAAGCATCGCCGCAGTAGCACTCTCGCTCGGTGAAAAAGTCAGTGCCGCCTGGATCCTGACTGCCGCGATCTGTTGCTACCTCATCGCCTATCGTTTCTACAGTCGCTTCATCGCCCTTGACATCTTCGGTCTCGACGCGACACGCGCGACGCCCGCAGAGCGTCTTGACGATGGACGCGATTTCGTCCCCACCAACAAGTGGATTGTCTTCGGACATCACTTTGCCGCGATCGCCGGTCCCGGCCCACTGGTTGGCCCTACACTCGCCGCCCAATTCGGATTTCTTCCGGGCGCTATTTGGATCGTGGTAGGTGTCGTGCTCGGCGGAGCGGTGCAGGACTTTGTGATCTTGTGTTCGTCCATCCGCCGCGACGGAAAATCACTCGGACAAATGGCGAAGGAAGAAATCGGCACGGTGGCCGGCGCCACCGCGCTGGTCTCTGTGCTCGGCATCATGATCATTTTGATCTCGGTGCTCGCGTTGATTGTTGTGAACGCGCTGCGCGATAGTCCGTGGGGCGTCGTAACGATCGGCCTCACGATTCCCATCGCGATGTTCATGGGACTTTATTTGCGCTGGGTTCGACCGGGGCGTGTGCTCGAGGCGACGGCAATCGGCCTCGTGCTGCTGATGTTCGCGCTCTATGCTGGCAAATGGGTTGCTGGACAACCCGATCTCGCTCCGACCTTCACGCTCAGCGGTACGACGTTGTGTTGGTGCATCATGATCTACGGATTCGCTGCGTCGGTGCTGCCCGTGTGGTTGCTCTTGGCGCCGCGCGATTATTTGTCGGCATTCGTAAAGATCGGCGTCGTGCTGGCGTTGGCAGTCGGCATTCTCGCCGTGCTCCCGCCGCTCGAAATGCCCGCGATCACACGTTTCGTCGACGGTACAGGTCCGGTGTTTGCAGGTAAACTCTTCCCGTTTGTGTTCGTGACGATTGCGTGCGGCGCCATCTCTGGATTTCACGCGCTCATCTCATCGGGCACCACGCCAAAATTGCTCAAACGTGAAAGCGATGCGCGATTGATTGGCTATGGGGCGATGTTGACGGAATCACTCGTGGCCACGATGGCGCTCATCGCCGCGTGCGTGCTCACACCGGGCGTGTACTTTGCGATCAACGCACCAGCAGCTGCCATTGGAACGACGGCGGCCAGTGCGGCGCAAGCCATCGCACAATGGGGCTTTGTGGTCACGCCAGCAGAACTTGAAAACCTAGCCCGACAGGTTGGTGAACACTCGTTGCTGTCCCGCACCGGTGGCGCGCCAAGTTTGGCCGTTGGTATGGCGCATTTGTTTTCGCAGGCGCTGGGTGGCGATGCGATGATGTCGCTGTGGTACCACTTCGCGATCATGTTTGAAGCGCTTTTTATTCTGACAACACTTGATGCTGGCACGCGCGTGGGCCGCTTCATGTTGCAAGACTTGCTCGGGAATATCTGGAAGCCGTTGGGTCGTGGTAGTTCGTATCCGGCCGCCGTGTTTGCGAGCGCGCTCTTCGTGAGCATGTGGGGATACTTCCTCTATCAGGGCGTCACCGATCCCCTCGGCGGCATTAACTCGTTGTGGCCGTTGTTTGGTATTTCCAATCAGCTGCTGGCCACCGTCGCCTTGTGCGTGGGTACAACGGTGATCGTAAAGATGGGCAAGGCGCGATATGCGTGGGTAACCATTCTGCCACTCTGTTGGCTCGCCATCGTCACGTTTACGGCCGGCCTCACGAAGATCTTTTCGCCTGAGACGAAACTTGGCTTTCTTTCGCATGCGCGCTTGATCGAAAGCCAAATTGCGTCGAACACGCTACCAGCATCGATCAAGAGCATCGAGGCGGCACATCGCATGATCTTCAATGATCGACTCGATGCGATGGTGGCGGCGTTCTTCTTGCTCTCGGTGGTGGTGATTCTCTCGTGCTCGATCAACGAATGGCTCGCCGTCACGAGCGGTCGCAAACCTGCGAAGTCGAGCGAAGTACCGTATCAACGCACGAAAATGCTGGATCAGGCGGCCTAGCCGCGCGCGGGCGTTCCGCTGTTTCGTAGGGTAACTCGGATAGCCATGCGACACGTTGTCGCGTGGTTATCCGATCATTCGGCACCAGCGCACACGATTGCGAACTGCTGTTGGAATAATCCATTGAAAGTTTGCTACAATCCGGTCCGTTCCGTGGAGTTGTGGTTCGACAGATCCTCTGGATTGCGGCGCCTCAAATTGTTCGAGCGATTGACGGTAGAGGGGTGCCAGTTCCGATGCGCGCGGGATGTCAGCAACGACGGCCAACAAGCGTTCGAGTGTCGCACGTCGTGCAGCGGACGGTCCGGCCAGGATTTCGTCGCTGCGCAGACAGGCACCTCGAACCTCGCCGTCCAACGCACCGAGTCGTAGCGCCGGGTGCAGCGCGCGATCGGCGGCAATAGCGTGTAATCGTTGGTCGTTCGCATCGAGGCCGAAGGCGATCGTCCGTTGATGTTCTGTTTGACGAAGCAAGAACGTGGTGTGCGCGATGGTGTCGAGCTGTATCGCCATATTACGCGCAACGCTGTCATGCGCCACCTCGGCGACGCGCTTCATGAGGTGCGCGCCACGCTGGAGCAGGACACGCCCAACCAACATATCAATCACGATCGGCTGATCGACCAGCTGCCGAGCGGCGCCGATGTTCTCCCGCGCACGAATCATCGCCGTCGCAACGTCGTGAACCCGTAATGCGGAATCGGCCGACGCTTCGTTCGCGATGATAAAGCGCTTCAGCACCTGCATTGATCGCATTGGCACGTCGTACGATGTTCGCGCTCCAGCAAATCCAGTCCGATAGCCCCAGAAATTTGGCAAGCGTTTCGCACGCGCCCACCGGCGAAACAATGCAAGGTTGGCCGAATCCCCTAGCTGCGGAGCATCACCTACTGCAATCCAGGCGTTTGCGTCGGGTGCAGTCACGTGCGCCGTCACGGCCACCACGCGACGCAGCGAATTTGAATCCAACTCAACGGCGGTGCCAAGTGGTGCGAGTGCCGAATCCATGAGCAATCGAGCGGCGGTGATTTGTCGATGCGCACGATCAAGTGCTGCATCGCGCCCGTCGGCATGTATGCTGAGCACCCGATTGATAGCGGCGACATCAATACGTCGTGCGGCATCGCCGGATACATATACGGTGGCCGCAGTGCCAGTGGTGATGGCCGCCGCGACCAACAACAGCATCCACGCGACCACCTTCAGATGCGGGGATGAAGCAGTTTTGGTCATAGACCGAAGTTGTCTGGTAATGGGCACCCTCTCCCGAAATGTGGGCCCGCCTGCAAATTTCCTACGCGTCATCTCTTCGCGCGTCACGCCAGCATCACCCACCCGGTTTAAATCGTCACGATATGCCAGCACCTTCGTCTCGAGCCACTACTGAAGGCAGCGTACTTAAACGCTGCGCTGCAGTGCTTCGCCGTATCATTGGTGTCCCGGACTATGACACGTATCTCACGCACATGACGTCGCAGCATCCGGAACAGACGCCACTTAGCGCGGCCGATTTCGAACGGGAGCGATTGGTTGATCGCTATAGCAGACCCGGCTCGCGCTGCTGCTGAGACACGGTGACGCGTTCGCGATCGGTGACCGACTGGTCGGGTTGGCAGGACCTAAACGGTGCCGTGCAACGACTGCGAGCGTCCGATGCCGGTACGTTGCGTCAGCAGATCAGCATCGCTGGTGTCGCGGCACCGACCGGCGCTGAAGGAGCGCGAGGGAAACTCGTCGCCGATTTACTTCGTGCGAGTGGGTGGCACAACGTTGCCGTCGACGCCGTCGGCAACGTGTGCGCTGTGTTGCGCCCGCGCGTAACCACCATCGCCGCGAGTGCGGTGGTCTGTCTCGCGCACTTGGATACGGTCTTCGATGAGCGTACATCACTTGTTGCCACCACTGTTGGCTCGCAGGTGCAGTGCCCCGGCATCGGCGATAACGGGCGCGGTTTGGCCGCGTTGTTGGCGCTCGCTGATGCGCTGCAACCGCCAGACGTGTTGCACCTACTCCGCCGTCCTATCGAACTTGTCGCCACGGTTGGCGAAGAAGGCGAGGGCAATTTGCGCGGTACACGACATTTCTTCGACGACCGTGCGCAACGAGGAGTTTCCCAACCTATCGCGGCCGTGGTACTCGATGGCCCTGGCGACACCGCAATCGCACACTACGCTCTTGGATCCCTGCGATTACGCGTTCGCATAACAGGAGCGGGCGGACACAGTTGGGTCGACTACGGCACACCGAATCCTATTCATGCAATGGCCACAGCGATGGAAGCCATTACGCGAGTCGGCGCAGCGCACACTCCGACGGTGGCCGTCACCATCAGCCGCCTGAGTGGTGGTGAATCGCTCACGTCCATTCCGGTCGACGCGTGGTTCGATCTCGACATGCGATCCACCGACGCACTCGCACTTGCCAACGCCGCGTACGAGGTCCGGCGCATCGTGCACGGTGTAGTCGCCGACGCGTCACGCAATGTGACTGTTCACGGGCGAATCATACAGGACGCAGCGCTTCGCGCAGAGATTATCACACTTGGGGAGCGACCCGGTGGGTGCCTCCCATCAACGCATCCGCTGGTCGAGCTGGCTGCATCCGCGACACGATGGCAATCGTGCGAACCAGTGTCTGCAACGGCATCGACCGACGCAAACATTCCGTTATCACGAGGCATTCCCGCCATCACGATTGGTGCGGGTGGACGCGGAGGCGGTGCCCACTCGTTGCATGAGTGGTATGACAATACAAATGGAATGCGCGGCATCGCACGCGCGTTGGCGATTGTCGTGGCGCTTGCGTCGCAGCCCTGATCCATAATCCCTATTCTTGCTTCATCTCAAACGCCGGTGCCCCCGGCGCTGACGTAAAAAACTGCGCGCGATGCGTTGTGCCGGGATGAATTTGTAGATAGCGATCGCGCCATTGACCAAGAAATCGGTCTGCTTCATCGGCGCGCACCATCGCCCACACACTTCCACCGAAGCCGGCGCCAAACGAGCTCGAGGCAACCGCGCCCAACTCACGCGCGTACTCGACTAAATGCACAGTCTCCGCAATCTGATTGTCCAATGCCTGCTCGGCGCCGCGCTGCGAACGTTCGACCAAATCTCCAAACAGCACGAGGTCGCGCCGTTCCAGCGCATCAGCAGCACCGTGCACTAATTCGAAAGCTTCCGCATGAAATTGTCGCAGGCGTGCTTCGAGTTGCGCCGCCGTGAATTCATCGTCCGCGCCACGTTGCGCGGCGTCCAACAAGCGTGGCGGAATTTCGTCGCCGCGAGCACCACCGCCAGCTTGAACGAACGATTCCGCAAGCGTACGCGCGCCCGCGCCGTGCGTTTCGTTCCATGACGCGACAATACGATGTGCGGTACGAGCGACGCGGTTGTAACGCTCTTTGGCGGCACCAGTCTTTGCCGCAATAATACCGCTCACACCAATGGCGAAGATGTAGTCGCTCGGCCATCGCACGGACTGCTCGTGTTGCACAGGCGCCCACGAGAACATGTCCACTTGTCCCGGGCTGCTACAGAGAATTGCTGTTTGATCCTGCGCTCCACCCATCGTGCCAACGCCGCGCTCGCCAGCGAGGACACCAAAGTCCGCACCGTTTTCCAAGGCGCCGATGTAACCCGCGAGTGCGGTACGATCCGGAATTCCCGCAGCCCACTGCGGTAACGACGACAAATCTGAAAGCGACGCCATCGCGAGCGTCAGGCCAACAATCAACGCACTCGAACTCGACACACCGGCCGCTGGCGGTAGGTTGCTCGCGATTGCGACGTCTGCGCCAAGCAATGTGTCGCCAAAATTATGCAGCAGACGCCGCACGACGGTGCGCGGATAGACCGTCCACGGCAACGACCCCTGCGGCACTTTCCCGAATGGCAACGACAGCGCTTCCCGGCGCCGCGCATCACGCACAATGAGCGTACTGTCTACGCGTGCACGCGCCACCAGCACAATGCCGCGTTCGGCAGCGCACAAGAGGGACCGACCACCAGCGTAGTCAACGTGCTTGCCCAACACCTCGATACGGCCCGGCACAATCCAAACACGTCGCTCGTCTCGCGGTACGTTGCCGTCGTCCAGTGCCCGATGTGCTTCGACTAGCAATCGCGCGTACGCATTACTTGCGCGCGGTCGTAAACGCGCGTCCTCAAGCGAGAGTCGAAGCAGCGTGGGTGTGATTGGTGTCGGCGCGTTCATAACACAGGCACGAGCGTTGCGAGGCGTTCGGCCACTGACGCGATGTCAGCGCGACTCGACAAATCCAGCACCGGCGCCGCCATGCGAACGGCACGGATATACACGCCTTCTCGCAACGCCATCGCGACGGCTTCCGGTAGCTCAAACTCGCCGCGCGTTGACTGCGGAACGCGTCGGCACGCAGCAACGAGGTCTGGCGTGACGGCCCAACAGTTCATGCCCACCCAGCGCGCTGCGGGCGATGCGACGTCGAGCGCGTTACCCGGCTTTTCGACGATACCAAGCAATTGACCATCATCGCTCACCGTCAGCACGGCAAACGATTGCAAGCGCGTCACATCAATATTGCCATCGCGCACAAGCGCCTCTCGATCAAACGCAATCGTAGCGGCACGCTCCTCGGCCGCGAGCGCGCGAAGCGCTTCGATCGGATAGTAGTTGTCGGCATTGAGCACCAGAAACGAATCTTGGTCAATCGCGTGAGCTGCCGCCACCACCGCGTTCGCCGTTCCTCGTGGCTCAGCCTGCAGCGCAAACGTCACGCGCACCCGTGTCGTGCGTGCTACGACTGTGAAGTGTTCTCGCACGGCATCATGCTCGGGCCCGAGCACTAACACCACGTGCGATATACCCGCGTCGGCCAACGCGGAAATGATGTACTCGAGAAATGGCCGACCCATTGGAATCATGCCCTTTACGCCGCTGTCGGCCGCCATTGCCTGCGCGCCGTCGACGAGCGCTGCGGCATCGCGGCGCCGCATGCGTGTGCCCAGTCCGCGCGCCATGATGGCGGCGGTGTGGATCATGCGCCGTTGGCTGCCGCCGTCCCGCGCCATGCACCGCGTGTAAAGTCCGGAAATTTTATTGGAGCGCTGCCCTTGCGCACTGATTCCTCACTCAGCGGAAACGGTGCACTCCACGCGGCCGCATCGTAGACGTCGAAGTCTGGCGCAAGACCCTCGCGCAAACATTGCACGAGCCGATAACACATGATGAAATCCATGCCACCGTGTCCGCCGTTTTTGCGCGCGAGATCGCCTACAGCCGTCCAGAGCGGATGCTCGTATTGCTTGTGTAAATCGTCGAGCGCCGTCCACTTCTCGCCACCTTTGGCGCCATCGATGTAGAGACGAGGCGGATAATCATTGAAGATAGCTTTGGATCCTTGCAGATTATTCAATCGCGAGTACGGTCGCGGATTTACAACATCGTGCTGCAACAAGATGGTGCGTCCGAGTGCTGTCTTTACCAACGACGAGTTTACATCGCCACATTTGTATCCCTCCTTCCATTTGATGTTGTCTTTCGCAATATGCTGTTCACGAAACTCACTGAGTCCGGCCTCAGGTGACGCCATCGACACCATAAAATCGAAACGATCGCCGCGATGAATGCCGAGGTACTGCGCAACAGGACCGAGTCCGTGCGTTGGATAGAAATTGGCGTTGCGCTGCGTGTGCGGTACGCGACGCCAGAGCCCCTCGTCGCGATCCTCAAAGAGAATTTCTCGCAGGTCATGTAAGTAGGCGGCTTCCGCGTGCAGGAGCGTTCCAAACACGCCTTGCCGTACCATTTGCAATACTGTGAGTTCGCTGTTGCCGTAACAGCAATTCTCCATCATCAGGCAATGACGTCGTGTTTTTTCCGACGTGTCAACAAGCTCCCACAAGTCTGCGATCGAACTACCAATCGCCACTTCGCTGCCGACGTGTTTGCCGGCGCGCATCGCGGCAAGCGCCACCGGCGTGTGCCATGACCACGGCGTCGCCGTGTACACAAAATCGATGTCATCGCGTTGTAGCAAGCGCTCAAAATCACGATCGCCGTTGGTGTAGAGCGCCGGCGCCGCCTGACCAGCCTTCACCACCATTGCCGCAGCTGCCGTCGCCTTATCTTCGACGACGTCACACAAGGCAACAATGCGCACACCCTCAATGGCAAGAAATTCACCAAGGGCAGACCGTCCTCGCAACCCAGTGCCAACAATGGCGATGCGCACGACGTCGTGCTTCTCGAACGGCACGCCGATCATGCGTGTGGCGTCCGGTGGCGCGGGTGGTGTAAGGTCCACACGCCACGCGTCAGTCGACGCCAGCAGTCGCGCCGGCGCCGTGGTGATCGCCGAAGCGGCGAGTGCTGCAGCGGCACCCGTCAGTAAATCGCGACGGGACAGCGCATCACTCATAGCGCACACCGAATTTCGGAATTGTCGCCAACGTTAAGCGACCCCTTCACACCATGCACCAACACGTGATCACCCAAAAGCGACTGGTGCAGTGTCGCATCGACTATTTCGCAGCGATCGCCGATGACGGCGTCGCGAAGGCTCGCGTTCCGCACCGTACTCCCAGTGCCAATCGACACATTAGGGCCGACGGTCGCATGTTCGATGGTCACGCCATCCTCGATATACACCGGTTCGATAATCGTCGCACCGGCGCCTAATTGCGCTGGTCGGCGCGCGCGCCCTTTCTCAAGCATGACCCGATTCGTGTCGAGCAACGTCTCCAGCTGCCCGGCGTCGTACCAGCCTTTAACGTCCACCACTTGGATGCGCGCGCCATTGTCGATCATATACTGAAACGCATCGGTGAGATACCACTCGCCTTTGTTGGGCGGCTGCTTGAGGACGTGATCAATACCTTCATACAGCAATTGCCAATTCTTGATGTAGTACAGTCCAATGTTTGCGCGTTTTGAAATTGGTGTTGTAGGCTTTTCAACAATCTTCGTCATGAATCCATCGGCGTCGGTCACAACTACACCAAAGCGCTGATAGTCTTCGACCTCTTTCGTCCAGATAATACCGTCGGCATCGGAATCTTTTACGATGCTCAGATCCGCGTCAAAAATTGTATCGACGAACACGATGAGGACCGGCTGATCGACGTACGCACGCGCGAGTGCCACTGCCCCTGCCGTTCCGTCTTGCACTTGCTGTTCGATAAAGACGCTTGGAATGTTGTACGAATGTTTCACGTACGATTCCACTTTGTCTTTCAAGTGGCCAGTGATGTACACCACCTGTTCCACGCTGCCAAGCTTCAGCACGTCGTCCATGACATAGCTCATGACTGGACGGCCCGCGACCTTGAGCATGGGCTTGGGGACGACATATGTGTGCGGACGCAAACGCGTCCCCTTCCCAGCGAGCGGAATGATGACCTTCATCGAGGCATAGGGGCGAGAGGCGGAGGTCTAGACTAGGCAGGATGTAATTGCGCGTAGTATCGCCCCCCATACTGCGCACGGCAACAGACAAACCCTGCTATGCGACGCTCGTACCCTCACGGCCGTATCGATCTTTTAAACGCACCACGTCATCGAGCTCCGGGGTGGACGCTTCAAGCACGTCGCAATCGGTCACCGCTTCCATATAATGGATCGTGCCCGGTGTAATGCGAAACGACTGACCCGCAACGAGCAGCTGATCGCGCAACTCGTCTTCACCAGGCAATTGAACCCAATATTTCATCTCGCCTGTGAGCAAATGCACCGTCTCGTCTTTCCGCTCGTGATACTGCACCGAGAGCGCGTGACCTGCGGTGATATGTAGAATTTTGCCGACGTACCGATCTGTATGCGCCCAGATCGTCTCGTGTCCCCACGGTTTTGGCACCTGACGGACGTCTACACGACCACTCATGCTACACACCTCAGTGACGAGAGAACCAGCCTTTACACGACGACTCTAGCGGATGGACGGCAGAGGCTGCGGTCGCGTCACGGCGTCGACGATACCCGCGCATCGCTAGCGCGTAGAGAGCGACAAACGATAGTATTTCGCCGTGGGACTGTCCGTTGATCCAAACGGATCGAGCCAGACCGCGTCTGGTGCGGCATTCACACGCACCTCCACAACCTGCGCGTCCGCGAGGGCATCAGCGCGCACGACGGTCCATCCGAATGACGTGCGCACACCAACAGGCATCGGATGCTTGTACGAGCCAGCAGAGCGCGTCAGCTGCACGCGCACGACCCACTGCGTGCCAACTTTGGTTACAGTTGGTGCGCGCAACGTGTAGTCGATGTTGCCCGATTGGCTCACCCACTGATCAAAAAACCAATTCAGCGACCGTTTGTACACGCGCTCAGCGGTGCCCTGCATGGCCCAGCGATCAACATGACGGAACTGCCAGCGAGCAAAATAGTCGCGCAAGAATGCCTGAAATGCTTCCTCGCCTAATACATCATGCAATGCCTGATACATCGCCTGCCCACGGTCATACACCATGCTGTTGTACACCGTGAACGAGCGAAACAGGTCTGCGCGTGTGCCAATGGGTTCGGCGATGCCGTCGCGCACCAATCGCGTATCCAGCGCGCTGATGCTATCAAGTGAGTGACGGAGCGAGACAAGCGCCGTGTCTCGCGGATGTGCGGGATCACTATCCTGCGCCATGGCCAATCGCGCCGCAAGCAACACCCGCACCTGCCCTTGCTGCAGCGCCGTTTGGTACGACGTTAATCCTTCGTCCATCCAAGCCGATTGCCATTCATTGTTCGCAAGAATCCCATATGTAAAGATGTGCCCCACTTCATGCAACGTGAGATCAAGGGAAGCGGAACCGTTTTCCACTACCATCGGAAATTCGGTTCCACCACCATCGATGCGTTTCAACATCGTCAGCTGCGGATATGGATAGTCACCATACAGCGCTTCCAGCCACCGGAGAGACTGCAATCCGAAGCGCAACGCCTTGCCCTGCTCCCACTGCGTACGCGAGGTCGCAATACAATCGTTCACTGATCGCGTGTATTTCGCTTGGTCATCCGACGACGCAACGTTGGCGCGCGAGCAATCGTCGAGCGCATCCGCGCGATAGAGCGCGTGCACGGACACGGTATCCCAAATGGGAAAGCGCCACGCCTGCGCTGGAGCTCGAACCCACGTCGTCCCTTCGTACCGAAAACCCGGTGAGACACTCCACACAAAATGATGAACGTTTCGTGCATAGAATCGCACAACGCGATAGCCGTTGCCGGGCGACACGACGGGTCCGGGCGGTACGTCGCGATACGCACTCGCAGCGAGACGCGGAAGCTCGCTGCCTGGTAGCGCTACGCGCGCCCACCCGGGATCGCCGCTCACGGGAACTCCCGTTGCACCAACAACTTCATCATTTGGCAACACCAGTGTCACATCAAACGTGCCGAACTCTCCGTAAAATTCTCCGGCAGGCACGAGCGCATTCGGATGCCAACCCGAACGATCATACACGGCAACTTTCGGAAACCACTGCGAAAAGTCATAGCTGCGTCCACGCCGTCCCTGGCGTCGCGCTACCGTGGAAGTGCGCGCTTCCCACGCAAAAGACACATTTACCGAGTCGCCTGACAGCAGCGCTTTCGGCAACGCGAATCGCACAACCGAACTATCCGGCGACAATGGATATTCAGGCGTGAGAACGTCGTTCCCGATGCGTGGCGGAGCAGTAAATCGCTCGAATGCAAAATCAGGATCGGCGAGGTTCTGAAAGCGCTTTCGTCCTTCACGCTCGTCGGTAGCCGACCATCGCGAGCTTGGACGAAACGCGTTGAGATGCTGATGCACCCACAATTCGCGCAGCGTGTCCGGGCTGTGATTCACATAGTGCAGCGTGCCACTCGCACGAATGCCAGCAAACCGCTCGTCGAGCGTTGCAACAATTGTGTAGTCGGCGCGCTGCTGCCAATAGCCCGATGTATCATTGCCGCGCGGAGTGGAGCTCGGCGCGGTGGGAATGCGCGCTGCAGCTATTCCTTGACCCGGCAGTGCGCCCGCTTGTGCAAAGGCCGATGTGCTCGACACCGCCAATATCGTCGCCCCCGCGCACACGAAGGTGAATGCGCGAGGGCAACGTAGGTCGCGCATCAGATGCCCGGGCGCGCCATCATGCGACGACGCAACAATCCGAGTCGGCGGCGCACAGATCCGTCCATAACTGTATCGCCAACGCGCACCACAACACCGCCGAGAATCTCTGGATCGACCGTGAGATGCGGCATAACGGTGCGACCCACCAGCGCCGAAAGTCGCGCGGCAAGATCCATACGATCCGCGTCATTCAATTCGCGCGCCACCGTGACTTTCGCTTGCACAATACCGTTCGACGCATCCAGCAACGTGTCGTAAGCGTCCGCCACTGCAGGGATGAGCATCTGGCGACGATTGTGCACGAGCGCCTGCACAAAGCGCAAGAACAATCTCGGCACGCGATCTTCCAACGCCTTCGACAGCACTTCGGATTTCTTGCTCGACGCAATGCGCGGCGATTGTAAAAACAGTCGCAACGTTTCGTCCGTGCTGAGCGCTGTCGCGAGCTGCCGTAACATCACCCCCCAACCAGCCGCATCATCCGCCTTTCGCGCGAGCGAAAGCAAGGTTTCGGCGTAGTTGCTCGCTACGCCAGCGCGCTGTTCAGTGCTCATGCGCGAACGCCCTTCGCACCGTCTAACGAGGTCAAGAACTTCTCGACGATCTTCCGATTGCTGTCGCTGTCAAGATTCTGTTCAATAACGCGCGATGCACCGGCGATGGCCAGCTCAATCGATTCGCGACGTAAATCAGCGACGGCGGCCATCTTTTCACCTTCGATCACACGGCGAGCCTGCTCAATCATCTCGCCCTGCTGATGCTTGGTCTGCTCCATCAACTCCGAGCGCATCTTCTCAGACGTCGAGCGACTGTCCGCTATGATTTTTTGCGCATCCGTTCGCGCCGCTTCCAAAAGCGCCCGTTGCTGCGACAACATCTCTGCAGCTTCGGCACGATCGCGTTTCGCCCCTTCGATCGCATCTTCCAGCGCTTTCTCGCGCGCTTCCACTGCCGCGAACAGCGGCGGAAACGCAAACTTGGAGAGCACAACCAACAGGACAACGAAAATGACAAGCGTCCACACCATCAAACCAGCGTGCGGCTCAAGCAAATTTACTGGGCCACCTTCTGGTGCAGCCGCTAGCGCCGGCGTCGCCGAAAATGTGATCGCAGTCGTCAGCGCGGCCATGCGAAGCAGTGCGGCGCGAATACGGGAGGAAAAGACGAACATGGATGGATATGCTGAAGAAAAAGCGATGGAGCGCCCGAATGGACGCCCCATTCACCCCACAAACTAGAAGGCGATCTTACCTTGGATTTGGTAGCCGATTACGACGCCAAACAATGCCGCACCTTCGACGAGTGCCGCAAGAATAAGCGCGGCGGTCTGGATGCGACCCGCGGCTTCTGGTTGACGCGCCATACCTTCAACGGCCGAACCACCGATCTGGCCGATACCAATACCGGCACCGATCACTGACCCGCCGGCGGCGATGCCGGCGCCGATCATCGCGAGACCACGCGGATCAGATCCAGCGTTGGCCGCGGCCTGCAGAAGACCCATCACTTCGATCATGGCAAACTCCGCAACGTATGCGTGAAAAAACATCGCTCGGCGCACGTTTTGCGCTGCTCGTCAACGAACCAGGAAAGATTCAACGAGCGTCACCGGTCGCTCGACCGGCTACGTGTCCAACCACCGTGAGCGACGCTGGTCGGCCCTACAAGTATCGCTGCTGCGCACCACTGTCTAATGATGCGCTTCCCGCATCTGCCCGATGAATACGCAAGCGAGCAGGGTGAAGATGAATGCCTGTAAAAATGCAACAAACAACTCGAGCATGCTAATGGCCGTTGCCATAAGAACGGGCACTCCAGCAAGCGCCCAGCTCTTGAACGCGAAAATGAGACCGATCAGTGCGAGCAACACGATGTGTCCGGCCGTCATGTTGGCGAACAAGCGAATCGTAAGAGCGAACGGTTTCGAAATTTTACCCACCATCTCAATGGGACTCATCACGATGAACATGATGACGCGCATGACGAACGGCAGATCTTTGTTCCAGTAGAACACGGAGTTCAGATAGCCGAGACCATTCGCACGAATACCGGCGAATTCGACCACAAGTCCTGTCACAATCGCGAGTGTAAGCGTGACAGAAATATTGCCGGTTGCCGTGGAGCCGTACGGAATGAGTCCGAGCAGATTACAAAATAAGATGAAGAAAAACAGCGTCATCGCGAACGGCACGTACGCTTCACCGTGGTGGCCGACGTTGGGCAGCACCACCTCGTTGCGCAGATACAGTGCGACCGCTTCGACACCGCCGGCGAAACCATGGGTGCGACCGGTCGTGGAATGCTGCGCACGACTGAAGTACGCGCCACTCAGCAACAATGTGGCTGCAAGGGTCGCGGCAATAAGCATGAAGGCGACATGCTTCGTTGGCGACAAGTCCAGCGCGATGGATCCGATCTGCAGCGGCGCGAATCTCGGCAGCTCGATCTCGACGTAAAATGGCGACTTCCAATACGGAAGTTCGACGTGCGAGGCGTCCGTGATGTGCGGCGTAATGAAATCATCGACAGGCGCTTTTGGCGCGGTCGATTCCTGCGCGCGCAGCGCAAGGGGAGACGCCACAAGCATCATGAGTGCAAGCGTCTGCGACAACAAACGACGAAGCGAACCAGTCATCCCGAGGGTCCGGGTCAGGCGTTCAAGAAGAGCGGCTCGATAAGTGTCGAGACGAAGTAAAACACAACCAGCGAGAGCAACGCCGGACTCTGGGCGAGTCCCAACGCCTTAATGCCGAGAAACGCCCAGAACGCAACCGTGGCAAAACGAATCACCACGCCGAGCCCCCATCCAGCAATGACGTTTTGTCGCGCGACCAAGCGCGCAATGGCAAACGTCACTGTCTGCACCAGCACGGCCATCCACGCGCTGGCCTGCACCGCCGACGCTGATGCGTCATCTGTCCATACAAATCGCTGCAACAACCACGACACCACGATGACCAGCAACACCTGCGCGACGGTGAACGCCAGCAATGAGCGCCATGTGTTCGATCGCGCAGACGATATCATGCTGACGGACCCACGTCGGATGACCGTTCCGCTGCGGAGGGTGTGTGCTTCGTGTCGCTGAACCGTGCCATGAGCCGACGGTAACTCAGGTAGAATGTGCCGCCGCCGCCTAAAAACAGGCCCGACAGTAGAAAGAGCGGAGCGCTGCCCAATCGTTTGTCTAACCAGTTTCCGAGTATTACGAACAGCACGATCGCCACAAAAAACTGGATGCCGAGACCCGCGAGCGCCCACGGCGACCGCTCGCGAGTGGGTGTTGTATTTAACGTTGTTCGACCCGAGTTTTTGTCCATTCCGGGGTGAAGCTAGAGGCTTGTGAAATTTTTCGCAAGCGAAACGAACCCTCCCTGCCGAAGGAAACCCGACTGAGTACCCTGGGCTCTGGAAATGGCGACAGGGTCGTCACTTAACGTCACTAATGCGTCTTGACAGGCCCTGCTGTAGTTGATAACGTGGCGTAGTATCGAAATGTGACCGAGGATCGTCCAAGTCCATGTCGGTGCTTCTCGTTGCGGTTGCCCTTCAGCGCCGCCCATTCTTCTGAAAGTCTGATGCTTTCACGCATCATCGTTCCACTGCTGGCCGCCGCCGTCCTCATTTTCGCGTGTAGTCCGCGAACGCAGAGTCCGGTGGCCAACGCGCGTACGTCTGTGGCCTCCGCTGACGGTGTAACGTCGCATGTTATTGTGGATACCACGCACGGTCATGTGCGCTTTGCCATCGAAGTGGCCAATGACACGCGCAAACGGGTAGAGTTGAATTTTGCTGATGGGCGCACGCATGATTTCGCGGTGCTCGACGCAAACGGCCGCGAAGTGTGGCGCTGGAGCACGGGCCGCATGTACACGCAGTCCATACAGAATCGGTTACTCGATTCGCACAATTCCGCCGTATATGCGGAACGGTGGACACCGCCGTCGCCGGGTCAGTATGTGTTGGTTGCGCAATTGCACAGTGTGAATTATCCGGTCAATCAGCGCGTGGAGTTTGCTCTGCATTAACGAACGGGTACGGGAATCGGGCCGAGCGAGTCTCGCGCGAACAGATGTACCGCTCCCATATTGCACGCGTAGCAAAGCAACGGACGTCTTCGG
This sequence comes from Gemmatimonadaceae bacterium, assembly GCA_025358925.1. Classification (GTDB taxonomy): domain Bacteria; phylum Gemmatimonadota; class Gemmatimonadetes; order Gemmatimonadales; family Gemmatimonadaceae; genus Gemmatimonas. The sequence goes on along the minus strand of JANYHT010000065.1, from coordinate 85,916 downwards.
ACGTCCGTATGTGTTTCTATCCATTGCTCTCGCGACGTCACCCGTCCCCGTCCAGAACAGTCACACGTGAACGCATCTACTGACGCGAACGATCTCGTATTGCTGGACCGTCTTGCGGAAGCGCGACGCCAACTTTCCACGCAAATTGCACAACGCATTGTTGGTCAAACGCAAGTGGTGGATGATCTGGTTGCTGCGCTGTTAGCGGGCGGTCATGTCGTATTGGTTGGCGTGCCGGGGCTCGCCAAAACGTTGCTCGTGCAGACAGTCGCGCGTGCCCTTGATCTCACGTTCTCACGTGTGCAATTCACACCGGACTTAATGCCGAGTGATATCACGGGAACGGAATTGATGGAGGAGGAGCCGGGAACGGGGAAGCGCGCCTTTCGTTTTGCGCCCGGACCGGTGTTTGCCAACATGGTGTTAGCGGACGAAATCAATCGCGCCCCACCGAAGACCCAAGCCGCGCTCTTGCAAGCGATGCAGGAACGCAATGTGACGGTCGCGGGTCGCACCTACGAATTGCCGCGTCCGTTTTTTGTGCTCGCGACGCAGAATCCGATCGAGCAGGAAGGCACCTACCCATTGCCGGAAGCGCAGCTCGATCGGTTCATGTTTGAGTTAAAGGTGGGATACCCGACGCGCGAAGAAGAAGAGCAAATCGTCATGTCGACCACCGGCGATAGCGAAGGGCAAGTCAAGCCGGTGTTGGGTGGCGAAGAGTTGCTCGCGATGCAGCGGCTGGTTCGTCGCTTGCCGGCGCCGCCGAGTTTGGTGCAGTACGCGGTGCGCCTGGCGCGGAGTACGCGACCGGAATCGGCGGAGGCGACCGCGATGGTCAAAAAGTATGTGAGTTGGGGCGCTGGACCTCGTGCCTCGCAGTATTTGGTGCTGGGCGCGAAGGCGCGTGCCGCGATGGACGGGCGTGCAATGCCGGACATCGACGATGTACGCGCCGTGGCGCCGTCGGTGCTCCGGCATCGCCTCGTCGTCAATTTTCAGGCGGAAGCGGACGGCATTCCCATTGACGCGTTGATCGACCTACCGAAGTAAACGGGGGTGACGGGTGCGATGACACTTCGGTGACGCCATGATAGAACGTGTGGGTCCGACCACTCCACTTGAGGGATCTATGGCCCGACCACACGCCCGCCGCGAACACCCGTTTTTGCGCACCGTCGACCGTACGGTCGCGCCCACGCTGGATCCGCAGGGGCGCGTGTTGATCCGTCTCCAAACGCTCGGTGCGACGACGCTTTTGGTGGGCGACGCACGATTGGATCCATCAACCGGCACGTTGTTTTCGCTGCTATTGCGTTTGGCTTATGCACCGGAGATGCGCTGCGCGCGCGACACGCTGCTTGCCGAGTTGTGGCATGGGCAGACGCCGGTGCGGCAGCGCGCCAATCTGCGACAGGCGTTGTATAAGTTGCGTCAGCTTGGCGTACGTGCGGGGTTGGTCGGCGAGGTGGTGGAGCTGGACGTGGGACAAGTGCTCACGACGTTCTCGCTCGAGCGTACCGGTGAACAGTTCGAGCGGGACGTCACACGCGGGCATGAACCGTTCGGTCTGTTTTTGCCCGCCTATGTGGCGTCGTCACCGGATTTTCAGGACTGGCTTGATACGGAGCGCGAGGCGGTGCATGCCGACGTGCGTCGAGTACTCGTCGGTCAGCTGCGCACGCGTCGCGAGCGGGCGGATTGGAGTGGCGCCGAGGCACTCGCGCGGTGGTTGCTGCAGTTTGATCCGCTGAATGAAGACGCGACGCTGACCGTCGCAGAGTGCACGGCGTTGGCCGGCTCCAAGTCAGAAGCTGTCGCCATCCTAGATAAGTATCTTGCAGAATTGGGTATCGGGGCCGGTGATATTCGATTGCCGGCAGCGATGTTGCGACGACGCATCGCCGAGCCAATAGCGCGCGGACGCATTTCGTTTGCGCCGACGGAGCGACACTTCATGGGACGTGAAGAAGAACTCTCGGTGTTGACGATGATGATGCGTCGTGCGCGATGGCATGATGGCAGCGTGGTGTTATTGCACGGTACATCCGGCATGGGGAAAACGCGGCTGACGAGCGAACTCGCGAAAGTGGGCGCGCTTGAGGGATTTCGGACGATGCGCGTGGGGTGTCGTGAATTGGATGCCGTGCGTCCGCTGTCGGTATTTTTGGATCTCGCGCCGGCGATGCTGTCGATGCCGGGTGCGCTCGGTTGTGCGCCCGAGAACTTGCGGATGTTGAAGCGGTGGATGCCGCGTGCGTTTGTGACGCCTGAGCCGGAGCCCGAGATTGTGGAGACGTCTGCGGTGATTGAGCCGGCGATTAGCGAATTGGATGCGCCGAGCGTAGCGCCGCCGTACCAGGTCGTATCGTCGTTGCGACGCGCGCTAATTGACTTGATGGCGGCGGTCTCTGATGAGAAGCCGTTGTTGCTGGTCGTTGATGACACGCATTGGATCGACGAGACGTCGTGGGAAGTGTTGGCGGATTTTATTGAGCACGCTGACTCGACGCGTGCATTTGTGGTGTTGACTTCGCGCGAACCTCACGCGCGCGCGACGCGGCCTGGACGTGTGCCGAATGCGTTGCGCGTTCGTCCGTTGCATCCGCTGTCGGCAGAGAGTTCCTTGGCATTGGCACGCGCGATCAGTGATGACTTGTCGGCGCCGCTAACGGATGCTTTGGGCGACTGGTTTGTGAAGGCGAGTGAGGGTGTGCCGTTATTCTTGCGATCATTGGTGAATCATTGGATTGAGTCTGGCGAAGCGGGTGGTGTACCGCCGACGTTGGGCGAGGTGATTGAGCAGCGGCTAGCGAAGCTGAGTGTGACGGCGTTGCTCGTGCTCCAAACTGCCTCTGCATTGGGTGACTCTGCAACAGTTTCTGGGCTTGAAGAAATACTCGAACTTGGAGTCTTTGAGATCCTGGCCGCAATCGACGAACTAGACAAAGCACACACGCTCGCGGACCGCGGCGATTCAACCGTTTCGGTACATGAGCTTCTGGCGCAGACGGCAGTAGCAAAGCTTGGTGTAACCGCTGCTCGATACGTGCATCGACGCGTTGCGCTCGCGTTAGTTCGTCGCGCACGAGAAATCCCTTCACTTAGCGATGCTCTACGCATTTTGACCAGTTGGCGGGCGGCGGCGGATGCGGATTCTTTCAGCCGATATTTAATTCTTTACGCCCATACGCTCCTAGCTGCTGGCGATGGCGGAACGCTCTTAAAATTCGCCGATGAAGCAATTGTTCGGTGCAAAGACGAACATCTCGACGATTTAAAACTGATTCGAATGCAAGCAGAGGTCGAGTGTGGACTGCACACGTCAGCGGTTCGTGGTGATACGTACGCCGTGCGATTCAACCTTACGTATCGAGCTACATCACCTTCTGATATCAGTGAACTGCTGTCTCGGATGGAAGCAGCATTTCGTGCGGATCCGAGTGCGGACAGGGAAGCAATTGCAAGATCAGCGATCCTGACTTCGGGCGATCCCCGCACGAGTGTGGACCTGCGACTGCGCGCGGCGGATCTCGGAATTCGTATTGCTGCGAACCTATGCTCGTCAGAGCTGGCGCGAGAAGCCTATGTAAGTGTCGACGACGTGTTGCCGGATCCGCCACACGAAGAGCAGTCCGTCGCAATAGACATTGCATACCACACAATCTTCGGTGACATGGCGCGCGCTGAACGGGCTGCAAAACTTCTTTTATGCTCTGCCATGAAGTCCGTGATCTCTACCGGGAGGTACTATAAGCTTTGTCGCGCCGCTTATGCTTTGAGGATCTGCGGCGATTGGGGCTTAGCTCAATCTGGATTTGACGAAGCGCAACGAAACGCCGAGATTGAGGGCACAACGGCTTTGATCATGTATCCGCATTGGCAACTTTCGGTAATAGCACTTGAGCTGGACGACAGAGAAAAGGCACGTCGGCACGCCGACATTCTTTCCGAAGCCTTTTGCCATGCGCCCAGCGATGGCGCGGGGCATTACGTTTTCTCACACTTAGCGCGACTTGCTATCGAGGCTGAAGAAGTGCATGCGGCTGCTGCTGCCCTTTTAGTGGCAGGCCAACATCTTAGAAAATGCCCGACTGCGAAATCTTACGCATATCACGCCGCACTTGAACTCGGTGCTTCGCTTCTACAAAAGGGCAGGTCCCAGCCAAACGATCGGTCATTGCTTGACGTCGCTATTGCTAGGCACGGGGGCACAGCACGATTTGGAACTAGCGACTATTTGACATCGGTTATCGGGGAGTCGCTCGTAGCGTCAGAACGGCACTCAGAGGCCGCAGATTTTATTGGAGCTTATCTGAGAACGCAGCGTCGTGACCGAGGACCAATTGCAGCTGGTCTTGCAAGAGTATCTGCAAAGGTGGCCGCGAAATAATTTCTGCAATTATTTTCGGCATGGGACAGACACTCCCCCTTAGCTCACAAGATGTGTGACGATTCGCATCGGAAAATTATTCACCACTTCTAAGTAATGTGCGCGCGTTCTCGCCCAACGGAAGAGTTCGTCGCGTTTTTTGAGCTCAGGTTGGTACTCGTCGTAGTTACCGATCTGGCAACACTGCGCGGCTGAGCCGGTCAGTGCTTTCGCAGAAGCTCGAACTTCAACTGTCACCTCAACTGATTGGCTTTGGCGCGACTGAACGGTGTTATCCCCGGGGGCCACCCAAAATCCCCCACCTGTGGCCACCTCAAACTCCTCCACCCGGCGTGACCGTTTGAGCGCCTAATTCGGGGTGCCAGACGACGGGACGTTACGCTGTCCTCTTCACCACGGTGCGGAGGAAGGAGTGAACGTCTTGAAGGCCCATTTACGTATGACCATTGCGACGCTGCTGGCGAGCGGCGCGTCGCAGCGCGAGATCGAGAAACGCACGGGCGTGGATCGGAAAACGATTCGACGGTATACGCCGTCCGCAAACTCCCCCGGGGTGGCCACCGGTTTTTCGGAGTCGGGGGATCGAACTCCCCCACCCCGGCCACCGGCTCTGGACGGCGTGAGCGAGTCCGGGGCGGTGCGCACGACGGTCTCCGCCTGCGAACCCCATCGCGCGTGGATTGCCGCGCAAGTCGCGCTCGGCCGGAACGCGGTGAGCGTGTATCAGGACCTGGTCGAAGGTCACGGCTTCTTGCATCACTACAACTCCGTCAAACGCTTTGTGGCGCGCCTCAAGTCGCGCGTGCCGGAGCGTTTCGATGTGCTGGAGTTTCCGCCGGGAGAGGAGGCGCAAGTCGATTTCGGGCAAGGCGCGCCGACGCGGACGGCAGCGGGCAAATACAAGCGCCCGTGGTTGTTTGTGATGACGCTCAAATATTCGGGCAAGAGTTTTCGGAAAGTGGTGTGGAAAGCGACGCAAGACGTGTGGGCGCAGTTGCATGAAGAAGCCTTTCGCGCGCTCACCGGATGTCCGCAGTACGTCGTGCTCGACAATTTGAAAGCGGGCGTGCTGCGTCCCGACCTGTATGAACCGGAACTGAATCCGGTGTACGCCGCGCTGCTCGCGCACTATGGTGTCGTCGCCGATGCGTGTCGCATCCAGGATCCGAATCGGAAAGGCACCGTCGAAAGTGCCATTCAACACACGCAAGGCACCGCGCTGAAAGGGCGCACGTTTGACACGCTCGATGCGCAGAACACGTGGCTCGCGCATTGGGAAGCGCACTGGGCGGCGCTTCGCATTCATGGACGCAAGAAACGCCAAGTGCTCGAAATGTTTCGCGAAGAACAATCGGCACTCAAACCGTTACCGCTCGCAGGCTTTCGGTGCTTCACGCAATGTGTCCGCACGGTCGATGACAGTGGGCTCGTGCAAATCCAGGGCGCGTACTATGCGGCGCTGCCCGCGCCCGTGCACAGCTTGGTGACGGTGCGCGTGTATGCGCACGGCGTCGAGATCCGGGACGGGTGCGGCACGGTGTTACGCCGACATGCGCTGGCCCTGCGCAGGGGCGCCTTCGTGATGGCCGCGTCGGACCGTCTGTTCAATCCGTCGCGGGAAACCGCCCGCGTGCTCGCGCGCGCGGAACAGATCGGCCCGCATACCACCGCCTTCGCGCAGGCACTGTTTGCGCGCCTCGGGCGGCCCGGACAACGCGCGATTTACGGCCTCGCGAATTTGCCCCGCACCTATGCGCGCGTCGACATCGAAGCGGTGTGTGAACGATTGCACGCCGCCGGCTGTCACTCGTACGCGGCCGTGAAACAGGCGCTCGTGCGACGCGTGGCGCCGCCCGCCGCGCCGCCGCCCGCGCTGACACAAACGGGGCCGGACATCCGCCCCGTGACGGAATACCAAACGTTTTGGGAACAACACGCGACGGATGAACGCACGCCGGAACACACGGACACGCTCACGCACACGGGAACCCTCCAATGACCATGTCGATCACCGAACTCGAACAGGCACTGCGCGCGCTCCGCTTGTCGGGGATGAGCGCCACGCTGCCCGCGCGCGCGCTGCAAGTCACGACGCACGAAATGGATTTCGTCGAAGCCTTCTCGTGGCTGGTGCAAGACGAATTGGACCGACGGCGGTCGCGCCTGCTCGAACGGCGCTTCACGCTCTCGGGCTTGCGGGAACGCAAAGATCTGAAAGCATTTGATTGGACGTACAACACGCGCGTGCCAAAACGCGAAGTACTCGAACTCAGCACCCTCCAGTTTATTGACGCGCACGAAGACATTTTGTGCATTGGACCCCCAGGCACCGGGAAAAGTCACTGCGCCAAAGCGCTCGCACTGCTCGCGGTGCAACGTGGCTTCAAAGTGCTGTACCGGGAAGCGCATCAACTCATCGAAGATCTCGCCGAAGCCCGCGAACTGGGACAGCTGCGCCAATACCGCCAACAACTGAAAGCGGTCGATCTCTTGCTCATCGATGATCTCTTCTTGCGCAAACTGCCGACCCAAGCGGGCGACGAACTCACAGAAGTGCTGATGAGCCGGTATGAAAAATCATCCACCATCGTCACATCGAACCGCCCACTGGAAGACTGGGCACGTCTCCTTGGCGACACGGTCGTCGTCACGCCATTACTCGACCGCCTCATGCATCACGGACATTTGCTGAAATTTGAAGGCAAAAGCTGGCGTCTGAAAGAAGCGGCCGCCCGCATTGCCAACCGTCCGGCTGGTACCTAACGTGATCCCGTCCCCTCACGCTGCGAGTGGAGGAGTTTGACCCGGCCACAGGTGGGGGATTTTGAGGTGGCCGCCGGGGTGTTATTCGAGAAGGCACGATTGCGAGAGTCGAGCCGTCGTCGAATTGTTACCTGGCAGCGTAAATGCGCGAGGCGATGGGCATTCCCCTTTGAAGTCGTTTTCGTGCGTGCGTTGGCGAAGTTGCATACGTTCGCAGAAATCTTGCAAATAAACCGTACGTCCTGATATTGACTTGCGATGCGGTACGCACAACGTAAAAACTTCGGCCGGAAGCCGCGCGGTAAACTCAGCGATGGTTCAAACAGCGCGGTTTGCTCGCCACATTAATGCTAGGGCAGACTGAGCACCACTACATCATGGCGTTTGGAACCGAAGACTCTGCTATGCTACCGCTGGCGTCTTCGGGCGGCGGCGCATCTCTAGTATTTGAGTAAATGTTCGAGTGCTTTTGGTGTCGTCCGCAGTGAACAATTGCGGATATAGCGGACTATCGAGCAACGCATCGCAAATGAATGGATCAAATTGCTTTCCGCGTTGCTTAATCAGTTCGGCCCTTACTTCTGACTCCGTCATTGCTTTCCGATACGGTCGATCAGTTGTCATCGCATCAATTGTGTCGGCAAACATGATGATGCGAGAAGCAAGGGGAATATCGCGAGCGCTCAATTGATCTGGATATCCAGTACCATCCCAATTCTCGTGATGGTGGCGGACAGATGGCACGATGTCTTGGAGTTCCGACAACTTTGCAACTAGTTCGGCACTTTTGATCGGATGAAGCTCCATTATCGCACGTTCTTCAGGAGTCAGGCGACCAGGCTTCGAAAGAATTGGAGCAAAAATCTCGTGGATTTTCCCTACGTCGTGTAGCAACGCGGCGATTGAAATTCTTTTGATGTCTTTGCTGGGAAGCGAGACTGCACGGGCGATTATCCTTGAATACTTCGAAACGCGTTGCGAGTGACCGGATGTATACGGATCCCGAAACTCAACGGTGTGCACAAAGAGTTCCAATAATTCCTTATTAGTGTTCTCGAGTCGGTGCTTGACTCGATATGTGACGTTAAAACCGATCACAAGAACACCAAGTGACAGCATTCCCCAAGGTCCCCAATCTACGAAAACTCGTGCAAAGACATAAACCATCGGTATTGCGAAGACGTCATAGAGAAGTCCGCTCGCGTTTCCTTCGTACCACGTATTCCATATACCCTTCCCTTCAGCAAGTCCGACCGCTGCAGCAACAGAAAAAGTGTTGATCAAAAGGAAGCTCACGACCGCAGCCGCATGCGGAAGCGCTGCAAACGTCTTATCGACCTGTAGCGAGTGTCCACCCAGAACAAGGTAGATCAGACTTGCGACCGAAGCCGCCAGCACGAGCTGCGCAATGTTGAACGCGCGTTTAATTGCTGGTTTCGGCTTTCCAATCTCTGTAACGGTCGTGCACAAGCCTACTAAAGCGACGGAAGCCCAAGATGGATAGAGCACCAATGCAGACAAGTACGGAATAAAAGAAACTTCTCCGAAGGTGTTACCTTGAACTCGATACCGAGTTTGTGCGGCAACGAATCCAAGCAACGCTATGACTCCCGCGCCGAAGAGCAGCCCTGCATCTACTTTCGGATTTCGCAGGTATAAACCTACAAGAGTGGCAGCCGAAGCCGCCACAATCGCGTACACGTAGGCGATTACTCTTGTTTTCATGTAGTTCTTAAGAATGGCGCCCCCGCCTTCCTAGCCTACCTTAGCCCCAAGTCTTGGTTTCTACCAAAACGAACGACCAAAAAGCGCTCACGAGCTGGGCCAGAATTTCCATGTTGCGTCACCTCCCTTGTGGGTAGTCACGCGTGCCCCGCTCGGGACGCCGCATGCTTATCCAGGTTGGCTCCGCTCCTACTACTTTGGCCTGCCCGCTCCGCTCCGCTCTACCGGGAGACGGGGACGTTTACTGAACATCGCCTGCACTAGAGACGACGAGATTGACCAACCGAAGTCACGCGGCTTCGCGCGACTTTACGGGGAAACGTGAATCCACCGATTCGTGGCATCGAGCACAGCAAGCACGGCACTCGTCTCCGAGCTCTCACGCACTTCGCAGCTACCGGTCAACGCCACCGCCTCTCGGCCAGCACGCGCGGTAACACTTACGAACACATACTCGCGATTAAATGCCGCGATCAACGTCGAGCCTTCCAACGACAGACTCCGTTCGCCCGCAGGATTCACGCGAAACGTTTCCGCGATCGCCGCCACTGTCGCACGAGCGGACAAGTCAATTCTCGACCGCTCACTCTCCTGACCTTCCGCCTCACCAACAAATTCCTGACCGCCCCGGCTCAAAATTACGCGGCACGTCACACCCCGTAATCGAGACCGACGGACCTCCACCCCTTCAAATACGAGCGCTCGTCGTCCCACCGGCACAAGGTCTGCTATCTGCGGCGCCAGCGGCACGGCCTTTGCGCGTTCAAATGGAGGCGTCGCGATCGGCTGCGGAGGTGTCGCGTAACTCGCCGGTGCCGACTGCGCGTCCGGAGCACGCGGCTCGATCGGACGAGGCTGATCGAGTGAAGTTGCTATCGAAATTTTGCGATGATTTACGCGTAAACCGAGCTGCGCAATGAGCGCACTCTCGATATTTCGGACGGTTTGTTTGGGCGCGACCTGTTCGGTGGTCAGCACGTGGACCTCGTCAATCGCTCCCGTCTCGCCCGGTACAATCCGGACCGACAATACTCCAGGAAGCGTTGCGATCAGCTCTTCCGCACGTCGAAGCGGAAGCACGCTGCCAGCAATGGAGCTAACAGGCATCGAAGGCGAGGTCATGCCGAAATTGACTGGGATCGACAGGGAGGGCTCCACAGTGAGATCTGACCGTCATAGATCATAGAACTAACCAGCTCAAGCGTAGGCTAATATGTGGGGCAGATCACTTATCGGCAAGGACCAAACGCAGGCAACACGTTGTCCGACATAGCGGTAACGCCGCACACCTCACCCTTCGTCGCCCTCTCCCTCATACTCGCGCAACTTGCGGTACAACGTCCGCTCACCGATGCCGAGCAGATCCGCAGCCTTGCGCCGATTCCCGGCAGTATCGCGCAACGCGGCCTGAATCGCAACACGTTCGATGTCCGCCATGGTCATCCCCGGGCCGAGCGTAATACTCGCTGCCGGCAGCGATTCGTCACGTGGTTCGATCGCACGAACCAGTACCGGTGCTACGCCTGGGATGTACGTCGATCCGTCCGTCGTTGACTGCGCGCGCACTTCACCCATCCAACCAACGTTCGGTCGCGGCGCTTCTACATCCATGCGACGCCGCAACTCTTCAACTTGCAACTTGAGCTCGACCAGCGAGCGCACAATAAACTCCAACTCCCGCCCCTGCGCGCGCTCCCCTTCCCGAATTTGCGGTCCGACATGCACGGGCAACAACCGTCTCCCGCCGGCATCGCGAATCGCACGCGGAATATCATCGGCTACGATCTCGCGACCGTGCGCGAGCACTACCATGCTCTCCACAAGATTGCGCAGTTCGCGCACATTGCCAGGCCATGGATATTCGATCAACAACGTCATCGCATCAGCGGAGATGCCGTGAAACGGTCGATCATGCAGACGCGAAAACTCCGCGACGAAACGCCGCACCAATAGTGGAATATCTTCCTTGCGGTCGCGCAACGGTGGCAAATAAATACGCAAAACATTGAGTCGATAATACAGATCCGCACGAAAGCCGCCCTCTTCGACGTGCTCGCGCAGCGGTCGATTAGTAGCCGCTACAACGCGCACGTCAATCGGGATGACTTGCGTACCGCCAACCCGCGTCACTTCACGCTCCTCCAGCACACGCAACAACTTCACCTGCGTACTCGATGGCACTTCACCAATCTCGTCAAGGAAGAGCGTGCCGGTATCCGCTAGCTCAAAGCGACCGAGACGACGTTCAGCCGCCCCGGTAAATGCGCCTTTTTCGTGGCCAAACAATTCGCTTTCGAGCAACGTTTCCGGCAACGCACCAACATTCACCGCGATGAAGGGTTTGCCGCGACGAGGCCCGAGGCGATGAATGGCGCGTGCAATGAGTTCTTTGCCAGTACCACTCTCGCCCTCAATCAGCACGGTGCTCGACACAGGTGCGATCTGCTCCACTTTCACGAGCACTTCACGAATCGCTTCCGATTCGCCGATGAGTCCTGTTAACTGGGCCAGACGTTTGCGCTCGAGACGTCGACGAATAGCATCGACAACGTCTTCCATCACGACTGGCTTCGACCACGCCTCGACATACCCCACGTCGCGCAATCGCTCATGCATCGTTGCATCGGACACGTCGGTGAAGCCAATCACCGGTACACCTTGCCAAAGTTGCTGCCGAACGAGCGCAACGTTGACGGGATCAAGCAACGCGCCGGTCAAGACCAAGAGGTCGGGTTCGGCACGTCGTAGGTCGCCACGCACGTCATCCATGGGCGAAATGGTGACGGTCGTGAGCCCATGCGCTTCCAACGCCGCATTGAGCCGCACCGCCGGCTCCACATCGGTCATCAAAATTGCCACCACGCCGGGCGCTCCATCGTCCATGCGTTCGCGTCGAGCAACCACGGTACGTGGACGACTACTCACGCCTTCCCCGCTCGCTTGTAAAACGGCAATTTGACCACGCGTGCAGGCACCATGCGCCCACGAATATCAATCTCAAATGACGTCCCTACCACGGCCGCCGCGCTTGGCAGGTAACACGTGCCGATCGCCATGCCTAACGTGGGACTCATCGTACCGCTGCACACGTCACCCACGGCGACGCCACCGTACGTCACACCGTGCCCGTGACGTGGAATCGCACGCTCATCAACCGTAAATCCGACGAGCCGACGATCTGTCCCCTCGGCGTGCTGCCGCGCCAACACATCACGACCGAGAAACGGCTCGCGCTTGGCCAACTTTACAAGCCAGGACAGTCCGGCTTCAATCGGCGTCGTGCGATCATCAAGTTCGTTGCCATAGAGACACAAGCCCGCTTCAAGTCGAAGGGTATCACGCGCGCCCAGGCCCGCCGGTGTGACTTTGCCGGTGTCCATGAACGCGCGCCACACCTGCGCCGCGCGCGTCGCCGCGAAGTACAACTCGAATCCGTCTTCGCCCGTGTATCCGGTGCGCGAAATGATGCAGGGCACTCCCGCGACGTTGCCCTGCGTAAACCGATAGTACTTCACGTCCGCAAGCGGAACGTCCGCGAGCGCTTGCACGAGCGCCGGTGCATCAGGACCCTGCAGTGCAAGTAGTGCGGTCTCGTCAGAAATATCCGTGAGCGTGCAATCAAACGCGCCGAGATGCGCCCGCATATGCGCAAGATCTTTCTCGCGATTGCTGGCATTAATCACCAACAGCAAGTGATTTGCGAAACGATAAACCAACAAGTCATCAACAATGGTGCCGTCGGCGCGCAATAACGTGGAATAGTGAATCTGTCCGACGTGCAGTGCCTCAACGTCGTTGCTCGTGATCGATGCCACGAAACGCATCGCATCTGCACCACGCACTTCCACTTCGCCCATGTGCGAGACGTCAAACATTCCACAGTGTTCACGCACGGCGGTGTGTTCGACGGTGATGCCGTGCGCGTACTGCACCGGCATGAGATACCCCGCAAACGGGACGATTTTCGCGCCAAGCGCAACATGGATATCGTGCAGCGGCGAGCGCCGGGGCACGCCGTCTTGAAGATCTGTCATCAGAAACGTGTGAAGGAAAGCGAGCGTGCACGATGCGAAGCAACAATTGCGCGAGACAGCACCGCACGGGAGCTTGCGAAAGATGCCGAAAATGGCAGGATGGTGCCAGTGTGGCAGCAGTGCTTTCGGCCGCCGACTTGAGCCGTTGCATATTGATGTGCTGGCTGTATGGCGTCCGGGGCTGTACGCTGTTGTCGCTGCGCCCACACACCGCTCCCGCTCTTTCTGACCGTTTTCCAGAGGATTCGTGATCCGTTTCTCTCGTGCCCACACGCCTCGTATACTCGTGATCGCCTGCAGCATTGCGACCGTGTGCACCGCTGCGCTTGCCGAACCGCTCGCAGCGCAACCCAAGCCCACGGTCACACAATTCTTGTCGCCCGCGTCACCATTAATGCTCGCGTCCGCGCGCAAAGCCGATCGTTTGGCGTGGATGGTATACGATCGCGGCATGCGCAACGTATACACTGCGGTCGCGCCCGACTTCGCGCCGGTGCGTCTCACAAAGTTCATGGCGGATGATGGCGTAGACTTGACCAACGTTTCGCTGTCCGACGATGGCTCCGTCATCGTGTTTGTGCGCGGATCAGCACCGAATCGCTTTGAATGGATCGCGAATCCGTCGCATGATCCGAACGGCGGCGCGCGTGCAATTTGGGCGGTGCGTGCGACGGGTGGCGCAGCATGGCGTGTGGCCGAGGGCGCATCCCCGCAACTCTCTCCCGATGGCCGATTTGTGCTGTACGCGAAAGACGGTCAGATCTATCGCGCGCGCGTGTCGCGCGAAACGCCACGTTCGTCGATGGACACGGGCGGCATGCCGTACATCAAGGAGTGGGGTCGCAATAATACTCCCAGTTGGTCTCCTGATGGGTCGAAGATCGCGTTTGTCAGCGATCGAGAGAACCACGCATTCATTGCGGTGTTTGATGTGGCGTCGCGCAAGTTGACGTACGTGTCGCCGAGTGTCGATTGCGATGCTGGTCCAACGTGGTCGGCTGACAGTAAGCGCATTGCGTTTTCTCGTCGACCTGGAACGCCGTTCGGCAATCAAGCGCAAAACGGACAGGGGGGCATCGGAAATCCACCTGGGCCTGCGTCGAACGCCGCAACGGCCCGCACAGTGTATGTCGCTGGATGCGGTGGAGGAGGTGGTGGCGGTGGTCGCGGCGCAGCACCCGCTGCGGATTCCGCGCCGCGCGGTGGTTCGTTGCGTCGCTCACCGGGCTTCTACACGGCGACCTTTACTGGTGGTCACACGTTGTCGCTCATGGTCGCCGACGCGGTAACGGGTGAAGCCAAAGAGTTTTGGCACAATGCGCCGCGCGACAGCGTGTTTACGAGTGCGAACAACATGGTGTGGGCGGGTAATCATGTCATCTTGCCGGTGAATATTCCGAAGGATGATTTCGAACGTTGGTACGCAATTCCGCTTGCCGGTGGCACACCGTCGCGACTGACTACCACCGACGGCATCATCGAAGACGCAACATCACTGGCGTTGTCAAAGGATGGACGCACGCTGTTTTACTGCACGAACGCGAGCGATATTGAGCGCCGACATATTTGGTCGGTGCCCGTTGCCGGTGGTGTACCTACGCAAATATCGACTGGGCGCGGCATTGAGACGTATCCGCAACCGTTGGCCTCCGGCAAGCAGGTGGCGGTGATCTATTTCGACGCGCGCACGCCGGCGTCCATTGCGCTCGTGCCGGTCACGGGGTCTGCACCGAAAATTGTGTTTCCGAAACTCGCCAGCGATTTTCCGACCGCAGCACACGTTGAGCCAGAGATCGTCATCACGAAGGCCGCAGACGGGATGGACGTCCACAATCAGCTATTCCTGCCCAAAGACATGAAAGCCGGCGAAAAACGCCCGGCCATCGTGTTTGTCCATGGTGGCCCGGCGCGACAGATGATGCCCGGCTACCACTACATGCAGTTCTATCATTGGGCCTATGCGTACAACGAATGGCTGCAAGCGCAGGGCTACGTCGTACTGTCCATCAACTATCGTGGTGGCGTTGGCTATGGCAAAGGGTTTCGCAATGCGCCGAACACGAATTCGCGCGGCAATTCGGAATACCAAGACGTCATGGCGGGCGCCAAGTATTTGCAGGGCCGCGCGGATGTGGACACGAAGCGTATCGGCATTTGGGGCCTTTCATACGGCGGCTTGCTCACGTCGCAAGCACTCGCGCGAAATTCCGACATTTTCGTTGCAGGCGCGGATTTAGCGGGTGTGCATTTTTATGGCAACGTGCTCGACACCGCAAATCTGGCATTCAAATCGTCCGCTATCTCGGCGATCGACACGTGGAAATCACCCGTGTTTCTCGTCCATGGCGACGACGATCGCAATGTTGATTTTGCACAAACCGTGGGCTTAGTGCAGCTGCTTCGCGCTCGCAACATCTACCACGAACTATTAATAGTTCCGGACGATTTGCACGAGTCGATGTTGCACAAAAACTGGATAGAAACGTTTGATAAGATGGGCGTCTTTTTCAAACGGTTTGTCTGGGATAAGCAGACGGTGCAATAGTAAACACTAGAGCGATTGCAGGGCGTGCATGACCTCAGCGGCATGCCCTGCGGGTTTCACCTTGTTGAAGATCTGCGCGATGGTTCCCTTTGCATCAATCACGAACGTTGTCCGTTCGATGCCCATGTACTTCTTTCCATACATGGATTTTTCTTTCCATACATCGTACGCCATGGCAACCACTTTCTCCGTGTCGGCTAGTAGCGTGAATGGCAATTCAAATTTCGCCTTGAACTTGACGTGTGACTTCACGTCGTCCGGACTGACACCGAGGATGACGGCTTTGGAGCTATCGAAGCGCGGAAACATGTCGCGAAATTCGCACGCCTCAACTGTGCAACCTGACGTGTCATCTTTCGGATAGAAATACAGCACCACCGGCTTGCCGCGAAGTGATGACAAGGTCAGTGGTGTGCCATCGTCGGTGAGGACGGTAAAGTCTGGAGCCGCAGCGCCAAGTTCGAGCATCGTCTGAATGTGTTTGCGTGAGAATACGTAGCGTTAGTTCGCTGTGAGCGGTTCGTTACCCATCAGCACGGCCATGATGGCTTTCTGGATATGCAATCGGTTTTCTGCCTCGTCCCACACGACACTTTGCGGGCCGTCAATCACATCGGCCGCCACTTCTTCGCCACGATGCGCTGGCAGGCAATGCAAAAATATCGCACCGCCATTCGCACGCGCCATCATTGCGCGATCCACCTGATATCCGGCGAACGAGCGCTCACGTTGCTTTTGTTCCTCCTCCTGCCCCATAGACGCCCACACATCGGTCGTCACCACATCCGCACCACTCACGGCTTCCGCCGGATCGCGCAGCAGCTGCACATCGGCGTCCGCCGCCGCGCGTAAAAACTTTGCGTCCGGGTCAAAGCCTTCTGGACACGCAAGCCGGAGCGCAAACCCTAAGTGTGCGGCCGCTTCAATCCAAGAATTTGCCATATTATTTCCGTCGCCAATCCACGCGACCGTGCGACCGCGAATGTCGCCCAAATGCTGTCGCACCGTGAGCACGTCCGCCAAGACCTGACACGGATGCGACAAGTCGGTGAGGCCGTTGATGACGGGTACGCTTCCGTACTGCGCCAACGTCTCCGCGTCAGCATGTGCGAAAGTACGAATCATGATACCGTGCACGTAGCGCGAGAGCACACGCGCGGTATCCTCAACCGGCTCACCTCGTCCAATTTGCACATCGCGCGGCGAGAGAAAATGCGCCGTGCCACCCAGCTGCGTAGCGCCCACTTCAAACGAGACGCGTGTACGCGTGCTCGCCTTCATAAAAATCATCGCCAGCGCTTTCCCAGCAAGCGGCTTCGCCGTATAAACCTGCAGGCGCATCCGCTCGGCCAAATCAAAAAGCGCGAACGTTTCATCCGGCGTGAAGTCGCCGATGTTCAAGAAGTCGCGATGGGGGGTTGTATGGATAAAGTGCGAGTGCATGGCGTTAGAGAATGTACTTGCGAAGGTCTTCGTCTTCAGAAATGGACTTCAGACGCTCGTGCACCATGGCCGAGTCGACGGAGACTAATTCTTTACCGCGATCGGGAAGCTCGTAGAGCACGTCTTCCAGAAGTGTGGTCATGACCGTGTGCAAGCGTCGCGCGCCAATGTTTTCCATGCGCTCGTTCACACGCGTCGCCACACGCGCGATTTCAGCGATGCCCTCGGGATGAAACACCAACGAGGCCCCTTCGGCCTCCACGAGTGCCGCGTACTGTTTGGTCAGTGCGTTTTCCGGTTCCGTCATGATACGCACGAAATCCTGTTCGGTGAGTGGCTTGAGCTCGACACGAATAGGAAAGCGGCCCTGCAATTCTGGAATGAGATCACTGGGTTTTGACACATGAAATGCGCCTGCGGCGATGAAGAGAATATGATCTGTTTTCACCATGCCATACCGCGTCTGCACGTTCGACCCTTCCACGATCGGGAGTAAATCGCGCTGCACGCCTTCGCGCGACACGTCGGGCCCGCCGCCTTGTCCGCGTTCACCGGCGATCTTGTCGATTTCGTCGAGAAATATGATGCCCATTGTCTCGACGCGTTCGAGCGCATCGGTGGTGACGTCGTCCAAGTCGATGAGTTTATCGAGTTCTTCGTCGAGTAGGATTCGACGGGCTTCGGTGATCTTCACGGTGCGCTTCTTCTTACGCTTGGGCATCATATCGCGAAACCAATCGCTGATGCTGTCCATACCTTCGGGTGCGCCCGGGGTCATCACGTTATTCATCCCGGGTCCCGATTGCGTGACCTCCACTTCGACCTCGCGCGCGTCGAGTTGTCCGTCAAGCAACAGCAATTTCAACTTGTCGCGGGTGCGCCGATGACGGTCGACGGTGTTGGTCGCATCGGTGGAGGCGGTTGTGTCCTCCGTTGACGGCACGTCGCCCGTTGGCGTGGTCGCGGGCGGGGGCAACAGCAAATCAAGCAGTCGCTCATCAACTTTTTCGTTGGCGAGATCCTCTACTTCGCTTTCGCGCTCGGTGCGCACCATGTCGATCGCGCTTTCCACCAAATCACGCACCATCGATTCGACATCGCGTCCAACGTAGCCGACTTCGGTAAACTTCGAGGCCTCCACTTTCGTAAACGGTGCGCCTGCCAACTTTGCGAGACGACGCGCGATTTCCGTTTTCCCGACGCCGGTTGGACCAATCAGGATGATGTTGTTGGGGGAGATCTCATTGCGGATCGACTCGGGCGCCCGCTGGCGACGCCAGCGATTGCGCAACGCAATGGCGACCGACTTTTTCGCATCGGCTTGCCCAACGATGTAACGGTCGAGCTCTGCGACAATCTGCCGGGGGGTTAGGTCGGCAAGTCGAGCGATTGCTTGTTCGGTACGTGGAGTTGCCATCTGTAACGCTAACGCCGCGCGTGGTTTTGGCGAAGCGTCTGGAGCGACGCGGTAGCGAAACTCGATGGCCAGCGCATCGTAGGGGGCCAGTGGGTTTCGGGATGGCTGTCCCTCGACTGGAGTTCGTAATGTCTGTTTCTCGCCTGCGTGCGCTCGCTGCTGTTTTTGTCGTGCTTGGTCCACTTGCGACCAACGCACAGTCCGCGATGGGAATGGAGTACGAGCTGCGCGGTACGGAGTCGTCGCACGGGTCCGGCGACCAGCGTCCGTCCACGTATCACGTGCAAGTATTGAACGGGCAGAGTCGCATTAATGCTTCAGCGGGCGGCGACGCGTTGCTCGTGTCGGCCGACGGACGAACGATGACCGTGTTGCGACCGGACAAACAGACATACACGACGATGAGTACGGATAAATTCGAGAACATTATTGGCAACGTGCTCTCGATGGTAAAGGACGCGACTAAGATCCTGCAATTGGAGTTGCGACAAGCGCTCATCACGCCGCAACACATGGGGAACGGCGGTACGATGCTTGGCTATCCCACCGAGCAGTCGCGACTGACGTACGACTACACGATGCGTGTCGGTGCCATGGGATTTACAACGGATACGAAGCAGCGGGTGGTGGTGGATTATTGGACGACGACGGGTGTGGACTTACCGCACAATCCACTCGTCGGGCTGCTGGCCACCGCAAACAGTGCGCTCGCGCAAGCGGACGCGGATTTTCGCACGAAGTCGCGAGCCGCTCAGGCCGCGCTGGTGCGTGGGACAATCTTGCGCGTTCGCTCCACGAGCTACGACATGGATGAGGACAGTAAGAATAAGCGGGACAAGTCGCCCGACATGCACATGGTCGAAATCACGTCGGTCGCCAAAGCGAATCTCCGTCGCGACGCATTTGTGATCCCATCCACCTATCGCTTGGACAAAGACGCATTTTCGGTACACTTGGGCAAGTAGCTGTCTAAGTTTGTGCGATGTCTCTTCCGCTGACAATCGCGGTGATGTTGCAACTCGCCGCGTCTCTCCCTGCGTCACCCTCGCGTCCGTCCGCATCGGCGCCATCGTCACCTTCCATTTACCACGCACGCGACGGCGCAATCGATGTGCGTATGCCCGCGCCTGACACGGCGTCGGTTGTCATTGATGGCGTATTGGACGAACCTGTTTGGCGTTCGGCGCAACTGCTCACTGGCTTCTCGCTGTATCAGCCGGTCGATCAGCGTGCCGCACCGGATTCGACCGAAGTGCTGGTGTGGTACTCCACCACTGCGATCTATTTCGGTATTCGTGCATTTGAGCCGCACGGCGTTGTACGTGCGACACTCGCCGATCGTGATCGCGTGAGTAACGACGATAATATCGAATTGCATCTCGATACGTTTGCTGAACGGCGACGCGCGTTCGTGTTCATCGTGAATCCGCTGGGCATTCAGGCCGACGGTACGAAAAGCGAGGGTGGCGGATTTATTCCAGGATCGAATGTGATGCCTGGACAGAACGATTTGAGTCCTGACTTTCAGTGGCAATCCCGTGGTCACGTGACGGGCTGGGGTTACGAAATCGAAATTCGTATTCCGTTCAGCAGCCTACGATTCCCGTCTGCTGAAAGGCAGCGATGGGGCGTACAGTTTAGCCGCAAAGTGCAGCACTCGGGGTACGAAGAGACGTGGACGCCGGTGAAACGCGGTGCCGCCTCGTTCATCGCGCAGGAAGGGTGGCTGAGCGGAATGACGGGGCTCACGCACGGTGTTGACGTCACGCTCAATCCGGAGCTCACCAACACCGTCGTGGGCACGGCGTGTTGCGGTACGCTACCTTCTGGTTGGTCATACGAGAATAGACCACGCGTCGGTGGAAATATTCGCGCCGGACTCGGTAGCAATTTTGTCTTGAATGGCACGATTCGTCCCGACTTTTCACAGGTTGAAGCGGACGCAACGCAAGTGGCGGCGGATCCGCGCTTTGCGTTGTTTTACGCGGAGCGTCGACCATTTTTCGTCGAAGGATCGGACCAGTTCAATGTGCCCAACACGTTGGTCTACACGCGTCGCATCGTCCAACCGGACGCGGCGTTGAAGCTCACGGGACGTATCGGGCGCTCCAATATTTCGCTCTTGTCGGCGCTTGATGTCCCGCCGACTGGGAGCACGGATGGTCGTGCGCTCGTTGACGTATTGCGCTTTACGCGTGATTTCAGCGACCAATCGCAAGCAGGCGTCGTGTACAGCGAACGGGTCAGCAACGGGCACATGAATCGTCTTGCTGGCGTAGACGTACGACACGTGTTTGGTCGACTCTACTACGCGCAAGTTCAATTGGCGGGTAGCGTATCTCGCGCGTCGGGCGTGCCGAGCACGGGTGCGCTGTGGGAGGCGGTGCTTGATCGCACGGGTCGCGCGTTTGGGTTTCACTACAACGTGATTGGCATCCGGCCAGATTTTCGCGCGGACAACGGGTTTGTTGCGCGCACCGGCTATGTGCAGCCGAGCATTAGCAACCGGATCACGCTGTTCGGAACACCTGGTCGGTTTTTTGAGCGATACATGGTGTTTACCTCGACATCAGCCTTATGGCGATATGGCGACTTCTTTTCTGCGCGAAGTTTGCTCGAGAGTAAAGCCTCCATGAGCAACACTGTCACGTTGCGCGGTGGATGGTCCGTTGGACTCACGCCCTCCATCAACACTTATGCGTTTGATCCGACGGCGTTTAGCGGTTTGGCGTTCGACAATGGTGCATTGGCGCCGTCGCCATTCGTGCCGGCGGCGCGACTTACAGCACTGAACGGCAGCCTCACCGCGTCAACGCCGCAATTTCGAAAGTTTTCCGCGTCGGCCGGACTTACCACGGCTAACGATGTGGATTTTCTCGAGACGTCACGTGTGCGTCGTACCGCGTACAACGCGAGTCTCGACTTGCGACCGACCTCTCGGCTACGGGTGAATGCCACGTACGCGAGCAACGAGTTTCTGCGTCAGCTTGATGGTGGATCGAGCTTTTCGACGCGCATTCCGCGCTTGAAAGCGGAGTATCAGATCGCTCGTCCGCTCTTTGTTCGTGTTATCTCGCAATACGAGGCGAATCGTCGCGAGGCTCTGCGTGACTATCGGAACGGGCGATTGCTGCTCGTTCGCCAGGCTGATGGGAGTTTCGCGGCGTCCACGTCGCGCCGGTCCAATTTGCTTCGCACGGACTGGCTGATTTCGTATCGACCGAGGCCTGGCACTGTGTTCTTTGCCGGCTATGGCGGGACGATGAGCGAACCGGACGCGCTGGCGTTTGTGTCGCTGCGCAGGGTCAGCGATGGGTTTTTTGTGAAGGCCAGTTGGTTGTTTTCTCGGACGTTAGATTAGTGTTCGAATCGTACGCCACAGCTGGGGTCGCTGGCAGGTTTTGTGGATGAGATGGCATGGCGACAACATTTGGAGTACGATTACCGTAGTCTGAAGTTCACACGCACCTTCTCCTAGCCTGGAACCCTGCCAATGAAGAGCTCGTCTGTTTTACGTATTTCCGCCATCGGCATGCTGATGGTCGCCGCTGCCTGCTCTGGTGACGCGAAGTCCACTGCCGATAGCACCGGCGCAGCTGCCAAGGCGATGATGGACAGCACCGCCAATGCGGCCGTCAAGTCGACGGACAGCGTGAAGGCTGCCGCTGGCGCAACGGTTGACAGCGCGAAGGGCGCAGCGATGTCGGCAGTTGACAGCGCGAAGAACAAAGCCGGCGCAATGATGGACAGCGCGAAGGGTGCTGCCACTAAGGCAATGGACAAGGTCAGCGACAAGGCCAAGGAAGCGAAGAAGGAAATCAAGAAGCCGTAGTTTGCTTCTGTAATACGACAATCCCGGAGTGACTTCAACGTCGCTCCGGGATTCTCGTTTGTGTACGTCGCGCAGTTACGCTGTTGGTTCGAGCACGGTGATATTGGTGTTCGTGTAAATGCAGATTTCGCCGGCGATGGTGAGTGCTTTGAGTACGATATCGCGCGGTAACAGTGTGGTCTCGCGCAAGAGCGCGCGCGCTGCGGCTTGCGCGTACGCACCGCCTGAGCCGATGGCGAGGACGCCGTCATCCGGCTCGATCAGTTCGCCGTTCCCGGAGATCATGAAACCGTGATCAGCATCAGCGACGATGAGCATGGCCTCTAGTCGGCGTAAGACGCGATCGCTGCGCCATTCCTTGGCCAGCTCGACGGCGGCTTTTGGAAGATTGCCAGGATAACGATCCAACTTTTCTTCGAATTTTTCGAAGAGCGTGATCGCATCGGCGGCCGAGCCCGCGAAGCCTGCGAGTACGCGTCCGCCTTTGAGTGGCCGTACTTTTATGGCTTTGGATTTGGCGATGGTGTCGCCGACGGAGACCTGTCCGTCACCACCGATTGCAATTTTGCCGTCGCGCCGAACGGCGAGGATCGTGGTCGCGCGCATCTGGGGGAGAGCCATGCGGAAGTATAGCGAATCAGACGGTGATGCGGTCATCGGTCTT
The DNA here is from genome assembly GCA_025358925.1 of Gemmatimonadaceae bacterium. Classification (GTDB taxonomy): domain Bacteria; phylum Gemmatimonadota; class Gemmatimonadetes; order Gemmatimonadales; family Gemmatimonadaceae; genus Gemmatimonas. The sequence continues at coordinate 63,100 of JANYHT010000065.1, read as the reverse complement.
TTGTGGCAGTCGGACACTACGCGCGTGGGTGCGCCTGCCGATACACTTTTTTCAATCGCTCGACACTGGTGTGCGTATAAATCTGCGTTGTGCTGATGCTCGCGTGCCCCAACAGCTCCTGCACCGCGCGTAAATCCGCACCGCCATCTACCATGTGCGTCGCAAATGTATGTCGCATTGAATGCGTGCTGAGCCCTGCGCCTTCATCCACCGCCGAGAGCAACCCAACAACCGCGTGTTGCACTGCGCGCGCGCTCATGCGCGATCCGCGTTCGCTTAAAAACACCGCGCCGCGCGAGAGTTTTGTGGTGGGGTTTGTGCCGACTTTGCCAAGCAGTGCGTCGCGCTTGACGAGGTAATTCCGAAGCGCGCGCTGCGCATGATCACCCACGGGCACAATGCGTTCCTTCCGCCCCTTGCCACGCACTTTCACTTGTTGCGAGACTAAATCGAGATCGCTCAGATCGACACCGCGCAACTCGGACAACCGCAGGCCGCACGAATACAGCAGCTCAATGATGGCCAGATTGCGAACATCCGTAAATTCACCTGAATGCGATCGCGTTATTGCGAACTCCATCAACGTCTCGGCCTGATGCTGATCGAGATACGACGGCAGTGTGCGCGGTAAACGCGGCGACCCAACAGCACGCGCCGGATTGACGTCTACGCGTTCGTCGCGATGCATCCAGCGATAAAAACTGCGAATGGCCGAAAGCGCGCGAGCAATGGACCGTTTAGCGAGGCCACGTCGCGTGAGATAGGCCATGAACCCGCGAATTTCTGTGCGGCCCAGTGTGTTCCAATTCCACCCGTTGATACCGTGCGCGACAGCGAGCCAGGTCGAGAATTCGCGTAAGTCGCGCGTGTACGCCGACAGGGTGTTGGCGGAAAGGTCGCGCTCTTTCTCTAAATGCACGAGGAACTCGTCGATTTCTGCTGGCAGCGGCGCCGCTACAGATTCGGACGTTTCACTCACCTTTCTACCGCGTCGCCAACGGTGTCGCACCAACCGCATCGCGCCACGCCGCGAGATCGACCAGTCCACGCGCCGCGAAATGCTGTCGCTTCACCAGCTTGTCGCGCAACACTTCGCGTGAGGCGCCAACGAGATCGTCAAGCAAACCAAAGTTGGCGTTCATCGGCTGGAAATGACGCGGGTCCGCCTCACGCAAATATCGATAGAGTGCGCCGAGCATCGTGGTGGGTGGTGGGACGATGGGATCTTCGCCGCTGAGCATGCGCGACAGGTTGATGCCCGCGAGAATACCGGTGGCTGTGCTTTCAGTATATCCCTCAACGCCTGTAATTTGACCAGCGAACAACGTGGTCGGTGCGTCGCGCAGCGAGAGGTGCGGCGTCAGCGTCGCCGGTGCATTGATGTACGAATTGCGGTGTATAGACCCGAAGCGCAAAAACTCTGCGTCAGCGAGTGCTGGAATCATGCGAAAGACACGCTGTTGTTCTGGAATGCGCAGACGTGTTTGAAACCCAACAAGATTCCACATGCGCCCCGCACGATCTTCCATGCGCAATTGCGCAACGGCCCACGGTTTGTTGCCCGTGCGCGGATCACGCAAGCCGATGGGTTTCATCGGACCGAAGCGCAGCGACTCACGTCCGCGTCGCGCTGTTTCCTCGACCGGCATGCAACCTTCGAAGTACGGCACCGCATCAAATTCGTGTGCGGTAAACTGATCGGCCGTGGTGAGCGCATCGAGAAATGCTTCGTACTCGTCACGCGTAAAAGGGCAATTGAGATATGCGCCCTCTTCTCCCGCCGACTCCATTGTTTCTTTGCCCCATCGCGACGCACGAAAGGCGATGTCGGGATTGATCGAATCGATTGAGACGACGGGCGCAATCGCGTCGTAGAACGCCAGTGACTCGACGCCGAGGCGCGCGCGAATTGCGGTGGCCAGTGCGTCCGATGTAAGCGGACCGGTCGCAATGATTCCGGGCGATGGAATGTCACTCACTTCATCGCGCGACACCGTGATGCGCGGATGTGCGTGAATACGATCATGCACATGCTGCGAGAAAATTTCACGATCCACAGCGAGCGCTGTACCGCCGGGTACGCGCGACTCGTCGGCGCATTCAAGAATGAGCGAACCAAGCAACCGCATTTCGGCTTTGAGCAAGCCATGCGCGTTGGTTGACTCGGTGCTTTTAAACGTGTTCGAGCATACCAACTCACCGAGCTTCTCGGTACGATGGGCCGCCGTTCCGCGCATCGGACGCATTTCGTGAAGCACTACGTCGTGGCCACGCTCGGCCAACTGCCACGCGGCTTCGCTACCCGCGAGTCCGCCGCCTACTACGTGAATTGGGCCTGTGGCGGTCATGCGACTTCCGCGACTTCCTCCGCCTCCTCAGGCGCGGCAACATCCCACTCGTTGCTGCACTTAAGGCACTTCCGATACGAGCCGCGTGTTTTGTTGCTCTTCATCTCAGCGCCAACGTACCCACAATCCGGACATACTTCCGCCACCGGCTTATCCCATACGACGAAGTCGCAATTGGGATAATTCTCGCAGCCGTAAAACGCTTTTCCGCGCTTCTTGCTGCGACGTTCGGCGATTTCTCCACCGTCTTTCGGGCACTTTACACCGGTGGGCATGGAGCGCGTGCCGCGACACTTGGGAAAGCGGCTGCAGCCCAAGAAATCTCCGGAACGACCGTGACGCACGACCATTGGCGCGCCGCACTCTTGGCAGAGGAATGCGGTGAGTTCGGCCGGCTTCTTTTCGCCTTTGATCGGCCGCGTGTACTTGCACACTTTCGGGTGATTCTCGCACGCGACAAACGGTCCAAAAAATCCGCCCTTCGCGACAAGCTTACCGCCGCAGTCGGGACAGCGTTCGGTTTCGAGTGCCGATAGGTCGTACGCTTCGCCAATCAACGCATCGAGATCGTTGTCGTTCAGCGTCGCTTGAAATGGTGTCCAAAAATCCCCGAGCGCGTGCGTCCATTCGATGGATCCGTCCGCAATTTTGTCGAGCTCTTCTTCCATCTGCGCGGTGAAGCGTACGTTGAACACATCTGGAAATTTCTTCACCATGACTTTCTCGACGGTTTCGCCGAGTTGCGTGGGGAAGAAGCGCCGTTGCGTGAGTTCAACGTAGCGTCGATCGGCGAGCACGGAAATAATGGACGCGTACGTAGACGGACGGCCAATGCCTAACCGTTCGAGTTCCTTCACTAACGACGCTTCAGAGAACCGCGGCGGTGGTTCGGTAAAGTGTTGTTTGGGCGTGATGGCCTTCACGGGCACGTTTTCGTTGAGCTCGAGCATGGGCAGCGCCTGCTCGTCTTCGAGCGCTTTGCTGTCACCTTCTTCGCGTGCTTCGCGGTACAGCGCAAGGAAACCTGTGAACTTGATGACCGAGCCAGTGGCGCGAAACAAGAATTGCCGTTGCTTCGCCGCGATGTCGAAGTCCACCGTCGTGGTGTCAAACACCGCGGGCGACATCTGCGACGCCATGAAGCGCTGCCAGATCAGTTGATAGAGTTTGAACTGATCGGCCGTGAGATACTTCTGCACACGATCCGGGCGACGCGCCGGATCTGTCGGACGCACGCCTTCATGCGCGTCTTGCGCGTTGGACTTGGCACTGGGATACAGCTGCGGCGCTGGTGCGAGATGCGCCTCAGTGAGCGACGGGTCGACGCGCAGTGCTTCGCGCGCGGCGAGGGCTGACTCTTCGGACACACGTGTGGAGTCGGTACGCATGTATGTGATGAGACCAACCGCACCATCTTCTTCCCCGACGTCGATGCCTTCGTACAAATCCTGCGCGAGACGCATCGTACGCTTCGATCCGAAGCCCAACTTCTTCGCTGCTTCTTGCTGCAGCGTACTCGTTGTAAATGGTGCGGCAGGATTTTTTCGTTTTTCGCGACGCTTGACTTCGGTAACCTTGAATTCTTTGATCCCGTTGAGCGAGTCGAGAATGGCACCGGCTTCATCACTGTTGTGAATTTCCGGTTTCTTTCCGTCGACTTGATGCAACTTGGCGACAAACGCTTGAGCGCCCTTTTGTAGATCGGCCGAAACCGACCAGTACTCGACCGGGTTGAACGCGCGAATTTCACGTTCACGCTCAACGATGATGCGGAGCGCCACCGTTTGCACGCGCCCTGCGGACAGCCCTTTTTTTACAGTCTTCCAGAGAATCGGACTGGCCTTGTAGCCCACCAAGCGGTCGAGCACACGACGCGCTTGCTGCGCCTCGACTTTGTGCACGTCGATATCGCGCGGGTTCGCGATGGCAGCCTTGACTTTTTCTTTCGTGATTTCGTGGAATAGCACGCGACGAATCGGCGCGGATACCGCGTGCCGTTTGGGTTGCGTGAAGTACTGCTCAACGTGCCAACCGATCGCTTCTCCTTCGCGGTCATCGTCGGTCGCTATGAAGATTTCGCGCGCGCCTTTGGCCAGACGTTTGAGATCAGCGAGCATATCCTCTTTGCCCTCGATCGTGACGTATTCCGGCGCGAAACCGTGTTCGATATCGATGCCGAGCTTCTTGGCCGGCAAATCGCGAACATGTCCGACCGTTGCCTTTACCGTGTAACCACGACCGAGATACTTACCAATGTTCTTGGCTTTCGTTGGCGATTCTACGATGACAAGTGACGTACCACCCACTGGTGGAGGCTCTTCGTCGTCACGCTCGGCTTCAGCAGCGGCGGCGCGAGAACGCGCTCGAGCACTCGTCGCTTTTTTGGCTGCAGCCTTTTTGGCGGCAGACTTGGCACCCGTTTTTTTGGCGGACTTGGACGCGCTGCGCGCTGGCGACTTGGGAGCGACACTCGTAGACGTCTTGGCGACCTTGGCAGGTGGCTTGCTTGTCTTTGCGGTCGACTTCGTCGCCTTCTTCGCAGTTTTTTTTGCCGCGCTGACAGGCGTCGCGGCGACGATCGAGTCCTTCAGTATGGTCATCAGTTCAGTGTACCTGCGATCGGTCGCCGTTCGTGCTGATGTCGTCGAAGCCACTGTCTTCCGCGATTGCGCGGATTTCCGGCAGCCCGATACGACCATCTACATGCACCAACGCCCGCTCGACTAACTGCTCAAAATCGTTGAGATTCACCGCGCCGGATCCCCCTAGCATGACCAGGTATCCCCAAGCCTCGGCAGTGAATCGACCGCGTTCATGCGGCCCCTGCACTCGCAAAGGCGCATCGCGCGAAATTACCGCACCATCCCACAGTGGCGCTGGTGCACTATCGCTATAAAGAAGGGAAAGAATCTCACCAATCTGTCGCCGGTCATACCCTTGCGACGACAAATAGGCTTCGACCTCCACCACATCGGTGTCGGCCTCGAAACGTTCACGGAGCTCTTCCACAACCGGCGTCCATCGCTCGTCCATTGCCTAACCTAGTCCTGAGGTCAAGTCGATGGCAAGCGCTAGCACTGCGTCGATAACTCTTTGCGAATCATGCACTTCCACGCTAATTTCGATGTCGGCCTGCCCGTACAGCTCAGCTCGGCTGCTCCATAAATTATTCATGACCGCTATCGGATTGGGCACGAGAAGCAGTGGTCGGACGACCCGAGACCGTGAGAGACGCCGCAGGGCTTCTTCCGGGGAAACGCGAAGGTGGATGATACGCGCGCGGGGCCTCAGAAGTGCCATGACGCCTTGATTCGTCACCCAACCACCTCCGGGCGCCACCACCATTGGCGGCGCCGACGCGAGCTCGTACGTGAGTTCGACTTCCATTTGTCGAAAAGTTTGTTCGCCCTTCTGCGCGAACAATTGCGCGACGGTCAAACCCGTGCGACGCTCGATCTCTACGTCGAAGTCAAGAAAGGAGCGATGCAGTCGATTAGCCACCGCGCGACCGATGGTTGACTTACCGGCGCCCGGGAGTCCGATCAGCACCAAGTGTCCATCAAACGGCAGACCGGGCACGACACTCACCCCACGCGCTCATCAAGTCGGGCGAGATATGCGCTGAGATTGCGCTCAACCTCTGGTAGCGAATCGCCTCCAAACTTTTCAAGCAGCGCCTGTGCGAGCACGAACGCAGCCATGGCCTCCGCAATGACGCCCATCGCGGGCACGGCGGTCACATCACTCCGCTCGGCAACCGCTGAGGCGGCGAGGCCTGTGGCGACGTCTACGGTGCTCAAGGGGCGCATGAGCGTGGAGATCGGTTTCATTGCCACCCGAATCACAAGTGGCTCGCCCGTGGTCATGCCGCCTTCTGTACCACCGGCACGATTGGTTTTGCGTTGCACGTGACCCGCACGCGTACGACCGGGAGCAGCGTCGATTTCATCGTGCACGTCGGCACCTGTGCGTCGAGCCGTCTCAAAACCGAGTCCAATTTCGACACCTTTCACTGCGGGGATGGAGAGCATTGCTTGACCAAGCTTGCCATCGATGCGCGTTTCCCAGGAAACATGCGAGCCGAGTCCGACGGGCAATCCCGTGACTACCACTTCGCAAATGCCGCCAAGTGTATTGCCTTCCTTTTTCGCGGCATCAATGCGTTCAATCATGCGCAATTCTGCCATCGGATCGAGGGTGCGCAGTACAGATGCGTCGGCGGCGGCATTGAGATTGTCGGGCATACCCGTCGGACGTTCAGCGTCAATGCCGCCGAGATGGACTAAGTGCGATCCGATTTGTACGCCAACGCGCGCGAGCAGCACCTTGCAGATGGCGCCAGCGGCAACCCGCGCGGTGGTCTCGCGTGCTGATGCGCGTTCTAAGATATCTCGAGCATCGGCGCGATCGTATTTGAGGATACCAGTCAGATCGGCGTGCCCTGGACGCACGCGTGTGACACTGCGCTTGCGCGGGCCATCGGCGTCTTCCGCGCGGGGTGCGGGGTCCATGATCTCGCTCCAATTCTTCCAATCACTGTTGCGAATGAGCATCGCAATTGGCGAGCCGAGGGACTCGCCTGCGCGAACCCCAGAGAGAAACTCGATGCGATCAGTTTCGATTTGCATGCGGCGTCCGCGCCCATAGCCCTGCTGACGTCGCGCAAGTTCTCGGTCGACATCCGCAGCAAGCAGCGGCACGCCGGCCGGCAGGCCTTCGAGAACGGAAACGAGTGCGGGTCCGTGCGATTCACCGGCGGTGGTAAAGCGGAGCATGCGGATACGATAGGGTACATGTGTCACTCGGAGTAGTGCGAGGACGTGAACCGGAACGTAAAGTGGCGTGGTCCGAAACGCACGCGCGCCGTGCCTTCAACAAGAAGGCACGGCGCGATGCCACGGCCATTTGCTTACTGACAGGTGGTCGTAAACGTGTCCGGCAGTGCGACGAGCGTAACGCCGCGAACGGTGGCGCCGACGAGGACAAGTTGACCATTGGGGCGCAACGATGCTCGCACCGGACCAATGATCGGATCTCGGATTGGTACCGACGCAACTTTCTTGTAGCAGTACGTGTCGAAAATATCGATGACGGCTTCGCTGGAAGCGACGAAAGCGAGACGCGTTCGCAGCTGTGCTGAATTCATGCCGACATTGCCCGGATGGAAATCCAAACCGCCGCCGCTCGAACGTGACTGCAAAATGCCTTGCAACCGTAGCGTGCGGTCAAAGACGTAGGTGGAGTCGCCTTTCACTGCCGAGAGTTCACCGTCGAAATTGATTCCGACGCCCTGCACGCGAGCGAATGTGTTCGCGATGAAATCACTGACGTCGGTTGGGCGCGAGAGACCCATGTCGATCACTGGGAGCGGCGGGGTAAGATCGAAGCCCATCGTCGCGTCGAACGTCATGGCGCGACTCCCGAAGACTGGCCCACCTTCCCCAACTACGGCGCGCCGGAAGTCACCGGAATTGCGCACGTACGTGGTGTCGCGGAAGGCCAACGCATCCAGTCGCACTACCACTGAATACGAGAACTGCGTACCGTCGGCACGTGTGATTGTTTGTCGTGCTGGAAGCAAGAGCGAGTCGTTGCCGAAGCCTGCTGCCGCGAATCGCGCAATTTCGAGTGTGTCGGAACGACCGCTGGTTTGACCCATGGCCTGTTCGAAGAAGAAATGCGACGAGCGCTTGGTCAAGTTCTCCCATCGCATCGTACCTTGCTTCGGAAACGGCACCGACTGACCAGGTGTTGGCGTAGTGGAATACACAAGTACGACATCCTGACACGGCGATGTGGGAGTATTACCGCCCGTACACGTGGATGCGACGAACTGTGGGCGATCGCTGAAATCGTACGCTGTACGCTGCGTAATTGGTTGATCAGTGGTGGCCGACTTTACCGTGGTGATGCTGTACGCCACGATGTTGGGCAGTGCGTAGCGAAAGACTTCTTTGCCGGTGGTGCCGGTTTTGAGGTCGATGTAGCTGATGTTCGTTCCGCCTGAATTCGCGACGAGCAGCGTATCGCCCATCGCACCACCGCGCGAACGCGGCCACGGTGCAATGCCCCACGGACGCGATCCGACATTGATCGCGGTTTTGAATGCTGAGTCCGCGAGATTGTAGACCTCGACCTGATTCCGTTCGATGTTTGTGAGATAGAGTCGGTCGGTACGTGGGAAGTACAGGGCATCGGCGACGGTGCCACCGTTTGGCAGCGGATTGGTAAAGCCCGCGACAACCGTGGCGGTGTCGAGACGCAGCGCGCCAGAAATGGCCCGTGCCACATCGCGACGTCCGTTTGCGTTGCGAGCAAAACCTGCCACGGTGACTTGCGTTGGAAAGACTGAGATCGGCAGGCGCGTTTTGAAGGTGCGCACCAACGTAGAGAAGCCGCCGGTGGAAGACACGGAGTCCGCCGTGATCAGCTGACCGCTGAGTGCGCGGACTTCGTAGCCGAGCGTTGCGATGCCGACCGGGTCGGTGGCTTCGACGAAGATGGTATCGCTAATCTCTAAGCGTGCGAAGACACCAGTTTTTACTACTGGTATTGTGTTCGCATTGCTTGGGCTTTGCACCGCATAGCTGACAACGGTGCCGAGCACGCGCTGATTGAGCGAGTCGAGGATGAACGGAGTTACCGTGATCGTCGCGCCTTTCACACTGTCCGGGATGACCAACGTATCGAGCACTGCGACGGAGTCTCGCAACGGAGCGCCGTATAGCACGGAGTCACTATAGACGTATGCGCCAGAAATCTTGTAGCCAAGCGTGCGCACTTTGTAGCGCGCTTTCGCGGACAGTGAGAGGACGAGCGCCTTGCCCGTGACAACGGGTGAACCGGCGGCGGGACTTGTGAGCACGGCGCGTGGTGGCTCGAGGTTGCCGACGGTCATGACGAGTCGCGCGGTGTCTGACATGTTGCCCGCACCGTCAATCACCACGGCGCGTACGTTTACCGTCGAACCAATGGGTGCGCTGGGCGGCACGCGAAACGTGAGCGCGAGAGTAACTGCTTGCAGCGCGGTGGTGAACGTGGTGTCGTACTGCGACGTGACGCCACCGGCGAGGAAAACGCGAATACTTTTGAGCCCGACGTTATCGGTGGCAGTGACCGACATCGCGAGCAGCGTGTCAGCGCCGACACTACCCTTTGCAATGGAAATGCGCGGTGTGATAGTGTCGCGGAATGGCGGATCGATGACTTCGCCGCCTTTGCATGCGCCTATGGCGGAGAGGCCGACGATGGCGACGGTGAGGAGGGCGCGTTGTGCGTTCATGAGTTATCTCCTTGTCGCTTTAGCGGCCCGGAGGCGGCGGTGGACCGTCTTCGAGAATGTGCGGCGTGACCAAGATCAGCAGGTCGCGCTTCTTTTCGTTCTTGGAATTCTGTGAGAACAGACGACCGATAAACGGAAGGTTCATCAACACCGGAATGCCGCTGCGAAAGCGCGTGGTCTCGGTTACCGTGAGGCCGCCAATCACCGCCGCTTCACCGTCCGCGACCAACACCATCGACTCTGCGCGCTGGCGATTGAAAATCACCCCGACATCTGTCGACGAGATTTCGGCGCTGGAGTTTTCGGCCTTGATGTTGAGCAGCACCATGCGGTTATTCGTGATCTGCGGCGTCACGGAGAGCTTGATGCCAGCCTCTTCTTTCGAGACCGTGGCGCGAGGGAAAAAGGCGGCCGCATTTGGCGAGCCTCCTCCACCACCGCCACCACCGCCACCACTTCCGCCACTGCTCGCGTCGATGACGCGGATGGGAATTTCCTGACCAACGAAAATCTCTGCCGAACGATTGTTGAGAATCGTAATGCTCGGCTCCGATTGCACGTCAGCGAGCGACGAAGTTTGCAGCGCGTTCAGAAACGCTGTCAGTTGGTAGCGCCCGAGTGCGGTGCTGTAGATCAGGTTCAGGGCGTTGGGTTTGATAGCGTTGTTCGCATTCGCGATGCCGGCGATGGCATTGCCGCCGAGAGCGATGCGTGCGGGGCCTTCGAAGGGCGTGCCACCACCGATTGCATCGGGTACGCCGTCACCATTGGTGTCGATTGGCTTGAGCGTGTTCGGATCGGTGCGCGGTACGAGCTGTTGGAAGAACTGCTTATTTCCTGTACCCAGATCATACGCGAGTCCGATTTCCTGAATGCCGGTGCGATTCACGAAGATGATTTTCGCTTTAATCGCGACTTGTTGTGTGCGAATGTCGAGTTCGGCGATGCGCGCAATAATTTCCGGCAAGCGAGACGGGACTTCCGTGATGATCAGTTTGTTTGTGGTGCTGTCAGCGGTGACGGAACCGCGAATGGTGCATCCTTGGCCGCTGGTCGCGTTGTTGCTATTGCCGTTGCTCTGTCCACCCTGACTGCCCTGATTCATGGGCACGCCCGTTTGCATTGTCGAAAGACCAGTGCAATCGCGTGCGAGGAGGGCCTGAATCGTGGTACGCAGTGCATAGGCTTTTGCGTAATTCACGTCGATGATCTGCGTGATCATCGGCTCCAGCGATTGGTTCGACGCGAGATTTTTGTAGGTATCAACGGTGATTATTCCGCTCGCATCTTCGATCGCGGCGAGTCCCTGCCCTTGCAGAATTGCCTGGAGCGCGACGTCCCACGGCTTATCGCGGACGTCGGCCGTTACGGTGCCTTGCACATCTTTACCGACGACAATGGAGCGACCAGAAAACGTGGCGAAGACTGCGATAACGTCGCGTATATCCGTGCCGTCGTAGTTCACGGTGATGCGCGGCTTCTGCTGTCGACGTGTGGCCGTTGCTGGCTGTGGCGTTGGGGATACCGACACGGTGCCACGCGCATCGTACCGTTCGGCCTCGACGCGCATTTTTTGCGAACCGGGGCTGCTCATCGGCGACTGGTCAGCACGTGCGGCGGTTTGGGCGACTGCGCGTGCGGCGGCCTCGGATGCGGCGGCCGACATCGGTTTCGGTTCGAAACTCTGTTCCGCTTTGGGTGTGGTGTGTAGTGCTGGTGACGCCGGTGCCTCTAAGCGTCCGGCGGCCGCTTGCGTTACGGCAGTGCTCGATGGAGCGGACTCCCAGCGTGCGAATGCAACGCTCACCCCTTGCACCGTCAAGCGCACGTGATCGCCCTCGCGGGCAACTTTGTATTCATGTGTCGCGTCGAGATCGATTACGAGACGTACGGTGTCGCTCCGAAATTGTGAGACGCGTAAATTTCGAATGGGCCCACGAGTGTGCCCGTCGTACGTGAGGCCGCGCATCGCAATGCTGGCGTCCCCGAGATCAACAACGAGACGCGAAGGGCCTTCGAGCGTGAAGTGGCGTACCGTCACTGCCGCGTCGAGCGCAATAAGGATGTCTGCCCCGGTCGCACTTGGTGCGATGCTGATACCGGACACGCGTCCGCGTCCCGGAGCCGACTCCCCATGTCGCGTCGTTGAGTCAGCGAATGCAGCGCGATCGCGCGGTGCCGTGGCCACGGGGTGCGCACTGACGCCAACGACTGTGGCATGTGCAAGTGCCGCAGCCATGAGCGCGACGGTGGTCTGTCCCATCATTGATTCCTCACTTTCGCTGAGTCGCTGCTGAGTCGGAGCGTTTGTTCCCGATTGAATCCAAATTCTTCGACTGTGAACTGCACGGTTTTTTCGCTGATGGCGGCCACTCGCAGGCGGCCGATTTGTTGTCCGACGCGAATGCGGTATTGTGTTTTGGAAAAACTGTCGCGCAGAATGGCAACTGAGCGATCGCCATCTGGATCGAAGGCCACCGCCGTGAGGCGTAGATCGCTCAGCAACGGACGAATGTCACTCGTGCTCATCAGCGATTTGTACGGATCGCGTCGACCCGAACTGGCGTAGTCGAAGACCTCGCGTTGAATCGTGATTTCTGTGGGCATTCGACTGATTTTGGTCGGACTCGCGTTCGGTGCGACGGTACCGGCAGATTCTGTCGTGATGGTGCGAGCAACCGCCGTGGGCACGGCACGTTGCGGTGCTTGCTGTGCGTTGATCGATGGCGATGCGATTGCGACGAAACTGGCCGCGAGAGCACTGAGGTGGCGGATGATACGGATCATGAGGTGCGCTCCGGCGCAACGACGGGCTTCACCGGCGCTGTGCGTTCGACATATGTCTGCAGCGTGATTGTCGATGCGAGGGACGCCTTGTCAGATGTTTTCACCGCAGTCGGCATCGCACTGCGTGCCGATCCGGCGATGATTGAGAAGTTCACTGGTGCGACGATGCGCGCGAGTGAACCAACGTTGGCGAGGAACGCGCCGAACTGGTGATAGCCGCCGATGATTGTGATGGTGTAGCGGTACGTATCGAAGCGATCGCCAGGAATGACGGCTTCTGGTGTCACGCCACCCACGTCAAGACCGGCGCGGCGCGCTGCCGTAGAGACTTCTTCGAGCAACGCGGGGACTTCTTGTCCTGTGGGGACGAGACGTCGCATGACGACGAGCGCCGAGCGATTCTCCGCCGCTTGCGTGCGTAGTGTTTCAATACTGCCCGACGCAAACTCGTGGGCGGCGCGTTGATTCGCGCCTTCGAGCGCTGAGAGGCGCGACGTGTCGGCGATGATCTGATCTTGTCGTGTGGCGTACGGATACATGTAGTACGCGGCGGCAAGAGCGACCGCGGCAACGCCGATGGCGAACGTCGCCTGATCGCGTTTGGACTGTGGGAGCAAGGCCATAGGATCCTCGGATCAGCGGACCGGGACGACGAGCGGCGAGGTGCGGACGACCCCGGCGGGCGGAACTTCGAAAGCAGCGGTGAGCTCAAACTGCGTCACGTCTTTCGCATCGACGATGACGATTTCTGATTTCGTCAACGACACGCGTTGGATGAATGGTGACGACTCGAGTTGCCGCATGAACATCGTCAGCGCTTGGATATCGACAGTCTGACCAACAATCCGAAACGTGATGTCGGGACGCGTGGTGACCGAGTCGGGAATAACGCGGACTTTTTTTGCTGTGTCTTTCGCCGCTCCTGCAGCGACAGGCTTCACGGACGCGGCGGCACCATGCGTGGTATCTGCTCCCGGCGGCAGTGGTGCCTTACTGGTTTGTTCGAGAACAGTCAGCCAAGTGTACGCGGGCAGCGCGCGGCTCACTTCGTCGAGGATATGCGCCCAGTTATACCGATTGTCATCGATCGTGCGAATGATCTGTAACTGACGATGCACTGAATCGCGCTCGGCGGTGAGTTTGCGACGGGCATCAAGTACGCGCGAGTATCGCGTGGAGTCGCGGACGGCCGTTTCGAGTTTAGTTCCGACTTCACCGGCGCGCGCTTGCTGCGTCGAGAACAGCACACCGACCGACGCAACGGCGACAATTACTGCGGCTGCTGAGCCGATGAGCCAAGGGTCACGAATGCGGCCACTGATGTTGCCGATGGTGCTGGCGACATCGAATTTTGCGCCGCCTCGTGTCGCCTTTTTTGCACCAGGGAGAAGATTGACTTCGATCATCATGATGGGATTCCTCAGGCCGCGGCGCGGAGCGCAAGACCAACGGGCAGCATCAAGAGTGGGGCGACTTCATCGGTGGCCAAGAATTCCATGGCACCATCTCGTACCGTGAGTCGAGCGAGCGCGTTTGCCGGCTGGACAGGGATGCGTAAGCGCTCAGAGAGCCACTCCAGCAATCCGGGAACGCGTGCGCCGCCGCCGCACGCATACACGGCGCGGATCTGACCGAAGTTGCGCGACGATGTGGCGAGAAACGTGGCGGCGCGTTCGACGCCTACCGCTAACTCTTCGCCGCGCATGGCGATGGAGCCGTCGAGCACCGGCGTGCGATCAAAGCTGCGCAGCATCGTTTCGGCATCTTCTCCGCCGATGCCGTGCTCGCGTTGCAGATCTTCACGAAAACGACGCGTCCCCACAGTGAGATCTCGTGTAAGAATGGGTACGCCTTCGTCGAGAATATTCAGATTGGTGATTTCGTTGCCGATATTGAGCAAGGCGACCGTGCCTTTCATCGCGTCTGGATGGTTGGCTTCGAATGCGTTGTGTAGGGCAAACGCATCGACATCGATAACGGCGAGTGAAACGCCTGCATCTGCGAGGAGATGGCGTTTCGCTTCGACGAGTTCGCGTTTTGCTGCCACGAGCAGCACCGACATTTCGAGACCATCGGCATCGGGATCGAGAATTTGGAAATCCAGCTCGACGGATTCCATGTCGAACGGCACGTGCTGTTCTGCTTCCCATCGCATGAGTTCGCGCGCTTGTGCTTCCTTCACGCGTTCAATCGCGATTTTCTTCACAATTACATCGCGGCCGCCGACTGCGGCCACTACGCGCTTTGTCTTGACGCCAGTCGCGGCGAGTGTTTGACGAATAGCGTCGGCGACAATGTCGTGATCCATAATTTCGCCTTCAACAATGGCGGTGTCGTTGAGCGGTGTCACGACCACTTTGAGCAACTCCGGCGTACCACTTGTGTGATCGATGACAACGGCCTTGACGAGGCCAGATCCGACATCGAGTCCGATCGTAATTTTCTTGCGGCCGAAGAACGACATAGCGTTTGGGGTTACGCTGGTGGTGGTCGCCGATATGCCCGATGCGATTGCGAGACGCGAGGGGCCAGACACTTTGACCTGTCTAAATCGGACTATTCTCCCTCCATACGACCGGCCTCTCACGAGGTAACAGTGATCAGAGGGAGCTGAGCGGGCACAACTGCCGACACTGTGACGCTGTCGGCCCAACCGCGCGCGTCGCGAAACGGCGTTGCTGTACGATCTCCTTTGCTCAATCAGCGCTCTTGCCAGATTGCGAACGGACGAGTGGACGGAAGCGCAATCGTGGCGAGTGCTCGTCGAAGGGCGCATTGCGAGTAACGGACGTTGACGGAATTTCCCAACATGGAGCCGCTATTGTTTATGTCTGCTACCAGCACAGCGCCTTCGACGTCGAGCTGGCCCAAACGCGTATCTAAGGCGCCGAGTACTACGAGTAGTCCGCGGACGTGCAGTGTGCCGCGTAGTGTCAAATCGCCGTTGATGGCGAGGAGTCCTTCGTATGCGGAGGTGCCATTCAGTGTGGCGCCGATCGGTGCATCGAACACGGTGGCACTCCACGCAGGTTGTGGACTGAATGGTGCGGACGCTGTTGGCCAACCGTGACTGGATGCGCGGCGCATCAGGGTGATCCATGCCGCCTTGAACTGGCTGCGTCGCGTTGTATCGCTAATCAATTGCGTTAGTGGTCTGCCGCGTACAGTCGCGAACGACCTGACGTGCATCGCCAGTGCCGCGATGCCGCCGACAGACGCGGTATCACGTGCAGGGCCGCATTCATCACTGATGGTTGCATCGTCGATGCCGCTGACGCGTGTTGCGCTATCTGTCGAGAGGGCGCCGAGTGCGGTGATGGTGGCGATCAGCGGGAGTGGTGGAGGTCGGAGCTGCAGTGCGCGAGCGACCCGGCGACGTGCTATGCGTGGTGTGCCGGACGTTGCGCTAAACACGTCCGCTTCGATCAAGGCGCCGAGCGTGTGTGTACGTACGATGGCGGCGGTGGCGGTGGCGCCGTTTATGGATTGCGTCGCGAATGCGCTACGACTGCCGATTGGTGTTCGCGCGAACGTGATCGGATCCCACTGAGCGATCGTTGTAGCCAATACTTCATCGGCAGCGTGCAAGGCCCGTTCTCCGTTCCAAGCGAGACGTGCGGCGCGAGTGCCTCGCCAGGCAGCGAATTCCATTGCTCCGGCGAGGAGTGCGACGAGTACGGTGATAATGATGACGGGCGGAAGGACGAAGCCGTTGCGCGTGTGCCGACGTGTAGTGGGTTGCGTCAGCATTGGGGGATTTCTCCACTGCGATCTGCGCGCATGGTGATGTCGACGATGGCGGAGTCAACGAGTACCGCGGCTCTCGCCCGTGTGACGTTGGGCGTGCGTCGTGGCGCGCGCAATTCGATGTGTAATTGGGCCGCTGGGGAGGTCGCGGGCGAAACTGTTGTTCCCATCGAGTCCCGCATCTCGATATGCAAGCCGTGATTGCGGGGTGACTGGAGTGGTCCGGCGACTGGTTGAATGACATCCCACCCGGTTCCGCTCCACGACGTTCGGCCTAGATACCATGCGCCGTCGCTGGCTTGGTACAGCGCGAGTCGCGTGCGTCGCGCAACGCGTACGGGGGTGCCGAGCATGACCGATTGTGGAAGGGTGTCACGAAGCGTGAGTCGTTGCGTGAGCGCCAATGGCGTCGCCGAACCCAGAAGCTGCGGGGATGCGCTGCAGTTACGTGTAGCTTTGATGCTGTTCAGTGTCGAACGCATTGCGATCGGTTCTGCGGAGATTCCGGTTGCGGAGCGCCATGCAATGACCGCATCGCCCGATTGAGGTGTGACATTCCAGTTTGACCGTCCGGCATCTGCGTTACTTGTTGGGAGCAGGTGCAATTCGTTGCGCGGGGCGCGAGCGTCGCAAACGATTCCGATACCGACCGTCGCGTCAAATTCGATGGCCGTATCACTCCAGGCTCGGATGTCGATTGCGGCGAGCGGACGTAGGTCACCGGCCAGCACTGCCGTCGCATGTCGCAGTTCACGCGTACCGGTGATGGCGCTGTCGCTGTTGCGCGCGAGGCGGTGCGTTTCGAGCAGTACGAAGGTGCCCATTGCGCCGATGATGGCGAAGATGGGTAACGCGACCAAGAGCTCTAATAGAGTGGAACCGCGACGCGGCGTTGTCATGGGCAGACGCGACCGACGCTTAGCGCGAGGTATTGCGTGTCACGTAGTGCAAACGGAGACGGTTGTAGGCGCGCGGTTACCGTACGGAGACGAAGCGTTTGTGCGCTGCGATCGGCGAGTGTCACGTCGATACGTGGCGCGTGAATGAGAGAGGCTACGACAGTGGAATCACACGGTGCGACGAGCGCTTGATCGGCTGCGGAGGCCGCAATGGCCTGCGCGCGCGCGACCAAAGTGGCGTCGTCAGCGAGCGATGCCGATGCCTGCGCCGCGGCGGTGAGCGCGAGAGCGGCCACCGAGAGCATGAGCATGGCAATGATGCACTCTACGAGCGCTCGACCGTGGCGACGTTGGTGCGACTGACTGTTTGAGGAAGGGAGCATGACACGAGTATGCGTGCCTACGCTGCCCACTCCGTCACCAAAATATTTCGCGACCTACGATTGCATTGCGATGGGTTTCAGGCCTGTCGCGTGCAGCGGCAACAAGATCACAAACGCGGCACCGCCTTCACGCGCCCGTTGCACCCAAACCGTGCCACCGAGATTTTCAATCGTGCTTGCGACAATAGCGAGACCGAGTCCGGTTCCCTTGCCCGGTTGCTTGGTGGAAAAGAACGGTTCGAAGATGCGTTCTTCGTCTTCGGGCGCGACGCCTGTGCCAGAATCTGCAATAACCACTTGGAGAAATCGCGGAGGGGCTTCGCTGCGCGCGAGCCAAGCCAACGCACGGCGGCTCGGATGGTGCGCCCATCGGTCAGCGGGTTTATCGGTCCGTCGTTTTTCGGAGGCTTCGTTGAAATCGCTCGCGTCCATGATACGTGTGCGGAGTACGATGAGCCCCTCGCCGTCCATTGCGTCGACCGCATTGAGCAGCAAGTTGACAAACACCTGTTCGAGATCGTGACGCTCGGCATAAACGGTTCCGGACACTGCGTCGAGTTCGCTCGACAACGTGAAGCGTCGCGTTAATCCTTGGTCGGCCAGGAGACGCAAAACATCGCGGATGACTTCGTCCACTTCAACCGGCTTCGGTGTGAGTCGTCGAGGCCGAGCGTAGTCGAGCAAGCCGCGCATAATACGATCAATGCGACCAATTTCGTGTTCGAGGGCATCAAGTGGTTCAACCGTTCCCGGTATTTCGCCAATGCGCATGCGGAGAACGTGCGCGTAGTTGGCGATGGCTGATAACGGATTGCCAATTTCGTGCGACACTCCGGCGGCAAGGCGTCCCATCGTCGCGAGTTTTTCAACACGCATGCGCAATTGATTGGCGGCAAGTAATTGTTCAGTCATACGATTGATGCTCGACGCGAGAAGGTCAAACTCGAACGTCTCGCCTGGCGGCAGTCGTTTGGACGTTTCGCCTTGCGCAATGGCTTCAGCGGCGGCGACGCACTCCTCCAGCGGAGATTCAATAAGCCGCGTCACTTGCCGCCGCATGACACTGCTCCACAAGATCGACACAAGCACGAGCAATACGAGCACGACGGGCCAGCGAATGGTACTTGGAAGAAATTCTGTCACCCACATGGTGGCAATGACACCGGCCAGCGCGACGACGCTGACCGCGACTACCGTGACGGTGAGACGGTAGTGAACACGAGGAAGAGTGGGTGTGGGCACCCCAGAGCATGGGTGAACGCGCGTCGTCATGCAATCCCCACACAGAACGCACGAAGGGCCGAGCGCCCGCTCGGCCCTTCGTGATTTTGCGGTGCGTACAGTGTATTACGGCGTGCACTTTGGCTCGCCTTCACCGACTCCAACGACCGTTGAGGTACCGACGCCGATGGTGCAGGTCTTTCCGGCGACCGAGGCGTGTGACGCCGTGGCCGTCCACCCTGTAGCAGTCCCGGTCTGCGTGATCGTAACGCCAGATGATCCGGTCGGCGCGGCGGCAATGCCGACGTACGTGTTGTTGTCCGAGAACCACGCTTCGTTTGCGGACACGCGATTCTTCAAGTCCGACTTCATGGCGGTGAGGTATGCCTTTTGTTTCGTGTCCGCGAACTTCGGAATTGCGATGGCGGCCAAGATGCCGATGATGACGACGACAATCAGTAGTTCGATCAGCGTGAAGCCCTTTCGTGTGCGATTCATGTTGTTGTCCGAGTACGGGAGAGGAGTGCGTTCGAGAGGTCGAACTGCTTTTCGTCCTCTCTTGAAGCAACGCTTGGGCCAAGACGCAAATCATTATGCAAATGGCTATATTCCAACACCTTACGAATTTTATGACGTGACGGCGAAATTCTTTTGACCTATCAAATCGCCACGGATCGTGCAATCTGCGACCGGCGTCCGCGAGCATACCTTCACGCCGTCACTACAACGAGCGAAGGGCCGAGCATCTCCTCGGCCCTTCGTGTTCAATTTGCAATCATGACATGCTGCTACAATCCATTCCTTACATGCACTTCGGCTCACCTTCTCCGACGCCAACAGCCGTTGAGGTGCCGACGCCGATGGTGCAGGTCTTACCAGCGACCGAACTGTGTGTTGCCGATGCCGTCCACCCTGTCGCGGTGCCGGTCTGCGTGATCGTGACGCCAGACGAACCAGTCGGCGCAGCGGAAATGCCAACGTATGTGTTGTTGTCTGAGAACCACGCCTCGTTTGCCGACACGCGATTCTTTAAGTCGGACTTCATGGCCGTGAGGTACGCCTTTTCCTTCGTATCAGCGAATTTTGGAATAGCGATGGCGGCGAGGATGCCGATGATGACGACAACGATCAACAGTTCGATTAGGGTAAAGCCCTTGCGCGTCCGGGACATAGCTATTTCTCCGATGATAAGATTTCGATAACGCTGGTCCAGATTGGCCAGGCGTGACGTTCGCTCCTTGTGCACAGCGCACGCCAACGTCGGACAAACAATCAAATGTGTTATGTAGCAATGACTTGCATCAAATCATTGCCTGCTGCATCTCGCGATTGCGTGCTTCGAATTGCAAAAGATCATGCAGCATGCGAAAGATTGCGCTAAGGTTTGTGATGGTTGTGCTACTCGCAATACGGCGCGGACGAGATAGGCATCCCATTCGCGACATCCGTCGTCAACGTACACACTGTTCCCGGTGCGTTGCGGTGCGTTGCGGTCGCGGTCCAACTCGTGATCGAACCGGTGAACGTGAGGGTGACGCCGTTCGTGGGCACCGGCGCAACGACATTGGCATACGTGTTCTCGGTCGAATATTGCGCTTCGGCCATCGTAGCGATGGTGTTCAATTCGGATTTCATCGTCGCAAGATAGGCGCGCTGCTTCGAGTCGTTGAATTTCACCAGCGCAATCGACGCCAAGATTCCGATTACGAGTGTGACGACGAGCAGTTCAATGAGTGTGAATCCGCGGCGTGCACGCATTCAAGCCTCCCCGTAGCGGGCGAGTTTGCGATAGAGTGTTGATGGGTCGATGCCCAGCATGTCTGCTGCGCGCGTCTTGTTACCGCTCTCGTTGGTGAGCACCCACTGAATGTAGGCGCGCTCAATCACGTCTAACGTGGGCGTCGCCGCGATCCGTGTTGTGATAAACGGCTCCGCGCGCCGTGCGGTCACACGCTCGGGCAGCGCGTCTGCTTCGATCACGATGTCTGCGGACAAGATCACCGCGCGTTCTAACGCATTCTCCAACTCGCGCACGTTTCCTGGCCACTGATACGCCATAAGGGCGTCCATTGTACTCTCGTCAACCGTTTTGCACTCCTCGTTGCGCTGCGCCGCGCTGCGCGCCAAAAATGCGTCGACGAGCAGCGGGATATCTTCAGCCCGCTGCCGCAATGGCGGTAAATGCACCGCGATCACGTTCAATCGATAAAACAAGTCTGCACGAAAGCTGCCACGCTTAATTTCTTCTTCGAGATCGCGATTCGTTGCCGCGAGCACGCGCGCATCAACCGACTGCGCCTCCGTTGCACCAACTGGAATGACCTCACGCTGTTGCAACACGCGCAGCAATTTGACCTGCGTCGATGCGGTGGTCTCACCGATTTCATCGAGGAAAAACGTTCCGCTTTGCGCAGCGGCGAACAGTCCAGCCTTGTCTTTGACGGCACCAGTGAACGACCCTTTCACGTGGCCGAAAAGTTCGCTTTCCAGCAACGACTCTGGCAATGCACCACAGTTGATCGAGAGAAAGCTGTGATCGGCGCGGGAGGAGAGATCGTGAATGTACCGCGCGATCACTTCTTTGCCGGTGCCCGATTCGCCGGTGATCAGGACAGTCGAATCGGTTGGTGCCACCGTTTCCGCCAAGTGGAGCACTTCCAACCATGATTTACTGCGACCAATTGGTCGACCACTCGTATTTCGTTCGCGGCGCTTGATCTCTTGCTTCAGTACCGTATTCTCCGTGCGCAACTTTCGATGCTCGGCGGCACGCCGAAGAATCGTGATCAGTTCGTCGTTGCGAAATGGCTTTTGCAAATAGTAGAACGCGCCTTCGTTGACAGCTTGCATGGCCGATTGCAGCGTGGCCTGTGCGGTCATCATGATCACCGGCATGTCCGGATCCATTTCGCGCGCTTTGCTCAACACGTGCCCACCGCCAACATCCGGCATGCGCACATCCGTGAGAACAATATCCGGACGCAGTTCCGGTAAGCGCTCGATGCCCTGCTTTCCTCCGTGCGCCGTAAACGGGACGAAGCCTTCTGTTTTGAGGAGGATGCGCAGCGAATCGAGAATGCCTGTTTCGTCGTCCACGACGAGCACACGCGGTGCGGCGTCAAGCGACGCTGGGGAATTCATATTCCTACTCCGATAAGTCGAGATTCTACGACGTGCGCAGCGATTGGGAGCAGCACTGAGAAGCGCGTGCCAACGGGCAATGCATCAACCAACACGACGCCTTGGTGTGCCTCAACCGCACGGTATACCACCGGCAATCCAAGACCCGTGCCACCGATCTTGCTGCTCACGAATGGCTCGAACAGTCGTTCCCGCAGCTCCGCTGGAATGCCTGGCCCATCATCCGTAACGGTGATCACCACGAGGTCGCCTTCATGGTGGAATGGCGCGCTCAACGCTGCACGTTCAAAGGCCGTGCGGCGGCGTACGGTGACCTCAACGTGTCCGCCCGCGCCTACCGCTTGCACCGCGTTCAATACGAGGTTGAAGACGGCGCGATGCAACAAGTCTTCGTCGCCGTCGAGACGTGGCAAGTCTGATTCAAACTGCACTTGCACGTCGGTGCCTTCGCCACGATCCGGATGCGATGCCGCCAACGTTGCCGCTCCGTGGACCACTGCACCGACATCCATCGACGCGACGCGCGTGACTTTTGCACGAGCGAAATCCAAAAAGTCACCGAGCAATCGACTGAGGCGGTCTGCTTCGCGCACGACGAGGCCGTGCAATACACGTTCATCGTCATCCTCTGCGAACGGTGCGATCGCCGCACGACGTCGCGCAAGCTGCTCTGTCGCGCTACGAATCGACGCCAGTGGATTCCGAATTTCGTGCGCCAATGATGCGCCTAACTCTGCTACGGCTTCGAGCCGTTCCGCGCGCACGTGCAGCGCTTGAAGTCGCTTGCTATCAGAGATATCCTGAAAGATGGCGGTTGCCGACGTCCGTCCATCGAGTCGAGCACCCTCGGCGGTCGTGGTGGTGACACCAATTTCCACGTCGCCGCTTGCGCGACGAATAAATCCTTCAGCGCGTGTTGTACGCACGCCATCACGCGAGGACTGTTCGAGCAATGCGGCCAACTCTGGCGCGACTTCCCGTAACGTCTCGAGAATCGGCTTCCCGACGACGAATCGGAGATTCACGCCGAGGAGATCGGAGGCGGCTGGATTGGCGTACTGTAGGTTGCCGTCGGCATCAACCGTGATGATGCCCGAGCGAATGGTGCGCAGAATGTCGGCGGCTTCGAGCTGTACTTTGACCAGTTGTGCAGCGAGGGCCTCGCGCCCCACACCGGCCTGTCGGAGTCGCAAGGCGATGTACCCCGAGCCGAGCGACACAATGACAAAAACGCTGAGCTGTACTGCCACGCCGATGTGCGGTATTCCGGGCCGTAGCCACAGCACATCAATGGCGTACAACAGGCAGGCAACGGCTGCAACCGCTAATCCGACGCGAAACGGCAGTATGAGCGCGGCGCTGGCAATGACCAAGATGTAAAGCGCCGCGAACTGCGAACTAAAGCCGCCCGTGATGTGAACGATCGCCGTGACAAGCCCAAGGTCAATCGTGCATTGCATCGCGTAAAATACGGTGCCATAGGGTCGATGCTGCACTTCACCGTACATCGCCGATGCAACCGTCGCGAGCGTGGCGACGGCAAAGGCCAAGGTCGCGATGAGCGTATCATTTGGCTCCGCGTGACTCCACACAAGCACCGCCGCCACCAGAATGGCGCACGCCATGACAACACGACCAACCCAGATCCAACGCAACACGCGGCGTGGGTCCAGCATCTCGTGAATCGCGACTTGTGGCAGAGCGGGCGTATAGTGCACGGAGCGGCGGAGGCGCCCAACAGACGAGCAGTTGGGACAGGTTCGCTTTCTGCAAGAGGCGCGGAACACCCGTCGCTCTTGCAGATTGCACTACACTGACGAACCATGTGCCTGTCCGTTTCCTGACCCGATGCTCGCTGATCCGTCTTTGCTCGCCGAACCCGGTGTCACTTTCAGCAGCGCGACCTTGCGCTTGTTGTTTGTGCTCCTGCTTGTGCTCCTAAATGCGTTTTTTGTCGCGGCTGAGTTTGCGCTGGTCGCCGTGCGGCGAAGTCGCATCGATCAGATGGCCGCAGAAGGTGATCGCAGCGCAAAGGTGGTGCAGCGCGCGCTGAGTCAGTTGGATCGCTACATCTCCGGCACACAGTTGGGGATTACCTTGGCCTCCTTGGCGTTAGGCTGGATTGGCGAACCGGCGATCGCGGTACTGGTGGACATCGCCATGCGAAAAATTGGTATTGAGCCGGCACCTGGCGCGCTGCACACCGGTGTCGGCATCGGCATCGCGTTCTTGGTCATCACGTTTTTGCACATCGTGCTCGGCGAACTCGCACCAAAGTCGATCGCGCTCTCCAACCCGGAAGCGGTGAGTCGCATGGTGACGCGTCCACTCGTGCTCTTTTCGCGGGTGATGTCTCCCTTTATCGGCATGTTGAATGGGACGGCGAATGCGTTGCTTCGCGTCCTTGGCGTCGAGCCTGCATCGGAAGGCGGGCAAGTCCACTCACCAGAAGAACTCCGGTTGCTCGTCATGCAAGCGCGCGCGCACGGCACGCTGGATGAATCCGACTCCGCGATGTTGGCCGGCGTATTTGACTTTCACAACAAACGTGCGCTCGACGTGATGCGGCCGCGCACCGAAATGGTGGCACTCGCGGAAAACGTGACGCGCGAAGGACTGGTGCTGACGCTGCGGCGCGAACGGTTCTCTCGATATCCGGTGTATCGGGATACACCGGACGACATTGTCGGCGTGTTTCTCGCCAAAGATTATTGGTTACACGAAGATCAAGCCCACTTTGTACTGCTCGATCACTTGCGCGAACCGCTCTTTGTCCCGGCAACGAGAGCTGCCGAGCGTGTGCTCGACGATTTGCGGCGAACGCGGGCGCACTTGGCCGTTGTGCTTGATGAATACGGCGGAACTGCGGGCATCGTGACCATGGAAGACTTGGTAGAAGAAGTCGTCGGTGACATTGCAGATGAATACGATCCGTTTTCTCGAGAAGCTCTACTCTTTGACGGGGTGCTCGAACTCGCTGGGTCGATTTCGCTGGTGGATGTGCGCTCAGATCACAAGTTGCCGATTCCGGAGGGGGATTGGTCCACCTTGGGTGGATACGCGTTCGCAATGGCAGGTCGTGTACCGCGCGTGGGTGATCGCGTGACATATCCGGGAGGCGAATTGGAGGTGGTCGCCATGGATGGCCGTCGTGTTGCCGCGCTTCGTGTTCATCGACGACCAGAGTCGGTAACGCCGTGACCACTCCACGAGTTATGCTGCGGCTCACGTTCGGCGTCATCGTCTGCATTGCGTGCGCAGCGCGACCCCAGGACACGTTTGGGCCTGCGGCACCGCCGGGAGCACCGTCCGCCGCGTTTCCGGCGCCGTCACGACGCGTTGCGGATATTGTGGCGCCGCGCTGGACCAATGAAGATTCGCGAGACGACGCCGGAGAGTTCGCGCGTGTCGCTGCGCTCGCCGGCGTTCATCAAGGAGCGCGCGTCGCCGATATCGGCGCTGGTGACGGCTACTACGTGGTGCGCCTCGCACCGCTCGTTGGCGAGAGCGGTCGCGTTTTTGGCGAAGACATTATGGTCGATTACCTGCGACTGTTACAGCAACGTGTGCAGCGTGGCCGCTTGCACAATGTGCAAGTCGTGTTGGGCGACACGCATGACCCACGATTGCCGACTGCATCAATCGAAATGGCATTTATGATTCACATGTATCATGAAATCGGCCAGCCGTTTGGCGTGCTCTGGAATTTGGCAACGGCGATGCAACCACACGGACATCTTGTGATTCTGGACTTGGAACGGCCAACATTTGGTCACGGGACACCACCCGCGCTCCTGCGGTGCGAACTTGCGGCCGTTGGCTACCGCGAACTCTCGTTTACGAAGACTGGCGCGGAGGAGTACGTGGCCATCTTCGAAGCCCCGAGTGCGCAGATGCGCCCATCGGTCTCGACGCTGCGCACGCAACTCGGGGCACATCCGTGCATGGCCCCGTGAGCATGACTGGTTCTTCCGAGCACCTGTTGCCGCCGGAGCCTGAAGCACTCGCCGTAGCGCCCGGTGTGCGAATTCCGGTCGCCGAGCTTGAGATGCGCGCCATCACTGGCAGCGGTCCAGGCGGACAACATGTCAATCGGAGTGCCACGCGCGTGGCACACCCAAGGAACGTGCGCACAACCCGCGCACTCCGCGACGAACAACGCGAACGGGTCATGCTCAAACTCGCGACGCGACTCGACAGCGACGGGGCGATGCGTATTGTCGCAGGTGAATATCGTAGTCAGCAGCAAAATCGCCGCACTGCGTTAAAACGTTTGGTCGCGATTGTATCGCGCGCGCTCGTGGTTCCAAAACCTCGGAAAGCCACGAAACCAACGCGTGGTTCTATTGAACGTCGACTGTCCGAAAAGAAACAACGCTCTGATACCAAGCGAGATCGTCGTAACGACACCCATGACTGAACACATTCCGCCGGCCTCGCCACGCGCACTCACGTTCGTTCCAAAGATTTTTTCTACGTTGCAAGGGTACACGCGCGCGCAACTATTTCGCGATGTAACCGCGGGCGTCATCGTTGCTGTCGTGGCCCTGCCTCTATCGATTGCGTTCGCCATAGCGAGTGGAGTGACACCAGACCGCGGACTAGTGACCGCTGTCGTGGCTGGATTTCTCGTCTCGGCGCTCGGTGGATCGCGCGTGCAGATTGGCGGACCGACCGGCGCGTTCGTCGTCATCGTCTCGGGTATTGTGGCGAAGTACGGTGTCGACGGACTCGTCGTTGCCACATTTTTGGCTGGCCTGCTCATGATCGGCATGGGGTTTATGAAGCTCGGCGGCGTGATTAAGTTCGTGCCGCAACCTGTGGTGGTTGGATTCACGAGTGGCATTGCGCTCATCATTTTTTCCACACAAATCAAGGATGCGCTCGGCCTACAAATGCTGGTCGTGCCGTCAGATTTTTTCGAAAAATGGAGCGCGTACGCTGAGCATGCGGCGTCGATTTCTCCGGCAGCGTTTGGTGTAACAGCCGCGACGCTGGTGATTCTTTTCGCGTGGCCGAGAGTGTCCACGAAACTTCCTGCGCCTTTTGTCGCGCTCGTGGTCACGACGCTGGTGGTGCACTATAGTGGGCTATCCGTCGAGACGATCGGTTCGCGTTTTGGGGCGGTGGGCGGCGGTCTACCGGCGCCGCATGTTCCGCACGTTACCCTCGCTCTGGTGCGCGAACTTGCTGGACCCGCCTTCACCATCGCGTTGTTGGCATCGATAGAATCACTACTCTCGGCCGTTGTTTCGGATGGCATGATTGGCGGCAAGCATCGCTCCAACATGGAGCTCGTCGCGCAGGGCGTTGCAAACTCTGCGTCCGCACTCTTCGGTGGTATCCCGGCAACGGGCGCTATTGCGCGAACGGCAACCAACGTGAATAGCGGTGGCCGCACGCCTATTGCAGGAATGACGCATGCCGTGGTGCTACTCCTGATCACGCTTTTTGTCGGACAGCTTGCTGCGCTCATTCCGATGGCAACTCTTGCCGGCATTCTAATCATTGTGGCGTATCGAATGTCGGAGTGGCGGAATTTTCGGGCATTGTTACGCGCGCCTCGCGCCGACATTCTCGTGTTGCTGTCCACCTTTTTGTTAACGGTGATCGTGGATCTGACGGTCGCGTTGCAGGTGGGGATGATCTTGGCGGCATTCCTGTTTATGAAACGCATGGCCGACGTCACTGATGTACACGTAATCACGCGCGAGTTCACAGACGACGAGGAACAAGTCGACCCCGAGGCCACTGGATCGTACTTGGTGCCCAACGGTGTCGATGTTTTTGAAATTGACGGTCCATTCTTTTTCGGCGCGGCCGAACGCTTTCAGGAAGTGCTCGGCGAAACTGGTCGGCGTCCAAAGGTACTTATTCTGCGACTGCGACGTGTGCCGGCCATTGATGCCACGGGAATTTCGCTGTTGCGCGATCTCGGCAATCGCTCCAAGAAGAATGGAACGATACTGTTGCTTGCCGGTCTACATGCCCAACCGCTCGTCGCACTCGATCGCGCTGGCGTGCTCGCAGAGATTGGTGAGGATCGCCTCTGTGCAACACTCGCCGACGCGATCGTGAAGGCGCAATTACTAATGGCCTGACCCGTCCGTTCAAAACGCTTCGCGCATCGGCGTGACGAGCCCACCGGTGCCGGATAGCGGGAGACGCCGCGTCGAGTTGCTATAGGTCAAAAACCGGCGTGCACGCGATCGTTGGCGATGCCCGACGGATCAACTCGAAACAGCGCTGTGCCGCCAACGCCAAATCCGTAAAAAGGCTCGTCTTGGTGCGTGGGGACGACTGCGCGCTCCTCGCGACGACAGCACGGCTCGGGCTGCTGCGTCATGCTCCGAATTGCTGCGGGCATTCTGGGACGATAGATATCCGGAGTGATCACCGCCGCGCTACACTAACCGTGCGGCGGCGTAACATTCACGGGAGTTGTGCAGCAGCATTCCGCTAAGGGAGTTCGATGGATACCAACGAGTCTTGGAACCTGCCCGACGACGATGATGACGCGACACTCGACGAGGAATTTCCACTCGGTGATGGTGTTGCGGACTTGTCGAGCGAGGTCTTGTGTCCGTATTGCGGCGAGTCGGTGGAGATCACGCTCGATCCAGGGTCGGGCACACAACAAGACTATGTCGAAGACTGTTATGTGTGCTGCAGACCGTGGCACGTGTCCGTGACATATCGGGAGGACGGCAGCGCCGATGTGCACGTCGATGCGAGCGATGAATCGTGAGTGAAGCGAGGCACGCGCGCGACGCCAAAGACGAACGTGATCTCGCAGCGCTCGTGGCAAGTGCATTACAGCGGCCTGCGCCTGAAGGCGCGCGCATTGTTGCCTTGCATTGGTTGGCGCAGCTGCACGACGCGCGACGCGCATGGGCGCATTCGTTGCGAGCAGCTGACAGCGAGCAGGACGAACAACGTGTACTTGTGGATCGTGTTGATGCCCTCCATAAAGCACGCGTTGCCTTGCGTCGCCTTCGCGCGGTGTTGCGCGAGCATCGTGCGGTGCTTGATGGCGATCCAAGCGCGCGTACACGCGTCGCGTTGCGCAAACTTTCTCGAGTAACGAGTGACGCGCGCGACGCCGATGTGCAACGCGCGTGGCTTGATGCAGAGCGAGAGGCGTTGACTGGCGCAGCGCACAGCGAGGCGTGCAACATCTCGCTGCGACTGGAACAGCATCGTGACGCACAGCGCGCACAAGTGGCACGCGTGTTTCATGGCGTCTTCGACACAACCGCGCCTCGGCTTGAGCGCCAACTTTCCGCGTATGCCGTGCGTCACCACATTGGCCGCGCAACAGCATGCACAACGTTTGCCGCGCACCTCGCACACCGCGTATTGCGTGGGACCGAGCGACTGCAACAGGACTTAGCGACGCTCGCGGTGCACGTGAGCGATCCGTCACCCGCGCGAACCCTTGCGTTGTTGCACGCCGTGCGCATTCGCCTCAAACGACAACGCGCTGTGCTCGCCCCGTTCGTTGAACATCACCCCGCAATCGGCGCATGGTATGCGCTGGCAACCAGCGGCCAAGATGTGCTCGGTGCGATGCGCGACGCCTCCCTTCTCGCTGAATTGTCGATACGAAGCGACGCGACCGCTTTGGCCATGGTGCTTGAACGGGTCGCGCTCGCGCACCGTGCATCATTTATGCAGACTTGGTATGCAAATACGGAAGCGCTGGCGCACGTCGCGCGCGTTCAGACGGAGGCCGCCCAGGCGTTGCAATCGCTCGGGGCGCGTCGCGACGGAGACGCGCTGCCCATGGAGATCGAACGCAAATATTTGTTGCGCGACTGCCCACCAGAGGCAGAGTCTGCAAGTGCGACGTTCATCGAACAGGGTTGGCTGCCTGGCGTATCGCTGCGCGAGCGTTTGCGTCGTGCGGTCGCATCGGACGGATCTGTCCGACACACTCGCACCATCAAGTTGGGTCCCATTGGTGCGCGCATCGAAATTGAGGAAGACACTGACCCTGTACTGTTTGCCGCGCTGTGGCCATGGACCGCGAGCGCTCGTATCCGCAAGCGTCGCTTCTCGATTCCCGTCGGTCCGCACGTGTGGGAGATTGATGTATTTCTGGATCGCAACTTGGTGATCGCTGAAGTCGAGCTCGCGAGCGTTACCGATGTCGCCACGGTTCCGGGATGGCTCGCACCGTATGTCGTGCGTGACGTATCAACCGATCCTGCGTATCTCAACTCGGTGATGGCGCGCGCCGAACCATCGGATGTTGAACACAATGGTCCCGTCGCATGAGCGGTCGTTCCGTCATCGCGTCGATGCAACCCATTCGCGATCGTCGCGAACGCGTCATTGCGTACGCCGTGTCTTCCGGTGCCACCGATAGTCGGTTCGGTAGCGCTGGTGCGGACGACGATGCACTACACATCGTCGAGATGGTGGCACGACTATCACGCTTGGCGGGCCGCACGCTGGTTGTGCCTGTCACGCCGACGCTCGTGCGCGACGGTGTGCTCACGCGATTCGCGTCAACCGATGCCGTGTGGCTGCTTGCCACGGACGCGCTCGAAGACTCGCGGACGCGGCGGGCCGTGGACCGCTTGCTCAGTACCGGATTTCACTTCGCTTTGGAAGGGTATCCGGAGGGCGAGCCACTCCCGCCGTCGCTTGTTGGATCGACGATCGTCCTTGACGCGGTCCGCACGTCACCAGCCGCCCTGACGGGTCGCGTGGCGATGCTTTTGGAGGCAGGCCTACATCCGCTCATACGCGGTGTCGATGATCGCGCGACACGCCAAGCTGTCGTCGACGCCGGTGCGCCCATGTACTCGGGTCGTCTTCTCATGCGGGGCAGCACCAGCGCCATCGATCGCGAGCTCGAGGATACGATCGTGCGCGCTATCAACATGTTGGCTGCGTTCGCCGACGGACGCCCCCCCGATGTGGCGTTTGACGAGTTCGTGCGTGACGATCCACATCTCGCCACCGCGCTTTTACGCGCACTCAATTCCGCCGCACTTGGCAACCGCGGACCGCGCTCGGTGGCACATGCGATGGCCATGCTTGGCCGTGACGCCGTGATGGAACAACTGGTGCTCGTGACGACACGATTAATTGGCGACGTGTCGCACGATCATGAACTCGCCTTGGTCGCGCTACGGCGTGCGCGGGTGTGCGAACGCGTCGGTGCCGCACTCGATGGTGCGCTCCATCCGCGCGCGCGCGTCATCGCCGGGGTGCTCTCCGTACTGGAATTTGCATTAGGCGTTCCGCCGTCAATGCTGTTGGACCGATTGACGCTCCCCCCAATGCTGCGCGACGTACTCGTCGACCGCGAGCAAACGATGGGCCGATTGCTCGACGTCATCGATGCACTGGAGTACGGTTGGTGGGACGACGTGCAGACGCGCTGCACAGCGCTGGGCATCGCTCCTCTGGTCGTTGGCGATGCATGGCTGATTGCGTGGCGATCGGCGCGCGATGAGCTCGGACTTTCACGTTCAGACATCACATGACACCCTCCGCTCGTAATTATTTGCGTGATCGTTTTCGCGCGGATGCCGACGCATTGAATGCGCGCGCCCTCGCACTGGAGGGCGGAGCACTTCCCGCTGGCCCCGACGCCGCGACATCGCGCCGAATGGCCGCGGCATGCGCTGACGTGGTCGCAATGCTGGAGACCGTCCCCGATTCGCTCGACGCGATTGTATCACTGCTGCCGCCGCTCGAACATCGTGCCGCACAGGAAGCCTCATTGTTACCGGTACGCGCGGTGTACTTAGGTGCCGCTACGCGCATTCGCGAGATTGCGATTGCCGAGGCGCGCGCAGCAATGAGCGACCACGATGAGGGCAACACTCAAGCGAACGCGGAGACGGACACGTGACGCAACGTTCATCTGCCGACAATGCGCGCGAGGACGACGATGCTCCGCCCGGTAAAGTGCGACTTGATAAGTGGCTCTGGGCAGCGCGCTTCTTTAAGACGCGCGCACTCGCCGCTGATGCTGTTGATGGCGGCAAAGTAGACGTCAACGGCGATCGTGCCAAACGCTCAAAGCTGGTGCAGGTTGCTGACACGGTACGGTTACGAACCGGACAGGTTGAGTGGCAGCTGATTGTGCGCGACATCGCGCAGCGGCGCGGCTCGGCAACCATAGCGCACGGTTTGTACGAGGAGACGGTGGAAGGCAAACGCGTTCGCGAGGGTGTGGAGGTACAGCTGCGTTCAATGCGAACAGCATTTGCACATGGCGATGATCGGCCAGGCAAGCGCGACCGTCGAGAAATTCGACGTTTAAAAGGTGACGTGTAGCACAATTGAACTTGAACGGCATGACCATTGCCGTGTAGGTAATGCATGCATCTTCTCCTGATTGACGACGATACACCCGTCGCAGACCCCATTCGAAGCGCGCTCTTCGGTAGCGGATTTACGGTCGATGTGGCGCGTGACGCGAGTAGTGGTCGTGAGCTGGCGACAACGAACGGTTACGATGCAATTCTTGTCGAGATCTTGCCGGAATATGGCGGGCTTGAGTTCTTGGCCGAATTACGTCGCAATGGTGCGACGGCCCCCATCATTGTGCTTGCAGCGAGCGAAACGCGCGCGGATGAAGTGCTCGCGCTAGACGCCGGCGCCGATGATTTTTTACTACGTACTGTGAGTGCCGATGTTCTTGCAGCGCGACTTCGCGCCGCCATTCGTCGCGGCGGTCCGCGCCTCACGGAGCATCTGCACGTTGGAAACCTTTTGCTCAATCGCGTCAGCCACAATGTGCAGTGCGCATCGAAACCGCTCCCACTGACAGCGCGTCAGTATGCGCTCTTGGAGTTTCTGGCGCTTCACGAGGGCGAAATTGTCGGTCGGCCAATTCTCCTCGCGCATGTCTGGCAGCTCCACACCGAATCTGGATCCAACGTGGTGGACGTGCATGTGGCGCAATTGCGTAAGCGACTCCGCGACGCAGGGAGTACGGTGGATATTCGAACCGTTCGCGGTGAAGGCTACGTGCTTGAGGTCGGCACATCCTGATGTAGTTCGTGCAACACTGCGCGAACCGTATCGGCAATGCTTTCCTCACGTGCGGGTTCAAGGCATTGTATATCAGGCCTCAGGGTCGGAATGGTCACCGCAAACAACGCGTTATCGAGTATCACGCTTACGAGTACCCGAGAATCGCGTAAGCATTTGGCCGCCTCGGCGGTGTTGGATGAAAGCAAGACGGTTATGGCGGCATTCTGAAGCGCGCGTGCGAGTTCGCATCGATGTTCGCGCGTTCCGCCATGAACGTGCACAATGGAGCGCGCGTTCACGCGTGGCGCGGGAATTCGGTCAGTAGCGTACCTAAAACCATCGCATCAAGGTGATGCTCGCCATCGAACGTTATTTCGCGCGGAGCATCGTGAAACGTCGCGAACTCATTTCGTATTTTTGCCCGCGCGGCTTCGGTTGCAAATCCATCCCGATCACCAGCAACGAGCACCAAGTCCGCTGCGGACATTTTGTCGCGAAATACCAATTGATTGACGTCCTGGGGCAAACCACCCGCCCACGCTACGAAGCAGCGTGCCTGCACGTTGCCGCTCGCGACCCAGCGCATCGCGGTCGCGACGCCTTGGGAAAAGCCCAGCACGCCAATCGTCGGCGCGATGCCACGGGCCAGCATCGATGCCCCCACTACCGCCTCGTAAACGCCATCTAACCAGCGATGCGTATCCGTAATTTCCGTTTCGCGCGACTCGCGCGTTAGCCACGTCGCTCCAACGCGCTGTAAATGCCCGCCATCGACGCGCGGCAGTTCAAGGTAGAAGCGCGACAATCCTTCGGGCGCGACAACACAAGTGTCGGGTGGAATGATTCCCTCAAAAGGCCGTAAGAATCGCGGTGCGAGTTGGCCATACCCATGCAACACAAACCAAATGCGATCGGCGTGCATCGGCTCCGCTCCGGCCATCGCATACCGTCCCGTGCGAATCGTCTCGCGCTGATGTATGCGAATGCCGTTGCTCGCTGCTCCGTCCACAGCATCGCTCATGGCACAAATGCAACGACGGAAATTTCCACCAAAATGCCGCGTAATTGCGCACCAACTACCGCGCGCGCTGGAAATGGCGCAGTGAAAACGGTGCGGTAGATCTGGTCAAACGAACCCCAGTCTTTTTCGTCGGCGAGGTACACCGTCACACTGACCACATCGTGCATTGCTGCACCGCCACTCACGAGCACACGCTCCACGTTGGCCAGTGTGACGTGGATTTGTTCTTCAACCGTGATTCCGACAATGTTGCCGGTTGCCGGATCGCGAGGGGTTTGCCCTGAGACAAAGAACAGGTTGCCGGCACGCACCCCCGGGGAGTAGGCTCCCGCAGGTGCTGGAAGGTCAGGGAGCGTGACAGGAATCCAGTTTCGGTCGGTCGCGCGCATATATGGGCTCGCAGGTGGAGATGGCATGGCGACGTATCTCGAACAGCTCGAGACGCCAGTACCGATCGTTGATCTTGATCGGCTCGCGTTCAATTTGGACCGGATGGCGGCGTACGCCACCCTTCACGGCCTGCGACTTCGTCCGCATGTGAAAACGCACAAGTCGCCGCGCATCGCCGCCGAACAGTTACGCCTAGGTGCCGGAGGTCTCACGTGCGCAACGTTACGCGAAGCAGAAGTCATGGCCGAAGTGTGCGATGATCTGCTGGTTGCATATCCGCCTGTTGGTGCGGCGCGTCTTGAACGACTCGCCCGATTGCCGTCCACCGTGAAGGTTGGCGTCGCTGCGGACGACGGCGATGCAATGCCGGCGCTCGCGGTTGCCGCCAAACTGAGCCGACGCGTTTTCGATGTGTATGTCGAGGCCGACATGGGCATGCATCGCGTTGGCCTGGCGACACCGGAGAAAGCCGTCGCGCTCGCTCGGCAAGTGTCCGATCTGTCGTCGCTCAATTTTGCCGGCCTGTTGTTTTATCCGGGCCACATTCGCGAGCCGATGACTGAGCAAAGCCAGCCGCTCGCTGTACTCAGCGCACAGCTCGCGCGATATCTCGAAGCGCTCGACGACGCGGGACTTCCCGCGAAGATCGTGAGTGGCGGATCGACGCCGGCCGCTTGGCGCTTTCACGAAGTACACGGTGTGACCGAGGTGCGCCCAGGCACGT
Source organism: Gemmatimonadaceae bacterium (assembly GCA_025358925.1). Classification (GTDB taxonomy): domain Bacteria; phylum Gemmatimonadota; class Gemmatimonadetes; order Gemmatimonadales; family Gemmatimonadaceae; genus Gemmatimonas. The sequence goes on along the minus strand of JANYHT010000065.1, from coordinate 28,156 downwards.
ATGTGTATAACGATCGCACCACCGCAAACATTGGTGCGTGTGACTGGGATGATTGCGCGCTCACTGTACTCGCGACCGTCGTGAGTGTCGCGGTGAAAGGACAGGCCGTGGTGGACGCCGGTGCGAAGGCGCTCGGTCGCGAACCGCTGCGTGCGGAAGGCGATGGGTACGGCGCGTTGCTTGATCGACCGGACGTGGTGGTGTCGCGCATGTCCGAAGAGCACGGCATTCTCGATTTATCCAAAACAGCGTGGCGCCCAAGGCTCGGTGACCAAGTGCGCATCGTGCCGAATCACGTATGCATCGTTGTGCATTTGTTTGATGAGATTGTGGGCGTGCGTGGACACGCCGTAGAGACGCGGTGGCCGGTGGCCGCGCGTGGTCGTGGCCCAGCGTATGATCTCGCGCCCGAAGGGCCATCTCGTCCACGCGCCGTCTAACGTTGGACACGTCGCGAGCTACGCGCTCCACACCGGCGCGTCGCATTTTACTCGTGGACGCGGATGCATTTTTTGTCGCGGTCGCACGTCAAGAAGATCCCGAGGGCGCGGGTCGTGCACCATTGCTGATCGTTGGTGGTCGCCCCGGATCTCGCGGTGTCGTCTGCAGTGCGTCGTACGAATGTCGAGCCTATGGCGTTCGCTCGGCGATGCCGATTTCGCGTGCCTTGCTGCTGTGTCCCAACGCAACGTGTGTCCCGGTACCGCGTGACGCGTGTAGCCGTCGCAGCAAAGACATTCATGCGGTGCTGACGCAATTTGCACCGCTCGTGCAAGCCTCAAGCATCGATGAATGGTACTGCGATATGGCAGGAACTGAGGCACTCTACGGCGACGAATCATTCACAGCAACGGCGCACCGTATTCGCAACGCAGTGTTGGCGGCAACGGGGTTGAGCGTATCGATCGGTGCCGGCACGTCGCGTCTCGTGGCCAAGATGGCCGTCGAACTTGCCAAGCCAAAACCCGGCACGTTGGCCGATGGTGTGCGTGCCATTACACCCGGTGACGAGATCGCATTTCTCGGACAGCGTAAACTTGCAGCATTGCCAATGGTCGGTCCTCGCTTTGCCGTGAAGTTGGAGCGACTGGGACTGGTGATGGTGGCCGATGCGCAGGCGTGGTCGCAACCACAATTGGTTGAGCGACTGGGCGACCGCGCAGGGGAGTGGTTGTTCAAACGCATTCGCGGCATCGACGAGAGCGTCGTGTCGCAGCGCGACGCACAAAAACAAGTAAGCCGCGAAACCACCTTTGCACGGGATCTGCACGACGATGACGTGGTGGAGCGAGAAATCCTACGGCTTGCAGTACGCGTGGCGACGGATCTTCGTCGTCAAGCGCTCAAGGCGCGTACAATCACGGTCAAACTGAAGGACGCAGACTTTCGCACGCGATCCGCACAGCGCACCCTCGCCAGGCCAATTGAATCCGAACAGTCGGTGGCGCGCGCCGCCAAAGCGCTTTTGCGAGGACTTCGCAAGCGACGGCGCGTCGGTGTTCGCCTGTTGGGCATTGGTCTTTCACATTTTGGTGACGACCTAGCGGCGCCGACGCAGCTCGGACTCTTTCCCGTCCCTATGTCATTGCCTCTGCCCGACGAGCCGATTGAGGGCGACAAGGAGCGGGCGCTGACGCGGGCACTCGATCGCATTCGAGATCGTTTTGGAAGCGCGGCGATTTTGCCGGCGCGCCTCGTCGATGTCTCAAACGACACTGGCCCGAGCGTCGAAGAGTAAACACTCGGCCGACGGCGCTTCCGAGTGGTGCGAGGCTCGTTTACTTTCCGCCTGTCCGCCCGACCTTGGGTGACGATCACCTTCTCCGGTTTGACCGGATGCGCTTTCCTGACGGGGTTTGAACATGAGCGGCGAATACAATCCGAACACGCAGGGCTGGCCCTTTGCCGGTGTCGTGTGTCTCTTGACGCTGGGCCTGTTGTTCTTTGCGTACAGCACGCATGAACGGACGTACTTGCACCCGAGAAACCCGATGAATCAGCAGGTCTTCCACGCGGAAGATGTGGCCAAAGCCGCACACAAGGGCGAGGCGAAGGCCGAAGGACACACCGAGTCCGAAGCGAAGCACTAGTTGCTCACGGTGAACGCAAAGGCGCCCCGGCATTTGCCGGGGCGCCTTTGTAATGCAAAAGAATGAATCGCGAACTACACGTTGTTGCGACGACGACGACGTGAGACCAAGCCAACTCCAGCAAGTCCGGCGGCCATCAGCATGTAGGTGGACGGTTCGGGGACAATGCTCTCTGGTGGATCAAGGTACAGAGCAGCATGGGACAAGTCTTGGGCGATTCCATGGTCGTTCTGCGCGGTTCCGCTAGTGCTGAACCGAAGCGAGGTAATGCCGACCGTACCGCCGTTGAACTCGTAAAACGAGTAACTGTTTGAGGCCTTCAGGCCGATGACAAACAGCCCGGTGACTGGAGCGTCAAATGTTAACGTTCCCGTCGTAGACGAAGGATTCCCAGTAAACGGACCGAAGCCGGCATCATCACTTTTCCCATGATACGTCCACAAGTTGCCGAAATACGTGTGGAGGTCCGTCATCTCGCTCGCGCTACCGTTGAGGTTTCCGGTAAACGGACCCCTGCACGCAATTGCTGCAACCGTGAAGTCGTTAAAGGAACACACCGTTGGTGGCGGCGGCGGTGGCGACGACGGTGTCGCCTGTGCCGCGATCGGACTGAGGACGGCCGCTATGAGAGCGACAGTAAAACGTAGTTTTTTCATGTGGGAAACTCCCAGGAAATGGGTGACTCAGCCCCAATATTATGGGATCTTATCACAACAAAAACAAGGCGGCCCGCAGTGTGACACTCGCGCCCCGAACGCTGGTGGCGCGCGGGGCGTTTCATGCCACCAGCGTAACTCACGCGATCTTGATCATCAGCGACTCGGCGATACACACCCGATCGCGCCCGTTTTGCTTCGCGCGATATAACGCTTTATCCGCGCGCGCCATCCACTCGGCAGCGTCCTCATACGGATCGAGTTGCGCCACACCGACGGATGCACCAATCTGGAATTCCATCGATGGATGCGGTGATGGCATCGCCGAGATCTGCTCTTGCAGTCGACGCGCGAGGGTCTGCGCCATTTTCCAATCCGTGTTTTGCAGAATCACCGCAAACTCATCGCCGCCGTAACGACAGAGAATGTCTGATTGGCGCAAGAACACTTTCGATAGAGCGTTCCCCAGCGTGGCGATTGCCGCATCACCCGCCTGATGTCCATACATGTCATTGACGAGTTTGAGCTTGTCGAGATCGATCATTAACAAGACAACAGGCAGTCGTCCCAGCGTGTACATCTGTACGGCGCGTGGCAACGACGCATCGAAGAGCTTCCGATTACCAATCCCGGTCAGCGGATCGGTGGTGTTTTCGCGTCGCGCTTCTTCCAACTGCCGACCAACGCGATCGAGCTTCGTTGCCAAGGTGACATACTGTTCTTGTTGCGCCTCGCGCCGTTCGGTTAGCGCGCCTTCGATCGACTGTACGGCGCCAAGCACTTCGGATTTGATAGAACCCGTCTGCATGCGCTTCAGTGCAACGCGTGCGCGTTCCATCTGCTCGTCAGCCGTTTTGTCGGTCGTCTGATCAATCTGGACGGCGTTATGCACCGTCTCTACACATGACCACAACGCGTCGCGAAGCTCACTGATGGACGCTTCGACGTAGCGATGCTCGTCACGACGGAGCTCAGTAACGGTCCGAACGACACCATTCCAGTCGCGATCATTGACGCCGACCGAACCCGAACCGGTGCTCTCTTCCATCGCATAGCCGAGGGTCGCATGACGATGCCATCTACTTATTTCTTGCGAACTTTGGTCGCCTGGACGATCGGGCAAGTCAATGGGATATCGGGCAAGCGCAGTTAAAACGCCACCCAGCGCATCGAGCACGAGGCCGAGTCCAACTTCATCGTTGCGTGACGGGGCCACTGGACCACCGGTGGGGACGGACGTTGGGGCGAGCGCGATGCTATGCGCTATACCTCCTTGAACGGCCTTCAGTTGTAGTGAGCCGCTCGCGTCGCCTTGGCTGCTTCGCTCGGGCTGAGGACGGGGCTCTGAAATGAGCTTCTTGAAAAACATGGGTTGGGTAGAGGTATGCTGTCATGTTTCGGCACACCATTCGCCAAAGTTGAATGCAATTCGCCCGTCGTTCGAACGCGGGACGTTAAGACTTCCTTAACGCCCCGTCACAATGCCGACTCAAAATTCGTCGACTGTCATTGCCATGATGGGCGCGCAGCCTGATTGAATGGCCGCGAGCAGCGTGGCTGCTTCGGGCAGCAATCGCGCGAAATAAAAGCGTGCCGTTTTAATCTTGGCCTGTAGAAAACGCGCATCACCTTTGCCTGCCGCCAGCTGTGCTGATGCCACCGTGGCCATGCGCAACCACTGCCAGCCCACTGCGACGAAGCCCATCAAGTGCAAATATTCTGTCGCGGCGGCGCCCGCTTCGTCGGGATTCGCAAAGGCGCGTTCGGCCAACAGCATCGTGGCCTTTTGCAATTGGTAAAGGGATGCGCCAAGCGGCTTCGCAAACTCTTCGACAGCGTCGTTTGTAGACGCGAGATCGATGTCCGCTTTGACTGTCTCGAAGAATCGACGCACCAGCCGCCCGCCTTCCATTGGCAACTTGCGACCAACGAGGTCGAGTGCCTGCACGGCATTGGTGCCCTCGTAGATCTGGGCGATGCGCGCGTCGCGCACATACTGCTCAATGCCATACTCTTTGATGTAACCGTGTCCACCAAGTGTTTGCAGCGCGATATTCGCGTTGTCAAAGCCCTTGTCGGTGAGGAATGCTTTCAACACGGGCGTCATCAATGCGACTAAGTCTTCCGCTTCTTCACGTTTTGCAGCGTCGGGATGACCGTGCTCGAGATCAATACGAATGCCCACCCAGTACGCCAACGACCGCATGCCTTCATTGAAGGCTTTGATGCGCAGCAATCCTTTGCGCACATCGGCGTGCACGATGATTGGATCGGCGGGACCTGACGGATTTTTTGCGCCCGTGAGCGAGCGTCCCTGCAACCGATCTTTCGCATAGGCCAATGCGTTTTGATACGCCACTTCGGACAACCCGAGTCCCTGCATGCCGACTGCGAGACGTGCGCCGTTCATCATCACAAACATGGCGCGCATGCCTTTGTGCTGCTCGCCCACTAGCCAACCCGTCGCATTATCGAAGTTCAACACGCACGTGGCCGAGGCTTTGATGCCCATCTTGTGTTCGATGGAGCCGCACGTAACGCCGTTTTTTGTGCCGGGCTTTCCTTCATCGGTCGGCAAATACTTCGGCACCAAGAACATCGAGATACCCTTCGACCCACTCGGCGCATCCGGCAACTTCGCCAACACGAGGTGTACGATGTTTTCGGTGAGGTCATGATCGCCGGCGGAGATAAATATCTTTTGACCAGTGATTTGATACGCACCGTCACCTGCAGGAATGGCCTTCGTGGTGATAATGCCTAGGTCGGTGCCGGCATGCGCTTCGGTGAGACACATTGTGCCCCCCCATGTCCCGTCAACGAGCTTCGGAAGAAAGCGATCCTTCAATTCGTCGGTACCATGACTGACGAGCGCACTGTACGCGCCGTGCGAAAGTCCAGGGTACATGCTGAAGGACAAGTTGGCGGAGCAGAGCATCTCTTCCATCACAAAGCCCACCAACTTCGGTAGGCCCATGCCGCCGTACATCGTGTCGGCCGACACACCAGTCCAGCCGCCTGCTGCATACTCGGTGTACGCGTCCTTAAAACCGGCGGGCGTGCGCACCTCACCGTTGACGAGATGCACGCCTTCCGCATCGCCGCTTTGGTTAATGGGAAAGAGCACCTCTTCACACATTTTCGCGCCGCCTTCCAGCACTTGATCGATCATTTCGGGCGTGGCCTCTTCAAACCCGGGCAGCAGCGCTAACTGCCCTACGTCGTGCACGTCGTTCAACAAAAAACGGATATCGTCGAGCGGGGCTTTATACGTCGGCATGAAGGGCGTCCTCGGAGCTGGGCGGGAGCGTGTGGCGGCAGTGGTGCTACCCAAAAAGCTGGGCACGGAACCGACAGACGGCAAGCCGCAAATCACGACGGTAGCGTCATGTTTTGCCAAAGTCGGGCGGCGGTTGGTTCGTCAACCGAGGCGTATTACATGGCATCACGCTGGCACGCCGCTAAACTCTAGGCAGATACTGACCACGTATTCGCGCCTTTCCTGGAGTCTTCGATGAAGCAGTTCTTCACGGCCATCGCCGCGAATCTCGTGACCATTGCCCTCTGCGTTGTGGGCGGATTTCTCCTCATCATCGGTATCGCCGCTGCGGCGGGCAAGAGCGCGCCCACGGTGGTGCGTACGGGTTCCGTGCTGATCATCGATTTGGATCAGACGCTCTCGGACACGCCGATGCCGCTCGAGCGCGCGTCAATCTTTGACGAGGCGTTCAGTGGCGGAAAGCATACACTGTCGCTGCGTTCAGCAACCATAGCGCTGCGTGCCGCGGGTGAAGACGAGCACATCAGCGGCGCGCTCATCCGCGGTACGATTAACGCCGATGGATACGGTTCGGGTTACGCGGCGCTTCGCGAACTTCGTGCGGCCGTTGCGGATTTTCGGAAATCGAAGAAGCCAGTACATGCGTTTTTGGTGAATCCCGACACGCGCGACTATTACATCGCGTCGGCGGCGTCGGTCGTCACGATTGACCCATTTGGCTCGCTGATGATGCCAGGCATGGCCTCGGAGCAAGTATTCTTTGCCGGCTTGTTTGAGAAGTACGGGATTGGCGTACAAGTCAGTCGTGTTGGTCGTTTCAAGTCGGCCGTTGAGCCGTACACGCGCACCAGCATGAGTCCGGAAAACCGCCAACAAGTGCAATCGTACTTGGGGGACATGTGGCGCGAAGTGAAGCGCGGTATTGCTGAGAGTCGCGGTGTCGATACGACGGTGCTGCAGAATATTGTGGACACGCAAGGCATCATTTTACCGGCCGACGCGAAGTCCGCGCGATTGGTAGATCGGGTGGCGTATTTCGATGACGTGCTGACCGACTTACAAGATTTGAGTCGTGTCAAAAGCGACGTGAAGGCTGACAAAAAGGTCGCCGCGCGCGTCGTGGATATTCCGGAGGCTGCGTCGTTACCGCAGGTGAGTTTGGAAGAATACGCACGCATTGCGACGGCCAAAGATCGCATTTTCAGTGCAAGTCAAGCCATCGCGATTGTGTACGCGGAAGGCGATATCGTCGATGGTGAGAGCGGCAACGGTTCGATTGGTGGAGATGGCCTCTCGAGGGATTTGCGCAAGATTCGCAACGATCCAAAAGTGAAAGCGATTGTCTTGCGCGTGAATAGTCCGGGCGGGAGTGCGATAGCGTCGGAGCGCATCGAGCGTGAGCTCGCGTTGATTGGCCGGACACGACCGGTTGTCGTGTCGATGGGCACGGTGGCGGCGAGCGGTGGCTACTGGATTAGTACTGCGGCGCAGCGCGTATTCGCGCAACCAAACACGATCACGGGATCGATTGGTGTCTTTTCCATCGTGCCCAATGTGCAAGGTATTGCGGCAAAAAACGGCATCACGTTTGATACCGTCAAGACCGGACGGTACGCCGATCTGCTGTCAATCGCACGACCGCGTACGGCTGACGAAATGGCGGTGCTGCAACGCGGGACCGACGCGATTTACAATGCGTTTATCGAGCGCGTGGCGAACGCGCGAAAGCTCACGCCTGATTCGGTGCGCGTGATCGCCGAAGGACGGGTCTGGTCGGGCAGCGAGGCGATACGCATTGGTCTCGTGGATTCTATTGGCGGGCTTGATGTCGCCGTAAAGAGCGCGGCGGGACTCGCACGAATTACGGGTGACTATGAGGTACGCGAATACCCGCGAACGAAGAGTGCAATCGAAACGCTAACGGAGTTGATGGATCGCAAACCGACCCCCGTATCACACGCAACAACGAATCTGCTCGCCGGTAGCGATCCGGCGCATCAACTCGCGCGCAGTATCGCGCGCGAATTTGAGTTGTTGGTGTCGTACAATGATCCGCGCGGCGCGTATGCGCGGATGCCGTTCATTCTGCGCGTGCGGTAAACGGCGCGTGATGCACGACCAGCATCGTCGTGGAATACATCACGACAAGCGGTGCGCTTCGGTCGTTACATTGCAATAGATCATTTTGTACTTCGCATCCGTGTCCGTTGGCTTGACTCTTTCCGTGTCGCATGCTGCGTTCTTTTGTTGTGCTATCCGCGCTAACCTTTTTTACCTCTGCGCCCGCCACGCTCCCGGCGCAGAAACCGCCCGCGACGAAACGCCATACGCGCCCCGCGCCTGCGGTCTCATTGGCACAACAAGCACACGCCGACAGCGTAGCGGGCCATGCGTACCCAACGGGCGGTACATCCGCGGCGGCGCGTGCACTAGCCGGCAAGGCGGTGCCAACATGGCCCGTGGTCGGACCGGCGCTGTTGCCCGGCAGTATTCTGCCAGCGAAACGCATCATCGCTTACTACGGTAACCCGCTCTCCAAGCGCATGGGCGCACTTGGCGAATATCCAAAAGACGAAATGTTGGCGCGATTAAATCGCGAAGTAAATGCATGGCGCGCCGCCGACCCGTCCACGCCCGTGCAGCCCGCGTTGCACCTCATTGCTGTCACCGCCCAAGGCGATAGCGGGAAGGACGGAAAGTATCGACAACGCATGAGTGATGGACTTATTGAGAAAGTCTATGGGTGGGCGCGCGAAAAAAACGCGATCATGTTTCTCGATGTGCAAGTTGGACACAGCACCATTCAACAGGAGTTGCCGCGCCTGGAGCCGTTCTTGTCACGCGCGGACATGCACTTTGGTATGGATCCCGAGTTCTCCATGAAGGACGGGAAAAAGCCGGGCAAAACAATCGGTACGTATGACGCGGCGGACGTAAACTGGGCGATTGACTGGTTAGCAAAACTTGTGACCGCGAAAAACCTGCCACCGAAGATTTTGGTGGTGCATCGATTTACGAAACCGATGCTCACCAATGCATCAAAAATTCATCTCGATGCACGTGTGCAAGTGGTGATCGACATGGACGGGTGGGGTCCACCAAGTCTCAAGCGCGATTCCTACGCCGCGTACGTGTATGCCGAGCCGGTGCAATTCGCTGGGTTTAAACTGTTTTATAAGAATGACATTCGTAGCGGCACGAAGATGTTGACGCCGCAACAGGTGCTGGGACTGACGCCGAAGCCGCTGTATGTGCAGTATCAGTAGGGATTACGGGATAGGGATTAGGGGATAGGGGTTAGAGAGGGGAGCGCAATGCTGAGAAGCGCTCCGAATAGCCAAAGCACGCATGCATTACTACCGCGCAATCGACGAGCATAATTGATAGTCGGTTCCGGATCTGCTTGGCTTCGTGTCACTCGCCAACCTTGAAGCACAGTATCAGAAAGCACAAGCAGCACTCCGACCTGGCATCCAGATGGCATAGTCTCCCGCAACGCCGGAGCGATCCATGCGTTTCATAAAGAATTCAGATTAAGTGTTCAAGCGACGATCTCACATCGTCGCATTCATCGGCGCATTGTCGGCGCTGCTGGCATTAGTCGGCTGCAATACCGAAGAGAGCACTTGCACTGCGGTGGCCAAGCCCCGCATAAAGATACATGTACGCAATGCGAGTTCACTCGCGTCTATGACGCGGCGCGGATCACGTACAACGGCAGCGGCACGTACACGGTGAAAATAGAAGCCGCTGGGTATCGCTCGCAGCGCCGCGACGTCACTGTACCAAGCTCCACTGCCCACTGTGTTTTCATTGTCAGGCAGGACCTCCTGTTTGAGATGGTGATGGGCCCGTAGTGAATGCCGACGAATTACAACGGCTAACGAATACCTGTTCGCAACGCAACATACACGCGTCGGCGGAGTGCCGGTTCGAAGTAGCGATTGCGCGTCGCGTTGATGACGACGGCGGACGCATAATGTCGATCAAAGAGGTTGTCGATGCCGACCGATGGGTCGAGCGTGAAACGCGATGCGTTGCGTGACGCATAGCCGGCGCGCAACGCCCACGCAGCAAAACCCGAGGCGAACACCGTGGCGGCATCATCGGCGCTCACGCGCGATGACGCGGTGGCTTCCAGCGTGCTAAACCATCCGTTGTGGCGCGCGGTCAGCCACGCTTGAGCCAGGTGTGTCGGTACGCCGGGAATGGGCTTGCCCGCGTAGCTTGCGCTCCCCACGACGTATGTATCGAAGCGAAATCGCGACCACGTGTAGGCCATGCCTGCCTCGCCAAACGGAAGCGACGCGCGCGCACTACTTTCGATGCCGCTGCGCGTGGTGCGGCCTGCGTTACGATATGCGCGTCGCCCGGGAGCGTTGGGCACATCAAACGGCACGAGTTCATCACGCACGGTCGCGCGAAAAGTGGCTAGCTCAAATCGCACATGATTGGCGATGACGCCCTGCATCCCAACTTCTAATGTCTGCGTGCGTTGCGGCGCCAACGAGTCGTTCAAGCCTGCAGCACCGTTGTCCTTGTTCGTGAGCTCGGTAATAGTGGGCGTTTCAAACGCCGTCGACACATTCGCGTACACCGACCACAGCGGAGCAACCCGCCACGCAACGGCCGCCATCGGACTCAGCGCGGACAACGTACGAAGGCCCGAATCGTCGAGGTTTGTCGCGGTGATGAATCGGTCGCGCACGCGAAACGCCACCTGATCGCGACGCAACGCGACGCTCGCAAACACGCGGTGTGGCGCTTCGACTTCTGCGCGCGCATACACCCCAACACCAACAGCTCGCTCTTGTTGATCAAGGCGCAACGCACCGCGTTCGGTGCCCGGCTGCGGACATTTCGCGGACGGTTTGGCGAATAACAGTACGTCCGCACAGTTTTCATAGTTCACCCGATCATCAAGCTGGCGTTGCGCATCCGCACCGGCCGTCAGTCGTGTTGGCCAACCCACACGCGTCGTTCGCATACTGCCGCGCACCGACGCACCGGCAACCGTGCGCTGCACCGCGACAATGGCAAATGGCAACGGGTTGTCCAACGACCGCGTGCCGGTAAACACGGATGCGTTCAGCGCATTTCCACCCTGCCCTCGTGATGCGGACAACGAAACCTGCGACTGCCGAACGGCTTTCCGTGAATGCTTCGTGATATTGAGCGAATCGGGCAACGATGGATCACTCGACAATTCGGCTGCCGTGAGTGCACCCGTATTCTCTGCACGCGGCGTGTCGTAGTGTGTGCCCTGCACCTCGAGTCGCGTCCCCGCGACGGTGGCGAGCGTACGCGCAAACACGCTCGTCGCATCAAGCCGAGACCACGTGCGTGCACCATTGCCGTTCGTACGCGTGAACGACGTCAACCACGACACACTATCCCGCGCTTGCACCGAGCCCGAGGCCAATGCCGAAATGCGCCGCACTCCGCCGCCGTCCCAAATGCGCGCCTCTCCTGCTGCGGGCGCGTGTGCTGCATCGCGCGATTTGAAATCCACCACACCACCCGCGGCATTGCCGTACAAAGCCGCGGCCGTCCCGCGCACCAGTTCAACGCTCCCAATACTCTCGAGATCCAGCCAATCCATCGGCGTCTGCCCATCCGGGAGCGTGATGGGAATGCCGTCGCGCATCACGCGCACACCGCGAACACCAAATGCAGATCGGGCACCAAACCCGCGAATCGCCAATCGCTGATCTTGCGACGGATTCGCGCGGTCTTGCAGTTGCACGCCCGGTACGGCAAACAACAATTCGCCAAACGTCAAGCGGCGCAATGCCGGCCTTGTGGAATCCGGCACCACGCGGCTCGTCGCAAACGGCAATTCAAGCGTGCTCCGCGCCGGATCGCGCGTGACAGTGACGGAAACGGCGCGTAGCACTGCGGCACGCGCACTGTCCACCGCTGTCGTTTGCCCACGAACATCGCGTGTCACGAGGAGGAGGCCAAACGAACAGGCCGCCGCAGGCCAAAGAAGTTTCTGAAGTTTATGCACGCCGCGAGTTACTCATTTGCCGCCATTCGCGCAAATGCCAATCCTGCAATACTGCGCGACGGGGACTACTCGCTGGTGGGACGACACACGGGAGGTCGAACCCCGACTGCCTCGTCGTTCAATGCGCCAATACCATCACACACGACACCGGCTTCGCGGTCACGAATCGACAGAAACCAGTGAGACGCATCAGCATTTGACGTGACCACCGACTGCGCTTCCGGTAGCGACATACCGCTCGCTTTTAACTCACTCCACGTCGCGAAACGCTGATTGATCACGCGAAAGTCCCGCTGCTGCGTATGCACCGCACCAAATGATCCGACGATGGCCGTCTGCGCGTTGCTGGTTTGTAGCATACTCGCCGCGCTGATGCCGCCGATGAGGGCCAGACTTCCGACCACCAGCACGACCGTTGCGGTGACAACATTTTGCTCGCGTGCTGCCTTCTTCCGGCGGTGTTGCAACGCGCCGGCCGACGCGGCTTGGGGCGCGACCTTCGCCGACGGTTTCAGTGTCAACGGACGACGTAGTGGAATGAGAGCCATTGCAACATGATACCGAGAGGACGACGCATGCGGCATAGCGGTATCGGCAAAACCATCACACCACGGGCATGCGGTGTTTCGTGAGCTTCGTGCACGCGGTTACGGCAACGTGCACGAAACGAGTGTTCGATTAGTTCGACGAAGGTGCCAGCACATCCAGTAAGTACGTCACCGTCAGATTCGAATCGGTGGTCACGGTCACGGTACGTTGCCCAGCTTCGCTGCCTGCGCTGAACGCATCGAGTGCAATACCGTCCGCATTTGTTGTTGTTGTCAGTACACTGAGCTGATCGCCATCCATCGGCTGCAAAATAGCATACGTAACATTTACGTTCGGCACACTGTTGCCGAACTGGTCTACCACGCGCACACCGAGTCCCATCAACGTGGCGCCTTCCACCAAGGAATCTTCCGGTGCGATCATGGCCGTTAGGCGTGCAGGAGCACCAGGTAGCGCAGTCTCAGAAAACAATACAGCATCTAGGCCGGCGATCGTTGCTGTGACCTGATCAACACCCGCTACAGTACCTGCGATGAATGTCGTAGTCGCAACACCGGACGCATCCGTGAGCGACGAATCGAGTCCCACCTTGCCGTTGCCACCGGCTACGGACCACCGCACGGTGACGCCCACGACTGGAGCGCCATCCGTTGCATACACGCCAATTGAAAGCGAATCACTTGCCAGTGTGGCGACCGTCAGTCGTTGCTGGTCGCCCGCGCGAACCAGCGCGCGCGCCGGCGAGATCACCGCGACCGGTGTGGTGGTGGAGTCCTTGCACGCTGCCAAGGATGCCGTCAAGAATGCGGTCACTGAGAACAACACGAAACGTGCTTGCATCTTCCTATCCTCCGAAAAGTTCGCGACGATGAGTCCGTGTTTCGCGGATTGGCGAAGCAATACCGCGACACGTCAAGAGAGACGGCGCGGTACGCAACGCGTTAGTTGTTCATCTGTCGTTTATCTTCTCGCGCAGTTCGTCACGGTACTGCGCGCTTCGAACCCAACTGTTGTTGGTTCGATCAATATCCAGCAATCGACCATCGGGGTCGAGCTCTACGCGAACTAAGTCTTTACCAGTGAACGAATACTCGCGCAAATACTGTCGACTATTCGTGCTCCACACTTCGGCCGGATAATTGTAGTCCTTTGTCGTTCCGTCAGAAAACGTGAAGCGCGCGCGCATGGGCAACACGCCTCGCTCACGATTGCCGTACAGCACCGCCACCTTCGTCGTATCTCCCAACTTCCGCACAACGACGGTGTCCACGCTCTGATCAAAGCGCGCGTTCTCAACAAACCACTCCCGCCAAAACCAATCCAAGCGCCGTCCACCAACATCTTCCATGGTGCGGAAAAAATCGGTCGGCGTGGGATGCTTGTAGGCCCAGCGTGACACATATGTACGAAACGCATCGTCAAACGCCGCCGGCCCAAGAATTTCCTGACGTAACAATTGCAGACCCACACTCGGTTTCACATAGGCGTTCTCGCCCAAGAAACGTGGATCAATGCGGTCGGGTCCGATATTGACGGGCTTATCGATTCCCTGCGTCATGAACTGCTCAACTTGACGACGCTCTACAGCCGCGCGCGCCATCTGATCACCCTTCTCGGGATAGCGACGCGCCTCCGAAAACGTATTGATGAACGTGTTGAACCCTTCGTCCTGCCACATGTACACGCGCTCGTTACTGCCAACGATCATCGGAAACCACATGTGCCCGATCTCGTGCGTCACCACGTTGTAAAGATCGTACACATCCTGACTTTTATTTTCCATGGCGACCATCGGATATTCCATGCCGCTGATCGGCCCTTCGATGGCGGAAATGTGCGGCCACGGATATTGGAACCATCGTTCTGAATATTCCATGATCGACATGCGCGACTGGTCCGCCGCGTCGTGCCAATTTACGGCGGCGCCTGGCCGATAATAGGCATACGCCATGATGCCTTTCCAGCTTGATGCATCCCATTGGAAATCGGGCGACGCTGCCCACACCGCATCGCGTACATTCTTCGCGACGAAACGCCATGTCATCGTGCCGGTGGTGCGCGGACGAGCGTTCCCACTCTTCAAATCGGCCTCGGTGATAAGACGGATCACCGTGTCGGACTTCGCGGCCAACGCGTGTCGCGCCAACACGGCCGGCATTAACACCTCGCTCGCATTTTGTAGCGCACCCGTTGCGGCCACGGTGTAGCCCGCTGGCACGGTAATGGCCAGCGTGTAGTCACCATAGTCGAGATAAAACTCACCCTGCCCTAAGTACGGTTCCGTATTCCATCCGCGCACGTCGTCGTACACGGCGACCCGAGGATACCATTGTGCAATTTCGAAGAGTGCGCCTTCGCGCCCCATGCGATCCGCACCATGTTCCGGCACGAGAAAGCTCCACGCCATATCAATCGTCGCCGTCTTACCCGGCGCCAACGGTTCGGCCAGATCGACTTTGGTCATCGTTTCGTTGGGCCGCGATTTGAGCGGGGCATGCTTCCCGCCCTTCGCGCCAGCGGCGACGCCGAGCACTTGCTCGAGCTTTGTGAACACATCGCCGCCCTCGAAACCACGCGCGCCAAAGCGTGAGGCTTCCGGAAAAATGAAAGAGTTCAGCGAGTTACTGCGAAACGCGTTCTGCTCCGTTTGCAGCCAGATAAACCGGAGCGTGTCTGGTGAATGATTCGCGTAACGCAGCGTCATCTCGCCCCTCACGGTTTTCGCTGTGGTGTCGAGTGTTGCCGCGATGGCGTAGTCCGCGCGGTTCTGCCAGTAGCGCGCACCCGCGGCACCGCTGCCCGCACGGAGTTCATTTGCCGTCGGCAGAACAAGCGGCGCAAAAATCGAGGTGTCCGCAACGGACATCGGACGCGGACGTTGTGGCGCGGTGGGTTGCGCGGACAGCACGGACGACGCGGAGAGCGCCGCAGCCAGCGCCCAGACCGACGGACGGCGAGAGGTATGACAGGACATGTCGTGCACGGTTCGGGTGCGAGGTGGGTGGGATATCAAACCAGCGAGAAGTCTAAGTGACGAAATACCCGAGTGTGCAAAAACAGTGGCGCGCATGGCCACGAGCGTCCCCAACGCGCGTTCACTGGCGCGGTGCCCATCAACTATTCAACTTTGCTGGATGCCTGACATTCGCCCCACCCCGTTTCATCAGAGACCCGTCTTCCCTCGCGGCTTTCACTGCGCCAGTCGCAACGTTGGACTCAAGCCAACCGCGCGCGATTTAACGCTGTTTGTCAGCGACGTTGATGCAGCAGCAGCGGCCGTATTTACGCGCAATCACTTTCCGGGAGCGCCGATTATTCTGGGACGTGAAACGATACGCGGCGGAAAGCTGCGCGCGATTATCGCCAACAGCAAAGTCAGCAACGTTGCCACCGGCGCACTTGGTGTCGAAAACGCGCGACGTATGGCCGAAGCGGCCGCGACTGAGTTGCGCACCACGTCAAACCGCGTGCTTGTGAGCTCGACAGGCGTGATTGGCGTCCCGTTGCCGATTGAAAAAATTGAACGCGGTATCGCCGGAATCGCGGGGGATTTGCAGGATGATCCAATGGTCGGCGCCGAAGGTATCATGACCACCGACACACATCCGAAGGCGCTGTCAGCATCGGTTGGCGCTGCCACTATTACGTGGGTCGCCAAAGGCTCCGGCATGATTGAGCCGAACATGGCAACGATGTTGGCGTACATCTTTACCGATGCTGCGTTTGATGCGCCAACACTGGACGGTATGTTGCGCCGCGCCGTGAAAGAATCGTTCAATACGTTATCCGTCGACACCGATACGAGCACGTCGGACACCTGTGCCATTCTCGCGAATGGACTGGCAGGACATGTCGATCAGGCGGCGTTCTACGAGACGCTGCTGGCGGGCTGCGTGCGCATGTGCGAAACACTGGCGCGTGATGGTGAAGGCGCGACACGCCTCATTCGCGTGACCGTACGTGGCGCATTGAATGAGACAGAGGCGCAGGTGGTGGCGAAGTCGATTGTGAATTCCCCGTTGATCAAAACCATGGTTCACGGCGCAGATCCAAATGTTGGTCGGCTGTTGATGGCGATCGGCAAGTGCTTCGACTGCATAATTCGGCCAGAGCGGACCGATGCGTGGATTAACGCCTTTCAAGTAGTCCGCAATGGCGAGCGATTGGCGTTCGACGACGCCGTAGTGCGTGAAACACTTTCGCGCGATGTGGTAGATCTTGACGTATCACTCGGCGTTGGCGAGGGAAATGCTCACGCCTTTGGCTGCGATTTGACCAAGGGCTACGTTGAGGAAAACGCCGCATACTACTCCAGCTGATGTTAGGGATTAGGGATGAGGGGTTAGGGGTTAGGGATTGAAGGGTTGTTCATTCCCTAACCCCTAACCCCTCATCCCTAATTAGCTTTCCTCGAATGGGTACCCTCCCCAACCGCCTCGCGCGCCTCTCCACCGCGCTCCTCACCGTCTGGTGTCTCGGCTGCTCGTCATTTGACGTGCTGCTGGCACACGTATTTGGTCGCGAGGGCTCGTCGTCGGTGTCGTGCATGACGGCATCTGCAACGCCGACGGACGCGCCAACGATGATGTCCGGTAGCGAGCGTAATATTGTGCGCGATGCGATTGGTTGCGGGTGTGATCACTGTGTGGCGCTGCGCGCTATCGCGTCGGTCCAAGTTCGCGCGCCATCGCCCGAAGTACAGATTTATTTTACTGTGACTGACATTGTGCGCAGTGTGGAACCGATACCGCTTGTACCTCCGCCGCTAGCGTAGCACGGCCGAAGGTCCGTCGCGGTCGCGCGGGTATTCCGCGACAAGACGACGTTTCTCGTTTCAACGAATTCAACATCGCTGCGCCGCCCGCGGTCGCCGAGTCTTTCACTCGCCGACGAGTGTCGCACATTTCCAGGAGTATACGTCCGGTGCGTTTTCTCTACCGCCGACTCATGTTGGCTGCGCTGATAGGATGTGCGTGGTCATCGGCTGCGCGAGCGCAAGCTCACGCGTTCACCCTCGACTCCGTGCTGTCGCGCATCACGGCGAAACATCCGACAATCGCGGCCTCCGCGTATAGAGTAGACGCGGCACGAGGCGCGCGCACCACGGCGCGTGCGTTCGGCAATCCGATGCTTTCTTGGCAAGAGGAGAACGGACCGTTTCCGGGTCGCGCACCTTCAAGCGGGATGAGTCGTGAGATTTCGACATTCGTCACCGTGCCGTTGGCCAGTGTGTACCAGCAGCGCCCTCGCGCACGTCAAGCAGATCAACTCGTGAACGCTGCTGGCGCAGATCTCCGCGTCACCTCGCAGCGCGTCGCGTTCGATGCGGCGCGATCCTTCTACCGACTCGCGCTTGCGCAGCGCGCACTCGCTGCCTCGAGCGATGTACAATTGTGGCTCGACTCCTTGGTGCGCTACACCGAGGTGCGCGTGCAACAGGGTGCAGCCGCCGAGGTCGATCTCCTGCGGGTGCAAGTGGAGCGCGATGCTGCCGCGACGGAGGTAGCACTTGGTCGTATCGAGGTTGCCCGGGCTGACGCGCTGCTTGCCGCTTTCGTCGACATCGATTCTATCACGACAGTGTTCGCCGACTCAGTAGAGATACCCCACGAGTTTCCCGCGCTCGAGCAAGTTGTCGAGCTTGCGCGCCTGCTACGCTCGGATCTCGCAGCGGCTCGATCTCGTGTCGCCGCCGCGCAAGCAAGTCGAGCCTTTGAGCAATCCGCAGTATTTCGCGAGGCCAGTGGGATGCTGGGCGAAAAGTCCACGGCGGGCGTGCGATCGTTTATGGCGGGAATCATGATTCCGTTGCCGATCTTTGATCAGAACCGCGGAGAGATAAATCGCGCCACGTCGGAGCTGCGCGCGCGGCAACAAGATGCAGTATGGATGGAACGGCAAATCGTCGCTGACGTTGCCGGTGCGCTCGAAGCAACGCGCGCGTTGTCGCAACAAATGCGCGCGTTGCAAGCCGGTTATTTGCGACGCGCCGAAGATGCGCGTGCGATCACGCTCGGTGCGTATCGAGAGGGTGCGGTGCCGCTCATGCAAGTACTCGACGCGTCACGAGCACTCGCCGACGCACGTCAACTGTTCTATCGCACGCTTATTGCGCAGCGGTTGAGCATGCTCGAGTTACACGCAGCTATCGGTGCCGAGAACATCGCCAACATGCCAACTATGAGCGATGCGTTAGCACGCGCCGCCCAGTCGCCACGGAAAGAGCGTCCATGATCGATACAACTCGTCGTTTGCTGCCTCGATGCCTTCCGTCGTTACGTCTGCTCCGCACGGTCGGTGCGGCATTCGTTGTGGTGACGATGGTCAGTGCGTGTGGCGCGAAGCAACCCACCGCAAAGAGCGACAGCGCGCAGGCGATATCGCCCATGACGGACATGCCCGACATGAAAGAAATGCCGGGTATGAGCAAGAGACCTACGGACAGCGCGTCTGTTGCCGCAGGCACCGTCACCCTCTCCGCCGCAGAGTTGAAAAATGGCGTGATCCGATGGGAATCGGCGAGTGAACGCGCTATCGCTGGCTCAGTAGAACTGCCCGGGCGCATCACGACTAACGAAGATCACTCGCGGAGACTCGGCGCCTTGACCGAAGGTCGTGTGCTGACGGTCCACGTGAGTCCGGGTGAGCACGTTGCGATTGGCGATCGCTTAGTCACGATGCAAAGTCAGCAAGCGGCGATGGTGCTGTCGGACAAATCGAAGGGTGATGCCGAGGTCAACTCAAGAAAGGCGGCAGCCGCATATTCGCGCAGTGCCCGTGATCGCGCGGAGCGACTACTCGCGTTGAAAGCCATTCCGCGTCAAGACGTCGAGCGCGCAGTCGCCGACGACGAACTAGCGCAAGCGGCGCTTGCGCAGGCACAGGCGGAACTTGCACGTGTGAAGTCCGTCATCGCCCAGCTTGGCGTGGAGAGTGTTGCAGGGCAGATCGTGCTCCGTGCCCCCATCGCCGGTGTCGTCACATCGCGCGACGTGATGCCCGGGGCCGTTGTCATGGCGGGAATGCCGCTGATCACCATCGCTGATCCCACACGACTTTGGCTAAGCGTCTCGGTACCAGAGTCAGATGCCGCAACGATGCGCGTCGGCATGCGTTTACGCTTCGTTGTCGGCGCAGCGGCCCGCGATACCTTCGATGCTCGCATACAAAGTGTGTCCGGCACGTTCGACTCACTCACCAGAGCGCTGCCCGTTCGCGCGGTTGTCGCGGATGCACGCGGCGTACTGCGCCCGGAAATGTTCGCGAAAGTGTGGTTGGTCCAAGCAAATCAGCGCGCAATCACCGTACCGGATTCGGCGGTGCAACGCGTGGGTAACGCATTGGTCGTTTTCGTCGCTCGCCCAAACGCCAATGGCGGCGCAACCTTCACTTCGCGTCCGGTCGATATCGGTGTTACGCAACTATCCCGGACCGCGATCGTGCGAGGTCTCGCCGTTGGTGATCTCATTGTCGTAACGGGCGCATTCGCAGTGAAATCGCAATTGCTGCGGTCAAGCATGCCGAAGATGGAGATGTGACATGATTAACGCGATCATTGCCCTCTCTCTCCGCTTTCGTATCGCGGTCATCGCGGGCGTACTCGTCGTCGTTGCCGGTGGCGTGTGGGCATTCTCCACCATCACGTTCGATGCATTCCCTGATTTGACACCGAATCAGGTGCTCGTTATGACGAGCGCTCCAGGATTGTCGACCGAGGAAGTTGAAAAGCAAATCAGCTATCCAATGGAAACGGCCATGCTCGGTATGCCGCGTACCGAGGATGTTCGCTCCATTTCGAAAGCTGGAGTGTCCGTCATCACGGTGACATTCAACGATGATGTCGATTTGTATTTTGCTCGCGCGCAGGTGCAGCAGCGGATGCTTGACGCGGCGATGGATCTCCCCGCGGGCATACAGTCGATGCTCGGCCCGCCCGCCAGCGCGATGGGCGAAGTCTTTCAGTATCTTGTAGAGTCTGACTCGCTGTCGCCCATCGAGATCAAGAATGTCCAGGACTACGTGATTCGCCCTCAACTGCGCACGATACCTGGTGTCGCTGATATCAACTCGTGGGGCGGCATGGTGCAACAATTTCAGGTGCAAGTTGACGCGGCAAAACTGGCAGGATTTAACCTCACTCTGCACGATCTTGAAGTCGCGCTAGCGAACAACAACGACAACTTCGGCGCAGGATATATCGAAGACCGCGGAGAGCGGCTGCGGGTGCGCGGACTTGGACGTGTGTCGAACGCGACCGATATCGCCAATATTGTCGTGAGCACACGTGCGCGCGGCACGCCGATTTATGTGCGCGACGTGGCGATTGTGCAAATTGGGCCAATGCCACGGGAAGGCGCCGTGACACGTGACAGCATTGGAGAAGCGTTGTCCGGCACGGTGGTCATCCTCAAGGGCGCCAACAGTCGCGAGGTCATTGCGCGCGTGCTCGTTCGTCTCGAAACGATCAAACCGCTACTTCCGAGCGGGGTACGTATTCGACCGTTCTACAACCAAGGCGACGTGGTTGACCGAACCACGAGCACCGTGTTCCGCAATTTGTTCGAAGGCGGGCTGCTTGTCACGCTCATCCTTTTTCTGTTTTTACGTAATGTCCGCGCGTCGCTCATCGTCGCGTCTGTCATTCCGTTATCGCTCTGCGTGGCGTTCATACTGATGCGGCGATTTAATGTGTCGGCAAATTTGATGAGTCTGGGTGCCCTCGATTTCGGACTGTTGGTTGATGCGTCGATCGTGATGGTCGAAAACTTCGTACGACGACTCGGCCATGCGCCTGGTGCAACAACAAGCGAGCGGACCGCGCTGATTCGAGACGCGGCGTTCGAAGTCGGACGTCCCATCGTCTTCGGCGTGTGCATCATCATTGCCGTGTACATACCAATTTTTAGTCTGGAGGGCCTCGAAGGCCGCATGTTTGCCCCAATGGCGTTTGCGGTGTGCGTCGCGGTGCTTGGCTCATTGCTACTTGCACTCACATACGTTCCGGCGCTTGCCGTTTTCTTGTTACAAAACGTGCGAGAAACACCCAATCGGTGGTTCGAGGCGCTCACGCTGCGCTATCAGCGAGCACTCGACGGGGTGCTCAGTCATAAACGCGTCACGATCAGCAGCGCCTTCGTCGTGCTCACAGCAACGCTCCTCACCGTGCCGTTCCTGGGGAGCGAGTTCATGCCCGTGTTAGACGAAGGCTCGCTTTTGATCGAGACTCGCCGCTTGCCGAGTACCGCGCTCGCCAATGGTACAAGCATCTCGCACGACGTGGAGCGTACGCTGCTTCGCTTTCCGGAAGTGGCCAGTGTCGTCACCAATCTCGGTCGTCCTGATCTCGCAACGGAAACGATGGGGTTGTACGAAGCCGATGTGTATGTGCTCTTTAAGCCAGGCACGTCTAAGGCACGACCACGCGAGCAGTTGATCGCCGCGATGGATTCAGCGCTCGGAACCATTCCCGGTCTCGACATTGATTTTTCTGCACCGATGGCCATGCGACTCGGCGAAGTCATGTCTGGCGTACGCACCCAGCTCGGCGTGAAGATCTTCGGCGACAGCCTACCTATCCTGCAACAAAAGGCCGAGGAGATTCGCGCCGTGGTCGAGTCGATAAAAGGGGCCGCGGACGCGTCGGTACGCGTCAGTGCTGGTGCGATGCAAGTGGAGTTGGATCTTGATCGCGCTGCGCTGGCACGTTACGGCATGAATGTCTCCGACGTGCGCGATGTCGTCCAAGCATCCATTGGCGGTCGTACCGCGTCTGTGGTCACTGACGGTCGGCGTCGCTTTCCAATTGTTGTCCGACTTTCCGAAAGCTACCGTAGTTCGCCCAAAGCAATTGAAGAGCTGCTGCTCACCACACCCAGCGGTGCGCGTATCGCGCTGTCGCAAGTTGCCGCCGTGCGTGTTGTCGAGGGCCCGGAAACCATCGACCACGAAAACGGGCGACGCGTGACCGTGGTGCAAAGCAATGTGCGCGGACGTGATCTGGGCGGGTTTGCTGCCGACGTTCAGCGGGAAGTCGCACGTCGCGTGACGATACCCGCCGGATACTACGTGACATACGGAGGACAGTTTGAAAATCAACAACGCGCGCTGCAACGATTGTTCGTGGTTGTGCCGATTGTGCTGCTGATTATCGGTGGATTGCTGTATGCGAGCTTTGGGAGCGCTCGTCAAGCTTTCATCGTGATGCTCAACGTGCCGTTCGCGCTTGTTGGCGGCGTGGCCATGCTGTGGATACGCCATCTCAACTTGAGCTTAAGTAGCGCTGTTGGATTTATCGCGCTGTTCGGCGTTGCGGTGCTCAATGGCGTGGTGCTTCTGGCCTATGTCAATGATTTGCGACGTGCGGGTCACAGCGCTGATAATGCAATTCGCGAAGGTGCGATCACGCGGTTTCGCCCGGTGCTCATGACCGCGCTCGTCGCGGGCTTCGGGTTCATTCCGATGGCACTGTCCACAAGTCCCGGGTCGGAGGTGCAACGACCGCTGGCATCGGTGGTGATTGGTGGGTTACTGACATCGACGTTACTGACCCTCTTCGTCCTTCCGGCCGTGTACGCCGCGGCAGAAGCTCGATGGCCGCGTAGGGATTAGGAATTAGGGATTAGGGATTAGGGATTAGGAAGTTGTTTATTACTTAACCCCTAATCCCTAACCCCCTATCCCCTATCCCCTATCCCTTAGCCCACCAGTTCCGCGCGCACGAGATCAACAAATGCACGTGCTAATGGAGAGCGCGTGCGATCCCGTCGCCACGCGACGACGATCTCCCGATCCAGCGTGACGCCGTCGAGCGGCACGAACACGTGACGCGCATCGGAGAACGCGCGTGTCGCCATCGCGGGAACGATCGACACCCCAACGCCCGCAGCGACCATCGCAAATACGGTGGTCAGTTGCGTGGTGCGACACGCAACATTTGGTGTGATTTGTCTGCTGCTACAGAAACCAGCGATCTGCTCGCCGAGGCAATGCGCGCGATCCAACGTCACCGTGTTGTCGACGCGTAGCGACTCTACCGTCATTCGCCC
Organism: Gemmatimonadaceae bacterium; assembly: GCA_025358925.1. Lineage (GTDB taxonomy): Bacteria > Gemmatimonadota > Gemmatimonadetes > Gemmatimonadales > Gemmatimonadaceae > Gemmatimonas. Next base: position 4,526 of record JANYHT010000065.1, on the reverse strand, counting down.
ATGCTGTGCCGCCTCGTGCGCGCTTGGTACCGCAACGAGCAACGCCTCCCGTCCTAGCGATTCGAGTTCGGCCGCGTCATATGCAAATGGCGCAGCGACAATAGCGAGATCGAGTAGGTTGTCGGCGAGCGCCTCGGCGAGTTGCGCTGAGTAATCCTCGCGGATTTCCACACAAGCATTGGGGAACGCCGTGCGCAGCTGTCCGAGAACCGGTGGAATGAGAAACGGCGCGATGGTTGGAATTGCCCCAACGATGATCGCGCCCTCGCCAGCGGAAACTTCCCGTCGTAGCGACTCCTCGGCAGTGCGAATATCGTCGAGAATGCGACGCGCCCGCGGCAGAAGCAGGCGACCGGCGTCCGTGAGCGCGATGCCCCGACCATGACGATCAAATAGTCGTACTGCGAGATGAGCTTCAAGCCGTTTGAGCTGGACACTCAGCGAGGGCTGCGCGATCCCCAAACGACGTGCCGCTCTGCTAACAGATCCAGCCTCTGCCGTGTCCACGAATGCTCGTAACAATCCGGTCTCCATAGTATAATTCTATAGGACTCATCAACTATTGCCAATTGTGAGCTATAGCCCACACTGTCATCTTCCGCACGGGACCAATCCCTGCGTTAACCCTTCCGAGGCTCCGCTATGTCACAAGATCCGCTGCTGACCACACTGAATGGCGCGCCAATTGGCGTGCAGCAAGCGCTCACCGCGGGTCCGCGCGGCCCGTTGCTGATGCAGGACGTCGCGCTTCTCGAGCAGATGCAGCATTTCAATCGCGAGCGTATTCCTGAGCGCGCCGTGCACGCCAAGGGTTCGGGTGCGTATGGCACGTTCACGGTGACGAACGATATTTCGACGTACACGCGCGCGAGCATTTTTGCGCACATTGGCAAGCAGACGGAATTATTTATGCGCTTCTCTACGGTTGCAGGCGAGCGCGGTGCTGCCGATGCCGAGCGCGACGTGCGCGGGTTCGCGATGAAGTTTTACACAGACGAAGGCAATTGGGACTTGGTCGGCAATAACACGCCGGTGTTTTTCGTGCGCGACCCGTACAAATTTCAGAATTTCATCCATACGCAAAAGCGTCAGCCGCAAACCAACCTGCGCGACATGGACATGCAGTGGGATTTTTGGTCGCAATGTCCGGAGTCATTGCATCAAGTCACTATCCTGTTCTCGGACCGCGGTATTCCGTCGACGTATCGTCACATGCACGGCTTTGGTAGCCACACGTATTCATTCATGAACGATGAAGGTGAACGCGTGTGGACGAAGTTTCATTTCCGCACACAGCAGGGCGTGCACAATTTGACGGACGAACAGTCCACGTCGATCATGGGCACGGATCGAGAGAGTCACCAGCGTGATCTGTTTTCAGCCATCCAGCGCGGTGAGTATCCGAAATGGACGATGCAGGTGCAGATCATGACGCAGGCGCAGGCCGACGAGTTCCGTTGGAATCCGTTTGACCTCACCAAGGTGTGGCCGCACGCAGACTTTCCGATGCACGACGTAGGCGTACTGGAGCTCAATCGTAATCCCGTGAACTATTTCGCCGAAGTTGAACAAGCGGCGTTTAAACCGAGCGCGCTGGTGCCGGGCATTGGTGCGAGCCCGGATAAGATGTTGCAGGCGCGACTCATGAGCTACTCGGACGCGCATCTTCATCGTATAGGCGCAAACCACACGCAAATCCCAGTCAACAAACCTCGTTGTCCAGTGATGAATTACACGCGTGATGGCGCGCTGGCCGATGCGGCGAACTATCAACATCAGCCCAACTACTGGCCGAACACGATTGCCGGTTCACCGAAGCCAGAGCCTAAGTACGCCGATCCGGCATGGGCGTTGGGCGAAGCAATTGTCGATCGTTTTGATAGCACGGTGGATCACGACAACTACACGCAGGTTGGCAATTTATATCGCATGTTTGACGACGCGCATCGCGAACGCCTTACGTCACGCATCGTCGGCGTGCTCGGCCAAGCGCGTCATGAGGTACAAGTGCGGCAGATTTGTCATTTCTATCGCGCTGATGAAGACTACGGTCAGCGCGTCGCGGCAAAGTTGGGCGTGGATGTGGCGGCGGAGATGGGGTTGATGCAGCACGCATAGGGACTAGGGACTAGGGATTAGGAGCGGTCTTAATCCCTAATCCCTAATCCCCAACCTCTAATCTCTATTCCCCAGCACTGCCACATCACGCGCACCGTCACCATTCGCTATGCACTGATCCATGTGCATGGCCAGTGCGCGCAGCATTGGCGTTGGCGCAGCACCTGCAGTCTCAAGCATCAAGCGTAGATCTTTGCGTGCGACATTGAGGGTGAATTGCGGATCGAAGTTACCCGACACCATCATCGCGCCTCTGGTTCCCGCACCACCACTGAGACTCACTTTCGACAACATCTGCATCGCGCCCTCGCGATCAACCCCCGCGGCGTCAGCCATGCGCATCACATCGGCGAGCACGCCAACGAGCGACAGAATGGTCGCGTTTCCAAACAGTTTGTACGCCGATGCCAAATCGGGGCGTTCACCAACGTGCCAAAGTTCTCCGGTCATCTGCGCAAGCGCCTCACGCACACGGGCAAATCGTTCGTTCGGACCGGCAACGAGCATCATACCTTTCGCCGTCCGTGCTGCGCCGGGGCCCATCATTACCGGTGCGTGCAGATATTCCAGGCCCTCTGCATCAAGAGCCGCAGCACGAGCGGCAGTGCGATCCGGACGCGTCGTGGTGTGATCAACGATGATTGTTGTCGGACTTAACGCGTGTTTAAACTCGGCGATTGTGGCATCGACAATATCGTCATCGAGCAGAACAAGATGTACGCGCTCGACGCCAATCACGGCGTCCGAGACGTCGCCAAATGCTGTGGCTCCAAGAGCAACGAGTGGTGCAGTTTTGGCGCTCGTACGATTCCAAACCGCGACATCAGTACCGCCGCGGGACAACAACCCTTCGGCGAATCCGCTGCCCAACAATCCCATCCCTAAAACGGCAACACGTGCCATCGCTGTGTTCTCGGTAGAATTTGATGTTTACAAAGAAAAATGTTGACCGCGAATGACGCGAATACGTCGGAACCTGAGCCAATCAAATTCGCGTTATCCGCGACATTGGCGGTCAGGTTGTTTTCTTTCTTTTGAGCGAAACAACAGCTAACGCCGGTACCGTACTCGGCGCACGACGAAGCTTCGTGGCCTGCTCGTACCCATACGCCAGCGTAATCAACGTTCCCTCGCTCCACGGACGGCCAAAAAACGTCATGCCGGCAGGCAGCACATCGCCCCGCGTGTATCCCATCGGCACCGTTATCGCTGGAAACCCCGTACTTGGTGCGAACAACTGACTGTTATCGCCAGCCGGCGTGTTGAGATCGCCAATCAAACGCGGCGGATTGCTCCATGTGGGATACACCAGTGCATCGAGTTTGAGCGAGTCCATCATTTGTAGGACGGCAACGCGCAACGCGTCACGCACCTTTTCGCGGCTGATACATCCCGCGCTTTGCTCAGGCAGTTCAGTCGCTTGCGCCGCATCCCGCAATCGCTGTTCGACTGTAGGATGAAACTTTCGACTCTGCAACACCGCCTCGATCGTTTTGACCGGCGCGTTTGAACCGCGAGCCGCAAAGTAGCGCTCAAGATCGGCTTTAAACCGGTTACACCCACCTTGCTGCCGACGCTGAATAACATCGAGTGAATCGACACGCGCCGGATCCACAATAATTGCACCCTGCGCCTTCAGCGCGTCCACGGCGCGCAGAAATACCGCATTCACTTCGGCGTCGAGCGACGCACGCTCATACGCTTGGCGCAGAATGCCAATGCGCGCACCCTTGAGCGCACCCGGCACCAACGACTGGCGGTAGTCCTTCTCACGTTTACTATCGGCGGGCTCAGTTACTGGATCTGCTGGATCGCTCGCGGCAACCACATCCAACACTGCAACCGCATCAGCAACGGTACGTGCCATCGGGCCGGCCACATCGGCCACCGCACTCAGCGGCACCACTCCAGCGCGCGACGTCAGCCCCATCGTCGACCGGATACCGACAAGCGCTAAATGCGACGACGGCCCGCGAATAGAATTCCCAGTATCGCTCCCTAGTCCAACCTCGCCAAAGTTTGCCGCAATTGCGGCCGCCGTTCCCCCACTCGAGCCGGCAGTCACACGATCCAACGCATACGGATTGCGCGTATACCCCGGCAAAATAGAACTCACCGTTTCAAACGGCGTGAACGCCCACTCGGCGAGATTGGACTTGGCCAATACTATCGCACCGGCGGCGCGAATACGCGCGACCATCGTCGCGTCTTGCAGCGGCTTCCATCCCTCAAGCGCCAACGACCCGGCTGTTGTTTGCAACCCAGCCGTTTCAAAATTGTCCTTCACAATCATCGGAATGCAGTGCAGCGCACCTACCGGTCCGCCACGTGCATAGCGCACATCGAGTGAGTCTGCGGTAGCCAGCGCACTCGGATTGACCATGATGATTGAGTTGATCGCCGGACCG
>JANYHT010000022.1 GCA_025358925.1 Gemmatimonadaceae bacterium | reverse complement strand
CGGCATCTTGATGATTGGGTGGATGCGCGTCGTCGGCACGCCGCACGCTATATCACGCAGCTTGCTGGATTGCCGCTGACACTGCCCGCCGTGCCCAAGTTTGCCGAGCCATCGTGGCAGATATTTGCGATCCGCGTGGAGCATCGTGATGGGCTGCGTGACGCATTAGCGCGCGAGCAGATTGAAACGCAGGTGCACTATCCCGTGGCGTTGCCGTTCGTGCCGGCGTATGCGTATTTGCGACATACGCCGGAGCAGTTTCCGGTGGCGTACGCGCGGCAGTCAACGTTGGTATCGTTACCGATGTATGCGGAGCTCAGCGATGAGCAGATTGATCATGTATGTGCGGTGGTGCAGCGGTTTTTGGGGGTGTAGACTCCGGAGCGTATGTTGTTACGTGGCGTCAATTGCATCCCTGTGTCTTTACGCGACGTGCGTGTGCCGGTATCCAAGTCAGCCACCGTTCATTTTGTCATTCTGCTACGAGCAGCATCGCCGATAACACTGTGCCCGCTGCTGTAGGACGTCCGACAGCGATGCCGAACGTTCGCGTTGCCGAAATCGCTGCGGTGATGCAGCGAGATGTGTTCCTACTAGTGTCTGCATGTTTGGTGGCGTGCTCGTCAGGCAATCGCGCGATCGCCGGTCGCGTGCCCACCGTGCTTCCTCGACAGATGTCGGCGATGATCAACGGTATCAGTTGGATGGGCATCACCGTTGATGTGGACCTGACCATCGACCCTGCAGTGATCCGCGTGACCGCTACATGAGGTACGCCGGGTCCGTCACTCGAAATGCTGGAGATTGCGTTTCTTCGTGCAGGCATTGGCGTGCAATCCCTCGACGGGTTAACGGGCACACGCGACAATACACCGAATTCACATCTAGCAACTTTAAGAAAGAACCAACGTCAGTTCGAATTGTGCAGGTTGATGCGGACGGCAAGCTGCAGTCAGACATCACCAGCGACCTCCGGCAAGTGGACTTCAGGACACGAGTCGTTACCGCAGATCGAGAAGATATGCGCCAGCAATTCTCGCGACTACTAAACGGCTTGCAAAACTTAGTGCTTCCCGACCAGTTGAGTGCATAAGCTGTCGAGAATGATGCCTGTCACGCTGATCCCTGTCGCGATGAATGTCGCGGGAATCACTTCTGCAGGTGCTTCGCTGTCGGCCGGTATTCTAGGCGCGTTCTGCATAGGGACCATCATCGCCTGTCCGGAATACCTAGTGGCACAAGCGGCTGCTGCAGTTGCCTCTGCGCTCTTGTACTATTTGGTAAGTGTATACGATACCTGTCGCAACGTGCATCTACTTGGAGGCCGACGCTTCGGTCCTCGGCAAGGTGTTCGGCGAAAAAACTCTCTCACCGAAGACACCGATGACTATTATCGTGAAGTCGATAAACGACGTTGTGCAGTGAACAGGAGCCAACGTGAGTGTCATACTGACGCATCCATCGGATACGACGTTATCTGTTTCTGCGCCGCGTACTATACGCAAACGCCGCAAACCCGAAGATCGCCACCGTCGCAAAACCAAACCACTGAAACGCGTACGACTGGTGCGACCCTTCGCTCAAGGACGGCGGAATAATTCGCGCGGGTTTCTCAATGTCGCGCGGAACCGTGTCTCCCAACGCCAGCAAGACAAACGGCGCCAACGGACGACGCATCTTCCGCGCGAGACTATCACGATCCAACACGCGTACGGCACGTGTATCCGAAGGCATCGTCACGTTGCCCGGCGTGTGTGCCGGGAACGACGTGACCAATGTTTCGAATGACACCGTATCGCCTTCGCGCGCCTTCTCGCGATTGATCGTACGTCCATCGGGCGCGTAGACATAACCGCGCAGCACAAGCACCGCGGTATCTCCCCACGCTGCATCAAGCACGCGAACTGGCGTGAGGAGAAAGACTCCCGGCGCACCACGCTGTGAACGCGTCGCGTGCACTAACTCGGCGTCATAGTCCGCGACACCACGAATTGTCGCGTGTCGCCAATGAATGACACTGGTGTCTTGAGTACGCAATTCGCTGATCGAAACGGCCGGTAGATTCGCGCGTTGACGCAACAGCGCATTCTGTGCACGACGTTGACCAAGCCGATCAAGTTGCCACATCCCGAGTCGAATGCACCCCGCCGCAGCACCAAATGCCACCACGCCAAGCAGCAGCAAACGCCCTGATGCGCGACTCATGCTTTCCGGTCTCGTTTTTTTGCGACCTTTGCTTTCTTTGTGTCCTTCTTTTTTGGCTTCGCGAGCTTCTGCTGTTTTGTCGTCGTTACCGGTGTTTCAATACGCTCAACCACGCCGATCATGTCTGGCAGAAGCACCATCACGCTCAGCGGTGGCAAAGCGATCACGACCGATTGCGCGAAGCCGTGATAGGGATACGCTTCCGTCTCCATTTCATACAAAATGCTATGCCCGCTGCCGCCGAACACCTCAGCGTCGCTATTTAACACGCAGCGATAGCGCCCTGCGGACGGCATACCAAGTCGATAACCATCGCGAGGCACCGGCGTGAGGTTGAGCACCACGACGGCGTGCGCGGTGCCATCCATGCGCGCGTACGCGAGCACCGAATTTTCCTTGTCGGCGACATCGACCCACGCAAAACCTGATGGATCGTGATCATGACGCCAGAAGCACGCGTGCTCGCGATACAGCGCGCCGAGGGCTTGCATGAACGCATCAAGTCCTTGGCGGCGAGGGTCAGCGCTGAGGTGCCACTCCAGACTGGCGTCGTGATTCCATTCGCGATGCGGGGCAAGTTCGGTCCCCATGAAAAACAATGATTTCCCCGGGCGCGTGATGGAGTAGGCGATGAGCGCACGCAAATTTGCGAAGCGTTGCCACACATCACCCGGCATCTTTTCGAGCAGCGATTTCTTGAGATGCACCACTTCGTCATGCGACAACGGATTGATAAACCGCTCACTGTATTCGTACATCATCGCGAACGTCAGCTTGTTATGCGCGCCTTTGCGAAAGAACGGATCGACGCGAAAATAGTCGAGCGTATCATGCATCCAGCCCATGTTCCACTTGAACATGAAACCCAGTCCGCCCTCACTGATCGGATGCGTCACCTTCGGCCACGTCGTGCTTTCCTCGGCGATCATGATCACCCCGGGATGCAGCGAGCGCACGTTGTGATTGAGCTGCTTCAGAAACGAAACGGCATCCAGATTTTCGCGGCCGCCAAACTTATTGCGCAACCACTGTCCGGCCTCACGTCCGTAGTCGAGGTAGAGCATCGACGCGACCGCATCCACGCGAAGTCCGTCGATATGAAACTCTTCAATCCAATACAACGCGTTGGCGAGGAGAAAATTACGCACCTCATGTCGCGAATAGTTAAAGATGTGCGTGCCCCACTCGGGATGTTCGCCAAGTCGTGGGTCTTCGTGCTCGTAGCAGGCGGTGCCGTCGAAACGACGCAGTGCCCAATCGTCTTTCGGAAAGTGCGCCGGCACCCAATCGAGGAGCACGCCGATGCCAGCAAGATGTAACGTATCGACGAAATGGCGAAAGTCATCTGGCGTGCCGTGTCGCGAAGTCGGTGCGAAATAGCCGCCAACTTGATATCCCCACGAACCGCCAAATGGATGCTCTTGCACCGGCAACAGTTCGACGTGCGTAAAGCCTAAACGCTGCACATGTTCGGCGAGCTTGGGTGCGAGCTCGCGATACGTGAGCAACCGATTGTTCTCTCCGCGCATCCATGACGCGAGATGCACTTCGTAGATGAGCATCGGTTCGCGTATCGGATCGCCGTCGGTACGGCGTGCCAGCCATGCGCCATCGCTCCACGCGAAGCGGCCCGATTGCACAACGATGGATGCGTGCCCCGGTGATTGCTCCATCATCGACGCCATCGGATCGGTTTTGATGCGAATGCGTCCCGTCAGCGCACGAATTTCATATTTGTAGAGGGCATTCGCGCCGATGCCCGGTATGAAGAGCTCGAACACGCCGCTGCCGGCAAGCATGCGCATGGGATGCGCTCGACCGTCCCAGTCGTTGAACGACCCGATGACCGAAACGCGCGTGGCGTTCGGCGCCCAAACGGCAAACGCGGTTCCGGCGACGCCATCCACTTCCCGCGGATGTGCGCCGAGTTTTTCCCAGAGGCGCAGATGCCGCCCTTCACCGAAGAGGTGCAGGTCAACTTCGCCGACGGTTGGCGGGAACCGGTACGCATCGTCGATCGTGCCGATGCGATCGGCGTACGTGACCGCTAAGCGATAGCGGACCGACGGCGCGTAGTGTGGCAAAAAGCGCACAAAGAGGCCGTGGTGTTCCTGCTGCATCTCAAACGTTTGACCGTCAAGCAGCACCGACATCGCTGTTGCACGCATATCGCGCACACGGATGACGACGCCGGTTACACCGTCGTATTCCGACGCGTGCACACCAAGCACATCGTGCGGCGTTCGCGATTGTCCGCGCAGTAGACGTTCTAGTTCGTCTGACGTTGGGCGCGCCACCGCATCTGTGTCCGGGTTGGTCATGGTGAAAGGTACATACGCGGTTAGAACAGCGTGACCTGCTCGCCGATGGTGCGTGGGTTTACCGAACTGAGCCCGAGTCTATGTTGCAGCATGCGTACTGACTCGGGACTGCGGCCAGCGAAATGGTTGTTGACATAGCCGTAAATTTCACGCACGTATGTCTGTAACAAGGGGATGATGGCAGCCCATGCATCAAGTTCGGCGGAGCGATCAATCTGGAGATGCGAGTAGTCGGTGATCTGCCGATCGGGGCCCATCCAGCGCAGGTACGCAAAGTCTGCCGTTGGCTGCTCGCACAGCTTGAGCAACCAGGCGCGGGGGATCCAACGCCCGTCACTGAGCGCGAGCGCGACGCCGTGCTCGCGCAGCAGCGTGAGTGTTTCTTGGCCAATCCACGCACGCTGCCGAAATTCAATGGCGAAGCGAACGTCGCGTGGTAGTTCGGTCAGAAATGCTTCAAGTGCGCTGCGCTCGAGCAATGAGAAATCTGGTCCGCACTGAATGAGAATAGGACCGAGTTTCTCACCAAGTTCTCGTGCACGATCGATAAACGCGCTCAGAAGATCCACGGCATCGACGAAGCGACGCTCGTGTGTGATTTCTTGCGGCATTTTGAGCGAGAACTTGAACGAGGCCGGAGTGCGTGATGCCCAACCACGAACCGTGCTTGCCGGTGGTATGGCATAAAAAGTGGAGTCGACTTCGACCGTATCGAACGCGCGCGCATAGGTGCGGAGATAGTCCGGCGCGCGCGTCCCATGGGGATAGAACGGGCCAACCCACGCCGCGTAATTCCAGCCCTGCGCGCCCAATCGCAGTTGCCCACGCGAATGCGCTGGAGTGTCGATTTGCATTGGGAAGAATTTAATTGTATAAACGCAGACGGACACGTAAAGCGCGCACGTTACAGTTGCGTGCCTCCCACGATGCGCCGCAATATGGTGAACGGTGGCGAGTGGAATTGATGACGTCGTGTGCGCGCACGCATGCGAATATGGTGGTGTCATCTCTTACGCTCGCTTCACGTGTTTACGAGGACCTCCCCATGTTAGACATGCAGATGGATCAAATTCTCAGCGCGCTCAATTCCGCTTGCCAACGCGCCACCTACGGCGCAGTCGCCGCAATGGTTGGTAAAACGCCACGCACATTGATGAAGGGGCGTCCGCGCGATCAGCGACATTCGTGGGTTGTCAATCGGAAGAACGGTTTGCCCACGGGCTACGAACCAGCGCAGCTACATCCCGCGCTGCAGGAGCACGCTCACGTCATCGACTCGCGCGCCGAACTCGCCGGGTTTCTGTCATCGCACTCCGGCATCGACATTTCCACTGCGCAAGCTGCGTGACATAAACGACTATCGATACGTCTCGAAAAACCCACGACCACGTCCGGACATCGACTGTCCGTGTACTCGTCCAGACAACACTGTTTCACCCGCCATTTGGATAAACCACGGACGCGTCAGCGCGCGCGTCTGCGGGCTATCACCACGCTCAGCACGGGCGCGTCGAGTGTCCGTGGCAACGGCGTCATCGATGGTGATTTGCATTTGCAACGTATCCGCGCCGCGCACGTCGAGCAGTGCAGCGTGCGCGGGCACGCGCAGCACACCATCCGTTGTCGTGACAATGCGAGCGTCGTCATAGCGAATGAGTTTTGGTCGAAACAGCGCAACAAACCCTGCGGTGTCGGTCACATAAACAAACAGCGGAGCGACACCGGCTGTCGAGTCTTCCGGCGATACGCGCCCGTACAGCACGGTGTACGCGCCCGCACGCGTCGCTCCCCATTCCCAACTCACCCCGTGCCAGCCACCCCAGTTGTGATCGTGATACGCTTGCGCATCGGTGTAGTGATCGCACTGCGACCGCACGCAGATGGTGCCCGACGCATTGGCGCGAAGCGCGGGCACCGCATACCCAGACGCAAAATCTCCACTCACCAACGTGGCACCGGGAAAGTCGACCCGGTCCACCGGTGACACCACCAGATTCACGTCAAGCGGCACGTCCGTTCCCTCTTCGCGAACGCGCGCCTGCACCGCATAGCGCCCGTCAGCTTGC
>JANYHT010000037.1 GCA_025358925.1 Gemmatimonadaceae bacterium | reverse complement strand
GACGTGCTGGCGCAGTAGAGCGGCTGCTCGTTTGTGGCCGCAAGCTAGGGGTTAGGGGTTAGGGGTTAGGGGTTAGGGGTTAGGGGTTAGGGGTTAGGGGTTAGGGGTTAGGGGTTAGGGGTTAGGGACTACGGACTCATCAGCAGTTCATAATCCCTAACCCCTAATCCCTAATCCCTATCTATACGGCATCGCTCAATGACGAGAACGTAAAGTCCCGCACCTTAAGGGGCGGCATGTACACCGCGCCGCCCGCGCTCAAATTCTCCGATGCGTTAATGCGGATGGTCGATCCAATCGCTTCCAGATTGTTCAGGAAGAAGATGGGTGATTCGTTAAATCGGAAATTCTTGATCGGACGCGTGACCTTGCCGTTCTCCACCAAGAACGTGCCGTCGCGTGTCAGACCCGTGTACAAAACTGTGCGCGGATCAACCGGGCGAATGTACCAGAAACGCGTCACGAGTATACCACGCTCGGTGCTCTTGATCATGTCGGCCACCGACGACGTACCGCCCAGCATACGCACGGCGCGAACGCCACCGCCACGGCCACCGCCGCCAGCGCGCGTGACGGGCACGCCCTGCTTCTGCGCCCAGAAGCGATCGTAATTGAGTGTTTTGACGACGCCGTTTTCAATCCACACCACTTTCTCGAGCGGCATGCCGTCGCCATCAAACCCGCCGCTGGTGCTTGGTGAATCTTCTGGATCCGACAACAGTGTCACACGAGGATCGACCACCTTCACGCCGATTTTGTTGCCGCCGCCTTGCTTCGAGAAAAACGACCGTCCTTCGTCGGCCGCACGTGCTTGCATCGAACCCGCAATGATTTGCACAAGGTTTCCAACAGCAGTCGGTTCGAGAATCGTGGTGTAGCGACCGGGCTCAATCGCGACCGGGTTGCGCGACTCTTTTGCCTTTTGTACCGCGGTGGCCGCGACCTGCTTTGGATCGATGTCGGCGAAGCTCACACCATCGCTGCAGGCCCATCCAGAACCCGTACCGTCTGGCGAACGAACCGTCGCCGTCATAGTCATCGACGCGCTGGCATCATATGCAAAGAGGCCCTTCGAGTTTGCCAACGCGGTCGCACCAGAGCGACTCTCGATAAAGCCTGTCGCAATCAGATCAGCCGCGCGCGCAAGCTCCGTGACCTGCTTCGCCGCCAATGCGCGTTCACTCGGCGTCGGCATTGTAAAAGATCGGTCCTTCGGCATCGGATACGTTTGCGATCCAAGCTCCGGCATCAACTCCGGATTGGCCGGCACAAGTTTCGCAATTTCGTTGGCTTGCTTGGCCGCCGCCGCAAGAGAAGCTTCATCCAAACGATTCGTGGTCACACTGGCCGAACGATTCCCAACGTATGCGGTGATGGTGACGGTCGTGTCCTGATTCTCGCCTGACGTGGTGACCTGATTCAACGCAAACCGCGTATCTGCGCGCGCACTGCTGTTGATTGACACACGCGTCGCTTCCGCAGGTGAATTTTTCAGTGCGCGTGCCGCAATTTCCTGCGCTTCGGTGCGCGTGAGCACTCCCGCAGGCGCAAACAATGAACGAGGTGCGATCGCGCTCATGCTCTCCGTCCGGTGTTAATGATGTTCGTTTGCGTAAAGAGTGCGGGCGGACATCCGTGGCTCACCGCGTTTGATTGGCCTGGCTGGCCCTTCGCATCACCAAAGGCGCCGCCCAACGTGTAGCTGCGCGGTCCACCGATCACTTTCATCGAGCCCCAAAATTGCGGGGTGCGGAATTGATACGCGACGTCTTTCAACATGCCGACAATCTTGCCGCCCTTTACTTCGTGAAATGTCTGGCCGGCAAACTGTCCGTTGTATCGCTGTTGATCAATCGAGAATGAACCATCTCCAATGATCGCGATACCTTTATCCATCTGACTAATCATGTCTTCCCACACGTAGTCGTTCTTGCCCGGCTGAATCGAGACATTCGGCATACGCTGGAACTGCACATCTGCCCAACTCTGCGCGTACGAGCATCCGTACGATTTCACCGGCTTGCCAACGCGCTTGTAGTAGTCGGACAACATCGTCGCCTGCTCGCGCGTGGTTTGATAGTCGACAAATACGCCATTCTTGATGATATCGAATTTGGTGGGCTTCACCGCTTCGTCGTCCCACCCAATGGCGCCGAGTGATCCAGCTTGATCACGGTCACCCACGACATTCATGATGTCAGAACCAAACTTGAGCTTGCCCAACACCGCATCGGGCGGCGCGACAAAACTGGTGCCCGCATAGTTGGCTTCGAAGCCAAGCGCGCGATCAAGTTCGGTGGGATGCGCAATCGTTTCGTGAACAGTGAGCCATAAGTTGGACGGATGTAGCAGCAAGTCATACCGACCCGGCTCTACGGGCTTCGCGCTCAACTTCTCGACGGCCTGCTCCGCATATCGCGGCGCACGCTCCGCCAACTTCGCGTTGAGCACATGCTCATAGCCCAAGCCCATCGGTGCGATATCGTTGCTGTCAACCGATTGAAAATCGGATGAGTCTGCCGAAACCGCTGTTACCGAAAATGTTGGTGACGTGCGATAGATCGTTTGCACGAGGTACGATCCATCACTCGTCATCAATGATTTCTCTTCACGCAGGAAGAACATCGCGGAGTTCACCGTGCGAACCCCTTTCACCTTCAGGGCGGCTTCGTTTGCTGCGAGCAGCAGCGCGACCTTTTCCGGGATTGCCACCGTGAACGGATCGGTGGTGATCGGACTCTTCCACTCGCCCACCTGATTGCCCGGCGTTGGTGCGAGATTGACCGGTCGCAATTGACTCGCGCGATTGGCTCGCGCCTGCTCAAGCGCCGCCTTTGTCACGGACGCGATATTGTCTGTCGTGAGTTTGCTCGTCGCGGCGAAGCCCCACGAACCATCAACGAGCGTTCGCACGCCAAGGCCAAACGTATCGGTGTCACTCACACCCTGCACGATGCGGTCGCGCGTGTTCACGTTCTGTTGACGACGGGCCGAGACGCGAACATCGGCGTATGAGGCACCGCCGGATTTCGCAACATCAAGCGCCACTTGCATGAGCGCTTTCGTTGCGGGGTCGTCGAACGCGTGATCGTGCAGCGAGGTTGCACGTGTAATCAGCGAAGGGCTCGCGGAGAGCGATCGCGAAGCGACCATCGTGCCGGCAGCCACAGCAGCACTGGCCTTGAGGAAATCGCGGCGGGAGCGTGTCATGAAGGGGTCACTGGTGTCCCGGGGTGACGTGACGCAAGGTACGGGTGAGGTGAGTAGCGCAATTTACTTCGAGTCCCCTCATCGGGGTGAGAACCATGTCAACATCAAACAGTACGGCACGAGCGCGACACGGGCAGAAGCACGCGCGCGTGTGTGCTCTATTGCTCTCCGGCGCGCTCGTAGCGTGCGGCGCGGAGAAGAACACAAGTACGCCAACCGAACCGAATTCTGCGCCGTACATGGCCGGTCGAGTTACGGCAATAACGCAATCCGGTGCAAACTTTGGCACCGTGCGCATTGAAGCGGTTCCCGGCTCCGCCACCAATGGGCCAAAAGCGGTCGCCAGCGTTGACGCGGTCACGGTGGTGCTCGACCGCGATGGAAAGCGTGGTGACTTTCGCACACTCGCCGCGGGCCAGTGGGTTCGCGTGTGGTTTGACGGCGCAATCCTGCAGAGTTATCCGGTCCAAGGATTTGCCAACACCATCAAAATCGACTCGCTTGGGATCACACCAACGAACCCTACGTCAAACGCAACTCCGAATAACAGATGACCAAGAACGAACGCACGGACGTCATTATCATTGGCGCCGGATTGGCCGGGCTTGCGGCGGCGGAGCGGCTCGGTGCGGCAGGGCGAACGGTGGTGCTCCTTGAAGCGCGTGATCGCATTGGCGGACGCGTTCTCACCCATCACGAACCCGATCTGCCAGTCGCCATCGAACTTGGCGCTGAGTGGATCGGCAATTCTGGTGCGGTGCATGAGTTGTTGGTGCTGCATGAAGCTCCGCTACGCGTGGCGCGTGGCGCGCACGTGATGCGTCTGTCGGATGGCAGCGCGGTAACGGATGATGCCGATTCAGGTTTTACGCGATTGTTGCAGCGATTGCGCGTGGGACTCGCCACCTTCGCAGGCGACTTGACACTGTACGAAGCGCTCGAGCGCTGGTGTACCGACCCCGCACTATTTGAAGAAACAGAAATGCTCATTGGCTACGTGCAGGGCTTTCATGCTGCGGATCCGTCGCGCATGAGTGTGCGATGGCTGCTTGAGGTTGAGTCCACGCAGTCGGCGAACGCGTCAGAATTTCGGTGTGCGGCCGGTGCCATGCACATCGTCCACATCTTGCAGCAGTCGCTTTCGTCGTCGTGCACGTTGCACGTCAATGCGGTGGCGCACGAGGTGCGATGGCGCGCGGGGCACGTCGACGTCGACGTGATGCAGAATGACGAATTGCGCACATATACTGCTTCGCAACTGATCGTGACCATTCCGCTTGCGCTGCTCCAAGCGAAGCCCGACCTTGACGGTGCTATTCGCTTTGAGCCGCCGCTGTCGAGTAAACGCGACGCATTGAAACATCTCGCGATGGGTCAAGCCATTCGCGTGGTCTTGATGTTCGACACGCCATTTTGGCAAAGCCTTCCGGATATGTCGGACATGCTATTTGTACACGCGTTTGAACAGCCGTTCCCTACGTGGTGGCGCTTTGAGCCAGCAAGCACACCGGCGTTAGTGGGTTGGCTTGCGGGCCCTGCGGCGAGCGAGATTGACACGACGAACGATACGCTGCTGCTCGATCTTGCCGTGCAATCACTCGCGCATGCACTCGGGGTGGAAATGGGTGAGGTCTACGCGCGACTACAAACGTGGTTGATGCACGATTGGTCGCGAGATGCGTTTGCTCGAGGCGCATACACGTATGTGCTCTCGGGTGGACTCGCCGCTCACGCAGCGCTCGGCAAAGTACTCGACGGCACGTTGGTTATTGCTGGTGAGGCAACGGCTGGACACGGATTTAACGCCACGATGGAAGGGGCGGTCCGTTCGGGTCACCGTGCGGCCGACGCACTGCTCGATGCGGCGCAAGGATAACTCCCTTTTTGCTATACGGAACACGTTATGCTCACACCTCTGACGCCGATGGAGTTTGCCCGTCGGTCACGACAGCTTTATGGCGATCGCCTTGCGGTGGTCGATGGCGAGAAGCGGTTCACGTACGAACACTTTTTGTCACGGTGTGATCGTTGGTCACATGTGCTTGAACGTTTTGGTGTGCGACCAGGGGATCGTGTCGCGTACGTGGCGCCCAACACGCACGCAATGCTCGAAGCATTTTATGCGGTTCCGCAAATGGGCGCTGTTGTGGTGCCGCTCAACTATCGGTTAATCGGCGACGATTTCGCCTATATGATCAACCACAGCGGTTCCCGCGTGGTATGTGTGCACAGTGATTTTCTTTCATTGATTGATACGATTCGTACGCAATGTCCGGATGTGACGCATTGGGTAGCGCTTGAAGGCCTACAGTGCGGTTGGCACGACTATGAAACGCTCGTTGCTGCAGCCACGTCGGATTTTACTCGCGTAGAGATTACGGAAACCGACTTGCTAACCATTAACTACACCAGTGGTACCACCGCGCGTCCGAAAGGCGTGATGATTACGCATCGGAATGCGTACATAAATGCGATTGGCACGCTCATTCATTTGCCGATGACAACAGCGGATCGATATTTGTGGACCCTTCCGATGTTTCACGCCAATGGTTGGACATTTGTGTGGATCGTCACGGCTGTCGGCGGGACCCATGTGTGCCTACGCAAAGTCGATGCGACCAATATTTTCGCGCTGGCAACGCGCGAACACATCACCATGCTGTGTGCAGCGCCAACGGTGCTTATTGCGGTTGCCAATGCGCCACTCGAGCAGCGGGTGGATGTTCCGCGTGGCCTGCGCGTGCTTACCGCAGGTGCACCGCCTGCAGCCGCAACCATTGAGCGCATTGAAGAAGACCTTGGCTGGGTGATCACGCACGCGTATGGATTGACCGAGACATCTCCGCTGATCACCATCTGCGAACCTCGCGCGGAGCACGAAGGGTTACCCGTGTCGGATCGTGCGCGCATTAAAGCCCGTCAAGGCGTCGAGCTCATCACGTCAGGTGAGATGCGGGTGGTGGATGAACACATGCGTGACGTACCACGCGATGGCGTCACGGCCGGTGAAATTGTTGTCCGTGGGAACGTGGTCATGGATGGGTATTTCAATGATGCCGAGGCCACAGCACGCGCATTTTTAGGGGGTTGGTTTCATAGTGGCGACGTCGCCGTCGTGCACGCGGATGGATACGCCGAAATTCGCGATCGCATGAAAGATGTGATTATTAGCGGTGGCGAGAATATCTCCTCCATCGAAGTGGAAGGCGCGCTGTTGCGTCATCCCGCGGTCTTAGAAGTCGCGGTCGTTGGAATGCCGGATGTTCAGTGGGGCGAGACCCCGCACGCATTTGTCGTGTTACGCGCAATGATGTCGTGCGGCGACGACGAACTGCGGGCGTTTGCTCGAGGGCATCTCGCGCATTTTAAAGTGCCGAAGCACGTGACATTCGTGCACGAGCTGCCGAAAACCACAACGGGAAAGATTCAGAAATACGTATTGCGTGGTGGTCGTGTGGGTATCACCGCGCAGTAGGACGTGGTTCGTCTGTCATCTCTATTTCAATACCTCGCGGCCAACCCTCTCGATGATGCGCCTTCATTTCTTCGTCGTCCTCACCGCTGTCACGCTGAATACGTCGGGCGCGCAGTCCAAGCCGCGTGAGCACGATCTCAAACTGCCCATTGGGGGCACGCCCGGACGCCTTGACGCCATCACCGATGTCGGCGGGGTAGAGGTTGGGCATACCACGCTTATCTCGGGCAGCGGCACGTTAGTGGTGGGAAAGGGGCCCGTCCGTACTGGCGTCACCGTCATTCACCCGCGGGGGAAGAATAACGCAGATCCGGTCTTTGCCTCGTGGTTCGCGCTGAACGGCAACGGTGAAATGACCGGCACGACATGGATGCAGGAAAGCGGTTATCTCGAAGGCCCGATTGCAATCACAAACACCCACAGCGTCGGTGTCGTGCGCGACGCGATCATCCGTTGGGAAGTGTCGCGCAAAAATGTGTTGCAGCCGTGGTGGCTGCCTGTTGTCGCCGAAACGTACGATGGGGGATTGAACGACATCAACGGGTTTCACGTGAAGACCGAACACGTGCTCGCGGCCCTCGATAGCGCGAAGGGCGGCACCGTTGCTGAAGGTGTCATAGGTGGCGGCACCGGGATGGTGTGTCTCGGCTTTAAAGGTGGTATTGGCACGGCGTCGCGCACAGTCACCGTGGCCGAAGGCGGATTCACTGTTGGTGTCTTGGTGCAATGCAACTTCGGTGCGCGGCGCGACCTTCGCATTGCGGGTGTGCCGGTCGGTGAAGAGATTACGGATCTCACCGCGTGCATCGCCAACAACAGTCCATTGCCCGCTGGCATGGCGCGTCGTCGATGCGATGCGCCCTCCGGTGCCAGCAATGAAGCGATCACGCTCCCCGAACGAGAGCAAGGATCGATCATCGTCGTGGTCGCCACCGACGCGCCCCTGTTGCCGCATCAGCTCAAGCGCCTCGCGACACGCGTCGCACTCGGCATCGGTCGCCAAGGTGGTTTTGGCGGCAATAGTTCGGGTGACATCTTCGTCGCCTTCTCCACCGCGAACGCGAAGTCGTGGTCAACAGACAGCATAGCCGCACTGACAATGCTTCCCAACGATCGCATTTCGCCACTCTTCAAAGCCACCGCGCAAGCCACCGAAGCTGCGATCACGAATGCGTTGCTTGCCGCCGACACAACAACCGGCGCGAATGACTTACGAGTGTACGCCATGCCCTTGGATCGGATGCTCGCGGCGATGCGCAAATACGGTCGACTGCCGTAGCCGACGACGTTATGACAAACGTTCGAACGTTCGTCCTGCGCAGCTCGGTGTACGCGGTCGCACTTTTATTGTTGTTGCCGTCCAGTGTTCCCGGCCAAACCATCGGGAACACCACACGTGTCCGCATCGATACCGATGCGGGGGAGATCCTTGTCGATGTGTTCGTCGACAAGGCGCCCAGCACCGCAGCAAATTTTTTACGCTACGTCAATGAGAAGCGCTATGACGGTGGCGCGTTCTATCGCGTTGTCACCGCGCGTAATCAGCCCACGAACCCGATCAAAATCGAAGTCATTCAAGGTGGCATCGATAGCGATGTGGCCAAGCGTCTACCACCAATCGCACACGAATCAAACGACAAAACCGGCATCAAGCATCTCGACGGAACGATCAGCATGGCACGCGGGGCGCCGGGTAGCGCGTCGAGCGAATTCTTCATCTGTATCAACGCACAACCCGAACTCGATTTTGGTGGGAAACGCAATGCCGATGGACAGGGGTTCGCGGCGTTTGGTCGAGTCGTGAAAGGCATGGAGGTGGTACGAAACATTCAGCAAGCGCCGGCCGATACGGCGCCCCCGCAGCGACTGAGAGTGTTGTCGCGCATTCGTGGTATGGCGGTGGTTAAATAATGTCCGCGAATCACACCGGCTGCGAGATGGACGGACTCTGCGGCGTGAACATCTTCGGACCTGCCTCCGTGATGTGCAGACAGTCTTCTAAGCGAATACCAAACTCGCCGTAGATCGAAATGGTGGGCTCGTCGCTGAAGCACATGCCGGGTTGGAGTCGCGTGGTATTGCCGCGCACGAAATTGGTCCACTCGTGGCCATCCAGGCCAATGCCGTGTCCTGTTCGATGCGGCAGTCCCGGCACTTTGTAATCCGGGCCGAATCCCGCAGCGACAATGACTTTGCGCGCGGCCGCGTCAACCGATTCGCACGTGGCGCCGATCTGTGCAGCTGCAAACGCAGCGCTCTGCGCATGCTTCTCGACATCCCACACGTCGTGCATGCGCTGCGTCGGCTTACCGAACACGGTCGTGCGCGTAATGTCCGAGGTGTAACCGTCCACCGTGCATCCAGCATCAAGGAGCACCACATCGCCGTCGCGCAATTGTTGCGGCTGCACACTGCCGTGAGGAAACGCGGTGTACTTACCAAAGATCACAAGGGCACCGTCAGATTTACCGCCAAGTGATTTTGTGGTTGCCGTGACGCTATTGCTGACATCTTGATTGGTCATGCCAGCTTTTAGTCCATGCAGCGTCACACCAATCGCTTTCAGCGTGATGTCGTTGGCGCGTTGCAGCAGTGCAATCTCGGCTGCGGACTTTATCATGCGACAGCCCGACGTGACGGGGGTCGCGCTCACAAATTGCAATGATGGCAACTCTTGTCGCACGCCGTCGTAGATGAAGAAGCGCAACCGTTCTTCGATGCCGACGGACTTCGTTGCGCCGCGCTCGCGCAAAATGCCGGCGATCAGACGATACGGGCTTTCATCCTCCTGCCACGCGCGTACGTCTTTCCCAAACCTGATCAGCTCGCGCGCACGCGCCTCTTCAAAGCCTGGCGTGACCCACGCCAGTTCACCGCGTGCTGGAATAACAACAACGAATGTTCGTTCGCTGTTGCCCCAGTGCACTCCGGTGTAATAGTGCATGCTTGTTCCGCCCTCGAGCACCATCGCGTCGATGCCACTCTCCACCATGAGTCGACGCGCCTTTTCGATCCGACCCAGCCGCTCGGCATCCGTGATAGAAGCGACCGCCTGCGCTTGAGCGGATTGGCGTACCGTTGGTTTGCCTCCTGCGCTGAATATTGCTTCGGGTGGAACGATGGCCGTTGCACCGACGAGCGTTGCCGATTGCCGAATAAAATCGCGTCGTTCCATAGGAGATTGTGTTCGAGGAGGAGGACACCGCGATGATAGATCACGGTGCGAGTTACGGCAACGGCCAGATGCTAAATGCCGGGAGTCGCGTGCGCACGACACGTCCTCGCATTGTGTTGAGCGCGGAGTCGAGAACCACAAGATCCGTGCGCGTCAGTTCGAGTGTGTGCTCTGCCGGCTGGTCTTTCGTGCCTTCGGGATAGTCGACGAACGGATGGTTGGTTTGTTCGATGTGTGTGCCGAGTATCGCGGCAATGGAGTGTGATGCGGTGAAGGTGACGAGCCGCGTGATGCTGCGAACAAAAGCGGCGGTATCGCGCACGTACAGTCGGCCTGGATAGAACGAATCGCCGGGCAATAGCACGTGTGACGTGCGGTCGTAGTACGCGAGGCTCGCCGGTTGATGTCCGGGAATGGCGATCACGTCGATGACGCGTTCGCCGAGGTCGATCGTGACGCGTTGTTCGGGCCACGATGTGAACGCGAAGTATTGGCGCACACTCAGCGTGTCGCGCTCGACCAACGTGACGCCTGTACGTCCGCGAAATTGGTCGTCGCCCGCGACGTGATCGCCATGTCCGTGACTGTGTGCAACAACGAGTGCGGTTGGCGCGCCATTGTGTGTGCTCCGCCACGCGTTGAGTACGCTATCGACGACCGCAGCCACGTTGATATTACCTGCGCCTGTATCCAGCAAGAATGCGCGCGAGCGTCCAATAATCAGAAAGAGAAATGGTTTCTCAAAATTCGTGCAGGCGGGTTGACGAAGAATATAAAATCCGCTGCTGTATTCGTGCACGTGAAACGCGGGCGTATTGTCGCATGTCGCGCTGCCAGCGTACCATGTCGCGGGCATGTGACCGTTGGCAGAACGCGTCGGTGTGGAAGGCACGGTGGTCGCGCGTGTGCAACCGATGGCGACGGCCAAGGTAAGTATCTTGAGAATGCGCATGGTGCATGCTGCCACGCGTGGTCCGTCGCGTCAACCGGCGCGCGGGTTTTGTTTGTCGTGCCCATGAAAGCCGTTCACGACGGATTAGTCGAGTAAACTCGCCGACACCGTTCCGCCATTTTCTGACATTTTGCGCAGTACTTGCTTGTGTAGCCAAATGTTCATCGTGGCCGTGTCTTGCTTGTCTCCGGTAAAGCCCAGCTCATCGGCCAGCTCACGTCGTTCTGCGAGGCTGCTTTCCATACCGACGAGCTTCATCAAATCGACGATTGACGTGCGCCAGTTGAGTCTTTGCGCATTGGCGGCAGCCATTGCTTCGAGCTTGACTTCAACGTCAACCCTTTCTGATGCGGCCACCGAGGCGACAGTGGTGCTCGTTGGCTGCATTGGTGTGGCTGCCGTTGGCGCCGCTTCGTCGGTTGGGGGTGGAACGGGGACTGCAGTTCCGAAAATCTTTGAGAAGATCTTGCCGAAAATACTCATGGAAGCCTCGTGCGCGTTGCGCGGTGCGGACGTGATGGAGCGGTCGATGAGGCATGCGTCGACGATGCCATCGCCTTAAGTCTCGTGTGTGGTGATGCATGTACTGCCAGCGGGTAGACGTTTCAATCCGAAAACTGGTGTTGAAACGCTACCCGTGGCGCACGTTCAGTTAAAAACTATTTCTCTTTTTTTGCGTCTGGCTCACCGGCAACTGCGGTGGTTGAAAACTGGTGGCCCATCGCTCCATGACGACGTGCCGCTTCGGCGTGCTTCATCGCCTTTTCGTGTTGTCCATGTTCGTCGTGGTGCGCGGCTTGTAGATGATGGTGCGCGGCGGCTTGATATTGCGCGGCGGCTTGGAAGTGGTCGGAATATTGACCACTGTGGTCGGTGCCGCCGTTACTGCGCTTGCCGGACATGTGATGTGCTCCTGTTCGTGAGTGTGTGTTGGCTATCGACAACGATCGTTCGATTACGGTGTCCGCGCGCTTGCGTTGGCATAAATTGCAATTTCTACGCGACGGTTCGACTGTCGACCGGTTTCAGTGTCGTTGCTGGCCACCGGCTCCGTCTCACCACGCCCGAGTGCGCGCAAGCGCGCGCTACTCACGCCTTGGGCAGCGAGATAATTCGACGCTGCGGTCGCACGCTTCTGCGACAACGTTTGGTTGTAGTCGTCCGCACCTTTCGAATCGGTGTGTCCGACAATGAGGAGATCGGTCTTGGGGTACTTACCGAGACTCGCGGCCAAGTTGCGCAAGTTCGTGGCGGCGGCGGCGCGCACCACGTCTGAGTCAAAATCGTATAACAGTCCCGACGCAAAGGTGACGGCAATGCCCTCGCCAACACGTGTTACCGTGGCGCCTGGGATGTCCTGACGCAGCTCCTTCGCTTGTTGGTCCATTTGATGGCCGATCACCGCGCCTACAGTGCCACCGATCACCGCGCCGATAATCGCACCGCGTGCGGTGGAACCTGTCTGATTGCCAATCACGCCACCAACAGCGCCACCCGCCGTGGCGCCTATAACGGCACCCTTTTCTTTGCGGCTCAGCGAGGCGCAGGCGGCCACACCGAGCGTGAGCGCTAGGGTGCACGTGACGAACATCCGAGATTTGCTAACGGGCGAGAGCATTGATGCCTCCTAATGATGCGATTCGGGACCGGGTGCAGCGTTGCGCGAGCGACGATGCGAGAGCGTGCTCCGGAGGAGCTCGCCACGGCCAAGCGGTACAGTGCGAGATTCATGCCGGGAAGGAGGGCGCGGTTAATTGATCGGCGACGGCAGGCTTAAGTCGTCAAGAAACTCGGATCCCGGTGTGACGGCGGTCACGAGTAAATGATTTCGTGCGTTTTGAGAACATGTCTCGGAGCGCCCAAAAATTCATTGGATCAGTCCAATGTTTGCTGGGCAAGTCGGTTGAGAGCCCGCCTTCTGGATCCGACCGGCGTGAGCATCACCGTGCTACTGACGTTCAAATCCCAGTTTATTGTCACGATCACGAGTTGATCGCACCAGCGACTCACGTGAGCACGCGGTCCAACGACGTCGGAATCAAAAACGAGTCTGTCATTTAACGGGCAATGAGAAGTCGCGAGATAGGTCGTCGTAGTATGCACATGTAACGCACGTTCGGCGATAGCATGCCGCGTCAGTTTAACTCGCGGAGATTACACGGCACTCTCCCCCTCCGCGCCGCCGCCTGATACCTTCGCACTCGACCCCTCACCCCATCACTATGCACGCGCTTCGCACCACCGCTCTCGTCGCCACACTCGCCTCACTCTCGTTCGCACCCGCCGCGCACGCGCGCCAACTCCCTGGCCAAAAAGCACCCGGCGCACCCACCACCCTTACGCCGCAACAACAAGCCGCGCGCGCGGTCTACAAAGAACTCATCGAGATCAACACGGTCGATTCTGTTGGCGACGTCACCGTGGCCGCCCGCGCCATGGCCGCGCGCTTCATCGCCGCGGGATTTCCGCCAGCAGACGTGCAAGTACTCGTGCCGCCTGATCGGCCAAATAAAGGCAACCTGGTTGTGCGCTATCACGGCAAAGGCACCGGCAAACCGCTGCTGCTCCTCGCGCATCTCGACGTCGTGGCCGCGTTACGCAGCGACTGGCCGCGCGATCCGTTTAAGCTCGTTGAAGAAAACGGTTTCTTTCTTGGACGCGGCACGGCCGACGATAAATCAATGGCATCGATGTTTGTGGCCAACTTGCTGCGTTACAAACAAGAAGGATTCGTACCACAACGCGACCTCATTCTCGCGTTGACGGCCGACGAAGAAGGCGGCGCAACCAACGGCGTCTCGTGGCTCATCGCCAATCACAAAAATCTTATTGATGCCGAGTATGCGATCAATGAGGGCGGTGGTGGCACCCTGAAGGATGACCAACCGCTGTTTCATTCCGTGCAAGCTGCAGAAAAAGTGCCGGTGAATTACACCCTCACCGCACTGAACAGCGGTGGACATTCGAGTGTGCCGCGCAAGGACAACGCGATCTATCAGCTGGCCAACGGACTTGCACGTTTGGAGAAATACACGTTTCCTGTTGACCTGAACGAAATCTCGCGCCCGTTCTTCGCACAAACGGCGAAAGTGGAAATGCCGTCGCTTGCCACGGCGATGCGCGCCATCGTTTCGAATTCGTCCGACACTGCCGCCGCGCGCGTGATCTCCACCGATCCGCGCTACGCATCCATGCTTCGCACCAGTTGTGTTGCCACGCGACTCTCGGGCGGACATGCGGACAACGCGCTGCCGCAGACCGCAACGGCTAACATCAATTGCCGGATTGTGCCCACGTCAAACGCTGCTGACGTGAAGGCGGCGATCGAACGCGTGATCGCGGATTCTGGCGTGAAAGTGACGATGCGCGAAGTACGCGGAGATCGGTTCGGTAAAAAAACTGCGGCCATTGATCCAGGGTTACTCGCCGCAACAACGATGCTCACCAAAAAGATGTTCAACGATGTGCCCGTCATTCCGACGATGTCCACCGGCGCGACTGACGGCGCATACCTACGCTCTGCCGGCATTCCAACGTACGGCGTGAGCGGCATTTTTTCGGCACCAGGCGAGACCAACGCACATGGCCGCGACGAAAAACTTCGCATCAAGTCGTTTTACGACGGACTCGATTTCTTATATCAGTTGGTGAAGCAAGTGTCGGGACCGCCGATCGGGAAACCGATCTCCTAGCTCTTCATACCAGGCTCACTGTCCAGGACCGCTTTGGCGATGTCCACCATCGGCACAGAGCGGTCCTGACTGCTGCGCTGCATGATGCGATAGGCCTCTTGCTCGCTACTGCCCGTGCGACGCATGAGAATGCCTTTCGCGCGTTCAATGAGTTTCCGCGATTCTAATTGCTGTTTAGCATCGGCGGCTTCTTTGCGTGCGGCCAGTAGTTCGCGCGCGCGGCCGACAGCCATGCGCAACGTGGCATCGAGTGTGGTGGGCGGCGTCGGTTTCGCGAGGAGCGCAACGGCGCCGCTCCGCATCACATCCGCAATGGACAACGAAAGCGAGAGATCGCCGGTAATCAGCACGACGGCCGTCCCCGGCAAGGTATTGGCGATTTCTTCGGCGGCCTGCACGCCGTTCGCGCCCGGCATGTGCACATCGAGCAAGACAGCGTCCGGGGTAAACTGTCGCGCCTGTTCAATCGCGTCAGCGCCGCTCTCCACTTCGGCCACGACCATATGGCCGAGTACCGTGAGTAACTCCACTAAGGTGGACCGCTCAAGCGGGTTGTCTTCGGCAACGAGAACGCGAATTGTTGACGGCAAGTCTGACATTGTTTACTCCGTGTGTCCGGGTAAAGTACGTCCCGCGACGTGAGCCAGCAGTTCAGCGGCGTGCAGCGGTTTTCGAAGTATGAATTCCGCACCGGCAGCGTCTTCGCTCCCGATCATTGGTTCCCATCCCGTTATCACGCCCACTCGCAGCCGAGGGAGGTGCTGTTTCGCGAACGTGAGCAGATGCCACCCAGTACCATCCGGCAAGTCGACATCCGTGAGCAATAGATGGTAAGGGGGTGGTCCATTTGCTGCGAGTCGTGCGCGCGCATCCGCACAATTGCCTACGGCGTCCACGCGGTGACCGTTCGCGCGCAGTAGGCGGCGCAGGAACTCGCGTGATTCATCGTGATCCTCGACCACCAAAATATGTTGCGCCGTAACGGTCTCTAGCGACAGCGCTGGTTTTTCCACGGGCGCGGCCATCAGTGCATGTCGATTGAATGACGCGATGCGCGCCACGGCCAGTGCGGCGTTGTTGGCGGCTTCCGTAATGCGAGCCGCGTACTCGCGCACAATCTCGGGCGATTCCGCATGATGATGCAAGAGATACGCCACAGCCATTATTGGATTCAGCGCATTGTTGACATCGTGTACAAGCGCCGAAAGTGCGCGAGCATCCTGTTCCCGTTGGATTGTCCCGTCACCCGTCATGGGTGTGCCACGTTCGGATGTGGCACGACGGCATCGTCAATCGGTACGTGACCAGAAATAAGGCGCACGCCCGGCTGATACGTCACGTAGGCCCATGCCCACTGGAGCAAGACCGAGACGCGGTTGCGGAACCCGACCAAGTACATCAAGTGCACGAAGAGCCACAGAAACCATGTGAAGTATCCATTGAAATGCAATCGACCAAAGGCGGCGACAGCCTTGTGTCGACCGATTGTCGCCAGATCGCCTTTATGAAAATACTTGAATGCGGTGCGCGGTTGCTTCGCTAATGTCTGGCGAATCATGCGCGCGGCGTGTGTGCCTGTTTGATTCGCCGAAGGAGCGACAGACGGAATCGGTCGGCCATCCGCACGCTCGACATAACACAGGTCACCGACGACAAACAGCTCCGAATGGCCAGGCACCGAGAGATCGGGTGTCACTTTCACGCGACCAGCGCGATCCGTCGGTGCATTGAGCATCCGGCCCAGCGGTGACGCAACATTGCCCGCCGCCCAAAACACGCTGTGCGTGGAAATGCGCTCGTCGCCAATCCATACGGCGTCACGTTCGATGCGCGTCACCGGCGTTCCCAAGCGCACCTCGACGCCCAATTCGATAAGGTCGCGCTGCGCAGCGGCAGATAAATCGTCAGGAAACGTACTGAGAATTCGCGCACCGGCTTCGACGAGCAGTACGCGGGTCGTGCGCGTGTCAATATTGCGAAAATCTTTCACGAAGGAGCGTTTGGCGATATTTGGAATGGTGCCCGCCAACTCAACGCCCGTTGGACCAGCGCCCACCACCACAAACGTCAGGTACGCCGCGCGCTCGGCGGGATTTACCGTCCGCTCTGCGTTTTCGAAGGCCAGCAAAAACCGTTGCCGAATGCGATACGCGTCTTCGATGTCTTTAAGTCCCGGAGCAAACGCTTCCCATTCGTCATGTCCGAAATACCCATGGCGCGCACCGCTCGCGATGATGAGAAAGTCGTAGCGCATGGTGCGCGTCGCATCGATCGTGATGGAATGTGCATCGGCATCGACGCCAGTCACGTCGCCCAACAGCACCGTGGTGTTGGCTTGATTTCGCAATCGCCAACGAATGGGCACCGTGATGTCGCTGGGCGCGAGTCCCGCCATCGCCACCTGATAGAGCAGCGGTTGAAACGTGTGATGGTTATTGCGGTCAATCACCGTGATGCGCACCGGCGCGTTACGCAGTTCACGCGCAGCGGCGAGGCCACCAAAGCCGCCGCCGATGATGATCACGTGGGGTCGCGTTGCAGAGTCAGAAGCGAGGGCAGAGGTCGTGCGCATATCTTTCATTTTACACTCTTTCGCCGAGAAACGTGACGCCCTTCGAGCTACTCGCGACCGTTCTGTCGCTGACGGCCATTTTTTCATGGATCAATCATCGTTGGCTACGGTTGCCGCCAACGATCGGCCTGATGGCGCTCGCACTGGCCGGATCGCTTCTACTGCTCGCCTTGGAGCGTGCGGATGTCGTCGATCTCGCACGGCTCACCGCGCTGGTACACGCGGTCGACTTCGACGCCACTTTGCTCAACGGGATGCTAGGAGCGTTGCTGTTTGCAGGCTCACTGCATGTGGACATCGCGGAATTACGTGCTCAATGGAAGCTGGTTGGTTTGATGTCGACGCTTGGTGTCGTGCTGTCGACGCTCATCGTTGGCGCGGGCAGTTGGTGGCTCACATCTCTCGTTGGCATTCCGGTGCCATTTGCGTGGTGTCTCGTGTTTGGCGCGCTTATTTCGCCCACCGACCCGATCGCGGTTGGCGCCATTCTCAAAAGTGTCGGTGTGCCGAAGCGTCTTGAAGTCGCCATCACCGGCGAGTCGTTGTTCAACGATGGCGTGGGCGTGGTCGTCTTTCTCGTGCTGTTAGGTGTCGCTTCGGGTGGGGCACAACTGGACGTCGGGCACATCACCCAACTCTTCGTCGTTGAAGCGGTTGGCGGCTGTTTTTATGGGGCCGCAGTTGGTTGGCTGACCAATCGCATGCTCGCAAAAGTAGACGCGTACCAAGTTGAAATTTTGCTGACACTCGCCCTGACGACGGGCGGTTATGCTCTGGCCAATCGACTACATGTGTCTGGACCGCTGGCGATGGTGGTTGCCGGTCTTATCGTCGGAAGCCACGGTCGTGCCTATGCACTCTCGACACAAAGTCGAGCAAGGCTGGATGAATTTTGGGAATTGGTAGACGAGTTTCTCAATGCCATTTTATTCGTGCTGATGGGCGTAGAAGTGGTCGTCATTCAATTCTCGGGCGCGTCGCTAGGTGCGGGCGTGTTCGCCATCCCTCTCGTGTTGCTTGCGCGCGTTGCCGCGAGTGGCGTGCCCCTCGCCCTGCTGCCTGAGGCGCGACGGTCGCATCCGGGCGCGCTACCCATTCTTACCTGGGCCGGGCTTCGCGGCGGCATTAGCGTGGCGCTGGCGCTGTCCTTGCCTGCGAGCGAGCATCGCGCCACGCTCGTCACGATGACGTACGTGGTGGTGTGCTTCTCGATTCTCGTCCAAGGCGTGAGCGTCGGCGCGGTGGTCAAACGCGTCCTTTTGAGAGCGGCGTCATCGTCTGCACCTTCCACACCGGCGGCGCTCGCATCATAGTTTGGTCCTATGTCCACTCCGTTTCGCACGACGCTTTGGCGCGTGCTTCTCATCCAGGCAGTCGCGCTCGCGCTGCTCTGGCTTTTGCAGTCTCGCTACACGAGCTGACGCACGATGCATTGGATCAACTGGGCGGTCGTCGCGACCTATCTTCTCGTGGTGGTCGTCGATGGCTTGCGACGCACTCGCGGTACAAAAAACATTGAAGGATATTTTCTCGCGAATCGAAGTTTGCCGTGGTGGGCCGTGGGTCTCTCCGTCATGGCGACCCAGCTCTCCGCCGTTACACTCATCGGCACCACTGGGCAGGGTGCGACAGACGGTTTGCGGTTCGTCCAATTTTACTTCGGACTACCGATCGCGATGGTGATACTCGGCGTCACGCTCGTGCCATTTCTACACGGCGCGAAAGTGTACACCGCGTATGAGTATCTCGAGCGACGCTTCGATGCCAAGACGCGCTCCCTCACCAGTTTTCTGTTTCTGCTTTCGCGCGGCATGTCGTGCGGTACCATTATCGCCGCACCAGCGGTGGTGTTCTCTGCAATTTTCGGTTGGAATCTCGTGTGGTCGGTCGCGCTATTTGGTGTACCAACCGTGATCTACACGGTGCTCGGCGGCGTGCAGGCCGTTGCCTGGGCTGACGTGAAGCAGATGTTTGTCGTCGTCGCCGCACTCACCATGATGGTGGTCGTGCTCGTGGTACAGATGCCGATCCCGATCGACGATGCGATGCGAATTGCCGGCGCAACCGGACGCTTACAGGTATTTGATTTCACGTTTGACCTTACAAAGACCTACACATTTTGGTCTGGTATTATCGGCGGCACGTTTTTGATGCTGTCGTACTTTGGCACCGATCAAAGTCAGGTACAGCGTTACCTCGCCGCCAAGTCCGTGCCCGAGGCGCGGAGTTCGTTGCTCATCAGTGCGTACTGGAAAATCCCGTTGCAGGCCTTGGTGCTGCTGGTGGGCGTGCTGGTGTTTTTGTTCTTCTTGTTTGAGCCGGCACCAATGTTGTACAATCCGTCGCACGAACGGCAGGTCCGCGCGGCGGAGCCGGCAACGTATGACGCGCTCGCATCGCGTTATGTCGTCGCCGTGTCCACTCGACAAGCCGCAGCGCGTGCCGCGTCGGCCGCACAGCGAGCCGGCGACACAAGGGCAGAAACGAGTACACTCGCGGCGTTTCGCGCGAGCGATGCAGACGTGGGAACGGTGCGCAAAGAAGCGCTTGCGGCTGCCGAGCGCGTGACCGGTCAGTCGTCACGCGATGTGAACTATATCATTCCGCGATTTGTGTTGGATCACTTGCCGCTTGGTTTGGCCGGACTTTTTCTCGCAGCGGTGATTGGCGCGGCGATGTCAAGCGTAGCAGCAGAACTCAATTCGTTATCGACAGTGTCAATCATTGATTTTTATCGCCGTTGGTTCAAACCCGAAGGCTCCGATGCGCACTATCTGCTGGCGTCGAAGATCGCCACCGGCATCTGGGGACTCTTCGCTTGTCTTGTTGCAACCAAAGCCGCCACACTCGGCTCACTCATTGAGGTTGTCAACCGTTTTGGATCGTTCTTTTACGGTTCGATTCTCGGTGTGTTTTTACTGGCCATGATTCCGCGCACGCGCGCATTTGGCGCCTTTGTTGGTCTCATCACTGGCATGCTCGCGGTGGGTACGGTGTCGTATATGGCGCCATCCGTTGCCTACTTGTGGTATAACGTGATTGGAGCAATCACGGTGTTACTG
This sequence comes from Gemmatimonadaceae bacterium, assembly GCA_025358925.1. Classification (GTDB taxonomy): domain Bacteria; phylum Gemmatimonadota; class Gemmatimonadetes; order Gemmatimonadales; family Gemmatimonadaceae; genus Gemmatimonas. Next base: position 72,362 of record JANYHT010000037.1, on the reverse strand, counting down.
GTGGGCGGAGCGTTGAGCGTTGCACGTCCACACACGGCGTGATGTAGCTCTTACTTTTTCTGGTTGCGGTTACGCACAGTTGCATCCCACGCGCGCATCCAGCGATCCAACGAATCTGCCATCAGCGCGCCGTCAATGGCGAGCGGTACAATGTTTTTGCGCGCTTCTTTGATCCACGCCGGTAGTTGTTCATCTGGGATGTCCATGCGCGCCGGCATGCGATCAAAGGACGCTGCCGCAATGCGAAGTGCAGACACGGACGTGACGTACTCAAGGTACTTTACCGCCGCGGCACGGTGCGCACTGCCGCGAACCAGCGCAATTGCGTCCACAGCGAGCGGCGTGCCGGTTGTCGGATAAGCAAATTTGATCTGCCCGTTGCTCCGCCGTGCGAGCGCGGCCATGTCCGGCATATCGTAGAGCGTGATCCATCCGTCACCACGCATCAATTTTTCGTACAATACGGCTGGTGTCGTGGTGTATTCGCGTGTGTTTCCATCCAGCCGACGCAACCACGACCATGCAGAATCGGTCTTTCCCGTTTGCACAATGGACCGTTGTAGCATCGCGCCGAAGATCGAACGCATGGTGCCACTGGCCACCGGGTCACGCAACACCACATGCTCTTTCCACCGCACATTGGTAACATCAGCCCAATCGTGCGGCGCGACCGAATCGGCAACAAATCGCGTGTTATATGCAATGACTTCCGGCGTAAGGTATGTGCCATACCAGTGGCGCGAAGCGTCGCGCGCGCTGGGCGGCAATGCACTCGCCCACGACGGCGTAATCGTGTCCAAGAGATTCTCTTTCGCCGCGCGTACCAATAACTCCGCCGGTGCACCAAACCAAACGTCCGCGACTGGCGTTGCTTTCTCAGCGCGCAATCGTTCAAGGATTTCCGCTGAGCCCATGTCGACCCATCGCACATCGATATCTGGATTCGCTTTCTCAAACCCCGATTCGTAATACGACAGCAAGTCCTTGCCGTGTGGCGAGTATACCGTGAGCGGCGTGCGCTCTGCGCGGCGTGCGCACGCCACAACAGTCGCGCCGAGTACTGCGCACAGTATCAATGTTGCGCGCACTATTGCTCCATTTTCGGTGGTGCTGCTGGTGGCGGTGGAGCGGCGTTGATCAAGTTCATCAAGAGACGCGCAGCGCCCGGAACACCGTTTGGCAACTGTCGAAACAAGGCCAACGTGACGTACACATAGCTGCCTTTGCCGACGGGCGCGATGAGGAGGCCGTTCTTATTCACGGGTTCGCCCGGATCATTCATGGCCAGCAGTGCGGTGTAGTTTTTATCCGCCGTCGTTGGCATGTACGTCGCGCGTTCTTGCACCCAACTCACCCAATCATCCGCACCAATCTTGTTCGGCATCGTGAGCAGCGGCGCGGTTGGCACAAGCATTGTCACCGGCGCGTCTTCGATGGTGACGCGTTCGGCGGTGCGCGCAAGCTGAATGGGAAACGGCATAACGCCGGGCTTCATCATCTCCGCTTGTCCGTACTGCACGACAAGTCGTCCACCCCGCTTTGCGTAGTCCAACAACCTCGCATTGTTGGCGACCAGCACGTTGTTGGCACCGTATGCTCGCGGCCCAACAATGATAGATGTGAAACGCGAGAGGTCGGTGCTACCGAGCGCCGATGGATCGAGTTTTTCGACCGTGACATCGAGCTGACGCAGCGCTTCCATTCCATGGTCGCCGACGCCCTGCACATAACCAACATGCGCACGCGGTGGCAAAACCACTTTCACTGACGCCAACCACATCCCGGACGTAGCGTACATGCGCTGCGGTGTGATGTGATCGTAAGCAATTGTGTAGTAGCCGGTGAACGATGTTGTCGCTTCATGTCGCGCAATCACCCCCATCTGTAGTCGCCCGGGCCCGACCTTCCCTTTGACTTTAAAAATGACGGTGGCTCCAGGTGCTTCTGGCGTGAGAACACGTGTGCGCGACGCAGAATCGGCTGTCAGTCCCGGAGGCAACTGGATGGAGATCTCAACACTTGCAAGCGCGGGATACGCAGAGAGCACATGTACGCGAAATTCTCGCTCAACGGGCACGTCCGCACGAATGTACTCCACGGCGTTGTCGAGCCCGATGGTGATGCCTGGCACTGCAGCGACCGGCACTTGTTGATCGCCTTTGACCGGATCGGCAAAACGATTCACGACCGGCGCAACTACATCAATCGGCATTCCAGCAATCAGGAGATGCGCGGTCACCGCCGTGCTGGTTAACGCTTGTTGCTGCGTATCATCGAGCGCACTGATGGGGACGCGAAACCAATCGGCCGTTCGCGACAATGCTTGCCACCACGACGCCGTGGGCGCGACCGCAGTAGCAAACGTGTTCACGGTGATCGCACTGTCGCGATCAATCGCGCGCGGCGCGTTCTGTACGCTCGTATCCTGCGGCCGATTGGGGGCACCAACGACGCTCACATCTGCACCCACGAACGACACTGTCGTGCGACCGCGATTGAAGACCGTAACCGCCACAGGCAACGAATCGTTAACGGTACGTTTCGTCGGCTCGCGAACAGGAAACGTTGCGCGTGGCGCGGTGGCCTCAACGGCAACACCAGACGCCAGCACTAACGCGCGCTCCGTACGCTCAATCGTCAGCGATAACGCGTCCCATAACTCGGCATCCGCTTGTGCGGCGGCTGGCGTGACACGCTGCGCGCCCATGCGCGGATTCGGTGGGAGATCGAGATAGCCATTTGCATCCGACAACATCGGCTGCGGAAAGTTTGGGGCAGCCAACAACATCTTTGGCCGAGTGCCACTCTGGTCACGAGCGGCGCGCAGCAAACGCAGCGCCTTCGCAAGCGGCGTCATGGTCGCGGTCGGGTCCGTCGCCCGAAACAGCTGCCGCGCTTCGCTCATTGCGATGTTTGCGGTATCAAGTGCGGCGCGTACATCAGCGCGCGCGGTGCGCGTTTTGAGATGCGCCCACGTGGTGTCAACGCCGTCAAGCAGGCTCTGCTCTGTTTTCGCATCGGTCGGCGCAACCACACGCGATGCTTCACGCGTCAGGAAGTCCATGACCACACCCTTGCGCTGCAAAACGCCAAAGCCTTGCGACTTATGTTGCGAACGACTCTCGGCCGAAATCTCGTAGTAGCTTCGACCAAGCAGCGCATCGTACTCGCCGGTGTTCATCTTCACGGTCTGCAACTCCGGAGCGAAACGCGCGTTGCGATAAAACTTGGACACTGACCACGGCATGCCGTAGCCAGCCGCCGGAAATCGCACGGTATCGGCGCTGATGTCATAGACTTCGCGCGCAAGAATTCCGGAGATTTGATGATGCCCGTGTCCATCTCGCGGTGTGCCGCTGAACACCGCGACAATCACCTGTGGGCGGAACGCGCGCACCACGCGCACCACGTCGCCAAGGATTGTGTCGCGCGGCCAGTGATTGAGCGTTTCCTCAGCATTCTTGCTGAAACCAAAATCGAATGCGCGCGTAAAAAATTGTCGTCCACCATCAATGCGTCGTGCCGACAACAATTCTTGTGTGCGAATGACGCCGAGTGCTTCGCCTAATTCGTTGCCGATGAGATTTTGTCCTCCATCGCCACGTGTCAGCGAGAGGTAGGCCGTTTCGACTTTGCGTCCGCGCGCGAGCCACGCGATGAGCTGCGTGTCTTCATCGTCTGGATGCGCGGCAATCAGCAACACCCGACCTGTTGTGCCTAAGCCGTCCAGGACAGAGCCAAGTGCGGCCGCACCGCGATCGGACGTTACCGTACTCTGAGCGAACAGCCGTGACGTGTGAACGACGAGCGCCGCAGCAAGCGCTGCGGCGCTGACAAGCGTCCGTCGGACTACGATAGACTTACGTCGAATCACTGTCCCACCTTCATCGGTTGCCACTCCTCAGCGAATTCGCCCGTTTCCATCACGACAGACACAATGCGCGCCTGCTCGAGATCATGTGCGTCCTTCGCGCCCTCGGCGGGACTTGCGCGCTCCGGACGACCCACGTACCGCACGCCCACGGCAGCGCCCGCAGATGCTCGCAGCCGTGGTTGCACATACGTCCATGCGCCTTGATTGCGCGGCTCTTCCTGTGCCCATAACACTTGCTCGATTGCCGGATACAAATGCATCACGCGCGCAATCTCGTCATGCGGCCACGGATACAACTGCTCGATCCGTACGAGCGCCAAGTGGGCGTTGCGCGACGGTGCCAGCGAGAGGTCGTAGTACAATTTACCGGTGCAGAACACCACACGCCGAATGTCATCGCGATGTTGCGACGCGATGGGATCATCGATCACGAGTTGAAAGCTTCCGTCGGAGAGGTCGCGCAAATGCGACGCGGCCGGCGCCAATCGCAACAACGACTTGGGCTGCAAGCACATGAGCGGACGTCGGTCCCGACGCAATGCTTGTCGGCGCAGGAGATGGAAATACTGCGCCGGCGTGCTGCAATAGGCGACGGTCATGTTGCCTTCGGCACACAGTTGCAGCATGCGTTCGAGACGCGCACTGGAATGTTCAGGCCCCTGTCCCTCATATCCGTGTGGCAACAAGAGCACGACGCCAGAATCGATGCCCCACTTCGCGCGATCAGCGACGATGAACTGATCGATGATGGGTTGCGCCACGTTAACGAAGTCGCCGAACTGTGCTTCCCACAACGTGAGTGTGTCGGTCGCGACCGTACTGAAGCCATATTCGAAGCCAAGTACTGCGGTTTCGCTTAACGCAGAGTTGTAGATCTCGAAGGCTCCGGTGGCGCCGGTAAGATGGGCAAGCGGTGCATACTTCGCGCCCGTTTCGACGTCGTTGAGCACGGCATGTCGATGTGAGAACGTACCGCGTTCCACGTCTTGTCCGCTCATGCGCACCGAGACGCCGTCAGCGAGAAGCGATCCAAACGCAAGCGCCTCGGCGTGCCCCCAATCGATACCACCGCCCTCACCCATCGCTTCGCGCCGACGTTCTAACTGCTTTGCCAATCGCGGATGCGGTGTGAACGTGTTTGGCCACGTCAGGAGCATGTCGTTGATCAGCAGCAACCGAACCGCTGCCACTGCAGTAGTCACGGCCTTTGCTGGCGCAGCGGGTTCGGCCGGCCACGGGGCGTGCGTCTCGCTCCCCAGTAGCGATGCTTTGAAGCGCGCGTGAATGGCGGCGTAGCGATCGGCAACTTGTTTCTCGACTGCGGTCGCCTCGTCGTTGGCGATCACACCTTCCGCGACGAGGCGTTGCGCCCACGCTTGCGGCACGGTGGGGTGCGCTTTGATCAACTCGTAGCGCTTGGGCTGTGTGTACGTTGGTTCGTCGCCTTCATTGTGTCCGTGCCGCCGATAGCCCACGAGGTCGATAAGTACATCTTTCTTGAACTTGGCACGGTATGCGCACGCCAACCGAGCGGCGGTGATGCATGCTTGTGCATCGTCCGCGTTGACATGAAAGATCGGGATTTCGAATCCCTTCGCAAGGTCAGACGAATAGTGCGTGGAGCGTGCGTCGTTTGGGTCGGTGGTAAAGCCCACCTGATTATTCACGATGATGTGAATTGTTCCACCGGTGCGGAACGCATTGAGGCTCGAGATATTCAGTGTTTCCGCGACGATCCCTTCGCCAGGAAATGCCGCATCGCCGTGAATCGCGACCGGCACCACTGACGATTCGTCGCGCGTGCCGGGACTACCCGGCACCCGCTGCAAAGCGCGCGCAACGCCTTCGACGACCGGATTCACCACTTCGAGATGCGATGGGTTGGGCACGAGGCGCAACAGCACTTCGCGGCCGTCGACGTCGCGCGATCCCGCGTACCCCAGGTGGTACTTCACATCACCAGTCGCGTTTTCATCGGCGTGATCGTGGCGTCCTTCAAATTCGGCGAACAGCGCTTCGAACGGTTTGCCCATGACGTTCGTGAGCACGTTCAATCGTCCACGATGCGCCATGCCGATGACAATCTCACGCGCACCGGCTCGACCGGATTCATCAATGACCGTGTCGAGTAACGGAATAAGGGTGTCAGTGCCCTCGACGGAGAAGCGCTTGTAACCGACGTACGCGCGTCCGATGAAACGTTCGAGTCCATCCACTTCATTGAGCCGATACAGCACGGCCTTTTTTTCGCCGTTCGTCAAATCGCGCGTGATAATGCCATCGCGAAATGTCGTGCGGAACCATTCGCGTTCGGCGTCCGTCTGCAAATGCCACACTTCGTAACCAATGCGATTCGAATACACGGCGCGTTTGCGGCGAATCACATCAGCGGCAGTCGCATAGCGTGCGTCATCGAGCGCCCCACCGGGAATGATCTCGAGATCCGCGTCGGTCAGCCCGTAGTACGCCGGTGTGATATCGTCGGCGCCCGGCGGCGGTGATCCAAGCGGGTCGAGCTGGACGGCGAGGTGTCCGTAATTCCGGATGGCCTGTTGGAGCGATGCCGCCGACGCCACTTTTTTCATCAGCGCGATGTCGACGCCTGCTGGGGAATGCCCCGATGGCGCTGGCGTGTCCCCCGCAAACAGCGACTCCGCGATGCGGAAATACTGACGCCACGTCTCATCCACACTCCCGGGATCAAGACGGTAACGTTCGAATTGTTCGGCGATGACGCCGTCGTTGAAAACGCTGGAGATGGCTGACGTGCTCATATAATGGAGAATCTAACGGCGCGTTTCGTGCTCAGGTCAACGCGCGGTTGGCAACACAAGAGAGAACAGCGAGCCGTCGTCGGACGCTAGGCGATCTCGTGGCGCGCCCAAGCTGAGCTCATCCTTGTACGGACGAAGGACTATGGTACCACTTTCGTCGCCCCAGGCCATTCTCGGCCGAGCCCTGTGATGATGTCTGTGAGTAAAACGATTCCGTCCCACAAGTTCTGTAGGCGCAAGTTCTCGTTCGGCGCGTGCTGGCTATTGTCGGCATTTACCATGGGTACCGTAATGACCGTCGCACCCAGCGCGTCGACAAAATGAAACAACGGCAACGATCCGCCGAGAATTGGTAGCATGAACGGATCGCGTCCGTAACTGCGCGCCATGATCCGTCGTACGGCGCCCACCGCAGGTTTATTGGATGGAACGCGCACACTGGTGTAGCCGGAGTCCCACGCGACGTAGACCAGTCGCGAGCGATCCTTGCTGCGCGCTGCCGCATCCGCGCTGCCGACGACGGTGTAGCCGAGCAGTTTGAGATGCGCGTCGAGCCGCTGACGGATGCGTGCTGTTTGCTGATTGGGCACTAAGCGAAAATCGATGGAAACACTGGCCGACGTCGGCACGGCGTTGGCCGCGCCGGCACCTACGTTGCCTGCTCGAATACCCCGAATGTTGAGCGCTGGCAACATGATACGCTCACCGAGCGCCGCGTTGTTCGCTTCCGTGTGCGCAAGTCCGAGGGACGTGCGCAACGAATCATCCGTCAGCGATAGTGCGCGCGCCGACGCGCGATCCGCGTGCGCAATCACGGGAACGTCGTCGTAGAAATTCGCGATCCGAATATGACCGTCGTTGTCGCGAATGGAGGCGATAAACTGTGCCACCGCAACGGCAGGGTTGGGTGCCCAATTGCCGTAGTGTCCACTGTGCAATGCGCGATTCGCGCCATAAAACGTGACGTCAACGCCTGTCACGCCACGCACACCGAGCACGAGCTGCGGTGCGCCGTTCACGTGCATTGGTCCGTCGAAAAATAGCCAGGCATCCGCGCGCAGCGTTGCTTTATGTGCACGCAGTATCTCGCCGAGGTGGTTGTCGCCTGCTTCCTCTTCGCCATCAAGAAAAAACTTCACGTTGATCGACGGCGCGACTTGCTGCGCTTTCATGGCGTCGAGTGCGGCGAGCATCGCGATGATGGGACCTTTGTCATCGCTGGCGGAACGAGCACGAATGCGAAGCTGCGAGTCTGCGGTGTCGCCGCGTTCGGGTAAGGCAGCGGCATCTCCCGCGATACTGTTGGCGTAATGTCGAAGCTCGGGTACGAAAGGCGCGCCGTCCCAGCCTCCGCTGGCAACCGGTTGCCCGTCGTAGTGCGCGTACATCACGACGGTGCGCGTGGCACCGGGCACGTTAAGTTCGCCGACGAGTGCGGGATTACCACCAGATGGTGCGGTCAGTGGCCGGAGCGTGACGCCACGCTTCCCGAAGGCAACGCTGAGGGCGTCGATATTGCGACGAATGCCGACGGAATCGCTTGCGACGTTGGGCAGCGAGAGCAAGGCAAAGGCCTCGTCGAGAATTTCTCGTTCATGTACGCGTCGCCATGCATCGACGACGGGTCGGAGCGAGGGTGCGGCGGCCGGAGTTTGAGTGACGGGGGCACTTGGACGTCGCTGGGCGACGAGCGTCGTGGTTGCGGTGCAGAGGGAGGCGGTAACCGCGAGGCGGGCGATGATGTGTGAGCGCATGTGGTCAACATGCACGCGTTTGGTGTGCCGCGCACGGTTTTTAAGTATTGGAACATGGATGCGAGGTTGTCCGCTTCGTGAGAGATGCCACGACGAGAATCGAATCGGCCGCGCGACGGCGGCGTGCAGGGTCATCCAGACAAAACGTGTGTTCGGTGTGGTCGCCCGTTTTCGTGGCGCAAAAAATGGGAAAGGGATTGGGAACGGGTACGCTATTGCAGTGACAAATGTCGGATGGGGAAGGGTGTGTAGCCGTTTCGACCGTCGTGATGATTCCTCGATAAACAAAAAAGCGAAGATGGTCGAGTCTTGTACATTACTTGTGAGATGTATTAGCATCTGATGCATGCGCACCACCTTAGATATCGACGATGACGTACTTAATGCCGCGAAAGAGCGCGCTCGGCGCGAACATAAAACCGCCGGACAAGTCGTCTCAGAGCTGCTGCGACAGGCGCTGACCGCCCCGCAGCAACCGTTGGCGGTGAATGAGGCCGTCGCGGTGTACGGCGTGCGACCGTTCGCACCGCGTGGCACAATGATCAGCAACAACCTCATCGATCAACTGCGCAACGACGACGCGGATTGATGCGCGCGTTGCTCGACGTCAACGTGCTGATTGCCCTGCTCGACAGCGACCACGCGTCACACCACGTGGCGCTTCAGTGGTTCGCGGCGAACGCGGGCATTGGCTGGTCGTCGTGTCCAATCACGCAAAATGGCTGCGTGCGGATCATGTCGCATCCGGGCTATCCGAATGCCCATGCGGTGCATGAAGTTGTCGAGCGATTGCGGGAAGCGACCACCGCAACGGTGCATAACTTTTGGCCGGACGACGTCAGTGTTCTGGATGCGCAATTGATCGACTCAACTCGAGTACACGGCCCGCGTCAATTGACTGACGTGTATCTGCTCGCACTGGCAGTGAAGCACGGTGGTCGGCTCGTGACCTTTGATCAGTCAATCGCGCGTAAAGCGGTGCGGGGCGCAAGCGCAGCACAGCTGGTCGTGTTGTAGGTGACTGTGCTATTGACGTTCAGTTCTGAACAGCGACCCGCCGCGAATTTGAACGATGCGCAGGAGTCTGTCGACGCGTCACGTCGACTGCGGTGATCGTTTTTTGTAAACAACAAAAAAGTGAGTGTGTCCGCGTGGCAGCAACAGTCGTCGCCGCTCGGAGCAGATTCGCGAAATTCGTGAAATTCGCGGTCGGCAGTTCTGTTAGAACGTCACCTCAGCGGTTACGAACACACTGCGTGCCGGCAGCACGAAGTACCGCACTTTCCCCGACGACGACACAGACCCACTGCCAAATTTTTGTGTATCGCCAAGGTTGGCGCCGCGCACTACGAGCGCATAGCGCGCGACCATAAAACGCGCCGATGCATCAACCGTGAAGAAATCCGGCAGCACTCGATCGCGACTACTCGTGTTATCGAGAAAAGCCTCCGATTGGTAACGCGCTTCCGCGCTCAGCGCGACGTGTCGCGTTACCGCGAACTCCGCGCGCTGCGTCGTAACGAATCGGGGTGTGAGCAGTGGCTCCACGTTGAGACGCAGCACCGGCGTGCCACGCGACGAGTCCGTGAATTGCTTGATACGATTCATGCTCCACGCGGCGTTCGCGCTCAGCACCAGTCGCGACACCCCACGCCACAGGCCGTCAAACTCGAGGCCCCGCCGATAGCTCGATCCCACGTTGCGACGTAAGATGGCGCCCGAAGCTGTCGGCGCGCCGATACGTTCGATGTCATTACGAAACGCCATGTTGTAGACGTTCGCGTGCAACTCGTACGTCGACTTCGTCATATTGATGCCGACTTCCGCATCGTGCACGGTCTCAGGCTTCACCCGCGTAAAATCTCCATAGGCTGCCACGTTATCCGCAGTCAAATCATCATCGCCGGCGAACAAATCGCTGCGTGCCGGCTCGCGCGTGGTCGCACCAAACGAGGCAAACGCCGACACGCCGTTGGCGATCTGTATCGTCACACCAACCTTGGGGTTGAAGAAACTCCAATTGATACTGCGCTCGCTGATGCCGGCATTCTTGTCCGGCACGTATCGAAATTGTGCGTGTCGCGCTTGCACGTCGACGAACCAGCGCGCGCGCCCCGCGTTGTACGAGGCTTTCGCGAAAATGTTTGCGTCGTCTTTGTGTCCAGTGTTGTCATACAACGTGATATCAGGCTTGAGATATCCGCGATGCGCGCGCTGATACAAATTCGCGTTCACGCCCGCATTGAGTTGCAGGTCACCCTGCTCATGCGTGACCACACTGGTCACACCGTACCACGTGTGCGCCAAGTTGAACCGGTAGCGATCCGGCAATTCGAAATAATCGTAGTTCCCACTCGCAGAATTGCGATAGACCGTGGTATTCAGCGACGTCGCCGAGCTCACGATGCGCGTGTACGCGAGCGCCACCATTTGTTGGCCGAATTGATCCAACTCATCGGTCGCCAAGGGGTTGAAGCGGCGATTTTGCTGCAATTGTGCCGACGTCGCGCCGGTGTACGACAAGGTGTCGGCGAGCAGGCCCACCAACGTTGTCAGCTTGATGATGTCGCGCGATCCAAACCAACCGGCACCAACAAATGCGGTGCGCCCCTGCACACCACTGTGGTCGCGATATCCATCCGTGCGGAGCGCGCTTACTCGACCGTACACCGCGAATCCATTCGCCAAAAGGCCCGAGCCAAAACCAGCGCTGACGCGCTGCGCGCCGAACGATCCAAGCTGCAGTTGCAGATCGCCACTTGGCGCAGGTTGCGCAATGGGCATCGTTTCAAAATTCACCGACCCTGCATACGACGCTGTGCCGGCGGTACTCGTGCCAACCCCGCGCTGCACTTGTACCGATTGCACGTTGGACATCAAATCGGCAAAGTTGGCGAAATACAGCACTTGGTCTTCCGGATCATTCAACGGGACGCCGTCGATCGTAATGTTGATACGTGTCTGGTCAATACCACGTAGCCGCAGATGGCTATAACCCCAGTTCGTGCCGGTTTCCGTATCAGCCGTCAGCGAGGGCGACGCCCCCTGGAGCAACATGGGGACCTCCTGTCCGAATTGACGCTGTGTGATTGTTGCGCGACCAATCGTTTTTTGTGCGATTGGCGCAGCGTCCGATGCACGGATGGCGTTGACCACCACGCGTTCAATTCGCCGCGCAGAATCGGCGACCACTTGGCGGGTCGTGTCGGTGGTGGATTGCGCGCTGAGCGATGAGACGCCTGAACACAGGGCGACACACGCGGCGACAAATGTGTTGAAAACTACGTGGGAAGATGCGGCGCTCACGCGCATCCGCGAATGCGCGCTGCGCATCCGAGTGGTGCTGGACATCGTTGGACTCCCTACGCCGGTACGAGCCGGATCAGGTTCTACGGGACTCTCTCAGCCAACGCTCATTAGCGGCGTGGCACCCCGGTCATGTGCATCAACCATAATCGGTGCACGCGCCCGTGGATAGCTTTCCATTTATGAACGACTTTTGCGACTGGCTCATCACGCACGGCAGCTCCTGCGCGGAACTGTTTGGCTTTGTCTGCGGCGTACTGAGCGTGTATCTCGCCACACGCGAGAACATCTGGAATTGGCCGTTCGGCGTGCTCAACGCGGGCTTTTACATCGTGGTGTTTGGCCGCGCGGGCTTGTATTCCGACACCGGCTTGCAGGTCGTGTATTTCGTACTGTCCTTTTACGGCTGGTGGCACTGGCTCTACGGCGGCACCGAGCGTGCGCCAGTACTGGTAGCGCGCACGTCGCTTCGCCTCGCCACCGTGCTGTTGTTGATCGCGCTCGGCACGTGGTTCGTGCTGTTCACCATAACATCCCGCATCCCCGGCGCGAAATTACCGCTGCTTGATGCGGCACTGGTGGCGTTGAGCCTCGTGGCGCAGTGGATGATGACACGGAAATTGTTGGAAAACTGGGCGTTATGGGCGGCGCTCGATGCGGTGTATGTGGGACTATTCATCGTGCGCGGACTGCGCCTCACGGCCGTGTTGTACGCCGTATTTCTCGTCCTCGCCATCTTTGGCCACTTCGAATGGAAACGATCGCGCTCCCGCACGTCACCCGCATCGTTCTGACCGGGTCAGAGTCGGTTGGCAAGACGACGTTGGCTATGCAGCTCGCCGCGCACTATGGTGTCGCGTTCGTTCCGGAGTTCGTGCGTGACTACGCGATTGCCAAAGGGGCATCGCTCACTGAGCACGACACCGAACCCATTGCGCGCGGGCAGATGGCGCTCGAAGACACATACATTGCGCGTGCCACGTCACTGTTAATACAGGACACCGACCTCGTAAGCACGGTCGTCTACAGTCATCACTATTTCGGGCAGTGTCCGTCATTCATTGAGGATGCCGCGCGCACTCGGCTCGCGGATATGTATTTCCTCCTCGACACTGACGTCCCGTGGGTTGCCGACCCGGTGCGAGACCGTGGTGATCATCGTGACGATATACAGCAGCAATTTGTGGAGACCCTCGCCCGCTTTCACGCAAACGTCACGCATATTCACGGGAACTGGGAAGCGCGATTTGCGCTCGCCACGGCGACAATTGACGCGGTGCGCTTGCGAATGGATCAGCGTTAGGCGAAACTCGCTGCTGCATCTTTTCCCTTCTCATAGGATTTTTCCGTGTCCAGCGACAATCAAAACTTCGGCAATCACGCGCGATTCGTACCGGGCTATCACTATGTCACCGTTCTCCTCGCCGTTGTTTATCTCGTGTGGGCCATCTATCGCGCGCTGACACAACGTGACGCCACCACGCATTTTGAACTCGTGGGTGCGCTCGCACTCGTTGGGACAACGTGGTACGCGCGCGTCTTTGCACTACAGGCGCAGAATCGCGTCATTCGTTTCGAGGAACAGACGCGCTTCGCACGCATCCTCCCGGCGGATTTGCAAGCAAGTATTTCGTCGATCCATCCCGCGCACCTCATCGCAATCCGCTTCGCGTCAGACGCAGAGGTACCGGAACTCGTGCGTCAGGTGATCGCGAATCCGGCGATGACAGGCAAAGAGATCAAATCGCAGATCAAGTCCTGGCGCGCCGACGACTATCGCGTGTAGGCGCTACCGCGTGCCTTTCGCACGCGTCATCTCGACCGTCACCGCAATTCCGCCATTACTCGTGCGCAACCGCGTGTCCATCGGGATACGCAGTTGCGCCGAGAGTTGCTTGTCGGGCACGAGCATGGCAAGGCGCCAGCCCTTCCCGCCCGCGCGCAGCACATCGCCCATACGCGCGAACAAACTGCGCAAGTCGGCGCCGTCACTAACACGAAGACCATAGGGTGGGTTGGTGAGGACGAGACCCGCCTCACCAATTGCTGCAAGATCAGTCTCCGAGAGCGGTTGTTGTGCAATCGCGATATCGTCTAATACGCCGGCCCGTTCAGCGTTCGCTTGCGTTGCTTCACAGGCGCCTGCATCGCGGTCGGTAAGGACAATGTGCACACCATTGGATGGTCGCATGGCTGCCCGTGCGTCTGCACGCACACGGGTGGCTTCCACCGCGTCGTGCCCCGGCCATTGCTCCAGCGCAAAGGTGCGGTGCAACCCGGGCGCAATATTGCGCGCGATGAGAGCCGCCTCGATGCCGATCGTCCCCGATCCGCAAAAGGGATCGACGAGCGGAACTTCACCGGTCCACTCACACGCAGTCAGCATGGCCGCCGCGAGTGTTTCACGCAGCGGCGCCTTCGCGATTGCTTGCCGCCACCCGCGGCGATGAAGCAACTCGCCCGAGCTATCCGCACTGATTGTGCATTGATCGTGATCAAAACGCACGACGATCAGCTGTGCGGCCGTCGCAACGTCAGCGTCTTCTTCATCCGGCGAATGGGCTTCGACACGAGCGCCTTTGATCGAGCGCTCGATACCGCGTGCGATGCGCTCCGCGACCGCATCGGAGTGGTAGAGTCGCGACTTGCGACACGTGACGCGCAGGCGCGCCAGCGAACCAGGCGCCAGCACGCGCCCCCATGACATGCGCGTTGCAAGTTTTTCGAGCGTCGCAAAGTCGCGTGCTTCAAACGTTGCCAGCCGTACTAACACGCGGCTCGACATGCGCGACCAGAGATTGGCGCGCAGCAAACTTTCGGCATCCGCATCAAAGGCAACGCCCGCATCACTCACTGCACGCGGCACAATGCCCATCGTTGTGAGTTCACGAGCGACCAGCGGTGCCAGGCCGGGTGCCGTTACAGCAAATGCATCGAACGAGACGAGCGTTGGTCCTACATCGCCTTTAAGCGGCTTGTGCACCTAATTCACGAGGCCGATGCGCGGCGCCGGACGAGTCTGTCGCACGGGATTGCAGAAGCGCCCAAAATTCCTCCGCGTCGAGCGGTTTGGAGAACAAAAATCCTTGTCCGAGTTCACAACCCAGCGCAATTAATTGCGCACGTTGTGACTCACGCTCAATGCCTTCCGCCACGGTATTCAGCCGCAACGTTTCCCCAAGCGCCACGATCGCACTGGCCAACACCGGACCTTCGCCTCCTCTGTCGATGACATCCACAAACGCCTTATCGATCTTGAGAATGTCGATCGGGTAGCGTTGAAGATAGCTTAGCGAGGAGTATCCGGTTCCGAAATCGTCAATTGCCAGTGAAATGCCGAGTGATTTGAGCGCCATCAGGCGCGTCATCGACATGTCGGTATTGTGCATCAGCATGCTCTCTGTAATCTCGAGCACGAGGTGACTTGGGTCTAGACCCGAGTCCACGAGGGCCAACCGCACGTCTTCGACAACGCCCGGTTCCTGTAGTTGACGTCCGGACAAATTGACGGTGATACGCATCGTCGACCCACGCTCGCGCTCCCATTGCTTGGCTGTTCGACACGCACGGCGCAAAACCCAACGCCCGAGTGCCGTGATCAATCCCGTTTCTTCCGCAATCGGAATGAACACACTCGGCGGTACCGTTCCGCGCTCTCGGCAGCACCAGCGAACGAGGGCCTCCGCTCCGATGATCTCGCCGGTCTCGAGGACGACAATAGGCTGATACTCAAGAAAAAACTCTTCGCGTTCGATGGCGCGACGCAAATCAACTTCGACGACCAATCGCTCCAGCGCCGCTTCGTGCATGCTGGGCTCAAACAATACGTACTGCCCTTTGCCTCTCGTTTTGGCAACGTACATCGCCAGATCGGCATTCCGTACCAGATCACTCGTCGTACACTGCGCGCTGTTCCGAGCGATGCCAATACTGGCGCTGACCGTCACCTGTCGACCAACTAACTCAAACGGTTCTGCCAGAGCGTCGCGGATACGATCAGCGATGGCCAACACGTCACCGTCGTAATCCATCTGTTCAACCAAAACCGCAAATTCGTCCCCGCCGAGTCGGGCAATGAGGTCACTCTCCCGCACACACTGCGAGAGGCGACGCGCAGCCTCGACGAGCATGCGATCTCCTTCGGCATGTCCAAGTGAATCGTTAACAGTTTTAAAATTATCGAGATCGAGGAAGATTACGGTGACTGGAGTACCGGGTCGCGCGGCGCGCGCGAGGGCGCTGCCAACCTGATATAGAAACAGTGAGCGATTCGCCAGATCTGTCAGCGGATCGTGAAATGCCTGATGCATATATTGATGCTTGATGACCGCTTGCTCGGTAACGTCGCGCGTGTTCAGCACGAGTCCACCAATCACCGGCTCCGCTAACAAATTCGTACCCACGTTGTCCACGGTCATCCAACTCCCGTTAACGTGGGCGATACGCCACTCCTGCGAACGCGCGCCGGCCGTCGCGAGGGCCACGTTCCGCGTGCGCGGCGTGAGGGCGAGGTCGGCGAGAAACGCCGTCGCCGACGCAACATCGTCGGGATGTAGCAACGAGGCGAGCGACGTGTTGAGTAGCTTCGCTGGATCATGACCAAGCACGGTCGCGACAGACGGACTCACGTATCGAATCGTACCGTCGGCATCGACTATGGTAATGACATCACTTGAGTGCTGAACGAGCGCGCGAAATCGCGCCTCATTGTTACGCGCGGTCGATTCCTGCAGCGCCCGCACGGTTTCGCGTGCTGACAACAGTTGTCGGACAAACGCAAGACCAGTTAAAGCAGCCGCACCAACCGCGAGCCCGCCCAATGGCTGCGCCGTCTGGTTAAAAGCGGCGACCAACAATAGGACAAATCCAGGTAAGACAGCCGCGAAGGGAATCAGACTACTATCCGCTTGGGAATGCGATGTCATGGTGTACGCTCGCACTTGGCGCTGCGACACGGTCGCGCACTTTACCCACGCCGCGAGCGCGATAAGCACTGTACTGATCGGCGCCGCAGCAATTTCCCAATTGTTCACGTCGGCGCCGCCCATCATTTGGACGACCATGGCAACATTTGCCAGAAAGTGCACCAGCAGGGCGACGGACAGTAGAACCAACACGTTCGCTTGGTGCTGCAACGCCGTACGTCGCCATCCTAACGACGCGATAAATAGGAGTAAGAGATCCCCAATCGCCGCGGCGTGCGGCAGCACAAATGCGCGCAGCGTGTACTGCAGCCCATGCGTCTGCGCCGAGTACCAATCCACCCACACGACAAGCAATCCACCTATCAATACCGTCGCCACATCGAGCGCCAATTTGCTGCGATCAGACGCGGTTCGCGGTGCACTCGGCAATTGTAGCAGTGCATAGAGTAGCAGCAACTGCGAGATGAACGGTGTAGCATCTGAGCGCGCGTGTGTTCCGCCGTGGGCGAGCAGCAGGGACACATCACGCAATACGAAAATCAGTTGCGACAGTCCGACGGATCGCCAAAATCGGCGCGCGCCATGGTCGAGTGTCCGCGCGCTTGCCGCGCGGAAAGCCAGGACGGAGGCCGTAGACGTGAGTGCGTGCGGTGCCAACGTGCGCAGTACGTCGAGCGGTTCGCTCAACAGCGTATTTGCCGTCAGCCAAGTCGCCATGACAGCGGCGTACGCGATCATGCCAACGAACAGTACCGTGTTCCAGCTCCGTGGAAACACATCCAACGGAACAGCCGGAACGCTCTGCGATGCGCGGACCGCAACGCTCGGATACTGGCCTGATCGACGCGTAAAAACGTCGGATGTCGTGGCCATTGGGAGGAGTAGGGGATACGATTGCGGCCGTGCGCGATCAGTCAGTGACAGACGCGCGCGGACCCGACAACCAACATCGGCGTCAGGGTCCGTAATCTCCACCTACAGGACGCTTACACCGCCCAAACCGTCACACCGCTGGCGATGGCGTTTTGTCATCGGTGCCTCGCTCCGTCGCACGCGACTTCGCGCCCCTTCGCGGCCAAAAAATGCGAAACGCGAAGAGCACGGCAAACACCCCCGCGTACATTAATGGCTCCTCAATGTCCTTCTTTTGGCCCCAGATATAGTGAATGCAGGCCGCTACTGCTGACACGTACACAAGTCGATGCAACACATTCCATTTGCGCCCGCCGAGTCGCTTAATCCACGCTTTCGTTGACGTGATCGCCAACGGGATCATAAGCAGAAACGCGAGCATGCCCAACGTGATGTACAAGTGCTTGAGCACGTCCGTGACGATGTCATGGACATCGAAAAACATATCGAGACCAATGTAGACGCACAGGTGCGCCATCGCCCAATAGAATGCGGCGAGACCGAGAAATCGGCGCTGCGTCACGAGCCATCCCCAATGCGTTAGGCGCATCAGTGGCGTCACGGCTAAGGAGCACGCGAGTAAACGCAGCGCCCACTCGCCCGTGAAGTGTTCGGTCTCGCGAATGGGGTTGGCGCCCAGTTGATCGAGTAACGCCTGCGCGACCAAGACGGGCGCGGGCACCAGCACCAGCGCCCACAGCGCGGGCCGCAGCCATCGACGCATCCACGGTTCAATCCGCGTGAGCTGCGCGTCGATTGCTGCGCGATTCATGGAACTCAATAGGATTTCCTTAAGTCCATGCCCGAATAGAGCGACGCGACTTGTTGGCCGTACCCGTTGAACATCAACGTCGGAATTTTAAGAAACTGCCCAATGCGACGCTCTTTCGCTTGCGTCCACCGTGGATGATCGACCGTCGGATTCACATTCGCGAAAAAACCATATTCACTCGGCGCTGCATCGTTCCACGTCGTGTGCGGCATCGTGTCGGTGAAGCGGAGGCGCACAATAGATTTGCCGCCCTTGAATCCGTATTTCCACGGCACCACTAACTTGAGCGGCGCTCCATTTTGATTGGGCAACGGCTTGCCGTACATACCCGTCACCAGCAACGCGAGCGGGTGCATCGCTTCGTCCAGTCGCAATGCTTCCGTGTACGGCCACGGCAAAACTGATCGGCGCTGACCGGGCATGCGGGTCGGATCGAGCAGCGTGGTAAACTCTACAAACTTTGCGCTGGGCAACGGGTCGCAACGATTGATCACATCGCGCACCTGCACGCCCTGCCACGGAATGACCATTGACCACGCTTCGACACAGCGATGACGATAGACGCGATCCTGCAGCGCGAGTCCCTTGATCAGATCGTCGAACGCAAATGTCTTTGGCTGCTTGACCATGCCGTCCACTGAAATGGTCCACGGCTTGGTTATAAAATTTTTGGCCTGATCTTTTGGTTCATCTTTATCAGTGCCGAACTCGTAGAAATTGTTGTAACTGGTCGCGTCCGCTTCGCGAGTAAGTTTCTCGCTTGTCCCTGGCTGTCCACCGGTGCGACTGAGCGCCTGTAACGTCGCCGGTGTGAGCACGGAACCGAGTGCGAGCGCACCGGCCGTACCAACAAATTGGCGTCGATCAAGGCAGACGGACTCGGGTGTGATATCCGACGATTTCAAGTCGTCGGAGCGTCGGATCAGCATGGTACGGTGAATGAGAGAGATGGTAGGTCGAACGACGATGGGCAGAACACAACTGCACGAGATACGGCCAGACAGAGACAATCGTTCCGCGTGACTCAGTCCAACGTCTTTGCGAATCGCCGTACGGAAACCGTGAGAAGCAGGATTGCGAATACCGACAGAATAATCAATTCTGACCACAACTCGGCGAGCCCGACTCCTTTGAGCAAAATGCCTCGCAGTATTTCTAAGAACCATGTCAGCGGCAGCAACGCGCCAAGCCACTGCGCCGGCTCCGGCATGGCGGCGCGCGGAAAGATGTATCCGGATAACAAAATGTTGGGGAGCATAAAGAAAAAACTCAGCTGCATCGCCTGGACCTGACTTCGCGCGATGGTCGAAATGAGCAGGCCAATGCCTAGGCTTGCCACTATGAAAACAAAGGACAGCGAATACAGCAGCAGAAGACTGCCAGCGATCGGGATGTCAAAGAAGAGGCGTCCTAGTACCAACACTACTGACATTTGGACGTAACCGACGACCAAAAATGGCACGAGCTTTCCTAGCATGAGGCTGGTCTTTCCAATTGGTGTCACGATGAGTTGTTCGAGCGTGCCCCGTTCACGTTCCCGCACAATGGCCGTGGACGTAGTCAGCGTCATGGTGATGGTGAGCAAGACGCCAACGATGCCGGGCACGATGAACATCGCGCTCTGCTGCGCTGGGTTATACCACGGTCGCACTTGGATGACCACGGGTGGGGTGATCGCGTAGCGAGTAGCGAGCAATTGCGATCCACGTGCTGACGCCGCTAACTGCGCGCCGGAAATTGCCGCGCCGGACGATTGTGGATCAGCAGCGTCGATCAACAATTGCGCTTCACCAGTATGCCCGCGCCGAATATTACGTTGATACTCGGGAGGAATGACCAACGCGACACGCGCGGCACCGCGCTCAATCCAGCGTCGCGCCGTCGTGCGATCTGGCACCGCCGCAACCACGCGAAAGTTGTCCGTGTTTTGTAGCACCTGAATGAGCGCCCGACTTTCAAACGTGCGTGACTGATCAAGCACTACGGTTGGCAGTCGACGTACGTCTGTTTGAATCGCGTAGCCAAAGAGCAACAACTGAACAGCAGGCAATCCCGTCATCATCGCGAACGTCAGCCGGTCACGACGCAGACTGATGGACTCTTTCCACAGCATTGGCCACACAGTCCAACGACGTAGTCGCTCCCACATACTCAAGCGCCCGTGGTCGCCGTTTGCTCATCGCGCTGCTGCAACATCACAAACACGTCTTCGATGTTGTCCGCACCGAATTGCGCAAGAATTTCTTGTGGTGTGCCGATGGCGATGAGGTGCCCGCGCGAGAGAAACGCGAGACGATGGCACCGCGCCGCTTCGTCCATGTAATGTGTGGTCACGAGAATGGTCGTCCCGTTGCTCGCGAGGGAATAAATCGTTTCCCAAAATGTGCGTCGCGCGGCGGGATCAACGCCGGCGGTCGGCTCGTCGAGGAACAGGAGTCGTGGGTTGTGCGCGGTTGCGCACGCTAAGGCGAGTCGCTGCTTCCATCCACCGCTTAACGTGCCGGCAATTTGCGCGCGCTGCGCGCTGAGTCCGAGCGCCTGCATATGCTCCTCCAATCGACGTGTTCGCGCTGCACCGAGCAAGCCGTAGACGGAGGCGTAGAACCGCAGATTTTCATACACAGTGAGTTCATCGTACAAACCGTATCGTTGCGACATGTAGCCAATACGTTGTCGCACCTGTTCCGCCTGTGTACCGACATCGAAATCGGCCACCGTGGCGCTGCCACTCGTGGGCGCCACCAGTCCACACAGCATGCGAATGGTGGTCGTCTTGCCCGACCCATTCGGGCCGAGGAGTCCGAATACTTCACCGCGCGCGATGGCGAGATCGAGACCGTCAACGGCGTATACGGCACCATATCGTTTGCTGAGCGCGCGCGTTTCTACGACGGGTCGTAACGTGTTGCCAATGTGTGTATGCGCGCTTGGCGTTGTCACTTGTTGCCGCGCGGCAGCATGATGGTGACGGGAAGTCCTGCTTTTAACTGATCGGTAGGATCCACAAATTCTATTTTTACGCCAAACAGGAGATCGGCACGTTCTTTCTCGGTCAACGCAACACGCGGTGTGAATTCTGCTTTGCTTGCGATGGCGGCGATGCGACCTCGGCGCGTGACGGTATCACCGTCAAGCTGCGCGGTCACGGTATCACCAAGGTGCAATCGCGGGAGCACAAACTGTGAGACGTAAATACGCGCCCAGGGTCGTGAAGGTTGGCCGATGGAGATCGCACTTTGCCCAGGACTCATCACTTCGCCAGGTTCGACGTTTCTGCTGGTGATAACGCCGTCAATTGGCGCGACCAGTACGAGATCGTTCGTATTTGCGCGCACTGCGGCTGCGGCCGCGTTTGCACCGCGCGCGTCGGCGGCGGCGGCGAGTCGACGTTCATTGCGCGGTCCTTCGCGCACGAGTCGCAGCGTTTCGCGCACAGCATCGCGTTTGCTCGCGCTACTGCGCGCCGCAGCCCGCGCGGCATCGAGTTGCGCGCGGCTAATGTCACCACGCGCGGCGAGCGGTTCGAGGCGGGACAAGTCGGCAGCGGTTCGGTCTACGTCCGCATCAGCAGCTTTAACGTCGGCCTCCGCGCGCAAGAGTTCGGCCGGGCGTGCACCGCGTATGAGTTCACGCTCTGCCTGTTGCGCCGATTGCACACGCGCATCCGCCTGTGCCTGTACGGCAACCATCGTGGGTGTCGCGAAGATTGCGAGCGTATCGCCAACCCGCACATGATCCCCCTCCTGCACAAGCACGCGCACCGCGCGCGCAAGCTGAAGTGGCCCGATATCGGTTTCGACCATTTCGAGCGTACCGACTGCTGTGTCGGGCACGGCAGGTCGGCCGCAGCCCACGAGGACACTGAGGCAAAGCGGAAGCGTGTGACGCAATGCGTGCCGTTGGTGCCGGGGAGTGTTCACACTCGGAAACCTTCGGGACGGACCCGCACGCGTCAATCGCTTTTCTCCATTCCCTAGTCCCTAATCCCTAATCCCTATTCCCTAGCTCCACCCTTGCTCGCCAGACCGCCATCACATTCACTTCGCCTATGTCCGACATCGCCACCGAATCATTACCCCCGTCGCTCGCGAAAACCCTGCGCCAGTTTCGGACGCTCGGTCGGGAGGACAAGATGCAGGCACTCTTGGCGTGGTCAAAGAAGCTTGAACCGCTGCCAGCGCGTCTCGCGGTGCTTGACCGGAGTGCGTTCACGGTGTCCGAATGTCAAACGCGCGTCGACCTCTTCCCCGAACATAATGCCGACGGCACGTTGCATTTCTTCGCCGACGTGAACGCGCGACAATCTCCGACGATAGCGGCAGTCCTCGCCATTACGTTTTCCGCTATTAACGACCAGCCACCCGCCGTTGCGCTTGCCCTTCCGCCAGATTTCGTACGTCTGCTTATGCAAGATATCGGACTCGGCGCCCGCGAATCAGGTTTGGCGGCCATGGTTGATCGCATCAAGCGGCACGCGCGCGGGATTGCTACTTCATCAACACCACGACCCAACACATGACAGTTACGATCGCCATACGGAATAACGGCCCACTCGTCATCGCCCCAGATCTGGTAGCGATGATTCGCTTGGTCGATCACGAAGGCAACGTTGTGCCGCCGCGCTCCGCGGAAGGGAAACCGATGTTGCTGTGCCGCTGCGGAGCGTCTGCCGTCAAGCCGTTTTGCGACGGGACACATTCGAAGATTGGATTTGTCGGTGCCAACGCTGCTCGCGAGGCATTTGATGCCTCCGCGCACGCCCCCAAGCTCGTTGTAGGCTGATGCTCTGGGTGTTGAACGCGTGGGCGTGGGTGTCGATGGTGAGTTGTGTCATTGTTGGCACACCTATCGTGGCTCTCGTTTTCGCGTGCACCGCACCATTTGACAAGGGACGCTATGCGGCGGGTCGGGCGTTCCGGCTCGTCGCCGTGACGGCGCTCAAGCTCAATCCGTTGTGGCGATTTCGGACGCGCGGCGGACCGCTGTGCGATCCGCGACGTCCGTACGTGGTCGTCGCCAATCATGAATCATATGCGGATGTGTTTTTGATCAGTTGTTTTCCGTGGGAAATGAAATGGCTTAGTAAAGACACCGTGTTCAAGATTCCGTGCATGGGCTGGATGATGCAGATGGCCGGTGACATCCGCATCATTCGCGGCAAACGCGAATCGGCCGTCGACGCGGTCAAGCAGTGTCGCGATCGGCTCGCGAAGAAAGTGTCGATCATGATCTTTCCTGAAGGCACGCGCTCGCGCGATTGGGAGATGTTACCGTTTAAAGACGGCGCATTTCGTCTGGCCATTGAAGCCGGTGCACCTATTTTGCCAATCGCTGTCGCGGGTACGCGGAACGCTATGGCGAAAGGTACGTTTCAGTTTTTGCCTGCCCGCGCGGTCGCGCAGATGCTTGCACCAATCGAGACGGCAGGCTTGACACTTTCCGATCTCCCGGCGCTTAAACAACAAACGCGCGAGCGCATCGAAGCTGGGCGTCGCGCACTCGCGCAAGATTTGGGGCTACCGGTTGGCGGGGTGGTGGAGCCGAGTGCGGCCTGCGCCTGAGAATGAGCTCGCCCTCAACGACGTTCTGTCGTCGCCGGACGATTCCACGATGCAAGCCCTCACCTCGCTTGATGGTGACATCATCGTACTTGGCGCTGGCGGTAAGATGGGACCGACACTCGCCCGTATGGCGCGTCGGGCGCTTGATGCTGCTGGGGCGTCGCGCGATGGACGGGGCGCGCGTCGTGTCATTGCCGTTTCTCGATTCTCCGATGCGAGCGTAGCGACCACGCTCGAATCGTACGGTGTCGACATCATTCGGGCTGACCTCGCCGATCCGCGCGCCGTTGCGTCGCTCCCATTCGCTCCCAACGTGCTGTGGTTAGCGGGACAGAAGTTTGGCACGACGGGTGATCCCGTTGGCACGTGGACGCAAAACGTCGTGGCGTCGACACATGCCGCCGAGCATTTCGCGCGCGCGCGCATTGTGTGTTTTTCGACCGGCAATGTGTACGCACGCACTCGTGTTGACGCTGGAGGATCACGCGAAGGCGATACGCTTGCGCCCGATGGGGAATACGCCGCCTCGTGCGTTGGGCGTGAACGAGTATTCGAATCAGTCGCGCGTCGCACTGGGTCGCCGCTGTTGTTATTTCGATTGTTTTATGCGTGCGATTTGCGGTACGGCGTTATCACCGATCTCGTGCTGCGCGTGCTGCGCGGCGACACCATTTCACTCGCGACACCCATCGCGAATGTGATCTGGCAAACGGACGCGAATCGACTGGCGTTGCGCGCGCTCGCGGCAACCACGCTACCGGCAACCGCGCTCAACGTGTCCGGCCCCGCAATAAGTATTCGCGATGTGGCGGAACGCATCGGAGCACTGCTCGGCGTCACGCCACACTTCGCGGACGACGTCGGCGCGGATGCGCTCGTAGCGAACGTTCATGCGTTGCACGCCGAGTTGCCGTTCGATGCCCTTCCGCTGGACACGCTCATCGCGTGGGCGATTGCATGGATTCGCCAAGACGGTCGATTGCTTGGCAAGCCCACAAAGTTTGAGGTGCGCGATGGCCGTTTCTGACGACCCGCTGCCAGAGCCGATAAACGTGCGACGTCATCTCGCCGCTGGTCACGTCATACCGGCCCATCCCCTCGCGCTCACACCGCATCGCACGATGGACGAGCGTTCCCAACGCGCACTCACACGCTACTATGTCGCCTCCGGTGCAGGCGGCATGGCCGTTGGAGTGCACACCACGGGATTTGCCATTCATGACCCAGCAGTTGGATTGTATCGCCCAGTGCTCGAACTCGCGGCAGAGACGGCGAAGTCAGCACTCACCGCTGCGGCGATCGACAGCGGAATTGTTCGACCATTTGTGCGTATTGCCGGAATTATTGGCGACACCAAACAGGCCATCAAAGAAGCCGAGATTGCACGAATGCTCGGCTACCATTGCGGGCTGCTCTCACTCGGCGCTTGGCGCGACGCCAATGATAAGGCGGTCATGCACCATTGTCGACACGTCGCCGAAGCATTTCCGCTCTTTGGCTTTTACTTGCAACCGGCGGTTAATGGTCGTCGCTTATCATATGCGTTCTGGCGTGAGTTCGCAGAGATTGCCAACGTTGTCGCGATCAAAGTGGCGCCGTTTGACCGCTACGCTACACTCGACGTAGTTCGTGCCATCGCTGACGCGGGCCGTGACGACATTGCGCTGTACACCGGCAACGATGATTCCATTGTCAGCGACTTGGTGACTGATGTGCCAGTACGCACAGTTGGTCGCGCTACGACACGACACTTCGTTGGCGGTTTGCTTGGTCAATGGGCAGTGTGGACACACCGCGCGGTTGCGCTGCTCAATGACATTCGGGCGTGGCGCGCAAGCGCATCAACATCGTTGCCCACTGCATGGTTGTCGCGTGGCGCGGAACTCACCATGGCAAACGCGGTGATCTTCGATGCCGGCAATGCTTACGCTGGTTGCCTGCCCGGCATTCTCGAAGTGCTACGCCTACAAGGCTTGGTGCGTGGTACATGGACGCTTGATCCGCACGAAAGATTGTCTGCGGGTCAAGCAGACGCGATTGCGGGATTCGCAACGCGCGTTGGTGATTTGAATGACGACGCGTTCGTCGCCGAACATCTGGACGACTGGCTGCGATAGTCGTCCGCTACTTGATCAACCGCGCATGCCAACTCTCGCGCGCCGGCCGCTCAAACTGCGATCGCCATTCACCGACAGTCGTGACCGTCGTGTCAAAGACTGACGTATCCGCAACCACAACGCCATTGGCAGCTGCAGCGACAAACGCACTGCGCGTCGCCATCTGCACAACACCCGCAGTGTCGCGCCAAAAAATCATACCGCCACCAACCAGTGACGTCCCGATTTGTGACTCGGCGCCCGCTAACGTGCGAAAGAGTCCATCAATTGAGCAACCGGATGCATCGGTGGCCGCTTCGTCCACCGCCACGGCAAGAAAACGATCATCACGCCATACATGCGCGCACACCAGCGGCGTCCCGTGTGCACGCCATTCGCGCAGATGGTCGTCCACGATGTGCAGCAACCGTTCGAGCGCCGCGCCGACCACCGGCGCGGCCGCTCCAAACACCCACACGCGTGCCGACGGCGGCAGCGTGTCAAAACTTACCTTCGGCATATGCGTCTTGTGTCGTGAACGTTACGGCTTGCCGCTGCCGGGCAACTGCAGCAGGGGCATCGCACCACCCGTCACTGTTGGCATCTGCCCGTTCCAACGCTTCGCCATTTCGTACTGCACGAGGTTGGACGTAATGCTCCGCGACAGCAAATCATTCGCCTTCGCCTGTGCTTCCGCCTCAGCAAGAATAGCCTTCGCGCGGCCAACCGCCTTGATGCTGTCGCCCTGCGCTTGAAAGGTGTTTTTCTGCAATTCGTTTTGCGCCGTCAGTGCCTGTTGTTGCATCACGTTTTTCAACGAAATCGCATCCATCACAGCTTTCGGCGCGCGAAATTCGTTGAGCGTGAACTGCTTCACATCGATACCGTATGGGTCAACGCGCTTCTGCAATGCGGCCTGGGTGCGCGCAACCACTTCGGCTTTCTTCGGACCGAGGATCGCCGCAATTTCTTCGTTGCCTACCACTTCTTGCAACGACTGTCGAATGGCCTGTTTGATGAAGCCGTGCTGAATCGTGTAAACGTCGGTTCTAAATGTAGAGTACAGCTGCGGCACCTTATCGGGGCGTAATTCAAATGACATCGAGATGTCCAGCGACAACGGCTGTCCCTCGATCGAGTTCACGTTAATCTCTTCGTTGTTCGCGGAGCCTTCAGTTGGGTCCTTTGCAAGCAGAAGCGTTTGCATGAATGTCGGATACTCGGTGATTTGCGTCAGCAACGGATTGCGCAGATGAAATCCCGGGCCTAATGGCTGCGGATCGACGCCGCCGCCGCCGCGATGAATCACGATGCCCACGTGTCCCGGTTCGATGTACGTCACCGTGGACTTCGAAAAAAGGAAGAGGGCGACCAACACTACCGCACCGAGCGCAAGTCGAAGTGCGCGCCCGCCACCGCTCCCGCCGCCGCTTAACCCACCTCCGCCCGAAACGCCGGACATCGAGTTGCGCATCGAACTACGAATCCCTTCGAGCGTCGTATCAATCGACGTGGCCATCGACAGCCTCCTGGTAGCAATGAGGACACAGTGCTTCGCCCGACGGCAACCGCACGAGTTGGTCTTCGCGCTGCAGTCCGTGAATCGGGCATGTGAGGTCCAACTGTTTCTCGATGCGCTTTCGGTTCGCGGTTTGTGTAATCCGCTTTCCAAACGGCGTCATCTTCACGACGGTAACGAAAAGAGCGGCCAGTACCGCCAGTGTGGCGATAAACAGTCCGCTCTCGAGCATGATGGCGTTCATATGTATGTTGAATACTACGTCGTGTTGCACGAAATGGTGTCCGTCCTTCCCTGATCCCTAATCCCCAGCTCAAACCGCAGCATGGCCGCCACCTCCGGCAACCGAAATAGAAAGCCCGAACGCAGCAGTATCGTTGGCACCACACGTTGACTGGCCAGCGCTGTCGCGTCGGCCATTTCGGCGCCGAGCACCATCCGCAGCGCGAAAGCCGGTACGGTGACGAGCGATGGTCGATGCAGCACCTTCGCGAGCACCCGCGTATACGCCGCATTCGTGAGCGCATTCGGTGAGACCAGATTGACTGAACCGGTCACGTCGTCGTGCATGAGGCAGTGGTACATAGCACCAATTTCGTCGTCGAGCGCGATTGGGCTGATCCATTGTGTTCCACTGGCCAAATGGCCGCCAAGCCCAAGCCGGAAGAGCGGCAATTGTACCGCCAAGGCGCCACCGGCGGCGCCTTGGACAATGCCCGTGCGCATGTGTACTACGCGAATGCCAGCACGACTGGCTGGTTCTGTTGCCGCTTCCCACGCTTTGCACACGTCTGCCAAATAGCCTGTGCCGTATGCACTTGATTCGTCGAGCACCTCGACACCGCGACTGCCATAGATGCCAATCGCCGAGCCGCTGAGCAACACCGTCGGCTTCCGCGTGAGCTGCGCTAGGGTGTGTGCCAAAAGCGACGTCCCTTCAATCCGACTGGCACGAATCGCGGCACGATGTTCAGTGGTCCATCGTTCGGCGATCGACGCACCAGCGAGGTGAATAACGGCGTCAACGCCTTCTAAAGCGCGCGGATCCAGCACTTTGCGCGCGGGATCCCAACTGACGTCTACCCGACCAGGCACCACCGCGCCACGACCGATGCGCAACACATCATGGCCGCCCGTTGAAAGAAAGGCAGCGAGCTGTGTGCCGATAAATCCCGAGGCACCAGTGATGGCAATGCGCATGCGTGGACGATCCGCATACGCTGCGTGTCGCGCGAGATCTGCGGCCAATAGCTCGTGTCTATATTGAAACACGCGGGCCAATGTTAACGCAGAGTACCCGCCACCAACGGCGCTGCCGACTGCGCCGAGTGGCAACGCATATTCGATGTGATCTTCGAGCGTGCTTGCGGCAACTCCATCTGGTGCAAAGCGGTGCGTATGTTGCCATTGCGCGAACGGACCGCTCGTCATCACGTCGCGAAATTGTCGATTGACGATGTAGTCGTGGTGCTCAACAGTCCACGTGGTCGGTATCGGACCCGCGTGAACCTGCAGCGTAACTTTCGCTCCGTCACGAATGCCACCGGTGTGCTCAAGTACGCGAGGCGTATCCCACGGCGGAGAAAGTCGCTCGAATGCGCCCGGTCGCTCGTGCCACGCGAACAGCGTTTCGACGGGCACCGGTACGTGAAGCGTCTTACTGAAAATCTGTGCGGTCATAGGCGAGTGATGGTTGCATGATACCCACGATCAACGCGTCGTATCGTGCCATTGTTCGCAATGGTTGGCGCTGCTACCAACCGCCTACGTTTTCCAAATCGAGCACGCGCCAGCAATACCAACTGGCGATCGACGACCACGGTCGCCATTTCCTGGCCACTTTCTCAAGCCTCTCAATCTCGGGGAGAGCGCGCATGCGATATATGCGTTGAGCGCCTTTTCGCACGCCAAGGTCGAGTACTGGAAGCACATCTGGCCGACCGAGTCGGAACATCAAGAACATTTGCGCGGTCCATGGTCCAATACCTCGCACCTGCACCAATGCCTCAATGATCGCTTCATCATCAAGCGTTTCAACAATATCGAGCGGCAGCCGTCGATCAACGACATGCCGCGCGAGGTCTCGAATGGCCGCGGTTTTTGCGGTTGAGAGTCCACAGCCACGGAGCACCGTCTCGTCATGCAAGAGTACATGCTCCGGTGTGGGCGATCCGCCCTCGCCACAGCGTTCGACAAATCGACCATGGATAGTGCCGGCTGCGCTGCCGGAAAGCTGCTGATACACGATGGCACGCGCGAGATGATCGAAATGCGTGCCATCGTTGTTCACTCGCATCGTGCACGGACCCACACGCTCAATGGCCACCGCCAGACGGTCGTCAGCGTCGTGCAGCGCTTGCACGCCGACGCTGACGGTGCGCGCGGTAAGCAGCACGCGCGCTGCCCGCCTTGGCATTACATCGTCAGACTAAACATGATGTGTGCTTTTGGCGTACCGGGCAACATCAGCCACGGCTTCGAATCCGACGGCTTGGTCGACAAACCGGTTGTCGCTTCTGTCGCAAATGGAATGTAGACCACGAACAGTGGCTTCGATTTCGCGGCGGTTCCGGTCGCTGCGTCGTAGTCACCATCGGGTCCGAACAGCTGATACAGCGAGGCAGGCGCGGACGGCATTTTGAGCTTGCCAGACTTTACTTCCGCGAAGCGCACCGTATCGACCTGCGCTCCTTTCACGCCCGACTCGCGGAGCGCTCGACCGCGCGCCATGAACGGCTCCATCGAATCGTGGTAGCACGACACGTGGAACTGCTTATCGGAAGGGTCATCGGCGAGGCAGAGCATGCCGTTCTTGGATGGGCGGAGCATTTCCAACTTGCCAGCGGTGCGGTACCCCATCACACCGGCACCCTCACGCATGTCTTTGGGCAGCGCGAGAATCGCCGCATTGATTTGATCGACCGTCGACGGCAGGACTTGCGCGGAGACGGCAACGGGACCGACGGCGAGCGCGAACAACAGAGCACTACGGGCACGAAAAGCAGGCATCCGATTCCTCAGGTGGCAGAGTGTTGCACCAACGATACGACGAAATCGGCGTCTGTCCATGCCTGCTTCCTGCATCGAAACGGTTGTCAATCGTTCCCCCTGTCCCTTTCTTCCATTGACGATGGACAATTCCACAACAGGTGATCCGGCGGCGCCGAGTGACGAACCAGTACACGCGGAGCGCATCGCGCGGCAACGTCAGGCGGCACTCGGACTGTTTGCGCGAAAAATGACGCATGACTTGAATAACTTCGCGACGGTGGTACGCACGTACAGTGAATTACTGGAAGCCGAGTTGCCTCGCGGAAGTAGCGTGCATGCCGATGCGACAGAAATTCATCGTGCAGCGGATGCGATGGTGGCGTACTTGCAACGCATGGTGCACTTTGCTCGCGCTACGAATGCGCGTGCCGACGTCATCGATGCGGACGCGGCGGCTCACGAAACGCTGCAGGCGTTTACGCAATCCACGCACAACAGCGCGGAATTGCGGTTGGTGCTCGTCGGCACGACAGGCATGCGGATACACGTCGACCGCGTGTGGTTGACCGACACAATCACAGCGCTCGTCTGCAACGCGCGCGAGGCGTCGGCGTCACACCAAACGGTGACCGTCACGCTGACGATGCGCGCATCCGCATCCATCGCGCCGCTGTTCGTACTGACGGTGGCAGACCACGGCGCGGGGTTTGAGACGTCGGTATCAGCAAATGCCGAAGATCCGTTTGTGACAACGAAGCGCGGCGAACGCGGCGCGGGATTTGGCCTCGCCAATGCGTCGGCGTATGCACGGGCCGCCGGCGGTCATATCGAGCGCGAGCGCGTGAACGGCGAGACGCGCGTATCCCTCGTGTTACCGTGCGTCGAGTAACGTAGCGCTGAGTAGCGCGTCGGCAATATCTGGAAGCGGCAACACATCAACCGCCGCATTGAGTGCGACCGCTTCGCGAGGCATTCCATATACAACGGACGTGGCCTCATCTTGCGCGACGGTATACGCACCGGCCTCGCGCATTGCCAACATGCCTTTGGCACCATCCACTCCCATACCGGTGAGGAGCGCGGCTACGGCATTGCGTCCGCCGCTGCGCGCGACGCTTTGAAATAGCACATCGACTGCGGGCCGTTGGTGATGTACGCGCGGGCCATCTTTGACACGGGCCACCCACCGCGCGCCGCTGGCTTGTACGATGAGATGTTTGCCACCAGGGGCGATCAACGCAAGACCGGGAATTACATAGTCGCCGTCGCATGCTTCCTGGACGCGCATGGCGCAAACGCTGTCGAGCCGCTTCGCAAAAGACGCCGTGAAGTGTTCAGGCATGTGCTGCACAATCACGGTGCCGGGCGCGTCCACCGGAAATTGCCGCAACACATGTTCAAGTGCCTGCGTCCCGCCGGTGGAGGCACCGAGTGCGATGATCTTGTTCGTCGCAACAATGCCGGCGATCGCTCCGCGCGGAGCCATCGCGACGACGTTCGTTGAGTCGATGCGTCGGGTGACACGCGCGAAGGATGCCGCTCGCACCGCGCTGACGAGTGCTCCGCCAATATCACTCGTCGCAAGCGACGATCCGGGCTTCGCGATCACGTCCACCGCGCCAAGCGCGAGCGCGCGCAGTGCCGTTTCGCTGTTGTGCGGTGTCAGCGAGCTCACGACAACGACCGGAAGCGGAAAGTGTTCCATGAGTTTGGACAGAAACGACAGTCCGTCCATGCGCGGCATCTCGATGTCGAGCGTGATGACATCGGGACGCAATTCGACGATGCGTTCGCGTGCGTCATACGGATCGGTGGCAGTGCCGACCACTTCAATGTCCGCATGTTTCGAAAGTGCTTCAGACAGCACACGACGCACGAGCGCAGAATCGTCGACAATCAACACCCGCACGGCCGCCATGCTAGAGCCTTCGCTCCACACCGTTCACGCACACAGTGACGTCGCCATTCGCAACGTCAATCCACAAGTTGCGTGAGATTTGCCAGCCGCCCAGATCGCTGGCTTGCACCTCGACGCCGTTGCGACGCAACAGCGAATCAAGCGCGCGCACATTGTGCAAACCAATTTTGAAACGATCTGCGTGCACCGAAGCGCCCGCATGCGCACCACCCGCGACAACAATGCGCATCCGCGATTTCTGCGCACCCAATGCGTAGCATGCTTTAAACAGCATCGGCAGCCCACTGTCGACGAACATGGCAGGCTGTGCTCGCCGTTGTGGTTCGTCAATCGTTCCCGTCGGGAGCATCACGTGCAACAGGCCAGCCACCTGCGCGAGCGGATCGAACACCACGATACCGAGACAACTGCCAAGCGCATACGTAATCAATCGTTCGCCAGCGGTTGCCGAAACCTTGCACTCGGCAATGCCAACGACGCGTTCGACGCGCTGGGCGAGCACGGACATCCTACTTTACGTACACCGCAGGCTGCACATAGCGAAAGCGGTGTGTGAGCCCTGTCAAACTTTCACTGTGACCAACAAATAAATGCCCTCCAGGTCGCAGCATACCCCAAAACCGTTCTACCAGCCGTTGCTGCGTATTCTTGTCAAAATAGATCATCACATTGCGGCAAAAAATGGCATCGAACGGTCCTTGCATCGGCCATGTGTCCATCAGATTGAGTTTTGCGAAATTCACGAGGCGACGAAGTGTCGCCATCGCTTCATACACCGGACGGCCGTGCGCATCTTCGCGCTGCGTCCAATAGCGCTGCACCCACGGGCTTGGAACGTCGATCATAGTGTCTGCGGCATACGCGGCTGATTTGGCTGTCGTTAGTACGCGGCGACTGATATCCGTTGCAAGCACACGCACATCGCGCGTCGCAATGTGCGGATACGTCTCGTTCAGGAGCATCGCCAACGTATACGCCTCCTCGCCGGTGGAACATCCGGCGCTCCACACCCGCACGGATCCCGTCAGGCTTGGCAATACGGAGGTGCGCAGATAGTCAAAGTGTGCTACCTCGCGCAGAAAACTCGTTTTGTTAGTGGTAAGTACATCAATCATTTCCACGAACTCGCATCGGTCCGGCTCCGATTCGACACGATGCAGATACGTCTCAAAGTCCGTCAGACCGAGCGCACGCAATCGGCGCGTCAGTCTTGCCCGGACCAACCCTTCTTTCCCTTCGCGCATTCGAATGCCGGCATGCTCGTACAGCCAACGCGTAATTCGCGTGAACTGCACGGCAGTCAATTCGCACTCCGCGAATACTACATCCGGGATCGTTGGCCGTGATATCGACGTCATCGCGTCACCGCGCTCAGTACGCGTGTGCCGGAACTGCCTCGAGTATGTCGAGTTCACCGGCTGCGAGCACTCGGTCGATGTCGAGCAGCAGTCGAACGCGACCACCGGCCTTGCCGATGCCGAGCAGGAACTCCGTGCGAATTCCCGCACCAAAGTTCGGTGCGTCCTCCACATCACCGTCGGTGATCGCCACCACCTCGCTCACGCGATCGACCACAATGCCCGTTTGCACGCCCTGCATTTGCACCACAATGATGCAGCCATCGGTCACGCCATCTTGCGTCATCCCAAATTTTGCACGTAGGTCAGTGATGGGAATGACTTTCCCACGCAGATTGATCACACCACGCACAAAATCCGGCATACGTGGCACGCGCGTGATAGGTTGCATGCCAATAATTTCGCTGACCTTGAGGATCTCTAACCCGTACTCCTCATTCGCGAGATAGAACGTGAGATATTTGCCAACGCGCGTGTTACCGCCCGGTCCATCCTGCTGCGTACGCATGACTCACTCAGTAGTGAAGAGGTCTATCTTGTGTGGCTTATGCCGCAGCGTCGCGGTGATGATTTCGAACTTGCCGTAACGGCGTCATCTTACTGCTGCGCTCGAGCGCAATGGTCTCGTTCACGTCCAAAATCAATCCAACGCGCCCGTCCCCAAGAATTGCGCCGCCACTCACACCGGGTACCTTGCCGAGTGCGGCACCAAGGGTCTTTGCGACCACCTGCTGCTGACCGAGGAGCTCATCAACCAGCAACGCCGATCGACGTTCGCCTTCGCCGACAATCATCAGCAAACCATCGAGCGGACTCTCGATCGCATCGACCACATCAAAGAGACGATGCAAGCGGATGATTGGCATCAATGCACCGCGCAGCAACACAACTTCGCCTTTGCCGGCTACCGTTGACAGCATGGAGCGCTCTGGACGAAAACTCATGTGGATGTTCGTGAGCGGAATGACAAAACGCTCCGCTCCGACGCGCACCAACATGCCATCCGTCACGGCGAGCGTGAGTGGCAGACGCATGGAAAACGTGGTGCCGCGACCGGGCGAAGAGCGAATCTCCACGCGACCGCGGATGGACTCAAGATTCCGGCGCACGACATCCATGCCGACGCCGCGTCCAGACAGATCAGTGACCGCATCGGCGGTTGAAAATCCGGGTGCAAAAATCAACGCAAATACATCGTTGTCGGACATGCCCCGGTCAGATTCAATCAGTCCCTTTTCTATCGCTGTGCGCACCAACTTCTCGCGATGCAATCCGCGACCGTCATCGACGAGCTCTACGACCACATTGCCGGACGCATAAAACGCTGATAGTCGTACCACGCCTTCGCGCGCCTTCCCCGCACGTTCGCGCTCGTCAGGGCCTTCCACGCCGTGATCCACCGCGTTTCTCACCATGTGCACCAAGGGATCACCGAGCAGATCGGCCAACGTACGATCAATCTCCACATCATTGCCGTCGGTGACAAACTGCACCTCTTTGCCGGCCTTCACCGATGTATCACGCACAACGCGTGTCAGCTTCTGAAACGTTGTTCGTAGCTTCACCATACGCATTGACATGCTCAGAGCCTGTAACTCACGCACGATTTTTCCAGCGTGCGCGACTTTGCGCTGCAATGCATGCCGCGTCCGATTTTCGAACAGCTCATCACTGGCGATCATCGATTGCGCAATCACCAGCTCACCGACCATATCGATCAAGCGATCGAGACGATCTGTGCGCACGCGAATGGTTGCGTCACTCCCCGCCTCAATGCGTGCGGACTTTGGAGCGACGGTAGCCGTCGCGTGCTGCTTCGCTGGTAACGTTGTTGACGCGTCATAGTGCGCGAGTGCGTACACCAGTTCGTGATATCCGACGGGAACCGTCAACGCTCCATCGGCAGCCAGCGCGGCTTCCACTGCAGCGAGCAATTCTTTCAACATGTCGACAGAGCGGAGCGAGAGGTCCGCGCACGATCGCGTGTACGCGATTTCTTTTTCGCGCACTCGGCTGAGCAGCGATTCGGCTTCGTGTGCAAAGGCCGTCAAGCGCGCCAGTCCAAGAAATGCCGACGTGCCTTTTACCGTGTGAAACGCACGAAAGACCGTATTGACGGCTTCCACATCGCTCGGTTCGTCTTCAAGTCGCAACAGTGCCGCCTCGCTAGCGGCGATGCACTCGTGACTTTCGATGATGAAGTCCGGCAGCAGTTCGCGATCTGCGTCCGCCGGAAGCTGCTCGGCATTTTCATCGGACGGTGTGTCACGCGTGGGCGCTACTACAAGAACCGCCGTGTTGTGCGCCGGCATGGATCCGGTATTCACGCGCATGGCTGCCTCGATGGCATCGCTCACTTCGATAAACGCCGCACCCATGTCTGCGGCCGCTCCGTTCACAAGCATGCCGAGGACGCGCGCGGCCCGAGCCACGAACGGTTGCGCAGGGAGCGATACACCGTTCTCGAAGGCGAGGTCAGTGAGCGCATCACGCAGACGCGTGAGTTCGACGGTATCCGTCGCGTCCAACTGCAGCAGAAGTGTGGCCGCATCGTCGAGTGTCAGGAGTGCCATGCGGTAAGTATCGGAAGCTCGCGTCCGCGGGTTGAGAGTCTGTGTCAACAATCGCACACGTGCGAACGGCTCGAATCCGAAGACACGAGCCGTTCACGCCGCGGGATGCCGGGGGGCTTAGGCCGCGGGCAGTCGAATTCCGGTGAAGATTTCGTCCGCAAGCGCCTGACGACCTTCGATGTGCTTCGTACTTGCATTGGGATCGTAGGTCATTTCATCTGGAGCGTCGTACCGTTTGCCGCGATACCGTTCGTCAAAGCTGGTGTCGAACAATCGCGCAACATCCGCCAGTCGATCTTCCATGTCGACCAGAACCGCTGATGCATGATTGAGTTGCTGCGTGGTGATGTCTTGAAATTGCAACGCACTCATCATGAGAAAGAGTTCGTCACGCAACGTACCGCGTAAGATGCTGGCCTCCGCGCGATTGGGTACCGCTTGCGCGTCATTTGCGTCGAGCACGTCCACGATCTGCGCGGCACGATCGCACGCGTCGAGAATATTTGTCGCTGCATCCTCCGTCGCCGTCGTGACTTCGCGGAGTTTGTCTTGTGTGACTTGAAATTTTTGTAACGCTGAGCTCTGGAGTGCGGTGCGCGTGTCACGTAAACGTGATAGCACTTCGAGAATTTGCGTATTCGCACGCTGCAGAATGGCCGGTAGCTCGGCGATGCCGGCGTCGTGAGGCATCGGATCGCCGCGCAGGTCGTGAATCTCTTGATCCACCAACCGCAAAGCGGCCTCTGACTCATAGAGCACTTCGTGCGCGCGATGATTGATCATGACGGGCGTCCTCACGCGGCGGCAGCCGGAAGGAGAGCATCAATCTTCTCCTTCAACACTTGGGGCGTAAACGGCTTCACGATGTAATTGTTCACGCCCGCCTCCATCGCCGTGAGAATGTCCTCTTTCACTGAACGCGCGGTCACCATCAATACCGGAACGTGCTGCCCATCAGGCCGTGAGCGCAGCGCTTTTGTGAATTCAGTGCCGCTCATGTTAGGCATATTCCAGTCGGTAATGACGAACTGCACCGAACTGTCGAACTTGGCGAGGGCTTCCTGTCCGTCTCCCGCTTCAATTGTCTCGCTAAATCCGATGCGCTGCAGCGAATTCACCACGATGCGTCGCATCGTCGCCGAGTCGTCGACTACAAGGAACTTCATGCGACCAGTCTCCTAGATGCGCTGGTATGGGCCGTTGAGACTAGAGATCGCCACGCGTGAGAATGCGTCGCGCAACCTGATCGACCACGTCGAGCGTGTTGTACGCACCGGTTAACACCTTGGTGCGCAACTCAGCGACACGCTCGGGATCGAACGTGCTATTGGCGTCGGCCTCAAGCCGACCAACCAGCGAACGGCCGGAAGTCGAAATTGTGACGGAATCCGATTTTGCCGGAACCGCCGTGTTGGCCTGTGCTGCTGTCTCGTTCGGACGACCCGCCGCCGGACTGCCCGCCGTTGTCGGTCGATCAGGACGCAACGGGTCAAACATGCTGCCGTTAATTCGCATCGAGCTTCCTCCTCATCTGTGAGACTATCGGCACATCCGCCCAATTACTTGAGCCGCGTGACCGTCGAGCGCTGCTAATACCGGAGGTCAAGCTGCCGATGGACCGGTTGCACCGGCGTCTCCGGCGTCGACAGGTACACCTGATGCCCTTGCCGTTGGAGTTGACCTCCTTGCTGCGCGAGGACTCTGTGCTTGGCATCCAAGCGCAATCGTTCCACCAGCGGATCGTCTGTCGCGATCGGCAGTTCGCGCTCATCGGCGTCGAGCTCCGCGAGTTTGTCGCGCAGCAATCCGTCAAACGACGCTTCATCGACCACCATCATCGCACGCGATCCACTTGATGCGGCAGGGCAAATGCGGCATAACCCATCCCCGCACTACCCGCGCGTTGCACCGAATCCAGCTCCGCACGGAGTTCGGCCGCGCGATCTGCAACGCGCTTCGCCAACGCCATCGTGGTCCGATGTGTCGAAGACAGCACGGCGCAGACGTCGCTGACCAACGCGTCGGCGTCATCCACCATGCGCTCGGTCGCCGCAAACAACGAGCTGTCCGCCGTTGGACGTTCGAGACGTAAGGTCAACAGCTGCTCAGACAAATCGGTCAACATCTGTTCACGCTGCTCCAACAGACTGAATAGATGATCGTCATCGACGCCGACAGCCGCACTAGCCTCGTGCGCAATCGCGTCAGCGCTCGTGCAGATCCGGATCGCTTCCTGGGCGGCATTCGCGCGCGCGAGCGACCATGGTCGCCGCGCGGTTCGAGGTGCGAGGTTCGGATTCACAAGCGCCTCACGCCGACTTTTTGACGGTGCTGAGCTGTTCTGCAGCACCGGCAAATCCATCACGCAACGAGGTCGCGATGGTCACCAGCTTGCGCATCACGTGCAGATCGCCCCGCTGACCGACGTCGACGAGTTCGTACAACATGTACTGATACAAGTCCGCAAGCTGAGTGGAGAGCGATTGGCTCTGCCCAAAATCAAGCGACGCCAGCAACTCACCCACCAGACCACGCGCGCGACTGAGTGACGTCACGCGTAATTCGAGATTGTTGCGCTCCATGGCGATGCGTGCGCGTTCCAGATTGACGACCAGTTGTTCAAAAACGATGACGACCAGGCGCTCGCGCGAGGCGGAGAACACTTCCATTTCGCGATAACTGGACGACGGTGTCGCGTAAGACATCGAATACCGGGCTAAAGTCGAAGTCGAGAAATTGCGTGCGTCACGATGGAGTATCGGCATGATCAACCAGAACTCTGAAGCGCTTTGATCGAGCTCGTAATCACGCTGCCGCGTTGATTCAGTGTCGCGATAGCGGTTTCCATTTTCGTGAATTGCGCGACGAGCGAGGTACGTTTTTCATCCAAGCGACGTTGCGCGTTGACTTGGCGTGCTTTTAAGCGCGTCGTGGCGGAG
Organism: Gemmatimonadaceae bacterium; assembly: GCA_025358925.1. Classification (GTDB taxonomy): domain Bacteria; phylum Gemmatimonadota; class Gemmatimonadetes; order Gemmatimonadales; family Gemmatimonadaceae; genus Gemmatimonas. Next base: position 33,090 of record JANYHT010000037.1, on the reverse strand, counting down.
GCGATCGATTGCGTTTGCGTACTGATCGTACCTGTGCCGTATTGCGTGACCGCGTCGGTCGCGATAACGAAGGCGCCGCCAATGCCCGAGAAGCCAAACAACGCTTCCACTTCCAACGGCTTAGCGGCGATCGCGGTCTTGAGCGCGTCCCTATCGACCACAAGCAGCCCGTTGCGATCGAGGGTAACGCCGGTCAGCGCAAGCTTAGAATACGTGACGTTTGCTGACACGCTGGTACGAAGCGCGGACGTAAAACTGTCCACGATCCCGCGGAGCGAGGTGTTCCCGTACAGCGCACTGCCCGACGTGCGCTGGGTATCGGAAAATGCACGGATGGCATTGTACGCATCGGCAAATTTCTGAACGGCCGTGAGTGATCCGTCAATGTCGCGATTGATCGCGACGTCAATACTCGTGCCCGGTTCGGCCGTCGTCAGGGCGAGCGTCACACCACCAATGGCGTCGGTGATGTTATTCGAGCTGCGTGTTAGCTCACGTCCATCCACACGCAAAATTGCGTCTTTTCCCTGTTGCAGTTCGCGCGCACGTCCGGCCGTAGTGATGCTCGTCGCACCTAATGATCCCGACGTGCCATCGGCGTGCGTGATTGCAAGGGACATGGTGAGTCGCGACGCACCGCCGACACTATCTGCCATCCGAACACGACCGTCAGCCCCAAGCGAGGCCGATGCTGGTCGTGCGCCGCTGCCGAAGCCGGTCGTTGCGTCGTTGATCTTATCGAGCAGTGACTGCATCGTGTCCGACGAACCGACCACTAGCCCGACGGTGATTGCTGTTCCATCGCCGCGAAAACCACGAATATTGATGGCATCACCAACGGCAAGGGCAGTCGTTGCGCCATCGAGTTTAAGTCCGGCAAGCGCGGTCATTGTTGTCACCACCGCATCGCTACTATCGGTGTAAACGCCCGTTGACACTGTTTGCTTCACCGTACCAGATTGCCCCGCCGCAAATCCCAACGCATCAATCACGGCCTGACTGCCAGCGTCGCCAACGACCGCGCTGACATTACCGTCGGTCACCAAACGAAAGCGTGTTTGATTTCCGTACTGTTCTGGTTCCACCGACGCCGAACCGCCCGCAGCATTGATCTTCGCCGCGATTGACGCAATCGAATCGACCGCCAAGTCGGCGGTAATCAGGCGATTCCCAACACGAATAGTGGCCGGTGGCGGCGAGATGGACAGCCCGAGTGCGATAGCCGCCGCTTGCGTGGCCGAAGAAATTGGCTTGGTACGTGAATCGAAAAGGCCAACTTCGCGCGCGATGCCTCCCGTCCCGTCCCGCAACGTAATGCCGGTCGATCCACTCGCGTTCGCCGTCAACACAAGACGACCCGCTGTACCACCGTCACTGACCACTGTTGCCGTGACGCCCGTCGGTGTCGCACCGGTGTTCGCGTCGTTCAGCTTCTGTTGTAGGTCAAGCAACGTATCAGTCGTGACCACGCTAATCGTGGCACCATTCAGCGTGAAATTTCCGCTCACACCAAGTGCGGCACCGGTGTTTGCCACGTTGTTGCCCGCGAGCTTCGCAGTGTCCGCCAACTGCGCCACTTCAACGCGATACGTGCCGGCAACGGCGTTCAACGTTGCGGACGCCGTCAACAACGCCCGACCGCTGGTTGCGCTGGTCGGCACGTTCGCGGTGTAGCCGCCAAAACCCGCGCGACGTATGAGTCGCGCAGTATCATTGAGCGTTTGCGTTAACGCCTGCAGCTGCGTCCACGCAGTCTTCTGCCTGGCGCGTGCTTCAATATCGTTGGTGATCGGCGTGAGGTCGCGTGCTTCTTGCGCGCGAATCGTCGCATCGACGATATCGCCCCACTGAATGCCGGAGCCAAGCCCACTAACGGTGGTTGGACCACTCGTGGACGAAGACGTTGTTGGTGTAACCGGGGTTGTCATGACCTGAACCTCCACTTAGGACAGGACCTCGGAGCCGACGCATTGCGCCGACTCCGAGGATTAATCATCCGTCAGCCTGATCGAGCTTATCGCAGGAGCTGCAACACGCCTTGGCTGCCTTGATTCGCCTGCGACAACATCGCTTCGGCTGCTTGCTTGAGGATGTTGCTCTTGGTGAAGTTGGCCATTTCTTCGGCCATGTCGACGTCGCGGATCACGGACTCCGCGGCGCGGACGTTCACGATGGCAGACTTCAAGTTCTGCACCGTGTAATCGAGCACCGACTGACCTGCACCAATGTTGGCGAGCGTCGAGTTGACCGCGTCAAGCGCCGTATCAGCGTTTGCCAACGACGAAGCACCACTCAAGGACGTCAAGGTCAGCGCGGCGTTCACCGTCACCGTACCGCTCGTCGCTGAGTCACGCACTTGGAATGTGAGCGACGCGAACACGTTCGCGCCTTGGAAGTCTGACGCCGCGAGAATACGGGCCGACTCTGTCTGCAACGTGGAGATTTCAGTGCCGAGGGTCGCGCTCACGGTGCTGTTGTTGCCAGACGATTGCGACTGCGTGATCAGTTCCTTCTGACGCTCAATGATCTTCTGGATCGTCGAAGCGGCACTTTCCGCGATCTGCAACATCGCGCTGCCCTGCTCGGCGTTATTCGATGCGGCGGTCAACGAACGGCTCTGCGTGCGAAGCTTGTTCGCAATGGAAAGGCCGGCGGCGTCATCTGCCGCGCGGCTGATACGCAAACCTGAGCTCAACTTCGCCATGCTGCTGTTCGTCGCCATTTCGTTGACGAAGATGTTCTTCGAGGCCGTAAGTGCGCCGACGTTCGTGTTGATACGCATGAGACTATCCTCCGTGATGTTGAATTGAGGCATCCGTGCCTCGCCCGGACTCGATGATCGAATCGCGGTCAGATCTCAGTGTCGTCGCGACCATCAGGAACTTGAGCATTTTGTAGCGACTTTTCGAGCACTCTCACACTCTCGGAAACCGCTGTCACAGCACGGTACTTACTCTCGCATTTCGCCACACTTTCGGCTCGCAATTCGCATGGATTCCGCCCAGCTCCTCCTGCTCGAACAGGCCCAATCCGCTCTCGAAGCGGGTAATTTCGCCGCCGCGATTGACGCCTTCACGATCGTGCGGGACGCCTTTCCCACCGAGTCGAGTCTCGGCGTGATGGTCGCCAATGTTTATCGTCTGGCGGGCGATGTATTAGGCGTGCGCCGCGCGTTGCTGCACACGTACACACACGCGACGTGGGCCGACGCTGCAACCGCACTTTCGCTCGGTGCAGCGTTGTTGGACGCGGGCGCGGCGGCGGAGGCAGCGGCGTGTTTTGCGCGCGTCGTCGAGCTGCGCCCGCACGATCCCGCTGGACTCGCCGCACTCGCCGGTGCGATGCGAACCATGGGTCAACCCGACGCGGCATGGCCCTTCGTGCATCGAGCTCTCACCATCGCACCACAGCACGCAGCATTCCTGCTCACCGCCGCGCAGGTGCGACACGACCTCGCTGATCTACCTGGCGCACTGCAATGGCTAGATCGTGCCGATGCCGTTCGTCCACAGCATGCACCGACGCACTTGCAGCGCGCGTACACCACGCTGTTGGGCGGCGCGAGTGCCAACGGCTGGGCCTTGTTCGAGTCGCGCGCGCTTCCTACGCCACAAACATCCGCAATGCCATGGCACGGTCAGCCGCTGGACGGCGCGTCGGTGCTCGTCACGGCCGAACAAGGTGTCGGTGATCAATTCCAGTTTGCGCGATTCATTCCGCTGTTAGCAGAACGTGGTGCCGCGCGCGCTGTCGTGGAATGTCATGCCGATGCCGTCTCACTCTTTCGTACCAACGGTTTTGATGCCGTTGCGCGAGGGACGGCGGTCAGCACCGATTGGCATGTGCCCATGCTATCGCTCCCGCATCGACTCGCGCTTGATGACGCGGTGTTGGGGGCAGGCGTGCCGTATTTCCATGCGCCGCACCACGACATTTCGTCATCACACAACGCGCGCAACAACGTCCCGCGAATTGGACTCGTGTGGGCGGGCAATCCAGCGTTTGCGGGCCGACTCACGCGCGACCTTGAGGTGGCACAGCTACCCGCATTGCTTCGCGATCGGCGCCTTCACTGGATTTCGCTGCAACAGGGACCGGCCGGCGACGTTGCGTTTCCTGATCTTGAACGTTCGCCCGCTGTGGCGGATTGGTCCGCCACCGCAACGCTGCTTGCATCGCTCGACGGTGTCGTGACAACGGACACGGGCGTCGCTCATCTGGCGGGCGCGATGGGTCTTCGCACGTGGGTGTTGCTGCAAGCCGTGCCCGATTGGCGTTGGGGTTTGCACGGTACGAGCACGCCGTGGTATCCCACCGTTCGGCTCGTACGCCAAGCAACGCCCGGCAACTGGTCGAGTGTAGTGACGGCGCTCCTGGCCGATCCGGAATTTACGAACGGACGACGGCAATAATTGCCGAGTGGCGATACTGCGCATGGCAACCACTGCCCATTCTGTGATACGGTATCGATGGCGATATTCTTGTACATTATTATCCAGCAACACTTTACGTATTTCCATGTCATTGGCATCGCACTTGCTTTTGTGACGTGTGTTCTGCTACCAGACCGCTGATTGCGCATTGGCGACTGCGTCGGCGCGCACTTCAGCGTTAACCCTGAGATAGCTCCGTGAAGGACTTGGTGATCGATGTTGGTGCGAATCTCGGCGGCTTTGCGCTTGACGTGGCCGAGCGAAATCCGAACGTGCATGTATTGGCCTTCGAACCGATTCCCTCACTCTGCCACCAACTGCGGGCGCGCGCGGCCGAGCGAAGCATCGGTAACCTGACCGTGCTCCAATTCGCTGTCGACGCTGAGGAGCGCACGGCGGTCTTTCACATCGCCAATCACGCGGACCAAGGGGTCTCGAGCTTACTCGATTTTGACGCCACCAGTGTCGCGACTGACGAATACTGGCGCACGCGCACCGACCTCTACTTCGAACACGAAATCGACGTGTCGGTCACGCGTTTGGACACCGTGCCGGAAATTCACTCCGCCGAACGCATTCGCTTCATCAAGATCGACGCACAAGGTGTCGACCTCGCCGTCCTCGAATCCCTCGGTGCACTGCTCGGTCGGACGGAGGCTGGCATGCTCGAGGTGCCCGCGACGATCAAGGCAAAGCTGTACGCGCAGGAAACGCACGATCTGCGTGCCGTCATGACTCGACTGCACGAGCTCGGGTTTTCTATCTATGCGATTAAGCCGAACGACCACGCATCGAACGAATTCAATGTTTTTTTCTGTCGTCACGATCTTAACCCGCAAGACATAGAAGCGACGCTTCGGTTACGCGGCATCCAACTGTATGACGGCAAGCACTATTGGCATGCACCTTCGGACAGTCTGAAGCCCGACCGCGACCTCGCCGATATGCAACGCGTGCTGGAGCGCTTGACCACGATCGAGGATGCGTTGGCGAGAGAATGCGCGGAGACGCAACGATTGGGCGAGGCGGTCAGGCATCGCGACGCGCAGCTCGAACGGCTCCAGATGGTCCTAAGGCAGCGTACGTGATTGCGCAGGACGCAGCACTGAGGGCGATGCTCGCGAGCGACGCGCGCGTTTTCTGGGCCGGTAAGATCCCACCGCTGGCGCGCATGCAGGCGAGCGAGCACATCCTCGACCCGTCGCACGATTTTCGCATGCCACCGACATTCCACCAGTCGTTTCAACTGGTGTATCTCGTCGAACGCGACTTGGGCACTATCAAGGCGTGGCCGTTGGTCGTGGACGAAGCGCTACGGTTGCTTGCGCCGGGCGGCGTCCTGATCATTCGTATGACGAATACCAAACTTTGCTCGATTTTTGAATTGAAAAATCAACTGTACATGTGGGGAGACATTGTACCGCAGTTTGAATTTATTGACGAAGATGGAGCGACGCAGTTTGCCGTAAAGAACACGCGCGCCACTCCACGTCCGATGGGCGCCGAGTCTTTTTCATTCGGTGTTATTACTGACGGAAAACGCCAGGGTCAGCTCTTTGCGTTTATTGCCAGCGTACTCGCGCTCGACCACTCTGCGGCGTACATCGCGGAAATTGTGGTGTGCGGACCGTCATGTATTGCAACTGACGTATGCGCCGCGTTTCCCAATGTGGTATTCGTTGCCGACACGAACGAGTTTGTCGAACAGGGATGGATTACTCGAAAGAAGAATCAGATTGTGGATCACGCGCGATACGAAAATCTCATCATCGCGCACGACCGCTACACGATCAATACAGACTTCATCACGCGTCTGCAGGAATTTGGTGGTGATTTTTCCTTTCTCGTCTGTCGACAACTTCGCCCGGACGGACGTCGATTCCCGGATTGGGTGGCCCTCGGCTGCGAATGGTCGTGGTCTCCTCCTGCGATTCTCGAGTACGGCGATTGGACGCGCAATTTGTACATCAATGGCGGCATCATGATTGCCAAAACGCAGCACTTGAAGGACACGCGATGGAATGAGTTACTTTTTTGGAACCAAGCGGAAGATGTGGAGCTGACGCGAAGATTGCGGAGTCAAGGCCATGTGCCTCGGTTGGCGAGAGCCGTGACCGTGTGCTCGACCGTCACGCGCGCCGGTACGATGGAATCGTTTGAGCCGATGCCGTCACTGCCCGATCGCTATCATGTGTCCGGTCCGCCTGCGGCAAATGGTGAGATTCACACGCCCAGTCTTATGTTTGCACAGCAAGTGCGTTTTGGACACCGGTGGGGACGCGCGGCTGCGGAGATGGGTGTTTATGTCGACAGCGCTTTCACGGTCACCGCCGACGGTCTGCGCTTGGACGCTGGCGTGTTCGGCGAGATTGCATTTATGCTCGCGGATCGGCCAACGAGCACCGTCGAACTCTGGCTCAGTGTCTCTGGACACTCGGATTCACTAGCGGTAATGGTGAACGACATCGCGCAACATGCGGTGGCGATCTCTCCAGCGCTGTTGCGCATTGACATTTCGAAGGAATGTTTCGCGTTGACACGCGTATGCCGTCTGCACGTGCGCTCGAACACAGCGCCCTTAGCCGTGGGCGGTCTCAAGATGCAGCCGGCTGGTTGGACGCTTGGGGTGCCGCTTCCTGTTACACGCGAAAGCGCGCGCACTATCGTGACGCACGCCAACGTGTTTGCCGCGCTCGATGGAGCGTCGCTGTGCGTGTGCGATCTGCAAACGCTCGCACGCGGCGCGCAACGATTCGCGGTGGTGCTACCTACGGATCGTCAGTCTCAACAGGACCTCACACCATTTCTTACTGCGCTCCGGCGTCATGCTCGGCCTGATGCGATCATACGTATACTGAGTGATGCGTGCGCCGAGTTGCCTAGCGTAGGATTCGAACTGCAGAATATCGACTGGCAGCGATTTGCGGCAGAGGCGCCGTACCTGCTGCAATGCATCGCTGACTTGAATGCTTTTGCGCCGGAGTTGTTGGTGAATGGGTTTAGTTCGCGAACTTTGCTCTCCGACGTGCTGATGCTAGAGAGTAATGCCGTGGGCGTGATCGGATTTGAACGCCGCAGCTACGAGCTCGCTGCAGACGAGCAGGATTTTAGTCGACCGAAATACACTCGCCTCATTGAGGAAACGAACGGTGGCGCGGCGGATGCACTCATACGCGCGCTTGATCTATCCGCTGATGTGCATTCGGTGACGCAATGAACGCATTGTTTGTCGTTGAACCAGCGTTTCTAACAGCACATGTTGGTGTTCGGCGCGTGATCATTCATTATATCTCCGCGCTTGAAACGAAAGGGGTTGAGGTCGCACTTGGCTCGCCAAAGAATGGCGCGATTGAACTCTTACACGTTGGTGTCGATGCGCAGAGCGGTCAGACCACACTGGAGTGGTCAGGCAATCATGCCACGCCTGCCAACTATGCAACTACCGTCATCACGAACCCGTGGCTGTGCGCACGTGGCATGCCGGAATTGCCAGGGTGCATCGGTATCGTTTATGACTTAGTGCCCAATCTGATTGCGTGCGGCTGTTTACGATTCTCGAGTTCGTCCGGCATATTTCGATTTGCGCACGAGCATGACATGGGGTTTCGCTACTATCTGAAATACGCAAAGCGGATCACGTGTATCAGTGCCAGCACCCGTCAGGATTTTCTCGACTTGTACGGGCCGGTGCGAAGTGAGTTAGCCGTGACTACTCATTTTCCATTCGAGGTCGACGACACGGTTGCTCGGGCGCCAAGCGCGAACACTGTGCTTTTAGTCAACGTGCTCGACGAGCGAAAGAATCTGAAGCAGATTGCTGGTATTCTGACAGCGGCATATCAACGAAAGACTTTCAACGTCAACGTAGTTGGGCGCGAGCGTACATCCACGCAAAGTGTGCTCGACTTCTTCGCCAAGCTGACCGACGCGGGCATACCGCATCAATGGCATCGGGATGCTGATGATGCGCAGCTCGAAGCACTGTATCAGCAGTCGGCGGTCTTGCTCTTTCCTTCGTTGTATGAGGGTCTCGGGTTACCGGTGTTGGAAGCCCAACAGGAAGGCGTGCCCGCAATCACCACGAATGTCTCATCGTTACGCGAAATTAATTTGAATCCCACACTGTGCTTTGAGCCGGCGGACGTCAACGGAATGACCGATGCAGTTGTCGGCATTTTGTCTGGAACGCAGGATTGTCTCTCGGGCGAGAAGCTGCGGCAAGCCCTTGTGGTGCTTCTGGCAACACAACCGAGCGCGGCGTCGATCTTCGTGTAGCGTCGGTCGGATCTACGCCGCTCGCGCTCGCGCTCGCGTCCATGGTAATGCTAAGAATTGTTCAAGATCGGTCGGCACGCCCAAACCATGCATGCGTGGCCCGATATCGTGCGTCACAATATGCGCACGATTTTTAATCAGTTCATTGTATACGGGTGCGACGTAGAACTCTCCGTTGACGCGTTTGTTTTGCGAAATCATTGTTTCGGCCGCAGTAACGAAATCTCGTCCGCGACGGAAATTATAGATGCCCACCGTTGCTTCGTTCGACACGACCTGTTTTTCAAGGACTTCTACGACGTTGTGCGCTGCATCACGACGTACGTACGACCACTTCGGATGGTCGGCGGGAAATGTCATGATCAACCCGTCCACGTTGTTGTGATCTGACGTCGCCAAGAACGCATCAATATCCGCATCTACGTACTGATCGCTGTTCGCGAGCATCAGCGGCCGATCGTTGTCGACAAATTCTTTTGCCGCCAACACGGTACAGGCGGCGCCGTCCGTTACGTGGTCAATGCCCACAATAGCGCATCCTGGCGCACTGCGCTCCAAGACGCTGCGTAGTGACGTGCCCTCGAGATGCTCCTGCTGTGCCACAAATACGAAACGGTGTGGACGTGATGGGCGAACGTTTGCCACCACCAGCGCAATCATCGGCGTGCCAAAAATCGGAATGAGCGGCTTTGGTTCAACGTAGCCTGCCTCTGCAAACCGACTACCACGACCGGCGATGGGGAGTACAATGGTGAGCACCGCATCATGCATAGGCGAGCTCCCGGGCGCGACCGCTGCGAAACTGCTCAAGATCTTCCGGCGTGCCAAGCGAATGCATTTCGCTGCGACCGACCGGAAATGCGGTGATGCGGCTGCCGGCAAGAATGAGCTCGTTATACACGGGGCAGACAAAAAACTCACCGCCTAATGCCGCGTTTTTTGAAATCATTCGCTCGGCCGCGTCAATGAATGTTTGAGTCTCGCGGAAATAGTACAGGCCCGCCGTCGCGCTGTTGCTGATTGGCCGCTTTTCAGCGACCGCGACCACCTGCCCGCCTTCAATGCGGGCGTACGACCACTTGGGATGCGTATTGGGAAACGTGAGAATACAGCCGTCGGTGCCAGGTCCGCGCGCGCAGAAGAGAAACTCGTCAATGGGGCGATCAATAAACTGATCGGCGTTCGCAACGAGTAATTCATGATGCGGTGAGAGGTGGTCCATGGCGAGCAATACACTGAACAGCGCGCCCGCTGTGGGCTGGGGCATGGACACGATATGACAGCCGGGCGCGACCAGCCGAAGCACCTCGCCCAACGCGTACTTCTTTAGATGGTCTTCCCGACAAACAAATACAAATTCGTGCGGCTCTGATGGTGACAGATTGCGCACGATGTACTCGATCATCGGGCGTCCATCAATTTCGATGAGCGGCTTCGGAAATGAATAGCCGCGCTCTGAAAACGCGCGACCCTCTCCTCCCATTGGAATAACGATAGTCAACATGTGCCTATGCCGCCTGCCGAACAGGATTCACCACCGCATCGATCGTGCGTCGAATTCGCCAATAGTCCACTTCGTGGAATCCGGCGACCTCACACACGTGCGCGCCAGCGCGGCGCGCGGCGAGAATGCCATGCGCTGCGTCTTCCACGATGACCACCTCATGCGCTTCGATGCCCATGCGGGACATCGCGAGCTGGTAGATCGCAGGATCCGGCTTCGGCGCCTTCACGTCTTCATTGCTGAGGATGAACTCGACGTACTCCAGCAGCCCAGCGCGCGCGAGCATGAGTTCCACGCTCTCGCGAATGGCGTTAGAACAGACGGCAATCCGATAGCCCTCACGTCGCAGGCGGCTCATCATGAACTCCTTCTCAAACGTCGGCCAACAGCTGGCCAGGATTTCCTCACGTGTGTAGACCTGCTTGACGCGGTTGATGAGCGCATGCAGTGACGTGGGCAACCCTGACTCTACTGAAAGCATCTCCAGTTTTTTTCGCGTGGGCAATCCGTTATACGTCGCCATGTGGTCGTAGCGAGAGATCGTAAAACCGAAGAGACCGAGTGATCGATTGAGCGCCTTGTAGTGCCACTCGGTCGCGTCAATCAGGACACCATCGAGATCAAACAGAACAGCCTTGATGGTGTTCATGCGGATAGTCCAGTGTCAGGATGAGGGTACTTGTCACCAGCGACGCACGGAACCTTCACGACAACAGTCACAGCGTCCTCCAGCACTTCAAAATTCGCAGGCACGCCCGGTGCCAGCGTGATGATATCGTCGGCGCCAAATTCTCGGCCGTTCATTCGGACACGCCCAGAGATCACCACGGTGAGTTCGGTTGCAACGCGGTGCACGTGCGCGGATTCTACGTCACCGGCGCGATAGCGTTTGACCCCAACCTCACAATCAGGTGTAGCGAATGCGGTTGGAGCGAATGCCCCAACAAACCAGCCACGATGCATCGCATCTAATCGCGAATGATTCATGCGGCAACCGGCGTCTGCGTGTCTGCTCGCGCTGTCGTCAGTACGCGGTTGAGCTGCGTTGGTGCGTCTGTGCAAATACCGTCCACACCCCACGCGATCAACTGCGTCCATCGACGTCGCATGACCGACGACGAAGCGCCGTGTAGTTCCGGTGACACCGCATACACGAGTCGTCCGTGCGCATGCAGCAGACGAACATCAGACGCTACCGCCCAGGCGCTGTCAAACTCGTCGAGCCAAACAATTTCCGTGCAGTGAATGGCGAGCGCCTGCGCGATGGGCTCGTTGCGATCACTGACACGCGCGCCAAGTCGTACGTTCGCATCAAGGCTGCGAAAACGCCGAGCCGTCTCGCCCGCCGTCGATTCCAACAGTTCCATATCAAACAAAAACACATGCGACAGTACATCCTGTGCGCGCAGAAATGCGATTAGTTCCGCTTCGTACGCAAGCTCCTTGACGTTAAGCGCGATCGGTATGCGCGCGTGACGCCAGAGCGCGCAGAATGCCGCGGCGTCGTTCGCGTCGCTCCACTCGGCTCGATCATGACTCACGTAAAACCGACCTGCCGCGTCGCGACGGATATCCGTTTCCACAGACCATCCACGCGCGATACACTCGCGAGTACGTTCTAATGTGTTCTCGAATTGTGGCTCGGCGCCGTTGAGATTGGCGCGATGGGCGATGACTAACAGACGTGGGTTCCTCAGCATCGTGCCGCGAATGTCGCAGCGTCGCTTGACGGCGCGTCACTCGCTTCGACGGCCGCACTTCTACTATTGCAAATGCATTGTGCGTGCCACGCGGTAAGTGTAGACAATACATCATCTTGCGTATTTTGCCTGATCACGCCGCGGAAAATTCGGCACCATTTGCCGGGCAGAACTCGCCGCACGTCGATGCGTCGATTAGTGCTCGTTCAACGCGCGTAGCATCTGTGTCGCCGCATTCTTCCAACTAAGGTGCGTTGCGGTGTCGATGCCGGCTCGATTGAGATCAAGTGGGCCGACACGACGTGCGGCATGCACGGTACGCAAGTGTTCGACGAGCTGCTCATGCTGGCGTGCCCCGAATGCTGCCCACGCGCCGACACCGGCCATCTCCAGATGATCCACGTGTATTAAATGCGCATTTTCGTCACTCAGAAACTCGGTATGACCGCTGTAGTTTGTTGCGATAACGGGTTTGCCCACCGCGAGCATTTCCAGCGCTTCGAGATTCCACCCTTCGGCCCGCGAACAAAACACACCGCAATCAGCTCCGCGCATCACGCGGGCCACGTCGTGGTGAGTGGCAAGGGGGTCGGTGTGAAGGTCGATGCGTCGCGACATCGGAGACGTTCGAAACGGATGGAGCGCTCGTGCGAGCGTCGCTGCGTCGACAAACGGATTGTGACAGTAGAGGGAGAGTCGCACGGCGTCATTGGGGCGAAACGCCGCCTCAAATGCGCGCAGCAGGTCGAGTTGCCCTTTTCGAGGTTCGAGTTTCCCAACTTGAATGAAAACGGTGTCGTTGATTGACCGAACTGAAGGGACCATTTCATTGAAAACTGTCCGATCAACTCCGAGGGGAACGACGTGAATTGGGATGTGTGTGATCCCATTGTTGCGCAATACCTCGCGCGCCCAACGGCTGCACACGAAGAGTCGATCCTGCGCTCGCAGATGATGCAGTTCGCGCGCAGTGAACTGATTGATTTCGAAGATTGGAAATCCGATGCGTTCACCCGACCCCACATGCGTCGCAAGGTCAAACTGTTGCGCCAAACGCACGCTCGGCGCCTTTCGATCAAAATCATCTTGTCGAGCCAACGCTCGATCAAGTGTCGGCACTTCCGCAATCCGGCGATCCACCGCACCGAGCGGAAAGTACGCGACGTCGGCGCCGACTTCCACAAGCGCCTTCAACAAATGTGCGCCCGTCACACCGTAGCCGGTCCGACAGAACGGCGCAATGAAGTTGATTGGGCCAAATGGTTCGGCGGCCGCCGACACCCCCCGCACACTGAACGTCGACACGTCGACCTGCGGTATTGAACGCGCATGCAACGCGATGATCGGTGCTGGTGGGTCATTAACGGACATTGCAATCAGAATGGCTTCGTTGTCCTGCTCCGCGAGTTGATGTGGGACGAACCCGGCCAGGGTAAGAGTTTGATACAGTAGCGCCCCGTCCACCGCGCGCAGATTGCGTGCATCGCACAGGATTGCGGCAATGTGGCCCGACGTAGTCAGTGATTGCAGGGACGTCAGTGTCGTGCGAACGCGATCTGGCGCAACGTGAACAAACAGTTGTGCGATGTGCGCATGCGAGCGCGTAACGAGCGGAGCCAATCCATCCGTCTCTACCTGCGATCGCTGGGCAAGGGTTAGCGACACTCCCGCGCTTCGCGCGTCGCTTTGCAGCAGTGTGGCCGCGCATTCACCGTCAGCAATCGTGAGGACGTGATGGCGTGTTTCGGGTTTTGTCGCGGCGCTGAGCGACACAAATCCAAACGCCGGATCAAGGTCCAACAGCAAATCGTCGTCGGCGAGCTGTGCGTCAAGGAACATGCGGAACTCTGCAGCAACGCCACCCTCGCGCTCAGCGTCGACTGTCGCGGCCCAGTCACGATGACTAGGGCGCGGCGTCACGCGAAATCGCGGCACACCGTTCGCGCCACACTGGATGCTTTCGATGGCCGCGTCGGGAGGGAGCGGTCGGGAGAGAGCGGACATGACGCGCCGCTAGCGAATACGTAGTCCGTGCGTCTGCGACGGGTACGCGGACACGTCAACCGGTCGGCGCACGTTGTGCGCGTCGTCACGACTGACAACCTGCAGTCCACGCCCTCGCGCCAAATTGAAAACCAGCGGTGCGCGAAAATTTCCAGTCGTGGCCGATTCCGCGTACGGCGCGAGCGTGAGCATCACCAACGTGAAGGCATCGGTCTCGTGTTCGATCTGCAACATGTCGCGATCGGTGATACCCAGATCAATCGCATACGCCACGTCGAGCACGAACGGATCGCCCAAAATAAACGTCAGATCGGGATCGTCTGTTGACTGCAACCACCACAGGCCAGTACGCGCGGCGGGCAGCAACGCAAACTCATGCCGATCAGGGAAGCCGCCGAGCGGAACAGGGAAGTGCATGATGGCGGACGATGGCACGTCAACGTCGCCGATGGCGCTCGATGTAATGCAACGAAGCGCAACGTCACTAACAGATGCGTCGGACTGAAGAGCTGTGGTCATGGAGGTCAGAGGTAGTTCGCCAAGCTGAGACTGAGAATTCGCGAGGTCGCGCTCATTGCTGCTTGATACATCGTCTGTTTGCCCGTGAGCTCAACGAGCGCCTTGTCAACTTCCGTGTCGCGCAAATCTGATCGGTACGCTTTCAGCGACAATTCCAATGTGTTCAGGGTGGCGGATTGCGTATCGAGTTCGTTAATGCGTGCGCCCTGGGTACCGAGCAGTGTTTGGACGTTGTTATTCGAGACGGTGATGCGATCGGTTGCGGCGGTAATGCCGGCAACGTTATTTGCACCGAGCGCGGTTGAGAGTGCGCGCAATGATTCCAGCACGTCGGACGTGAGGAACACCTCCGTGCCGTTGTGTGTTGGCGTCGAAAATTTGTTGTCACCAATCTCAATCTGGCGATTGCCGCTGGGATTCACGGAGAATCCGCCGGTGTCAAGCAGCCGAGAGAACGGTCCACTCGCGGTTGTTGGTAACTGAAATGGCGTCTCGCCACTGCGTGTGCCACCAAACAAATAGTCGTCGCCGAATTTGGTATTTCCTGTGTCAACGGCGTGGCTGAGGAGCTGATCAACTTCCGCCTTCACAATCGTCCTCGACTGCGCAGTCGACGTCGATCCCGACTGCCCCACGCCGAGCTCAATCGCCCGTGTGAGCACGTTGCTCACATCATTCAGCACGCCCTCTTCGGCCGACGCTTGCGCATTCCCGATATTGATGTTGCGACGAAACTGCGCGAGCGCGCGCATGGAGCTGCTGACGCGAACCACTTCGCTTCCGGACGCCGGATCGTCGGACATTTTGCGCAAGCGAATGCCCGACGACACGTCTTCACGCAGCCGCTCTATCCCCTGCATGTTCGCCTGCAGGCGATTCTGGCTGGTGAAGATGAGGCTCTGATTTGTCACGCGCATAGTCAGTCGGGCGAGCGGTTCGTTGTCAGTACCCGTACAGGTAGCGACGCGTGACCGGCTTTCATGTTTTTTAGTATCGGAGGCGCGCCGCCAGCCTTTAGCGGCTAATTTTGCCGAGTGCCAGTTTTGCCGTGTTATGGAAGGGACGCTTGCTCGCGGAGCGCGTCACCAACCCTCATTTCTCATTTTCCACCCCCGCAATCCCAGCATGGCAACCATCCTGCACGTCGATGACGAGCCAGCGGTTGGCTTGATGCTCGAAGATACGCTTGAGCGGGCGGGGCACACGCCTGTCGGTGCTCGGAGCGTACCGGAGGCGTTGCAAGTATTGGAGCGAGGCGGCGTGGATCTGATCATCTCCGACTATCGGATGCCTGGCATCTCGGGGTTGGAGTTCATTCAAATGCTGGCCCGCGAGGGGTATGACATCCCGTTGATCATGCTCACGGGCTTTGCCAGTATTGAACATGCGGTCGCATCTATTAAGGCGGGGGCTATCGACTACATCACCAAGCCCGTGCGGCCGCAGCAGTTAGAACTCGCGGTCGATCAGGCCTTGGAGTACGTGCGGTTGCGTCGAGAAAATGAATCTCTGCGCAAGGAAGTCATGCAGTTTCGGAACGAACGACAGATTATTGGCGACTCCGCCATTGTTCGCCGGATCTTGCAAACGGTCGCCATGGCCGCCCCCACGAGAGCGACGGTATTGCTCCAAGGCGAGTCAGGCACCGGCAAAGAGTTGTTTGCGCGCGCGATTCACGATCAAAGCGACCGCCGCGATAAGCCGTTCATCAAGTTGAATTGCGCCGCACTGCCCGAAGGTTTGGTCGAAAGTGCACTCTTTGGACACGAGAAGGGTGCCTTTACTGGCGCGATCAAGCGAGTTGAGGGCGCGTTCGAGCGCGCGAATCGCGGGACCTTACTGTTGGACGAAATTTCAGAGATGCGACTCGATTTGCAGGCGAAGCTTCTGCGCGTGTTACAGGAGCAGGAATTTGAGCGTGTCGGCGGCACGTCGTCGATCAAGGTTGATGTGCGCATTGTTGCGACGACCAATCGCGATCTCGCGGCAGAGGCGGACCGAGGCACGTTTCGCCAAGATCTTTATTACCGACTGTCAACAATCCCTATTCTCATTCCGCCACTGCGGGATCGACCGGAGGATATCCCGGTGTTAGCGCTGCGCTTCGCGATGCGCACGGCGGCGGAGATCGGCAAGAAGATCGAGGGGCTGACGCCGGATGCACTCGAGTCGCTGCAACACTATCCGTGGCCCGGCAATATCCGCGAGCTACAACACGTTATCGAACGCGCTGTGATTCTGACGCCCGATGCGATGATTCAGCCGCACTGCCTTGAAGGCACACGGTTTGGACTTGCGCACTCGCTGGGAGCGCCATCGATTCGTCCGCGCTCCGTCTCGGGATCGAGCGGTGGTGGATCGACTGTTGGTCGCGTCGCTGTTGGTGTTGGCGTCGGCAGTGCGGGGGCGAACGGTGGGGCGATCAACTTGAATTCGTTAAATGTTGCGGATGCGGAGCGCGTCCTCATTCAGCATGCGCTGACTGCTGCCGACAATAATCGAACGAAGGCGGCGGACTTGTTGGGCATCAGCGTGCGTACGCTGCGCAACAAGCTCAATGGGCCGGGTCGCGAGTCTGAGACGGATGACGAGTAAGGAATGCGTTGCTGACCGCGAATGACGCGAATCACGCGAATCACGCGAATTTGACCGAGGCGGTTGGCTACTGGTCCACGACGAGGCAAAGCTGGAATGCTTTTGTTTCAATTAAAAAAAGCGACGTCGCCTGCCCGTCATTACGGCACGCGAGCGTATACCGTCCAAATTCGCGTCATTCGCGGCCGTCGGTTGCCGTTTAGTGCGAGCACCGAAACGGCAGTTCCGACCGCAGATGATGCGGCAGAAACTTCCGAGTAGCTCCTGTTTTCTCCTGTCGTCGGGTTCAAAATTGCGACACTATTGTCCTTCAAATTGCGCTTCACCCTGATGTGTAACATCAAATACATCATAGTTTTACAAAGACTTCGAAGACCTGAAAAACCTCCTTAATTCGCGGCCTCACCGATTTGGCCCAACCATTGCTTTTTCCGGTGGCGGATACGTTCGCCCATTCACAACCGGACCCTGCGATGCTCTTTGGACTGATCGATCGCGTCACCTCTGCCTCGTCGCTGAAAACGGGCCTCGACGAAAGCGTCGCGCGCTCACGCAGCATCGCGGACCGTGTCGCGAAGGCCACCCTACAGAACAGTGACGGGTTTTCGCTCGAAGCGAAAAATGGGCAGACCGCCGTCGCCAACGCCAATCCGATCAACGTCGAAGACGAAATGGTCGGACTCGCCGATGAACAGATGCGCTTTCTCGCAACGTCGCGGTTACTCGAGAAGACATACCAGAATCTTCGCACCGCCATCAAAGGCACCATCTGATGTCCGGCATTGACCCAACGCGGCCACTCGGATTGCTCCCGTTGCAGAACCAGAGCGTCATCCGTCCAATGTTCCGCTCTATGGGCATCGCCGCCAGTGGACTCGCGGCTCAGCGCCAGCGAATGGAAACCATCGCGCAAAACATCGCCAACGCTGATGTCACCCGTGGACCTGACGGCGCACCGTACAAGCGTCGCGACCTCGTTCTCGAATCGGCAACGTCGCAAAACGCGCTCTTCAATGCAGCCAGCGCATCCGGCGCGAGCAATGTGGGTGGTCCTTCGGCATTCGATGCGCCGGCTTTCGGCGATGGACCAAAACGCGTTGTCGTTCCCGTACTGCCGATGAATGGTAACGGCGATGGACCGCACGGCGAATTTGGTGTGCGTGTCGCTGGGATTGCGGAAGATCAAGGGGAAGGTCGGCTTGTGTACGAGCCAGGTCATCCCGATGCCGATGCGAGCGGATACGTGCGCTATCCCGACATCGATACCACACAAGAGTTGGTGCGCCTCATGGACGCGAAACGCATGTACGAAGCGAATGCGGCTGTTTTTCAAACGGCCAAATCCATGCTCCGCGCATCACTCGATATCTGATTCACTCGCATTCTGCATAAACGACCATGAGTATCAACAGCATTACCAATCCGCTTCTCGCGAACCTTGGTTCTATCGTCCGCCCGGATGCGACGCGATCAACAAGCGACCGCGTACTACCGAGCGGCACTGATCGTACTGGCGCACCACAATCACCGTTGGCGCGTCCTGCGCTCAAGACGCAGACGCCGATTGCCGGCGCTGGGACTGCGCAGCATACCGTGCCAGCGGAAGCACCGCCTGGTACGGATCCGACGTTGTGGAGCGTGCTCACAACTGAAGAGCGCAATTTCTTTGCGAAGACGGCGTCGTCCGGCCCTCTCACGTACGGACGCATCAAAGCCGCAACAAATCCCGCTCCGCCGGCCGCACGTGGTGTGCGGCTTGACGTGCGCGCCTGAGCCCGAGCCAGCACAACATGCAACCGCGCATTGACCTTCTCACGCGTTCGCTGCCTCAGCTCTCGGGTGACGACACCGCGTCGAAGCAAGTTCCCGTATTGGGCATTGGGGACAACTCATTTGGCAATACGTTCACGCGCGCGCTCAACGAAGTCTCCGACGCGAAAGATATTGGCGATGATTTGACCAAGCGCTTTGCACGTGGCGAGAACGTCGAGTTGCATCAAGTGATGGCGGCGACCGAAGAAGCCACGATCGCACTGGATGTCCTCGTCGAAATGCGAAACAAGATGGTCGAAGCCTATCGATCCGTCATCAACATGCAGTCGTAACCGATGAACGATCTGCTGCAGTCTCTCTTTGGACGTGTGAGCGGCACACGTCAAATCGCGATCATTGTTGTAGGAGCGTTGGTCACCGCGCTCGTGTTTGGCGTCTCGCGCTGGGCAACACAACCCATGATGGTGCCGCTTTACAGCAACATCCCGATGGACAACGTCGGCAAGATGACGGATAAGCTGACGGAAGTTGGCATTGTGTACGAATTGGAAGGGTCAGGGTCGACGATTTTGGTGAGCAGCATTGATCTCCCGAAAGCTCGCGTCGCGCTCGCGCGTGACGGCACGCCAGACACCGGCCGTCCTGGTCTCGAACTCTTTGATAAACCGTCGTGGGGCATGACGGACTACACACAACGTGTAAACTTCCGCCGCGCCCTTGAAGGAGAATTGGAGCGCACGATTGGCAAGATGCGTGACGTCAAAGCCGTGCAGGTACACCTCGCACTCGAAGACGACCAGTTGTTCAAGAAAAATGAACGGCCGTCGAAGGCCTCCGTCACGCTCACGATGAATAGCGGTGAGTCACCGCGCGCAGAAACGGTGCGTGGTATCGCCAGCTTAGTGTCGAGCAGTGTCGGTGGCCTCGATGCGCAACACGTCATGATCGTTGACGAACGCGGACAAGCCCTGACCATGGATGACGATGGCTCGATGACTGGTCTCTCCAGTCGACAACTTAGCGTCCAGCGTGAAGTAGAAACCTACTATCAACAGAAGGCCGACAAATTATTGTCGAGTCTTGTTGGCGCGGGCAATGCGCGTGTGCAAGTCGCCGCGTCGATCAACTTCGATAAAGTTGAACGCACCGTACAGGCCGTCGATCCAGACAAGCAGGCGTTGGCCACCGAACAAAAGAGCGAGGTCACGCCCAGCGCACCAAGTCAAGGCGCGAGTTCGTCACAAACATCGACGTCGTACGAAAACACACACAGCGTCGAAAGTTTTAGTGGTGCCATTGGCAACGTGAAGCGGCTCACCGTCGCCGTGTTGATTGCCGACAAAGTCACAATGCCGGTGGTCGACCCTGCGAAAAAGGCGTCGCTCGCCGCACCGATCATTACACCACGCAACGCAGCAGAAATCACGCGTATCGAAACGCTCGTACGCAACGCACTTGGCGTGGACTCCACGCGCGGTGATCTCATCTCGGTGATGAGCGCGCCGTTCGATATTCCTGCACCACTTCCAAAGGCCGATACGCTGCCGACGCCCGATTTGATGACGAAGTTGCAGGCCAATCCCAAGCCACTCGTCGCCATCTCCGCGTTAGTCGTGCTACTCATTGTTGCGGTCGTCATGCTCAGCGCACTCAAGCCGAAAAAATCTGCTATGGCAGGTGTTGATCGCGCCACGCTGCCCCCGTCACCATCGTATCCGGAATTGCCACCGTCCGCACAAATGCGCAACGCACTATCAGCGGGCGGAGAGACCGAAGCGCAAATGCTCGAGGATCAACGTCGGGGTGCGGTGTTGCCGCCACCGCCGACCACGTTTGAACGCGAACAAGCCATGGCCACGGTCGATCAACGCCCAGATGCAGCCGTGCGCGTGACGCGCGGTTGGCTGAACTCCTGATTGGCGGATAGACCGAACCGATGACTGCGCTCGCGCGCCAATCCAACACCGAGAAGTACGCTCCTGAACGGCTCACCGGTCGTCAGAAGGTGGCCATTGTCTGTATGGCCATCGGTTCTGAGCATGCCGCGAAGTTAACGGCAGCGTTGCAGGCGGAAGAAGCCGAAGTGGTTGCGCTTGAAATGGCGCAACTTGATCGCGTACCACCTTCCATCGTGGAGATGGTGCTCGCGGAGTGGCTCGAACTCACCATTGGTGTCGACTCACTGAGTGCTGGTGGTGTGGAATTTGCGCGCGACGTGCTTGAGCGCGCGTTTGGTCACGTGAAAGCCGCCGCCATTCTGAAGCGCATTCAAGGACAACTTGCCGACAGCGATCGCTTTGGTCGTTTGCGTCGCGCTGACCCACAACAGCTCAGCAACACGTTGCGCGGCGAGCATCCGCAAACCATCGCACTCATTCTCGCGCATCTCGACCCTGCACAAGTCGCCGCCATTTTGCGCGAGCTTGAACCTGCGCTGGGCGGCGAGGTGATGTTTCGCATTGCGCGTATGGAAAAAGTTGCCCCGGAAATGATCTCGCTTGTGGAACGCGCCATCGGCAGTGAAGCGGACCTCGCATTCTCGCAAGGTTTGAGTTCGGTCGGCGGACCAGCCGCAGTCGCGGCAATCCTCAACCTGGTCAGCTCATCGTTGGAGAAAGAAGTCCTCGATCTCGTGACCGAGAAAGATCCGCAACTCAGCGATCAGATCAAGAATCTCATGTTCGTGTTCGAAGACCTCAGTGCACTCGACGACAAATCTCTCCAGCGGTTGCTTCGCGAAGTGGACGTCAAGCAACTGTCGTTGGCCCTCAAGGCCGCGAGCCCAGAACTCCGCACAAAAATCATGGGCACCATGTCGCAACGCGCTGTCGCCGGCCTCAAAGAAGAAATGGAGTTCTTGGGACCCGTCAAGATGCGCGACGTGGAAGCGGCGCAGTCCGATATCGTCTCGAAGGTCCGTGCGCTCGAAGAAACTGGCGAAATCGTGATCAGCTCGGGGTCCGACGATGTCCTCATCTGACGAGACGCGACCCATGCACGCGCTCCCCTGGGCACTCGATGAACTCGAAATGCCGGACATTTTTTCCATGCCGTCCAACGACGCGTCGTTTCACGCGCACGTGGAACACCACACCGAGTATGCACCACCCTCGGATACAGACACGCACGAGCGCGTTGAAGCGGCCGCGTATGCACGCGGTCACGCAGACGCCGTGCGCTCCGTCCGCGCTGAACACGACACGTCACTCACGACAGCGTTGACGGCGCTCGCGGACGCATTGGACACCGTGCGAGTGCACGAAGCACGGTGGACGGCCAATGCCGAAGAGAATCTTGCGGCACTGGCCGTTGTTGTCGCGCAGCACATTGTCGAACGCGAAGTCACCATCGATCCAACCATTGTTCGTGATTTGGTACGTCGCGCACTGTCAGAATTCCCACTCGACCAAGTCATTATTGTTCGTCTGCATCCCGACGACATCACAACGTGTGGTAGCATGCTCACACCCGATGCCGCTGGCCGCATGCAAGACGTACGGTGGATCGCAGATCAAACCCTGCACCGCGGCGGCTGTTTGGTGGAAGGCCGGGACCGCGTGATTGATGGTCGCGTTGATACGTCGCTCGAGCGCGCATACCGCAGCATTGGACAAATCCAGGCATGAGCCTCGCAACGCAAGCGTCGCACTCGCTGCCGGGATCCATGACGCCGATCGCACACGCTATGGCGTCGCGTCTCAACCGCGATGATCGCTTCGCGACATATGGTCGCGTCACACGTGTGGTCGGTCTCGTCCTCGAAGCAACGGGCCTTGATGTTGGCCTCGGCTCGCTGTGTCGGATCACGAGCCATTCACGCGACCGCTCTGTCCTCGCCGAAGTCGTTGGGTTTCATGAACGCGGCGTGCTCTTGATGCCTCTGGGCGAACTCGACGGCCTTCACCCCGGATCGAGTGTGCAACCACTGGGTCGCACATTTGGTGTCGATGTTGGTCCGGGATTACTCGGCCGCGTCTTGAACGGGCTCGGTCATGCCATCGACGGAAAAGGCAAGCTCGATGTTGTGACGCGCGTACCACTTTCTGCGGAGCCGCCGAACCCACTCGAACGCGAAGTCATTGATCGCCCGCTCGAAACGGGCGTGCGCGCCATCGATGGACTTCTCACGATCGGCCGCGGCCAGCGCATCGGCATTTTTTCAGGCTCCGGTGTCGGAAAGAGCACGATGCTCGGGATGATTGCGCGACAAGCGAAAGCCGATGTGAACGTGATTGCGCTGTTAGGCGAACGTGGTCGAGAGGTGCGCGATTTCATCGAGAACTCATTGGGTCCGGAAGGGCTGGCGCGATCAATTCTCATTGTAGCAACCGGCGATCAGTCGGCACTTGTGCGCGCGCGTGGGGCATTGGTTGCGACAGCGATTGCGGAATACTTTCGCGATCAAGGCAAGCAAGTGTTGTTGATGGTGGACTCCGTCACGCGCGTGGCGATGGCTTGGCGCGAAATTGGACTCGCCACCGGCGAACCACCGACCACCAAGGGATATCCGCCATCGGTGTTTTCGTTGCTTCCACGCTTGCTTGAGCGCGCCGGCAATGCCGCGCACGGCGGTATCACGGGCATCTACACGGTGCTCGTCGATGGCGATGATTTCAACGAACCGGTCGCTGATGCCGCGCGATCTATTCTTGATGGACACATCGTACTCACGCGACGACTCGCCGCGCAGAATCATTTTCCGGCAATCGACGTGCTGGAATCCAAGAGCCGAGTGCGCGATCAGATTATCAATGAGACACAGCGACGCGCAGGCAGTGCGATGCTCCGCCTCGAGGCAGCGTTTCGCGAGAAGGAAGATCTCATTATGGTCGGCGCGTATCAGAAGGGCAGCGATCCGTACGTTGATGCCGCGCTGCTGTATCGCGCGCGGGTACTCGAGTTTTTGCAGCAGCGTCCCGACCAAAGTACGCCGTACGGCGATACATACATCAAGCTTGCGCAAATCGCCGAGTCGATCGAAGCGTCAGTCGCGAGGCGCGACTGATGTTTCATTTCCGTTTGCAGCGTGTGCTCGAGCTGCGCGAGCAGCATGAACAGGCGAAGGCGCGAGCGCTGACCGATGCGCAAGAAGCGGCCGATGACGCACGTCGTGCACATGATGCGCTGACAGCGTTGCATGCAAGCTCACGTGCCGAAGTGGACGCGGCTCAAAGTGCGCAACCGCGCGTTGGTCATCTGCATCAGTTGGGTTACGTGCTGCAGGCATTGGAGCAGCGCGTTGAACTGGCGGCAGATTCTGTGGTCGCGGCCGACACGCTGGTCAGCGGCGCACAACGTGAACTTGACGATGCGGCGCGCGATCGTCGCGTCCTGGATCGACTCAAAGCGCGGCATGCGGAAGCGTGGCGCACCGACGTTGCACAGCAGGATCGACTGCAGATGGACGAGATCGCCCTCGGTCGTTTCGCACGTCGTGCAGAAGCCCGTGATGACGCGCACGCGTCGTCGGATTCGAGCGAGAATTCGAAGGGCGGTTCGTCTACCCGGAACGATGGTCCGAATCGATGAAGCAACTGATTATTCCAATCGTGATTGCCATTCTCGCCGGTGTGGGCGGCGGATCAGGCTTTGCCTACATGCGCGCGTCAAAAGCATTCGTGGCGGATTCATCGCAGCGTGCGGATAGCGTGAAAGCGAATCCGCCGACGAAAGTGGCAGAGCACGATTCGACGGCAGCGCACGCGCCGCACGAGAGTGTGGCGACGGTCAGTGTGCCGACGCCCGCGCACGAAGAGCTGACACCGGCGGATAGCATTCGCGCGCTCGTAGCCGCACGCGCGACGCTCAAATCCGAAACGAAAGGTTTAGCCGATGCAAAGCCTGTAGCACCGACGAAGGTCGATGCGAGTGCTGAACCACACGCGCTGGTGAAACCACTGGTGAAAATCGAAGTACTCCAAGCTTCGTTGCCCGAGCAGCGGCTGGCAAAGATTTTCGGCGCGATGCAAGCGAAAGAGGCATCGAAGGTGTTGGAGCAAATGACGGACGGTGACGTCCGCACCATTCTGAGCATGATGAGTGATCGACAAGCCGCTGCGATCTTGACGTCATTTTCGCCGCAACGTGCGGCGGTCATTTCGAAAGGTGCGGTGCGGATTGGCGAGGGTAAGTCGGAAGGAAAGCCGGACAGCAAGTCGGAAGGAAAGCCTGAGAGTAAGCCGGAGACAAAGACGGTCGCAAAGCCATGACCATTCCGAATATGCTACCGCCAACATCCGCTCCCGCTCGTCGAACGGATGTGGGGGAGGTGAGTACTGAGACGCCAGCAGTAGGCGCGACCACCCCGGAGTTCGCAGCACTACTCGCGCGCCTCGCGAACATGGACGGCGCGTTGCGCGCGCCTGCCCCGAAGGCTGCGCCAGAAAACGGCGTGTCGTTGTTGGATCTCGTACTCGACGCGCCCACCGTGTCAGCGGGCGATGATGCGACGTCCGCGAACACGACAACGGATGCCCTGCGCTACGGCATTCTTAAACACGGCCGTGAATCAATGTCACGCGCGATGAGTGTCGCGAAGAGTATCATGACGGATCGCGCGGTGGTTGGTGATATTCGCCCCGCCAGCCGCGAACTCAGTGGAGCGCGCACATCGAGTACCGCTGGACAAACGCTGGCGCGTATTGTCGGGAAGCGAGGCACGAGCGTTGAACAGTTGTTGGCGATGGGTGATGTACAAGGCGCTGATGCTCGTACCGCACTTGATGCGCTCCTCGCGCAAGCCGGAACACCGCACGCCGCATTGTTGGCCGCGAGTGCAAACATGGTTACACCGACAGGCGACGTAACAACGCCCGTGCGCGACACCGACGCGTTAG
Source organism: Gemmatimonadaceae bacterium (assembly GCA_025358925.1). Taxonomy (GTDB): domain Bacteria; phylum Gemmatimonadota; class Gemmatimonadetes; order Gemmatimonadales; family Gemmatimonadaceae; genus Gemmatimonas. The sequence continues at coordinate 7,451 of JANYHT010000037.1, read as the reverse complement.
TGCCAGAGTTCCGATCGCGTCTTGAACGCGTGATCGCGCGGATGAAGTCAGAGTATGGCCAAGACGTGCAAGTGGTGGAGACGGTACGTTCGCAAGACCGCCAAGACTTTCTGTTCGCGCAAGGTCGGACGCGAGCAGGTGACGTTGTCACGTGGACGCGCGATTCAGCGCACACGCGCGGTGAGGCTGCGGATGTGACGGTTGACGGCGCGTGGACGAACGCTGAGGGATTCGCGCGTTTACAACGCATCGCACGTGAGGAAGGTTTACGCACGCTTGGACTGCGCGATCCAGGGCATCTGGAATTGCCGAGGGATGGACAGAGCCTTGATGCGGCATCAGACACCGCAACAGCAATTGATCGTCGTAACGCAGCCACTGTTTCTGGTACCGCGCGTGTTGCAAGCATTGCCAGCGTTGCGAGTGTTGCTTCGATTGCACGCGTCGCGTCAACAAACTCCACTCCGGATATTTCGGCGTCACAGCAAGCCGCACCGCTCGCAGCCTACGCTGCGGCGGGCGCACGAACGCAGGCTGATGCAAATCGCGGCGGCGATACGCGCACGAACGATGATCGTACGTCCAGCACGGATCGTGGCAGTGTGCGCGAGCGTGGCACCGGAAATGCACCTGAGGCGACGGCGTTTACCACCGCAGCACCAATGCCCTCGCTCACGACAAACAACACGCATCCAATTGTGCGAAACGCGGCACCCGCTGGCGCTGCATCAGCAGACCGCGTCTCCGATTTGCAGCAGCAACGTGATGATGCGCCTGCCGCTGCGCTCTCGCGCATGACACTTGATGTGGACGGCGCTGACGGGACGAAGCAGCGCATCACGGTCGACTTACGTGGTAACGTCGTCGACACGCACATCTCGACTGATACAGTGACCGCCGATCAGCTGCGGATGCGCACCGCAGAATTGCAAGATGCGCTGACTGCACGCGGCTTAGAGAGTGATAGTGTGCGTGTCACGTCAACCAAAAGTATTGATAGCGGCGAAACGACGCGGCTTGCTGGCGAACGTGCGGGGCTGCGCCTCCCTGGAACGCATGCGATGTCGTCGACGACAAATAATGATGCAACGCCGCAGCAGCAGCGCGAGCGTTCACCAAATGCGCGCGAATGGGACAAACAAGACGACGCGCGACGTGCGCGCGACGAACAACAACAACGCGCGGACCAGCGTGGTCGGCGCAGCACCTTCAACGAGGATGCGTCATGATCACGTCGATACGACCCGGCAGCAGCGTTCCTGATACGTCCGGTGCCAACGCCCCTGACCCGGCAGTCGGTCCGGCCACACCTTCGGCGCCACGTACACTTCCAACCAATCCGCTCTCGTTGGGCAAAAATGATTTTCTCAAGCTGCTCGTCGCGCAGCTCAAACATCAAGATCCGATGAACCCGATGGATGGGAAAGACATGGCCGCGCAGCTTGCGCAGTTCTCGTCTGTTGAACAATTGCAGGAACTGAATACAAAATTCGATGCGCAGGGGAAAGCTGAGGCGGCGATCGCTGCAAGTATCGCAGCGCTCACGGCCGATCAGAAAACGGCAAATGAGAATCTTGTGTCACTCATTGAAGGACAGGCAGCGATGGCTACGGTGGGCAAGACGGGCGTGACGGATGGCAATCAATTGTTCATTGATCGCTCGCTCAGTGGTACGGTGCTGATTGATGCCGGCACTAATCATGGCGCAGGCATCGTGACGGCCACTGGTGCCAATGGCGAGACCTCAACCGCGGCACTGTCAAATGTCGTTGCCGGTCAGCAGGCATTCGACACGAAGGATCTCACATTTGTCCCGCCGCTCAAGGCCGGGAAGTACACGTATGGTGCAAGCGTCGCAACGGATGGCGGCACGTTTCAAAGTGTGAAGACCTACACAACCGGACGGATCACCGGTATGCGGTACGAAAAGGGCAATCCCATCCTCATCATTGGCGATTCTCTCAGCCTTCCGATGAGCAAGCTGACGCAGATCCGCAGCTAGTCGCGACCTTCCCACACAGAGGACCACACACGAATGCTTCGCTCTCTCTACGCCGGCGTGTCCGGCCTGCGCAACAACCAAGTGCGCATGGATGTCATCGGAAATAACATCGCCAACGTGAACACCGTGGCGTTTAAAGCCGGTCGCGTCACGTTCAAAGAAGGGTTTGCACAATTGCTCCAAGGCGCGAGCCGTCCACCTGGAGATCAAGGCGGTATCAATCCAATTCAGATCGGCTTAGGTATGCAGATTGGATCGATCGATCAGATCTTCAATCAAGGCAATCTCGAAACGACCGGTCTGAATACCGACGTCGCGATTCAAGGCGATTCGTTCTTTGTAGTGCGCAAAGGCAACCAAAGCTTTTACACACGCTCAGGCAATTTTCAAGTAGACGCGCTTGGTAACATGGTGTCGCCAACGAATGGTTTCGTTGTCCAAGGTCGCACGTACGAAAATGGCGTGTTGTTGGATGGTATCAAGGATATTCAGTTGCCGTTTGGTCAAAAGGTGTCGGCGAAACCGACCACGGAAACGACGATCGCGGGCAATTTGAACGCATCGGCGCCAATCTTTCAGGGCACGTTCACGAACCAGCTCACGCGCGACTTGCCGATCAATCAAGGTGCATGGAGTGAAACGCAAATTGCCGTATTCGATTCACAAGGCTCCAAGCACGACATCAAGATTCAGATGTGGAAGACGGCGCCTAACACGTGGGATTGGCGCATCGATCCGATCGCGAGCGCACTGACGCAAAATTTCCAAACGAGTGGTGCGACTCCGCCAGCGGACATCGCGTTACCAACGCCGCCGGCGGGCTATCAGATCGCGCCTGCTGATGTGCGCGTGACTAGTTCGACAGGCACGCCGTACGCCACGCCGGCCGATTGGTCGTTCAACGCCGGCCCGCCACCCGCGGTGCAGTTCACCGCCAACATGCCGTCGAATTCCGAGATCAAAATCTCGTACTTCATGTCGCCAACTGCGCCGGCCGCAAGCACGAACGGTGGCACATTCACGTTCGATCAAGCTGGCGTGATGTCGACTAACATCACCGCCGCGCTCGACTTCGCCGTTCCTGGCGCCAATCCAGTAAAGATCAACCTAAAGCTCAACGGCGGCGTGAATGGACTCACGCAGTTTGCGTCCACCGCGTCGACCGCCGTGTTGCGCGATCAAAACGGTTACACGTCCGGCTCGTTGCAGAACTTCTCGATTGATCGCTTTGGGCTTATCACCGGCTTCTTCACAAACGGCACGACGTCACCGCTCGCCAAGATTGTACTGTCGGATTTCAATAACCCGAGTGGTTTGCTGCGCATCGGCGACAACATGTACCAAGAGTCGGCCAACTCTGGCGGCGCGGTGCTTGGCTTCGCGCTTGAAGGTTCACAATCGCAGCTCACCAGCGGTGCCTTGGAAATGTCGAACGTCGACCTCGCGCAGGAATTCACAAACATGATCGTGGCCCAGCGTGCGTTCCAAGCCAACGGCAAAGTGGTCTCGACGTCGGACGAAATGCTTCAAGAGTTGATGACGATCAAGCGGTAATCGACGCGTAATCGCCGCCGCGGGTCGGGCCGTGGCGCAAGGACGGAGGGTGGGGGGCCACTTCCCCTCACCCGTCGTCTTCGTCGTTTTCGTACCAACCCTGCGGCATATTCTGCCGGACCATCGCTTTTTGCCTAGCTAATCACCGTTTCATTGAATGCTACGGTAAAAATAGTAGTTGTCGTGAATAATTTGTAAGTTGTTATTACATAATGCGATACGTGACAATGATGATTCGTAATTGACGACGAGCATGCGCTGGCCCCGGTCCTGCTTTCTACTGCAGCGTCGATCTCCCCCACGCCCCACCAGACCATGGCTGCACACGAACCCACTCCCGTAGTTGACGAAGGCGCCGCGCCACCAGCCGGGCTCAAAGCCAAACTGCCTCTGATCGCGCTTGTCGCCGTCGGATTAGCCGTCGGCGGCGGCACCGGCGCATCGTTTATCGGACCGATCGTGGCGAAGAAGATGGGTCGTTCAGCGCCGGCGCACGCCGAGTCTGGTGTCGCTGATTCGTCGGGTGAACACGCAGCGAGTGGAGCAAAGGGCGGCGAAAAAGCGGGCGAGAAGGCCGCCGGCAAAGAAGGCGAGAAGGCTGGTGAGAAGGGCAAGGATTCGTCCGCGCCATCCATTCACTTGCTCGAAAATCTCGTGCTCAATCCTGCCTCAAGCGGCGGTGGTCGATTCCTGCTGTTCACAGTCGCCATCGAAACGGGAACGCCCACCGCATCCACCGATTTCAAAGACCGCGACGCCGAACTCCGCGACATCATCCTCACCGCACTCGGCACAAAAACAGTGGACCAGCTCGTGGACATGTCCGCGCGTGAAGCGATCAAAACGGAAATCCAAGCGGTGATTTGCGCGCGATTCGGCAAGAGCGCCGTGAAGCGGTTGTACTTCCCGCAGTTTGTGGTGCAGTAAGCGCTCATGAGCTCTGAAACGCTTAGTCAAAACGATATCGACCGTCTGCTTGGCGGTAATGGTGGTGGAGTGCGTCTCACACCGCACACCGCCGCTGCGATCGACGTGCAAGTGTACGACTGGCGTCGTCCGCATCGCGTGTCGAAAGAGCGACTGCGTACGTTAGAAGCGATGTACGAACGACTGGTGAAAAATCTCGAAGGGTGGTTGGTGTCGCGCGTTCGAGGCCAAATCGAAATCCGTTTGCAAAGCGTCGAGCAATTCTCGTTTGGCGAATTTACGTTATCGCTCCCGACGCCGTGCTCGTCCTTCATATTCGACGTTGAAGGGACGGGGCAGAAAGGTGTCATTGATGTTGGTCCAGAGTTCTCCAATTTTTTGATCGACCGCTTATTTGGTGGCGCAGGATTGGGGTCGACGCTCACGCGATCACTGACGCCGATTGAGCGCATGGCCGTTCGTTCCGTGGCGGATCGTACCGCATCACTGCTGCAAGAGATCTGGCAGGATCACGTGCCGATGGACATCAACATCAGCGCGTTTGAATCGTCGCCGGAAATTCTGCAGGTAGTGAATCGCGAAGACCCGGTGTTAGTCGCCAACGTGGAAATCACGGCCGGTGGCGCGACCAGTTTGCTGTTACTGTGTTTGCCCTTTTCGGTGCTCGACAAGTTTTTCACGTCAAGCGGGCAACAACGGTTAGCGCAGTTGATCACGAACGAACAAGAACGCGAGACCACGCGTCAACGCAGTGAGGCATCGTTGCGTGCAACCAAAGTACCACTCACGGCTCGCCTGCCAGAGTTTCAACTCTCGATGCGCGATATCGCGCGCTTGGAAGTTGGCAGTGTGGTGCCCACCGGTATTCCGCGTGACGCGCGCGTGATTGTGCGCGCTGGAAGCCAAGAACGTTTTATCGGCCATCCCGGCCGTGTGGCCGGCAATCTTGCCATCCGCATTCTCGACGCGGTGCCGAGTGCATCGTCAGCCCCCGAAACACGGACGAATAGATCATGAACCCCGCAGAAATCGATGCGCTGGTGGCGAGCGTACAGGCGGCCAAGGCAGCTGGTCAACCCGTTTCGTCGCTCGCGAACGAGTCGGACGAACACGCGATGACCGCGCGTCCACCACAGTTCTCGGAATTTGAGCAGACACTGGCGGGTACGTCGGAAGTGCCGATTGGTATGCTGCTCGATCTCACGCTTCCGGTGTCGATTGAACTCGGACGCACGAGTATGAGCGTGCAGGATATTCTGCGACTTGGTCGCGGTTCAGTCATGCAGCTTGATCGACTGGCTGGTGAGCCGATCGATATTTATGTCGGTGACCGTCGCTTTGCCGAAGGCGAAGTGGTGGTGTTGGGTGAGCATTTTGGTGTGCGCATTACGCGTATCCTCGCGAGTGCAACCGCAATGGCAGCGGCGAACGCAGCGTGATGCGTATGCTGAAGTGCAACGACACCGTTCCGCCAACAACCTGACGCATGCTCCTCTCGGCGTTGGGCGTGATTGGGGCACTCGCGTTTGTCTTGGGGCTTGGCGCCGTGAGTTTATGGTTGCTGAAGCGCTACAGTCCAAACGTGCTGAGTGCGCGAACGCGCGTGCCGGTGGAAGTCGTGCAACGCATTGCGATTGGTCCGAAGATGGGGCTCGCGGTGGTGCGGGTTGGCGAGAAGGTGATTGCCGTGTCGACGGGCGAAGGAGGCATTCGCACGTTGTTTGAGTTGGATGAGGTCGATCGCCAGCGTGTGTTGAGCACGAGTACTATCGTGACGCCATTGGCGTCGAGTGTGGAGGCGACGAGTGCACTGGCCAAGTTTCTACCTGGTGCGTTTGGTCGGGTGATGTCGCGATCGCTCGAGCGCGAGGCGGCATTACTCGTGACGCAACGACCGCAACAACCGCTCGTCGCGAATTACGCGGTTACGGCGAATGTTGCACGAAGTGATCGCGAGTTTCGTGCGATGCTCGGTGGCGCGATGAGTGCTGCGACCAAGCTCGCGGTGTTTGTTGGAGCGATCGTGGTGGTGCAGGCGTCGGCGGGTGTGCTGCGTGCGCAAGGTGCGCCGCCGGTGGTGTCGCCCGTCGTGCCAATCGCGGTGTCGCCCGTCGTGCCAGTCGTTGCACCAACGGCACCGCAAGTATTCATACCACCAACAACACGTGGGAGTGCGCGGCTTTCGAAAACAACGACGCCGGTCAAGACTGGTAACGGTGCATCGGTGACGCCTGGTGGTGCCGCGTCGAAGCGTCCGATGTCGGCGATGCAACTTGATTCGTCAAAGAGTGCGGCGGCGGACGGGAAAGCAGGTGTTGCATCGCTGGCGCCCGTGGCTGGCGAGGATGCGTTTATGAAAGTGATGCCGCAGATGGATGTAAAGATGGGCGATACGAAAGACGGCGCACTGCACTTGAACGGTACTGTTGGCATCGTGGTGATGATGGGCCTCCTCACATTGTTGCCCACGTTGCTGTTGATGATGACAGGGTTTACGCGCATTCTGATTGTGTTGCATTTTTTGAAGCAAGCGATGGGTACGCAGAGTGTGCCACCTGCGCAGTTGCTCTCGGCGCTCGCGCTATTGCTGACCGGTTTCGTTATGGCGCCAACCTTGAGCGAAATGAACAAGAGCGCCATTACACCATGGCTTGATGGGAAGATTACTCAAGTCGAGATGATGAAGACCGGCGTCAAGCCCATGCGTGAATTCATGCTGCGTCAAACCAAGCAGTCAGACATTCGCGCGTTTGTCGAGATGAGTCGGCTACCGCGTCCAAAAACGGTCGACGATGTGCCGTTGCATGTGTTGATGTCGGCGTTTGTCGCGAGTGAACTGCGCACGGCGTTTCAAATTGGCTTTGTGATTTATTTGCCGTTCATCATCATTGATGCTGTGGTGGCGTCGGTGCTCATGAGCATGGGTATGATGATGCTACCGCCGGCTATGATTTCGCTGCCGTTTAAA